>CADEDY010000001.1 GCA_902826215.1 uncultured Bacteroidota bacterium
CGGTCGCGTGGCCGAGTGGCTAGGCACAGCTCTGCAAAAGCTGCTACTGCGGTTCGAATCCGCACGCGACCTCAACGATCAGATGCCCCGTATCCCGGGGCATCTTGCTTTCTGGCCCGAAAGACCTGAAATTAGTGCGAGGCCAAGGCCCGGTAGTTCGCCGATATCCACCCCACCGTACCTTGGCCCATACCGATCGGACTCCGATCGCGTTGTTGGCATTGCACCCTATTGAATACCATGCGCTGGACCCTACTTCCTACCTTCCTGTTCCTGATCCTTAGCCACTTGACACTGGCCCAGGGCGAGAGTTCGATCGGCGAATGGCGCGACCACTTTCCGTATACCACGTTGATCGCCGTTGCTGAAGGCGGTGGGCATGTGTATGCGGCATCTACCACGAGCATGTTCCGATACGATCCGGCCAGTGGTGAGATCGAGCGCATCAACAAAACGAACGCACTGAATGATGTCGGTATTCAAGGACTTGCTTGGAACGAGACCTTGGGCGCACTTTTGGTTTTCTACACCAATGGCAATCTTGATCTTGTGCAGGGTGGGACCAGTTGGAACGTCGGCGACATCAAGCGAAGTTCCATCATCGGCAACAAGGGTGTTTACTGTGCTTACATGCAGGGTTCCACAGCGTTCCTCGGATGCGGGTTCGGCATTGTCGTTGTCGACCTCCAAGCGCGCGAAGTGCGGGATACGTGGTTCATCGGACCTTCCGGCTCACAGGTTCGAGTGAATGGAATAACCATGACGCAGGACTCCATTTATGCGGCCGCGAATACGGGTCTATTCGTAGCGAGCAGGACGGCGGCGAATCTGGCGTCCTTCGATAGTTGGCGCAAGCGAACGGACATGGGCGAACCATTGTCCACGGGACCCTTCAATGCGGTGGCAAGTCTGGGTCAGCGCGTGTTGTTGAATGCACAGCGGAATACCGGAGGCGATACGCTACTGGTACTGGAAGAGTCGAATTCTTGGACCCGCTTTGAACCCTTGTTCGGCAAAGTCAATCGCAGTTTGAGCGTATCGGCCGATGGCCAGTTCGTCGTGATACCCCATGAAGCGGATCTGCACACGTACCGAGCGGATCTTACTGAGGAGGGATTCATTTTCGGGTATGCTGGTGGTTTCGCTACGCCCAACACTGCGTTGCGATCCACCGAGGGGTATGCTTGGGTCGCTGATCGAAAGCTTGGTCTCGTCAAAGCGCTAGGGAACGACCAAGGTTCTGCAGTACTGCCGAATGGACCCAAGACCAGCACTGCATGGCGGATGTCGGCAGGAGGAGGAGCCTTGTATGTAGCAACTGGTGCGGTAACGGGCACATGGGACAATACGTTCTTGAAGGATGGTGTCCATATCTACGAGGACGGTCGATGGACTTCAGTGGATCGGGACAACTCGCCCTTGATGTTCGGCGTTAACGATTTCGCAGCGGCGACGAACGATGTGATCGCGGTGGTCGTGGATCCGAACGACCCCGACCACGCATTTGCCGGCAGTTGGGACGAGGGCCTTCTAGAGTTCCGCAACCGGGAGTTGATCGCGATCTACAACGCGAGCAACAGCACCTTGGGCGAAGACATCAACCCATACCAGGGACGGCTGTACGTCGCTGGGTTGACCTATGACGAGAAGGACAACCTATGGATGACCAATCCATGGTCTTCGGCGGGGTGCATCGTTGCGCGGAGCAAGCAGGGCGAATGGTACAGGTTCAATCCTGGTACGTTGTTGAACGGGAACCTGCTGGTCTCGGAGATCGTTTCATCACGTAACAACAACTACAAGTGGATCATCCGACCCCGTGGCAATGGCCTGTTGGTCTACGATAGCGGCAATTCGCTTTCGAGTACGGAAGATGACCAATACAAGCTTGTGGGTACTCAAATGGGCGCCGGAGGACTGCCCGCACCGGATGTATTCGCCGTTGCAGAGGATCTTGATGATCAGATCTGGATAGGCACGAGCCGAGGGATCGCGGTCATCTACACCCAGGAGGCGGTCTTTTCAGGAGAGGAGTTCGATGCTCAGCAGATCCTGATCGAACAGGATGGCAATGTGCAGATCCTTCTGGAAACGGAAACGGTAAGCTCCATCCAAGTGGATGGCGCCAACCGCAAATGGATCGGCACACAGGGCAGCGGTGCCTATTTGGTATCGGCCGATGGTCGAGAACAGATCCTGCACTTCACGGCAGAGAACAGCCCATTACCGAGCAACAACGTGACCAACCTCGCACTCGACGGTGAGACAGGGGAGGTTTACATAGCCACGGATAGGGGCATCATGGGCTACCGCGGAACAGCTACGGAAGGCCTGAGCGACAACGAATGTGCATCGGTCTTCCCCAATCCGGTTCGCGAAACCTATACGGGTCCCATTGCCATCACGGGTCTGGTGCGGGACAGTGAGGTGAAGATCACGGACGTGAGCGGTAACCTCGTTTATCGCACTACTTCCGAGGGTGGCCAAGCGATCTGGTACGGCAACGACATGAGCGGTCGTCGGGCCAGCACCGGTGTTTACCTTGTCTTCGCTAGTGATGTGAGCGGTTCATACAAGTGCAACACCAAGTTGCTGCTCGTGCATTGAGTTCGCTTCACAGGTGTCCTTGATGCACCGCTGCTGGTCACCTGTCAGGATCCATGTTGCACACCACACGCGCCGTCGTTCTCAAAGCCATTCGCCATGGAGATAGCACCACGGTGGTCAAGGCGTACACCGAACAGCTAGGGGCTCGTTCATTCATGGTGCGGACGAGCAAGAAGGGGGGGGTATCAGCAGCCTCTTTGCAACCCCTGAACCGCGTCGAGATCGTCGCCCTTGAACACACGGATCGCGACTTGCTCAATGCACGCGAACTAAGGCTCGATCGGCCATATCGCCACATTGCTTTCGACCCTGTTCGCGGAACGCTCGCACTTTTCGTGCAGGAAGTGCTGTACAAGGTCCTACGAGGTGAGTCGGCCGACTCCGAGCTTTTCGCTTTCGTAGAAGATTCCCTCGAAGCCATGGACACGGGTTCGGATATCCGCCATTTCCCGGTAGCCTTTCTCGTGCAGCTTTCAGGCCACCTCGGCTTTCGGCCTGCGGCGCCCTTGCCTGGTGAAGACCGGTTCGACCTGCGCGAAGGGGAGTTCGTTCGCGGCGCTGCGGAACATGGGCATACCATGGGCCCCGGGCTCAGTTCACATTTGAAGGCGCTTTTGGATGTGGATCTCGCTTCCTTGTCAGGTCTTTCGATCCCCGCTGCACAGCGGCGAGAGCTGTTGGATCACCTGCTGCTCTATTTCCGCATGCACATCGATGGGCTGGGTGAATTGCGATCTCCTGCAGTGCTCCATAGCGTGCTCGGTTGAAACAGGGGGCGGCGCTACCTTGTGGCCCATCATGCAACCGTACCATCGGCCCCTTTTCCTTGCTAGCATGGCCGTGTTCTTGTTCGGCTGCCAGAACGCCCCGACAACGATGAATGCCTCCGAGCCAACACCGCCGCAAGCGGTGAAGAAGCCCTTTGCGATGACCGTTCATGGTCATACGCGCAACGACGAATACCATTGGATGCGGTTGAGCGAAGAGCAACGTAATGCTGCTGAGCCCGATGCGCACACACGAGAAGTCGTGGCACACCTGGAGGCGGAGAACGCGTACTGCGACTCCATGCTTGCGCCAGTGGCTGCGTTGCGCGAAGAGCTCTTCAAGGAGTTGAAGGCCCGGATCAAAGAGAGCGATATGAGCGTGCCCTACCGCGAGAACGGATATTGGTATCACTCGCGCTACGAGGAAGGGAAGGAGTACGCTGTTCAAGTTCGTCGCAAGGATGTAGAAGGCGCACAGGAGGAGGACTTCCTGGATGAGAACGCGATGGCGCTCGGTAGCACCTACTACGATCTTGGCGACTTCGAGATCAGCCCAAGGAATGGCTTGGTCTGTTACAGCGAGGATAAAGTGGGGCGCCGGCAATACGAGCTTCGCTTCAAGGACCTGAGCACCGGCAAGGACCTGCCCGATGTGATCACCAATACCGGAGGCGGTTGTGCCTGGGCCGACGACCGCACCATCTTCTATCCACGCAAGGATGAAACCCTGCGCAGCTATCGGATCTACCGCCACGAACTCGGGACCGATGAGGCCAACGATGTGGTCGTTTTCGAGGAGAAGGACCCGGGCTTCAGTTGCGATGTGTACCGCAGCCGTAGCGATGCCTTCGTGATGATCACGACCGAGAGCACGACCAGTAGTGAGCACCTCATCCTATCCGTGAAGGAGTCGAAGGGAGACTTCCGGGTTTTCCTTCCGCGCGAAGAGGACCATGAACACACGGCGATGCATGTTCCCGGGATCGATGGCGCAGCGGGTAAATGGTACATCGTTACCAACTGGAAAGCCCTCAACTTCCGCTTGATGGAATGTGCCGAAGGCGATACGGGGAACAAGCGAAAGTGGAAAGAGGTGCTCGCGCACCGAGCGGATGTTTTCCTTGAGGATGTTGATGTCTTCAAGGATCACCTCGTTTTCACGGAACGCCGTGAAGGCCTCACGCATCTGGTGGTGCGTCGGTTGAGCGATGGGAGGGAACATGAGATCGCGTTCCACGACCCTGCCTATGTGTGCTATAGCGGCACGAACCCCGAGTGGGCGAGCGATAAGTTGCGGTATGGCTACACATCGCTCACCACGCCTAGCAGTGTCTACGAGCACGACCTCAATGCCAAGACCGATCGTCTGCTGAAGCAACAAGAAGTGGTCGGCTCTTTCAGCCCGGCCAACTACGCGAGCGAACGGATCTGGATCGCTGTGCGCGACAGTGTGAAGGTTCCGGTATCCCTGGTGTACCGCAAAGGCACTGTCCTGAACGGAACCTCACCCTTGGTGCTGTACGGCTATGGCAGCTATGGGATCTCCATCGACCCGACCTTCAGCAGTTCGCGATTGTCATTGCTGGATCGCGGATTCGTGTTCGCCATTGCGCACATCCGCGGTGGCGAGGAGCTGGGCCGGGAATGGTACGAGACGGGGAAGATGGAGGACAAGATGAACACCTTCAACGACTTCATCGACTGTGGTGATGCGCTGGTGCGTTTGAAGTATGCCGATCCTGCTCGACTTTACGCTTGGGGTGGCAGTGCCGGTGGTCTGCTCATGGGAGCGGTGGTCAACATGCGCCCCGACCTTTGGAACGGCATCATAGCCGACGTGCCTTTCGTGGATGTGGTGACCACCATGTTGGACGAGAGTATTCCTTTGACGACGGGTGAATTCGAGGAGTGGGGCGATCCGAAGGAGAAGGAAGCCTATGAACGGATGTTCAGCTACTCGCCCTACGACAACGTGAAGGATCAAGCCTATCCTGCCATGCTGGTCGGTAGTGGGTTCCACGACAGTCAAGTGCAGTACTGGGAGCCCGCCAAGTGGGTGCAACGCGTGCGTGATCATCAACAAGGCGATGCACCGATCCTGTTACACGTCAACATGGAGGCAGGCCACGGCGGCGCCTCGGGAAGATTCAGCGCATTGAAAGATGTAGCGCGCAACTACGCCTTCCTTCTTTGGCGTGCCCGAAAAGTGGAATAGAACGGATCAGCTGGCCAAGCTCTCCACATGGACGATCTCCTCGGGGGGCATGTCCATGACGCTAACGGGCCCATGCGGCTCCACTTGCAAGCGCTCGTAGTCGCGCACACTGGCGAAGAACAGGTGCTTGTCCGATGCGTCACCCTGCGCAACAGAAGCCGTCTCCACTTCCCAGATCACACCAAAGACTTCCTTGCCATTGCGCAACTTGAACCGACAGTGTTTGTGGGCGAAGGGGCGGATGCGTGAAAGGTCCATGTTTGATCCTGATCGACGGTTGGATCGTCACTCGGGAAAACGCAAATTAGGTGATGAGCGCATCAGAGACATCGTCGAAATATCAACAAATGTCGATGACCTGTTGAGTACTACGAAGGCCGAACTGTCCTAACCCTTGGTGCTCAACGGGATGCACTTCGGTCCGAAACGCGTGGACCGGAGGATCGCTTCGAGTTCGCGCACGTACTCCCGTTTGTTGAATTGAGGCGCATAGACGAATCCTTCAACGGTGATCATGCGCACTTGCGGTTCGCAAACCGTGGTCATGCTCACGAAGGGCCCTCCCATCTTGGCGCCTTCCATGCCGAACAGGCCGTGCATGATGTAGGCATAATGGCCGTCCAGTTCGGTCACCGCGCCTTGCGGCATGAGGTCCAAGGTCTCGAAGCGGCGCTGCACGATCATGTAACTACCGGGTGCCGGCCCTTCCACATACTTCTTGGTGATACTGTCGCGCAGGTTCACCAGGTTCAACACATTGAATACCGTATCGCTGCGATAGGGTTGGTGGTGGATCAGCAGGCCTTCGATCACGTTGTGTTCCAAGCCTGATCCGGAGACGAGCCGGTCTCGTTCCAACCACGTGAAGTTGCTGTCCTGTTTCATGATGCGATACCCCTTGGGAATTTCCAAGAGAACGTCATGGACCTTCTCTACTGAAGCCACCAATTCCGGGTCGCGCTCTTTGGCCACCTGTTTGCGAAGGCGGTCCAACTGATGCGTTTCGAAGCGACTGACCGCAGCATCGGCCTCGTTGGCGAAGGCGCGTTCCCAAGCGGCTCCATCGGCACCAGAAACTTGCAAAAAGAGTTGACCTTGCGCATAGCGGTCCGGTGTCAGGCCGGTGCCAGCAGTGTCACCCGCTTGGCCGATCGCAGCGAACAGGACCGAGTGGTGTGTGAGCAATAGCGACCCGAATGCCTTTGGCGGGACCTGTACCAATTTGAAACGCGGTTCGCGCTGTGGAAGCGAAGCGATCGGCTGTTCGAAAATGGAACGGACCAAGACACCGGGACCACTCTCCCAATGACCCTTGTCCATGACTACGAGGATCTCCCCCGGGGCACCTGATGCGTTCGGCAAGTGTTTCTGGCTCGGTGAGCAAGCCACAAGGACCAGAAGCAGCAGGAAGGGCCTGAAGGTGTTCATCAGCCTTTCTCGACAGCTACTTTGATCTTGCGACCCGGGGTAAGCTCCTCCTTCTCGATATCGACGTTCAACTTCCGCAGGTCATCCACGGTGGTGCCGGGGTAGCGTTCAGCGATGTTGTTCAACGTATCGCCGGGCTGTACTTCGTAGTAGACGTATGAGACATCGGGCTTTTGCGTGGGTGTGGCCTGCGCGGAGACCACTTTGTTCACGGTGCCCACTTTCAATCTCTGTCCGGTTCGGATCAAGGTGCCGTGCAAGCCATTTAGCCGCTTGAGTTCAGTCACCGAAAGGTGGTATTTCTGGGAAATGGACCCGAGCGATTCCCCACTACGAACGGTGTGATAGCGCGGTGTCGAAGTCGTTCGTGTTTCGCTGGCCGTTGACGCAACGGTCGGCTCGGATCGCGGCGTCGCCGTTGCGAAGGCATACCGCAAGCTGTCCTCGTTGTTCACGAAGATGCCGGTCGCCTCCTTGGGCAGATAGACGGTCACGGGTTGATCGACATCAGGCACCATGCCGAGCTTGAACGTCGGGTTGAGGTCGAGCACTTCCTGAGCGGAAGCACCGGTAAGTTGCGCAACACGTGCAAGGTCAAGCGGGTAGCACACCTGTACCGTATCCACTTGGTGTGCGCAATACATCGGCACCACGGGATAAAGGTTGTGATCAGCAGCGTGCGCGAAAACGTAGTTCACCGCAATGAAGGCGGGCACATAGCCACGGGTCTCTCGCGGCAAGTGGTCGTAGATCCTCCAATAGTCCTTCACGCCACCACTGCGCCGGATCGCCTTGTTCACATTACCCGGGCCGCAATTGTAGGCCGCCAGTGCCAGTTCCCAGTTGTCGTACATCTTGTAGAGGTATGCGAGGTAGTCGCAGGCCGCCTCGGTGCTCTTGTGCAGATCATGTCGTTCATCCACATAACTGGTGGCCTTCAGGCCGAACATTTTGCCCGTGGGCAGCATGAACTGCCAAAGGCCAACAGCACCGGCACGCGACCGGGCAGAAGGGTTGAGGGCGCTCTCCACCACAGCGAGGTATTTCAATTCCAGCGGCATGTGGTGGCGGTCCAGGTATTCCTCGAAAACCGGGAAGTACAGATCGGCGAGCCCCAGCATGCGTGAGGTCATCTCGCGTTTGCGCACGGCGTACAGGTCGATGTACGATTGCACCACCGGGTTGTAGGTCAACTCGAAGGGCGTGTGGCCATCCAAGAATTGCAAGCGGCTCCCGTAAGTGGCTTCTGGCCAAGCGGGGATGTAGGTAGCAGGAAAGCCGTGTACGTTCAACTTTACCGTGTCGGCGTGCAGTGGTGAGTTCTTCACCCAAGGAAGCACAGCAAGGTCATCCAAGCTCTTGGCAACCGGGTCATCGACCATCAGTGGCAAGGGCGTTCCGGGTTGAGCACTGGCCACCAAGGGGATCAGTGCGACAAAGGCGAGATTCCGGAGGATGAACGACATGGGTTCCAAAGCTATCTGTAATACGCTGGATCAGCGGCTTTGTTATGTCCACAGCGAATTGTCAGAAGCGAAGGATATGCCCCATCGGGCCCATGACCACGGCCCAGAAAGAGGCGGTCAACAGCCGAACAACACCTTCGATGCCGCCAACAATTTCGCTTCGGCGAACGGCGCTCCAGTTAGTTGGATCCCGAATGGCAGGCCGTTGCTATGCGTGCCGGTAGGCAGACTGATCGCAGGCGTTCCGGCGAGGTTGGCCTGCACGGTGAAGATATCCTGCAGGTACATCGTGATCGGGTCCGTGATGGCGCCATGGCCGAAGGCGGTCCCAGGACAGGTGGGACTCAGGATCAGGTCGAAACGCTCGAAGGCGGCCAGGGTGTGATCGCGGATGATGCGACGCACACGCTGCGCTTGGGCATAGTAGGCATCGTAGTAGCCCGCGCTGAGCACGAAGGTGCCAAGAAGGATGCGGCGTTTCACCTCGGGTCCGAAGCCTTCGGAACGACTGAGGCGATAGGTCTCGTCCACGCCTTGAGCCACTTTACTGCGGTGGCCGAAACGGATGCCATCGAAGCGGGCCAAGTTGCTGCTGGCCTCGGCGGTTGCCAAAATGTAATACGTGGGGACCTGGTGGTCCAGCAAAGGCACGTCGATCGGCTCCACGGTGTGTCCTTCGGCTTTCAGGCGATCGATGTGTGCTTGCAGATGCGCGACGACTTCGGGATCCATGCCGGGGCGTTCAAGTCCTTCGCGGTAGTAGCCGATGCGGAGCTTCCTGGGATGCTCCAGGGAAATGGGCTCCACTGGTCGGCTGCTGGTTGTGCTGTCCTTCGGGTCTTGGCCGGCCATGGCGGAATAGACCGCTGCGGTGTCGTCCACCGTGTGCGCGAAAGGGCCGATCTGATCGAGACTGCTGGCAAAGGCGATCAGCCCGTAGCGGCTGACACGTCCATAGGTGGGCTTGAAACCAACAGTACCCGTGAACGAGGCCGGCTGGCGAATGGAACCACCGGTGTCGCTACCGAGCGCGGCATGTACGATGCTCGCTGCGACGCTTGCAGCCGCACCGCCACTGCTTCCTCCAGGAACCTTGGTCGGGTCCACTGGATTCTTGACGTTGCCGAAAGCGCTGTTCTCGTTACTGCTGCCCATGGCGAACTCGTCGCAGTTGGTGCGGCCCAGGATCACCGCATCAGCGGCGAGCAAACGCTCTACCACCGTAGCGCTGTACAACGAGGTGAAGCCTTCGAGGATGCGCGAAGCTGCGCTCACCTTATGGTCCTTGTAGCAGATGTTGTCCTTGATGCTGAGCACTAGACCCGCTAGCGGCCCAGCATCACCGGCCTTCAATTTGGCGTCCACGCGAGCGGCTTGTTCCAAAGCCGTTTCCGGGAACAGTTCGAGAAATGCGTTGAGGTACTGTTGAGCCTCCGCAGCAGCCAAGGCTTGCTCGGTAGCGCCCACCACGCTACCACCGCTCGAAAGCAGGGCACGGGCCTCGGTCAAGGTCTTGGTCGTGCTCACGATCGCAGGGCAACGGGACTACTTCCCGGGCTCGTTCTTGTCGTCGTTCTTGCTGGCGTCCTTGAATTCCTTCATGCCCTGCCCTAGGCCGCGCATGAGCTCGGGGATCTTCTTGCCACCGAATAGCAGCAGAAGCACCACAACGACCAGCACGATCTGCCATGGTCCGATGACGCCGAGGAGAATGGAAAGAGGGAGTGTGGACATGGTCCTTGCGGAATTGGTCGTCAAAGGTAGCGCTTCCTTGGGGCGCTGGTCATCGGAACAACCACGGGCCGGGATCCACCTTCACTAGGCCATCGGCTGTGATCTTCCACAGCTCCACGTGGGCTACGGAGCCGTTGTCATCTGTAAGCACGGTTCCCAACGTTCCCTTGGTGTCGACCTTCTGGCCTTTGGTCACGCTCACCTCGCGCAGGTTGCTGTAGACCGTTCGGTAGGCACCATGGCTCAAGATCACTGCTTTACCCGCACCGGGGATCACGATCACGCTGCTCACTTCGCCTCGGAACAAAGCACGCACCGTTGCATTCTTCTCAGTGGTGATGTCGATGCCGTTGTTGTCGATCTTGATGCCGGGCAGTACTGGGTGAGGCTGGGGTCCGAATCGGCTGGTGATCACGCCTTTCTCCACGGGCCACGGAAGTTTGCCCCGATTCTTCTCGAAGTCAGCGTTCAACTCCTTTGCTTCGGGGGTGAGGGTCAGGTCGAGTTTGCCGGAGGTGCCTGGCTTACTGCCTGCTGTGGCCTTGGGCTTCAGTTCAGCTTCGATCGCCTTGCGGATCGCCGCATCCAGGTCCCGACGTTGGTTCGCTTGTTTCTTTTGGGTCTCTCGCAGGCGTCCTTCTTCCTTCTTCAAACCATTCAGAGCGCTCTGCTGGCCGTTGCGATCGCTGCTGAGGCGCTGCCTTTCGGCCTGTTGTTGGCTTACAAGCTTGTTCTTCTCCTCGCGCTGGGTTTGTAGGTCGGTCAAACGCTGATCGATCGTCGCGCGCGTTTCTTCGATCAACGCCGCTTGGCGTGTGCGCTGCTCAGCGATCTGTGCGAGGTAACGCGAACGTTTGTAGGCTTGCTGGAAACTCGTAGAGGCAAACAGGTAGCTCATCCGATCGTAAGCGCTGCGATTGCGGTACGCGAAGAGCAACATGCGACCGTACTCCTCCTTCAGGTGGACCAGGTCCTCCTTCAAGGATGCCACCAGTTCAACATCCTCCGCGATCAGTTGGTCCACACGGTGGAGTTCGCTGTTCATGGTATGGATCAATTGCTCGCGCGCTCGGATCTGGCTTTCGAGCAATTGCAACTGTTCCTGCGTGACGCGCTGTTCCTTGCGGGCTTGGTCGATCAGCGCGGTGGTGGTCTTGATCTGTTGGTCCAACGCCGCGCGTTTCTTCTCCAGATCCTTGCGGTTCTGGGCAAGGGTCGGCAAGGCCAGCACCACCAACAGCAGTCCGAAGAGGAGTCGGATGAAGGGGACGTTCTTCATGGCATCGGGGTGAATTTATCCGGGATGCGGAAGTTCATTTGCAAAGGGCCTTCGCGTTGGATCCGCGAGAGTTCCAAGGTGCCGGTCGCTTGTTTGTTGGTATCGCTCAGGGTGATGCTGATCCGTGTGGGGAGGAAGTACTGATCGGCGCCACCTCGTTCTTCATAACGCACCTCGGCGGTCTGGTCGTGTATGAGGTCGACGATCTGCACACGGGTCACGAGGAAGCTGTCCGGTTCGATCCAATAGCGCAACACCACCGCTTCTTTCTCTTCGGCTTTGCGAAGAGTGCGTTCCAGGCGTTTCTCCCGCATGTCGCGATCCTTGGCCAGCGTGTCGCCGGGGCTGATGTCCTCCGCGGCACGAACAAAGCGACGACGTTCCTTGCTGGTGAGCACGTACTGCCCATCCTCGCGATCCGATCGGTACTTGCTTTCCGGTTCAATGCCGATGGCTTTCCCGAGCAGGGCCTGTTGCAACAGAAAGAGACTGGGTTGCAGTCCGAATTTGGCCGCTGCGGCGGCAGTATCACCAACGAAATATTGGTCGTGCAACTTGTCCATCAGCTTCAGGCTGTCAGACGTCAAAAGCACCCGTGCCACCTCGATGCCCAATGCGGGGATCACGCTCACCCAAGCTGCACTGTCACGCACCGAACGGATCTGCGCCTTGAAGCTCTTCTTGCCTTCAGGAAGCACCAGCTCCACAGTCGCCTTGGCGGAGTAATACCGGAAGGTGTCCACGTCGTTCGCCAGCACGCGGTCCAAGAGCTTTTCCGGCGATCGCGCGGGCAGCTCGCGGTTGAGAATGGTGATCGGGCGGGGGGTCTTGCACGCGGCCGATAGAAGGAGCGCCAGTAGCACCAACGCTTTGAGCCCTCCCTTCATTCCACCCTTATCCCTTCGTTGATCTTCCGATCCAAGAGGTCCGTACCGCCGCCCAACTGCTTTGCCAAGCGCCACTGTTCCATGGCCTTGGAGGTATCGCCCAATTCGAATAGGATGTCCCCATAGTGCTCCACGACCACGCCGTCGGGCTCGCCTGTCAACAGGGCTTTCTCGATCCACGTGCGGGCTTCGGGGAAGCGTTTCGCGCGGAAGAGGATCCAGCCGTAAGTGTCCATGTACGTTGCGGAACCTGGCGTGATCTCCAACGAGCGTTTGCTCATCCGCTCGGCCTTCTCCAGCTGTTCGTTGCGCACGCTCAGGTAATAGGCGTAGTTGTTCAAGGTACCGGCATTGTTTGGTTCCAGCGCAAGCGCTTTATCGTACGCTTTATCGGAATCGGCGAAGCGCGCGGCTTCGTTGTAGGCGTCGCCCAAACTGCTCCAGAATTGCGCCATCAATGCGGAGTTGTCCACCACCACATCGCGGCCAGTGATCAGTGTTTCAATGGCTTCGTCGTGCTTGCTGAGCTGGGACAACGCTATGCCGTTGTACAGGTACGGCTCCGGCACGGTCGGGAACAGGCTCATGGTCTCCTCCGCATCGGCATGAAGGGCGGGGTAGTCGCGCAATTGCAGATCCAGTTGCAGCAATTGCATGTGGATCGGGAAGCGTTCCTTTTCGGTGCGCAATGCTTCGCGGAATTGGTCGCGCGCTTCGGGGAACTTGCCATCGCGCAACAAGAAATCGCCATGGATGGTGTGTGGCTTTCCGCTTTCGGGATGGGCCTTTTCGAGTTGTTCGATCAACCCGTACGAGCGGCGGATGAGGTCGGGACGGTCACCGGGCTTCTCGCCCTCGTTGTCGGTCATCTCGAAGAAACCGATGAGCACCTGCATTTTGGCATCGATGTCGAGGTCGGGGTCCAAGAAGGCCTCCCCGAGTTCGTTGTAGGCCTCGTCCATCTTGCCGTTGGAGTAGTAGTGCTCCGCCAGCGCAATGCGCAGCATGCTATTGCCAGGGTCCAGTGCAAGGGTCTTGCGGTATTGTTCCAGTGCTTTCTCGTGTTCACCTTGTTGATCGAACACTTCGGCGAGCAGCCCCATGTACCGAGGGTCTTCGGGGAAAGCCTTGATAGCACGTTCAACCAAGGCCTGTGCTTCGGTCCCGCGGCCGCTCTGGCTCAGCATACCGAACTCTTGCATGATCAGCTCCTCGCTCAGTCCGAAACGCTTCTCGGTATCGTCGTACACCTTGATCGCCTCATCCACTTTGCCGCTGTAGGCCAGCATGTTGGCCAAGTCGAAGTACACCTCGTAGCGATCGGGCCACTTGGCGAGGATGTCTCGGTAGACGCTCGCTGCATCATCGGCCTTGCCATTCTGGGAGTAGAGGTCGGCCAGTAGGAAACGGTACCAGATGTTGTCCTTGTCCGCAGCCACCGCCCGTTTGGCGTGATCCACAGCAGCGGGGTAGTTCTGTCCTTGGTGGTAGAGTTTGCTCAGCTCGAACATCGCAGCACCGTTGCTGGGGTCCAGCTTCAAGCACTGTTGGTAGAGTTGTACGGCCTTTGGCACCTGCCCGGCGAGACGCGCTTGTGTGGCCTCCATGAACAACCGCATGGTCTGGGCACGCTTGTCCGTTCCGGGCTCAACAGCGGTCGGGCTTTCCGGCGCCGGTGTCCTGTCCGTTACCGCTTTGCTTCCGCTGCAGGCGCTAAGTAGGGTGATCAAAACGAGCCCAACGAACCAACCACGACCCACCGGGATCCGATGACCACGTGGAGCGGTCAAGCTCGCCGGCAGGGTGTTCAGTGCGTTCATCCGAAGGTGCTGTCGTCGCTCATGCTCACATCCAAGGCCGTGCCGGATACCATGGCGCGTTCGCCGATCATGCTGTTGTCCATCACGCAGTCCTGTACACGTGTGGCACCGCGAAGGATCGAATTGCGCACCACGCTTCCCGTGATGGTCGCTCCTTTCTCGATGGAAACGTTCGGGCCAACGATGCTGTTCGTCAGGGTCACATCCTCACCGATGAAACAGGGCGGGATCACCACACTGTTGGTGCTTTTCAGGGACGTACTGACCAGATCCTTGCTATCCTTCAGGAAGCCGAGCACCTTGGTGTTGGTATCTACCATGGCGTTCTTGTTGCCGCAATCCATCCAAACATCCACGCTGCCGGCCTTGAAGCGAGCACCCTTCTGCTTCATGTTCTCCATGGCGTTGGTCAGCTGGTACTCGCCCTTGTCCTTGATGTCATTGTCGATCAAGTACTGCATCTCCTTGCGCAGGTATTCGCCGTCCGCGAAGTAGTAGATGCCGATGATCGCGAGATCACTGATGAAGGTCTGCGGCTTCTCCACGAACTCCGTGATGATGCCTTTGTCGTCCAGTTTCACCACGCCGAAGGGCTTCGGGTCGTCCACCTTGTTCACCCAGATCACGCCGTCGCAATCCTTGTCGAGCTTCAGCTGGGCGCGGAATAGCGTATCGGCGAATGCCACGATCACGCGGCCGCTGAGGGCGCTTTGGGCACAGAGGATCGCGTGTGCGGTGCCAAGGGCCACCTCTTGGTAATGGATCGTGCCTTTGGCGCCGATGCCTTTCGCGATGGCGACCAGTTCATCCTCCACTTTCTTGCCGAAGGCCGGATTGGTGATGAACGCGACTTCTTCCACGGGCTCACCGGCCACGGCGGCCAGGTCCTCCACGAGGCGTTGAACGATTGGCTTGCCCGCGATGGGCAGCAAGGGCTTGGCGGTGGTGTGGGTGTGCGGACGCATCCGCTTGCCCATGCCCGCCATAGGGACGATGATCTTCATTCAGCTCTTTTGCTCAGTGCGTGCCGGAGTGGCCGAAGCCTCCTGCGCCGCGTTCCGAGGCGCGAAGGTCCGCACTTTCTGCCAAAGTTACCCGCAGGTACCGGGCGATGACCAGTTGAGCAACGCGCTCCCCATCGTTCACGGTGAATGGTTCCTGTCCGTGGTTGACCAGTAGAACACCCACCTCACCGCGATAATCGGCATCGATGGTACCCGGTGAATTGAGCACCGTGACGCCGTGCTTGAACGCCAATCCGCTCCGAGGACGTACTTGGGCTTCAGTGCCTTCGGGCAATTCCAAAAAGAGACCCGTTGGGATCAGTGCATAACCGCCAGGCGCCAGTACGATGGGCGCGTCGAGGTTGGCGCGGAGGTCCATGCCCGCACTGTGCTCCGTGGCATATTGCGGGAGGGGGTGGTGGCTCTTGTTGGTGATGCGGACTTCGCTGAGCTGTTTGAGGACTTCGTTCATGAGGACAAAGGTCGCAGCGCACCCTTTTCGCACGTCCATGCCACGCCAAGAAAGATCAACAGTGCGGCCGACCGCAGGGCATACTTCAACAGGCCCTCCAGTATCAGTTGCTCACATCCCCACCACAACACAACAGCCCCCGCCATGTACAACAGCACGCGCGTCACGTTGTAAGGGATAGGGAAATGCCTCTGCCCCCACACGTAACTGATCACCGCCATGCTGGCGTAGCAGATCAGCGTGGTCCAAGCGGCGCCCATGTAGCCGAGGTGTGGGATCAGCGCGAAGAGCAGCACGATGGTAATGATCGCCCCGATGATGCTGATGGTGCTACCCACACGCGGCCGGTCGGTGAGCTTGTACCACACGCTTTGATTGTAGTATATGCCGAGGAAGACATTGGCGAGCATGAGGATCGGGACCACGCGGAGGCCTGCGTGAAAGGCCGGGTTGGGGATGAACCATTTGAAGAGATCAAGGAAGAGCATCACCACCAGAAAGGCGCTCATGCACACCGCCACGAAGATGTTCATGATCTTGGCGAAGGTCTCGCGGCTGTTCTTCTCTTTCGCGTGGCTGAAGAAGAAGGGTTCGGCACCCATCCGGAAGGCTTGGATGAAGAGCGTGATCAGTACCGCCAGTTTGTAACATGCGCCGTAGATGCCTATCTCGCTGTCGGCGATGTCCTCTGGGAGCAGATACTTCAGGATCACGCGGTCGGCGGTCTCGTTCACCATGCCGGCAAGGCCCGCGATCATCAATGGCGCACCGAAGACGAACATCGCGCGCAGAAGGCTTTTGTCAACTTTACGGAAGGAAGGCCAAGAAGGCAAGAGCACCAGCAGCTTCACCGCCGTGGCCACCAAGTTGATCGCGAAAACGTACGCCAAGCCGAAGGACGGGTCGTACACCGTATCGATGAGCGCATTGCTCTGGCCCATATTGTACCGCTTCATGCAATACAGGATGAAGAACACGCTAAGCCCCACGTTCACCGCCACGCTGATCATGTTGATGGCTGCGTACCTCCACGGGCGGGACTCTTGCCGCAGCCGTGCCATGGGGATGGTGGTAATGGCGTCGATACCGATGATCGCGACGAGCATCAACACGGAACTGGCATAGGCTTCGAAACCGAGACCATCGGCGATGTTGGCGGAGAATACGCCCCCCAACAACAGGAAGGCCAGTGCGGGGAATAGTAGACCGTAGGTCGCGGTGGCGTAGAGGGCTTGTCCTCCATCCGGATTCTTCAGCACATGGTCCTTCGAAGCGAACCGGAAGTAGGTCGTCTCCATGCCGAAGGTGAGCACCACGTTGAGCAGGGCGGTCCATGCATACAGCGAGGTGACCACCCCGTACTCGGCTGGCTCGAACACGAACTTGCTGGTGTACAGTGGCACCAACAGGAAGTTCACGAAGCGCGCAACGATGCTGCTAAGCCCGTAGATGGCCGTTTGGCCGGCGAGTTTGCGGAGGGCGCTCATTCGCGATCAAAAGCGTAGCGGAAGGGGGACCACAGCGGCGGCCAACTCTCATTGCCAATGAATGGCACGCCCCATTCTTGTAACAGATCGCGCAAAGGAGCTATTGCCTGGAGGTTCAACGAGCGCAATTGAACGGGGCGCGCGTTCTTCAAGTACAGGACCAATCCGTGTTCGTTGACAATGTCGAACGGGACATCGCGATCGTCCACTTGGCTGAATCCGCGAAGGTCATCCGGCTTCAGTACGAGCGATGAACTGAAGAGTCTTCCGAGCACTAACGCGCCGCTCCGACTGTCGAGGGAGGCACGCACAGGCCAACGAAAGACCGTTGTGCCGTGCACCACAGCGATCACCACCAAGCACGCAAGATAGACCATTTCCAGTGTGGTCACCCGGTGACCGTCCGACCGCATGATTGCCCCGCCTACCGCATGTAATTGTACAAGGATCAAGACGGTAAGGAAGGCCAGAACGCCGCCGTGCACCATCAGCCAACCGTACCGGGGTGAGATATGTAGATCCTTGTCAGGCACCCGTGAAATTCGCCTTCCGTTTCTCCACGAACGCCGTTGTTCCTTCCTTGAAATCCGCTGTACCGAAGCATTTGCCGAATTCCTCGATCTCGCGTTGCAGGCCGTTGGCGCCGGGCTCGTAACCGGCGTTCACTGCGCGGATGGCGGCGGCCAGGGCGGTGGGGCTGTTCTTCATGATGCGCACGGCCAGTTCGTGGGCGGTGCTCAGGAGTTGATCCTGTGGTACAACGCGGTTCACGAGGCCCCATTGCAGCGCGTCGTTCGCGTCGATCATCTGGGCGCTCAGGATCATCTCCATCGCCTTGCCTTTGCCCACGAGGCGCGGTAGGCGTTGTGTGCCGCCGTAGCCGGGGATCACACCGAGGCTCGCTTCGGGCAGGCCCATCTTGGCGTTGTCGCTGGCGATGCGCACGTGGCAGCTCATGGCCAGTTCGAGGCCACCACCGAGCGCGAAACCGTTCACCGCAGCGATCACGGGCTTGCTCATGTACTCCACATGATCGAAGAGTTTCTTTTGTCCATCCGCAGCGAGGGCCTTGCCTTCCGGTACACTGAAGTCCGCGAACTCCTTGATGTCGGCACCGGCTACGAAGGCCTTCGCACCACTGCCGGTAAGCAGCACCACGCGAATGCCCTTATCCGCCTCCGCTTCGGTCAGCGCCTGGTCCAGCTCGGCGATGGTGCCGCGGTTGAGCGCATTGAGCTGGTCGGGGCGGTTGATGGTGATGGTGCGGACGTTATCGGCGTCGGTGATGAGGAGGTTGGTGTAGGACATCGATGATCGGTCATTTTCTGATCAACTGATCGGTTGACCAGCTGATCCACATTCGACAAATGTACCCGCTACGAACGGAGGGGCAACGCAACGAAGAAGGAGGTACCCTCGCCCTCGCCGGTCTCGAACCAAACCCGTCCTCCGGCATTCTCCACGATGCGTTTTACCATGGCTAGACCAAGCCCCATACCGCTGCTCTTGGTAGTGAAGCTGGGGGTGAAGATGCGCTCGCGTGCCTCTTCCGGTATGCCTGTGCCGTTGTCTCGCACCTCCGCGATGGCATGGCCATCCCTGCTCGACAGGCGAACATCGATCCGGCCATGACCACCTTCTGGGATCGCCTGCATGGCATTCTTCAACAGGTTGTTGAATACACGCAGCAGATGTTCGCGGTCTGCATGCACGAGCAAGGGGCTTGATCCATGCAGCTCAATGACCACGTCAGGGGAGGCGCTGAAGACATCGACCGCCGCGCGAGCAACCTCGTTCAGGTCCAAGGTGATGGGTTGCGCAATGGGCATTTGCGCGAATTGGGAGAACGCAGTGGCCACACCATTCAGCGCATCGATCTGCTGTACCATGCTTCGGCTGAACCGTTCCAATCGCTCGCGTGCGTCCGGTGCCTGTGGATCCCATGCGTGTTGGAAGTGTTCAATACCGAGCTTCATCGGGGTAAGCGGATTCTTTATCTCGTGCGCCACCTGCCGCGCCATTTCACGCCACGCGCTTTCGCGTTCGCTGCGGGCCAATCGTTCAGCGTTTTCGCGGAGTTCTTCCACCTTGCGGTTGTACACTTCGACCAGCTGCCCCACCTCATCGTTGTCCGGGTAGGTTAGCGGCCTATTGGCATCCTGCAGCTCAACGCTCTCCAACGAGCGTTTCAGTGCGGAGAGCGGGCGTGTGGTCCAATTGCTGATGAAGAGCGCCACGAGGATGCTCAATGCGAAGAGCAGCACGAAGAGGTTGACCACGGCCACCAGCACGCCAGAGCGCTCTTGTTCCTGCTGGCGTTGATCCGCGAAGGAGGGGAGGGAGAGGTAGCCGAGCACTTGCCCTTGCCGATCGCGCAAAGGCAGATAGGCGCTTTGGTATTGCGCGGTTCCGATGGCCTCTTCATTCACAAAATCACTTGTCTGGTCGATCACCATGCGCACGTACGCGGTGGCATCCATGCGCGGCCCCAGTAGTCCACTGGCGAATACTTGCGGTCGTGAGGAGGAGAGCAGATGGCCATGTACGTCGTACACGGTGATGTCAGAGAACAGCACATTGCTCTGTTGGGCAAGGATGTGTTCAAGGTAGGGAGCGTTGCGATGATCGAGCGGAGGTTGTCCGTTCAACTTCTGCTGCAGCTCCATGTGCGCAGAGCGCGCCTTCTCGAGCAAGGAGGCTTCGGCACGTTCGGTGTACTGGTTGGTGAGCAAACGTTGGGCACCAGCGCCGAAGAAGAGCAAGCTGACCACGCCGAAGACAAGCAGGGCGGCACGCACCTTGCCGGCGATGAGTAGTGACGGAAGTCTTTTGTTGTGAAGGATCGCACGTGCCAACATGACGGCCGCGAGCAACAGAGCGAACAAGGCGAAGAGGTAGCTGAACGTGGTCGCCCTATCCAAGAGGCTCGGCATGGGTTTTCCCAAGATGAGAACGGTGCTGTCCGGGGACCCCTTGGCGAGGTACTCGATCCCGTTCTCTAGGTACCAGAGCGTTCCGTCAGCACCTAATTCACGGGTCCAATGCAGTGGCACTCCATTCGTGTTGGCGCGATCGGCCAAGAGGCCATGTTCATAGCGCGCCATGGCGTATCGTTCCAGCCGTCCGCTCAAGGGGTCCTCGCCGGAAAGAAGCAGGTCCGGGAATCCGAGGCCGCCATCGGCAGAGCGCGGGTGCAGTTCGATGATGATCTGGCCGGGCGTTGCGTTGGCGTTCGGCATCACCACCAAGCGTGCATGGTAGAATGATCCTTCAGCGCCACCGTGTTCGTAGAACAGATCCGGCATTTCGGCCAAAGCGGTGTGTTCACTGAAGAGTGGTTCAATGCTCTCGAAGCTTCGCGGTGGCTGTCCTTCGCTGTTGCAACGGGGCACGCCCTGGCCGTCGAAAGCGTACACGTGTACATCGTAACGCTCCCAGAAATTCCCGAAGAAGATCCTTCGTATCGCGAGTTCCAGATCACCGGAGGTGCATGGCTTACCCGAGGTGATCAACGCGTGCAGAGCGGGATCCGTGCGGAGCACGGGGGCAACCTCACGGAACAACAACTCCACGACCGGGTCTTCTCTGACGCTCGATCGTTCGGCGAGGACAATACGCTCTCGTTGCTCCCTGTCCCGCGTGTATTTGGTCAACACATGGGACGTGATCGCGGCAAGTACACCGAGTCCGATCACGGCATGCACGAAGCGATATCTACCATGTGCCCAACGGATAAGGACCAGCAACGGTACGGGCCACAAGAAGAGAATGGTATCCCGGATACCTTGAAGATGGTGGAACGCGATGGAGATGAACAGCACCAAGGCTCCGCTGTACAACCAGGATCTCGATGCCGACGACCGCCTCAGCGCAGCAAGGAATGTATCGGCGAGCAAAAGCCAACTCCCGAAGAGCAAGGCAATACCCAATACCGCAGCGGCACTCGCGCCGTTGAGACTTTGCACATGGTTCAGGTCGAGGTCGACACTGCTGTCGTTCACCAAGCCGATGATGGTGTTCGTGATCCATGCAGCCGCTGCTAGGAGGATCACCCAAGAGACGAACGATTCGGGGAGGCTCACTGGTCGAGTGCCCAGCCTATCGGTCGAGCGCTGAACAAAGGCTGCGCCGATGAGCAGCAACAACCCGTTGATGACCAAATCGCCCAGGGACGGGAAGAGTATGGAGGCGGCATAAAGCGCAGGGTCGAAGAGGGGTAACCGGTCGAAGGGGGCGGAGGGAAGTAAGCGAAGCACCAGCCAGCGACCGAGCAATAGGCCTGCAAGAAAGAGGACCGCGCTTAGCCGCACGTGATCACGTTCGGCCAATGAGACGCAGTAATGCCATAGTGCTGCGATCAGCAGGAACGCCCCGATCAACAGCAGGCCGAGCTTCCAAAGGATCCAAGGGCCGACATCCAAGGCGCCGTCACGCCAAGCCAAACGAAGGATCACATGACCAGAAGCATCCTTAACGGCAGGCCCGGCCGATGTGCTTGGTTGGGCCATCAACCCGTCGGGTGCACCCAGGCTGGCGTGGAAACCGCGTCGAAGGTGCCGGTTCTCGATGGAAGGAGTTAGCCAAACTGGAGCAAGGGCGTGTACTCGAAGGGTGCCGATCGCTGCCCGGTGATGGAGGTAAGTGGCATCGGGGAAGGTCAATTGATCAGCTTCGCCAAGGTCGCGCAGGAGGTCAAGGTCCGCTGGCAATTGGCCGGTCCAACAAACCAGACTGTCGCCAGCAAAACCGAGGTAAATGATGCCGGTGGCGTTTTGCGATCCGGCCAATTCTTGCGCATGGAGCCTCATCCATTGTTCAGCTCCGGATCCAGCCAGTTCGTGCAACCAGCGTTCGGACCCCGCAACGAGCTCCGATGCACGCCTATCCATGCTCCTTTGCATGCGGACGGCCTCTCCTTCCAAGCGAACATCTGCGTCGGGCTCATGAACGCTCCACGCCAAGCCCATGAAGAGGACGCTGAGCGCAAGAAGGACGAGTTGGCGGGACATGGGACTGCCGATCGGCAAGGGTCGCGCCAAAGTAAGGCGCTGGTGTATGTGCAGGAGCCATTTGTGCGCTGGGATAACCTATTCGTCGAGGGTGTCGTAGAACGGCACCGGTCCACTACTCATGGGCCGGATTGATCTTACTGGAATGAAACAGGCACTACTCTTCGTGCTTGGGGTGCTCTTGACCGGGCTACTCCATGCACAGACCGGAACCGAGTTCTGGATGGCCCCGCCGGACGTGACGTATTATCACAATGCGCCGGGGGATGAGCCCATCTATCTGAATGTCACTACAGGTGGCACGGCCGCTACGGTGACCATTTCCCAGCCAGCGAATGCCGCGTTCAACGGTGGTAGCCCCATCGTGCTGAATGTTGCTGCCAACTCGGCCGTGAGGTACAACATGACCTCGCTGAAGGCACAGTTGGAGACCCGCCCCACGAACAGCGTTCGGAACACAGGTCTGCGGATCCAAGCCACGGCCAACATCACCTGTTACTACGAGAGCAGTAACACGAACAACCCGGATATCATGGCCCTGAAAGGGGCTAACGGACTTGGGACGGAGTTCTACATCCCACTGCACAAGCACGCGCCGTTCTTTAACCACAGTTTTTCGCCGAACAATGCGGATCTAGCGTTCGCTTCGTTCGACATCGTCGCAACCGAGAACGGTACGACGGTCCTGATCTATTCGCCGGTTGCAGTTGATGGGCACGCTGCGTTGGCTCCATTCACGGTAACGTTGGACCAAGGGCAGACCTATTCCTGCGCGAATACGGTTCCGGCAACACACACCGACCCGACGACGCACCCCTCCGGTGCTGTTGTGCTTGCCGACAAGCCTGTCGCTGTTTCCATCAAGGACGATTCGAACCACAATCCATCCGGCGGCTGCTACGACCTGATGATGGATCAGATCGTTCCCGTGAACATCCTAGGCACCGACTACGTGGCCGTGAAAGGCGCGCTGAACAATACGGGTGATGAGTCGCTCTTCCTGATGGCCGTGCAGAACAATACGCAGGTCTTCATCGATGGCAATGCGACCCCGGTGGCCACGCTTTTCGCTGGACAGTACTATCGCCACGATATGGATTATCTGGCCGGCGCTGCGAACAACGCCACGCTGGTAACGGGTTCCAAGCCACTCTACGCCATCCACGTCACTGGTTTCGGTTGCGAACAAGGCATGGCGATCCTGCCTCCGCTGAATTGCGCGGGGAGTACCCAATTGAGCTTCACGCGATCCACGAGTGAATCGTTCTTCTTGAACCTCCTGGTCCGCAACGGATCGCAGAACAATTTCGTGGTCACTGGCCCCGGGACGGCAACGATCCCGGGTTCGGCATTCCAAGCCGTGCCGGGTACCGGAGGAGAATGGATGGCCGCTCGGATCCAGTACAACACCACACAGGTTCCAGTGAACCAAGCGTTCATCGTTTCGAATACGACGGATGTGTTCTCCCTGGCCATCATCAATGGCGGAGGAAGTTCCGGCTGCCGCTACGGGTTCTTCTCGGAGTTCTCGGGTCGCATCGATGTAAGTGCAGGTCCGGACCAAACGCGCTGTGCGGGCGATGATGTGACCTTGACCGGTACCGTTTCCGGAGGATCCACGACCGGTATCTGGACAACCACCGGCAGCGGCGCATTCACACCGAGCGCTACCTCGCTCAACGCGACATACGAGCCGAGCATCGGTGATCTGGCGATCGGTACTGTTGCACTCACCTTGACCTCGACCGGCCCCTGTACACCGGAGAACGATCAGATGGTCGTCACCTTCAGTCCGAAGCCGATACCTGACGCCGGACCTGATCAAAGCGTTTGTCGCAACAATGCGGTGGTACAATTGGCCGGCTCCGTCTTGAACGCCGTGGGTGGCGTATGGACCGGAGGTGCCGGAGCCTTCCTGCCCAGCAATAGCAATTTGAATGCGACCTATACACCGACAGCCGCCGAACTGACCGCGGGCCAGGTGTGGATCAAATTGACCTCCACAGGAAATGGAGTTTGTAGCGCTGTCGCGGACAGCATGCTCGTGACTTTCACGCTTTCCCCAACTGCCGATGCGGGTGCCGATCAAACACGCTGTGCGAACAACGCGGTTGCACTGTTGAACGGTTCGTTCACTGTGGCGACAGGAGGTGTGTGGAGTGGCGGAGCGGGCACCTTCGACCCGAGCACCACGAACATGAGTGCACAGTACACACCGACCGCAGCGGAGATCTCCAGCGGGTCGGTGACGTTGACGATGACCACCACGGGCAACGGCAATTGCGTTGCAGTGAATGATCAAGTGCTGATCTCCTTCACGGCGGCACCGGTGGTGAACGCGGGTGCAGCGGTATCCGTGTGTGCGAACAATGCGCTTGTCAGCTTGAGCGGAAGTGTGACCGGTGCGACCGGTGGGGTATGGAGCGGTGGCGCGGGCACATACAACCCGAACAACACAACGCTCGGTTCGACCTATACACCGACCGCAGCGGAGATCGCAGCGGGCACGTTGACGCTGACCTTGTCGAGCACAGGCAACGGCAATTGCAATGCGGTCAGCAGCAGCAAGGTGATCACATTCACCCCGGCCCCCACCGTGGAAGCTGGTACGAACGGCACCGTTTGCGCGAACAATGCGACGATCACATTGGCGGGTTCGCAAGTAGGTGCTGCTGGCGCGGTGTGGAGCGGCGGAACGGGCACCTACGCACCGAACAACGCTACGTTGAATGCAGTGTACACGCCGAGTGCTGCGGAACGCACGGCGGGGACGGTGACACTGACGCTAACTACGGTCGGAAACGGAACCTGTAATCCCGTCAGCGATAACGTCACGTACGCGATCACTCCGGCTCCGACGGCGAACGCCGGTGCCGATCAGACCCTTTGCGCGAACAACGCGGTCGCTACACTGAACGGTTCGTTCACCGTGGCCACCGGCGGTGTGTGGAGCGGCGGTGCTGGCAGCTTCGACCCGAGCACCACGAACATGGGTGCGCAGTACACACCTACTGCTGGTGAGATCTCCAGCGGTTCCGTCACACTCACGTTGACGACCACTGGCAATGGCGGTTGTGTTGCCGTGACCGACCAGGTCCTCTTGTCCTTTACGGCGGCTCCTGTTGTGAGCGCTGGTGCAGCTGCTTCCGTTTGTGCGAACAACGTACAAGTGGCGCTGAACGGAACCGTGACCGGTGCAACGGGCGGTGCTTGGAGCGGTGGTTCCGGATCTTCCAACCCGAATGCGACCACGCTCAACGCGACCTACACACCAAGCGCTTCGGAGATCGCCGCAGGTACCGTTACGTTGACCTTGACCTCGACCGGCAACGGCAACTGTATCGCGGTAACGAGCAGCAAAGTGATCACGATCACACCTGCACCGACCGTTGATGCTGGCCCGAACGCGACGGTATGTGCGAACAACGCGGCGATCACACTCGCGGGTTCGATCACTGTTGCGACCGGGGCCACTTGGAGCGGTGGTAATGGTACATATGCGCCGAACAACACCACTTTGAATGCAGTTTACACGCCCAGCGCTGCGGAACGCACTGCAGGTACAGTAACGCTCACACTTACCACGGTGGGCAATGGCAATTGCAATGCGGTGAATGACCAGGTGACCTTCACCATCACACCAGCACCAACTGCGAATGCAGGTGCTGATCGCACGGTGTGCGCGAACAACGCTGTCGTCACTTTGAATGGAGGTTTCACGGTCGCTACGGGCGGTGTGTGGAGCGGTGGAGCGGGATCCTTCGACCCGAGCACCACGAACCTGGGTGCGCAGTACACACCTACTGCTGGTGAGATCTCCAGCGGATCCGTGACGCTCACATTGACGACCACCGGGAACGGTGGCTGCTTAGCTGTCGCCGATCAGATGTCGATCGCCTTCACTCCGGCTCCTGGTGTGAATGCCGGTGCTGCTGTTTCGCTTTGCGCGAACAATGCACAAGTGTCCTTGAACGGAAGTGTGACGGGCGCCACCGGTGGCATTTGGAGTGGTGGAACGGGAACCTTCAACCCGAACAACACCACGTTGATCGCGACCTACACCCCGACCGCTGCGGAGATCGCGGCGGGCACATTGACACTCACCCTCACGAGCACGGGCAACGGTACATGTAGCCCGGTCACGAGCACCAAGGTGATCTCGTTCACACCAGCTCCTATCGTGAATGCTGGCGCTGATGGAAGTGTTTGCCGCAACAACTCGAACATCACCTTGGCTGGTTCCGTGATCGGTGCCACCGGTGGTATCTGGAGCGGAGGCACGGGCACCTACAACCCGAACAACACCACGCTGAATGCAGTGTACACACCGAGCGCTGCTGAACGCACTGCGGGAACGGTGACCTTGACATTGATTTCTGCTGGCAACGGCACATGCAATGCAGTAAGCGATGCGGTCACGTATGCGATCACGCCTTCGCCCACAGCAAATGCGGGTGCTGATCAAGTGCTGTGCACGAACAATCCGGTGGCCTCCTTGGGCGGATCGGTCACGGTTGCATCGGGCGGCATCTGGAGCGGTGGTGCAGGCACCTTCGCACCGAGCACCACGAACCTGAACGCGACCTACACACCGACCGCTGCGGAGATCGCGAGCGGAGTTGTGACTTTGACATTGACCACGACCGGTAACGGCACCTGCATCCAGGTAACGGATCAAGCGCAGTTGTCCTTCACGCCATCGCCTACCGCAAATGCAGGTGCGGATCTTTCACTGTGCCGCAATAACGCAAGCTTCGCCTTGGGCGGATCGGTGACCGTTGCGACCGGTGGTATCTGGAGCGGTGGGTCGGGATCCTACACGCCGAACAACACCACGCTCAACGCGACGTATACACCAACGCCTGCCGAACTCGCTGCGGGCATGTTGACGCTGACCTTGACCACGACCGGGAATGGTAACTGCAACGCGGTTTCCGATAGCCGCGTGATCACGTTCACGCCATCGCCGACCGTTGATGCGGGCTTGAACGGATCTGTCTGCGCGAACAACAGCGCGATCACATTGAACGGTTCGTTCACTGGATCGACGGGTGTTTCCTGGAGCGGTGGAACGGGCACCTACAACCCGAACAACACCACGCTCAACGCAGTGTACACGCCGAGTGCTGCTGAACGCACCGCGGGTACCGTGACGCTGACCTTGACCACCACGGGCAACAACAATTGCAACACGGTCAGCGACCAAGTGACCTTCAGCATCACGCCTGCTCCGACAGCGAATGCGGGTGCGGATCGCACGGTGTGTTCGAACAATGCGGCCGTTGCGCTTGCGGGTTCGTTCACTGTTGCGACCGGTGGTATCTGGAGCGGTGGTGCAGGCACCTTTGATCCGAGCACCACGAACATGGGGGCGATCTACACACCGAGCGCTGCAGAAGTGTCCAGCGGATCGGTGACCTTGACGATGACGACAACGGGTAACAGCACTTGCACAGCTGTGGCCGATCAAATGACGATCACGCTGACGCCTGCTCCTGTCGTGAATGCCGGTGCCGCTGTTTCGCTTTGCGCGAACAATGCTCAGGTGAGCTTGACCGGCAGCGTTTCCGGTGCGACGGGTGGTGTGTGGAGCGGTGGAACCGGTACCTACAACCCGAACAATACGACCCTCACCGCGACCTACACACCGACTGCTGCGGAGATCGCAGGGGGTACGCTGACCTTGACCTTGACCAGCACCGGCAACGGTACGTGCAATCCGGTGCAGAGTAGCAGGATGATCACCTTCACCCCATCACCGATCGTGAATGCGGGCGCCGATGGTTCCGTCTGCAACAACGCTTCGATCATCTCGCTCGGCGGTAGTGTGATCGGTGCGACTGGTGCGATCTGGAGCGGCGGTGCAGGTGTCTTTACGCCGAACAATACCACCCTCAATGCCACTTATACACCGACCGCTGCTGAGCGCACGGCAGGCACGGTGACCCTCACACTCACCTCCGCTGGTAACGGCAATTGCAATGCGGTGAGCGACCAGGTGACCTACAGCATCACCCCAGCGCCAACGGCGAATGCGGGTGCGGGTCAGACCTTGTGTTCGAACAATGCGATCGCCACCTTGGGTGGATCATTCACGGTTGCGACCGGCGGGATCTGGAGCGGTGGGAACGGTTCCTTCAGCCCGAGCACCACGAACATGAACGCGACCTACACGCCGACCGCGGCGGAGATCGCGAACGGCAACTTAACGCTCACCTTGACCACGACCGGCAACGGTTCATGCATCGCGGTGACCGATCAAGTCCAGATCAATTACACGCCAAGTCCAACTGCGAATGCTGGTCCGGATCTTTCGCTGTGCCGCAACAACGCCGCTGTGCCCATGGGCGGATCGGTGACTGTTGCGACAGGTGGTATCTGGAGCGGTGGTGTGGGTTCCTTCACGCCGAACAACACCACGCTCAACGCAACCTACACACCGACCCCTGCAGAACTCGCAGCAGGCACATTGACACTGACCCTGACCACGACCGGCAACGGTAACTGCACTGCAGTATCCGATAGCCGAGTGATCACATTCACGCCTTCGCCAACGGTGGATGCCGGTGCGAACGCAACGGTGTGCGCGAACAACAGCGCGATCACCTTGAGCGGCTCGTTCACTGGTTCCACGGGTGCGATCTGGAGCGGTGCAACGGGCACCTACAACCCGAACAGTTCCACCATGAACGCGGTGTACACGCCGAGTGCTGCAGAGCGCGCAGCAGGTACTGTAACGCTGACGTTGACGACGGCCGGCAACGGCAACTGCAATGCGGTAAGCGACAATGTGACCTTCACGATCGCGCCTTCGCCGACGGCCAATGCCGGTGCTGACCGCACGGTGTGTGCCAACAACGCGGCCGTTGCCTTGAATGGCTCGTTCACGGTAGCAACGGGAGGTGTGTGGAGCGGCGGCGCGGGCACCTTCGACCCGAGCACCACCAACATGGGTGCGATCTACTCACCAAGCGCGGCAGAGATCGCGAACGGTTTCGCAACACTGACCTTGACCACGACCGGCAACGGATCGTGCATAGCCGTCACCGATCAGATGACGATCAACTTCACGGATGCTCCAGTGGTGAACGCTGGCGCTGCGATCTCGCTATGCGCGAACAACGCCGTCGTGAGCTTGAATGGCAGCGTGTCCGGTGCTACGGGCGGTGCCTGGAGCGGTGGCTCGGGAACCTACAACCCGAACAACACCACACTGACCGCTACCTACACACCAAGCGCTGCGGAACTCGCCGCTGGTACGGTGACCTTGACGCTCACATCAACAGGGAACGGAATATGCAATCCGGTTTCGAGCAGCCGTACCATCAGCTTCACGCCTGCGCCAACAGCTAATGCTGGTGCGGATGCGAGCGTGTGCTCCAACAATGCGAACATCACCTTGAGCGGCGCCTTCACCGGTGCGATGGGTGCGATCTGGAGTGGTGGAACGGGGACCTACAACCCGAACAACGCCACGATGAACGCGGTGTACACGCCGAGCGCTGCGGAGCGCACGGCTGGTACCGTGACCTTGACGCTTACGACCGTGGGCAATGGAAACTGCAACGCCGTGAGCGATGCGGTGACCTTCACCATCACACCAACACCAACAGCGAACGCTGGTGCGGATCGCACGGTGTGCGCCAACAACGCGGCCGTGACCCTGGCCGGTTCCTTCACCGTTGCAACTGGTGGTGTGTGGAGCGGCGGCAATGGCACCTTCGATCCGAGCACCACGAACATGGGTGCGATCTACACGCCGACCGCAACGGAGATCGCGAACGGTTCAGTGACCTTGACGATGACGACCACCGGCAACGGAAATTGCATCGCCGTGGCTGATAACATGACGATCAACTTTACACCGGCTCCGGTGGTGAATGCGGGTGCTGCTGTTTCGCTTTGCGCGAACAACGCACAAGTGAACTTGAACGGTAGCGTGAGCGGTGCGACCGGTGGTGTCTGGAGCGGAGGAACGGGAACCTATAGCCCGAACAACTCCACCTTGAATGCGACCTACACGCCGACCGCAGCGGAGATCGCTGGTGGCACGTTGACCTTGACCTTGACGAGCACCGGCAACGGTACGTGCAACCCAGTACAGAGCAGCAAGCTGATCAACTTCACGCCTGCTCCTTCTGTGGATGCCGGTCCGAACGGAACGGTGTGCGCGAACAATAGCGCGATCACCTTGGCCGGTACGCAAAGTGGTGCGACTGGTGCTGTGTGGAGCGGCGGAACGGGAACCTACAGCCCGAACAACGCAACCTTGACCGCGATCTATACGCCAAGTGCCGCAGAGCGCATAGCAGGTACGGTCACATTGACCTTGACCACTGTTGGCAATGGCAATTGCAACGCAGTGAGCGACCAGGTGACGTACAGCATCACACCTGCACCGACGGCCAACGCCGGTGCCGATCAAACCCTCTGCGCGAACAATGCCACCGCCACCTTGAGCGGTAGCGTGACCGTTGCGACGGGCGGTATTTGGAGCGGCGGAGCAGGCAGCTTCAGCCCGAGCACCACCAACCTCAATGCGACCTACACGCCGACGGCGGCCGAGATCGCAAGTGGATCCGTGACGATCACGTTGACCACAACAGGTGTGGGCGGATGCGTGGCCGTTGCCGATCAGATGACCATCAGCTTCACGCCAGCGCCGATCGCGAACGCGGGTGCGCCGGCTTCGATCTGCGTGAACAACCCGCAGGTGACGATGACCGGTACCGTGACCGGTGCGACAGGTGGCGCGTGGAGCGGAGGACTCGGATCCTTCACACCGAACAACACGACCCTGAATGCGACCTACACGCCGACCCCGGCGGAACTCGCTGCGGGTACGTTGACCTTGACCTTGACCACGACCGGCAACGGCAATTGCAACGCCGTTACCAGCAGCCGCGTGATCACCTTCACACCAGCACCCATCGTGGATGCCGGAGTGAACGGAACGGTCTGCGCGAACAACAGCGCGATCACCTTGAACGGTTCCTTCAGTGGAGCAACGGGTGCGATCTGGAGCGGCGGTGCAGGGACTTTCGCGCCGAACAATACCACCCTCAACGCGAGCTACACACCGACCGCAGCTGAACGTGCGGCGGGAACGGTGACCCTCACGTTGACGTCTGCTGGCAACGGCAATTGCAACGCAGTAAGCGACCAGGTGACCTTCACCATCACACCAGCACCGACGGCGAATGCTGGAGCGGACATCGTGCTGTGCTCGAACAATGCGACCGCGAATTTGAACGGGGGCTTCACCGTGGCGACCGGTGCTATTTGGAGCGGTGGGGCCGGAAGCTTCAGCCCGAGCAATACGAACATGAACGCGACGTACACGCCGACCGCGAGCGAGATCTCGAACGGTTCCGTGACCTTGACCTTGACCACCACCGGCAACAACAACTGTGTGGCGGTGAGCGACCAAGTGCAGATCTCCTTCACACCAAGTCCGACCGTGAATGCTGGTGCCGATGTTTCGCTGTGCCGCAACAACGCGGCTGTGTCCTTGAGCGGTGCGGTGGGTGTTGCCACAGGTGGGATCTGGAGCGGTGGTGCGGGGTCCTTCACGCCGAACAACACAACGTTGAATGCGACCTACACGCCTACTCCTACCGAACTCGCTGCAGGCACCTTGACCTTGACGCTGACCACTACCGGCAACGGCTTGTGCAACGCGGTGTCGGACAGCAAGGTGATCACCTTCACGCCTTCACCAACGGTGGATGCTGGCTCGAACGGAACGGTGTGCGCGAACAACAGTGCCATCACCTTGAATGGTAGCGTCGTTGGCGCAGGTGGTGCGACATGGAGCGGCGGAACGGGCACGTACAGTCCGAACAACCAAACGCTGAATGCGACCTACACACCGAGCGCTGCGGAACGCACTGCTGGTACAGTGACCTTGACGCTGACCACGACCGGTAACGGCAACTGCAACGCGGTGAGCGACCAGGTGAGCTTCAGCATCACGCCTGCACCGACGGCGAATGCCGGTGCCGATCGTGTGTTGTGCGCGAACAATGCTTCGACCGGATTGTCCGGCGCCTTCTCCATCGCCACGGGCGGTATCTGGAGCGGCGGATCCGGCACCTTCGATCCGAGCACCACGAACATGAGCGCGATCTACACGCCGACTGCGGCGGAGATCACGGCAGGTAGCGTGCTGCTGACCTTGACCACCACGGGCAACGGTCTGTGCAATGCGGCTACCGATCAAGTGCTCTTGACCTTCACCGACCCACCTTCTGCGAACGCAGGACCTGACGTCACGCGCTGCGCGAACAACGCTGCGGTCGCTCTCGGTGGAAGTGTGGTTGTAGCGACCGGAGGAACATGGACCGGTGGAACCGGAACGTTCACGCCGAACGCGAACACCTTGAATGCGACCTATAACCCGGGTCCTGGTGATCTCGCCGCAGGCCAGGTGACCTTGACCTTGTCCACCACGGGCAATGGTAACTGCACACCTGCCACGGATACGAAGATCATCACGTACACCCCTGCACCGATCGTGAATGCAGGTGCGAGTGGAGCTGTTTGCGCCAATGCTGCCGCCATTGCCTTGAACGGAAGTGTGACCGGTGCTGTGGGTGGTGTGTGGAGCGGTGGAAACGGATCCTTCAGCCCGAACAACATCACACTGAGTGCGACCTACACACCGACCGCAGCGGAGATCGCCGCAGGAACGGTAACGCTGACCCTGACCTCTGCAGGTAACGGTCAGTGCAACGCGGTCTCAAGCAACGTGACCTACACCATCACGCCTGCACCGACCGTGAACGCCGGTGTCGATCAATCCGTTTGCGGTAACAATGCAGCTGCGAACATGAGCGCGGTGCTCACGGTTGCAAGCGGTGTTCAGTGGTCCGGTGGATCGGGCCTCTTCAACCCAGGCAACACCGCGCAGAACATCACCTACACGCCTTCGCCGATCGAAGTCGCGAACGGCTCCGTGACCTTGATCGCAACGACCACGGGCAACGGCAACTGCGCGGCAGTGACCGATGCGGTGACCATCACCTACACGCAAGCGCCGCTCGCGAACGCGGGTCCGGATCAAACGGTAAGCTCGAACAACGCGAACACGACGCTCGCAGGTTCCTTCTCCATCAGCACAGGTGCCGCTTGGAGCGGTGGCTCGGGCACTTACAACCCGAACAACACCACAATGAACGCGGTGTACACACCGACGCCGCAGGAGATCGCCGCAGGAAGTGTGACACTGACCTTGATCACCACAGGCAATGGCAGCTGCTCGCCGGCGACGGATCAGATGACGATCTTCTTCGGCGCTGCCCCGACCGCGAATGCGGGAACGGACCAGACCGTTTGTGCAAACAATGTGAACGTGCAATTGAACGGTGCTGTCACCATCGCGACCGGTGGTATCTGGAGCGGTGGAACAGGAACCTACAGCCCGAACAACAGTGCGCTGAACGCGATCTACACACCGAGCGCTACGGAGATCGCTGCCGGGACGGTGACACTGACACTCACCACGGTGGGCAATGGCAACAGCAATCCGGAGAGTGATCAGTTCCTGATCACGATCACCCCTGCGCCGATCGCGAACGCTGGTGCGAACATCACCATCTGTGCGAACCAAGCAACGGCCCAACTCACGGGTGTGGTGAACAATGCCACCGGTGGTATCTGGAGCGGCGGTTCGGGCACTTTCAACCCGAGCAATACGAACCTCAACGCGACCTACACGCCGACCTTTGGCGAGATCGCAGCAGGTACCGTGACGCTGACCTTGAGCAGCACCGGAAACGGGCTGTGCAATGGTGTGTCCGATCAAGTACTGATCTCGATCGCACCTGCGCCGGTAGTGAGCGCTGGTGTGGATCAAACGGTGTGCTCCAACAATGCCAACGTGCAGATGGCCGGATCCGTGAGCAATGCGGGTGGCGGTATCTGGAGCGGTGGAACCGGAACGTTCTCACCGAGCATCAACGCACTGAATGCGGTTTACACGCCGAGTACTTCAGAGCTCGCGAACGGTTCCGTGACGCTTACACTGAGCAGCACCGGCAACGGAAGCTGTGTATCCGTGAGCGATCAGATGACGATCTTCTTCTCGCAAAGCCCTGTGGTGAACGCAGGTATGGATCGCACGGTGTGCGCCAATGACCCGACCGTGATCCTCAACGGCTCCGTGACCATTGCAACCGGCGGTGTGTGGAGCGGTGGCGGTGGAACCTTCACCCCGAACGCGAACACGCTCAATGCGAGCTACTACCCGAGCCCTGCTGAAGTGGCCCTGGGAACAGCTACGCTGACCTTGACATCGACAGGCAATGGCTTGTGCAACGCCGTGAACGATCAGATGGTGATCACCATCATCGCATCGCCGAGCGCCAATGCAGGCAATGACATCTTCGTCTGCTCGAACAACGCGCAAGTGCAGCTCGGCGGTTCCGTAAGTGGTGCTGGCGGTGGCCAATGGAGCAGTGGTGCGGGCACCTTCACGCCGAGCATCGCTTCACTGAACGCGATCTACACACCTACTGCAGCGGAGATCGCCGGGGGTACATTGAATCTGACCCTCACCACGATCGGCAACGGCAACTGTGTGCCGGTATCGGATCAAGTGCTGATCACCTTCACCGCTTCGCCAACGGCAAATGCCGGTGTGGATGGAGTGCGCTGCGCGAACAATGCGAGCATCCAACTGAACGGAAGTGTCACCGTAGCGAACGGCGGTACCTGGTCCGGCGCGGGAGGAACCTTCACCCCGAATGCAAATGCGCTGAACGCGGTGTACACACCAAGCGCAGGCGAACTCGCTGCAGGTAGCGTGACCTTGACCTTGACCACCACGGGCAACAACGGTTGCACGGCGGTAAGCGATGATGTGAGCTACACCTTCACACCTGCACCAACAGCGAACGCTGGTGTGGATGCCTTCACCTGTGCGAACAATGCATCCGTGGTGTTGAACGGTTCGATCACCGTGGCCACGGGTGCGCTGTTGTTCGGTGGATCTGGAACGTTCACACCGAACAACAGCACGCTCAATGCGACCTACGTGCCTAGCGCATCGGAGATCACTGCTGGTACCGTAGCACTCACATTGACCACGGTCGGTAACGGCACGTGCAACCCGGTGAGCGATCAGGTGGTGATCACCATCAACCCTGCGCCGATCGTGGATGCTGGAACACCGTTGACCTCCTGCGCGAACAATCCTTCAGCTCAGTTGGCAGGATCCGTGCAGAATGCAACAGGTGGTATCTGGAGCGGTGCAGGAACTTTCTCCCCAAGTGCCACGAACCTGAGCGCGACCTACACGCCAAGTGCTGCCGAGGTGGCCGCTGGTACTGCGACCATCACCCTGACCAGCACCGGCAACGGTCTGTGCAATGCGGTATCCGCGCAAGTGGTGTTGACCATCACCGCTGCTCCGATCGTGGATGCGGGTGCTGAACAAGTGCTCTGCGCGAACAACGCGGTCGCTCAATTGGCCGGTCAAGTGACCAATGCCACGGGTGGCGCCTGGAGCGGTGGTGTCGGCACCTTCGCGCCGAACGCCAACGCACTGAATGCAGCCTACACGCCTAGTGTTGCGGAGATCGCAAGCGGAGGCCTCTGGCTGTACCTCACGACCACCGGGAATGGCGGTTGCTTGTCCTCACGTGATTCCGTTCATGTCACCTTCACACCTGCACCAACGGTGAATGCCGGATCCGATCTGCACATCTGCGCGAACACGGCACAGATCAACTTGACCGGTGCGGTCACCATCGCGACCGGCGGTATATGGAGTGGCGGCAACGGCGCCTTCACACCTGCGAATACCGCACTGAACGCGGCGTACAGCCCGACAGCGGCGGAGATCGCTGCTGGCCAGTTCACCTTGGTGCTCAGCACCACGGGCAACGGGAATTGCACTGTTGTGCGCGACAGCCTGTTGGTGATCGTCGATCCGGTTCCTGTGGTGAATGCGGGTCCTGATCAGCAGATCTGCGCGAACAACTCGAACGTGCAGTTGAACGGCTTCGTGGGCAACGCGCCAGGCGGTGCATGGAGCGGTGGTGCAGGGACATTCTTCCCGAGCAACACCATGCTGGCCACACAGTACATGCCTACGGCTGCTGAAGTAGCAAGCGGCTCGCTGACGCTGACGCTGACGTCCACCGGAACGACCTACTGCACCGCAGTGGCCGATCAGATGACGATCGTCTTCACCGGTGCACCGATCGTGGACGCTGGTAACGACCTGCAGATCTGCGCGAACAACAGCGCAGTGCAGTTGACCAGCAACGTGACCAACGCGAGCGGCGGCACGTGGACAGGCGGTAGCGGAGCTTTTGCACCGAGCGCCAACGTACTGAGCCCGGTGTACACACCAACGCCCGGTGAACTTGCCGCAGGAACACTTTCGCTCTACCTCGCAAGCACCGGGAACGGCAATTGCATCGCAGTACGCGATACGGTCGTCGTGACCTTCACGCCGGCACCGACCGCCAATGCGGGTGCGGATCTGGACGTGTGCACGAACAACCCGCTGGTGACTTTGAACGGTTCCATCACAGTGGCCACCGGAGCACAGTGGACGGGCGGTCTCGGCACCTTCACGCCGAACGCACAAACGTTGAACGCGCAGTACGCGCCGACACCGTTCGAACTGCAAAGCGGATCGGTGCAGTTGACCTTGACCACCACGGGCAATGGCAACTGTATCGCGGTCGCGGATCAAATGACGATCACCGTAACGCCTTCACCGGTGGTGGATGCGGGTGCTGATGTGATCACCTGCTCGAACCAATTGCAGGTGCCGCTGATCGGTATGGTGCAAGGCGGCGCGACCACGGGTCTGTGGAGCAGCAGCGGTACGGGCACCTTCAGTCCGAGCGCCGCAACGCTCAACGCGACCTACATCGCCAGCAGCCTCGATTCGCTTAATGGAACCGTGGACCTCACACTCACCTCGACCACCAATGGCCTGTGCAACGCGGTGAGCGACATGATGACCGTGACCATCCTGCCGAACGCGATCGCGAACGCCGGTGTGGACCAAACGGTGTGTTCTACCACGAGCACCGTTCAGATGAACGGAACGATCACAGGCAATGCAACACAAGGTCAGTGGACGACCACCGGCGCTGGTTCCTTCACACCGAATGCGAATGCCGCCAACGCTGTGTACCAGTTCGCACCGAGCGATCAAGGCACGATCACCTTCACCTGGAGTGTGAACAGTTGCGACAACGCCATGGATCAAATGGTGGTGACGATCACGCCGGAGTCCGCTGTGGATGCTGGTGTGGATCAAGTGACCTGCTTCGGCGATCTGGATGTGGTGATCAATGGTAGCGTGAGTGGTGCTTCGAGCACCGGTACATGGAGCACCTTGGGAAGTGGCACGTTCGCCAACCCGAGCACAGCGCTGTCCAACGTTTACCAAGCCAGCGCCAACGATCAACTCGCGAACGGTGTGTACCTGGTGTTGACCGCCACGAACACGGGAGTTTGCCAAACAGCGGCCGATACGGTATTCATCGCGATCCAGCCTGCGGGCACGGTGAATGCTGGTGTTGACGTGACCGCTTGCGCGAACAACGCAGCGACACAACTCAACGGCATCTTGACCGGTGATGCCACGCAAGTGCAGTGGACCACGTCAGGAACGGGTTCGTTCTTCCCGAACTCGAACGTGCTCACACCGACGTACATCCCGAGCGCGATCGATACCGCCATCGGTAACCTGACGCTCACGTTGAGCGCACCAGGCACCTGCAACAATGCGACGGACGACCTCTTCCTGACGCTGACCCCAGCGCCGTATGTGAATGCCGGACCGGACCAGACCTATTGTGATCAAGTGACGCAGTTCGACCTGAACGGTATGATCTCCGGCATCACCAACGCAGGCCAGTGGACCACCACAGGTACGGGCACGATCGCCAATGCGGGAGCGTTGAACACGACCTACACGGCTAGTGCTGCGGACGTGGCCAATGGACGCATCGACTTCATCCTGACCTCGCTCAACAATGCGAATTGCAATGCGGTCAGTGATGCCATGACCATCTGGCTCACCGACGGCATCATTGTAAGCGCCGGTCCGGATCAGAACGTGTGTGTTGCTTCGGATCATGCGAACATGCAAGCGACGGTGCAGAACGGATCCCCTTCAGGCGTCTGGAGCGCTACGGGTTCCGGCACCTTCAGCCCAAGCGCTGATTTGCTGAACGCGCAGTACTTCTTCTCTGCCGCCGATGTGGCCAACGGATCCGTGGTACTCACGTTCGTTGCGACGAACACGGGTACCTGCCCAACGACCCAGGACCAGATGGTGCTCACCTTCGGCAACAGCAGCTTCGCGTATGCCGGTGCAGACCAAACGCTCTGCGCCAACGCGCCGATCGCACAACTCGCAGGCAACTTCAGCGGAGGTGCGCAAGGCATCCAGTGGAGCAGCACGGGTTCTGGCTTCTTCAGCAACAACTCGGATCCCAATGCGACCTACACCATGAGCGCGTCGGATATTGCAGCGGGCACCGTGCAGCTGAGCCTCACGACGATCACCAACGGCGCGTGCACACCGAGTACCGATGTCATGGTGCTTTCGGTGAATGCACTGCCCAACATCACAGCGGGTGCGGATATCATCGCTTGCACAGCGGCTCCGGTGCAGATCACAGCGAATGCTGCGAACGCTGGCGGAGGCATGTGGACCACCTCGGGAACAGGTATGTTCTTCGATCCGAACGCACTGGCAACGCTCTACACGCCGAGCGCGGCTGATAGCCTCGCAGGTAGTGTGACGTTGACCGTGACCACGACCGGTGTAATGCCTTGCAGCGCAGTATCCGATGAGCTCGTGATCAGCTTCGGCGGCGGTCTTGATGCCGATGCAGGCATGGACGTGATCGCGTGCAGCACGGATCCGAACATCGCACTGAATGGTGTCGTGGCGGGTACCACAACAGGAACGTGGAGCACAAGTGGTACGGGTTCGTTCACGCCATCGGTGAGCGCGCTCAACGCCACCTACATCCCAGGTGCTGCGGATTACGCGATCGGTACCATAAACCTGATCCTGAGCACCACCAACAACCAAGGCTGCCCTGCTGGACGTGACACCCTGGTGGTGAGCTACCATGTACCACCGACCGTGAATGCCGGTGTGGATGTGCTGCTCTGCGATGGCTTGGAGAACGTAGCGCTTAACGGTACGGCGCAGAACCAAGGCTCCATCCAGTGGACCACCATGGGCTCGGGCACCTTCGCACCGGATGCAACGATGCTGAACGCCGTGTACACCCCGACCGCCAACGACAGCATCGCCGGTGGCGTGTACCTGGTGCTCACCGCATTTGGAACGGGCACGTGTAGCAACGCTTCTGACTCGGTCTTCATCGACATCGGCCCGACCCGTATCGCGAATGCCGGTGCCGACCAGACCGTCTGCGCCGACATGGACCCGATCGCTTTGGGCGGATCGATCGCGGGTGTGAGTGGTGGCGTTTGGAGCACCAACGGAACAGGAACCTTCCTGCCCGATGCGACGACACTCGGTGCGACCTATGTGCCGAGCGTGACGGACATGGCCTTCAACGAATTGCGCTTCATCCTTACCACCACGGGCAACTTGGGCTGCCCTGCGGATGCGGATACGATGCTGGTGAGCTTGCAAGCACGACCTACCGTGAATGCGGGGTCCGACCTCAGCACGTGCGACGCATCAGTAGCGGTGGATGTGGCCGGATCCTTCACCGGTGCCGCAGGGGTCTTGTGGACCACGAACGGTTCCGGCGTCTTCCTGCCGAGCAACACTTCCGCGAATGCCAGCTACCAGCCGGGCGCCACGGATGAGCAATTGGGAACAGTACGCATGATCCTCACCACCACCGGCAACGGTGTGTGTGCGGCGGCCAGCGATACCCTGATGCTCTCCTTCGTGAACCCGCTGCAAGCGGACTTCAGCTGGAGCAACGCTTGCGCCGGATCACAGACCGTGTTCACCAGCACAAGCACCACCACGGGTGCACCGATCATCGGTTGGAATTGGAGCTTCGGCAACGGAGGCAGTGGAAGCGGTCCGCAGACCACCACGAGCTTTGCCACTCAGGGGCAATACCTCGCAACATTGACGGTGTTCGCGCAAAATGGATGCAGCAGCACGATCACGCGCACCATCGATGTGCTGAACGCACCTGTAGCGGGCTTCACGATCGCGGGTGATCCCTTCACGGATACGCCGATCGAATTCACGGACAACTCCTTCGGGGCGACGAACTGGCAATACGACTTCGGCGACGGTACAGGAGCCATTGTCGCTGAGCCGGTGCACGAATACACCGAAGCGGGTCAGTTCATCATCGTGCAAACGGTGACCAACGCAGCAGGCTGTGCGGATCGGGATTCGCTCTTGATCAGCATCGAGGAGAAGGACATCCTTCCACCGAAATTGCCGAACGCATTCAGCCCGAACGGCGACGGGGTGAACGATGTGTTTTACGTGCGCGGTGGACCATTCGAGACCATCGAGCTGAAGATCTACAATGGATGGGGCGAACTCATCTTCGAGACTACGGATCCGACCTTCGGATGGGATGGCACGCACGATGGCAAGCCGGAGATTAATGGAGTGTATGTGTACTCGGTGATCGCCAAGTCGGTGGATGGACTGGAACATGACCGTTCGGGCAAAGTGATCCTGGTACGATGAACGAAAAGCTGAACACGATGAACGCAAAGAAAAACCTGATGCTGTTGATGCTCGCTGTTTGCGGGACGTCAGTGGTGCGTGCACAGGATGGCCAGTTCTCGCAGTACGATGCTTCGCAAGTACTTCTGAACCCGGCTCTGACAGGCATGTACGAGAATGCCGATTTCCGAATGGCGAGCAGTGTACGTAGCCAATGGAACAGCTTGTCCAGCGCATTCCTCACCACGGCCTTCGCCTACGATGTGTCGTTGCAGAAGCGCTACGGATTCGGCACTTACGTGAACAACTATAACCAAGCGGGCGTAGTGAACACCCTTCAGTTCGGCACGACGGCCGCTTACAACGTATCGGATAGCAAGGCGAACCACACGCTCTCCGTTGGCGTGAATTTGGGCTTGATCTACAAGAAGGTGAATGATCAGCAATTGGTCTGGGATGCGCAGTACGACAACGGGTACTTCAACAGCGACCTGCCGAGCGGTGAATCCTTCCAGAAGGGCCAACGGTTGATGCCCGAAGTAGCTGCGGGCTTGGCATACCGCTCAACGGATGGCCGCAAAATGGTGAATCCGTACGGCAATTTCGCCCTCTTCCATGTCACGACGCCGGATGAATCCATCTTCCGCACGGAGAAGAGCGATATGCCGATCCGCTACATGATGAATGGAGGCGTACGAGTAGAGGTGATGGATGACATCTACATTATCCCGATGGGGATCTATATGCGGCAAGGCAATGATCAGCTGATCAATGCCGGCTTGCTGGCTGAAGTCGCGATCATGGGTTCCATGTACAGTGTGGTGGGTGGTGCGTCTTACCGCTTGAACGACGCCATCGTTGCGCAGATCGGCCTGAAGCACAAGAGCGCGATGTACCGTTTCAGCTACGACGTGAATACCTCGTCACTGAAAGCCTACACCAACCGGAACGGGGCGTTCGAATTCACCATCTCCTATTTCGGCACACACTCCGGAAGGGAGCGGCGGATGACGAGCAGTGCGTTCTAGGGAAAGGATGCCTTACCCCTTCAACGCTTCCGCGCCACCCACGATCTCTAGGATCTCGTTGGTGATGCTCGCCTGACGCGCCTTGTTGTACGTCAGCTTCAACTCTTTGAGGAGCGAATCGGCATTGTCGGTGGCCTTGTGCATGGCGGTCATGCGGGCACCGTGCTCACTGGCATTGCTATCGAGCAAGGCCTTGTAGAGCTGGATCTTCAAGCTCTTAGGGATGATCTCCTCCACGATGGTCCGGCGATCCGGCTCCATGATGTAGTCCACGTTGGAAGCCTTTGTGGTCGAATCTGCGGCAGGTGGTAGCACCGGCAGATAGTTCTCTGCGGTAACGTATTGTACCGCCGCGTTCTTGAACCTGTTGTAGAACACAACGACCTTATCGTAGGTGCCGTCCGCGAACCGCTCCATGATCAATTCGGACACAGGAGAGACCTTGTCGAAGCTGAGGCCATCGTACAGTTTGGCCAGATCCGTTGGCAGCTCAGCGTTGAAATACGGTGTGCGGCGATAGGCGTCCATGGCCTTCTTGCCAACGGGCAGGACGGTCACTTTTTGGCCATCGGCCTCTGCTTCCGCTGCTGCTTTGCGGATCAGGCGGAACACTTGCGTGTTGAATGCACCGGCCAGACCACGGTTGCTCACCACCGCTACGAACAGCACGTTCTTCACTTCGCGCTGCTGGCTGTACTTGCCTTCGCTGCTATCCAGCGAAGCGCTCACGTTGCTGAGGATGGCCTGCAGTTTCTCGGCGTAAGGGCGCATACGGACGATGGCATCCTGGGCACGACGCAACTTGGCCGCGCTCACCATTTTCATGGCGGCGGTGATCTGCTTGGTGCTGTTGACCGAGACGATCCTGTTGCGTACCTCCTTCAAGCTGGCCATCCTGCGTGCGCTTCTTGCTTTGGCTTAGTTATCGAGGCTCTTCACGAGATCAGCAGCCACTTTCTCGAGCGTACCGGTGATCTGGTCGTTGTATTCGCCCTTCTTCAAGGCCTCCAGCACATCGCTGTGCTTGTTGCGCAGCATGGTGATGAATTCGGCTTCGAACTGCTTGATGTTCTTGACCGGAACCTTGCTCAGCAAGCCTTTGGTACCGCAGTACAGAACAGCGATCTGCTCCTCAACGCGTTGGGGTTGGTTCTGGCCCTGCTTCATGATCTCCACGTTGCGGGCACCTTTATCCAACACGGCTTTGGTGGATGCATCGAGGTCCGAGCCGAACTTCGAGAAGGCTTCCAGTTCGCGGTAGGCAGCTTGGTCAAGTTTCAAGGTACCAGCCACCTTCTTCATGGATTTGATCTGCGCGTTACCACCCACGCGGCTCACGCTGATACCCACGTTGATCGCAGGGCGAACACCGCTGAGGAACAAGTTGCTCTCCAAGAAGATCTGACCGTCGGTGATCGAGATCACGTTGGTCGGGATGTAAGCCGATACGTCACCGGCCTGCGTCTCGATGATAGGCAGAGCGGTCAAGGAGCCACCACCTTTCACGATGCTCTTCAGGCTATCGGGCAGGTCGTTCATCTGACTGGCCACGGTCTGGTCAGCGGTCACTTTCGCGGCGCGTTCCAAGAGGCGGCTGTGGAGGTAGAATACGTCACCTGGGTACGCCTCACGACCGGGTGGACGACGGAGCAGCAACGACACTTCGCGGTAGGCAACGGCCTGCTTCGAGAGATCATCATACACGATCAAGGCAGGACGGCCCGTGTCGCGGAAGTACTCGCCGATGGCTGCACCGGTGAACGGAGCATAGAACTGCATCGGAGCAGGGTCGCTGGCATTCGCGGCCACCACCGTGGTGTAGGCCATGGCACCGCTCTCCTCCAACACCTTCACGGTACCGGCAACGGTGGAACCTTTCTGGCCGATGGCCACGTAGATGCAATACACCGGCTTACCGGCGTCGTAGAATTCCTTCTGGTTGATGATCGTATCGATCGCCACGGTGCTCTTACCCGTCTGGCGGTCGCCGATGATCAATTCGCGTTGGCCACGACCGATCGGGATCATGGCGTCGATGGCCTTGATACCGGTCTGCAGTGGCTCCTTCACGGGTTCGCGGAAGATGACACCAGGGGCCTTGCGCTCCAACGGCATCTCGAACAACTCACCGCTGATCGGGCCTTTTCCATCGATCGGTTCGCCGAGCGTATTCACCACCCGACCCACGATGCCTTCGCCGGTCATGATGCTGGCGATCCGCTTGGTACGCTTCACGGTATCGCCCTCTTTGACGCCCACGGAAGGGCCGAGCAATACCACACCCACGTTGTCCTCCTCGAGGTTCAACACGATGCCTCGCAGGCCGCTGTTGAACTCAACGAGTTCACCGCTCTGCACGCTGTTCAGGCCATAGATACGGGCGATACCATCACCCACTTGGAGGACGGTACCGACCTCTTCGAGCTCGGCCTCGCTGCGGAAACCAGCGAGTTCTTGTTTGAGTATCGCCGTTACTTCGGCTGGATTCACTTCGGCCATGATGGGAAGTCGTTAGATCGCGGGGATGTACGGGTTCTTGGAGAATTCACGGCGCATGTCCGAGAGCTGACGGCTTACGCTGCCATCGTACAACTCGTCGCCTATACGGATCGACAGGCCGCCGATCAGGGCAGGGTCCACCAGTTCCACCAATTCGATGGACTTACCCGGGTGTTGCTTGGCTGCCAGCGCCATCACCTTCTCGCGGGTGGCGGCATCCAGCGGCACAGCACTGGTCACCTGTGCTACAACGATGTTCTTGCTGATCTTGTACAGTATGCTGAAGGCTGCAGCTACGTGGGGCAACAACCGCTCGCGGCCTTTGCGCACAAGAATGCTCATGAAACTCGTGGTGATCGCGCCGATCTTGCCAGCGAAAACGGCAGAAAGGATCTTGTCCTTCTTATCCGCCTTCACTACCGGGCTGTTCAGCAGCACAACCAGTTCGCGGTTGGCTTCGCATGTGCGGGCCACCAAGCGCATATCCTCCTCCACACCAGCGAGCACACCCCTTTCTTGGGCAAGCTCCATCAGGGAGCGGGCGTAGCGGTAGGCGACCGGTGCGATGTTCATGACTTACGGGCCTCGGCTTCGGCCATCACTTTGTTCACCAGCGATTGCTGGGCGGCGGGATCACCGAGTTTGGTCTTCAGGATCTGTTCGGCCACGAGGATGCTGAGCTCAGCAACCTGGTTCTTCATCTCCGTGATGGCCGCATTCTTCTCGTTGCGGATGTCTTCACGGGCGCGGGCCAGCAGGGCGTCACCTTCGGCCTTGGCCTTGGCTTTTGCACCGGCGATCTCCTTGTCGCGGATATCACGCGCTTCCTTCAGCAGCACTTCACGCTCCTCGCGTGCTTCGCGCATCAGGTCCTCGTTGCGGGCATTCAGCGCGGCCATTTCCTCGCGCGCTTTCCGTGCCTCATCCAAGGCATCAGCAATGGATGCTTCGCGCTCTTTCAACCCATTGAGAATGGGTTTCCAAGCGAACTTGGCCAAGATGTACAACACCGCCAAGAACGACAGGGTCATCCAGAAGATGAGGCCGAAGGAAGGCTGTACGAGACTAGCGAGCAGCATGGGCGTGCGGGGTCAGATGGACTAAGTGAACGAAAATGTCGAGGTGGCTATTAGCCCACCACCGGCATCTCCTTCAATACGACCAACAGACCAACCACCATCGCGAAGAAGGCAGCTCCTTCCACCAGAGCGGCGGTCAGGATCATGTTGGCGCGCAGGTCGTTGATGGCTTCAGGTTGACGGGCCATCGCTTGAACAGCGTCACCACCGATGCGGCCGATACCGATACCGGCACCAACAGCAGCGAGACCAGCGCCGAGAGCGGCGATACCATAACCAACGCCGAGATCGAGGAGAACAGTGAGGAACATGTGTCGAGGTTTAAGAAAGGTTCAGGTTCAATGATGGTATGGTTCCTCTACCGCCGCGCCGATATACATGGCTGACAGGAAAGTGAACACGTAGGCTTGGATGAAGGCGACCAGCAACTCGAGCATGGTCATGAAGATGGTGAAGGCCAAGGAGAAGACCCCAACACCCAAGCCTGCGCCGGTGCTGGTTTCGCCGAATACGAAGATCAAGCTGAAGAAGCTCAGCGCAATGATGTGGCCCGCTGTGATGTTGGCGAACAGTCGGATCATCAACACGAAGGGCTTCAGGAACATGCCGAGGATCTCCACGGGCGTCAGGATCGCGAGCACCCAGCCCGGTACGCCCGGCATCGCCAGGATGTGACCCCAGTAGTGTTTGTTGCCGTTCACCGTCACGATGATGAAGGTGATCAGTGCCAGCACCAAGGTGACTGCGATATTCCCTGTGAGGTTGGCGCCACCAGGGAAGAAGGGCACCAAGCCCATCAGGTTGTTCAGGAAGATGAAGAAGAAGGCCGTGAGCAGGTACGGCATGTACTTCATGTACTTGGGGCCGATGGCGCTCTTTGCTACATCATCACGCACGAAGAGGATGATCGGCTCCAACAGGTTCTGTATGCCTGTCGGAGCTTGACCGGCGCGGCGCGTATAGGCCTTGGCCACGCTGATGAAGACGAAGAGGAGGATCCCCAAGCTGATGAAAAGACTCACCACGTTCTTCGTGATGCTGATGTCCCATGTGGCCTTTGTTGCAGCCTCATCGATCGTCGCATGGTGCACATCGGTGCCATCTGCAGCATTCACAGCAACCACACTACCCTCGTGGAGCATGTAGCCGCCGTAGGTCTTGTGGCCGTGGTCGAAATGACTGCTGCTGAACACAGAGAATCCGCGTTCGGTGTTGTACAGGATCACCGGAAGAGGTAGAGTGGTGTGGCCCCAGAGGTGCCAGCCGTGCTCATCGCCGATGTGGTCCATGATGAGCTTGCCTGCATTGAACTTAACGCCGTTGTGTTCAACTTCCTCTGCGATCAGCTCCGGAGCTTCCGAATCTGATTCGATGGCATGAACAATGGCCTCGCTCGCTGGATCCAGAGCGTCACTTCCATGTTGCGCGAACACGGAGCCTACGAATAGGCTTCCGAACAGGAAGGACGCGGCATGCAGGAGGTTCGACGTCGACATCTCGAAGGGGGTGTGTCCCCGGTTTGCGGCCGCGAAGGTAGAACTCTGACGCGAATGATGAAAACGAAGAGAAAAAGGTCTTGCGCGATCAGCGCTTTCCGGTTTCCTTGAAGAGGTACACCATGGAGCCTGCGATCCCCAGCAAGCTCAAGAGCACCGTCAAGAACGGATATTTCCAACCGATGAGACCATCGAGCCACCAACCGGCAAAGGTGGAGGCCAGGATGACGCCAACCATGGTGAAGCCCAGACCCGTGAAACGCAGGTAGCTGTTGTATTCCTTCCGGGCCTTGTCCAATGGCTTTTTCGGACCGCCGCTCATGCCGTAGGACCTTTGGAAAGCCGCACCAAGCGATTGGTGCTGAAAGTGAGGTAAGCCAAATAGGCCAAAGCGAAGCTCAACGTGAACGGGACCATGATGTCCTTGGGCAAAGTGAGCATTAGCACCACGAGCACAGCAACAGAGGCGAACATCTTAAGGACCAGTCCGGTCATGAATCGCCGAACGAATCCCTTGGGGTCGGTGATCAGGCTCTTCTCCTGCCAGCGGTGCAGGAAAAAGGTGATCGACACGAAGTAGAGGAAGATGATGGCGTAATGGGTCGTAACGGGTGCTTTTACCAACTTGAGCAGTCCGAACAGCACCACTGCACAAACACCCGTAAATGCCAGTAATGGAAGTAGGAACGACCGAGTAGGGGTCGCCATATCACATGGAGAACTTGAGGATCAACGGGAGGCCTGTGCCTGCTCCGAACGTGAAGGGTTGTTCTCCGTACGCAAGCGAACGGGGTCCATTTCCTTCACCACACCACCGCCCATGCTACAGTTACCGGTGAACACGGCACCCGGCTCGATCGCGAGCTTCTTGGTGTTGATGTCGCCTTGCAACTTGGCCGTGGCCTTCAGGCTCAAGAGATCCTGGCAATTCACTTTGCCGATCACGGTGCCTTCGATATCCGAGCTCTGACAGATCACCTCGCCCTCGATCACCCCGGTCTGTCCCACGATCACGCGGCCACGGGCATTCACGGTCCCTTTCACGCGACCATCGATGCGGATATTGCTATCGCTCTTGATCTCGCCCTCGATGGAGGTGCCCTCCATGATGCTGTTGATCTTGCCGGGGCTGACGGGTTCTGCGGTCTTGTTCATGGGTGTCGGATTCGCAGGTTTCTCGCTTCGGAACATGGTTCCTTGGGTTGCAGGTAAATCAGTGGTCGGGTCAAAGATAATGGCGCGGCGCACTTATCCTATTGACCGTCAAGGTAGTTCTCCGTGAAGAAGGCGGTATACCCATCGAGGTCCTTGCTCTTGAAAAGTTGGGCATAATTCTCCGTCGTAATGGGGAAAGCCGGATACCCTTGGTCGTTGATCCCCACCAAGCCCGGATTGGCACTGGAGAACAAGGCGAAGTACTCCATGGCCTTCTGTTTCGATTCGAAGAAGCTGAGCAGCACCACTTGATGGTCGGTATCCAAGAAGCTGTTGGTGATCTCCACCGGCGTGGTGGGGTAGTAATCGCGGTTGAAGGTGGAGATGCTGAGTTTGATGGCGTTGAGGTCGGAGCCGGAGTTGGGCACGATCAAGGCGAAGTAGTGCTGGCCTGCGTCCGGCTTGTAGTCCCCGGATGTCCCGGCTCTGCGAGCAGGCTCGGGTGGGTTTCCGGAGGTGCGGTCCAACGCGGTCAATAGGTCGGTGGCGGCGTGCTCTTCATCGGTGCCGGGGAACTTGGTGACCACCTCGCGCAAAGCCTCTCGGAATCCTTGTGTATCGCGCATACCGCCAATGGACATGGCGCGTAGCATGTGGTATTTCGGGAGAAAGTGGTTGCGCGGTTCGTTCGCAATGACCCCGGCGCAGGACACGATCACCGAGTTGTACATGTATTGGCGATAGCGGTCGTAGACCTCCTTGTAGGCCACCTCCTCTTCGGCACGACGCGCCTCATCCGCTTGAAGGATATTCGGATCGCGCACCAAGCGTGCGAACTCGGAGTCGGGCCAGCGCTCCAGAATGATATTCGCATAGCTCTGTGACCCCGAACCATCGGGTGCGAAATAGTTCGTGGTCTGCTCCTTCTCGAGATAGATCCGGTAAAGCTGATAGTAGCTCTCCGGTGTGAAACGGCACTCATCGAACCGGTTGTTCAACACTTCGAAGCTTTCTATCGCGTTGTCCGGATCCTTCAGTTGCTCCTTGTAGATGATGCCGCTGGTGTACAAAGCACTACAAATGCGGGCGTTGGAAGCTTCCAAGGCTGCGTCATCCTTCGGAATATCCTTGGTGTAGAAAGAGGGATCCTTCCATTCGCTTTCAACCTTTTCTGTCTTTTCGGCCGTCTCTTCCAAGAGTTCCTCTTCGATCTGCTCAGCCAGAATGCTGCCGCTCTTGTCCTTGCGACGCCAATCGTCCTCCAAGGGTCTATTGCCCCATTTCTTCCGGAAGTTGGACAGACCACGACCGATCTGCGTAGGGTCGTAGAAATACCACGTGCCGCGGCCAACACCCGGTGTAGGAGGTGGTTTACCGGCATCGGGGTTCGCCTCGGCCAAGGCACGGGCATCCTTCTCGGCCTGTTCTTTCTCGGACTCTTGTTGCTCCCGATCACGGATCAGGCCACGGATCTTCTTCTCCAGATCCTTGTCGTCCAATTTGCTCAAGGCCTGTAGGCTATCCTCCAACTCGATGATGGCCAATTGTTCCACCAATTCGCCCAGTACACGGGCACGTGTCTTCACCTCTTCCGAGCGCGGGTGGGTCTCGGCGAGCAAGGTTTGCGTGGAGTCGTAGTACAACTGCGCACTGGCGTAGGTCCGATCGTCGAAGTACAGATCGGCCAAACGAAGGAAGGTCTTGGCTTTCTGTTTCGTGTCCGTGGTGCTCACTTTGGCACTGGTCAGCAAGTGGTCGATGGCGCTGGAGTCCTTCCGCTCCTTCAGGTCCAGGTCGGCCAACGCGTAGTGCAGCATATCGAAGTGGTCGATGTGCTTGTCGTCGCGTAGCATCCGGTTCAGGCGTTTCCGGATCTCCTTGCTATCGCCTTTGTTGAAGGCCAGTGCTTGGAAGATCCGCGTCTGGAACGCCATTTCGTATGGCGGATTCATCCGTGCCACCATGGCGTATTGCTTCAGCGCTTTTTCTTCTTGCCCTTTCAATTGGTAGAGTTGTGCCAGCACGAAGGCCCAGCGAACGCGTTCCTTCTTGGTCCCCGCATTGGGGATGGCATTCTCCAAGTGAACGATGGCATCATCGACCTTACCGCGCTTGAGGTCGAGTTCGGCTTTCACCGCGCTCAGTTCCCCGTGGTCGAATTTCTTCGGAAGCACCTTCTGGTTCGTCACCTCATCAAGCGCGCTCTGGGCCTTGCCGAATTGCTCCAGTTGAATGGCGGTCCTGGCCAGCCACACATAGCTCTCCAATTGGCGGTTCTCCCCTTTGAAGCGACGGCTCACGTAAGTGAATCCACGTTCCGCCTCATAGTAGTTCATCTTGTAGAACTGGCTCTTCGCGATCACGAACCAAGCGTCGTCGATCCACGCGTTCTTCTCCTTGCCCTCGATGTTCATCGAGTGCCGTTCGATCACCAAAGAGCATTTATCGATGCACTTCTCCAGGTCGGGTATTGCAGCCTTGGCTTCTGCATCGGAGCCATAGATGAAGAGCGGGAGCACCTCATCGTAATCATCCACGTGGTTCTCCTCGATCCCGGCCACCACCGTCTTCAGCTTTTCATTGGCATTGAACCAGCCATTGTCCCTAGCGGTCAGCCGATGGAACGTACGGTTGATGAACGCATCCTTTTCTTGCGAGCATCCCACAGCAAGCACCACCAAAAGTGCGAGCGGTCCGATGAGGCGATATGGAATACGGTGTACCAACGGTCGTGCTTGGGATAACTACGAACGGGCGAAGTTATTTCATGGACGTGGATCCGGATCGTCCTTTGTTCTCCTGACCAGGGAAGCAACACCGATATTTGTGCGATGCCCACCAACCCCGTTCCTGGCGCAAGGCGCGGAGATCGCAAAACGAAGTGGTTGCGGAAGCTCAAGGACCGCTATCGGCTGCTCTTGATCAACGACCGCACTTTCGAGGAGCGTTTCAGCATGCGGCTCAATCGCCTCAATGTGCTGCTATTGGGGGTCACGGCCTTCTTGGCCTACGGCGCCTTCGTCACTGCGGTCATCGTTCTTACCCCGCTGAAACGCTACATACCGGGTTACGCGGACCAAGAGACCAAGCGCAATGCCTACCGGAGTACATTGATGGCCGATTCGTTGGAGATCCAGCTCCGGCAGCGAGACCTGTACATCGAGAATCTTCGCGCGGTATTGAGCGGAGAGCTTCCCGCCGACAGTGCGAACCTGTTCACGCCCTTGGCGACCACACCGGGACCGGAGGACCTACATGCCAGTCGGGCCGATAGCGTGTTACGGGCCCGGGTTGCCAAGGAAGAGGCCTACAGTTTGGGAGAAGATCGCGGAACAGCAGGTCGCCGGGAATTGGCGGGGGTGTTCTTCTTCCCTCCACTGCGAGGGATCATCACCAGTGAATTCGAAAGCGAGAAGGATCATTTCGGGATCGACATAGTTGCCAAGGCCGATGCGGCAGTGAAGGCCTGCCTATCCGGAACAGTTACCCTGGCCAGCTGGACCACCGACGCAGGTCACATCATCCAGATCCAGCACGCCAACGACCTGGTGAGCATCTACAAGCACAACAGCGTGCTCCTGAAACAAGTGGGCGATAAAGTGAAAGCCGGCGAAGCCATCGCAATTGTCGGGGATAGCGGAGAACTCACTTCTGGTCCGCATCTGCACTTCGAACTTTGGTTGAACGGAGAGGCCGTGGACCCTCAGGCCTTCATGGTGTTCCAATGAGGAGCCCAATTGCTCACTACTGAACGAGCATTCGAACATGAGCCTCAAGTCCGCCATCGCGAAGCCTTATGCCCGGTACGTAACCAACGCGGTGATGAAGCGGGCTTTGGATGCCCCTGCCACGCAAGCGGCGGTGCTTCGAGAGCTGGTCCGTTTTGCAGGAGATACCTCGTTCGGGAAGGAGCATCGCCTCCACGACTTGCGTGATCATCAAGGCCTGGTGCAGTCCATTCCGTTGCGCGATTACGAAGGCTTCAAGCCCTACATCGAGCGTATCCGGTTCGGGGAGGAAGATGTCCTTTGGCCCGGGAGGCCTCTCTATTTCTGCAAGACCAGCGGTACCACCAGCGGTGCGAAGTTCATCCCCATCACCAAGGAAAGCCTGCCCAACCACATCGGCAGCGCACGCCAAGCCCTGCTTGCCTACATCGCGCACAGCGGTCGTGCGGATTTCGTGGATGGCAAGATGATCTTCCTGCAAGGCAGTCCCGTGTTGGATAAGAGCGGGCACATTCCTTCCGGTCGCTTGAGTGGGATCGTGGCCAACCACGTACCGGCCTACCTGCTTCGGAACCGCATGCCCAGTTTCGCCACCAATGCCATTGCGGATTGGGAAACGAAGGTGGAAGCCATCGTTGGTGAAACAAGAAAGGCCGACATGCGCTTGATCAGTGGCATACCGGCGTGGGTGCAGATGTATTTCGAACGGCTGCTTGCCCGCACCGGCAAGGCGAATGTGAAAGAGGTCTTCCCCAACTTTTCGCTATTCGTATACGGGGGAGTCAACTACGCGCCTTACCGCAGCCGCATGGAGGCCTTGATCGGTTCCAGTGTTCCTAGTGTGGAGTTGTTCCCCGCCAGCGAAGGGTTCATTGCCTATCAGGACAAAAGCCCGGAAGAAGGCCTGTTGCTCGTATTGGACAACGGGATCTACTATGGCTTCTTACCCGTGGACGCGCACACTTCACAAGAAGCCACAACGGGAAAGGAGCCGGGTCCACAAAGACCACTTTCCATCGCCGATGTCGAAGTCGGCGTCCAATACGCGCTCGTGCTCTATACCAACGCTGGCCTTTGGGGCTACGAGATCGGCGACACCGTGAAATTCGTTTCACTTTCTCCGCCCCGCATTGTTGTAACGGGGCGAACCAAGCACTTCACCAGCGCCTTTGGAGAACATGTGATCGCAGAAGAAGTGGAGGGGGCGCTGAAGGATTCCATGGCCGAAATGCCTTGCGAGGTCAGCGAATTCACCGTCGCCCCGCAGCTTTCTCCATCAGAAGGGCTGCCCTACCACGAGTGGTACATCGAATTCGCGCAAGCACCTGCGGACCCATCGCACTTCGCGCAATTGATCGATAGTGCATTGCAGAAGCGGAATGTGTACTACAAGGATCTGATCACCGGGAAGGTGCTACGTCCTCTGGTCATCCGGTCGCTTCAACGCGGGGCTTTCGCCGCCTGGATGAAAGCACGAGGCATGAATGATGCGCAAAGCAAAGTGCCGAGGCTTGCGAATGACCGACGATACGTCGAGGGTCTTTAGTTCACCCGATCACCTGCGCCTGTGGATAGCGTTTCTTCCAGAATTCAAGAGCCTTCAGGTTGGCGAGTGTGATCACCGTGCGGTGGTCCAATTGCACCTTGATGGCTTTAAGACCTTCTTTGATCGGCTGGGTAAGAATGAGGTTCTTTTTGGCCCGTGGCATGTTCTATCGAAATTGGTTCTTCAGCACATACGCGGATCGCGTGCCAAATGGTTCATCACCGGCCGGGATATCGCCATTTCTCGCATTTCCTGACAAGGCTGTGGCAATGCAAATACCGGCGCGTTGTGGAATTCATTCCCCGGATCGGAGTAGAAACCAGGTCGGTCGCGCCCCACATTTGCGGTCGAAATGGCGCATATAGGAACGGACATCAGCAAGGCCGCGGACCTGCTCCGTGCTGGCGAAGCGGTAGCTGTGCCGACCGAAACGGTTTACGGCTTAGCAGCGAATGCATTCGATGAGGCCGCTGTCCTTCGGATCTTCACCATCAAGGAGCGGCCGACCTTCGACCCGCTCATCGTCCACATTGCGCAGCGTTCGGATCTGCACAAGGTCGCACAACAGGTCCCTGCAAGTGCCGAGGTCCTGATGGATGCCTTCTGGCCGGGGCCGCTCACATTGGTTCTGCCCAAGCGCCCCGAAGTGCCTGACCTGGTGACCAGCGGTTTGGATTCCGTGGCCGTGCGCATGCCCGCGCATCCCATGATGATCGAACTGCTTGGATCCTTGGACTTCCCGCTTGCGGCCCCCAGCGCCAATCCGTTCGGCTACATCAGCCCCACCACAGCGCAGCACGTTGCGGATCAATTGGGGGAGAAAGTGCCCTATATACTGGACGGTGGCCCTTGTGCGGTTGGCGTGGAAAGTACCATCATCGGGTGGGAGCCGGAAGGTGGCGGCCGGTGGGTCCTCTATCGACCCGGAGGCATAACCACGGAACAGATCGAAGTACTCGTTGGGCCTTTGGGCAATTCCGACAAAGGCCCCGTTCCCATGGCGCCGGGGATGATGGACAGCCACTATGCGCCGCGCAAACCGTTTTATGTAGGCGATGTTCCAGCACTGATGAAACGCTTCGCAGGTCGCTCCATTGGCGTGATCAGCTTTACCACCGACCATGACGCGCACCGTTGCGAAGTGCTTTCGGAGAGCGGTGATCTTGCGCAAGCGGCGCGCAATCTCTTCGCCGTACTGCGCGAATTGGACGACAGCGATTGTGCGGTGATCATCGCGGAAAAATTCCCGGAAGAGGGTTTGGGTCGGGCGATCAATGATCGTCTGCGGAGGGCTTCAGCAAAATAGGCCGGTCGAGCACATCGGCCAGTTGGTCGGATCGTTGAGCACGGCGTTCGAAAGCGGGCCAAGGCGAGAGTTGGATGGCCGCTCCATGGCCTTATCTTCAACCACCATCAACCCACTCTCCATGGCAACCACCCTGAACCCCAAAGAGCTGACGTTGGTCTATAACAGCAGCACCTCGGAAGGCAAAAAGGCCTTGGCATTCGCCTATTCCTTGGCGCCCAAGGTGAACAAGCAGGATGTGAACGAGGTAAGCCTGTCCAGCACCTTCGTGCGGCAAGTGGTGAAGCAGCTGAACCTCCGGCCGAAGGACTTGATGAATCGGGCGCACCCCTACTACCAAGAACATGTGCGCGGCCGCGATCTGGACATGGAAGGCTGGCTGCATGTGCTGACCCGCAACCCACACCTGTGGAGGGCGCCCGTGGCCTTACTGGGCGACAAGGCCGTGCTGTGCGAGCCCGCTTCGTTGATCTACACCCTGAACGAAGCGCAACGCGCCGCCGCGACGGTTTAGCGGCTGTTCGTAGGGAAGCGCGATCTTTGCACGTTCTTCGACCGGATACCTTGTTCATGGATGCATGAGTACATGGTCGCATGCGCACATGAAGAAAGTCGCCATTCTCGGTTCCACCGGCTCCATCGGCACACAGGCATTGCAGGTGGTGCGTGAGCAATCGGACCATTTCCAAGTGGAAGTGCTCACGTGCGGCGCGAATTCGGATCTGCTGATCGAACAAGCGCTGGAGTTCAAGCCGAACGCCGTGGTGATCGGTGATCCCGCGAAATTGGAGTCCGTTAAAGAGATCCTTTTCCCACAAGGCATCAAGGTGTTCGCCGGTGCGGAAGCATTGGAGCAGGTCGTGCAGATGGAAGGCATCGATCTGGTGCTCACCGCTCTGGTCGGTTATGCTGGACTTCGTCCTACGCTGGCGGCCATTGAAGCGGGCAAACACATCGCCTTGGCCAATAAGGAGACGTTGGTGGTGGCGGGCGAATTGGTCACCAAAGCAGCGCGGGACAAGGGTGTGAACATCTACCCAGTGGACAGCGAGCACAGTGCGATCTTCCAGTGCTTGGCGGGCGAATGGCACAACCCGATCGAGAAGATCATCCTGACGGCGAGCGGCGGTCCGTTCCGTGGAAAGAACCGCGAAGAACTCGCCGCGGTCACCAAGGCCCAAGCCTTGAAACACCCCAACTGGGACATGGGCGCCAAGATCACCATCGATAGTGCGAGCCTCATGAACAAAGGCTTGGAGGCGATCGAGGCGAAGTGGCTCTTCAACCTACAAGCGGACCAGATCGGCATCATCGTGCATCCGCAGAGCATCATCCACAGCATGGTGCAATTCCGCGATGGCAGCATGAAGGCGCAGATGGGGTTGCCGGACATGAAGCTGCCGATCCAGTACGCACTGGCCTTCCCCGACCGATTGCCGACCGATTGGCCTCGTTTCGACTTCGCGAACCACGCCGCCTTCACGTTCGAACAACCGGACCTCACCACCTTCAGCAACCTGGCCCTTGCGCTCAAAGCGATGGAGCGCGGTGGTAACGCGCCGTGCGTGCTCAATGCTGCGAATGAGGTGGCAGTGCAACTCTTCTTGGATGAGCGCATCGGCTTCTTGGAAATGAGCGACCTGATCGCCCATACGTTGGAGGCCGTTGCCTTCGTTCCACATCCTGTACTTACCGACCTAGAAGCCAGCGATGCCGAATCCCGGCGCGTGGCACGTGAACGCATTCCTGCATGGAGATCCTGATCAAAGCAGCTCAGCTTCTGTTGAGCCTTTCCATCCTCGTGGTATTGCACGAGATGGGCCACTTCCTTCCCGCTCGCTGGTTCAAGATCCGCGTGGAGAAATTCTACCTCTTCTTCGACCCCTGGTTCTCGCTTTTCAAGACCAAGAAGGGCGAGACCGAGTATGGCATCGGCTGGCTTCCGCTGGGTGGTTATGTGAAGATCAGTGGGATGGTGGATGAAAGCATGGACAAGGAGCAGATGAAGCGCCCTCCCGAGCCTTGGGAATTCCGAAGCAAACCCGCTTGGCAGCGCCTCATTGTGATGGTAGGGGGTGTTACGGTGAACCTCTTGCTCGGCATGCTCATCTATATCGGTGTGCTCTTCGTTTGGGGGCGTGAGTACCTGCCGACCGAGCAAGCGACCTACGGCATCCATCCGAGCAAGACCCTGGCTGCTCAAGGGGTCCAAGAAGGAGACCGTTTGGTAAGCGTGGATGGGGTCAAGCCGAAGACGATCGGCGAAGCACAGAAGCAGATCCTGATCGACGGAGCGCGAACCCTTCAGTTGGAACGCGAGGGAAAACCAGTGACCGTTCAGTTGGTTCCCGGCTTCAGCGAAATGGCGCTGGACAACGGGGAAAAGGAGATCATGGCCGTGCGCCTGCCGTTCTATGTGGATATGTTGGAAGCGGGAAAGAGCGCAGCCAAGAGCGAACTTCGCAAAGGAGATAAGGTACTTGCTGTGGACGGAGCGCCAACATTGTTCTTCGAGGACTTCCGGAAGGCATTGCGTGACAAGAAGGACAAGACCATCAACATCACGGTAGCCCGTGGAGCGGATACGACCAACGTAGCCGTGGTGGTGGATGAGAACGGCAAAGTGGGTGTGGGACCGGAGGACTACGACGAACTGGCGAAACGCGGACCGGGGTTCGTGACCGTGAAGGAGACGTACAGCTTTTTCGAGTCCATTCCAGCAGGCATCAGTTATGGCGTTGAAACCTTGACCGGCTATGTGAGTTCATTGAAACTCCTGTTCACCAAGTCGGGCGCTGAGCAGATCGGCGGTTTCGGAGCGATCGGCAACATGTTCCCAGGCGAGTGGGACTGGCAAGCCTTCTGGACCATGACGGCCTTTCTGAGCATCATCCTCGCCTTCATGAACATCCTGCCGATTCCGGCATTGGATGGCGGCCACGTCATGTTCTTGTTGTACGAGATGGTCACCAAGCGTGTGCCCAACCAACGGGTAATGGAGGTGGCGCAGATGGTGGGCATGATCCTACTGCTTGGTCTGCTTTTGTTCGCGAACGGCAACGATATCTTCAAAGGCCTTACCGGCAAGATGTGATCGATAGTCCGTTCTGGCGATGGTCACAAAGGCAACGGCAGCGCTTTCGGAATCGCGCAAGCAACTGGTCAAATTCGGCTTGATCGGTGTGCTCGCCGTGCTTACGGACCTCAGCACGTATTGGATCTTCCTCAATACGCTACCCGAGAATGTAGCATCGGGGTCCATGCGCAACGAAGTGGTGGCCAAGGCACTTTCCTTTCTATGCGGATTGCTGGTGACCTACCAGTTCAACAAACGCTGGACCTGGCGGCGCAAGGACCGGAACAACCGCCGACTCGTGAAATTCATGCTCACCTATGGGGTGTCCTTGGTGCTGAACGTGGCCATCAATACAGTCGCGTTGGAACTGCTGCACAAGCAAGAGCCTTTCACCACCTTGCCATTCAAGTATTTCATCGGTTTCGTCCTAGCGACCGGGGTGTGTGCCACGTTCACCTTCATCGGGCAGAAGTTCTGGATCTTCAAGGAGGTGGAATAGTTGGTTCCGGTGGGTGTGGGCGGGTCGTCCCAACTCATCTTTGCTGACCCTTTCGGGTACCCTGCATGTTCCAGAGCATCCTTGACCAGTTGAAGGATCAGTTCGCGCTTCCGCTGCAGGGTCCGGTCTTGGTGTTCTGCGTAGTGCTGTTCATCATTCTATTGGCGCCGCTGGTTCTACGGCAGTTGAAGGTACCTGGGGTCATCGGACTCATCATCTCCGGGGTGATCATAGGTCCACATGCCCTCAACATCCTGGAGAAGAACAGTGCAGTGGATCTCTTCAGCACCATCGGGTTGTTGTACATCATGTTCATCGCCGGGCTCGATCTCGATCTGGATGAATTCCGCCGTTACCGCAACAAGAGCATCGCCTTCGGGTTGTTCACCTTCGCCGTTCCGTTGGCGGTCGGCTATCCGGTTTGCCGGTATCTGCTGGAGTTCGAGCCCACTGCCAGCCTCTTGATCGCAAGCATGTTCTCCACCCATACGCTGGTAGCCTATCCCATCGTGTCGAAACTGGGTGTACACCGTCACCAAGTTGTGGCGATCACCGTAGGTGGCACCATCCTTACCGATACCGCTGTTCTGCTGCTCTTCGCGGTCATCATGGGAACGGCGGGGGGTGGCCCCTCGCACGCGTTCTGGTCAAGGCTGATGGTATCCATGCTTTTCTTTTTCATGTTCATGTTCCTGGCGCTGCCGCGGATTGCACGTTGGTTCTTCAGCCGCTTGGAGAGCGAGAAGACCTCGCACTACGTTTTCGTTCTTGCCGCCGTGTTCTTTTCTGCATTCCTCGCCAAGCTGGCTGGACTGGAACCCATCATCGGCGCCTTCGTTGCTGGTTTGGCCATCAACCGGTTGATCCCCCGGTCGTCCGCTCTGATGAACCGCTTGGAGTTCGTTGGCAATGCCCTCTTCATTCCGTTCTTCCTCATCAGTGTGGGCATGATCGTTGATGTGCGGGTGTTGACCCAAGGGCCTGGTGTTGTTTTCGTGGCGACAGTGCTCACCGTAGTAGCCTTGCTGGGCAAGTGGATCGCCGCTCTTTTTACGCAATGGTCTTTCGGATATTCGGGGCCGCAGCGGCAACTCATCTTCGGGTTGAGCAGTTCACATGCCGCCGCGACCCTTGCGATCATCCTGGTGGGGTACCGAGCGGACATGATCAATGAGCTGGTGCTCAACGGCACCATCATTCTGATCCTTATCACGTGCCTGGTCTCGAGCTTCGTCACCGAAGCCGCTGCGAAACAGGTGCTGGTGACCAGCGAAACGGTGCTTGGTGACAATGTCCCGAAGGACGCCGTGCGCAAGGAGCGCATCCTCATCCCATGTGCCGACCCGCTCACCGCACAACCGTTGCTCGATCTTGCTGCGATGATCCGCGAACGCACCGATGCACAGCCTGTGATCCTCGCTAACGTGGTGGAGAACGATGACCGTGCGGAGGAGCAGGCCGAACGGATGAAGGAACGCCTGGATGCGCAGGCCGAGCAAGCGGCGGCCAGCGAGATGGAGGTACGCACCATGGTCACCATCGACAACAACATCGCGGGAGGCATCATTCGGTTGGCGAAGGAGACCGGAAGCGATCTGGTGCTGATCGGTTGGAGCGATGATGTTTCGTTGGTTGACCGCCTCTTCGGCCCGCGCACAGATGCGTTGTTGCGCAACTTCAGCAGGGCTATCCTGGTCGCACGTTTCGTTATGCCCATCGCATCGCACTCGCGGCTTGTGCTGCTTGCCCCGCCGCTCGCCGAGCACGAACCGGGTTTCGCACAATGGGTATTGAAGGTCCATCGGTTGGCGAAGGACCTTACCATACCGGTTGACCTCCTCTGTACTTCACCCACCATGCAAGCGGTTGCTGCGGTTTCTAAAGCGCACCGGATCGTGTTCGCACCGCAGCATGTCTCCATCGCAGCGCAAGGAGAAATGGAAGAACGGCTCCTGGACCACACCGCATCCAACGACCTTGCGATCATCATCAGTCCTCGGCCCCGATCCGTTTCCTACAACCCGGCGTTGGAGCAGCTACCTCGCCGACTGGATCGGCAATTCAACGGCTCATCGTTCATCCTGTTCTACCCCGCCACCAAGGACCTGCGGGAGAACGTGTTGGAATTGACGTGACCCTGAATAACCCCAGATGCCTCTGTGGCGTATACCGGTGCCAGATGCATCACGTGGTACTGGTCGAGGACGACGCCCTCGTTCGCAAATTGTTGGAGAAACGGCTGATAGCAGCGGGCTGGCGTGTCACAGGTCTGCGCGATGGTCGGTCCCTTTGCGAGAAACTCGCCGAAGACCCTGCGGACCTCATCCTCATGGATATCGGTCTGCCGCATATCGATGGCTTGGCCTTGGTGGAAGCGGTCCGTGCGCAAGGGATCGACACACCGGTGATGGTCTTGACGGCCTACGAACTTCCCCACCTGCATGCCACGGTGCGGAGTACCGGTGCCAACGAACTGGTGCAGAAGCCGTACGACACCGAGGATCTATTGCACCGCATGGCGCGGTTGCTGGCCGCTTGAGTGCGACCTTCGCGGTGCTTTGGCATCCGCTTCCCACTTCACGCATGATGTTCTCATCGTTGGCCAGGGTCTGGCTGGTGCGGTGCTGTCCGAAACGCTCGCACTGCAAGGGAAGCACGCTCTGATCTTCGATGAACCACACGAGGGAAGGGCCTCTGCTGCTGCAGCTGGATTGGTGAATCCGATCGTCCTTCGTCGCACCATTCCCAGCTGGCGTGCGTCCGAAATGATCGCTATCGCCGGGGCTTTCTACCGCGAATTGGAAATGCGTTACGACACCACGTTCTGGCATCCGATCCCGTTGGCGGCGATCTTCCCAACGGCGCAGGAAGCAGGGATCTGGCAGTTGCGGCTGAAGGATCCGGAGATCGCACCGCTGTTGGAACAAGGACCTTCCAGCGACCAGGGGTTGGAACAGTTGCCGCAGCCCTATGGTCATGGCGTGATCAAACGATGCGGTTGGTTGGACGTGCAGGCCTTCCAGCGGATGCACCGGGAACGATGGTCGGCCTCCGGGGACCTTCTGGAACGGCATGTGTCGAAGTCGGACATCACGGCCATTCCCGGTGGTGTGCGGATCGGCGAACACAGCGCCCCTTTCGTCGTGTATTGTGAAGGCCCGTTCTCGCAGATAACGGGACTAGTGCCGGTAAGGGGCGAAGGGCTCACGGTGCGTATCCAAGGATTGCGCCTCGGCTGCGCGGTGCATCGTGGGGTATTCACTCTACCCATCGGTTATGATGTGTACAAGGTGGGCTCCACGTTCGCGTGGGACAACGTATGGAGCGGCCCGACGCCAGAGGCATTCCGCTATTTGACAGACCGTTTGGAGCGGGCTGTGGAAAGGCCATTCGAGGTGCTGGATCATTGGGCTGGTGTGCGTCCTGCCTCGCGGGATCGACGCCCGATCCTTGGTCGGATCGGCGCACACGAGGCAGTGTTCAATGGCCTTGGCTCGCGAGGTGTGCTCTTGGCTCCTTGGAGCGCGCAGCACCTCTGTGATCAGCTCTTCAGCAACACGGCCGTCGATCCCGAAGTGGATCCGAAGCGCTTCAGCTGATCAGCTTTTCTGTTCTTCAGTGATCACATCAGCCAAGGAGCGCTGATGGAATTTCACGCTGAACCCATCGTAGTTCAGCCGCACATCTGCATTCTTGGGTTTGTTGGCGCCAGTGAAGTCCCAAGCGAGCGAAGGATAGTGCGATGCGAAGGATCGAGGATCTTCATCCACCACGAATTCCGCATGCTCGAATCCTTCGATGCAGGCACTACCCGGTTTAGGTGAAGGCAACTCCAGCACAGCGATCGTCCTGTTCCTGAATTGGCAAGGCTTGTCCAGCCGATACGTCGCGATAGGCCGGCCGCCGATGAGGTGCTCTCCGAGAAGAGTGCCCTCGGAACCAAGCGCGTGTTTCATCGCGGCATAGCGTTCCGCAGTGGCGACGCGGTAGCAGACATGATCCAGTTCAAAGCGCGCTACGTCGATGCCATCGCGCAGCAGGGCAGCGAACAGTCGTTCCAAGAACGCAGTGGGGTCGAGGCTCAACATAGGGATGTCGATCGTGTGCGGCTGGTCCTGGTCCGCCAACCGTTCGCGGTGTGAAGATCGCGTGCCGAGAAAATGCACGCGTCGCTACCGTGCGGCTTCCCACCTTTGTCGATGCAACCCATGGTCCCATGCGCAATCCGCTGTCAGTCGTTCTTCTCTTCGCTGTCGCCGTGTTCTTCATCACCTGTAACACGGCACGAACAGTGAGCAAAGGTTCGAATACCGAGCAGGATCCGCGTTGGGCCGTGGTGGATTCGTTGAGCGGGCAGGGGCTGTACGCAAGTGCCCTGGAACGCAGCAACGAGATCCTTGCGGATGCGCAGGCACAAAGCGATTGGCGCAATGAATTCCGGGCTTGGAGCTACCGAGCGCGTTTCCGGGAGTACATGGGTGTGGATATGGACAGCACGCTGCGCGAGGTGGAGGAGAGGGCGATCACAAGTGAGCTACCGCTGAAGCAGTTGTTGCACTCCATGGCCGCAGAAGGTTGGTGGAACCGCTACCAGCGGGATCGCTGGCTGATCCTGGAGCGCACGAACATGCAGGAGGAGGGTGAGGACCCCGCGACATGGTCCCAAGCGTCGTTCATGGTCCGAGTGATCGACCATTACAAGGCCTCGCTTTCGCCGGAAGCGGCATTGCGAAACATATCGGTCGATGATCTGGGGACCTTGCTCGCGGGCGGACCGGACACGTACCTGCGACCAACGCTTTTCGATCTCCTGGCCCATCGGGCGCTTGGGGTTTTTGCCAATTCCGAGACGCGCCTCACCGAACCTGCCTGGCGATTCACCCTCGATGATCCGCGCGACTTCGAGTTGTTCGAGCCCTTTGTGTACCGCAAGCTCGAACACCGCGACAGTACCGCCTGGGAGTTCCAAGCACTGCGTTTGTTCCAGTCGTTGGAACACGCCCATCTGAACGATGATGCGCCAGATGCACTGGTGGACGTGACACTGCAGCGATTGGGCTATGTACGCGAGCGCAGCACATTGCCGGAGAAGGATTCTCTGTATTTGAACGCGCTTGAAGCCTTACAGGGCCGGTTGGTGAACGACAGCGTTCGGGCCGAAGTGACCGTGGCCATCGCGCGTTGGCATGCCGAGCAAGGTGCGAAGTACCAACGGCTCGCAGGGGATGCTTGGAAGTGGGAAAAGAAAGCCGCACGGGACCTGTGTGATTCTGCGATCACTCGGTTCCCGGGTTCCTTCGGCGCGGCGAATGCATATGCCCTGAAGGCCTCCTTGGAGCAACCGACCATACAGTTGCAGGCGGAAGAAGCCGCTTCACCCAATGCACCATTCAATGTGGCTTTGACCTATTCGAACGTTCCGACATTGTCGTTGCGCATAGTGAAGGATCCGCTGGAGATCAACGCAGAATACCGTGCTGATCGGGACGAGTGGCTCACCGAACAGAAGGCGGTGCGTGAATGGAGCGTGACCTTACCGGATGATGGTGACCTGCAAACCCATATGATCGAATTGCCTGTGGAAGGATTACCAGCAGGTCGGTACTCGCTACTCGTCAGTAACGCGACCAGCTTTGTTCCAACGCAGGACCTGATCGCGCATGCAGCCTTCTGGTGCACGGATCTCGCCATGGTGGATCGCTACCACGGGAAGGACTTGGATCTGCTGGTATTGGACCGGACCACGGGTAAGCCCAAGGTCGGTGTGAAGGCTGTCGCCTACGTTCGGAACCGGGATTATACGGGGATCCGGCGATTCATCGGGGTTTCCGAATTCAGCACGGATAAGAACGGCATGGTGCGCACCACGCTCAATGGGGAACAGGGCGAGGTGCTGTGGAGTTTGGTGGACGGGGCCGACAAGTACATCAGTGGGTCGCGTTGGATGTACGCCTATGAGCAAGAGACGCAAGAGCAGCTCCGCACCTACCTCTTCACCGATCGGGCGATCTACCGTCCCGGGCAGGAGATCTTCTTCAAGGGCATCGTCGTTGCACAGAACAACAAGCTCAGCAACGTAAGAGCCGGACACATGGCCACAGTGAAGTTCTACGACGTGAATGGAGAAGTCGTGGATACCCTCGGCGTAAGGACCGATGAATTCGGATCCTATCACGGATCCTTCACCGCACCTCGTGGAGCACTCACCGGCAGCTTGCGCATCGACGATGGACAAGGGTCGCGATCGATCCAAGTGGAGGAATACAAGCGTCCGACCTTCGAGGTGCTCTTCGACCCCATAACGACAGCTGTCAAATTGGGTGAGGAGGCCACTGTTACCGGCATGGCGAAGAGCTACGCCGGTGCTCCTTTGGATGGAGCGATGGTGCAATGGACCGTGGAACGTGGCACTCGCATGCCCTGGTGGTGCGGTTGGGGCTGGCGCGGATTGCCTTGGGGGCGTGAAACGGAGATCGCTAGTGGAGAAGCGGTGTGCGATGGTGCAGGCAAATTCACGTTCAAGTTCACTGCAACGGCGGATAGGACCTTTCCCCGCGACGCGGACCCGGTCTTCGTGTACATGGTGAATGCTGCCGCCACGGATATCACCGGGGAAACGCAACAAGCAACAACGAACCTCAGCGTGGGCTATCGCAGCATCGAACCGGTGATCGACATCGGCGATGCGATCGATCGGAATACGGTGGAAAGCATTGACATCCGCATCGAGAACCTGAACGGCGAGGACATGGATGTGCCCATGAACGTGCGTGTCGTTGAGCTGTTTCCTCCGTCAGATGCACCACAACGCGAGCGACTCTGGGAGCATCCGGATCGTTCGTTCACCGGGTCGTTGCCCACCTCACATCTTGCGAATGATCCGATGAGCTGGCCGGAGAAGAAGGTGGTGCTGGAGAAAGTGGACCACCGCGCGATGGGCAAAGCGCTTCCTGCTCTTGGCGTGGAGGACTGGACCGTTGGCATGTACCGTGTTGAGGTCACTGCTACCGATGCCAATGGCACAACGGTGAAAGCCAGCAAACTCTTCACGGTGTACGACACGGAGATCCAGAACAGCGGTTTCGTCAACGAGGCCTTTCACGTGCAGCCGGTGAAAGTGCGGTGCGAGCCGGGAGAGAAAGCCGTGATGCTCATCAGCACAGCACTCTTACAAGGACGAGTGCTGATGGAAGTGGAGCGTGAAGGACGGATCGCTGTGAGGAAGCCCTTCATTCTCAGCAAGGGTCAGCAGCGCATTGAACTCTCCGTCATGGAGGAGGACCGCGGGGGCTTCGCCGTGCACTTCCTCTGCGTTGAGCGGGGTCTTGCCCACACCGTCACACAATGGATCGATGTGCCATGGAGCAACAAGGACCTCCATGTGGAGTGGATGAGCTTCCGGGATAAGCTCTTACCGGGATCCAAGGAGGAATGGCGGTTGAAGATCAGCGGGCCGAAGAAAGAGAGAGTGACGGCGCAGTTACTCGGCGTGATGTACGATGCCTCCCTCGATCATTTCGTGATGAATGATTGGCCGATGTTCCAATGGCCCCGCGGATACGCGAGCATGGGTTGGCAACGGAATGCACCGTTCGGGTCGGTCCAGGGCAGAGTATTGCGCAATAGCGAACCACCCATCGAGGTGTTCCGGGATTATCCATGCTTGATGTCATATGGCGTTGCAGGATACGTAGGTGGTCGACGATTCCGAACGGTGGCGTGTCCGACATTCGGTGGTGTTGAAGAATATTCTCCTATCCGAGGGAATATCAATGCCCGTGCTAGCATCGATGCGGACGAAGGTGCGATAGCATTGAATTTCAGTATCGCAGAAGACAATATCGAAAGGCCTGAGCCGGTATTGGCGGGTGGCTTGGGAACTGGCCCTCAACCCGTCCGTTCCGACTTCCGCGAAACCGCCTTCTTCTTCCCGGACCTGCGCACCGATATCGACGGCAACGTCGTGCTTCGCTTCACCACCCCCGATGCCTTGACGCGTTGGAAGGTCATGGGTCTAGCACACACCAAGGACCTCCAGCTCGCGCAATTCACCAAGGAAGCCACGACGAGCAAGCCCTTGATGGTGGTGCCGAACCTGCCGCGCTTCCTCCGTGAAGGCGATCGGATCACGCTCACAGCGAAGATCAACGTATTGGAAGGGGAAGCCGTCACGGGTGTTGCCCGGATCGCGCTCTTCGATCCCACCACCAACACGGATGTGACGCGGAGTTTCACCACGCGTGAAACAACGAAGCCCTTCACCGCAGGTCCTGGTCAAAGTGCGAATGCTGAATGGACCATCAATGTGCCTGTCGGCATCAACCTAGCGAGCGTGCGCATCACGGCCAACGCAGCCGGTCTCGGCGATGGCGAAGAGCGACCACTTCCTATCCTGACCGACAAGATACTGGTCACGGAGAGCCTGCCCATTGCGATAACCAAAGCGGGCACCAAGACCTTCACGTTGGACAAGCTGAAGAATACTATGAGCACCACCTTGCGGAGCGAGCGCTTGCAGTTCGAGTACACGCCGAACCCGGCGTGGTATGCAGTTCAAGCGTTGCCATGCCTCATGGAATTCCCGCACGAATGCGCGGAGCAGACCTTCAGCCGGTACTACGCGAACCGCCTAGCAACACACATCGTGGAACAGCGACCCGCTGTGAAGAAGGTATTCGAACAGTGGAGTGCTGCATCACCGGGGAATGAGGGCGCTTTCCTTTCTGCATTGGAAAAGAACGCCGACCTGAAAAGCACATTACTGGAAGAAACACCGTGGGTGGTGAACGCGAAGGACGAAGCAGAAAGCAAGCGTCGCATTGCGCTTTTCTTCGATCTACAACGCATGGCCAGCGAAGAAGCGATCGCGATGAAGAAGTTGCGCGATATGCAGTTGCCTGAAGGCGCGTGGCCCTGGTGGAGCGGCATGCGCCCATCGCGTTACATCACACAGCACATCGTTGCCGGTTTTGGTCACCTCGAAGCGTTGAAGGCAGGCGATACGCGTCCCGATGGTCCAACAGAACAGATGCTGCGCAGCGCGGTGCGCTGGTTGGATGCGGAGATGGAGAAGGACTACAAAGAGCTGGTGCGTACCTCATCGAAGGAGTCGCTTGCGCAGTACGTTCCCAACGCCACGGACATCCATTTCCTGTACGCACGATCCTACTTCCAGCGCTGGCCGATCGATGGTGCAACACGCACGGCCGTTGACTTCTACATGCACCGTGCAAAAGAGACCTGGCTCGGCAGCGGCCTTCAACAACAAGGCATGTTGGCGCTGGCTTTCGACCGTCTCGACGACCGCAATAGGGCGCAGCTCATTCTGAAGTCGCTGATCGAACGTGCTACACGAAGCGAAGAATTGGGCATGTACTGGAAAGGCTTCAACAACGGCTTTGAGTGGTGGAGCTTTCCGACGGAGACACATGCCCTGATGATCGAAGCCTTCCAAGAAGTGGGGCACGACGATGCCAGCGTGAACGCCTTGAAGCAATATCTCTTGAAGTTGAAACAGACCACTGATTGGAAGACGACCAAGGCCACGTCGGAAGCGTGTTATGCGTTACTGCTAACCGGCGAAGATTGGTTGGAACCGAGGGCTGACCCGGTGATCACTGTTGGGGGTGAGCGTGTGGTCGCGGACAAGCAGGAGGCGGGCACGGGTTACTTCACCCGGACGTGGACCGGTTCCGAAGTGAAGTCTCCGATGGGCGAGGTGAAAGTGACCACCGCGAGCGATGGGGTGCAGTGGGGAGCACTGCATTGGCAGTACCTCGAACGCATGGACAAGGTCACCCCGCATGAGAGTCCGTTCAGCATCACGAAGCAAGTGATGTTGCACGCGCAGACCGAGGCGGGTGCGCAGTTGATCACCTTGGACAAAGCGCGAACGTTGAAGGCCGGCGACAAGCTCACCATTCGGATCGAATTGCGCACGGACAGGTACGTGGACTATGTGCACATGAAGGACCTGCGTGCGGCGGGGCTGGAGCCGGTGGAAGCCATCAGCGGGTACAAGTGGCAGGACGGTTTAGGCTACTACCAGAGCATTCGCGATGCAGGTATGCACTTCTTCTTCGACCGCATCGAACCGGGCACCTATGTGTTCGAGTACGACCTGCGCGTGACGCATGCTGGTGACTTCAGCAATGGCATTACCACGGCCATGTGCATGTACGCACCGGAGTTCAGCAGTCACAGTGACGGTGTTCGGGTGAGGGTGGGGGAGTAGGTCAGGCCGTGTTCTCGGCGGAGCTCGTCTCTTTTTGTCGATCGGTTCCATCGGTTCGTGGTTCGTTTCAGGTTGTGTGACAATTGTGACTGGTGGCCTCAACTATTCGCCCCAAATTGAGCGGCTTTTCAAGCTGATATCTTGGCCGCAACCGATGGTTCAGCCTGTTCAAATCATTGCTCCGAAACCATGATCGCTCGTTCATTTCTGCTCGTTCTTTTCATTTCCACCCTTCATTTCGTAGGCTCCGCGCAGTCGATCTGGGAAGAGATTCCCACTTCGAAAGTCCTTGCACGGAACGGAGAGCGCCGCATCACACCGACCACTTCCCGTATGCTTCGGTTGAACGTCGAAAGCATGCGCGGGCAGCTTTCAAGCTCGCGCCTCGGAACGCTCGCGGACCTTGCCGGCGGAGGTCTGACGATCGACCTGCCTGCACCCGATGGGTCGAAGGCCAGATTCAGCATTCTGGAAGTGCCCGTGATGCAACCTGACCTGCAAGCGCGTTACCCGATGATCCGCACGTATACCGGCGTAGGTATCACGGATCCATCAGCCACGGTGAAGATCGACATCGGTCCGAACGGTTTCCACGCCATGGTCTCGCCAGGGAACCGTGAGGTCTGGTTCATTGATCCTGTCTTTGTTGGAGATGTGAATTTCTATCAGGTCTATAAGAAAAAGGATCTGGTCCGTGTCGGAGGGAACCCGGTATTGTCGTGTGGGGTGGATCTGGTGAACGATGTACCGCACGAAGAATCACGCACCCAAGGGTGGATCCAACAGATGGGCGTTGATCGGGTGGGTGATTGCCAGTTGCGCACCTATCGATTGGCCTTGGCCTGCACCGGAGAGTACGCCAACTTCCACGGATCCAATTCAACGAACAACAACAAGAGCTTCGCGCTGGCCGCCATGGTGACCACCATGAACCGTGTGAACGACATGTTCGAGCGCGATGCGACCCTGACGATGGTGATGGTGTTGAACACGGACCAATTGATCTTCTTGAACGGCGCCACCGACCCGTATTCCAACACGAACGGCAGTGCCATGTTGGGCGAGAACCAAACGCAATGCGACAACATCATCGGCAGCGCGAACTATGATATCGGGCACGTATTCAGCACTGGCGGCGGTGGCGTTGCATACTTGAACAGTCCGTGCAACAATAACCTTAAGGCTGGCGGTGTTACGGGTCAGTCAATGCCGGTCGGTGATGGGTTCGACATCGATTATGTGGCCCACGAAATGGGTCACCAGTACGGTGCCAACCACACACAGAACAACAACTGCAACCGGGCGGGTCCTGCTGCGGTGGAGGTGGGTAGTGGGATCACCATCATGGGCTATGCCGGCATCTGCGCACCCGATGTCGCTTTGCATAGTATCGCCATGTTCGGCGGTTACAGCATGCAGGAAATGGCCGCGAACGTCACATCCGGAACGAGCAGCAGTTGCCCCGCCACGGTGTCGTTGGTGCCGGAGGTTGCTCCCACGGCCAATGCGGGCGTCGATCGTGTCATTCCGAAGTCGACGCCATTCATCCTCACTGGCAGCGGTAGTGATGCCAATGGTGGTAATGTGCTCACGTACAGTTGGGAGCAGATGGATCCGGCGGTGGCCACCATGCCTCCGGTATCGACCAGCACAGGAGGCCCGGCTTGGGAGCCGCTACTGCCTGTGAGCACGCCTCTTCGTTACATGCCCGACCTCAGTGCGGTGATCGCGAACACCACGCCAACGTGGCAAGTACTTTCGAGCGTTGGACGCACGTTGAATTTCAGGCTGACGGTTCGCGACAATGTGGCGAACGGTGGATGCAATGGACAGGATAACATGGTAGTTACGGTGAACGGAGCCAGCGGTCCATTCCTCGTGACACAGCCGAACACTGCTGTTTCCTGGTCTGGTCTTTCCGCCCAGACCGTGACCTGGGATGTGGCCAACACAACGGCTTCACCGGTAAGTTGCGCCAACGTGGACATCCTGCTCTCGACCGATGGTGGTCTGACGTATCCGACCACCATTCTCACCGCCACGCCGAACGATGGCACGCAGACCATCACGGTTCCGAACATTGCCAGCACTACAGCCCGGATCATGGTGAGGGCCAATGGCAACATCTTTTACGACATCTCGAACACGAACTTCACGATCACGGTGGCGTCGTCACCGGATTATACCTTGGCAGTAACGAGCAACACCGCTTCGGTGTGTCAACCGGCTGCCGCGACCTACGCGGTCCAGATCGGATCGATCCTCTCCTACAACTCCCCAGTGACGCTTTCGACGACCGGTCTCCCTGGAGCAGCCGTTGTCGGCTTCAGCACCAACCTGGTCACGCCAGTGGGATCCAGTACCCTGACGATCTCCAATACCGCTGGTATTGCACCGGGTACCTACCCCTTCACGCTCAACGCCACCAGCACATCCGGTCCCAAGAGCTTGGCTATGAGCTTGATCGTGGGAGCAACGCCCGCAGCGGTAACGCTGGTGCAGCCAGCTGATGGTGCGACCGGCGTTTCCGGTGGGTCCGCGTTGACCTGGAATGCCAGCGCGGCCGCCTCGAGCTATACGGTCCGTCTTTCCACGAGTGCAACCATGACCCCCTTACTGGAGAATGCGGTCGGGGTGGTCGGGACCTCCTACACACCGACGATCGCCAACCAAGGATCAACGACCTATTATTGGACGGTCACGGCAGTAAGCGACTGTGGGTCGAGTGCCGCTTCCGGCGTGCGGTCCTTCACCACTTCGGAATGCATCAACGTTACGGTGAAGGTCATCATCGATCGTTACGGCGAGGAGACCACGTGGGAGATCCAAGATGGCAGTAGCATGGTCGTCGCTTCTGGTGGACCATACACCCAGCAAGCCGCTGCCGGCGCTTATCCTCAGCCTGATGTCAACCTCTGTTTGCCAGCTGGTTGCTACTCGCTCATCATCAACGACAGCTTCGGAGATGGCATGTGCTGCGCCTTCGGGAACGGGTCCATTTCAGTGGTCGATGCCAGCGGTACACCGCTCACACCATCGCCGAGCACATTCACCTCAACGATCACCAATTCGTTCTGCCTGCCTTCTGTCTGCGTCACCTCGCTTCCGTATTCCGAAGCATTCGAGAGCGGCTTTGGTGCATGGTACCAGAGCGTGACCGACGATATGGACTGGACACGGGGAACGGGTTCCACACCGACCGCGAACACGGGGCCTACGGGTGACCATACCACAGGAACCGGTAACTACCTCTTCACCGAATCCAGCAATCCGAACAACCCAGCCAAACGCGCCGAATTGTACGGACCCTGTGTGGATCTCAGCGGACTGGCGACTGCGGAGCTTACCTTCTGGTATCACCTCTTCGGCGCAACGATGGGTACTTTGAACGTCGATATCTGGAATGGTGCTTCATGGGTCAACAGTGTGTTCAGCCGAATAGGGAACCAAGGGAACAGCTGGCAGCAGGCCACAGTAAACCTCTCAGCGTACGTCGGGGGTGATATCCGCGTTCGATTCCGGGGGATCACTGGTACGGGGATCACGAGCGACATGGCGATCGACGATATCCAGTTGACCGGTGTGGCACAACCCACCGCGATCCAATTGGCGCTCGGCGCATTCCTCGATGGTCCATACGTTGCGTTGGATGGACTGATGACGGACAGCCTGCGTCACAAGAACATGATCCCGCTGAACGAACCATACGCAGGCCTCGGTTTCCTGATCGCGGGCGGTGGTGGGGAAAGCACCACGGCTCCAGTGCTCGCTGCAACTGGAAGCAACGCAGTCGTGGATTGGGTGCTGGTCGAATTGCGAAGCATTGTTGATCCAACGCAGATCATAGCAACCCGATCAGGACTTATCCAGCGTGATGGTGATGTGGTGGACACCGATGGAATTTCACCGCTTTCGTTCAACATCGCGGCAGGCACCTACCACATCGCACTCCGTCATCGCAATCACTTGGGTGTGATGACCGCAAGTGGTGTTGCGCTGAGCTCGACCCCGACGACCGTGAACCTGCGCAACGGAAGCACGGCCACGTACGGCACCGAAGCGCAGAAGTCGACCTCGGGCGTGTACAAGCTTTGGCCCGGTAACGTGATCGCCGATGATCAGGTGCTCTACACCAATGAATCCAACGACCGCGACCCGATCTTGAATCTTATCGGCGGCGTAGTTCCCACCGCAGTGGTCTCGGGGTACCACCAAGAGGATCTCAACTTGGATGGTAACGTGAAGTACACCAACGAATTCAACGATCGCGACCTGGTGCTCCAGACCATTGGCGGTGTGGTTCCAACGGCGGTCCGTGTGGAACAGCTGCCTTGACGGGATCACACTGCATGTGCCGATCCTACCTTCGCGGCATGAAACAATTCATCCCTGTCCTCACGACCGTGCTGCTTTTGGGTAGCTGTGGCGATGGTAAGAAGGAAGCTGCGGAACAACTGGCGGACAGCACCGCTGTGGCGACCGGAATAATATTGGACTTGGCCAAACACGACACGCCGCTAACGGTGGATCTTGGAGACCCGAACCTACTTGGAGGGGATTCGGCCCATGTGGTCTGGAATGAAGAATTCGGCCAATTGCGGGTGAACGGAGGAGATCACTTTGCCATCACCATTACCGAAGAGCCCGGCGACATTCCACGGCGCAAGGCGGATCTGGAGCGGGACATGTTGCGCAAGCATACCGTTCTGGAAGATGCTCCGGACCGCATCGTCTACCGCTCCCAGTTCCCGGATGAGGACCTCGTTTTCATCCACTTCTACCAGGTGATCCCGGTCGGCGACCGCACCTTCGTTGTGGAAGACGCTGCTGAAGGTCGGTTCAACGAGGCGGACATCAAGCGTATGGCTTCTGCCGTGCGACCGAAACCGGCGGTCTGATGCGGACCCTTTTCTTATTCGTTCTTATTGCGCTTGGTCTTCAGGCTTTGGCTCAACCCGATGAGAAGGCATGGCGCGCCGAACTGACGACCTATTGGTTCAAGATCGATTCGGCATTTCGAGACACACTGCACTCTCCCTTACCTGCTCCCGAGCGAAAAGCATTCAAAGCCCTAGAGCGCTATCCGATCGATCTGGCCTATCGGGTCGAAGCACAGTTCGAATCGAACGAAGGGCCGGTCTTCGGCATGAAGACGACCAGCGAGCGGGAACCTAAGTACCGGAGCGTGGGGACTTTACGCTTTGTTCTGCAGGGTAAAGAGGAGCAGCTGATCGTGTACAAGAACATCGACCTCAGTCGGTTGGACGAGTACCGCAACTACCTTTTCGTCCCCTTCACCGACCTGACGAATGGTGAAACCACATACGGCGGTGGGCGCTACATCGACTTGGAAGGTCCACTGGGCGGCACGGTGACATTGGACTTCAACAAGGCCTACAACCCATACTGTGCGTATGGTGGCTTGTATTCCTGCCCGATCCCACCGGAGGAGAACCACTTGGAGTTGCGTGTGGAGGCCGGGGTGCTCAAGTTCCACGACTGAGTGGTCCTGCGCAACTTCTTCGGAAGTTGCCCGTAGACAGCCCGTCGAAAACCCCTCGGAAAACCGCCTTGGATCGCTTATCCTTGCATCTTGACCTGAACGGTACCCAATAGCCATGCGCTCCATCCACCTCTTTTTAGCCGCCGCCTTGAGCGCACCACTCTCCGCTGGTGTCATCGTGCTCGAAGGCAACTACCAGGGCAAGAATCTCTTCATCCAGAACCCCTTCTCCGAAGCAGGGGTCGGTTTCTGCGTGTTCGAGGTTTCCGTGAACGACCAGATCGCTACGGACGAGATCAACAGCAGCGCGTTCGAGGTGGACATGAACAACTTCGGCCTGAAGATATCGGATGCCGTTGTGGTGAAGATCAAGCACAAGGACGGTTGCACACCCGTGGTGCTGAACCCCGAAGTGCTGAAGCCCAAGAGCACGTTCGACATCGTGAAACAATCCATCGCCAGCGACGGCACCTATACATGGGTCGCCACGAATGAGACCGGCGAGCTTCCTTTCATCGTGGAGCAGAAGCGCTGGAACAAATGGGTGAAGGTGGGAGAAGTGATGGGCACGGGCAAGCCCGGTGAGAACAGCTATTCCTTCAAGGTGACCCCGCACAGTGGCGAGAACACGTTCCGCGTGAAGCAGACCGATCTAACGAAGCGTGCGCGCTACAGCGAAGCCGTGAACTACACCGACCCGAGCGTGCAGCCCGTTACCTGGAGCCCGGTGAAGCCCAAGGACGAGATCATTTTCAGCGGAAAGACCTTGTTCGAGGTGTATGATCAGTATGGCAACATCGTGAAGCGTGGTTACGCTGATCGCGTGGAAGTGGCCTCCTTGAAGAAGGATCTCTACTACCTCAACTACGACAATAAGCTGGGCGAGACCTTCATCAAGCGTTGATCCTGCAGCATTGCATTCGGAAGCCTCTCGGGAACGAGGGGCTTTCTTCTTTTCGGAACTTCGTCCGCACAACCAAGAGCACCCCATGATCCGCATTGAACACATCGGTATCGCCGTGAAGGACCTTGAGAAGGCCGAAGAAGTGTATGCGAAGCTGCTGGGCTCGGAGAGCTACAAAAGGGAAGCCGTGGAAAGCGAAGGCGTGGTCACCTCGTTCTTCCGAACGGGCCCGAACAAGATCGAGCTGCTGGAAAGCACGCGCTCCGACGGTCCCATTGCGAAGGCCATCGAGAAGCGGGGCGAAGGCATTCACCACATTGCTTTCGAAGTCGCCGATATCCGCGCGGAGATGGAGCGTTTGCGGAACGAAGGCTTCACGCTACTGAACGAGGAGCCGAAACGTGGCGCGGACAACAAGCTCGTTTGCTTCGTTCATCCGAAGAGTGCGAATGGCGTGTTGGTCGAGTTGTGCCAGGAGATCAGTTGACGATGGGCGCGCGGAAGGAAACAGCAGCTTTCATTCTTGAACAATTGGACCGGCCTGATCGGTTCACGGTGCGGTCCATGTTCGGTGAATTCGCACTGTACGCCGATGGCAAGCCGGTAGCCTTCATCTGCGATGATCAACTTTTTGTGAAGATCATGCCCGAGAGTGCTCCTTTGGCCGGTCGTTCAGAGCGGGCCCCTGCCTATCCGGGGTCGAAGGACTACTACCTCGTGCCCGAAGAGGTGATCACCGGGGATCGTGAGCTATCTGGGTTGCTTCTGCGCATGGCCCAAGCATTGCCTTTCCCCAAGACGAAACGGTCCTAGAAGAAAGGATGACCTGTTTTCAGGAGCAGGCCGGAGCCATTCTGTGCACGCACTTCTTCAAGCGGTGGTCAAACCGAGCCGCCGCGCTAGGCTGATCACGTCTTCCTTGGAAAGGTCCAAGTGCTCGGCACGAAGGCCCGCAGCGCGAGCCCCGTGCACGTGTTGGATGCTGTCATCGATGAACAACGTTCGCTCCCGAACAGCGCCATGTTGCTCCAGGGCATGGTGGAACGCATCTGCATCGGGTTTGCGCAGACCGATCTCGCAACTGTAGTAGGCACCGTGGAACAAGCTCTTGAAGTCGGAGATGCCGTTCTCCTTCGCGATGATGGCCTCGAAGGCGGGAACGTGGATCGCATTGGTATTGCTCAACAACAACACTTGGTAGTGTTCTTTCAGTTGTCCCACCAGCTGGATGCGTTCTTCAGGAATGGACCCCAACATCGCGTTCCAACTGGCATCGATCATGGCATCGGTCAGCTCGTGGCCGAGGATCTCGCGGATCCGGTCCCGGAACTGAGCGGGGGACAAGGCACCGGTCTCGAATCCATCGAAGAGGTGATCCTGTTGTGCCTGGCTATACAGCGTGTCGAAATCGGCATGACCAAGTGCCCGGAAAGCCGCTGCGGATGCATGGTAATCCACGTCGATCAGCACACCGCCGAGGTCGAGCAGGATCGTGTCGAAGGCCCTTTTCATGGGCCGCAAAAGTAGCCTTCGCGGTAGCCGCTCTATTTTCGCGCTCCCGTTCTGCACGAACGGGTAGACCGGGCCCATAGCTCAGCGGTCAGAGCAGGGGACTCATAATCCCTTGGTCGCAGGTTCAAATCCTGCTGGGCCCACTGTCGATCGGCGTTGACGAGAAGCTCAGTAGGGGTTCACGGCAGAGACGCGTATGAACACTGCATCCACCAGGAAGGCCGAGTTGTTGTCCTTGTTCCAGAAGTAGAAGCGCAACTCGTCCCCTTCGATCAACGGCGGAACCGGAATGCGGTATTCAAGCTGTTCCCAAACGCCCGGCTCGGGTGGCAGGGGATCCATGCGGAAGGGTTGGTAGAAGCGCGCCGTGTCATTCTTATGGACCACTTCTGTGATGCCAAGGGTATTTCGTGAACCTTCCGGCGAAGCCACCAAACGCTGAAGGCCGACCTCCAGATAGAGCCAACGACCAATGGGCAGCATATCCGTGGTGGCTCGGAAGGTGGTGCCGAACTCGATCCCTGGAGCGAACACGCACACGTTGGGTCCCGCGTACGCGTATTCCCACTCCTGTAGCGCTCCCCCGGACCAGAACCGGCATGGCGCATCAAGGTCGCAACTTTCCGTGATGATCACCTCCATGCCGTTCGGGTTGAACGGCGCGGTCTGGTAGTTGCCGCCCAATTGCCCGCGATAGGCATCACTGAAACGGAGAAAGGTGTACGCGTACTTCGCGCGATCCATGCTTTCGCGGTGTAGGATGTCGTGGTAGTACTGCCACATCTGTGCGAGGTGAAGAACCATGCAGGCCAACATGAAGGCACGCGCTGCGACCCACCACGTGCGCGACCAGCTGTTGAGCACCAGCGCCATCGGCACCACCAGTACCGGGTAGTGATCAATGAAAACACGACTACCGAAGCCACTGCCGTAATACCAGATCCACCAACTACTGATCACGAAGGTGGTGACCGTCCAGTACAGTGCGCTCGAAAGTGCACGCACGCGATCCTGTTTCCACACGAGCACGGCGCTCAAAGCCGCTAGGAGGAAGAAAGGTGTCCACAGGAACAGTCCCCGTCGGAAACCGAAAAGCACCTTGATCACCTCGGGCTGTCCCCAGTGGAAGCCTTCGCCTTTGTAGCCCCACTCGAACCAATGTCCGGTCTGTAGGTGCCAAAGCAGTAGTTGAATGCCAACGACCGAACTGAACACGACCAAGGAGGTGAAGAGGACAGCGGGTCGTTTGATGAGCCGCTGGATCAACGTCCATGTTTCCGCCCCTGCGATCACTGGGATAGCGAGGATCACCAGCGCATTCACCGGACGGATGAGGACGATGAGCCCAAGAGTCGCGGCAGCGGCCACGGCAAACCAAGGCGATGCGCCGCGGACCAACTTGTGGATCACCCATAGAAAGAAACTTACCGCACAGAAGGAGTAGACATGCGACCAACCTGGCTGTAAGCCTGCGTACTGCAAGAGCGTGGTTCCCAACCCAAGACCGATCACCAACCAAACGATCACGCCATCGCGAACGCCCATACCGGTCAGCATGGAGCGAAGGGCCAACAGACCCAAGAGCAGATACACCCATGCCCCGACCGCAATGGCCTTGAATTCCGCTTCGGAGAAACCGTCGCAAGATCCATTCGGGGCGGCGCATAGCAAGTGCCCGAGACCGAACCACGGAGCCATCATAACGGCCGTTCCACAGAAGTACTTGTTGAGCGTGCCGTCCGGCGTTTCATTCACATATTCCCAAGCGAATTCCTCGTGACCAAGGTCGTGATCGATGAAGATCGCCGTGAGGTAAGCGTAATAGCCTCGGGCATCACTCCGAATGGTGTGCTGCCATCCGGTGCCATCGTACGCTTGCCACAGCCCACGCACGGTGATGAGCGCTGTGACCGCCACGACCATAAATATGGCGCGTAGGGAAGCTGAACGAAGCCCGTTTCGGATCATGATCGAGCGGGTGAAGATCCGTGTTCCACCGCCGCCCTGCAAGGGTCAAAGGCCTGACCCGATGAGCAGAGCCCCTTGCGTGCAGATCCATCCGACCAATGCGCCGGCAATGATCTGGCCTTGTGTGTGGTCACTGGTCAGCAGGCGTGCGCTGCCTAACGCACCCGCTACGAGGGCCACCCCCGCGATGAGCGGGAGGATGTGAAGGCCATGGATCATCGAGAGCCCCATGAGCGCACCAAGCAGACCTCCGATACCGACCATGTGGGCGCTGATCTTCCACCATGCTGTGATCAACAACGTCGCGAACAAGGCAATAAGGATCCCGATGAAGAGGTGATCTACCGCCGGATGAAGAGGTGTTCTCCACAGAAGGTAAAGTGCCATTGCGTAGTAGAGCAAGGTCATCACGAATGGGGCGACCCGTTCTTGGCGCGAATGCATCTCCAGGCTGTTCACCACACCTGCACGCAGCAGCAGAAGAGCACTGATGACGGGGAAGGTCACGGTCATTACAACGAGCATTCCTAGCAGGAGCCAGCGGCCGCTGCTTCCAGGCGGAACGAAATACCCCAATTGCGGATCAACCTCCAGTGCAAGCCAAACGGCGATCACCGGCATCAGCAGTGGATGCAGCAGGATCGAGACCGTGCGCGCGATGGACCTCACGCTGATCACAATTCCTTGCGTAGACGCGCCACCGGAATGTTCAACTGCTCGCGGTACTTGGCCACGGTGCGGCGTGCGATGTTGTAACCCTTCTCTTTCAGGAGTGCCGTCAATTCATCGTCGGTGAGTGGTTTTCGTTTCTCCTCTGCCTCGATGGAATCCTTGAGGATCTTCTTCACTTCACGGGTGCTCACTTCTTCGCCTTGGTCGTTCGTAAGGCTCTCGCTGAAGAAGAACTTGAGCAGGAAGGTGCCGTAGTTGGTTTGCACGTATTTGCTGTTCGCCACCCGACTGATGGTGCTGATGTCGAGCCCCACGCGCTCCGCGATATCCTTCAGGATCATCGGCTTCAACTTGGTCTCGTCGCCGGTGAGAAAGAACTCGCGTTGGTGTTCCATGATCGCTTCCATGGTCACGAGCAGGGTGTTCTGGCGTTGCTTGATGGCATCGATGAACCACTTCGCGCTGTCCAATTTCTGCTTGATGAATTGCAAGGCTTCGCGCTGCTCCTTGTCCTTCTTGTTGCGCCCGTATTCCTTGATCATTTCGCGGTAGGCCCGGCTCACCCGCAACTCAGGTGCGTTTCGGCCGTTCAGCGAAAGTTCCAGTTGCCCGTCGATCGCCATCACACCGAAATCGGGAATGATCTCCTGCGACGGCTTGTCCGTATCGCGCATCGTATTCCCCGGCCGCGGATTCAGACGCACGATCAATTCGATCGCGCCCTTCAAGGCATCCTCGTCGATCTCCAACCGCTCCATGATCCGGTCGTAGTGCTTCTTGCCGAAGGCTTCGAAGTGCTTGCCGAGTATCTCGTGTGCGATCCGCTGCTCCAAGCTGTGGGGCATCCGGTCCACTTGGATCAACAGGCATTCGCGCAGGTCGCGCGCACCCACTCCGGCCGGGTCCAACGATTGCAGTGCCTTCAGCGCCCTCTCCAGTTCCGCCTTCTCGCAGATCACGTTCTGGGTGAAGGCCAGATCGTTCACGATGGCATCCAGATCACGGCGCAGATACCCATCCTCGTCCAGGTTGCCGATCAGGTTCTCCGCAAGCAGTTCGGTCCGATCGTCGATGGAGCGCAAAGAGAGTTGGGACTTCAGGGCATCCTGGAAGGTGGTGCCACCGGCTAGTGGGATCTCCCGCTCCTCTTCATCCGGACCGCTATTCTGCACGCTCAGCTTGTAGTCTGGTGTGTCGTCGTCCTGGAAGTAATCGCTCATGTCGAAATCGTCGCGCTCGTTCTCCTCGTTGCCGTCGACGTTCTCGCTTTCCGTTATGGCTTGCTCTTCGGTGGGCGCATCCTCCTCGGTTTGATCTTCACCCTCTTCCAAAGCCGGGTTCTCCTCGATCTCCTGCTTCACGCGCTGCTCCAACTCCGCTGTGGGCACCTGCAACAGCTTCATCAACTGGATCTGCTGCGGCGAGAGCTTCTGCTGCAGTTTCTGGAAAAGGCCTTGTTTGAGCATGACAGGGCAAAAATACGGGGCCGGAGTGGCTGGCTCGTTGGAGAAGTAGGGTAGAAGTGAAAGTGCTTGTGGATCGTCGATGAAGCGGGATATTTGTTGAAGGACGTACCCGCCACAATGCAATTGGAACCACGAACCTCCGTTGCCGAATGGAACGCCGCAAGGAACACCCATGACATGGATCGGATCCTGGCGCACTATGCGGACGATGTGGAGATAAGCTCACCCATGATCAAGTTGGCCGCTGGGATCGACAACGGCGCGCTCAAAGGCAAGGAGGCTGTAGCATCGTATTGGAAGAAAGCGTTGGAACGGATCCCGGATCTGCGTTTCGAGCTGATCGACGTGACCGCAGGGGTCGATTCCGTGGCGCTCTATTAACACTCCGTGATGAACAAGCGGAGCGTAGAGGTGATGTTCTTCAATGCAGCAGGCAAGGTGCATCGGATCATCGCCCACTACTCCTGAAGACAGCTCAAGCCTTCGCCGCAGCTACAGCAGCCGCTACCGTCTTCGGAGCATTCCCCACGAATACCTCATCGCCGATCACGATCACCGGTCGCTTCAGGAAGGTGTACTCCTGCAGGATGTACTTGCGGTAATCCTTCTCGGTCAACTTCATCGTGTTCAGCCCCATGCTGCGGTACTTCAACGCGATCTTGCTGAAGAGCGCTTCGTAGCTGCCCACGGACTTCTTCAACGCGTCGAGCTGTGCGGCAGTGATCGGGTCGGTCTTGATGTCCTGTAAGGTGAAGCGCTTGATCTTGGGGATCTCCTTCAGGATGCGTTGACAGGTGGAACACGTGCCGAGGTGGAAGATGTGATGCATGGTTGGCCTTCTCTGGTTCTGGTGGGAAAGGAACACCACTTTCCGCAAATGGTTCGGTAGCAGATCGTATCATTGTTCACCAAGACATCTCGGACCTTTGCACACCATGACCGTACCTGATCACACACCCCGCTTTTCCTCGTTCGTTCGGGGATCCCTGACCGCACTTTCTTTCCTCTTCACAGTGGCCGTTGCTGTCGCCCAGACCACTCTGTTCACCTATCCCGATATGCTCCTGCTGGATCGGATCGGTAACCTGAACGTGGACGCATCCGGCCACTACGCGCTCTTCAATGTCCGCGCTACGGACATGGACCGCAACAAGGGCGTGTCATCCCTTTGGCGCAAGGACCTGACCAAGCCGACCGGACCGGAAGTCCGGCTCGCTGTCAGTGACGGCGGCGCGTACGATGCACAATGGTCGCCGGATGGAGGGCACATCTACTTTCTATCCGGTCGGGGAGAAGGTGGCATCACCCAGGTTTGGAGGTGCGATGCGATGGGGGGCAATGCGCAACAGGTCACTTGGCTTCCGCTGGATGTGGGCACCTATCGCGTAACCCCTGATGGCAAGGGGCTCGTGGTATCGCTGGCGGTCTTCCCCGAATGCAAGGGCGACGAGATCAATTGTACGGTGCAAAGGAATGCAGCACGTGCCGCCGACAAAGCATCCGGCATGGTCTACACCAAGTTGTTCGTGCGTCATTGGGACACATGGGCCGATGGAACTCGGAACCACCTGTTCTATGTTGCGCTCAACGGAGCCGATGCCCCTTCCCTGCCTGTTGCGCTCACAGATGGTTTGGATGGCGATGTCCCTTCGAAGCCTTTCGGTGGAAGCGAGGACTACACGATATCACCGGACTCGAAGACCCTCTACTACAGTGCAAGGGTGGCCGGGACCACCGAGCCTTGGAGCACCAACTTCGACATCTTCAGTGTGCCGATCACCGGTGGAGCAAGCACCAACTTGACCTCGGCCAACTTGGCTTGGGATGCAACACCACGTGTATCGCCCGATGGAAAAGTGTTGGCCTATAAAGCCATGAAGCAGCCGGGTTTCGAAGCTGATCGGTTCGAGATGCAACTGCGCGACATCGCCACCGGAAATGTGACACCGCTCGCTTCCACTTGGGACCGGAGCGTGGATGATATGCAATGGAGCCGTGATGGCAAGAGTTTGTTGGTGATCGCCGGAGATGTGGGCACCACGCGACTGTTCCGGATCGATGCGAAGACGGGTGCGGTGACGCCGCTCTCCACAAAAGGTCACATGGACGCGGTGCAGGAAACGCCGACCGGTTTCGTGTTCCTGAAGAGCGGGCTGAACGGTCCTTCGGCCCTGTATGCAAGTGCCCCCAAGGCGAAGATGATCGATGCTGGGGCCACGAACTTGACAGCAGTGAATGCGAGCTTGAAGAACAAGGAATTCGGAGCCTTCGAGCAATTCAACTTCAAAGGCTGGAACGATGAAACCGTTCATGGCTACGTGATCAAACCCGCAGGCTATGTCGAAGGCAGGAAATATCCGGTCGCCTTCATTATCCACGGTGGACCGCAAGGCAGCTTCGGCGATGGCTGGAGTTTCCGATGGAATCCGCAGACCTACGCAGGCGCTGGGTACGCGGTGGTGATGATCGACTTCCATGGCAGCACCGGATACGGGCAGGACTTCTGTGACGCGATCTCCGGGCATTGGGGCGACCGGCCGCTGGAGGATCTTCAGAAAGGTTGGGCCCACGCGCTGAAGACCTATTCCTTCCTGGACGGCGACCGCGCTGCCGCATTGGGTGCATCCTATGGCGGTTTCATGGTGAATTGGATCGCCAGCCAGTGGAAGGCGCCGTGGAAATGCCTCATTTCGCACGACGGGGTTTTCGACTCGCGGTCCATGGGCTACAGTACAGAGGAGCTTTGGTTCGATGAGTGGGAGAACAACGGTGCCAACGTATTCGAGAAGCCTGCGGTATACGATACTTTCAATCCACTGCTGCATGCGAACAACTGGAGCGTGCCGATGCTTGTGATCCACAGCGACCTCGACCATCGCATACCGCTGGAACAAGGCATCGGTGTGTTCACGGCGTTGCAATCGAAAGGCATCGATTCGCAGTTCTTGCGCTTCCCCGATGAGAACCACTGGGTGCTGAAACCACAGAACTCCATGATGTGGCACCGTACCGTGTTCGATTGGTTGGATACGCACATAGGTGACGGCGTTGGCAACGGAACACATTGACCCCTTCAAGAATGAAACTGATCCACGACCTTTTGAAGTGTTCCGCGGTCGAACATTCGACCGGTGGCTTCGGTGGTGATACACTTCAGGGTCATTTCGCGTGTTCCGTCGAGTGATGGGGATGCGTGGATGGTGGTCACTGTTGTACGGTTCTGGATCTTCATGCCGATCGAGTCCGAGAGGGTATGATCGGATCGACATCGAACTTGGATATTTTCACATTCCATGAGACCCTGGATCTTCACGCTCGGCACCTTGCTCGTTCTTGTTCCTGAGATCTTGCGGGTGTATTTCATCATGCCTTTTCCGGGCAGTCAACAGGATATGCCGGGCGGTCCCGACCAGGTGGAAACGGCATACTGGCTGCACAACAACATCTGGTGGATCCGGATGGTCGGCTTGGCCCTGATGACCGCCCCGTTCGTGCACTACTTGCGCAGAGGCAGCAAAATGAAGCGCATTGCGGTGCTGCTCCCTTTAGTGGTTTGCGCCTTGGTGGTGTATGCCTTCAATTTCCGTTTCATGGCGGACAAGATGTTCTTGGTACCGAAAGAGAAAACGCTCCTTTCCGTTGCGCAGGCTGACGCCACCTCCAATGAACTTGTGCTGATGGTGGAGCGCCACGGGGATGCTCGTGCGTACCCGGTTGAGGTCCTGGGTTACCACCATCAGGTGTTGGATACCTTCGGAAGAGAACCGGTCCTGATCACCTATTGCACGGTATGCCGAACCGGTCGCGCATGGTCACCGGTGATCAATGGCGAAGTGGAACGATTCCGACTGGTGGGGATGGACCACTTCAACGCCATGTTCGAGGACACACGAACGAAAAGCTGGTGGCGGCAGGTCAACGGGGAGTGCATAGCGGGGCCACTAAAAGGAACTCGAATGCAGGAGGTGCCTTCTGCACAGATGTCCTTTGGCGAGTTCGCGCGACTTCATCCTGCTGGACAGGTGCTCCAACCGGACCGGAACTTCATTGAAGAATACGCTGAGCTGGACGGGTTTGACGAGGGTACGGTCGATTCTTCTTTAGAACAACGAGACACGGCCAGTTGGCGAATGAAAAGCTGGGTATTGGGGGTTGTGCACAAGGGTGCAGCTCGAGCGTACGACTGGAATGATCTTGTGGCCTTACGCACAGTGGTCGATACCCTGGCCGGCGATTCCATCATCATCCAGCTTCGTCCGGATGATGCCTCTTTCGTGGTATCTCGTCAAGCGGATCCAGATGCATCCGTCGCGACCGAGGCCATTCCCGCCTATCAGGAATTCTGGCACAGTTGGCTCACGTTCCAGCCCAGCACGACACGCTATCAGCGAGTTCATTAGTTGGCATCCTGATGTGCGACGAGCAGGGTTGATGCTCTGCGGTTCGAAGTGCGCGATTGCTCAGCACTTCGCACTCCGCTTGATCCCGAAAGCCTGCTTCCGTCATGGGTCCATGCCCCGAACGGCCACGCCTCATACATGGTCCAAAGTAGGGTCTTCATCCAAGATCGAAAGCTGTTCGATCGAACGGAAGTACATTGGGAGCAGCCGGAGTACTGTTTCGGGTCAATTACTCACCCGATGCGGCTAACTTTAGGTCATGGCCAAGGAGCTTCCATACGCAGACACGCCGATCGCCACGGTCGCATTCACTGCTCCAGACCGTGTCGAAGTGCGGTTCAAGCTAGGCGTGCGCTTGACCGCCGCCAACGTTGCCGCCATGATGAAGGTGAGGCAAGAACTTGGCGCGGATGGGAAGCATCGCGTGCTTATGTTCCTGCCCGATCTGCTCGACTTCAGTGTGGACATGTTGCGGACCGACCACTACGCCAACGTGCCGCAGCCCAATACCGAAGCCGTTGCATGGCTAGCCAAGAACGAAGGTGATGCGGCCATCACGCGCACGGTGATCTCCCGGTCCAAGATCGAATTTCCTTGGAAGGTCTTTTTGGATGAAGCTGAAGCGCGGGCCTGGCTGGAAGAGGTGAAGGCGTAGTATCCAGCCGGCTCAGAACTCCGCACTCTTCGGGGTCCGCGGGAACGGGATCACGTCACGGATGTTCCCCATGCCGGTAACGAAAAGCACGAAGCGCTCCAAACCAAGGCCGAAACCCGCGTGCGGCACCGTGCCGAATTTGCGCGTGTCGAGGTACCACCAGAGTTCTTCCTTAGGCACACCCATTTCATCCATGCGTGCCTCCAATACATCAAGGCGTTCCTCGCGCTGGCTACCACCGATGATCTCGCCGATGCCCGGGAAGAGCACATCCATCGCAGCGACGGTCTTGCCCTTTTCGCTGTATCCGAAGTCGCCGGGCGCGTTGGTGCGCATGTAGAAGGCCTTGATCTTGGCGGGATAGCCCGTAACGATCACCGGCTTCTTGAAATGCTTCTCCACCAAATAGCGCTCGTGTTCGCTCTGTAGGTCGATGCCCCATTCCACGGGGAACTGGAATTGCTTCTTCTGGTACGGTTTGCTGCGGAGCAGGATGTTGATCGCATCGTCGTACGTGATCCGCTCGAAGGGATTCTCCAGCACGAATTGCAAGCGTTCGATGAGGCCCATCTCGCTGCGTTGCGCTTGCGGCTTCGTCGCTTCCTCTTCCTTCAATCGAGCATCGAGGAATTGCAGGTCGTCCATGCTGTTCTTCAGCACACGGGCGATCAAGTGCTTGCACAACCCTTCGGCGAGGTCCATATCGCCCTTCAGATCCATGAAGGCAGCCTCCGGTTCGATCATCCAGAATTCGGCCAAGTGGCGCGTGGTGTTGCTATTCTCAGCCCGGAACGTAGGTCCGAAGGTGTAGACCTTCCCCAAGGCCAGTGCGCCCAATTCAGCTTGTAGTTGGCCACTTACCGTAAGCCGGCTCTCAGCACCGAAGAAATCCTCCTTGAAGTCCACGGAACCGACATCATTCAGCGGTGGGTTCTTCGCATCGAGAACACTCACGCGGAACATCTCCCCCGCGCCCTCCGCATCACTCGCCGTAATAATGGGACTGTGGAAGTAGTTGTAGCCTTCTTTGTCGAAGTACTCGTGGATCCCGAAGCTCACTTGGTGCCGTGTGCGGAAGACCGCGCTGAAGGTGTTCGTGCGGAAGCGCAGGTGGGCGTTCTCGCGCAGGAATTCCAACGAGTGTTTCTTTGGTTGGATCGGGTAAGCGGTGGCGTCGCTGTCGCCGAGCACCGTCACTTCGGTCACCTTCATCTCCACGCGCTGGCCACTGCCTTGCGATGCAACCAGTTCACCGGTGCATTGCACCGCAGCACTGGTCGTGAAGCGTGCACGCGTTGGGGCGTCCACCTTCTCCTGATCGATCACGCATTGCAGGTTTAGGATGGTGCTACCGTCGTTCAACGCAATGAAGCGGTCGTTACGGAAGGTGCGCACCCAGCCTGCCACGGTAACGGTGGTTCCGGTGATCGTTTCGTTTTCGAGGACTTCTTTGATCGAGGTGTGTGCCTTCATCCTATTAGTGCGCTATCGGGTCGCAAAGGAACGAAAGGAGAGCCTGCTCAGCGGGCTTTCGCAAAGGCTTCTGTCATGGGGATGTGAGGCATGGTGATCTTGGGTCGTTCTGGACGAGCGGTGGCATAAAGTGATAAACGGAAGAAACGATAATATAGAAGAAACGTTTCCGCCTTAAAAATGTTCCATATGTTTGCACCCGCCAACAATGGACCAGAAGGAGAAACATATCATCGATCAAGCCAGCAAGGTGTTCATGCGCTTGGGGATACGCAGCGTGAACATGGATGATGTAGCGCAGCACTTGCGTGTTTCCAAGAAGACCTTGTACCAGTTCTTCAAGGACAAGAACGATCTGGTGGAGCGCATGGTGAAGTCCATCTGCGAGGATCACCGAACCAACATATCGGCCATTTGCGCGAAGGGATTGAATGCGATCGACGAGAACTTCGAGATCGCACGATTCATTGCATCCCAATTGGGGCAGATGCATCCAAGTGTCCACTTCGACCTTCAGAAATACCACGCGGAAGCATGGGATCTACTGCAGAGGACCGAAAGAGCGGATATCTACGCCTGCGTCACGGCCAACATGGAGAAGGGGATCAAGGAGGGGCTGTACAGGGATGACCTCAACATTCCGGTGATAGCCAAGATCTACATCGCACGATTCGATGCGGTGTTCGATGGAGAACTCTTCCCGAGTTCCGAGCATGATTTCCAGGAGGTGACCTGGGAGATGTTCCGGTACCACATCCGCGGTATCGCGAGCGACAAGGGCTTGAAGTACCTGATGAAGAAAGTGAAGAAAGAACAACCGCCACAACGATGAGAACGAGTACGATGATCGCTGCACTTTGCTTGGCGGCCCAGAGCATGGCCCAAGGGCCCGTGGGCCTGAGCCTGCAACAAGCGCTGGACATGGCGGCCAAGCAGAGCTATGCGGTACAAGCAAGTGAACTGGAGGCCGAGAAGGCGAGGCATAAGGTGAAGGAGATCACGGCCATCGGCTTTCCGCAGATCAGCGGGGAGGTGGCCTTGAACAATTACATCGATGTGCCGACGCAGCTTATACCGAATTTCTTCACCCCCGGACAAGGGCCTGAGTACGTAGCAGCGCAATTCGGTCTGCCGTGGAATGGGAGCGGTGGCCTCACGCTGAGCCAGTTGATCTTCGACGGCAGTTATCTGGTGGGGCTGAAGGCCACGCGGGCGCTTGCAGAACAGAGCCAGCAGGATCTTGAGAAGGCTGCCGCTGATGCCCGTAATCAGGCGGCCAAGGCCTATTTCGGCGTCCTCGCTGCAGAGGAGGGCCAGCGCTTAGCAGGCGAAGGGATCCCGTTATTGGAAAAGAGCCTCAACGAAGTGACCGCCATGAAGGATGCGGGTTTCATGGAGAGTACGGATGTGGATCGCCTGACCATTCAGTTGGAGCAGGCCAAAGCACAACAGCGAAGCTTCAAGCAGCAGGCTGATGTTGCACGAATGCTGCTCGCCCTTGCGCTGGGTCTTCCTCAAGGTACACCGCTCACCTTGACCGATGATCTCTCTGGGATACTGAATGATGCGAATGAGACGGCGCTCAGTGAACAAGCACTGGATCCAACTTCCCACGTCGAGTTGCGTTATGCCGAGAACTTGGTATTGCTGCAGGACCTTAATCGAAAGAACGAACGCAGCAAGGCCATGCCATCGCTCGGAGGCTTCCTGAACCATCAGCAAGTGTGGAACGGTCCGATTTTCGATCCCGGTGGGAAGTACCCGTTCTATCCCACTACGGTATGGGGGCTGAAGTTGACCGTGCCGATCTTCAGTAGCGGAAGCCGGTACCATAAGGTGAAACAGGCGGAGATCGCTTTGCAACAAACGGAGGTGAACCGGACGGCTACCGAACAACGGCTGCGCACGTTCGCCGAGCAGAGCAGGAGCCAAGCGCGTACGGCGTTCGATAACTTCCGTACGGAGGAGCGCAATTTGGCCTTATCGCGGAGCATCTTCGATCGCACTACGGTCAAGTTCTCCAACGGTGCTGCCGCAAGCTTCGAACTCACCCAGGAACAGGGCAACTACCTCATAGCCCAACAGTCATACATCCAACGTGCCGTGGAGTTGCTCATGGCCCGTGCAGACCTACGTAAAGCACTCGACCTCTATTAAGACCCACCATGAAGCAGACGATCCTTGTGTTGACAACGATGGCCCTACTCGCCGCATGTGGTGGTGGTGCCGATACCAGTGCCCTCGGTAAGAAGCGCGCCGAGCGCGATTCCTTGAAAACGGTCTACGCCGAGTTGGGCGTGAAGATCAAGGACATCGAAACGTGGCTCGCGGAGAATGACAGTACTGTGCGACGTAACTTATCCATCGTTACGGCAATACCGGTCGAAGCGGGATCTTTTTCACATTATGTGGATGTTCACGGAATCGTGAAGGCCGATAAGTCCGCGGCGCTTTTCGCGCAAGGAGGCGGTAGGGTGCGGAGCATTCTGGTGAAGCCCGGTGATCAGGTCCGTTCCGGTCAATTGCTGATCAGCATCGACAACGACATCGTGCAAAAACAGATCGCGCAGGCGGAGACCGGTGCTGAACTGGCACGGACCACGTTCGAGAAACAGGATGCACTTTGGAAGCAGAAGATCGGCAGCGAGATGCAATACCTACAGGCAAAGTCGCAGAAGGAGCAGGCCGAGGCGGGGCTTGCCGCCCTGCGCGAGCAGCAGCGTCTCACGAACATTACAGCGCCTTTCGATGGTCTGGTGGACGACATCATGGTGCGTGTTGGCGATATGGCCAGCCCCATGCAGCCTGCGGCGCGCGTAGTGAATTTGAGCGCAGTCCAATTGGAGGCCGATGTGCCGGAAAGCTACTTGCGCAGTGTGAAGGAGGGCGCCCTGGTGAAGGTGCGTTTCCCCAGCTTGGACGAGACCTTCGATGGCGAACTGGATCACGTGGGCCAGTTCATCGACCCTTCGAACCGAACGTTCAAAGTGACCGTGCGTGTTCCGAAGGCCGAGCCCTACATGCGCCCGAATCTCTTGAGCGACATCAGCATACAGGATCGAAGCAACGATAGTGCCTTGGTGGTGCCGAGCCGCACCGTTCTGCAAGATGTGGAAGGCAACAACTACATCTATGTTCTGGACGCCACCCACGACGATGAAGCTGTGGCCCGCAAGATCATGGTGCAGCGTCTCAGCGAGTACAAAGGCCGCATCAGTGTTACACCTGTCAAGGCTGGTGAACTGAAGGGCGGAGAGCGTGTTGTGGATGAAGGTGCCAAGAACGTGTCGGAGGGAACGACCGTCCGTGTGGCCAATAACTGATCCCAGATGAACAGTAACGAGGATATCGAAAAGGATCTGCACGGACCGGAGCGCCAGTTCGGGATCACCACCTGGGCGGTGAACAACCGTACCACGGTGATCGTGCTCACGCTGCTGATCTGCGTAATGGGGGTCTATTCCTACATCGTGATGCCGAAAGTGAGCTTTCCGGAGGTCGTCACCCCGGAGATCTTCATCGGCACACCGTACAACAGCAGCTCGGTCGTGGACATCGAGAAGCTCATCACCAAGCCGATCGAGAAGGAGCTCAACACGATAAGTGGGGTTGACGAGATCACGAGCAAGAGCATTCCGAACTTCAGTTCGATCAATGTCAAATTCAACTACGACGTCACCCCGACAGAGGCGTTGCGCAAGGTGAAAGACGCCGTGGACAAGGCCCGTGGCGATTCCAACTTTCCGACGGATCTCCCCACAGAACCGAACGTGTTCGAGATGAACTTCTCGGAACTGATGCCGGTGATGAACATCAACCTCAGTGGCGACTACCCGATGGAGCAGCTCCACGAGTATGCGAAGCATTTGGAGGACCGCATCGAGGACCTGCCGGAGATCAACAAGGTGGAGATCCGCGGCGTACCCGAACGGGAAGTGAAAGTGAGCGTGGACCTTTATCAATTGGAAGCGCTCCAACTGAATTTTGACGACATCGCCAACGCCCTTCGCAGCGAGAACCTCACCATGAGCGGTGGCGACATCCTGAACAAGGACCAGCGCCGCAGCGTGCGGATCATCGGCGAGTTCAAGGACATGCCGCAGGTCCGGGACATCGTGGTGAAGAACGAGGGGCAACGTGAAGTTCGACTCGGCGACATCGCCGAGGTGACCTTCGGCTACAAGGAGCCCGAGAGCTTTGCGCGTGAGTACGGCAAGAGCGTGGTGATGTTGGATGTGATCAAACGCGCGGGCGAGAACCTCTTGGATGCCAGCGATAAGATCAATGCCATCTTGGCCGAGGACAAAGGCCATGCATTACCCGATGACCTCACCATCACCCTCACCGGTGACCAGAGCGAGCAGACCCGTGTGAGCGTGGACGAACTGATGAACCATATCGTGCTCGGTGTGGTGCTGGTCGTGGGTGTCCTCATGCTCTTCCTCGGTTTGCGTAACGCCGTATTCGTTGGCTTGGCGATCCCGATGAGCATGTTCATCTCGTTCACCCTCCTGAATCTCTTCGGCATCTCCCTGAACATGATGGTGCTGTTCGCGCTCATCCTTGCCCTCGGCCGACTTGTGGATGACGGCATCGTGATCGTGGAGAACATCTACAGGCACATGACCAATGGCGAACCGGCCATGAAAGCCACTCAATTGGCGGTCGGTGAAGTCACGATGCCGATCATCGCAGCCACCACCGCTACGGTGATGGTGTTCGCGCCGCTGTTGTTCTGGCCGGGCATGATGGGTGAGTTCATGAGCCTGATGCCGATCACCTTCATGATCGCGTTGGGATCCTCGTTGTTCGTCGCACTCGTCGTGAACCCTGCGCTCGCCTCGAAGTTCATGAAAGTGGAAAGCGACCATATGCCCACGAAGAAGATGTGGAGGGTTGCTGCGATCATGATCGTGATCGGGGTGCTCGTGGCCATGGGCGGTGGTCTAGCGAAGAGCACGCTCCTGTTCAGCCTTGGAACGCTCACCGCGTTCTTCGGCATCATGGGCATTGCGAACAACAAGATCTTCGTACCGCTTACCGATCTCTTCCAGAACAAGTGGTTGCCAGCGCTGGAGCATAGGTACGAGGGCTTTCTGCGGTATGCGCTCAGCAAGCATCACCCGCGCACCTTCCTCTTCGGCACGTTCGGGTTGTTGATCCTCGCCTTCTTGTTGCTGGGGATCTTCCCACCGAAGACCTTGTTCTTCCCGTCGAACGAACCGCAGTTCATCAATGCCTTCATCGAGGCACCCATCGGCACGGATATCCTGAAGACCGATAGCATCACCCGTATCGTGGAGGCGCAAGTGATGAAGGTCATCAATGTACCCGAGTACATGAAAGAGGTGGATGTTGTGGATAAGGATGGCAACGTGGTCGGAACGGAGCAGAAGAACTTCCTGGTGAAGTCGGTGATCAGTCAAGTGGGTCAAGGAACAAGCGACCCCGGCACAGGTGAAGTGGAAATGGGGGCGACACCGAACAAGGGTCGTATCCAAGTGACCTTCGTGAAGTTCGCCGACCGTCACGGTATCAATACCAATGAGGTGTTGGAGAAGCTCCAGAACGGCGTGAGCGGTTATCCAGGAGTTGTCACCACGGTCGTGAAGAATGCCGATGGCCCGCCCGTTGGTAAGCCCATCAACATCGAGATCCGGGGCAAGGAGATCGAAGGCCTCTTGGATATTGCCGAGGACGTGAAGAAGTTCATCGAAGAAAAGAACGTGCCGGGTGTCGAAGCGTTACGGATCGATATTGACAGAGCGAAACCGGAGATGCCGATCATCATCGACCGTGAGAAGGCACGCCGTCTTAACGTGAGCACGTATGCCGTAGCCGATGCCATCCGGACCGCTCTTTTCGGGAAGGAAGTGAGCACTTTCCGGATCGAAGGCGATGATGACGACTACGAGATCAATGTTCGGTTGAAGGATGACTATCGTTACGATGCACAGCAGTTGATGGACATGAAGATCACCTTCCGCGATATGCTCAGTGGTCAGATTCGACAGGTGCCGATCAGCGCCGTTGCTCATGCCGAATACACCACGACCTTCAGCGCCATCAAACGCAAGGATCTGGATCGTGTGGTGACGGTGAGCAGCAACGTGATCGCAGGGTACAACAACAACGAGGTCGTGCAACAGATCAAGGACGAGATTGCTGCCGGCTACACGGTACCAGAAGAATTTAACTTGCGCTTCACAGGCGAGCAAGAGGATCAAGCGAAGGATATGAACTTCCTGATGATGGCCTTCGTTGTAGCGATCTTCGTTGTATTCCTCATCATCGTGGCCCAGTTCAACAGCATCAGCTACCCGATGATCGTCATGAGCACGGTGATCTTCAGCACCATCGGAGTGTTCCTTGGATTGGTGATATTCCGCATGGACTTCATCATTCTGATGACCATGTTGGGCATCATCTCACTCATCGGCGTCGTGGTGAACAACGCGATCGTATTGATGGACTTTGCTCGATTGTTGTTCGCTCGCGCACAACGAAAGCTCGGGCTGGATGAGAACGCCATCATCCCGAACGATGAAAGTCGTGAAGCGCTGGTCATCGCTGGTCGCACCCGACTGCGTCCGGTGATCCTCACCGCAGTAACCGCTGTCCTGGGCTTGCTGCCGTTGGCGGTCGGACTCAACTTCAACTTCTTCAGCTTGTTCAGTGAACTGGATCCGCACATCCACATGGGTGGTGACAACGTGATCTTCTGGGGCCCCTTGAGCTGGGCGGTCATCTACGGCCTCATTTTCGCCACCTTCCTCACCCTGATCATGGTGCCGGTGATGTTGCTGATCGTGCAGAAGATCAAGCACCGCCGCCAATGGAAGCGGGAGTTACGAGAAGCGGAGAACCGCGTGAACGACCCGCGGAACACGCTACGACCAGGTATGGCCTGATCGTTCACTCTTTCATCTGGAGCCGCCCTCGATCGCCGAGGGCGGTTCTTTTTTTTGGGAGGTGCCGTCGTTGCTTGTCAACAGCCAACGGGGAAATATCTCGTCGTGCTTACGATGCACTGGGCCGTGTTCCTTCTAAGTTCGCTGGATGTTCGTGCGGCTTCTGGTACTGATCTCGGCAATGCTCTGGAATGCATGGGCCAGCGCGCAGGTCGCTTCCGCATTGAGCGGCACCATAAGTGACGCCTCCACCAGCATTTCGTTGCCGGGGGCCACGGTCCAGGTCTTCGTTGGTGATACGAGCTACAGCACGATCTCGGATGATGCCGGTACGTTCCGGTTGTCAAACATACCCACTGGTATACACCAAGTTCGCGCGAGCTTCGTCGGTTATGGCCCTGTGGAGAACGCTGAGGTGTGGGTGCGTGCCGGCAAAGAAGAACGTGTTGACCTGCAATTGCATCGGTCGGTGAACGAGCTGGGTGAAGTGGTGGTACGAGCGACCGCACCACAGCGGATGGACGCGACCAGTTCGCACACCCTCACGGTGGAGCAGAGCTTGCGCTACCCGGCCACTTTCTTCGATCCGGCGAGATTGGCGATGAGCTATTCCGGGGTGGCATCGACGAATGACCAAGGGAACCATTTCAGTGTGAGGGGCAATGGCCCTGCGAGCAATGCATGGCTGTTGGAAGGGGCAGAGATCGTTACACCCAACCACCTGACCAACGCGGGCACGCAAAGCGATCTTCCCACCTTGACAGGAGGCGGCACGACGATCCTGAGCGCACAGATGCTCGGCACCTCGCGTTTGCTCATGGGAGGTATGGCCGCGCCTTACGGTAACGCGCTTGGGGGCATCATGGACCTGCGCCTGCGGCCGGGCATCAACTCCCGCCACGCGTTCACCGTTCAAGCCGGATTGATCGGGATGGACCTCAGTGCAGAGGGGCCGTTCCGTCAAGGAGGAAAGGCTTCGTACCTCGTGAACTACCGCTATTCCACACTGGGTCTGCTCAGCGCGATGGGTGTTGCACTTGGCGACGAGGCCATCACTTTCCAGGACCTCTCGTTCAATGTGACCTTGCCGATCAAGGACCGAAGCGTACTCACCTTCTTCGGCATGGGCGGTAACAGCAGCAACCGGTTCGAGGCGAAGGACAGCACGGAATGGGAGTTCGATAAGGATAGCCAGAACATCGACTACACGGCGAAGGTGGGAATTGCAGGAATGACCTTCAAGCAACGGATCGGCGAGCGCATGGTATGGCACACGACCGCAGTGATCTCGGAGAATGATCAGGAACGATCGGAGGAGGGGCCGTTCTTCGCGCGTCGTGGCAACCGATCTACTGTGGACAACGCGCTCAATGAGCGAAAGCTCTCCTTCGTTACCCACCTGCGCACGGCACTATCGGATCGAACGGCATTGCAAATTGGGGCGAGCGGAATGGAGCGGACCATCGAAAAGCAGTTGACCATATTGGACGAGACCACCACGGGTTGGCTGTTGCGGCCCTATGCGCGATTGGAACACCAGTTCACAGAGCGCCTGCGGATGGACCTTGGTTTGGCCTATTCCCATTGGACCGCGAACCGAACGGACTGTTTGGAACCACGAGCCGCGTTCCGGGCGGATCTCTCGGCGAGTGATCGGATCTCGATCTCCATCGGTCAACGTAGCCAGTTGCCATCGGTCCAGAACTACGCTGAACAGGTGACCTGGATAGCTCAGACTCCGATCGCACCAACGGACAACTCAGGTCTTGGACTGTTGCGTTCGAAGGATATGGAACTCGCGTACGACCACGCCTTTCGTCCATACCTGCGGCTGGTCGCAACAGTATTTGCGCAGCTTGTGGACCAAGTTCCGATCAGCGCACAATTCGAACAACTTCCTGACGATGCTTTCAGCCTGATCAACGCATGGGACGGGCTCTACCTATTGCCATTGCGGTCAGCGGGGAAGTCGAGGAACATCGGAGGTCAACTCGCCGTGCAACGAACATTTGACCGCAACGTGTTCTACCAGATGAACGTCACGGCCTTCGATGCGACCTATACGGACAGGAGCGGCCGAACGCACGATAGCCGATGGAATACCGGCGTGATCGCGAACGCCGTCATTGGGAAGGAATTCGTGGATCTCAAGGACGACCGGAAGCGCACGTGGGGGGTCAACGGTCGGGCCAATTACACTGGCGGGCAGCGCTACACGCCGCGACCCACAGAGGGTACCATGGAACCAGAACCCTACACTGCGCAATACGCCGGCAGCTACCGCATCGATCTCCGCATATATCGGAAAATGGAGCGCAAGGGGCACACCGGCATGTGGTCCTTGGACCTGCTGAATGCCACCAACGCTCAGAACGTGGCCTATCGCTATTTCGATCTTCGGAAAGGGGAGGAGGTCACGAAATACCAATTGGGGCTCATTCCGAACCTCGGTTATCGCATCGAATTCTGATCACCATGAAAAGACTGCTCAACATCCTGTTCGCTTTGATCTTCGCCCTGTTCGCGTACTGGAACCTGAACGACCCGGACGCTGCACTTTGGGTTTCGGCCTATGGCATCACCGCAATTCTGTTCGCGTTGGCGGCGCTCGGCCGTGCTGATCGCCGGGTGAGCGGCGTGTTGTGCATTGCCCTGTGGATCTGGGCGATCATCATGGTGCCTGGCATGCTGGATTGGATCGATGCCGACATGCCGTCCATCACGGACGAGATGCAGGCCACTGCTCCCCACATCGAAGTCGTGCGTGAGTTCCTTGGTTTGTCCATCGCGTCATTGGCGCTCGTTTTCCTGGTCTTCAGCACGCCGAAAGCAGCGCGGTTGATGTGAGCGCGCAGCTACGATAGCACCCACACCGCGAACACCGAAGCCCCGATCAGCAGCATCAGGTAAACGACCAACAGCCCGACGAATTTCAAGGAATTCGCCAAGGGCGGTTCTTGGTAGATGGTCTTCAGCGAGCGCCACAAGTAGTACAAAGTGTAACCGCAAAGGGCGGTGATCAACCACCGGTTCACGGCCAAGGCCCCGCTTGCGCGGAAGAGAGCTGAGATCAGGCCATAGACTCCGAATGCCAAGAACACGAATGCATGGAAGTGCATGCTGGCCACGAAGGCGATGAGCAAAGGGGTCTTCGTTCGGCGGTGGAAAAGGAAGGTGAGGAGTGCCATGCACGGCATGAAGAGGAAGATCATCTTCGGCAACACGGAGCCGAAGAAGCGATCCCAGAACACCTGCTCCTGAAGTTGATCGCTATCCGTAAGTTCATTGGAGGAGCTGGACCATCCGATCACCAAGAAGAAGAGCACCGATAGAAAGATGAACATCCGCAGAGGCGGTATGTAGCGCGCACGACGCCCTATCCGGAATTCGTTCGTGAGGAAACCGGGCTTCAGCACCACCGGCACCAAGCTTCGGATGATCTTCGAGTCGAAGGTGAAGTAGTCGCCGAGGAAGTGGGTGATGAACGAGCCGAGGCTATCCTCCCCGATCACCTGCTGCCCGCACGAAGCGCAATACACATGGTCTGCGGCCAAGGGATATTCACAATTGGGGCAACGCGTCGGGCGCATTCGATCCATTCAATGCCAAAGAGGCTCGGGTCAATGTTAGTGATACTCACCATTATCCGGTCGGTCCATCCAACGAACCGTTGATACATTTCCGGCCTACCCGAACCGGTCACCACCTACTTTAGGCCGAGTAGAGCATGTTCAAGCGGACCCTTTCAGCCGGACTAGCCTCGTTGCTCCTTGGTCTTGCTCACGGACAGACCACCGAGAAACCGGTACCTGCGAAGACCGTTGCAGCACCCGTGGAGACGGTGACCAAGGAGAACCTGGATGCGGGGGAAAGCCTGATCTTCATGGGCAAGAAGCTCTGGTTCGAAACCCGCAAACGACTCAACCTCACCACGGAAGAGGAAGTCAAGCAACAGGTCGCCGAAGAGAAGAAAGTGAAGCTCCGCGTAGGTGGGTTCAAGATCGAGAAGTGATCGACGGGCGGTTATGACCGCACTGCGAAGAACGGCTTGTTGATCGAAGTAGAGGCAAGCAGGCTCGTACCATTCGAGAGGCCGCTACATTGCTTCGGCAAGTTCCTGGACCCATGCGCACCCACCTCCTACGACTGAGCGGCCCTGTTCTGGGCACTGCGGTGTATGTGTTGCTGTTGCACTTGGGACATGCTCCGGCTGCCATGGCCGGTATCGTCACTTGGATGGCCGTTTGGTGGATCAGTGAGGCTGTTCCACTGGCCGTTACATCGCTTCTGCCGTTGATCCTGTTCCCCTTGCTGGGGATCGACAGTACCGCAGGCACCGCTGTCAATTATGGCAAGGAGATCATCTTCCTTTTCCTCGGCGGGTTCCTGCTCGCGTTGGCGTTGGAGCGTGCGCAGCTGCATCGGCGCATCGCCTTGCGGATCGTTGGTCGCATCGGCGGCACCGGCCCCCGGCTCATCGCAGGGATGATGGTCGCGAGCGCTCTCCTGAGCATGTGGATGAACAGCACCAGTTGTGTGCTGGTGATGCTGCCCATCGCACTAAGCCTGCTCGATGGGGACGGTGATGCCGCCTTGCGCAAGCAATTGACCGTGCCTCTCCTTCTTGCGGTGTCGTACGGGGCCACTATCGGCGGCATGTCCACACCGGTCGGAACACCTCCTAATCTGGTTTTCTTGGAGGTGTGGCGCGATCGATATCCTGATCGGCCGGCCATTGGATTCGGCCAGTGGATGTCCTTCGGTATTCCGCTGATGCTCGTGTACCTGGCCGCAGCCTGGTTCCTCATCACCAAGCTGGTCTTCAAGGTGCCGACGACCCACCTCAGCACACCGGCCGAAGTGAAAGCCCGCTTGAAAGCACTGGGTCCTGTTTCCTACGCGGAACGGGTCGCGGCTATCGTCTTCGCCACGGTGGCCTTGCTCTGGATCACCGGCGACGATCTGGTTTTGGGGACAGGCACTTTTCACGGTTGGCGTTGGCATACGAAGCTTACCGAGTTCTCCGATGGGGCCGTGGCCTTGTTTGGCGCGATCTCCCTTTTTCTCATTCCGATTCCGCGGCAGTTGGAAGGGGACGAGGTCGGCGGATCCGATGAAGGGAAGAGACCACCCTGTGCACTGCTCACGTGGCGATATGCGGAGAAGCATGTCCCGTGGGGCATTCTGCTCCTTTTCGGTGGTGGATTTGCCATCGCCAGCGGTATTGACAAGTCCGGCTTGGCCTTGGAAATGTTAGCCGGTATGGAGCGGCTCAAGGGCCTGGCACCACCGGTACTGGTCGGCGCGGTCAGTGGCCTGGTTTGTCTCCTGAGTGAACTGGGCAGCAACACCGCTACAGCCAGCCTCACCTTGCCCATTCTGGCCCAAAGCGCTGAAGCCTGGGGCCTGGATCCACAGGCCTTGCTCATTCCTGCGACCTTGGCAGCCACCCTCGGCTTCGCCCTCCCGGTGGCGTCACCCATGCAGGCCATCGTATTCGGCAGCGGCCGCATCCCCGTGCGGGAAATGGTCCGGGCGGGCATTTGGCTGGATCTGATCGGCATACTGCTTCTCGTGCTGTTTTTCGGCTGGTAATGAGCGATTTGTGACAATTAGGTCTGGGCTTCGGCTGCTGTAGAAGTATGGTATTCGTCCGAAGGTTCTCAGCCAAGGCTTGTTCGGAGAATTTGACCGGTCATGGCGGAAATGCGCCACCTTTTCACAACTTTGGATACCATGCGCATCACAGAAGAACAGATCAAAGCCGCCCATAAGGCGCTCAAGAACGAGAACGGTGGAGCCTGGCAGGACTATTTCGGCCTGCTTTTTCTGGAAGAGTTCCACAAGGTCCCTCGCGAACAAGCGGTGCATCAGGTAGCCTTCGGCGGCGAGGACTATGGCATCGATGGCTATCACTTCGATAAGGCCAAGCGCAACCTCTATCTGTTCCAGTTCAAGTGGAGCAACGATCACGAGCACTTCAAGCCCGGCTTCCGAACGTTGTTGGAACATGGCATGAGCGAAGTGTTCGGTGCCGGTGCCGACAGCAAGAGCCGCAACGCTGTCGTGAACGGGTTGAAGCAAGTGCTGCGTGAGAACCACAACAAGATCGATCAGGTCAACTTCCATTTCGTCTTCACCGGTGAGCCGGACAAGGCCGAGAACAGCAGCGTCTTGGCAGCCATGCGCGAAGACCTCGAGAACAAGAAGCACCTCTTGGATACCTGGTGGGGCCGCGACATGAGCATGGTGATCGAGTACCGATCACTATCGGGCAAGCGCGCGCATGTTGTGGTGAACAAGACGCATGAGTATCCACTGAAACTCTCGGATTCCTTGGAGAAGAACGGTCCCGATGGACAACAGATGCACATCGGCATGGGCCGGTTGTACGATCTGTACAGCATGTTCCGCCACATGGGATCGCGGTTCTTCGAGCGCAACATCCGCCACAGTTTGCCAGAGGATGGATCGGTGAACCGGGTGTTGGAGCGTGCGTTCCGGGACATCGGCATCGACAAGAAATTGGAACCTGCGATGTTCGCCTTCAACCACAACGGCGTCACCTTCAGCGCCCAGCGGATCGAGCAGGACGGAAGCGGCTATCGCATCACGGAGCCACGCTTGTTGAACGGAGCGCAAACGATCACTACGTTGGCGCGGTTCATCGAAAAGAACAAGCACCGAGACGACATTGAGACGATCAAGGATCGGTTGAAACGGATCGAAGTGATCTGCAAAGTGATCACCGATGCGGAAGATGGTTTCATCACCACGGTCACCATCAACAACAACCGCCAGAACCCGGTTGATTCGTGGAACCTGCGAGCGAACGATCAGATCCAGTTGGAACTGAGCGATCACTTCCGCGGCAAGCTCGGCATCTACTATGAGCGCCAACAGAAAGCTTTCGAGGGGCTGACGGAAGAAGAGCGCGAAGAGCAGGGCATCACCGACGACAAGGCGATCCAAATGCTCAAATTGGCTCAGACCTTCTTGGCCTCTGAGGGCGAACTGGTGGTCATGCGTTCCATGCGCAAGGCATTCGAAGAGGACAAGCAATACGAGCACATCTTCAACATGCGCCGCTTGGATGTGGATCCACGGTACGTTGTGCTGTGCTACAAAGTGCAGTTCCGTTTGCCTTTGCTTACCCGGTCGATCTTGGAGCGTGGGGAGAACAAGTACAGTTTCGTTGGTCGAGGTCGCCATTTGCTGTGGGCGCTCATGTGCCAAGCCATCCTGAACGACAAGGACCTGCAGAAAATGTCGGAACGCTACGGTCAGGACCTTTCGATCAGCGCCAACTACATGCAGTATATCAGCAGTTTGGCCACCGGACCGTGCCGCACCTTGCTTTCGGAGTTGGTCGAATTGGCCGTCAATGCCGAAGCGGTGAAGAACGGCGAGTTCAACTTCCTGCGCAGCAAGCAGTCGTTCGATTATTGCATGGAAGTGGCCAAGCAACGATTCGGTTGGGAGAAGCGCAAGCTTTCCGGTTCGTGGTAGAGCACATCGGTTGAGGTGATCGCGTCTTCATTTCGGTCACCAGCGAAAGTTGGTTCAACCCACTTTCAATGTGAACGCCGAAGTACAGCGCCCTGTTCGATACGATCTCCTACGATCCGGGATCACCAAGGAGCAAGCATTAGTACCTTGAGCGCGACATGAAGTTGAGCGAGAGCATTCATCTGATCGAGGCGAAACTCCTGCATTGGCTCAAGGCGCTGGTGCAGATGCTGCCCAACTTGATGTTAGCTGCATTGATCGTCGTCGCTGCATGGTTGGCCGCACGAATTGCGCGCTACTGGACGAAACGTCTAGTTGAAAAGGTCACGGATAGCCAAACGCTTCGGAGACTTATCGGTAACACCACCTATCTCTTCGTGCTCCTTGTTGGCCTCTTCGGCGCCCTCAGTGTTCTGCATCTCGATAAGACCGTCACATCGATCCTGGCCGGTGCCGGTATCATCGGCCTAGCGCTCGGCTTCGCTTTCCAGGATATCGCAGCCAATTTCATCAGCGGCGTCATCATGGCGACCCAACGGCCCATCCGGGTTGGCGAATTGATCGCTACCGGAGATCAGGTCGGCGTGGTCGAGCGTATCGATCTTCGCACCACGGAACTGATGGATCTGCAAGGCATCCAGGTCATCATACCCAACAAGGACATCTTCCAATCGGTGTTGAAGAACTACACACGGCATGGAATACGTCGTGTGGATGTCGGTGTGGGGGTGAGCTACGGCGATGACCTGGAAAAGGCGGAACGGGTCACACTGGATGCGGTTCGTGGCCTTTCCGACCTGGTTCCTGGCCACGAGGTCGAACTGTACTATCAAGGCTTTGGCGACAGTAGCATCGACCTGGAAGTGCGTTTCTGGATCGTCGCATCGACCAATGCGCATTACAACGACATGCGGAGTCGAGCGGTCAAAGCCATCAAAGCGGCGTACGATCGTGAAGGCATCACCATCCCATTCCCGATCCGCACATTGGACTTCGGGATCAAGGGCGGGGAGAAGTTGAACGCTATGTTGAGCGAGCGGCCAACGAACTGACGCACCTTCCAACTCATGTCGTGTTCCATAGGTCGTATTGATAAGGCTCTTTGGATGACCGTGTTGCCATCCATTCGCAATGTCCTCAGGACGGTCGCTGCATTCGGCGCCTTTGCCATTCTGGCCCTGTGCCAAGCTCAGGACGTCAGCTTGGTGCCTGATCTTCGCGCGGGAGCTGAGCGCGGCGACCGACGACACTGCTCGCTCCGAAGTCCTTTCGCGGATCTGTTTCAACTTCATCCATAGCGATCCGGACAGTGCGCGCCGGTATGGAACCCGAGCACTTGCTTTGGTACATCGCATCGGCCACCCAAAGGCACTCGGCGACGCGCACAAAACTTGGGCTGGCTCGATGCGCAGTACGGAAGATCCGACAGCGCCGAAGCACAACTGAACAAGGCACTGGCTCAATTCCAACGCATCGGAAACCCGGCCTAGATCGCTGTAACGCTCTCCAATCTCGGTTTGCTGGCCAACAAACGCGGCGACCAAGTGGGCGCGGTGAAGAACTTCCAAGCCTCCCTCACGCAGAGCGAATTGGTGAATGACACGGCGGGTATGGCCGTGGCCTTCTATTCCATCGGCAGCACGTACCGGAAGATGAAGGAGTTCGATCGCGGTATGGAGTATTTGCATCGCTCCCTTGCGATGGAGCGCGCGCTCGGTCGCACGACCAAAGAGGCGAACTGCCCGCGATCGATCGCCAATGTGTATGCTGAACTGGGAGATAGGCTACGTGCGATGAAGGGTTACGAAGAAGCCTACGGGATCTTCGTGGAACACCATGATGACATCGGTGCGGGCATCGTGCAAGAGAACATCGGCGACCTCCTCAGCGATACATCTCCCAAGGAGGCCTTGATCCATTATCAACTCGCGTTCGCCCTGTACGATTCCGCAAGAAGCGATCTGGACAAGGCCTATGTGCTCCGACGCTTGGGCCGCGCGCACATCACGCTTGGTGACCTGAAGGAAGCCAAGGCCGATGTGGAGAGCGACCGGGTGTTGGCCGTCCCCAGTAGGGCTCAGGAGCTAGTGATGGATTATGAACTCGCCTTGGCCGAATTGGCCCGTGCTGAGGGGGACGGCAAAGTCACGTTCGCTCATTACGAGCGCTATGTCGTGATGAAGGACAGCCATCAAGGTGCGGAAACACAAACCGAGCTTGATCGCTTGCGTACGGAGTTCGAGACTGAGCGGAAAGAAAGGACAATGCGTTGTTGCGCGCCGAGAATGACGAAAGGCGCATGAACGAAGAGCGCCTCCGGAACCGATGGGTCGCTGCTGCTGCCCTGGTGGTGCTGTTGGGGCTGCTCTACCGCAACTTCCGGTTGCGCGGTCAACATGCGCGTGACATGGGTAGTATCAATGCCGAATTGGAATGCCAGCGCGATCGCGTACAACGGATGAATGACCTGTTGGAATTGAAGGTGCTGCGCGCGCAGCTCAACCCGCACTTCATTCACAACTGCCAGAACAGCGCCATCGCCTTGGTGAAGGAGGGACGTGATCAGGAGACGCTTGCCTTTCTACAATGCGTCTCCGAGCTGATGCGGTCGGTGTTGGAGCATTCCGTTAAGGACCGCATCACACTGGAAACGGAGATCGATTTCCTTCGCCAATACCTCGCCTTGGAAGCGTTGCGGCTGAAGGATCTGCACTTCACTGTGGAAGCTGATGAGGAGTTGTAGAACGATGAAGTGCTTCTCCCTGCCTTGCTTGTGAAGCCTTTCGTAGAGAACGCCATCTGGCATGGCCTGGCCGCCAAGGAAGGCGACCGCATCGTCGATGTGCGGTTCCGATCCACCGAAAGCGGCCTGCGTTGCACGGTGACCGATAATGGCATTGGGCGACAGGGTGCCACGAGCAGAGCGAACGGCGAACATTCCTACGCCACGGAACTCACACAGGAGCGGTTGCTTTTGCTTACACCTCGCATGCAGCAGAAGGGCATCATCGTTGATCGGTATGAACGTGGTGCACCGAGCGGAACGGAGGTGGTGATCGAACTGGCGATCTGATCACGTTCTCGAACTTGCGCACATGATGCGCACCCTGTTGGTGGACGATGACGATGCCACACGGCGTTACCTGCGCGTGTTACTGAAAGAAGCCCGCGCTGACATAGAAGTGGTTGGCGAAGCGGCGAACATAAGAGAAGCGGAACGGGCGATCATGACCCACAAGCCGGACCTCGTGTTCCTGGGTGTGGAGATGCCCGGTGGAACAGGCTTCGATCTCCTGCGCAACTTGAAGCGATGGGATTTCGCAGTGATCTTCACCACTGGTCACCAGCATTACGCCACACAGGCCATCCGGTTCAGTGCGCTGGACTTTGTGCCCAAACCCGTGCTGCCGGAAGAGCTCGCATCGGCCATGGAGCGGTTGCACGAACAGCGGCCAACACCACCGGCGGCACAGGTGCAAGAGCAGTTCATCGCCAACATCACACAACCCGACGGCAGCAGGTTCAAGCTCACCATTCCGCACGGTGAGCGCACCTTCTTCGTAGCACCCGCGGAGGTCGTTCGCTGCGAAGCGGAACGCAACTACACATGGGTGCATCTTGGCGAGGACAGGCGCTACCTGTTGTCGCGCACACTGAAGGAATTCGAGGAATTGCTGGAGCCCTTCGGCTTCGTGCGCCTCAACCGTGGCGATCTGGTACGCAAGCAGGAGATTGCGCACATGGAAGGCGGCAACGCGGTATTGCGCACTGGTCACCGCATCGAAGTGAGTAGTCGCCGACTAGCCGAGCTGAAGCAGTTATTGGCTTCCTGAGCGCCACTCGGTAGGTCCTTCGACCGCTGGATAGGAACACCTTTACAGGGGTCCGCAAGGGGCGCACTTTCGCTGCATCGATACACCGTACATCATGACCACCGCACGCCCATTCCCAGCCCACTTGGCCCGCCATTCGCGCCACGCCCGTTTCTGGAACACGCTGATCTGGACCAGCATCTCGGTCGGACTGGCGCTGCTGTTGTTCCTTGCTTCATCCTTCTCGAGCCTAGCACAATGGCCTACGGATCCGGCCAACCCCTTGGTGATCTGCAACGCCCCGAGCTACCAGAAGAGCCTGCGTATCGCAAGCGATGGTGAAGGAGGCTGGATCGTGCTGTAGACAGATGACCGCTTAGGGGCGAACAACTAGGCTGTATACGGGCAACGGTTGGACGCAGGAGGAAACCTGCTTTGGGAGCCCAATGGTCGTTTGATCCAGGCAATCCACGGGCGAAGCATCAACTACGTTGGTTCGGCGCGCCGGAATGATGACAGCATTTTCCTCGCCTACACCAGTGGTGCGGACCAGTTCGGTGCAGACACCCAGCGTGCGATGGCCTTCGACGGAGACGGCCAAGCGGTGTGGGCCCAGCCTACGTTGTTGGCACAGCCAGAACCATTGCCGGGCGGCGGAACGGCCGGTGGTCACTTCTATCCACGGGTGGCAACAGTGCTCAACGGCATTTTCGTGGGCTGGGGAACGAACCTGCTCGGTGGGGCGGATTACGTACACGAGGCTCGGGTCCTCAACGATGGCGCCAACCTGATGCCGGTGCAAGGCGTGGAGATCCCCAGCATGAACAACTCGATCGTCACCGGCCCTTGGACCATGCGACATGATCGGAATGGTGGTCTGATGCTGGAAGAACGATGGGGCAATGGAGCCGGAGCACCCTTGTTCACCATGCATGTGGATAGCTTGGGCAGTGAACTGTGGCCCGAGTTGCTTCAAGTGACCGCCAACAGTGGCGGGCTCTTCTACGAGTGGAGCACCGCCATGGCACCGAACACGCGCATGAATTCCGTTTGGGCCAATGGTTACGACCTGAGCATGGCGATCTACGATACGTCTGGTGTACTCCTCAATACGACCGCAACGATCAACGTGTGCATGCAGGTCGATGTGCAAGAGAATCCCTTCGTGGTGCTGGCCGAGGAGGAGACCAGCGTGTTCTGGGCGGACAACCGTGCATCAGCGGGTAACGGTAGGCAGGTCTTCATGCAACGGTTCGATGTGAACGGCGCGCCGCTCCTCGCGGAGAATGGCGTGCGGGCCATGCAGGTCAATGGCAACCTCAACGGCTTTCCACGTGCGTTGGTAATGGAGGACGGTACACACATCGTTACCCTGTATTCCACTGCGGAGCTGCTGGGCGGAACACCCGGCTTCCGTGCAGGCCGCGTGACCAATACGGGTGCGAACCTGTGGAGCGACACCACGCGTTTCTGCACACCGGAGCTCGGGCCGAATGGTGGTACGGACTACGGCATCGTACTTGATGATCATGATGGTGTGGTGGCCGTCTGGTTCAACTACCAGAACGATGCGCTCTACGCGGCGCGCATCGAAAGCAGCGGAGCACTCGGTGGCAACAACTCAACGTCCATTGCGCGATCTGGAAGTTCATAAGGTTTCCACATCTATCCGAACCCTATGAATGAACGGATCATGTTGAAGGTCGAGCACCCGTGGATAGGCCATGCGGCTACGGTGGATGTGCTGGATGCAATGGGCAGGGAGGTCTTCCATCAGCGCATCGGGGCGATGAGCGCCGTTGAGACCATCTTCCTATTGCCGGAGTGGAAGGATGGTATGTACCTGTTGAAACTCTATGCGGAAGGCCAGGTTCCGAAGATCACGCGCGTGATCGTGCGGCGCTGATCAAACTGTAGCCACCACCTTCAACTCGATCGCGATCGGCGTGGGCAGGCAGTTGATCTCCAGCGTTGTCCGGCATGGAGGATTGTTCTCGAAGTGCTCCTTCCAAAGCCGGTTGTACGTGGCGAAGTCATCCTTCATGTTGGTGAGGAATACCGTCACATCTACGATCTTTTCCCACGAGGAACCGGAATCTTCAAGGATCCACTTCACATTCTGGAATACACTACGCACTTGCGTTTCAATATCGTAGGAAAGGATGGAGCCATCCGTATCGAGTTCAACACCAGGGATCTTCTTCGTGCCACGTTCTCGCGGTCCCACGCCGCTGAGGAACAAAAGGTCGCCAACGCGACGTGCATGCGGGTAATGGCCAACGGGTTCGGGTGCCTTATTGCTGGAAATGGAGCTCATGATCGGTACCTGGTTAACGTCGCGTATCGAATGTTTACACGGCGAAGATGACGACGATCACGCTTCCGGGGCAAATGACACCGACCTTTGGGATATGTCGCCTCACTTCTTGACCATCATTCCGATCTTGCTATTGGTCACCGGATGCAAGCCGGATTCGGAAAGTGTGACACCTACCTTGGGTACGATCACGGAAAGCGCCTACGCCAGTGGAGTGGTGAAGGCCGAAGGACAGTATCAAGTGTTCCCTGTGGTGAGCGGTCGTGTCGTTACTATCCTGGTCCAGGAAGGAGATACGGTCAAGGCCGGACAAGTGCTCCTTCATATCGATGATCGCACCAGCAGCTTGAGCACGAACAACGCCTATGCGCAACTGCGGCTATTGGAGCAGAACGTTCGGGATGATGGCCCGGTGCTTTCTCAGTTGAGCTCGGCCGTTGAACAAGCGCGGGAGAAGCTCGCCGTGGATAGCACGAATCTCGCGAGACAACAAGCGCTGTGGGCGCAACAGATCGGCAGCCGCAATGATCTGGACCAACGTGAACTGGCCTACACCACGAGTCGAACAACGTATGACCGCGCGGTGAAATCCTTGGTTGAGAACCGCGCGAAGCTGCAGACCGAACTGAGCGTCGCGCGCAATAACCTCGCCATCAGCGCGGCAGGGAACGATGACCGCAGCCCGCGCAGTTTGATCGATGGGATCGTGTACGACCTCATGATCGAACCAGGGGAGTTGGCGACCACGCAGCGGGCGGTCGCCATAATCGGCAGTGCGACCGATCTGTACTTGGATCTCGAAGTGGACGAATACGACATCCGCCGAATAGAGCCAGGGCAGCAAGTGTATGTGACCCTTGATAGTTATGGAGAGCAGGCCTTCGAAGCCAAGGTCACGCGCATCATCCCCTTCATGGATGAACGGTCCCGTACGTTCAAGGTGGAAGCGGAATTCGTACAGCGGCCACCCACGCTTTTCCCGAACCTCACAGCGGAAGCGAGCATTGTACTGCAGATGAAGGAGAATGCCTTACGTGTTCCTGCAAGCTACGTGGTCGATGATGCGTACGTACTTACCGCTCCAGATACGCGTACTCCGGTGAAGCTCGGTCTACGTGACATGCAGTTCGTGGAGATCGTTTCGGGCATCGACGCAAACACACAGCTCTACAAGCCTTGATCCCGAGCATGCTGCTGCTCATCGAGATCGCTGTGACCTTGCTACGTGCCAAGTTGCGTCAGAGCATCATTGCCGCTGTGGGCGTGATGTTCAGCATTGCCATGTTCGTGACACTGTTGGGTTTCATGAATGGCCTGAACCAGCTGCTCGACGGGCTCGTACTCAACCGGACCCCGCACGTACGCTTGTACAACGAATTGAAGGTCTCGGACAAACAACCGATCGACCTCGTCCGCTTTCCAGGGCCGTCGACGTTCGATGCGGGACCTTACCACATCATTCGGAGCGCGAAACCCAAGAATGAGCTACCACGCTTGCGCAACGCCACGGCCATCATGAGTGCATTGGAGAAGGACGATCGGGTGCTGGCCGTCTCCCCAAGACTTGTCGCTCAAGTGCTCTTCAACGTGGGAACCACCGAGCTCAATGGCATCGTGAACGGCGTGGATGTGATGAAGGAGGTGCAGTACTACAAGTTCAAGGACTATCTCGTAGAAGGCGAGCCGTATGACCTGGCCACGGGCAACAACGCGATCGTTCTGGGTAAAGGCTTGGCAGACCTGATGGAAGCCAAGATCGGCGACCTTGTGCAAGTGACCACCGCCTCGGGCGACCGTTCCATGTTGCGCGTGGTAGGCTTGTTCCAGACCGGTATCGCCGAGTACGACAAGGTGCAGTGCTACGCGAGCATCAAGACCGTTCAGAAGCTGATCGCTCGACCGAGCAGCTACTACACGGACATCAACGTGAAATTGCACGACCTCGCCAACGCGCCCTCCATGGCACGGGAGTTCGAATCCCGTTTTAGCGTGCAAGCGGTCGACATCCGAACCGCCAACGCGCAATTCGAAACGGGGAGCGATGTGCGCAACATCATCAGCTACGCGGTCGGCGTGGTGTTGCTGATCGTGGCAGGCTTCGGGATCTACAACATCCTGAACATGATGATCTATGAGAAGCTCGATGCCATCGCCATACTCAAGGCCACCGGGTTCAATGGACGCGATGTTCAGCGCATCTTTCTTCTATTGAGCATCATCATCGGGCTGGTGGGGGGTGTTGGCGGTCTCGCGGGGGGCTTCGCACTGCAAAAGGTCATCGACAATATCCCGTTCAAGACAGAAGCGCTGCCGACAGTCACGACCTATCCGATCGATTTTTCGTTGAAATTCTACATCATCGCGGTCACCTTCGCGCTACTTACAACGTGGGTGGCCGGCTGGTTCCCGGCGCGCAAAGCCAGCCAAGTGGATCCTGTCGAGATCATCAGAGGGAAATGAGCGGCAAGGACCTCGTGCTTCAAGTGGAGAAGGTGAACAAGTCCTTCCACGACCCCATCACGGTGAAGGTGCTGAAGGATGTTTCGCTGGAGATCGCAAAGGGTGAATTCGTCAGCATCACCGGCAAAAGTGGGTGCGGTAAAAGTACATTGCTCTACATCCTGAGCACCATGGACACCGACTATGAAGGTGAGTTGCGCATCGATGGCGAACCGACGCGACTCGCCACCAAGACGAGGCTGGCTCATTTGCGCAACGAGAAGATCGGCTTCGTTTTCCAGTTCCACTACCTGCTCAATGAATTCAGCGTGCTGCACAATGTGATGCTCCCCGGTTTGAAGCTGGGCAAGAAGAGCAAGGCTGAAGTCGAGCAGCGCGCCATGGAACTCCTGCGCGAATTGGAGATCGGCGATCAAGCCTTGAAAGGGGCGCACCAGATCAGCGGTGGTCAGAAGCAGCGTGTGGCCATTGCGCGCGCCATGATCAACGACCCGCTGATCATCATGGGCGACGAGCCCACCGGCAACCTGGACAGTCGGAACGGCGAGATCGTCTTCGGGATCTTCCAACGGATCGCCCAAGAGCACAAGCGCAGCTTGCTCATTGTTACGCACGATCAGGATTTCGCAGCGCGCACCGACCGCATCATCGAGATGGACGACGGAAGGGTGGTCGGGTCTGCCGATCGAGCGTGATCAGCGCGTTCTCAAAAGGAGAAGGACCCCGTTGACTGATCCTCCAGCGAGTCTTGTTCGCGCTGCGATACAACGATACAACCCGGAATTGCGTGTGGCAGCGTACTGATCCGACCTGTCGTCAGGAAGAAGTTTCCGGGTGCCTGGGCAACGAATGGCTTTGATCCGGTTTCTTCCAAAGAATAGATGGGTGGAGTTCGGACGATGCGCACGAACGCAGGATCCGTAATGAAGCACCTCGGATTTCGGGGAGGGATCTAGATGATCTAACGCGCCCTGTAAAAGCTCACGATGAATCTGGCCCCTGCGCCGAGTTCGGACTCCACGTGCACGCGACCACCATGAAGTTCGGTGATCCGCTTGACCAGTGAAAGTCCTATGCCATGTCCTTTAGTGCCAGCCGCACTAGGTGCACGGTAGAACTGTTGAAAGATCCGTTCATGATCGGCTGTATCGATCCCCGAACCGTGATCAGCGACCTCTATGGACAGTTGGGTCCTATTGCCCTTCAGTGTTACGATGGCATGGTGATCGTTGGAATACTTGCACGCATTCTCGATCAGGTTCACGAGCAATGAGCGAAGCAGGATCTCATTTCCTTGGATCGTAATATCCGCTGCTTCTTCCACTTCGGCGATGAAGACATCAACACGATTCTGCGCATCCGTACGAATGACCTCAGAGCGGGCGGCCCATAGTAGCTCATCCATCCGGACCGGAGCGAAGCTGATCCCTGTGGCATCGGTCTCAGCTTGCGCCATCAGAAGGAGGCGATTGCTCAATCGATTGAGGGAATGCATGTCCTCCAGTACCGAATTCAAAGCATTTCGATAGTCCTCGCCGCTGCGTTCTTTCAAGAGGAGCACTTCCAATTGCCCGGATATCGCTGTAAGGGGTGTTCGCATCTCATGTGATGCGTTCGCAATGAAATTCTTCTGAGCCGCGAACGCCGCCTCGAGCCTTTCCAGAAGGTCGTTGAACGATACGGCCACTTGGGCGATCTCGTCCGTTCCCTTGCCCAAGGCACTTCGTCTTGATAGGTCCGAAGCACTGATGGTCCGGAGGTCCATCACCAAGCGCTGTAAGGGTGATAGCGCTCTGCGCGCGAAGGCTCGACCGATCAGAAAGATCAGCACCAGACCGATCAGAAAGGTCACGAGCATTACTCGAGCTTGATCCTGCAATTTGCCCCTTCCGTAGAGGTCTTGCCCGGAGACCACAGCTACGGATCGTTCATTCGGCTTGTTCACACTGAACGCCAACAGCTCCCGGTCGTTCGTGATGCGCTCAACATCGCCCTGTTTTCGAATGCTATCGAGCAAGGCTGGGGTGATCTCCAACAACCCATGATCTTCCCCAAGGTGGAAGATCAGCGCATTGTTGGCGTCATAAATGCTCAACCCCTCTTTGACCAATCGCACAGGGCTCTTCTGTTCGATCTTCCTCAGCAGGTGATCATCCACCTCGGCAACGTCCAGGAGCAGGCTTGCCGTGTTCTCACCACGCGAGCGCATGCGATCATGGAATTGTTCCTGCCGGAATTCGGCCGCACGGGCATACACGACGATGAAGGCAGCCCCAACGATGAGCGAAGCCAGCACCAGGAATTGAAGTGCCAGTCGCGTACGTATCCTCATGGACGATCGGTCAGGATATACCCTAGGCCCACTCGATTGTGGATCAACTTCGGTTCGAAATCCCGGTCCACTTTCTTACGAAGCAATTTGATGTAGGCTTCGACCACATTGGTGCCGGTGTTGAAATCGATGTCCCAAACCCGCTCGCTGATCAAAGCACGCGAAAGCACACGTTCCGGGTTGCGCAGGAAGAACTCCAACAACGCGAATTCCTTGGCCGTTAGAAGAATACGTTGACCGTCGCGTGTGGCCTCCTTCTTCATCAGGTTCAACTCGAGGTTGCCATAGGCCAACGTGCCATTGGATTCCGTTGCGGCATGGCCTCGACGTGAGAGTGACCGTATGCGCGCAAGCAGTTCTTGGAACTCGAAGGGTTTCACCAAATAGTCGTCTGCGCCGGCATCCAAGCCGGCCACCTTATCATCCGTGGTGCCCAATGCCGTCAACATCAGGATCGGCATGTTACCGCCATCGTGACGGATCGCCCTGCAAGTGTCCACCCCATTGAGACCGGGCAGGATCACATCCAGCAGGACCAGATCCACACCTTTCTCTTTGGCCAGTCGCCTACCGCTATTCCCATCTGAGGCGCTTAATACCTCGTGTCCGCTTTCTTCCAATCCTTGCTTCAGGAAAGCAGCCACCTTGGGTTCATCTTCTACCACAAGAATGCGCATGGCCAAATCTACGGGGAGTGCTTGGCCATTAGTTGCCATTTGGTCCAGCGTTGGCGAAAATGCGAAGAAGGCCCGTCCCCGAGCCTTCTTCAAGTAGTTGGATCATGCGCGACGTGCGGTCTTGCGACCACCCCGGACCGGATCTCCCAAACCTGCCCGTTCATCGTGCATTCTACGGTGCGTTACGTACCTTACCTACGCAAGTGCACCGTTGATCCGCACTATTCTAACATCCGGGTACAAAGGTGAAGTGGTGGAATGAAGCGCTTGGGCAGGGGAGGTGAAAGTTCCGTGAAGATCACAAGAGACGGGTTCAATGCGAACAGGCCCCGTCCCCGAGGCCTGTTGCTAGGTCGTCCGTCCGCTTGAGGGCGGAACACCACCCCTTTGCTCACCTTTCGATCGCCCTCCCGGGCATCCTGTGGTTCTGGCGGACGAGTTGTTCTTCTGCAGCGCAAAGATCAACAGGTCGTATGAAGCCGATGTGTAAAGTGTGTGAAGCATTTATTCGGGGTCTCCTTGTTCTCCACTATTGATCAACAACCATTCGCGCCGACCTTTGTTACGCTTGTATAACTCCCAACCTCCAGAACATGCGCTACCGTCGTCTCGGCTCCTCCGGCCTTCAAGTATCTGAGCTCTCCCTCGGCTCGTGGCTCACCTTCGGCAAACAGATCGGTGATCCGATCGCCGAGAAGCTGATGAAGACCGCCTACGATGGAGGAGTCAATTTCTTCGACAATGCGGAGATCTACGCACGCGGCAATAGCGAACGCGTCATGGGGAAGGTGCTGAAGAAGATGAAGTGGCCGCGTGACACTTGGACGGTGAGCAGCAAGGTCTTCTTCGGTACGGGAGGAAAATTGCCGACACAGGTCGGCTTGCACCGCAAACATGTGATGGAGGGTTGCAACGATGCGTTGAAGCGGTTACAGGTCGAGTACCTCGACCTCTTTTTCTGTCATCGGCCGGATAAGAACACGCCGATCGAGGAGACCGTATGGACCATGCACCAGCTGATCATGGCCGGTAAGATCCTGTATTGGGGAACCAGTGAATGGAGCGCGCAGGAGATCATGGAAGCGCACATGGTGGCCAAGCAGCATCACCTCATCGGACCCGTGATGGAGCAGCCGCAGTACAACATGTTCCATCGCGATAAGGTCGAGGTCGAGTTCGGGCAGATATATAAAGGTGTAGGCTTGGGCACCACCATCTGGAGCCCGCTTGCCAGCGGTATCCTGAGTGGCAAGCACCGCGACACCAAGGCCAGCAAAGGCACTCGCCTAACAATGCAAGGGCTGGACTGGCTGCGCGAACGCGAACTCACCGAAGCTCGCTTGAAGAAGGTGGACAAGCTGAAACTGATCGCAGAAAAGATCGACCTCTCGCTCCCCGTAATGGCGCTCGCCTGGTGCCTCAAGAATCCCAACGTGAGCACCGTGATCCTCGGTGCGAGCAAGGAGGCGCAATTGAAAGAGAACCTCAAAGCGAGCGAAGCACAAGACCGGCTCACCCCGGAAGTAATGGCGCGCATCGCCAAGGTGTTGGACAACGAACCGGAAAGGCCGCAGTTCTGACGGAACTTCCGCATCTTGCGGTATGCGATGGCTCTTCTTCCTGATCGCATGCTCAGCGACGTCAACTGCGCATGCCCAATTGGACAGTCTGCTACGCGTGCTCAACACTCTGCCGGACGATACCTCGCGTCTACCTGTTCTGACCGGATTGCTGCGCGCCACGGTATTCAGCGATCCCGATAGTGGTCTTTTCTTCGCCGAACGATATCTGGCCGTGGCGAAGAGCAGCGATGTGGCCATGGAAATAGGCAAGGGCCACAACTATACTGGGATGTGCTATTCGGCCAAAGGCGATCATGACCTCGCCTTGGAACATTACATGGCCGCGCTGTCGCATTTCGAGCATGGCGATGATCCGTGGTACACCGCCATGGCGCATAACAATGTCGGCAGTGTGATGGAGCACGAACTCAGGTTCTCAGAGGCCACACGTGAATTCCGGATCGCGTTGAAGGCCTTCGATCAACTGAACGATACGACATGGATATCCAATGTGAGCAACAACCTCGGGAATGTATACTTCAACCGAGGACAGAAGGATAGTGCGATGGTGTTCTACGAGTTGGCTGATCGCATGCTCGCGGAATTGGGTGATCGGGCATCGGCCTCGCAAGTGCGCATGAACCTTGCGGTGTGCTATTTGGATCTTGGTGACCCCCCAAGGGCCTTGTCCACCATTCGGTCAGCCGTGGAAGTGCATCCATTGGGTCAAGATGAATTGAACAGAGCGAACATCCTGATCAATTATGGTCGGGTATTGGATGCGAATGGCATGCACGACAGTGCTTTGGTGCAGCTTCGGGAGGGTGTGCGATTGGCGCAGGAGTATGGTGGCTTGGAGGTGGAGGGCAATGGAGAGGGTCTTCTGAGCGATCATTTCGAGGCCATCGGCAGATCGGATTCGGCCTTGGTGCATTACAAACGCATGGTAGCGGTGGATGATTCGTTGTTCACCGCAGAGCGAAGCGCCCAGATCTCCGAGGTACGCGAGAAGTACGAAAGCGGTAAGAAGGATGCACTACTTGCCGAGCGTGCCGCCGCCTTGGAGCAACGCGCGATCACGATAAGGGCCGTTGTGGTGGGTGCGATCCTGTTGCTGTTGGCAGCCCTGTTCGCTTTCCGCGCGTACCGCGTGAAACGCAAGGGCGAGGCGGAGCTGGCTAGCAAGAACGCGATCATCGAGGGGCAGTTGAAGGAGAAGGAATTGCTGCTGCGCGAGATCCATCACCGCGTGAAGAACAACCTGCAAGTAGTAAGCAGCTTGTTGAGCATACAGGGTCGTGGCATCACCGACGAGAAGGCGCGGGGCGCCGTGCGCGATGGGCGCGACCGCGTGAAGAGCATGGCCCTCATCCACCAGGACCTTTACAAGGAGGACGACCTCACCGGCATCAGCATGCCCGGCTATGTGGAGAAGCTCGCACGCAGCCTCATGAGCAGTCATCAAATGCAGCCCGACCGCATCGCACTGCACGTAGAGGTGCAGCCCATGACGTTGGATGTGGACACCGCCATACCGCTGGGTTTGATCCTGAACGAACTGATCACCAACGCGCTGAAGTACGCGTGGCCCGAAGGAAGGAATGGAGTGCTTGCCGTGAACATGAAGGAGGTCCAGGATCCGAACGGTGACGGGGTCGTCCTGCAGTTGTACGTTCAGGACAACGGCATCGGCTACGACCCCTCAGCACCCCGCAATGCCGAGGGTACTGGATTCGGGCTGAACATGATCAAGTCGTTCTCCTCGAAATTGGGTGCGGAGCATAGCGTGATCCGCGATGGTGGTACATTGGCACGGCTCATCATCCGCAAGTACAAGAAGGTCCAATGAACGCCGTACACATCATCGTGGTGGAGGACGAACCGCTGATCGCTGAGGATCTACGCGCACATTTGGAAGAGCTCGGTTACATCGTGTGCGCCGTGTGCGATAACGCCTTGGATGCGATGTCCGAGCTCATCGCCCACAAGCCCGACCTCTTGCTGCTGGACATCAACTTGGGCAATGGTGCTGATGGAGTGCAACTGGCGGCCTCCGTCAACGCGAAGCATCCCACCCCCTTCATCTTCGTGACCAGCCACGCGGACAAGGCGACCCTGGATCGTGTCAAGGAAGTGCGACCAGCTGGCTTCATCATCAAACCCTTCGATGAGAATGACCTGCACACGCAGATCGAAGTGGCCCTTGCACGCACCGCCGGAAAGCTGGACGTGACCACCCAACCCGAAACCGCACAACGCAGTGATTTCGTTATCGCCGACAGCATCTTCGTCCGCGACAAAGGCCGCTTGGTGAAGGTGCCCTTGGCGGAGATCCGCGTTGCTGAAGCGGACGACAATTATGTGACCTTGTTCACGCCTACGAAGAAGTATGTGATAACAAGCACGCTGGCTTCAGTGGAAGAAAAGCTGAATAGCCCACACCACATGCGCGTACACCGCAGCTACTTGGTGGACCTGCGGAAGGTCACGGCGGTGGAGGATGGTTGTGTGCGCATCGGTACCGAGATCATTCCTGTAGGTAAGACGTACAAGGAAGCTCTCATGGCGCGCATCCGTACGCTCTGATCCGTTCACCCAACGTATTCGGTCGTTCACCCGATCTTGGTGGCGCTGTACCGTGGATCCGGCGCAAGTTCGTGAACTCAATTGTCCATGAAGATGCGTATGCGCCTCGCCCTCCTCATTGCAGCCATCAGCCTTTCTGCGATCGCTGCATTCGCCCAGCCCAGTGATGCCCAGATCCTCAAGGACATCGCCAGTCCGAAACAGCTGAAGGTGGAACTCTCCAAAAGCACCACCAAGAAAGTGTGGAGCGATGCCCATGCGCAGTGGTTCTGGGAGCGCGGCGCCACCATCTGGTTGCCCGCCGATGTCACCGAGTATCCGAACGCCAAGGTGGTTGTGTACGGGTTCGCGCGGTACCACACGGGCAACCCGCCCAGTTACCGCGAGTGGAAGACCAGCCTCAACGAGTACGAAGGAATACCCGCGCCCACCAAGGAGGAGATCCTCGCACACGCACGCAAGTACCTGAAGGATTTTGTAGGCGAATACAGGTACAACCGGATGACCGATATCAAGAGCATCGATGTAGCGGCCGATCCCAAGACCGTATGGCACACACCGCTCTCCTTCAGCATGCAGTTCGAGGTGGTGGCCGACGAGATCATCAGCGACATCGAAGTGGCCACGGTACTTACCCGACAAGAGACCCGCTTCTACCGTGACAAGGTCAGCGATCCATGGAAGTCGTTCATGGTAACGGTGGAACGCGATACACGCCACGAGAACAAGCGCAGCTTCACCCCCGAGGATATCCGCGCGATGGAGACCATCGGCAGCCGCGAAGAGGAGGCACAAGCCCAAGCTGCATTGGCCGAGCTCGGAGAGATAACGATACCGGATTTCGCCCGCGATGTGGACGTGTTCATGCACACGCACAAGCTGCTGCGCGAAGGCACCGCAGCACAATTCGAAGCGTATCTTATCCGCATGTTGGCGCCGGTCTACTTCGTTGAGGGCAGCACCACCCGCCTCACACCCCAAGGTGCCGACCTCGTGAACAAGGCGGTGAACAACGCCTTCAAAGGGAAGAGCACATACGCGCAGCAGTACTGCCCGGATCCCGGGGTGAAGCATCAGCAAGCCGACATGATGGAGTGGTGGAACGCCACGCAGGATGCGCATGTTCGAATGGCGTTGACCAAGGCCGGTGGCGGGTGGAAGAACGGTCAGAAGACCGGTGAGACATACAAGATCAACGCGTTGGAGGTGTGGATGCTTTCCAGCGCTGATGACATCGCGCGGATCAATAGCTATGAGCCGGGCATGCTGTGCAAGACCCCTTCGGGCGCTTCGCAAGCGGTGCAGAAGGCGACCGCTGGAAGTGGAACATCTGGCGGCACGAGCACTGGGTCAACTAGCGGGAATGCCAACGATATCTTGAAGAAAGGAAAAGGACTCCTCGACAAAATGACCAAGCCATGAAACACTTCTACGCACTCCTGTTGGCATTCGCGTTCGCCGGGCTGGCTCAGGCACAGCTGAGCGGCACCTACACCGTGGGCGGTGCCTCACCGGATTATACCACCATCACCGCTGCGGTGAACGCGCTGAACACACAGGGCGCCTCGGGCAATGTCATCTTCGATATCCGTCCCGGCACCTACACCGGTCAGTACAGCTTGGGCGAGATCAGCGGCGCGCCGGGTTCCATCCAGTTCCGCAACAGCAGCAACGGAGCCCAGTTGGTGAACCTGGAGTACGACGCCAGCGGATCTTCGGACAACTACATTTTCAAGTTGGATGGCACCGATGACGTGCGCTTCGAGAAGCTCACCTTCCTTCCGTTGGACTTCAATTATGCCCGCGCGATCCACTTCTTCAACTCCATCGAGGGTTTGATCATCGAGCAATGTGTGTTCCGCGGAAGCACCAATCCGTCGGGCTCGGCCTATTTCGATCGTATCCTGGTCCACTGCGATCAGTCCAGCCTCAATACCAACAACAACCCACAGGATGTGCTGATCCTCGACAACTCCTTCTTCGATGGCAACACGGCCATCGACATCGACGCCTACGGGTTCAGTGGTGCGCGTAGCGCCGGACTGATCATCAGCGGCAACGAGTTCCGGCAACAGATCGGCACGGGTGTCAAGTTGAATAATTGCATCGGCAGCATCGGCGACAACGACTTCAGCACCACCGTGGGCAATTGGTATGTGGCGATCCGTACCACCTACTTCGATGGTGGCAGCCAGATCCGGCGCAACGACATACGCGCATACGCTACGAATGGCTGTACGGGTATCGAGGTGGGCAATACGCAGAGCACCACCGGCAACATGATCAGCAACAACATGGTGTACGTGAACGGCACCGGCGATGTGTGGGGCATGGCCGTGTACAACCTATGGGACATGAAAATCGTGCACAATAGCGTGCTGGTGGCGAACGGGCTGCCTGAGCAGTCCTTCGCCTTCTACCACCTCAGTGAATTCGCCGACGGCGAGGATGCCTTGGTCCGCAACAACCTCTTCGCCAACAACACCGGTGGCCTGGCCTACAAGGCCAACCGCCAGCAGAACATCGCCTTCGAGGACCACAACGGCCTCTTCACCACGGGTCCAGTGCTTTCCATGGTAGGGCCCAATGCCTACGATGAACTGGCCGATCACCAAGCAGGAACAGGTCAGGGACTTGGCGATAGCGACATCGATCCGGTCTTCCCCGAGCAACCCGACCTGCACATGAACAACTGTGAGCTCGACAACCTCGGTGAATACTACTTCGTGGTCGCGGCCGATATCGACAGCGAAGCACGGGGTAACCCCGCTTGCGACATGGGGGCCGATGAGTTCGACCCGGAGTCGGTCGTGGCAACACCACCGGTGATCATCGATCAAAGTCAACTGCCGTACGAACTAGGATTAGCGGCCACCTACACCACCTACCAATGGAACACCGGCGCCACTACGCCCACCATCACCATCACCGCCGGCGGGCCCTACAGCTGTCTGGTGATGGACGTGAACCTATGCATGTACAATGTCAACGTGAACGTGATCGTGGAGATCACCACGGACATTGCAACGCATGAGGCGAGCACATGGCAAGTGCTTCCCAACCCCGCAACGGACCACATTCGCATCAACGGGCTAGCGGATGTGACCCCATACACGATCCACGATGCTGGTGGGCGAATTGTGCACCAAGGCGTGCTGAACGAGGGCGCGCCGATCGCGGTGGATGCGCTGCCAGCCGGCCTGTACACGGTGCGTACCACGGACGAGAACTACCGTGCGCTCCGTTTCGTGAAGCAGTGACGGGTCCCGTAACCCAACCGACGGATGGTCACGAATTCGGTCTACCTCAAGGATGGCGCGCAGTGGGTGCGCGTGCCCGTGCAGGACATCCTGTACATGGAGGCCGATGACAACGCTACACATGTGTACAGCACGCTGCGCGCCTACACCGTAGGCCGCATGTTGAAGGACGTGCTGGATGAGATGGCCAGCGAGCGCCTGGAACGGGTACACCGCTCGTACGCGGTGAACCTGGACCGCGTGCAGGCCATCAGCGATAACGGCCTGCACGTGGGCGATCGCTGGTTGCCCATCGGACGCAGCTATCGACCGGCGGTATTGCAGCGCTTGCGCATGATCTGAAAAGGTAACCAAGGGTCTCTCCCGATCGCCGAACGCCTCGGACCTTCCCGCAAGGTTCCGGGGCGTTCACCCATGGATAGGTCCCCTTCACCCGATAATCGACCATAGCGATGGAGGAATAGCGCACGTTTGTGGCGTTCCAATAACCGATCTCCATGAAACTCTCCTTTATCTCGATCTTATTCGCAAGTCTGTTCGCTCCCACGTTGATGCAGGCACAGGTAAGCGGCATCTTCCACATTGGCGGCGCGGGCGACTCGTATGCAACGATACAGGACGCGGTCGACGACCTTGCTCAGGTCGGTGTATCCGGTCCAGTGGACCTGGTAGTGGCTCCTGGGGTCTACACGGGAGGTCTCGCTTTGGACCCGATCCCCGGTGCAGGTGCGAGTGCGCCTATCCTGATCAGGCCGTTGAACCCAGGCGCGTACGACGTGCACATTTCCGGCGAACCTGAGCTCTTCCGCGGCGTGGTCGATATCCGCGTACCGTTCGTTTCTCTCCACGAGATATCGATCGACGTTTACCCGGATCCATTGAGCCCCGTACCTATCGCCACGAGCTGCGTGCAGGTTGACGCGGACGATGTGGTGGTCAGCTCTTGCACGATCACCAACAACACCGCGACTACGCATGGTGTTAGCGTTGATGGGGAAAGAAGCGTGCTGCTGGATAATGTCATTGTGAATGAATATGCGGACAGCACCCATGGGTCCACGGGACTTCACGTCTATGGAGTGGAACGGGTCACCGTTGACGGCAACAACTTCTCCGGCTGGGTATCCGGCATGTACTTATCGTCCATCGGACAATGCGATGTGGTGGACAATGGGATCCTGCTGGCCAAGACCGCATTGAATGAGGATCTGAGCCGCGGGATCACTCTCGCGCTCAGTGAGAACGCCAACATCCTCCGGAACAGGATCGTCATGTACGAGGCTGGGGCCGGCATATGGATCGGTGGATACTCGGACGAGGGAATAACGAGACGCATCGAGAACAACATGGTCAGCAACATCAAGTACAGCGCTGTAGGATATGCGACAACGGGGATCGACGTGCACCTCTACACAACTCCTGCCGTGGATCTGACAACACCGGCCGAAAGCGAATTGTACATCCGGCACAATAGCATCTATGTGGAAGGTGACAGCGCGAGCGGCATTTTTACGGACTATCCTCTCGCCCAAGAAACCGTGATCACATCCAATTCCGTACGTATGGTCGGCAACGGATGTGTCGGATTGAACTACGCGGGCAACACCTCGGCGCCCTGGCCTACGAGCGACTACAACAACGTGAGTTTCTCCGGTGTGGGCAACTGGTACGGGATCTACCAGACCAAGGTGCTTATCCGGACGAATACCACCATGGAAGACCATTCGATCGGTGCTGTGCCACATTATGTCAGCAAGACCAACTTGCACATCAAGGAAACCTCTCCGAACATCAACACGGCCTTCTTTGATGCGGAAATCACCAATGACTACGACAAGGATCCACGTCCGGGGCTGGGGCAACACGATATCGGAGCCGACGAATACGGTAACCTCGGCTTGAAGTCATTGGTGGTGGCCCCGCCCGTGCTTCCCGCGGCCACCGTCGAGATCGGTGCTTATCCGAACCCGGCTCAGGATCAGGTGGTGTTCGAGCTGCCGGATGATGAAGTCCAGCCCTTCGTGCTGCATGGCGCGGACGGCCGCGTGGTGCTGAGCGGTATGAGCGTTACCGGCCAGGCCGTCCGCTTGGATGGTCTCGCCCCGGGCACTTACATCGCACGGTTCCCGCAATGGCCAAGTAAAACAACGCGTCTCGTGGTCGCGCACTGATCGAACGGTTTCTCCCGACCAACGAACGCCCCGGCGCCTTTCCAGGTTCCGGGGCGTTCACCCATGGATACCGTTCGTTCACCCATTTCCGCTGGACAGGTGGGGATGTGTGCGGGAATTTGCGGGCTCAAGGTCCACCCGTCATGTCACCGCTCGCCCGCCTGCTCCTCTTACCGCTCCTGCTGATCGCTGGCAGCCTCAGCGCACAGCTCAACGGCACGTACACCATCGATGCAGGCGGTGGTGGGGATTACCTCAGCTTCAGTGCTGCGGTCACCGCGCTCAACACGTCCGGGGTCAGTGGCCCGGTGGTGTTCGAAGTGGCCGATGGCTTCTACACGGAGCGGATAACGCTAGTGAACATCACAGGGAGCAGTCCCACCAACACCATCACCTTCCGTGGTCAAAGCCTCGATAGCTCCTTGGTCGTGCTCAGGTCCAACAGCACCACTACGGTAGGTGGTTTCAGCGGTCCGAACCACGTGGTTTATTTCACTGGTGCGCGACACATCTCGTTCGAGCATCTCACCGTTCAGCGAACCGGATCCAGTCTTTACGGTCATGTGCTCGTGTATGCAGGTACTGCCACGGACATCAACTTCAGGTATTGCCGGTTGATCGGGGTTGCATTGCCAACGACCACGCTCCACACCCGGGACGTCGTGTACTGCAGTCAGTTCAATGACCAGACGGGGATCCGGTTCATTGCCACCAACATCAGTGGAGGAAATTTCGGGATGTATTGGTATGGTGGAGCGACCCAAATGGATGAGCTTCAATTCCATGATTGTGTGATCACCTCTCCCCGGATCCAACTGAGCTTCATTAATGGGGGCCTGAGCTTCTTACGCAACAGGGTATCAACGACGACAACCGGAAACTACATTTCCATCAGTGGACAAGGCGCGATCGTCATTCAGGACAACCTATTCAGCAATGCGACAACAAGCTCCAACGGCGCCAACTTCAACTTACAAGGTACCGTTGGTACACCGGTATTGCTAGCCGGCAACATGTTCGTATTCCCGAACGGGTCCACTGGAGTAACACTTTCGCTCAGTCAGTATGTGGACCTGTTGCACAACAGCCTCTCTGGAACGTTGTCTGTAACTACCAGTTGTTCCAATATCACCTTAAGGAACAATATCCTGCGTGGCAATGCTTACCACGGCTTGAGCGTGCAGGATGCGACGAGCATTACCGCATCGGACCACAATTTCTTTTGGAGCGCGACAGGACTAACTGCGGTTTCCTGGTCAGGCAGTCACAACGACCGGAGCTCGCTGAATGCCGCAACGGGTTTCGATGCGAACAGTCATTTCATGGATCCGCTTTTCGTGAACAACAACGCCGACCTGCACCTGCAAACAGCTTCGCTATGTGCCGGAGCGGGTATGGCGGTTGCGGGACAAGTTCTCGACTTCGATCAGCAGGTGCGGCCACAACCGGCATTGACCGCGCCCGATGTGGGTGCGGATGAGACAGCGGAATACTGCTCCTCCCTGAGTGGAACATACGTCATCGGCCCTTCTGTCGGGGCGGATTTCAGCGCATTCGCGTCAGCGGTCGGGAAGATGGTCGTTTGCGGTATTGCAGGCCCGGTGACCTTCTTGGTGGAGGATGGCACCTACACGGAACAGATCGTGCTGCCCAACATTCCGGGCAACAGCAACGTGAACACCATCACCTTCCGCGGACAGAGCTTGGACAGCTCGCTGGTCACCCTCACCTGGCCCACCGGTTCAGCGTTGCCCACTGTGCGCATGAGCGGCGCCGACCGCGTCACCTTCGAGCACATGACCATCCAGCGAACGGGCAGTCCAGCATTGCAAGGCGCGGTGGTTGACTGGGAGAGTACCATCGCCAACGCGACCACGCGTTCGCAATACACCACGATCCGTAATTGCCGACTGATCAGCAACGCCACCACCAATAACCTTTCTGCCTTGGTGTTGGGGATCGCACAGAACGATGAGTCCAGTGTAAGTGTATTGAACTGCAGGATGCAGGGCGGGCATACCGGTGTACGCTGGTACATGGATACCGATGCAAGCATCACCATTCAGGGCTGCGTGTTCACAGGACAGTACGAGCGGAACATCGCGTGTATCAACCCGGGAGCGGGTGACCCGGAACTCGTGATCGATGGAAATGTCATCCAGGGGCCGACAGGAGCTACCCGGACGGCCGTGGAAGTGCGGCACAACAGCAATTGGTTGCGCATCACCGGCAATCGCATCACGGCGAACTCATCCAATGGGATCGGCATCGACATGACATGCAATGGCGGCGCGCCTTCGTGGACCCAAGTGGCCAACAACATGGTGCAATGCACGAGTAATACGAGGGGTATACTGCTGAGTGGTGACAACAATGGTCTGGGAGTCTATCACAATTCCGTTAGCACGTCTACTGGCACTGCGTTGGAACTATCAGGCACGGGCAGCAACAGCCACATGGTGGGCAACGCGTTCCGGAGCGCTACCGCGTATGCCATATACCGTACAGGCACGATTGCGTTCGCAGCTGCTGATCACAATGTTCTTTATGGCGGTAACACGCCATTCGTCTACTGGGGTGCGGATATGGTCGACCTGGCGGCGCTGCGCTGCCTCACGGGCCAGCAGCTCAACAGCATCCAGGCGGACCCGCTCTTCGTGAACAACTCCAACGACCTGCATCTTCAATCCGGATCGCCATGCGCGGGCCAAAGCATCTTCATCTCCGGCGTGGACTACGACTACGACGGCGAACTGCGTGCGCTGCCCTTGGCCACCGTGCCCGATATCGGTGCAGATGAGATCAACGAAGTCTGCACGCCAATGAGCGGAACTTATGTGATCGGACCATCGGTAGGGGCCGACTTCCTGAACTTCACTACGGCGGTAAGGCAGCTTCTGGGCTGCGGGATCAGTGGACCGGTGGTCTTCGAAGTGGAGAGCGGCATCTACACTGAGCAGGTCCGACTCACGGCCATCAAGGGATCCAGTAGCACGAACACCGTGACCTTCCGCGGACAGGCGCTCGATAGTACCACGGTGATCCTGCAGTGGGCCGCGAGCCCTGTCGGCGCGAACAACCACCTGCTCGCGAACAGTGGTGCCGATCATGTGCGATTCGAGCACATGACCTTGAACCGCTATGGCATCCAGCCAAACGCGCGGGTCGTTCACCTCAACCCTGCGTGCGATCCGATCGTGGACATGCGCCTGTCGCATTGTGTGATCTCCAGCAGCGGTACGACCACGTTGAGCGCCGATCTCGTGGGTAGCGTGCTCGGTGCGATGCCGACCAGCTTCGTGCTGGAGAACTGTTCGCTCCAAGGAGGAGGCTATGCGGTCTATTCCCAGCCACTTTCTCCGCAGGATACCGTCACCATCGTAGGCTGCACGCGCACCGGCGGTACGTCGGGCATTTCGCTGAACCAGATCTCCGGGCCGATCACCATCCGTGGCAACCAACTAACGGCAACGGCAACGGATGCGGTACTGGTCAGCCAATGTACAGGTGCGGTGGACATTTCACGGAACAGGATCACCGGTGGGACAGCCTTGACATCCTCAGGCATTTACGTAGCAGGAAGTCAAGCTGTGGTACCGGCCCGCATCGTCGTGGCCAACAACGAGGTCATCTCCACGGCGGGCAACGGGATCCGCATCAACGGACCTTCGAGCCGGGTGGATGTGGTGTACAACAGCGTGCGAACGAATGCGGCCTCCGGCACGGCCATGCTGGCGATCACCGGCGGCAGCTCCACCGACACACACATCCGCAACAACATCTTCAGCAGTACCAGTTACAGCGCGGCGACGGTCTCGCTCACCGGCATCGCTGCGGATCGCAACGTATTCTGGCGTACGGGTGCGGTCGGAAACGCCGTTCAGTGGAACGGCGTGCCCTACACCACGGTGACGGCTTTGACCGCAGGTACGGGCACCAATGCGAACTCCAAGTACCGCGATCCGTTGTTCTATTCGACCACCACCGATCTCCGCAGCTATTCCATGGAAGTGGACCAGGCCGCACTGCCGTTCGCCGGCATCGCGGTGGACAAGAACGGACTTTCGCGCCACGCGACCACACCGGACATCGGCGCGTTCGAATTCCAGCCCGAGCTCTGGAACGAGGCCTTCAACACCTGCAGCCCCGCCGATCCGATCCTGAGCACCGGCACCGGCCAGGATCAATGGATCTACAAGGACCGCAAGGTGGTGGCACGTTTCAACGACAATGGGCAGAACCTCGGCTTGGTGAGCATGAACGTGTACGTGAGCAACGCTGCTGTGCGACAAAGCCTGATCGGTCAGTACTACATGGATCGGAACTGGCAGTTGGTCACGCAGAACCCGATAGGCTCACCTGTATCCGTTCGGCTCTTCTTCAGTGGGAGTGAATTCTCCACCTACGCCGCTGCCGACCCGGTCGTCGCTACGCTGAACGATGCAGGTGTTGCGCACTATGTGGGCACCAACGAGAACTGCGTCTTGCTGGACAACCCGGCGGGGAACGTCTGGACGCCCATCTACCCGGCACCTAATGGCACAGAACCGAGGATCGCGGCGACTGGTGGCACCTCTTGGTATACCGCTGTGGTGAGTAACGACGGTGAGCTGTACATCACCACGATGGGACTGCCTTTGCCCGTCGAGTTGATCGCCTTCACCGGGGAAAGGATCAACGAACGTGATGTACAGTTGCACTGGACCACCGCCTCCGAACACAACAATGCAGGCTTTGAGGTATGGCGAAGGATCGATGGGGAGGTCGTGTTCAAAGAAGTGGGTTGGGTGGATGGAGCCGGCAATAGTGCAGAAATGCTGCACTATGCCCTGGTAGATCATGATCCAACGGAGCGCGTAAGCTACTACCGTCTCAAACAGATGGATGTTGATGGGCGATCCGAATGGAGTCCGATGATAGCGGTCGAGGGCATGAAGCCTCACCCTTCGATCACGTTGTTTCCCAACCCATCTCACGACATAGTAGCGTTGCAGAATGTGGGGGAGGATTGCGAGGTGCGTGTCTTCAACAGTCAGGGCAAGTTGGCTCAACTACATTCTGGAGTCCGCGCTTTTTCCGTTGCTGGTCTGGCTCCAGGGGTCTACGCGTTGGAGGTCCTTTCCTCACAAGGAAGGGCGGCAGTTGTGCGCCTTGTCGTGGAATGATCGGGGGAAAGCTCCTTCACTCCGAACTGGGTCGCATGGTGGCCATATGCCTGCAGAACGGGATACCCCTTAACACATTTAGGGTCAGAGGTCCGTTCGGCGCTCTTCTATTTCGGCCACTTGGATTCACTCACGTATCCACACTTGTTTGTTGCCATCGGTCAAGGTGAACATCAGTCGATCTCCGTCACACACGAAACGAGCCATGGGGGAGAAGCCTTGGCCGACATCCACCAGGATGATGTTCTCCGCAGTGCGCCATCGGCCTTGTGTCGTTGTTCCGTTCCCGGTGTTCGCACTGACGTCCGGTCCACCACCCACGGTGCGACCTGTATGTTGCAACGCGCCGTTCTCGGCCAAGAGCAAATGCCATTGGGCTGCGAAGGAGAACGTTCCGCTGGTGTAGCTTTCGCTGTAGGTCCATTGGCCGATCAGGCGCGCATCGCGCGCATCCTCCGAAATGGGCGGGGGCGCTGGAACCGGGTTGCCTGTCATGCGCGTGAATGTCCAACGCAATGGCACAACGTCTTGGTCCACTTCAACCTCACCGATGGAGAGGTGAACGTGATCGTCCATGTGCGAGGCGCGACAACTCAGTACACCACCGAGCGCAGGATCCGTGAAGGTGCCACGGGCACTGTCTCCATCGATCGTCAGGTCCAGTGTGTACGGGTAACCTTCTGCCTCGATCCGGCCACTCAGTTGAGTCCCGGAGCAATTCATCGTCATCACGACTGTCACGCCCTGAATGGTGGCGGAGTACTGCCCGGTCCACGGACAGGCCAAGACCATCAATGTTGAGCAGAGCCCAAGTAAGCGTGTAAAGCGCGCATGGGGCAAAGGTCTGCGCCCCCGTATCACAAGGCAATAGAACCTTGGTTAGTATGGAATGCAGAGCGGCTTTGGGGTCACGCCGAACGGATGGATACAAGTCCTTGTGAGGGATTCCTCAGGATGTTCAGTAGATGAACCAGTTCGCGCTGTTGGTCGGCGGCTGCCAATTGGAGCCGAAGTACTTCCTGATGGACCTCGGGGTCCATTTCTTCCGGTTCGTTCTCGATCAAGCGGCTCCAGAGTTGAACGATGAAGCAGCGCAATTCCATCAGGGTGGTCGCCACCACTTCACTGCGCTGGGTGCGGTCTTCTATGGATCGATCCAGATGATAGAGCTGATGGATCCGATCGCTGGCATCGGCACAAAGGCGCGGGCCCGGCGGTTGGCCAAGATCCATCGCCACCTGGACCAAGCGCAAGAAGCTGCGGCGATCGTTCTGGATCTGTTGTTGAAGGATCAGTGCCGAATGCTGGGGGTCCACCCGCCTCACCAATAAAGGGAGCAAGCGTTGCAGCTGCTTGTATGTGAAATGCAACTCATCGATCACGGCTCGGCGAAGTTGCGACTTGGCGTGGAGCTTAAGGAGATGGCGCTTTGGCATGGTGGCTTGTGACCAAGGCAACCACAATTCCCTTGCCTCGTTCATCGATCGATCACTAGGCGCGGCGCTGAGGGTCCTATCGTCTAATCGTCAAAGCCTTTCGTGGGTTTATTGACGAGGTCGGTCGATGTCAATTGCCTTTGGACAACGTGAGCTTGGTCATTGGGAGCATGATCATGCTGGGACGTGAATTCCACACCATGGGGAAAATTCCACCCCAACAACCACCCCACATTCAGCGAATGCACCCAGCGGCGATGCTTCAGACGTCGCGATGAAGCATTGGGTCAAATTGGGGAGCAGATATTGGGCCAAGCCCACGACCCCGACAATACCTTATTTCATGAGTGACCTGATCTCCGCGCGAACAGCGTCGCGATCGGGCATCGTTGCTTCTTCCCTTTCCAACAGGCTCAGTGCTTCGTTGAGTGCGACCAAGCCCGCTTGACGATCGCTTTCCAAAAGCAGCTCGCCGACCGACCAATGGAACTCGTACAACTTGGGGTAGAGTTGAACACCGCGCTGATAAACGGCCAATGCGTGTTCGTTGTATCCGCTGTTGAGAAGCCGCGAAGCCGATCCATTGATCTCGGCAACATCCCATGGAATGGTGCTGCCCAGGAACTCATGCGACGCGTCCACATCCTGCATGAGTTCCGCAGGTGATGGTGGCGCAGTGGTCAACTCGTATTCATCATTGACAGGGCACAAGGAGTCGCGGATGGAATAGGGGGTGAAAAGGGTTGCCAGGAGGTCGGGGAACGCGATGATGGGTAGCGACGTGTGACCGGCTGAAGGATATTCTCGATACACAAGCTGATCTCCTATTCTGGCTCGATCCACACCGTTCATCACCGGTGCCACGCGGTCGTAATGCCCGCCATCCTTCAAGCGCTCGGCGCCTCCAAGCGCTACATATACGCGTTTGTTCGTCGACTTCTCCAACTCGGTTGCAACGAGTGGCGCCAGCAATGGCATCTGGTGCAATGGCGAAAGCGCGATGATCGCGTCGAACGCTTCAGGAGCTTTCAGGAATGCGAACAACGAAAAACTCGCACCGAACGAATGACCGACGAGTATGGTAAGATCACTCGGGTGGTAATGCGCCAAGAGCGGTGGAAGCTCCTTGGTAAGCAAATCCAACAGCGGCATGGTCGGTTGATCGATGCTGTCCTGTCCGAGTTCGTTCACCCGATCCTTGAGCGGTATGGTTACGACGATGCACTGCGGAACCTCATGTGTGAATTCGAGGAAGCGGATGTCGTTCACCAACGGATCCACGAACCAGTCGTGCTGTCCATCCAATAGAATGATCACTGGCAAGCGCACCTCGGCGCTTGCGTACCGGTGGAATTCGGGCGTGCGAACAACGACCGCGCGCTCCATTCCGAATGCGCTGGAATGAAAACGGATGCTGTCGATGCCTTGCGCAGAACACATTTGCGGTAGCAGGACCGCTCCCAGGAGCAATGATCTCATGGCGGCAAAGTAGCAAAGTGAACGCGCGGTTCTGGTTTCAGGAACGTGAACGCCCCAGCACGGTATGGGCTGGGGCGTTCTAGCATGGAGATGATCTCTTACTCGGCCTTCTTCCGGTCCATGTGTTCCTTCCGCTTCTCCATGTGCTTGGCCTTCATCTCTTCCTTCTGGGCTTGCCATTCGACGTATTGCTCGGGCGTCAATACGGCCTTGATCTCAGCGTCGTGTGCTTCGCGCATGGCTTTGCCTTTTCCATCTTTAAGTCGTGCCTCGCGCTCGGCTTCGCGTTCAGCGCGCATGGCTTCCACTTGGTCGGCGTATTTCAGGTTGATGGCCTCGATCTTGGCTGCTTGTTCGGTGTCAAGGCTCAATTCCTTGGTCATCTTCCCGGTCATCATATGGGCCCGCTCCTGAGGCGACTTCCGGTCCTTTTCTTGTGCGTGAGCAGCAACGGTGGCGGCTGCGAACACGGCGATCATCATCAGCTTCTTCATGGTTGTTCCGATTTTGTTGAGGATAGGACAAGGACCGGGCCGCAGGGTTCAAAAGGGGATCGAGGATCAACAGCTCTTAACAATTCACTCTGGATCGATTCGGCCGTACTAAGCCATCGAACAGAGCATCATAGCCGACAAACCGCCTGTGAACGGAATACTGTTTTGGCTACATTTGCGGTCCCGTTGAACGAAATGGGACGTTCTGCTGAGGATATTGCTCGGTTGCTCGTTGAAGTTTTGGGGGATTAGCTCAGCTGGCTAGAGCGCTTGCATGGCATGCAAGAGGTCACCGGTTCGACTCCGGTATTCTCCACGAAAGGGCGGTCCAATGGGCCGCCTTTTCGTTTTAATGGAGCCGGATGTTATCAACAGCGCAGTTCAAGCACGATCGCCTCCGTGTTCTGTAGGAGGACCCCCGTCCGTTTTTCAGGGTCGCTGGTCGAATTGTGGAGCGTGTCCTAAGGCGCTGTTGATAAGCTGCTTATGACGGCGTTGAAAGCCGCTTATGCCTTGGTTGATCTTTGTAGGCCGCACAATGGTTCGAATCTGATCCGTTGTATCGGACAGGTCGGGTCGGGCGTGACCCTTCTATGGTGGATCATGAAAGGACGCGGGGAGGGCGGGTATTCGGAACACTCAGGACCTGCTTGGACTCGTCTCGATAGGTAGGGCAAGCCCTTCCCGCCCTTTCACCAGGATCCGTTATTCTCAAAGAGCTTTCTCAACTGCCTGCCCACGCATCGCCTTTCGCGCAGCGCTTAGGAAGTAGCGATAGGTCGCCTCTTGCGAACGACCATCTCGCACACGCGGCTTCTTTGATCGATAGGGATTGGATTGGGTGGTGTCGATGATGCGTGCTTTTGGTCCATCGTTCCACTGGATCTCCAAGAGGTCGAGGACCATCCGTTGAAGATCCGGGTCGTTCACAGGGAATGCCACCTCGACCCGACGATCCAGATTGCGGCCCATCCAGTCGGCAGAGGAAAGCAGTATCAATTGCCGCCCGCCATTGTGGAACATGTACACTCTGGTATGTTCCAGATAACGGTCCACGATACTGATCGCCTCGATGTTCGCACTCGATCCCGGAACCTGAGGGACCAAGCAGCAAATACCGCGAACAATGAGCCGAACGTTCACACCAGCGCTGCTCGCGTCGTACAACTTCCGGATGAGCGAGCGGTCCTCCAAACTGTTCAGCTTCAGCAGGATCTCCGCTCGCTGTCCCAGTAAGGCACGCTCTATTTCTTTATCGATCAAGGCCTCCAACCGATCGCGTAAGCTGAGCGGTGCCATGAGAAGTTGCGTCAGCGCTGGTCGGTGGTCGCGGTCCTTCAGGTGTGCGAATACCTCGGCCACTTCCTTGGTCAACGCAGGTTTGGCGGTGAGCAGGGCCATGTCGGCATAGATACGTGAGGTGCGCTCGTTGAAGTTGCCTGTTCCCAGGTAGGCGTACCGCACGTTTCGACCTTTCTCGCGGCGTTCCACCATGCACAACTTGCAATGTACCTTCAAGTGCTCGTAACTGTATAGTACGGTCGCACCGGCCTTCTCCAAGGTCTCTCCCCAGAACAGGTTCATGCGTTCATCGAAGCGCGCCTGAACTTCTACGAAAACGGTCACCTTCTTTCCGCGAGCCAAGGCCTCCAACAACGCACCACAGACAGCGGAATCATCCGCAACGCGGTACAAGGTCATCGCAATGTGCTGCACCTGTCGATCCCTTGCCGCCTTCTCCAACCAACGCACCACGTTCTCGAAGTCATGATAAGGAAAGTGCCAGAGGATATCCGCTTTCTTCAGCGCGTTGAACGTATCGTTCCCCTCTTTGCTTGTCGGGTGTTTCGCTGGCGGCCAGGCCGGTTCCCGTAGATCCGCATGACCCTTCACCGGCAGCTTCATCAGGTCGCTGAAGTTGTGATAACGACCGCCAGGGACCAGATCGGGCTTGGTGAGTCCGAGCAAGTTGCGCAATGCCCGTAGGGTCTTTTGCGGCATCGTAGCGTCGTATAGGAATCGCGAAGGCACACCGGTGGTTCGTTTCCGAAGGCTCTTGCGCACCTTCTCCTTCATGTTCCCGACGAACTCCTCATCGAGGTACAATTCCGCATCGCGGGATAGTTTGATCGAGTGGCACTCGGTCACCTTGTATCCGGTGAACAATTGTGCAAGACAAACCCGCATCACATCATCGAGGTACATCACGCTGGTTATTCCCTTGGGAGACGGGAGCAGGACGAAGCGTCCAAGAACGTCACTCGGGATATTCACCAGGACCATCTGCTCCTTCACGCGGGACTTCTGTTCCAAGCGACAAGCGAAGTAGAGTTTCCGGTCCTCGATGAACAAGGCGTTTCCAAGCCGAACAGCGGCGGTATGGACAAGTGGTGCAACATGTTCACTGAAATACGACCGTACGAATGCACGCTGTTTGGCGGTCAATTGTTTTTCATTGACGATGTGGATCCCCGCATCGGCAAGTGCAGGTAGGAGTTTTCCCCGATATATTTTTCCGAACTGCTGTTGCTGAAGAAGTGCTTTTTGATTGATCCGCTCCACCCGTTTTTCCGGCGTCACTTCCAGTGCCGTGCGGTCCACCTTTCGCAATTTGGTGAGACTGCGCAGAGAAGCCACGCGCACACGATAGAATTCATCCAGATTGCTGGAATAGATCGCTAGGAATTTGATGCGTTCCAAAAGGGGGACGGAGGGGTCCTTGGCTTCTTGCAGAACCCGGTCATTGAAGGAGAGCCAACTGAGGTCCCGGTCGAAATACCGATCATTCGGTCGCAGCAGCGGGGCGCGTTCCTTCTTCGGAATGGAAGTGCGTTCCTCCAACGTCTTCAGGTTGATCCCCTTTTGGCGTCCGTAGCGATCACGGGCATAACGCGTGAAGAAGACATGGCCGTTCAAGTAGGCGAGGTTCTCGGCCAGCCAGTTGGTTGGGCTGATCCGTTTGCCGTGCACGGTCTCCAGTTCTTTTCGCAAAAGCTCGCTCTTCTCGATGAAGTCCACTTGACCAGCTTTGGCAGAATCGGCATCGCGCAGGACTTTCTGCAGTGTCGTTCGCGGCACCGCTCCCATGCGCGTGGACAGGATCATGCCACGTATGCGAGAGATATCGGCTTTCGGTAAGCGCGTGGTGCCCAAGAAGGCGGTGGCCAATTCGGCGCTTTTTGCTTCATGCCCGGCATAGGCCAAGGCATATCCGGTATCGTGGAATAGACCAGCTAGCTCAAGCAACACGAGATCCTGTGGTGCTAGTTTCATGGCTTGGCCGATCGCTTTCGCCGTGCGGGTCACGGTAAGCGTGTGCTCCAGATCGTGGAAGCACATGGTCTTGGGTATCCTGCGGGCGAACCAACGACGAACGTGCAAGCGTGCGCGTTCCAACAGGGCTTCGTGGCTCATGGGGTGGCGAAGTTAGAAGGGCCGTGTTACTCGCTCGGCACGGAGATGGGCTTCTATCTTTGGCCGTGCCACCTTACGGAATGGACAGAACCACCGCACTCGCGCTCTATCGAACATTCGCGGGTGATCGGGCAACGTTCCTTTATAGCGGTAGGTTCCAAGACGAACATACGGCTCGACTGATCGCCTTGGGAGAGGAGTTCTTGGAGCACGAGGACACGGATAAGGCGGTCCGGGGAAAACTGGCTTTCATCATGGTGGAAGCCTACCAGAACATCATTCGTCATAGAGCGGCATTGCCGATCGACCAGCAAGAAGGTAATGGGCGCAGTTTCTTCATGCTTCGCAGTGACCCGTCGCGGCACGAAGTCAGTTCCGTCAATCCCGTCACCAGAGTTGATGCAGCCAATTTGAGTGACGGCCTTCTCCGCTTGGAAGCCTCCGATCAAAAGGAGAAGAAGCAGATGTTCCTCGCTAGTTTGCAGCGCGCCGAGCGGACCGAACGAGGAGGTGCCGGATTGGGGTTGATCGAAATTGCAAGGCGCTCGGGTCATGGCTTGCGTCACGGCTTCCGGCCCTTGGGCGCGGATCATCAATTATTCGCCTTTCAAGCTTTGGTAGGTCGAAAAGCAACCTGGTGTGGCACCTTGGGTCAGGTGTTCGAGTTGCACCGGGTTGTAGCCCAATATGGCCTCTCCGTCATTTGCAGAGGGCATCTGTCGACCGGCGAGCAAGAGGTGATCCTTCGGATGATCGAACGTGATCTGGATAGTGAGAGCGGAGGTCCCGATCCGAGGACGCGCACCTATTTGGCAGCGATGGAAATGTTGCATGGTCTTGGTGCGGTGGGTGAGGGACCGATGGTGACGTTGGGGCGTTCGGGGAATGCAATGCACATTGTGATCACAGCGCAGCTCGGCCCCGTGGCGAAGGCGCGGATCGAGGAGGCTGTATCCACAGCGAATGCACTGGACGCTGGAGGGTTGCAACGTCGGTATCGCGACATCCTGCTCGGTCGTGGCGAGCACGTGGATACGGTTCATTTGGGTTTGATCGAGCTTGCGCGGAAGAGCATCGTTCCCTTGCGGTTGGATATGTCGGAGGCACAGGGTGGGCACTTCATGGTATTGCACGCGACCGTTTGAAGCGATCCTGCATTCCAAGATTGGCAGCTCGGACGTTCTTCTGTCCTGCATACTGATCAGGGTCGGTTCCCGGTTCTATGGGTATAACAACCTGCACATGTTCTCCCTGCTCATCTCCCTATTCGACCGGATCGGTCGGTTCCAGGAATGGTTCGATGGTCGCTTCGGCTGGTTCTTCACCAACGGCATGAAAGAGCCAAGATGATCCAAGGTCGGCTCGTTCAGAGCTTGAGACAAACGTTCTTCGCTTCGGTGAAGAAACGCAGAGCATCCACACCTCCTTCGCGACCAACACCACTTTGCTTGACCCCACCGAAGGGCGTGCGCAGGTCGCGAATCATCCAGCAGTTCACCCAAACGATACCTGCGTTGAGGTCTCTGGCCACGCGCAAGGCTCGCTGCCCATCCCGGGTCCAGATCACACTTGCTAGTCCATAGGGCGTGGCGTTCGCCAGTGCCACGGCATCCGCTTCGCCATCAAAGGGCTGAAGTGTCACCACGGGTCCGAAGATCTCCTCTTGATTCGTGCGACAGACCGGCCCGAGGCCCTCGATCACAGTTGGTGCTATGTACCAGCCTTCTTGCAACATTCCATCGAGCTGGACGCGTTCGCCTCCGCAGAGAACGGTTCCACCTTCGCTTCGCGCTAGTTCGATGTAGCCGAGCACGTTCTCCATGTGGCCCTTGGACACCACGGCGCCAAGATCAGTCGTTGGGTCGGAAGGATCACCGACCTTCAACGCTTTCACGCGCTCAACGAACGCATCGCGGAATTTGGTGTAGATCGATCGCTCCACTAGGATACGTGAACCGCACAAACAGATCTGGCCCTGATTCGTGAAGCTGCTGCGCACGGTGGTCTTCAGCATTTCATCGAAGTCGCAATCAGCAAAGACGAGTACTGGGTTCTTGCCACCCAGCTCCAAGCTCAACTTCTTGAACATCGGCGCAGCCACACGGGCGATCTCGGCGCCGGTGCGTGTGCCACCGGTGAAGGAAATGGCGGGCAATCGCGGATGTGCCGTGATCGCGGCACCCACCTTCGGACCCAGTCCATGTATGATGTTGAGCACACCCGATGGTATGCCTGCTTTTTCGCACAAGGTGCTCAAGCGGAATGCGGTCAGCGGTGTCACTTCGCTGGGCTTGGCCACCACGCAGTTCCCGGCCGCCAATGCTGGCGCGATCTTCCATGTGAACAAATACAACGGAAGGTTCCACGGACTGATGCAGCCCACTACGCCGATCGGTTGGCGATCCGTGTAGTTCACGGCTACGTCATCCATCAAGTGCGCTTCGCTCGGGAAGTGCAGGATCGCGGTTGCGAAGAACCGGAAGTTCGCGATCGCCCGAGGGATATCGACCCGACGAGCAAGGGAAAGAGGTTTACCATTGTCCCGCGATTCATCGTGTGCAAAGCCCTCGAGGTCATCCTCGATGGCCTGCGCCAAGCGCAATAACACCGTACTTCGGCCGTCGCGCCCTAGGGCGTTCCACGCCGGGAAGGCCCGATGTGCTGCCTGAACGGCCAGTTCCACATCGCATTGGTCGGAGTCCGGAAGCTCTCCGTAGACCGTACCGGTAGCGGGTGCATGCACATCCAGCCAACCGCCACCCAAAGCGGGTCGCAATTCGCCATCGATCAGGTTCAGCAATTGTTCCATGGTGAAGCGACGCCGAAGTTAGTCTCCCACGAGCGGCCACGGAGCGGGACTGCCACCGGGAAAATCGAAAGGCCCCCACTTGCGTGAGAGCCTTCCGACCCCATTGTTGCGCTGTTCGGGAACCAAAACCCACCCCGAGACAGGCGTCTCTCATTGATGGACCGTACGATCGACGGGTTCCATCTTCCTTGCGCTGCAAAGATTGCTCTGTTCCATCGGGTCAAGTGTTGATCAACAGCGAACGAACGTTAAAGACCGTTAAGTGCAGGTCGGAGCGGAAGGTGACCAATAGTTTCGGTGCGTGGAAAAGCGCTGGATCACGGGTCTTTTGATAGCCATCAGTGTGGCACTGGTGGGGCTGATGGCGATCCAAGTGAAATGGATGCGCGATACCGTGGATCTGCGCGAGGTGCAGTTCCACCGCAGCGTGGACAATGCGCTCTTCGCCGTTTGCGACCGGTTGGAGCAATTGGAGCGTATGCAGGTATTGAAAGAGCATGCCGCAGGACGGAAGTTGTTGGGGAAGTTGGATGCCTTGCGCAGCATGCGCGCGGCACAGGAGCCGGAGATCGCGCCGGAAGCAGAAGAAGGGTCGACCCAAGCGGAGGTCGATACGAATGACCTGATCGACACGCCAGAACCACCTTCGCCGCCGAGGCCCTTGGAACCTTTCGATCCATCCGATACCCTGGCCCTTCTTGGTGCGGGCTGGCAAGCCTTGGACGAAGAGCAAGAAGCGTTGGTCTCGGATCTGGTGCGCGGGATCATGGCTTCGGAATTGTCGCGCGACATCCATGACCGCATCGATCCGGGAGTTCTTGACTCGCTACTTCGGGACGAGTTCAAAGCCAACGGTATTCCAGGTCCCATGCACTACGCGGTATTGAAGGAAGGAGGAACTTCCGTGCTTGTTGGCAGAGGCGATCTGTCGGATACTTCCGCTACCGATCACGTTGGCTTCCGGGAGAAGTTGTTCCGGCATGATCTGGCCGGGCCCTCTTATTTTCTGGAGGTCCAAGTGGCGGGCCAGAAGCGCTTTCTCCTGCACGGCATGTGGCCCATGTTGTTGACCAGTGCTGTTTTCATGTGCATCATCGGGGTGGCTTTCCTCTTCACCATCCGGACGATCTTCCGACAGAAGCGTATCAGCGAGATCCGAAACGATCTCGTGAACAACCTAACGCACGAACTCAAGACACCGATCAGCACCATCGGCTTGGCATGCGAGGCGCTTACCGATCCTTCCATGCCGAAGACCGATGAGCAGGTGCGGAATTTCGTGAATATGATCCGCGACGAGAACAAACGGCTCGGCTCGCTGGTGGAGAACGTGTTGCAAAGCGCGGTGTTGGAAAGCGGCCACATGTTGCTGAAGCGCGTCGACCTGGATCTGCATGCGTTGGTCCATGATGTGGTGCGCAGCAGCGGTATCCAATTGACCCGGCGCAATGGTCGTATCGATCTGGAACTGAATGCGGAGATCCACCGTGTGAACGGCGATCGCATCCACTTGACGAATCTCTTGTACAACCTCGTGGACAACGCCATCAAGTACGCCGAACAAGAGCCTCGCATCCGAATTGCGACCACGAGCAACGATGAGGGCGTGACCGTCAGCGTTACAGACAACGGTATCGGTATTGCAACCTCCGAGCAGCGCAAGGTCTTCGATCGCTTGTACCGCGTTCCGACCGGGAACATCCACAATGCCAAAGGCTTCGGCCTAGGCTTGAGCTATGTGCGCACCGTGGTGGAGCGGCATGGCGGCCGTATCAAATTGGAGAGCGTTCCCGGCAAGGGAAGTACCTTCCACATCTTCATTCCATTCGAACATGTCCGCACCGCTGAAGTTGCTGCTCGTAGAGGATGATGCCAACCTGGGCCGGTTGCTGCTGGAGTATCTGCAGGCCAAGGGATATGCAGCTGAGCTGCGCACCGACGGCCAGCAGGGCAAGGAAGCCTACCTCCAAGGTGGCTACGACCTTTTGATCCTTGATGTGATGATGCCGGTGAAGGACGGCTTCACGCTCGCACAGGAGATCCGGAAGAAGGATAGCACCACGCCCATCATCTTCCTCTCGGCCAAGAGCATGAAGCAGGATACGATACAGGGCTTCCAGAGCGGCGCCGACGATTACATCACCAAGCCCTTCATCATGGAGGAGCTGTTGCTGCGCATCTCTGCTGTGCTGCGCCGCGCCAAAGGAGTAGAGCCCAAACCGGCCGAGCCGGAGGAGTATGTTGTGGGCGGGTCGCGCTTCGATCCACGCAAGCAAGTGTTGCGCACCCCACTCGGCGAGCGCAAGCTCACCACCAAGGAATCCGAACTCCTTCGGCTCCTGTGCGCCAATCGAAATGAGGTCTTGGAGCGAAGCATCGCGCTGAACACGGTGTGGGGTAACGACAGCTATTTCAACGGACGCAGTATGGACGTGTACATCGCCAAATTGCGCAAGTACCTGCGCGATGATCCATCGGTCGAGATCATCAATGTGCACGGCAAAGGCTTCCGACTGATCGCTGAAGAAGCACCCAAGGAACAATGATCGGTGCGCGATCGGAGTTCTATTGGAAATGCCGATCATGCGCAACAACCAACATTCCTGGCGCCAAGCCAGGGCGGCCATGGGCCAACGTCTTTTTCTCGGTGCTGTCGTAGCCGGGTCGCTTTCCTTGGTGGCTTTTGAGTGGCGGAGTACGGATATTCGGGAGCGTCCTAGCGATCCGTTCGAAGATGACCGTATTACGTTGGAACCACAGCTCATTGTCACCGTCGCAGCGCCTCCGACCAAGGCCCCGGAGCCATTGGTCCGAACATTGGGTCTGAATCCAGTTGCGACTCCTCAACCCACTGCGGATCCAGCTCCGGACCCCGGTCCCGATATGGGTGATCCTGTGGTTGACCCCGGTCCAGCACCGGACCCTTCACCTACTGCATCCGAAGGACCGTTTGAACCCCCAACAGGCTACGTGCCAGGCCGTTCCATCAAACCACACTTCGAGCAATGTCTTCTCGAAGACCCCGAAGCCGTGGATCCCTGCACCGAGGAACGGATCCTTGCACATCTTCAACGGAAGTTCCGCATGCCGACCTCGGTATCGGGCAAAGTGCGTACGACGGTCACCTTCAGTGTGGAGGTGGATGGTACGATCGGTCGTGTTGTGTGCGCGCCGAGGGTGGACCCCGAAGTAGCCCGTGAAGTGGAACGCGTACTACGGTCCATGCCCCGTTTCATTCCTGGAAGTCAGGGTGGTGTCGCCGTGCCGGTGTACTATCAGATCCCATTGAGTCTGATGGTCAGTTAGATCGAACGCGCCTGAAAGAATGAAGGCGGACCGGATGGGGTTCGCCTTTCTCTTTCAAGAAAAGGCACTTCAACCACCTACAATGTCACGGGTCATAGGCAAGCCGTGCGTCCCCCATCCACCGGCAGATTGATGCCGTTGATGTAAGCGCCATCGGGTCCAGCAAGGAAGGCGATGGCTGCAGCGATCTCCTCCGGCCGCGCGAAACGACGGAGTGGAATCTCGTGCATCATTTCGGCTCGAACGGCATCCTCGCTAATGCCCGTCTTTTGGGCCTTATTATGAATGATACTGGCCAAGCGTTCAGTTTCTGTGGCACCGGGCAGCACGTTATTCACCGTGATACCGTATGGGCCAAGCTCATTGGCCAGGGTCTTGCCCCAGTTGGCAACAGCACCACGTATGGTGTTGCTGACCCCAAGGTTCGGTAAGGGTTGCTTCACACTGGTGCTGATCACATTGATGATCCGCCCATGACCACGCTCTTTCATGCCCGGCACGATGGCGAGCACCAATGTTTGGAAACCGAGTAGGTGTTGGGCGAATGCACTCGCGAAAGCTTGCACGTCGGCTTCGTGCGCTGGGCCTGGAGCCGGACCTCCGGTGTTGTTCACCAGAATATCCACGGGTGCCCCTTTCACATAGGCCTCGATGACCGGTTGGAACACGGCTGGCTCGGAAAGGTCTGCAACGAGATGCCCATGTACCGCGCCTCCTAGGGTAGAAAGTTCGGCTACTGTTGTGACCAACCGTTCGGTATCGCGCGCCAAAAGTGTGACGCGGCAGCCGTGCTGGGCCAGTGCTATCGCCGTTGCTTTCCCGATGCCTTGGGTGCTTCCACACACCAAGGCGTGCAGGCCGTTCATGCTGTTCTCCATGGTGCGTCCAAAGGTAGCCGAGCGAGAATGCAGGTGATCCTGTGGTTAAAGTGAAAGTGATGGGCTGGCTTCCACTGGTTAAGTTTGTGCTCGGCTAACATCCATTGAACTAACCAAGTATCACCGAATGAAACACCAGTACCTTTCAGTTCCATTGCTCGTATTGGCCATCACGGCCGGCACGGCTAGCGCACAAACAGCGAAGCCGCGTCCAGAGAAAGCAACGTCCGTATTGCAGACCATCCGCCCTATCGGCACCCACGCGCGTCCTGCTATGGAGAACCGCGGTGGTGGCAACGACGAGTGCGCAACGGCGACCATGATCACCGTAACGAGCGATTGCTCGGGTTCCATCGCCGTTTATGATGCAACGGACGCTACTGAATCCCAACCCGCTATCCTGTGCAATGGATTCACATCGCCCGAAGCACGTGATCTCTGGTACAGCTTCGTAGCAACGGGTGTTGTTACCTCGATCACCGTTGAAGGCACGTTGACATTCGACGCAGTGCTCGAAGGGTTCTCTGGTGCTTGTGGAAGTTTGGTGTCCGCTGGATGCGCCGATGCCACTTTTCCGCCAGCAACGCCCGTAAATACCACGGAGACACTCACGATGGCGACCAACGTGGGCGATACCTACTATGTGCGCGTTTATTCCTATTGGTCCCCGGAGCCGACGGACTTCGAGTTCACGCTTTGTGCATATTCCCCGTCCAATGTTCCTGCGAACGACCAGTGCTCGGGTGCTGATAACCAGAACGTAGCTGTTGGCAGCTCCGTGACCTTCACCGGCGACAACACGGGCGCATTGGATACCGAAGGCCTCGGACAAGGATCCGTTTGGCACTCGTTCACGACAACGGAATGCTCGAACGTAACCGTTGATTATTGCGGCACCGAGCCCGCCTTCGGCAATGGTTTCGTCAGTTTGTTCAATGGCTGTCCATCCACTACAGTGGTTGGGACCGCAGATTTCGACGCATTGACCTGCCCCGATGGCAATTTCACACTGCGTTACAGTAACCTCCCAGCTGGCACGTGGTACTACCCGGTCATGCTGGACGAGGCGAACGGTGCCATCGGAGCGTATACGATCAATGTGACATCGACCGCCCTGCCCCCAGGCTATTGCGATGCTAGCGCTGCCGCTTGTGATGAGCGGATCGCAAATGTCACGATCGGAAGTTTGAACAACCCAAGTGGTTGTTCAGATGGCTCCGTTGTTGACTTTACGGACCAAAGTTTCAGCATCTACCAGAATGAGACATTGCTCATAACGGTGCTGAATGGTGATACTATTTACGCGTCGGATGCCGTCGGTGTTTGGGTGGATTGGAATCAGAACGAGAGTTTCTGCGAGGCGAATGAATTCGTGCTCCTGACCTCGGACGATGCTGGCCAAACCTTCACCGGGCTTGTGTACGCTCCGGCTGATGCGCCATTGGGCACCACGCGCATGCGTGTTCGTATGACCTTCAATGAACTACCGAAGGCGTGCGGTGCAGCAGATTACGGTGAAGTTGAGGACTATTCCGTAGTTGTGGAGTTGGGAAACAGCGTGAAGGAGATCAACACCTTGGATTGGTCGGTGTTCCCGAACCCGAGCACCGGCGACATGACCGTTCGCTTCGGTGGCGTTGATGCCAAAGTGGTGATCGAACTGTTCGATGTGGCAGGCCGTACCGTGCACCAAGAGCAGCGTCAACTCTTCAATGGTCAGCAGGTGGCTTTGGGCTTGGCTGGCAAGTTGGCCCACGGCGCATACACCCTTCGCTTGAGCAGCCCAGAAGGCCGTTCGGAGCAGCGCGTGGTGGTTCAGTGATCAATTCACTCCATTCCAAAAGAGGCGGGCTTCGGTCCGCCTTTTTTGCGTTCGGATGAATTCCCCTTGAAAAGGTGATGGACCGGGTTGCGATGCGGAGCATGCGATCGTGGAAAAGTGGGCGATCACCTGCTCGGGGGCGGTGCTCGGGCACGGCATCTTTGTACCTCCCAGCCTAAAACATACGCGTACGAAACACATGAAGTTCCCGAAGAAGGTTCCTGGTCTTGCTGTGCTTGCCCTCCTGGCGACCACGGTCACATTGACATCGGCCACATCGCTGCGAGCCCAGAATGGCGGTCAGCAGTTCCATGCGAGCTCCATCTACACGAACCCAGCAGCACCTCCCCCGGCTCCCACTCCGGCCCAAGGCGTCGTGCCGACCAATGCGGATTGCGCAAACGTTACGCCTGTCGCTGTCTCCATCGGAGGCTCAGTCACCGTCAGCGGCAACAATACGGGTGCCCCGGTGAATGCCATTTTCGGCTCGGCATTGGTCTGGGAGGCGTTCACGACAAACACATGTACCGACTTCACGGTCGGCTATTGTGGCACCTCTCCGGCATTCGCCAGTACGTTGATCTCCTTGGGTGTTGGATGTCCACTGACCAACTTGGTGTATAACAACAACGCGAACGTATTCCAGAATTTGTGCGGGGATGGAAATTTTTCGGTTGTGTTTCCCAACCTTCCAGCGGGCACCTACTACTTTCCGGTGCTTGAGGCTGCGGGGTCCTCTGGCGACTACACTTTGGTATTCTCTGCTGCCACATGTACGGGTGCACCTCCCGCCAATGCAATCTGCGCAGGAGCGGTTGAATTGATGGTCGGCACCGATTGCTCACCGATTACCGGCAGTGTTGATCAAGCTACTGCAGCTGGAAACACCGGTACGGGATGCACCGGTGCCGATATCTCGGACGGCGTATGGTATTCTTTCGTGGCCACGGAAGCAGATATGAGAGTGACCGTGGTGCCTAGCCCACAATTCAATGCCGAGATCCAGATCTTCGAGGGAGATTGTGTCGAATTCGGTGAACTGACTTGTGTTACGGGCCCGAATGTGGGAGTCTTGACACAACTGAACGCAAGCGATCTGACCATCGGCGAGACTTACCTGATACGGGTGGCGGACTGGTACGCAGGAACTCCGCTTACAACCACCTTCACCATTTGTGCAGAAGGCGTTTCCGGAACGGATTGCGACGCAGCATCCGGAACATTGACACCCGTTGACCCCAACCCCTGTTCTTCGGGTAACCCGGTGAATTTACTGTCTACCTGGACCGGATCGGTAGTGCCATCCGGTTATCAAGCCATCTTCCTGCTCACGACGGGAGCCAACCAGGTGATACGCCAAGGAGCCTTCACACCCTCGTTCAATGTTTCCAACATCGGGGAGTACACGATGCACACCTTGATCTTCAACAACGAACTCGACTTGGGAGGGCTCGTTTTCGGACAATCCGTGCTTCAGGATCTGAACGGCATGTTGATCCAAGGCGGCGGTACGATCTGCGGAAACTTGGATATGGTAGGAGCGACCTTCAACGTGACCGAATGTGGGCCTCCTTGTGATGCGCTTGCGGGTACTTTGACGCCGGATACGACTTCTGTTTGTTTGGACATGGGTTCGGCTTCGATCGGTGCCACGCCGAATGAGGACTCCGTGGTTCCTGATGGTTTTTCGGTGGTGTATGCATTGAGCTTCGGGACGGGTCAGGTGATCGTGGCAGGGGGGGAGACACCCTCCTTCGCCGTGGAGAACACAGGTGACTATACCATTCACACCTTGATATACGATTCCTTGACCTTGGACCTTGGAACGGTCGAATTCGGCGTGACCACGGTCGCGGATCTGATCGCACTGTTCTCTCAAGGAGGGGGGGGCATTTGTGCCAACATCGCCGTGAACGGTACGGTGATCAATGTACAGGATTGTACGACCACCTGCGATGCGAACGCTGGTACGCTCACAGCGGTGGAGGCCGACGTTTGTTTCCTGGACGGTCCTACAGCCATCGCCGCGACGGTGAACGATGATGCGAACGTGCCTTCCGGTTTCGAGACCCTGTACCTATTGACGACCGATGTGGACCAAGTGATCCGGTCGGCGAGTTTCAGCCCTTCTTTCAACGTATCCGAGATCGGTGCTTACACGATCCACACGTTGGTGTATGATCCCGTCACTACGGATCTGGGTTTCGCCACCTTCGGAGTGACCCAGATCGGCGAGGTGAACGACCTTTTGCTGCAAGGAGGAGGTGAGCTTTGCGGCAGCTTGGATCTGGTCGGGGCGGCGATATCGGTTGCCGTATGTTGCCCAGCGGATGCAGGCACACTCACGGCGGATGATGCATCCGTGTGTTTCCTGAACGGCCCCACCACGATCAGTGCCACCCTGAATGGAGATGCGTTCATCCCTGTGGATTTCGAGGTCATCCATGTGCTCACATCCGGCGTGGATCTGGTGATCGAAGCGGCGAACGCAACGCCTGAATTCCCAGTTCTTGCAGCTGGTGAATACACCATTCACACCTTGATCTATGACCCTGCAACCTTGGATCTTGGCATCATCGAGTTCGGTGTTACCACGGCCGCAGCGGTGAATGCTCTTCTGGTACAAGGTGGTGGGTCGATCTGTGCGAGCCTGGATCTGAATGGGGCGCCGGTTTTCGTAGAGGATTGTTCGCCAGAGAACGACGATTGCACCAATGCGCTGGAATTGCCGATCGGCTTGATCGAGGATTGCCTCAATAGCTCTGTGTTCGGGGATAATACATATGCTACGCAGGAAGTTGGGAACGAGCCCTCATGCAGCACCACCACCTCGAGCTACGCAGATGTTTGGTATGTCTTCAACAGTGGTGAGAACACCGAAGTGAGCATGTACTTCGACCCCGGAACGATGACGGACTGGGCCGTCACAGTGAGCGATGCTTGTTCAGGCGGGATCGAGCTTGTGTGCGAGTTGGCGCCGGTGGCCGAGGTCGTCATCACCACGGTGCCGAACACGAACTACTGGGTGCGGGTCTACAGCAATTTGGAACTGGGTACTGGCGGAGAGTTCGAATTCTGCCTCACGGGCGCTATCCCGACATTCGTTTGCGACGGGGCCGAAGTCTTCACCAACAACGACGAAACCGCATTGTCCATTTGTCAGGATGGCGACGCCGATGTGGTGGACTTCTACACCACCACCAGTTCGGTGGAATCCTACATGTTCATTGTTACCGATGGGTCTGATGTGATCGTTGCCCCGATCGCGGACAATTCCCTGGACTTCAACGCCCTGCCTCTGGGTCAGTATCGCGTGTGGGGTGTTTCGTACAACGGTGACCTGGTAGGCCTCGATATCGGTTCGAACATCAACGACGTGACCAGCACGGGTGCGTGCTTGGAGATCAGTATGAACTTCGTTGACGTGAACGTGGAGATCTGTAGCGGTATCATGGAAAGCGCGGCGGTCCTGGGCCACCTATATCCGAATCCGACCACAGGTTCATTCAATCTCGATTACGTTGGGCCTGATGCAAAGGTGATACTTGACATCTTGGACGCAAGCGGCCGATCAGTGTTCAATGAGCGCATACAAATGGCTTCAGGTCAGCGCGCTCAAGTGGAGTGCGGAATGAGCTTGGCCGCCGGGATCTATACGGTTCGTCTGAACGCTGCAGGGCAGGTCCAGAACCTGCGTTTGGTGATCCAGTAGGAACTGAAGGATCCAACAGAACAGGGCGGGTGCATACCCGCCCTGTTCTGTTATAGTATGTGTCGTAACCTATTGAACAGCAGTGACGTATCATCGGGAAACTCTCCCCATGCGTTGCCATTTGCACACTCTCCTGATCGCGCTGCTATTCGGTATCGTATCCCCAGCACTCATGGCACAAGAGCCGTTGTTGCTCCCCATTCAAGGCCGCGTATTCGACGCAGAGAAGAAGTTGGAGGGCTGTGAGGTGATCACGTTCAAAGGCAACGAACGCATCAACAGTCAAGTGACGGATCGCAGCGGACGTTTCGAAATGGTGCTGGATCTTGGTGAAGAGTTCGCCATTGAATTCCGGAAGGAGGGCTTCTTAGCGAAGCGGATCCTTGTGGATACACGAGCAAACCTTCCAAAGGACGTGGTCGAGATCATACCGATCGAAATGGCCATGAACATGTTGCCGGCCGCCAAGTACGAAGGGGCTGACACAGATGCTTTGGATTTTCCGTTCGCCATCGTGCAGTACAACAAGGCGGCGAAAGCCTTCATTCAGGACAACCAGTATACCGCGGATATGATGCGCACCAACGGGGCATTGCTGCTCATGAGCGGACGGGCTGGAAAGAAGTGATCCAGGGCCACATCACGCAGGGTAGTAACTTCGGCGCAACAAGCCGAGCACCATGCCCATCCGAAGACCTTTCGACCTCCGCAAGTGGATCACCGACAATCGTGCGTTGCTGAAACCGCCTGTTGGGAACAAGAACCTCTACACCGAAGCTGGAGATTACATCGTAATGGTCGTGGGCGGACCGAATGCCCGCAAGGATTACCATTGGAACGAGACCGAGGAGCTCTTCTATCAGCTCGAGGGCGATATCGAAGTGGGGATCCAAGAAGACGGCCGCGCTGTGACCATTCCGATCAAGGAAGGAGAGATGTTCCTGCTTCCGGGTCGCGTTCCTCACCAACCTCGCCGCGGTCCGAACACGGTTGGCTTGGTGATCGAAGTGAAGCGCGATGATCGGGAACTGGAGGATGGGTTGCAGTGGTATTGCGAGAATTGCAACAACCTCCTGTACGAGTACCGCTTCGTGTTGCACAACATCGAAAAGGACTTTCTACCGCGCTTCCGCGAATTCTACGCAAGTGAGGAGCATCGTACGTGCAAGCAGTGCGGACAGGTGATGGAAGCGGATCAACGCTTCGTGTAAGACCCTCGGTCATGGCGGAGTTCTTCTCGATCGATATCCACACGCACATCCTACCGGAGAACATCCCCGATTTCGGGCGACGTTACGGGTATCGGGGCTTCATCCATTTGGACCACCACCGTCCGGGTTGTGCGCGTATGATGATGGACGATAAGTTCTTCCGTGAGGTGCAAGCGAACTGCTGGGACCCGGAGGTGCGGATCGGGGAATGCGATCAATTCCGGGTGGATGTGCAAGTGCTGAGCACCGTCCCCGTGATGTTCAGTTATTGGGCCAAGGCTGAGGATACGCTGGACCTGTCGAAGTTCCTGAACGACCACATCGCTGGTATCGTTCAACGCTGGCCCACCCGATTCGTCGGACTGGGCACTGTGCCTATGCAGGAGCCCGAACTGGCCATCAAGGAGTTGGAACGGTGCAAACGCATTGGTCTTGCGGGCATTCAGGTCGGGACACACATCAATGGGGTCAATCTCGGGGAACCTCGGTTACTGCCCATCTTCCAAGCCTGTGAGCAACTGGGCATGGCGGTGTTCGTGCATCCTTGGGACATGATGGGCAAGGAGCGCATGGACAAGTATTGGATGCCGTGGTTGGTCGGAATGCCTGTGGAAACGACCACAGCGATCGCATCGATGATCTTCAGTGGCTTATTGGAGAAACTGCCGAAGTTGCGCGTTGCGTTCGCGCATGGTGGAGGATCGTTCCCCGCGACCATCGGACGCATCGAGCATGGATTCGTCATGCGCCCGGATCTCTGCGCGGTCGACAATGCCGTCAATCCGCGTGAGTATCTCGGGAAATTCTGGATCGATGCATTGGTGCATGATCCGGCGATGCTACGCTTGGTCGTGGATCAAATGGGTGCGGACCGTGTGGCGATGGGTACGGATTATCCATTCCCCTTGGGCGAACTCGTGCCGGGTGAACTGATCAACAGCATGCCATATGACGACGGTACCAAGGAAGCCCTCCTGGGTGGTGCCGCTTTGCAATGGCTCGGTCTGGAGCGATCGGTCTTTGCGCGCTAACGATTCAACGCAACAGGTTCACGTGGCCCACTTTCTCTTGGGCCATGCCGGCGACATCCGTGGCCTTCACTTTCCAGATGTACGTGTCGATCGGTGAGTCCACACCTTTGTACGTGCCGTCCCAACGTCCGGTCAGCTGCTCGGTGCTCCAAATGAGTTCACCCCAACGGTTGAAGACGAACAACTGTAACGAGCGCAGATCCTTGCCCCATGCGCCGAACAGGTCGTTGTAACCATCCCCGTTCGGTGTGAAGGTATTCGGGATGAAGAGCGTACCGGGAAGAATGACCGTTACCACATCGGCACTCTTGCACCCGTGCTGATCGGTGAGGGTCACGGTATACGTGGTGCTTTCTTCGGGACTGGCAATGGGCGTTGCCGTGTCGATCCGATCCAGCGTTTCCGGGGGCGTCCATTCGAAAGAACCATCGCCTTCTGCGGAAAGGAGCGCGTGCTGGCCGAAGTCGATGATCTGATCCAAGCCAGCATCCACAGGGTTGATCGGGTGGACATCGACCACTACGCTCGCTACAGCCGGACAGCCGAATTCATCGATCACCATCACGGTATAGGTCACCGGCCCGTTGATGATCGCTTCCGTTGTCCGAGTTGTTGAGCTGGTCAATCCTTGTGCCGGGCTCCACGAGTATGAGGCGCCTTCTGACGCGAAAAGCTCAACCGTTTCCCCAGGGCAGACAATGGTATCGGGCCAGGCCGACGCGTACGATACGATCACATCAACGAAGACATCATCAACCGTGATCCCACATATGTTGCTGAGCTCAACGACATAGGTGGTCGGCGATGGCGGGGTAACCACAGGGTCCGGAATGGCGAGATCACTTAGGCCCGCAGCAGCTTGCCAACTGTATGCATCCGCCGGAGGTGCTTGAAGCTGCATCGAACCACCCTCACACACCAACGTATCGAGCAGTCCGGGTTCAGGAGTGCCGAAGACAACGGTTACGAGCATCGAATCGATGGAGACACAGCCTGATGCCGTGGAGATCTCGACGAAATAGAGTGTTGTGTCAAGAGGTGTGGCCAAAGGCGTCGCACTGGTGAGGTCGATCAAGGTCGGGTCCGGTGTCCACGAATAGAAGTCGCCGCCCTCGGCGAGCAGTGCCACGCTTTCGCCCAAGCAGATCTCCACATCCGGGCCTGCTGCACCAGCGGGTGCGCTGGGGTCCACGAAAACCTCGGCCGTATCCGTTCCGCAGAAGGACGATGCAACGACGGTCCATGTTCCCGGTTCGGTCGGCGTAAGTATCGGATCCGCGATGGTGGGGTCATCCAGACCGGTCGCGGGGAACCATTGGTAAGAATCACCGCCGCTCGCTTGCAATTGAACACTCAGCCCAAGGCAGATCGGATCGACCGGGTCGACCTGTGCATTCGCAGGGAGCACGGTCTGGATCTCGATGCTCGCGGTATCCGGTCCATTGCAGCCGGTATTATCCGTGAGGATCATCGTTACTGTGAAAGTCCCGGCCTCATCGTATACGGCGGAAGGTGCTTCCAGTGTGGAGGTGGTCTCATTGCCGAAGTCCCACTCGTAGGTGTTGCCCCCTGAGCTGTTGTTGATGAACTGGGCCGTTGCAGGTATGCACAGCGTGGAAGGGCCATCGATGGAGATCTGCGCATTTCCGCGAGCGAGGTCGAACTTCAACACGCCGAGGTTGCAGCCATTGGAATTGTTGGTGTTGCTCCAAGCGCCCGGTGTGGTCGGAAAATCATCGTTGTTCTGACAGCCCGCACACACAGCTTGATACACTGCGCCGCTCTTATCGAACCGGCTTGTACCACCGTCCACATGTTCGCCGCTCAGGTTCCCCCCGAAGTAGGTGGCATAGTTCAACGCAGTGGCTTCCGGCTCCAACAGCATCAAGTAGAAATCGTTGCCATCGGTCGTCGATTGGAACGCATCCGGTGTCACTTGCATCCCATTGGTGGTGCTGCTCGGATTGCCGGCGAAGGTGTTGGTCGAGCCTCCCCATCCGCTGAAGTAGATCTGCCCACAATCGCTTACCAGGAAGGCCGTAGGAGAGAGGTCTTGGAACGGATCGCTATTGCCAAAGCGCGTGCTCCACAACGAACTACCCAAGGAGTGATCGAACTTGTGGATGAATTGCGAACTGCCGGCCACGCTGTATTTCCCGGGTGATACGGGGTAGGCTCCATGCGTTTGTCCCACCACGAAGACCTCATCGCTCGTGTTCAGCTGAACGAAATAGCACTGATCATAGCCACTGGTGCCGATGTAGGTTGATCCGACCAAGGCTCCAGCGATAGAATAGCGCATCAGGAATCCATCCGTATTTCCGCTTGCGGTCGACTGAAAGGCCGTTGGGGCCATGGGTAAGTTGCTGCTGGTGGTGCCTCCTGTCACGAACAGATCACCGCCACTATCCACCTGAACGCCGTAGGCGGCATCCACCCCTGATCCACCGATGTACGTGGACCAGAGCACCGTGCTGAGTGTTGGGTCCAAGCGGAAGCAATACCCGTCCTGAGCGCCACCGCCATAGGCCGCTTGGGGACCACCGACCACGGGCAGACCGGGGCTTACTGTTGTACTGGCCACCACCGGGTTGCCAGCCGCATCGACGATGATCTCGCCCCGGAAGGAATCGCCATAATTATGCGCAACAGCGGGTTCGTTGTTTATTCCATCGTTCTCCGGTCCGCCGATATAGGTGGAGCCGACCAAGGCGGTGGCCGCGCTGTTGAAGTGCGCTACGAACATGTCCGTGCCATCGGGCTGGCCATAGCCGTAACCGATGATGAAGATAAGTTCCGTACCTCCGCCGAAGGTATTGTCCACACAACCGGCCGTGGTGGGCAGGTCAGGAGAGCCGGTGCTCCCGAGCACGAAAAGTTCATCGTTGTCGTTCACCACCATGCTGTGCGGCGATTCGTTCCCTGCCCCACCGTAATACGTACTCCAGACCAAGTTCGCACCATCAGCACTCCATTTGCTGATGCCGACATCGATGGTGCCACCATTGAACGTGTCATCCAGCACACCCAATGTGGTCGGGTAGCTAGCACCGAAAACGATCCCGCCGCCATAAAGATGACCTGCGGCGTCGTACGTAGCTGTGAATCCGAAATTGTTTGAGTTGCTGCCACTGTAGCTCGCAAAGGCCAGGGTAGGGTCGATCGTCAGTGGTTGGTTATGATCATAACCGTCGGGCAGTTCAAAGCGAAGGTGGTCACCGTTCAGGGCGTATCGGGAAGCAACGGTGTGCTGGCCACTCGCCGTGGACTGGAAAGAATAGGGGGCTTCCTCGATGACCGTTCCGGCAGTGGTCTTGACTTCGATGCGACCACTCTTGAGCACCAATGCATCCTGACCCTCATAGCGGAAGCGAATGTTCGTTGGATCCGCACCGGGGGCCACGATAAGCTCGTACTTCAGGCCTTCCTGCCCATCCAGCCGCAGGTCGATACCGGGCCACACGTCTTTCAACGTGACTTCGCCATGGATCGCGCAACCGGTACCCCATTGATCAGGATCGTTACCCAGAAAGAAATTCTCGTAATGGGCCTGTTTCAAACTGCCGAAGTGGCCCTTGGCCTCGCCCCCTTCGAAGTGCACGCGGAATGCATGGCTTCGGAACGGCTCGTCCAAATGTGAATGGTCCGCAGAACCATGATGCGTAGCCGAACCTCCGCTTTGCAACACGTACGTGAAGGCCGATCGCTCCACGAATAGGGCCCCGTTCGGAAGCATGACCCGATACAGCACATCCGCTGGCCATTGACCTCTGTTCTCGGTGAAGGTGGCGCGTGGACCGGCCGCCTGCGCTAAGAGCACAGAACACAGTAAGGATAGTGTCCAAAGGGAGCGCACGGCAGCAGAAGTCGCTTGGATAGGGCAAGTTACCCCGAAAAGACACGGGTTCGGCCCCGTTGGTTGCTTCGTGAGAGGTGGAAAGCCGATGGAACCGGAAAATGGGCGGCTCGGGCGGACGGGTGTACCTTTGCCGCGCCGTAGGAACGCAGGTGGGTGCGATCAACCGCACACATCAACCCGGCCACGGTGGCCAGACCCTTGAGCGACGCGATCAAGCACGAATGCGGCATCGCCCTGATCCGCCTTCGCAAACCGCTGGAGCACTTCCAGCAACGGTACGGTACCTCGATGTACGCGTTGAACAAGCTGTATCTCCTCATGGAAAAGCAGCACAACCGTGGGCAAGATGGTGCTGGGGTGGCCACGATCAAGCTGGATCCGAAGCCCGGACTGAATTACATCGACCGCTATCGGAGCACCGATAAGCAGGCCATCCAGAAGATCTTCGAAAAGATCCACAACGGATACGACGAAGCCGTGAACGCGGATCCGGGAGCCAGTAAGGATGCCGAACTGCTCAAGCAGCACATGCCCTTCATGGGCGAAGTGCTCATGGGCCACCTGCGCTACGCCACCTTCGGTAAGGATGGCGAGGAGAATTGCCATCCGCGCCGCCGTTTGAACAATTGGATGACCCGCAACCTCGTGGTGGCGGGCAACTTCAACATGACCAATGTGGACGAGCTCTTCGAATTGCTCGTCTCCATCGGTCAGCACCCCAAGGAGCGCAGCGATACCATGACGGTGCTCGAGAAGATCGGGCATTTCCTGGATGTCGAGAACGACCGTATCGCGCAGGTGCATCGTCAGCTCGGCTACAACGATCGGCAGATCACGCAGGTGATCGCAGAGAAGTTGGATGTGCGTCAGATCCTTGTCAACAGCGCCATGGATTTCGACGGAGGCTATGCCTTGGCCGGTATGATGGGGCATGGGGACGCTTTCGTGCTCCGCGATCCCGCCGGTATTCGCCCGGCCTTTTGGTATGCCGATGACGAAGTGGTGGTGGTGGCCAGTGAACGCCCGGCCATTCAAACAGCTTTCGCCTTGCAGACCGATGACGTGCGTGAACTCGCTCCGGGCCATGCCCTCATCATTCGCAAGGACGGGACCTACAGTGAAGAGTTGGTGCATGAGCCCTTGGAGAAACGGGCATGCAGCTTCGAGCGCATCTATTTCAGCCGGGGAAGTGATCGTGATGTCTATCAAGAGCGCTTGGCCTTGGGCCGCTCCGTATGTCCGGCGATCCTCGATGCTGTGGATCACGACCTCGAGAACACCGTTTTCAGCTTCATTCCCAACACCGCCGAGGTGGCGTGCTACGGCATGCTGAAAGAGATGGAGGATGAACTCGTTCGGGTGAAGGAGCGACGTATCCTTGAGCTAGGGCCGAGCCCGGACCCTGTCAAGTTGCGTTCCATCCTTGCCATCCGTCCGCGACTGGAGAAAGTGGCGATCAAGGATGCAAAGCTGCGCACCTTCATCACCGCCGACGATGCACGTGACGATCTCGTGGCACACGTGTACGACATCACCTACGGATCGGTGCGACCTGGCGTTGACAATCTGGTGGTGATCGATGACAGCATCGTGCGTGGCACGACCTTGAAGCAGAGCATCCTGAAGATGTTGTCGCGCCTGGAGCCGAAGCGCATCGTTGTGGTGAGCAGTGCCCCACAGATCCGCTATCCGGATTGTTACGGCATCGACATGGCCAAGATGGGTGACCTGGTGGCCTTCCGTGCCGCGATCGCCTTGTTGCGTGAAACGAAGCAAGAGAACATCATCGATGACGTGTATGACCGCGCTCTTGCAATGGTCGGCCGTCCGCTGATCGAGCAGGAGAACGTGGTGAAGGACATCTACAGACCTTTCACCGCGGGACAGATCAGCGACAAGATCGCCGAACTCCTCATGCCGGAAGGCTTAGGGATGGACGTGAAAGTGGTCTATCAAAGCATCGAAGGTCTGCACGCGGCATGTCCCGAGCACAAAGGCGATTGGTACTTCACCGGTGATTATCCGACCCCGGGTGGAAACCGGGTGGTGAATCGCGCCTTCATCAACTACCGCGAAGGCAAGAACGTTCGCGCCTACTGACATTGCTGCGGAGGTCATTGAACCTCGACCAACCGACGTTGTTTGCGAAGCTTTCGCAGGACCTTCGCACATGCCTCTATCTGCGCATCGCCATGCAGCACGATGCGCGTTCCAGCATCCAAGTTGATACGTGCTTTGTTGGCAGCCACGAACCGGCTTCCTGGCAAGAGGTGAAGCTCCGATCTGTTCTCCAGATCAAGTCGAGCGCCGTTCTCCAAAGAAACGATCGCACCGCTCAGTACCGTCAATCGAGTGGGCCCGCTGAACCAAGGACCGCCTTTCGCGTCGACATCCTGTTGTTGCATGCGTGTGGGTGTTCCCGATCGGTCCAGCTGCAAGCGAACGCCGGTTGCAACGGTGAGGGAATTCCCATCTGCACCACGCAAAGGATGCAATACGATGCTGTCTCCGCACCAGCGCTGGTCGGTATGCATGCGCGTATCGTTCGTTCGAATGCGGACATGTGCGTCACCGTTCGACAGCATGTTCTCCAGGTCGATGGAGATGCCGTTGAGGTGGATCGTCCGCACATTCGGTGCGCCATCGCCTTTCGTCTCTCGCGTATTGTTGCACAACAACGTTTGGATGTTGGCGGTAGAGGGGTTCGTACACATGCCGAGATGCCGCACACCGTTCATCCGCATGGCGTGATCCGGCAGTCCGAAACTCGCACTGTTCATTGGTTTCTGCCCCGGTGAAATGCGTGTACCGGGAACGAAATGCTCCCCGCGCTGCACGCTTCCGTCATGGTTGCGGTCGTAGATGACCATCACCTGCTCCACGCTCCCCGTCAAGGGATTCGCTCGCTCCTTCTCCAGAAGGAAGGGAAGTGATCGCCCACCGAAAGGACACACGCCGTTGATCGTATCCCCACGCAGCGCCAGATCATATGCGCCGTTCGCCAACAAGGGGTGCAGGTAATCTGCGTAACCACTGTAGATATTGGCACCCTCTCGTTCCTCTCGGTCGATCTGGATCATCAGGAAGAGTCCGGGGTCAACTGGGTCGATGCAGTTCACGCCGAAACCTTCCCAGTGGAATTTGTCCGTCGGGGATCCGTTGCGCAGGGAGCCTTGATGGTTCTCCACCCAAAGCCATTGTTGGTGCTCATCCTGCGGAATGAAAGGGAGGCGTATCCGCAATGCATCGCCCGAGGTCACGAAGTCACGCAGGACGAATAGACCGGTATCTCCATTGATCGGATCGAGGTCGGCATTCACTTCTTTACCATCCATGCTCTTCGCACGGATGCGGTGGATCGCGTCGTCTGGTTTCCAGCCCATGCGGTCGCGATCCCAGCCGGTGCACGTGAGCAGGCTGCTGCCCGATGCGCCCATCATGCTCCAGCCGCCTTGCAACGCCATCTGGTAACTCTCGAACTGGGCAGCGTTGCCACCGCCACTGTGGAAGTTGTTGCCGCCGATCAGCAGGTGGTTGAACTCGTGCTTCAGGATCTCGAAGGGTAGATCGTTGTTGCCGCCGAACCGCGATTGCGTATCCGCAGTGTAGCCGAAGAGCTTTCCCGGGCTACCCCCGTCGGTGCTGCCGGTGCCATGCCGCAGGCCGCTGTTCCGCGTGATAACCATCACGTGGTCGTAGCTGTGCGGGTCATCGGTACCGACCTCCTTCGGCATGCCCGGCTTTCCTCCATCCTTCCACAGATCGAAATCAGCGATCGACAGTCCGTGATGCGTGCGCAATGTGCCGCGCTTATTCGCCTGTTGAACAGCGAACGTGCCGATGCTGTGGGCGTTGCTGACCCCTGGATACTCGCTTTCCTTCACGCGGATCAGTTCATCGAAGTAGTCCCCAAGAACGGCGAAGTTGCCGAGCGAAATGTCCTGGTAGTACCGCGACACCATCGCCTGTTGAACAGGCAGTGGCTGTGGGTCGAAGACATTGTCCTTCCAGACCGGCAGTTGCCCCTTGGGCCAGTGGGTCGCGCCATCCGGCTGTGGATCCTTTTCGCGATTCACGTCGTATTCCACTTCCACGAAAAGAAGCAGGATACGAATGGTGCCGTGTGGCGAGAGGTACCAGCCGTTCTTGCTTTCCTGGATGGGCTTCTCTTGTGCAGTGGACGCAAGAGGGAATAGGAACAGAGCAGGAACGAGGAGTCGGAGTACGCGCATCCAGCCGAAGGTAAGCAGCCCACGGGTCGCTTAGGTGGAGCAGGAGCAATGTTCAGCTCTTAGGCGCCTTGTATAACGGCACTGTACTGCACGGCTCTCCGAACATCAGGCTCTTCACCACCGGTTGCAGCTTGGCGCTCAACTCCACATAGGCGCTTAGCGGCACCGGCAACTTGCTGCAACCTTTCACCACCACACGTCCATTGCGGTACGGCTCTGGATCAAGCCGTTCCACAAAGCGCGTGAAGATGGCGCGCTCCAATTGCTCTGCATCGCCTTGAGTAACAAAGTCGGCGAAAGGCTGAAGGTGCGTGCCAACGAGCATGTAGGCCCAGGTAGGCACGATCGCATCCGCTGAGCAATGCACGCTCACGAACTTACCCGTGTACTGCGCCCAATCATGCTCCTTGCAGAACGCGCGCAGGTCATCCTCCTTCAGCGCGATCTCCTGCCACAGCAATGGCTTCAGGTCGAAGACCACACGCTCTCCGGCCGGGTACATCTCCTCCAGGTCGAGGGTGATGATGCCGGAGGAGGCGACCTTGTTGATGATGGGTTGATCGGACATTGTGTTATCAGGACGGAATCCAGAATCCCAAGGTATGCACGTAGCAAAGTCGACCCAATGGGTCGACGCTACAGGTGCATCCCGAAACGATTCTCCGTTGCATTGTGGATCACATGAACCCCAGTTCCAACTGCGCCGCCTCGCTCATCATGCTCCTGTCCCAAGGCGGCTCGAAAGTGATCTCCACCTTGGCGCTGCTCACGCCTGGCACACCGGCCACTTTCTGCTCCACTTCGTTGGGCATACTTTCCGCCACCGGGCACGAGGGACTCGTCAAGGTCATCTTGATCCCCACGTGTGCATCATCACCGACGTTCACTTCGTAGATCAAACCCAGCTCGTACACGTCTACAGGGATCTCGGGGTCGTAGATCGTCCGCAGCATGTCGATCACGCGGTCTTCCAGGTGTTTCTTCTCCTCGGGGGTCATCTCACGCGGGGTGATTATGGAATGCGGCCTCACGCAGAGACGCAGTGGACGCAGAGAAATGCATGGCACACGTCTTCAAGCTCTGCGTTCTCCGCGTCTCTGCGTGATATGCATTCGTCTTGTTCATTATCCTTTGCCTGTCGTTGCCGAGAACGCCACCGCATACCGTTTCATCTGGTCCAGCATCGCACTCAACCCATTGGCGCGGTTCGGGCTCAGGTGTTCCCGCAGGCCGATGCGGTCGATGAACTCCGTGGATGCACCGAGGATCTCCTGCGGCGTACGGTCGTTGTACACGCGCACAAGCAGTGCCACGATGCCCTTGGTGATCATGGCGTCGCTGTCGGCGGTGAAGTGAACGAGATCTTCCTTGGGTTCCGCTGCAAGCCACACACGCGATTGGCAGCCGCGCACCAAATTGTCGTCCACCTTGTGCTCCGGCGCGATCAGCGGCAAGTCCTTGCCCAGTTCGATCAGATGCTCGTAGCGGTCCTGCCAGTCCGTGAACATGGCGAACTCGTCCACGAGCTCCTGTTGGGCTTGGTAGAGAGATGGCGATGTGGTCATTGGGCAGCGACCATTTGAACATAGCTGTCAACTATGTCCTGAATATCGTCCCGCGAGTCTTCAAAGGCGGGGCACTGAGATGGATCAAGAAGAATGGCTTCCCACTTGCTTCTGATCGATTGAATGAGGCTGTTGTCAACTATGAATGATTGCTCACTCAGAATAGCTGCCGCACTCATCTTGGCCTCATAGCTCTGGTAGAACAGGATATCAAAAACCTCTCGCAGGTGATCCGTACAGTCTAGTGCTTCAAGGGCGAAGACCAGGGTACCGGTGTAGTTCTTGTTCTGGGGGTCGAGAATGGCGCGAAGGAGTGGTTTCAGCGCCCGTTGGTCCTTAGACTCGTAAATGCCCAACGCAGCCAAGTGTCTTATCCGAGAGGTCGAAGCACCCAATGAACTGATCAAGAAATCTCGTCCGTCGTCTCCGGCTTTCGTCGCAAGCTGATCGGAAGCACGGCGCGCGAGTTGGTCGTCTCCGCTGAGAAAGTCGGATTTCAGTTGCGCTATGTCGAGAGGCTCTTTCATCGCAACATCTTAACTGCCTTCTTCGTCGCGGCGATCATGGAGTCGATCTCCTCAACCGTATTAAAACACGCGAAACTCGCACGAGTCGTTCCGCTCACACCGAAGCGGTCCATCAGCGGTTGCGTGCAGTGGTGGCCCGTGCGCACGGCGATGCCTTGCTGGTCGAGCAGTGTGCCGAGGTCGTAGTGGTGGACGCCTTCAATGACGAAGCTGATCACGCCCACCTTCTCCTTCGCCGTGCCGATGATGCGCAGGCCATCGATGGTGAGCAGCTCCTTGGTGGCGTGCTCCAGCAGCAGGTGCTCGTGCGCGGCCATGGCGGCCTTGTCGTAGTCCTCCATCCAGCGGATGGCCTCGCCAAGTCCTATGATGCCCGCGATGTGCGGCGTGCCGGCCTCGAACTTGAAGGGCAGCTTGGCGAAAGTGGTCTTCTCGAAGGTGACCACATCGATCATCTCGCCGCCGCCCTGCCATGGAGGCATGCGCTCCAGCAGTTCCTCACGGCCGTAGAGCACACCCGTGCCTGTGGGACCGTAGGCCTTGTGCCCGCTAAAGGCGTAGAGGTCGCAGCCGAGGTCCTGCACATCCACGTTCAAATGCGCGATCGCCTGCGCGCCATCCACCACGGTGATGATGCCGCGCTTCCTCGCCTCGGCGATCAGACCCTTGATCGGGTTGATAGTCCCGAGTGTATTGCTCACGTGGCTTATCGCGAAGATCTTGGTCCGCTCGGTGAATTGTCTGATCATCTGATCATCTGATCTTCTGATCTCGAGCTCCCCACTGTCCGTCACCGGGATCACCTTCAGCACCGCGCCATGCCGCTCGCAGGCTAGCTGCCAGGGGACGATGTTCGCGTGGTGCTCCATCCCACTGATGAGGACCTCGTCGCCTTTCTTCAGCAGCAACTGCCCCAGGCTGAACGCCGCCAGGTTGAGGCTCGCTGTGGTGCCGCTGGTGAAGATCACCTCGTGGGCATGCTTGGCGTTGATGTGCTTGCGGATCGTCTCGCGTGCGGCCTCCTGCGCCTCGGTGGCCTTGGTGCTCAGCGTGTGCACGCCGCGATGCACGTTGGCATTGATCGTCGCGTAGTAGCTGCTTTCGGCCTTGATCACGCGGCGCGGCTTCTGGCTCGTCGCGGCGTTGTCGAAGTACACCAAGGGCTTGCCGTGTACCAGCTCCTTCAGGATCGGGAACTGCGCACGGATCTCGGCGATATCGAAGACTGGTTTGACCGCAGTGGAGTTCATGAATGCGAAGAGGTTAACCGCAGAGGACGCGGAGCGCGCAGAGGGAGCCCAGAAGAGAAACCCTTCACCCGTATGATCGTTCTCTCCATCGCGTGTTGCATTTCTCTGCGTCCTCAGCGTTCTCTGCGGTTCAATTGCATTTCTACGCTATACCGTTTCCAGCTTCGCGTTGATCAAGCCTTCAAGATACTTCCGCCAATCCTCGTTCGTGATCCGCTCCAACACATCTGTCATGAACGCGTGTGAGAGCATCCGTCGAGCTTCAGCTTCGCTCACCCCACGCGAACGCAGGTAGAACAGCCCTTTCTCATCCAAACGACCGATGGTGCAACCGTGGCTGCACTTCACATCGTCGGCGTAGATCTCCAACTCGGGTTTGGTGTACACCTTGGCATCGTCGCCTTGCAGGATGTTGGCGTTGCTCTGGTAGGCGCGGGTGCGCTGCGCATCCTGCTTCACGTACACCTTGCCGTTGAACACGCCCGTGCCTTTCTCGGCCACGATGCCCTTGTAGAGTTCGTCGCTGGTGCAGTCCGGCACATCATGACCGATGTAGGTGTGGTTATCGCAGTGCGTGCTGCCGTTGAGCACGTACACACCGTTCAGTTCGGCATGCGCTTCCGGACCGGCGAGGGCCACGTTCACTTCGTTGCGCACCAACGAGCCGTTCAAGGTCGTGGTGTCGATGCTGAAACGTCCCTTCGTGCCGATCGTCACGCCATCGAGACCGATGTGAACGGGACCGTTGGCTTCGTTCTGCAGCAGGTGGATCGTGAGGTTCGCGCCTTCACCGATCACGCTTTCGCGGACACTGTTGACCAGTGCAGAAGCTGTCGACTCCTCGGCTGCGCTCGGAGTGACAGCTTCTACGACCACCTCCACCTCCGCACCTTCATGCAACATGAACAGATCACGCGGCTGTATCAACTGCTGACCACCGCTAACGATGTGCAGCACATGGATCGGCTTGCTGGTCTTCGTCCCTTTCGTGGCGAGGATGATCAGGCCGTCGGTGGGTGCGGCGGTGTTCATCGCCGTGAAGAGACGATCACCGATCGGCGCGACCTGTCCGTAGTGGGCTTTCACCGGGCCGTGCGCCAGGTGGTGCTTCAGGCTATCGATGACGATGCCCTTGTCTGTCTTCAGGTCATCGCTGAGGTCCGCGCGGAAGTGGCCGTTCACGAAGACGATGCGGGTGGTGTCGAAGGGCAGGCGAGCCGGAAGTGTTACGGTCGCATCACCCTTGGGCGCGGCGTAGGGCTGGCTGAACAGCTTGGCTACGCGGGTGTATTTCCAGGCTTCGGTCCTGGTGGTGGGCATGGGTAGAGCGTGCGCCTGGGCGAGGGCTTCAGCGGCGTTGGGCCAGGTGGAGTCCTCGAGCAGCGGTAGCACGTTTGCCTTCGGGTCAGTCACTATCATCATATCAATCGTCATCGCTGCTTTCGTGCTTTTCGATGATCCATGCAGTGTGCAGGGAACTTCTCGTTGCCTTGTGCCCCAATGGCATCGCAGCAAGCTCAAGGATGGTCGGATCGACAGTTGCCACCTCAGAAAGTGCGACAACCATCACAACCGCATTCGAATTGGTATCCGGATCATTCGTGTGGAACTGCCAAGAACCATCCTCTTCGTCATGATAGACGGCAGTGATCAACTTGCCGCTCATCGCATGCTTGTTCGTGAAGACAACCGTGTTCGGTGCGTCCGCGAACGGCCAAACATTGACCGAGTGTTTTTGCTTCTTGGAGAGGAAATCGAGCAACCCCATTGCCTTATGCGTGCTCTTTCACCCAGTCATAGCCGCGTTCCTCCAGCTCCAACGCCAGTTCCTTCGGTCCGCTCTTGATGATGCGGCCGTCGGCCATCACGTGCACCACGTCGGGTATGATGTAGTCCAGCAGGCGTTGGTAGTGCGTCACCACGATGAAGGCGTTGTCCTTCGAGCGCAGCTTGTTCACGCCGCCGGCCACGATGCGCAGCGCGTCGATGTCCAGGCCGCTGTCGGTCTCGTCGAGGATGCCGAGCTTGGGTTCGAGCATCGCCATCTGGAAGATCTCGTTGCGCTTCTTCTCGCCGCCGCTGAAGCCCACGTTGAGGTTACGGTTCATGAGGTCGGCGTCCATCTCCACCAGCTTGGCGCGTTCGCGGACCAGCGTCAGGAAATCCTTGCCGCCGAGCTCCGCGAGACCATTGGCCTTGCGGGTCTCGTTCATGGCCGTGCGCAGGAAGTTCATGTTGCTCACGCCGGGGATCTCCACCGGGTATTGGAAGGCGAGGAAGATGCCTTTCCATGCGCGTTCCTCCGGAGATAGTTCGAGCAGGTCGGCACCTTGGTAGGTTACGGAGCCTTCTGTGACCTCGTACTCTTCTCTTCCTGCGAGAACGTTCGCCAAGGTGCTCTTTCCAGAACCATTAGGTCCCATAATGGCGTGGACTTCACCAGCCTTCACTTCGAGGCTTAATCCTTTAAGGATCTCCTTGCCTTCGATGTTGGCGTGGAGGTTTTCGATCTTCAGCATTGTATAGTCGTCACTTATGATGCGTAGGTCGACCCGGTGGGTCGACGCTACGCCGGTTATCCAACTGATCCTTCCAGACTTACCGCCAACAGCTTTTGGGCTTCGACCGCGAACTCCATCGGCAACTGGTTCAGCACTTCCTTGCAATAGCCGTTCACGATCAACGAGACCGCCTTCTCCGTCTCGATGCCCCGCTGGTTCAGGTAGAAGATCTGGTCTTCACCGATCTTGCTCGTGGTGGCTTCGTGCTCCACAATCGCGCTGGGGTTCTCGCTCTCGATGTACGGGAAGGTGTGCGCGCCGCAGCGGTCGCCGAGCAGCAGCGAATCGCACTGGCTGAAGTTGCGTGCGCCTTTCGCACCCTTGCCGATCTTCACCAGGCCGCGGTAGCTGTTGTTGCTGAAGCCGGCGCTGATGCCCTTGCTTACGATGGTGCTCTTGGTGCCCTTGCCGATATGGACCATCTTGGTGCCGGTGTCGGCCTGCTGGCGGTTGTTGGTGACAGCCACGCTGTAGAACTCGCCGATGCTGTGGTCGCCCTTCAGCACGCAGCTGGGGTACTTCCACGTGATGGCGCTGCCGGTCTCCACCTGCGTCCAGCTGATCTTGCTGCGATCGCCCAGGCAGATGCCGCGCTTGGTGACGAAGTTGTAGATGCCGCCCTTGCCCTCCTTGTCGCCGGGATACCAGTTCTGGACGGTGCTGTACTTGATCTCCGCGTCCTTCAGCGCCACCAGTTCCACCACGGCGGCGTGCAGCTGGTGCTCGTCGCGGATGGGGGCGGTGCAACCTTCGAGGTAGCTCACATACGCGCCCTCATCGGCGATCAGCAGCGTGCGCTCGAACTGGCCGGTCATGGCCTCGTTGATGCGGAAGTAGGTGCTGAGCTCCATGGGGCAACGCACGCCCGGCGGGATGTAGCAGAAGCTGCCGTCGCTGAACACGGCGCTGTTGAGCGCGGCGAAGTAGTTGTCCGTACGCGGCACCACGCTGCCGAGGTACTTCTTGATCAGGTCGGGGTGGTTGTGCACCGCTTCGCTGAAGCTGCAGAAGATGATGCCCTTCTCCTTCAGCGCCGCTTGGAAGGTGGTCTTCACGCTCACGCTGTCGAACACCACATCCACGGCCACGCCCACCAAACGTTTCTGCTCCTCCAGTGAAATGCCCAGCTTCTCGAAGGTCTTCACCAGCTCGGGATCGGCCTCGTCGAGGCTGTTGAGCTGGGGCTTCTTCTTGGGGGCGCTGTAGTAGTACGCGTTCTGGTAGTCGATCTTCGGGTAGTGCACGTGGGCCCATTCGGGCTCCTCCATCTTCTGCCACAGGCGGAAGGCCTCCAGCCGCCATTCGAGCATCCACTCGGGCTCGTTCTTCTTCGCACTGATGAAGCGCACGATGTCCTCGTTCAAGCCCTTCGCGGCCTTCTCGCTCTCGATCTCCGTGACGAAACCGTAGGCGTACTCCTTCTCGGTGACCTCGCGGAGGATATCGTCGGTGTCCTGTGCCATAGCTCAATTGCTTGCCGCAGAGGCGCAGAGGCGCAGGGAATGCGTTCTGTGGTTGCGGAAGTTCTTCATGATGAGTTCTTTGCGTCTTGGCGTCACTGCGGCCGCCCCTCAGATGCTGAAGCTCTCGCCACATCCGCAGGTGCGGCTGGCGTTTGGGTTCACGAACTGGAAGCCCTTGCCGTTGAGACCCCCACTGAAATCGAGGGTGGTGCCCAGCAGGTACAGCAGGCTCTTCTTGTCCACCACCACCTTCACGCCGTTGTCCTCGAAGACCTTGTCGCCTTCCTTCATTTCGTTGTCGAAGTCGAGGTCGTACATCAGGCCGCTGCATCCGCCGCCCTTCACGCCGACACGGACGAAATGATTTGGCCCACGGCCCTCAGAACCAAGTAGTTTGGTTACTTCCGTCTTTGCGTTTTCTGAGACTTTGATCATGGAATCGGGCCTTATTTAGAATCGGTCTAAACAAGACTGCGGACAAAGGTACAACCCGCGCTGACAGCGGCCAAGGGTCGTGTCAACAACAACGCTGGGGAACAGAGGTTCGTTGGGGCGCCCCCCTTTCCAATGCACGATCGCCGCGCAGGGTCGGGCTGTCCACTGTGGCCTGCTGGTGCTGGTCAGCAGCGCATCGGGCTGCGGGGTCACTCGTTCCTCGCGCCTCCTCGCTCCGTGCGGCAGCGCGTCCAGCCCTGCGCCGGGCCGTCGTTACCATCCCTGGCGCAATTGCCGTCCGGCTTCAAAGCATGAACGGGACCCCGAAGGATCCCGCTTCACGAGCTCGAGACTGCGGGATCACACCTCCTTCACTTCAGCGGTGGGCGCGTTCTTCTTCACGCTTTCAATGCCATTGTCGCGTGCGCTGGCACTGCTGTAAATTTGGCTGGTGCCGATCACCTGCTTGTTCGCGGCCAACAGGTTGAAGCTGGTTCCACTGGCGGTTTCTTTGCGTTCGTAGTTCGCATCATCAGGTGCGTTCTTTTTCACGCTTTCAATGCCGTTCAGCGCAGAAGCTTTCGCCTTGTAGCTCTCGCTGGCCAGAATGATCTGCCCATTGTCGGCGTTCAATCGGAAACGGAATTCACCCGCCTTGTCGGTGTAGAGTTCGAAACTGGCCATGTTTGGTTTGAATTGGTGATCAGAACGCTGAAGATACATTACGGGCACGTTTTTCAGCAGAAGCAAGAGATCTCGTCACACATGCTTCTTCCTCTTCGCACGAAGGCTGCACATTTGCAGTGCCTCAACATGACAGACTCCCCATTTCAAGATCCGGACACACGCACCGAGCTTTCCGCTTTGGGCGAATTCGGCCTGATCACGCGCATCGCCGAACGCATTCAATTGCAACAAGCCTCTTCCGTGAAAGGCATCGGTGACGACGCCGCGGTGATCGATCCACAAGGCATGCATCAGGTGGTCACCACGGACATGCTGGTGGAGGGCATCCACTTCGATCTCGCGTATTCGCCGTTGATGCACCTGGGCTACAAGGCCATCGTGGTCAACCTCAGCGATGTGTACGCCATGAATGCGGAGCCTCGGCAGGTCACTGTGGCCTTGGGCTTGAGCAACCGGTTCCCGGTTGAAGCGGTGGACGAACTGTACGCTGGCATGTTGCTCGCCTGCGGCAACTACGGTGTTGATCTGGTGGGTGGCGATACCACCGCCTCGCGCAGTGGTCTGATCATATCCATCACGGCCATCGGTGCCGTCAAAAGGGAGGACATCATTTACCGTAGCGGGGCAGGCAGTAGCGACCTGCTGGTGGTGAGCGGAGACCTCGGTGGAGCGTACATGGGCTTGCAAGTGCTGGAGCGCGAGAAGGCTGTTTTCAAGGAGACCGGTGCACAGCCGGATCTGGTCGGTCACGACTACATCATCGAGCGGCAATTGAAGCCCGAAGCACGAAAGGATATCATCGCCTTGCTGCATACGCTTGACGTGAGGCCTACGAGCATGATCGACATCAGCGATGGCTTGGCAAGTGAGGCGATGCACCTTGCGCGTGCATCCGGCGTAGGCGTTCGTATCCACGACGACAAATTGCCGATCGACCCGACCACATACAGCACGGCGCGCGATTTCAATTTGGATCCATCGACCTGTGCGCTCAATGGAGGCGAGGACTACGAACTGCTCTTCACCATCGCCCAAGCGGACTATGTAAAAGTGAAGGGCAACCCGAGCATCACGGTGATCGGCCACATGACCGATCCGGACCGTGGTTTTACGCTGGTGGATAAGAATGGAGGTGAACACCCACTGCAAGCCCAAGGCTGGGACGCGTTGCTGAAGAGGGGCTGAGAAGGTCCGTGTTCCCGGTTAAGCGGCGAAGACGTGGCGCCGCGCGCGTTCCTGCACTAGTTCGGCGAAAGGACGTCCTGTGATCCGGCTCTCAGCCCATGCGATGGGGTCCAGGTGGTCGAAAACGGTGCGCTCGAACGGATCGTTCTCGAGTGGCAAGATGCTTTCGAGAAAGCCGCGGTGGATGCCGATCCGGTTCTCCGGAGTGCGTGCCTTCATCAGTTTGCGCACCATGGCCAACAAAATCGGCTCGAAACGGTGCATTCGATCACGTGTGCTCAGGAAACGCGCCGTGTTCCGCAAGGCATAGGGGAGTAGCCCCAGTTCCCTCGCGTCGAGGTAGGCCAACAAATTCAGGATGCGCGCGAAGCAGACGATCTCCGCGCTCTCGTCGATCCGGATATCGTTCAGCAAACGATGTAGCCAACGTATGGCGATATCGGGCTTTCCTGCCCCGAAATGAGCATATGCCACTTGGTAGAAGATCGACGCTTTTCGAATAGGACTGAGGTCATCTCCGTACTTCTCCAGCCCGCGTTCCACCATCGCCAGCAGATCCATGACCTTGTCGAATGCACCAAGGCGGTTATGGATCGTCAATTCCAAACTCGTGCTGGTCGCGAACAATTTCAGGTCAAGGTCAGCGGTTTCCGGCATTTCCCACCGACCGGGCATCGTGCGGAATTCCTTGAGCAGGTCTTGCGCCAGTTGGTATTCGCCCAAGTGAACGTGGACGTAGATGAGGTTACTGAGTGTGGAAAATGCCAGATTGGGGTCTTCCTTGAAGTGCCCTTGGTTCGTTTCGAGCACATCGAGTGCCTCCTTTAGGTGATGGCCACAGGCCTCGACCTTGCCGGTGGCAAAGTTGGCTGCACCACGGATGTGGTGGAAGAGAAAGGAGGCGCGCGGCGAGTGCAATGTGTTCTGATCGCTGAGCAGTGGGTGCTTGATCAATTCGTCAACTTCGGCTATGGCTTGGGCGTTGCGTGCTTGGCCATTGCGGTACAGGCCCATGAACACTTTGCTCTTCAGGTTCCACAGGGCTTGGATCGCGCCTTCCTGCTCGACCGCATCATGTCCTTCAACGAGGAGCTCGGCAACAGCTTGTGGTGTAGCATGGGCGTAATTGTCGCGCTCCAACGCACGTTGCTCGTAACGAAGAATACGCAGCAGACAGATGTGCTTGCCATGCGTTTCCGCCAAGCGTCTTGCGGTGGTAAGAAGCCGGTCGGCATCGGAGTATAGCGCTTTGTCATGCAGGATATCCACCTGATGGAGCAGCCGATCCAATCGCGCGTCAACGGAGTTCTCAGTGTGGAAGGCCGCCAAGCTCCGCAGAACAGCATCATACAGCCTGTGCTTGATCGTCGTGAAATGCCCTAAGGAGCGTTGTCCTTGGAAGCGTATTAGCAACGAGGCCTCGTCGAACGTTTCCATGGCAGCGATGGCATCGAACAGCGCCTTTTGATCGCGACCCGCACCCGGCGCGAGTTTGCCGATGAACACTTTGTAGTAGCGTTTCTCAGGTCCTGTCATGGACCGGATCAAACGGTGCAGGTGGTCGGAGGAATGTGGTCCCATTCGTTGTGGATCAGTGCTACGGGAAACTAATGCCGCCTGCGATCGTCTCCTCTTCTGCTGCGAGGAATGGACCGATGGAACGAAGGAAAGGTCGTGAATGAAGAACGCCCCTGTTCGGGGCGTTCTGGTAGTAGCTGTTCAGCGTCTTTTCTTCCTGCTCCGCTCACTGTCGGAGAGGTCGTCCCCATCATCGCTGATGCCCGTATCGTCAGTAATGGGTTTCTCGCCACTTCCCCCGTCCACTGCTGCTCCAGGAGTAGGGTCAGTGACAGTTGGCGACACGGAAATGCCTTTCGCAGAACCCTGGTCAGCCGCAGGGGCTGTACACGGAGATACCACTTCTTCCTTGCCGCAGGCTACTGCGAGAAGGGCGATGAGCAGAAGTGGAAGGAGACGTTTCATGGTCGCGTACCGGTATCAACATCAAAGGTAAGTGGTCCGACAGCACTTTGCAAGTCCGGTTCAGGCTTTTTCCAACCGTCCGTAACTGGCAGGGTGATAGTGACTTGGGTTCCCATGGACTTTCTGGTGGATGGGTCGATCCGATCCTCCGGACCTGATATACGGATATCAGTAAGGTCCAGTTTCCGCAACACATCGGCTCGCCCCTTGGTGATCTCGATACCGCGAGAGATATGATCGCCCGAGACCCCTGCCTTGGACTCGAGGCTCCGTTCCATGCCGATCCCATCATCTTCGATGCGCACTTCGATCCGTTCATCGGCCAGTGGTCGCACGTGAATGGTCACGATGCCGCGGCCATCCATGGGGAGGATGCCGTGCCAGATGCTGTTCTCCACATACGGTTGAAGCATCATGGCCGGGAGGCGAGCGTGGGCGGCATCCACGCCGGGCTCAACAGTGATGCGGTATTCGAACTTGTCCTTGAAGCGCATGTGTTCGAGGACCAAGTACAACTCCAAGCGCTCCAGTTCCTCGGCCAAGGTGGTGGTATCGTTCTGGCTGGCATCGAGGTTCTTGCGGATCAGTTTTGCGAAGCTCCCCAGGTATCGGCTCGCGGTAGCCCGATCCTGCTTGTTGATGTGGTATTGGATGCTGTTGAGCGCGTTGAAGACGAAGTGACGGTTCATGTTCGCGTTCAAGGCTTGTTGCTCCAACTGCAACATGCGAGAACGGAGCATCAGTTGGCGCGTACGTTCGTGGCGTTGGCGAAGAGTAGCCCGGTAGCGCATGACCCCCAAGGCGACCGCTGTCAAGAAGATGGCACATGCGACGAAGAACCACCAGCGCAGCCAGAACGGAGGGGTGATCACGAAGGTGAACGAAACGGGTGCGCTCCAAACGCCGTTGCGGGTGGAGGACATCACCTCGAAGGAGTAGGTGCCTTGCGAAAGGTTGCTGTAGCTGGCGAAGCGCGCATCGGTAGGGGGCAACCAGTCCTGATCGAAGCCATTCAAGCGATAGCGGTACTGCACCTTGTCGGGGTCGGTGAGCGAAATGCCGATGTAGTCGAAGGTGAGGTAGTTGCGTCGGTGATCCAAGCGCAGCCCGGTGGGTAGGCCATTGGCATCGGTGCCCGTGCTGCGACCGGACCAGTCGGTCGGCTGCAGAAAGGAGCGGATCCCAGTGATCCGAGTGTTCGGCGTGCGGTGCTCGCGAATGGTGGACGCTCGGTTGCGATCGAAGAGAACAAGGCCACCAGAGCTGCCAAAAAAGGTGCGGCCATTGATCGAGTACGACGCATTCAAGTTGAATTCCAAACTGCGCAGCCCGTCGTTCAGGTTGATGTGCTCCGCGGCATAAGGGTCCGCGAGCAGACCATCCGGTTGAAAGAGGTATAGGCCATTGTTCGTTCCTGCCCACATGTTCCCAGCATCATCCCCCACCAAGAGGTCGATGTAATTGGATCCGAAGTCGCCGGCCAAGCGCAAGGATCGAAGTGCGCCATCGACCATGACGGAAATGCCGTTGGCTGTCCCGATCCACAGGCGGTCGTCCTCATCCATCCACAGGCAGTGGACCGTGTTGTCGCTCAAGCCATCCTGCTTCGTCCAATGGGTGAACGATCGGCCATTGAATTGCGCCAATCCCTGATCGGTGGCCAACCAGAGATCACCATTCCGGTCCCGCTGCATACTGCGAACGGATCGCCCTGGACCATCGGTCTCGGAGGTGTGATCCAGCACATGACCATCGGTGGTGACGCCTACAAGGCCTTCACGCATGCCGCACCAAATTGTTCCATCTGGTCCCTCGTTCATCGAGAGCACCGGTTGCCGCTCGAAGGCTTTCAACTCAGGCACATACTGCACCAGCCCATTCACCAAACGAACCACACCAGCGCTAGTGCCGAACCAGAGGTCGTTCTTCCGATCCCGGATCCCACACCAAACGGTATTGTTCGAAAGGCCATCCAAGCTGGTCACCATGGCCATGCCATCCATGCGGCAAATGCCATTGTCGTAGGTACCCAGCCAGAGGTCGCCCTTGGCATCGGCCACTACGGCCATTACCAGGTCGCTGCACAATCCGTCTTTCACGGTGTAGGTCACGAAGCGATCACCCGCGTACTTCATGGCCCCGGCGCCATCCGTTCCGAACCACAGGTTGCCCTCATCGTCCTGGAACGCGCACCAGATGTTATCGTTAGGCATTCCCTGATGCACGGTGAACACACGTAGTCGCCCTTGTTCCAGAACGTTCAGCCCGAACTTGGTGCCGATCCACAAGCGTCCTTGATCGTCCATCAACAAGCACCTGACGTTGTTGCGCAGCAACCCGTTCTCTTCATCGAACTCCTCCACGTGGCCATTTGCGCTGATCCGATAGAGGCCATCCAACAAGGTGCCCACCCACCAACTGCCATCTTCTCCTTCTACCAGCGCATTGATCGCTTTCGGTTCAGCATCACCCACTTGAACAGCGCGGCATGACCCTTCGTCCCAGAGCAGCAGTCCGTTCCTCAGGCCGATCAAGAGTCGACCATCCTTCAACAACACCAAGGATCGGACGCTTGCCGCGGTATCCATGGGGAAGCCAGCCAATGGTGTGATCCCGGAAGCATCGCGCTGGAATACGCCACCGCCGTCCGTACCGATGAAAAGTGTGCTGCCGCCGTCGGACGCAAGACCGGTGATCCGTGCATCCGTTCCCGGAAGCGGTTCGGTGCGGAACACCCCGTCCTTCAAGAATGCCAGTGCGCTCCCAGAACCAAGGACCAGCCCGTTCACAGGATCGTTCAGGATGGCACTCACCTGCGGGTCAGGCAGGCCATCGGATAAAGCGTAGCTCACATATTCCGAACCGTCGAATCGGCTTGCACCGCCCAAGGTCCCGAACCAGAGATAGCCTTGTGCGTCCTGTGCTATGGCCCGCACTTGGCTCTGTGCCAGCCCGTCCTTGGTGGAAAGCTGGGAGAAGCTGTGCTGTTGACCAGGTGCAAGAGCCGCTACCTGAAGTAGCACTGCCATTACGATGAAGCGGGTGGCTGGAGGCACTAGAACGTGTTGATCAGCCCGAGGAAGTCGGGCAAACGACGGCGCGAAACGGGTATCAATATACCGTTGTCCAGCACCGCCATGTTGCCCTCGGCACGATTGAAGCCTTTCAGGTGCGCCAAATTGATGATGTACGACTTGTGCACCCGGAAGAACGATTTCGGGTCCAAATTGGTCTCGAAAACGCGGATGTGCTTGCTGCTTACTGAACGCTTCCCATCCATCAGATGAATGGTCGTGTAGCTGTCATTGGCCTCCAAATACAGGATGTCCTCGTGCTTCAGTAGCACCAGTCCCTCGCGTCCTGGCACTGCCACACGGGAACTCAATGGAGAACCGGGGTCCTTCATCAGGGCTGCGATCGCCGAAGGTTGGGTCGTGCCGAGTTCGTCGGTAAGGCGGCTCAATTTCTTCACCGCACGTTGCAGGGCATCCACGTCGATCGGCTTCTCCAAATAGTCCAAGGCGTTCTGCTGAAAGGCTTTCAATGCGAATTCGTCATAAGCCGTGGTGAAGACCACAGGAAGGTCCAGTTCCGCTATCGAAGCCAGCAGTGCGAACCCATCCTCGCCCGGCATCTTGATGTCCAGAAAAAGCGCGTTCGGCTGCAATTCCTGGATCTTCTCTCTCGCCTCGGGTGCGCTACCAGCTTGTCCCACCACCTGTACCTCTGGGCAGTATTCCTCGAGCATCAGACGCAGGTTGTCCCGTGCATCGGATTCGTCGTCTACGATCAAAGCGCGCAATGCCATGGTGGGTCGTTTGCCGAAAAATAGGTCAAGTGCGTGTTGCGGAACGAATGGAACAGCGAACGGGCGAAGCGATCGGGACAACGGAGGCTATCCCGTGGGTTCATGACAAGGGGCATCGATGTTTTCGCTCCCAAGAGGTGCTGGCAACGTATGCCCCGGTCAACCGCTCCTTGCGACCACTCACCCGTTGCTCGTTCATCACTTTTCCAACGGTCCACGGGCTATTAGCTTGCTTCCACGAACGAACTGATACCCACTTATCATGAAGTACTTCCTTACGACCCACAGCACAACTAGCGGCCTCTGGATCTTCAACGACCAAGGGAATTAGCCGTCGAGATAGGCTGCAACGAGCTCGTGTTTTGGTTTGGTGGTGGAGTCCGGTCGATCGCAAGGTCGGCCGGGCTCTTTCGTTTTCGATGAAACCGATCAACTCCGGTTCGCGTACAACGAAGTGATCTCTCACATCATGGAACAAGCATCCGATCACATCCGCGTTCGCATCGATCAGCTCGAGCGTCTATTGATGTTCGATTATGAGCCAGGAACCGAAGCTGCGTTGTTCGACATCTGCGACGGCCAGGGGCATATCGTGAAGAGCGGTGAGATCCGCGGGCCTGAGACGCGTGTGCGCATCACCGACCTGCACGGTGAAGAGTACTATTTGATGGTGCTCGATGGCGAGGTTTCCACAGTGAAGCCTTTTCAGCTCCGGCGCGCGGGTTGACCTGTTCCACGTCCATTGTTCCTTCGCACTGAGGGCATACTGTGGCCGGCAATGTGCTGGACCGCGGCGAATACGGCGAGGTGTACATACCTGCGAGGTGTACACCACCTTGCCGGAGAAGGTGGAAATGGTGTACCTCGTGAAGGAACCCGACAGCACAACATGCGAAGGCCCCTCGAGCGATCGAGGGGCCTTCTTCATTCCGTAACAAGCGCCTTATGCGTTGGCCGCCTTGCGGGGCTGCGGGATCAGGAACCACACCGCGCAGATCGTAAGCCCGAGCAGCAGGAGCATGTTTGCACCGGGCCAGTGCATGATCTTGAACGATCCGCCTGTGATGACCGCTATCAAAGACCCGATGAGCATGGCCGGGTAATGCAGTTGGACGGTCAAGGGACCCGGCCTGCGGAACAGCAACCGTGCGAGCATCACGATGGTGAGCACCCCGCTGGTGAGCAGGATGTAGCTCGCCCCTGGCCAGTGCAGGGTCTTGAAGAGGAGGCCGAGGATGAAGCCGGCAAAACCGATGGAGCGGATGTACATGGTGATGGGGTTTGGTGGTTGAATGCGGTTAGAGTTGATCCGTAACGCTTTCAAACGACTTGACCCAGTCTGAACTATTCCTCGTTGCTATCCACCTGACCGGTGGAAAAGAACCAAACACCCACCAGGACTAGTCCGCTGATCAGCAAAGGAGTACTGTGCGGCCAGTGTTGGATCCGGAACAATGTGCCACTGATCACTAACAGCAGCGCCGTGTAGAAGAGCAAAGGTTTGGGTCCATTGCCGCTACCACGTGAAATGATGCGATCGCGGTCCAACCAAAGCAAGCCTACTCCACCCAGCGCGGCAACTGCGAGCACATAGCCCTTACCCGGAAGATGCAGCATACGCATCACGATCACTGAGACCATACCGAACGTGAAGAGATCCCGCATTGCCTCCTTGCTCAGCACCGGTTGTCCGCTCAATGGCCGCCAGACCATAGCGATCAACGTGAAAGCCCACGCCGTGATGAAGATCACCTCGGTCCATGGCCAATGTTGGATCTTGAACAACGCACCAAGGATCACCAGCACGATGCCGAGTACGCGTAACGTCTTGGGCAGACCCGGAATCATTAAAGCAAACGCGTTAGGCTGCTAGGCCAAGGCTTCCTTCCTCACAGTCCTCATCAACTCCTCCACCGCCTCCGCCTCCAACGGGATCTCCTTGAACAGGTCGTCCTGCCCGTCCTTGGTCACCAGCACATCGTTCTCTAAGCGGATGCCCAGCTTCTCCTCCCGGATGTAGATGCCCGGCTCAACGGTGAAGACCATGCCCTCGGCGATCGGTTCGTTCCACAGGCCCACATCGTGGACGTCCAGGCCCAGGAAGTGGCTGGTGCCGTGCATGAAGTACTTCTTGTACAGCGGCTTCTCGGGGTCCTGGTGCTGAACGTCGGTCTTGTCCAACAGGCCCAGGCCGATCAGCTCGCTTTCCATGATGCGGCCCACCTCCTTGTGGTACTCGGCCAGCATGGTGCCCGGCCGCAGCAATGCGGTGGCCTCGTTTTTCACGCGCAACACGGCGTTGTACACCGCGCGTTGGCGATCGGTGAAACGGCCGTTCACCGGCAGGCAGCGCGTCAGATCGCTCGCGTAGCCACCGTACTCGCAGCCGAAGTCCATCAGGATCACATCACCGTCCTGGCACACCTGATCGTTGGTGATGTAGTGCAGCACGCAGGCGCTGTAGCCGCTGGCGATGATGGGCGTGTAGGCATGCCCGCGTGAGCCGTTGCGCAGGAACTCGTGGGTGATCTCCGCCTCGATCTCGTACTCCTTCAGACCGGGCTTGATGAAGCCGCACACCCGCTGGAACGCCTTGCCGGTGATGGCCACCGCCTTCCGCATCTGCGCCACCTCCTCGGCCGTCTTCACACTGCGGATGCGGTGCATGATCGGTGCGCTGCGCTTCAGTTCGTGCAGCGGGTAGCGCTCGCGCAGCACCTTGTTCAGGCGTTCCTCACGTGTCTCCACCTCGTTGCCCTGGCGCAGGTGCTCGTTGCTGTTCAGGTAGAGTTTCTCGGCCTGCGGCATCAGCCGTTTCACCGTGGCCTCGTAGGTGCTGGTCCATAGCACGGTGGCGATGCCGCTCAGGTCCGAGGCTTCCTTCTGCGTGAACTTGGCGCCCTCCCAGATCGCGATGTGCTCGTTGGTCTCGCGCACAAAGAGGATCTCACGGTCCTTCGCGTCCACCGCATCGGGGAACAGCAGCAGCACCGTCTCCTCCTGATCGATGCCCGTTAGGTGCAGGATGTCTGTTGCCTGCTTGAACGGCAGGTGCCCATCGGCGCTGGTGGGCATCACGTCGTTGCTGTGGAAGATGGCGAGGCCGCCTTTCTCCATCTGCTGGCGGAAACGGGCGCGGTGCTCGCGGTAAGTGGCGGCGGTAAGGGGGGTGTAGCGCATAGGGCGAAGGTAGGGGAGGGCGAATGTTCAATTCTCAATGGACAAAACTCGATCCTCAAGGCCGAGCCCAGCACTTGAACATTGAAGATCGACCATTGGTCATTTGTTATTGGGCGTGCCCCTCGTGCCCTTCGACCCTGCTGCACTGCGCTCACTTCCTTCGGGTCGTGCTATTCGCAGTAGTCTTCGCTTCGCTGTGGGCTACTTGCTCCTATCCCTTGCGCATCCGATCTTCACGCCATGCCAACCCCCAACAAAACCACCGCCACCACCGCCAGTGTCCAGGCCTTCATCGACAAGCACCCCAAGGAGCAGATGCGCGATGACAGCCGGGTGCTGATGGCCATGATGCAGGAGCTCACCGGCGAGGAGCCGCACATGTACGGGCCGAGCATCGTCGGTTTCGGAACCTACCATTACACCTATGCCAGTGGGCATTCCGGCTGTGCGCCCTTGGCGGCGTTCAGTCCACGCAAGCCGGAACTGGTGATCTACCTCCTCCCGGGGTTGTTCGAGAGCGAACCTGAGATGCTGGCGAAGCTGGGCAAACACAAGGTGAGCAAGGCTTGCCTGTATGTGAAGAAGCTGGCGGACATCGACCTGAAGGTGCTTAAGGCGATGGTCAAAAAGTCGATCGCGGCAACGCGGAAGGCCTATCCGCAACACTAGGGCCGCAGCCCATCATGGTCTTTGCTTGGTGCAGGGCCAGATCAGAACCATTCTAAACAAGGACGACCTCGGACCCCTGTTCCGTGCCAACGGGCCGCCCCGTAAGTTTGCGGCCGAACGAACCTCAGCGGTTCGCTGTTAAGCAGACATGGCACGATCAGCATTACTCGGTTCCTCCCTAGCAAAGAAGTACTGGATGGCCCTGACGGGCCTTTTCCTTTGCATCTTTCTGATCGCCCACTTGGCTGGGAACCTGCAACTGTTGGACATGAGCCCCGGAGGGCAGCTCAAGTTCAACGCTTATGCCAAGTTCATGACCACCTTCCCGCTGGTGAAGGCGGTGAGCTACCTTTTGTACGCGAGCATTCTGTTCCATGCTTTTGATGGCCTGCTTCTAGCGATGCAGAACCGCAAGGCCCGTCCGATCAAGTACGCCTATGAGAAGGCCAACGCCAGTAGCAAGTGGTTCAGCCGCCAGATGGCCTTGTTGGGCACATTGGTCCTGGTGTTCATCGTGATCCACATGAAACAGTTCTGGTACGAGATGCACTGGGGACCCTTGGGAATGGACGCTGATGGGAATAAAGACCTCTATACACTTGTGGCCTTCTCATTCACACAACTCTGGTATGTGGTGTTGTATGTGATCATGATGGGCGTTCTCGCCTTCCACTTGATGCACGGTTTCGCCAGTGCATTCCAATCGTTGGGCTTGAACCACCCGCGCTACATGCCGATCATCAAGAATGTCGGCGTGTTCTTCGCCGTGATCGTCCCCATCTTCTTCGCCCTCATCCCGGTGTGGATGTTCATCAACGCCTGACCTGAGCCATGACCAAGCTCGATAGCAAGATCCCCGAAGGCCCCCTCGAACGCAAGTGGACCGACCACAAGGGCCATATCCGTATCGTCGCCCCTGCCAACAAACGCCGCATCGATGTGATCGTGGTGGGTACCGGCCTAGCTGGTGCCAGTGCAGCCGCCTCTTTGGCCGAGCTCGGCTACAACGTGAAGGCCTTCTGCTTCCAGGACAGTGCCCGTCGCGCGCACAGCATCGCGGCGCAAGGCGGTATCAACGCGGCCAAGAACTACCAGAACGACGGCGACAGCACCTTCCGCCTGTTCTACGATACCGTGAAAGGTGGCGATTACCGGGCGCGTGAAGCGAACGTGTACCGTCTGGCAGAGGTCAGTGCGAACATCATCGACCAGTGCGTAGCGCAAGGGGTTCCCTTCGCACGTGACTATGGTGGACTGCTTGACAACCGCAGCTTCGGTGGCGTGCAGGTGAGCCGCACGTTCTACGCCCGGGGCCAGACCGGTCAGCAGCTATTGCTCGGGGCCTACAGCGCGCTCATGCGCCAGGTCGGCAAGGGCACCGTAAAGATGTACGACCGCCACGAGATGCTTGATGTGGTCGTGGTGGATGGCAAGGCGCGTGGCATCATCGCCCGCAACCTGATCACTGGCGAGATCGAGCGGCATGGTGCACACGCGGTGCTGCTGTGCACTGGCGGCTATGGGAACGTGTTCTTCCTGAGCACCAACGCCATGGGCAGCAACGTCACGGCGGCATGGAAGGCGCACAAGCGCGGTGCCTACATGGCCAACCCGTGCTACACGCAGATCCACCCGACCTGCATCCCGGTCAGCGGCACACACCAGAGCAAGCTGACGCTGATGAGCGAATCCCTCCGCAACGACGGGCGCATCTGGGTGCCAAAGAGCTTGGAGGACGCTCAGGCCATCCGCGAGGGCAAGAAGAAAGGCAGCGACATCAAGGAAGAGGATCGCGATTACTACCTGGAGCGCCGCTACCCGGCCTTCGGCAATCTGGTGCCACGTGACGTGGCGAGCCGGGCCGCCAAGGAGCGTTGCGATGCTGGCTACGGCGTGAACAAGACCGGAGAAGCGGTATACCTCGACTTCGGTGCTGCGATCCAACGGTACGGGAAGTTGCAGGCGAACATTCTGCACATCGAGAACCCGACGCCGGAGCAGATCAAGGAGCTCGGAACTGCCGTGGTGAGCGAGAAGTACGGCAACCTCTTCGACATGTACGAGAACATCGTCGGAGAGAACCCCTACCTGCACGCCATGAAGATCTACCCGGCCGTGCACTACACCATGGGCGGCCTGTGGGTGGATTACAACCTGCAGACGACAGTACCCGGTCTATTCGCATTGGGCGAGGCCAACTTCAGCGATCACGGCGCGAACCGATTGGGCGCATCAGCGCTGATGCAGGGCCTGGCCGACGGCTACTTTGTGATCCCCTATACCGTGGGCGATTACCTCGCGGACGACATCCGGACCGGCCCCATCGACACCAAGAGCGCGGCGTTCGATGAGGCGGAGAAGGCCGTCACGGAGCGCATCGACCACTTCCTGAACAACAAAGGCACCAAGCCGGTGGATGACTTCCATCGCCGTTTGGGCAAGGTGATGTGGGACAAGTGCGGCATGGCCCGCAACGCACAGGGATTGCAGGAAGCGATCGCCGAGATCCGCCAGATCCGCGAGGAATTCTGGAAGGATGTGCGTGTTCCTGGCAAAGCGAACGAATTCAACCAAGAGTTGGAGAAGGCCGGTCGCGTGGCCGACTTCCTGGAGTTAGGCGAACTGATGTGCATCGACGCCTTGGACCGCAATGAAAGCTGCGGCGGACACTTCCGCGAGGAATCACAGGAACTGGACGGACCACAGAAAGGCGAGGCCAAGCGCGACGATGTGAACTATGCATACGTCGCTGCCTGGGAGTGGCTGGGCGAGGCCGGAAAGGCGGCACTGCATAAGGAGGAATTGACGTTCGACGTGGTGAAACTGACGCAACGTTCTTACAAGTGATGGGCAACATGAAACTGACCCTCAAGATCTGGCGCCAGAACGGCCCCAAGGCCAAAGGCGAGTTGAATACGTACCCGGTCAATGATGTGTCCGAGGACATGTCCTTCCTGGAGATGTTGGACGTGCTGAACGACGACCTCGTGCGCAAGGGCGAGGAGCCTATTGCTTTTGATCACGATTGCCGTGAAGGCATATGTGGCTCCTGCAGCCTGTTCATCAACGGTGAGGCGCATGGCCCAGGCCGCATGATCACCACGTGCCAGTTGCACATGCGCAAGTTCAAGGATGGCGATACCATTCACGTGGAGCCGTGGCGCGCGGAGGCATTCCCTGTGATCAAGGACCTTGCCGTGGACCGTGGTGCGTTCGATCGCATCCAAGCCGCTGGTGGTTTCGTTAGTGTCAACACGAGCGGGAATCTGGTGGATGGAAATGCGGTGCCCATTCCGAAGGCCGATGCCGATACTGCTTTCGATGCCGCGACCTGTATTGGCTGCGGAGCGTGTGTTGCGACCTGCACCAACAGTAGTGCGATGTTGTTCGTTGCAGCCAAAGTGAGCCAGTTCGCGTTGCTGCCTCAGGGCAAGCCCGAAGCCAAGCGCCGCGTGCTCGCCATGGTGGAACAGATGGACAAGGAAGGCTTTGGCAACTGCAGCAACACCGGTGCATGCGAAGTGGAATGTCCCAAGGGGATCAGCCTCGAGCACATTGCGCGGATGAACCGGGAGTACTTGGCAGCATCGGTCACGAAAGAGTGATCGGATCATGTCGTCCTTTCATCATCCGAAGAGCAAGTTGCCGACCGTCGGCACAACCATCTTCGCGGTGATGAGTAAGCTGGCCAACGAGGTCGGCGCCATCAACCTCGGGCAGGGGTTCCCTGATTTCCCGATCGATCCGAAGCTGAGTGCGCTGGTCCACGCGGCGATGCAACTGGGCCACAACCAGTACGCGCCGATGCCGGGACTACTTGCTTTGTTGGAGGCCTTATCGGCGAAGGTGCAGCGCTTGTACGATGTGACCTACGAACCTGCGTCGGAGATCACGGTCACTGCAGGTGGTACGCAAGCCATCTTCACCGCGATCGCGGCAACGGTGCATGCCGGTGATGAGGTGATCATCGTGGATCCGGCATACGATTGTTACGCACCTTCGGTTGAACTCTTCGGCGGCAAGCCGATCCACGTACGTCTCGGTAGCGATATGCGTTTCGATGCGGATGCGGTGCAGGCGGCGATCACGCCACGCACGCGGATGCTCATGATCAATACGCCGCACAATCCGGCGGGCACGATCCTCCGCGATGCGGACATGATGCGCATCGTGGAGATGCTGCATGGCACCGACATCATCCTGCTCAGCGATGAGGTGTATGAGCACCTGGTGTTCGATGGCGAACCGCATGCCTCGGCGATCAACTATCCGGAGCTTCGCGAGCGCGCATTCGTCATCTTCAGTTTCGGTAAGGTATTCCACACCACTGGTTGGAAGATGGGCTATGCGCTGGCGCCGAAGGAACTTATGGTCGAGTTCCGGAAGGTGCATCAGTTCAATGTGTTCAGCGTGAACACGCCAATGCAATACGCCCTGGCCGAGTACCTGAAAGAGCCACTGCACTATGAACAACTACCCGCCCTGTATCAAGCCAAGCGCGATCGTTTCCTTGCTGGTCTGAAGCGCACGGAGTTCAAGCCCTTGGCCTGTGAGGGTAGCTACTTCCAAGTGGCGGAATACAGCGCGATCAGCGATCTGCCCGATGTGGAATTCGCGAAGTGGTTCGCCCGTGAGCGCGGTGTGGTCGGTATTCCATTGTCGCCCTTCTACAAGGACCCGCCAGAAGACCAACGCTTGATCCGTTTCTGTTTCGCGAAGCAGGACGCTACCTTGGATGCCGCCATCGAAAAGCTATGCGCGACCTGAAAGTGACCTTGGTACAGAGCATGCTCCACTGGGAGGATGCCGCCGCGAACCGCACCATGTTCGTTGGGAGGCTTGCTGAGCTGAAGGGTGCCACCGACCTGGTCGTGCTGCCCGAGATGTTCACCACGGGCTTCACGATGAACACTGTTCTAGCAGAGACCATGGATGGTCCTACCGTTCAGTGGATGAAAGAACAGGCGGCTTCGATCGAAGCCGCGATATATGGGAGCATGATCATCACCGAAGGCGGCAAGACCTTCAATCGTGGCTTGTTCATCACCCCGGATGGATCGGTTCAGAATTACGACAAACGCCATCTGTTCCGCTTCGCGAAGGAGACCGATCACTTCGCTCCGGGAAGCGAACGTGTTGTGGTCGAGTGGCGTGGTTGGCGGATCCTGTTGCAGATCTGTTTCGATCTGCGCTTCCCTGTGTTCGCCCGCAACCGTGGTGATTACGATGCAGCGCTGTACGTGGCCAATTGGCCGGAAGTGCGCAGCTATCCTTGGAGTCAACTGTTGATCGCACGCGCCATCGAGAACCAGTGCTACGTGGTCGGTGTGAACCGCGTGGGCATGGATGGGAAGAGCATCCATTACTCTGGCGACTCGTTGGTGGTCGAGCCGAAAGGCCAGCTATTGGCAACGTGCACGCCCAAGAACGAGTGCGTCACGACATGCACCTTGGATGGTGCCGCATTGAATGACTTCCGTGAGAAATTCCCGGTGGGGATGGAGGCGGACGACTTCGAGCTACGGGTCTGATCCGGATCAACGGAGCACTTGGATGTGCCCCATCTGTTCTTGCTCCCGGCCTACTTTACCATCCTTGTCCTCGAGGAATTTGTAGGTAAGCCGCCACACGTAGATGTCGTTCTTGACGACCTCGCCCGAATACGTACCATCCCAGCCCATCGTGGGGTCGTCGCTCTCGAACAGCTGATTTCCCCAACGGTCGAATACGTACATGTGCATGGAAGCGATGTTCTTGCCCACCGGTAGGAAGTAATCGTTCGTGCCATCTCCATTCGGGGTGAAGGTGTTCGGAATGAAGATCGCAGAAGGACAGTATTCGATCACCTGCGCGGAATCGCGAGCAGCACAATCGAACTGGTTCAGCACTTCCACCACATACCAGCCGTAAGCACCGGCGAGGATCACTTGTGACGTTTCGCCTGTCGACCAATCATAGCGTGATCCAGGATTGCCGGCATCGATCCGGACGTATTGTTCATCCTCGCCCAAGCAGGTGTGGAACTGCCTTGTTGCGAGTCGCGCAGGTGAAGGATTGAACAGGACCACGATCGCATCAGAACGCTCACAATGTCCATTGTTCACAGCCACGCTAAAGGTCCCTGCTTGTGTGATGGTGATGGTCCGGGCTGTTGATCCATTGCTCCAATCATACGTTGACCCCGGGTTGCCAGCGTCGACGACGAGCGCCCGACCTTCGCAGAGCACCGTGTCAACCCCGAGTTGCACAGATGGCGGTTGAACGAACTGAACGGTTGCGTCGAACGTGTTCGAGCAGCCGATCGCGTTCGTCACTACAACCGAGTAGTTGTCAGCGCTGGTCACCGTTATCGTTGGCGATGTGAGGCCGTTGCTCCAAGCAAAGGTGCACCCCGGATTTCCGGCATCCAGCAGTACACTCGTTCCCACGCATTCTGTCGCATCAATCAGGACATCCACCGGGGCCGCTTGCGTATTCACCGTGATCTCATCCGAGGTCGAACAGCTTCCGTTGCTCACGGTCACCGAGTAGGACCCTGCGCTGGTGACGTTCTTCAATCGGGTTGTTTCACCGGTATTCCATGAATAGGACATGCCCGGGTTGCCGGCGTCCAATTCCATCGAAGTGCCTTCGCAGATGGTGGTGTCGTTCCCGAGAGCGACAGTTATCACCGGAAGGATCGTTACCTGTGCATCGAACATGGCCGAACAATTCTGTGGGGTTGTTATCGTCACGGAATAGGTTCCGCTCGTTGTTGGCGAGATGGTTTGGCTCGTGGCGCTCGTGTTCCAAGCGAACGAACTTCCGGGATTACCAGCGTCCAACACCACCGCGGTCGATGAACAGCTTGTAACATCGCTGAGAACATCGATCGGTAGCGCGTTGAGTGAAACTTGAACGGCATCCGAGCCAATACATCCATCGCTGTTCGTAACACTGACCGAATACGTTCCCGAGCTCGTTGCTGATATCTGTTGCGTGGTCGCATTCGTGTTCCACAGGAAAGAGTTCCCAGCATTCCCAGCGTTCAGTTCTTGATCGCTCACACCGCACAAGGCCAGATCGGGTCCCAGGTTCACTACTGGTGCAGGGAACAGGGTGACGTTGAAGGTGGTGCTCACTTCGCACCCCATGGTGTTGGTCACGGTTACGGTATGTGGTCCAGAAGTGGTCGGGATGATGCTTGCTGTGGTCGCACCCGTACTCCATACATAGCTTACACCTGTTACCGGTGCGGTGATGGTCGGTGCGGCATTCGCACATCCGCTTGCGGTCCCAGTGGCAGGCACATTGCTGAACGGGCGCGTGATCACCACTTGATCACTGACGCTACATCCATTGGGTCCGGTGATGGTGACGGTGTATGTCGCACTGGCATCCACAAGAATGGATGGCGAAGCGATGTTCGCCGCGTTGAGGTTGGCGGCTGGGGTCCAGGCATAGGTCGGGTTGGGCACATTGTGCTGCACCACCAACTGATGGCCCAAGGTGGAACACAGTGTAAGGTCGGGTCCGAGATCGGCTTGATACCCGCTCACCACCGTGATCGTGATGATTTGGCTTTGGCTACAACCCGTCGAACTCTGCGTGACCGTGCACGTGTAGGTGGTGGTTTGCGAGGGCGAGGCGACCGGGTTGGCGATGGTCGTGCTGCTCAATCCTTCTCCGGTCCACGCGTACGTGATACCGTTGGTGTTCGAGATGGATGCGTTGAGCTGTGTGCTGACCCCTTCGCAGATCGTGGTGTTCGTTGCGGACACATTGAACCCCGCTAGTTGGCCAACGGTGATCGTCACTTGGCCGGTTGCGGAACAACCGGAGGTATTGGTGGCGGTGACACTATAAGTGGTGGTGGCCGTTGGATTGGCGGTAGGTGATTGAACGTTCGTCGCGCTCAACGTGCCATTGTTCGGGGACCAGGCGTAGGTGATGCTCGAACCTGCACTTGGTGTTGCGGTGATCGGCATACCTGTAGTCGCGCACAAAGTGCTGTTCGGCGTCATGGTCAACGTGAAGGAGGGGTTCACCTGCACATGGACCGAATCATGGTACACGCAACTCGCTGTTGGATCGGTTGCGTTGAGCACGTACCAACCTGAGGTTGTCGGGGTGGCCACTGGTGCTGGGATGCTGGCGTTGGAAAGGGTCGTTGCCGGACTCCAACTGTAGTTCACCCAAGCGTTGTCGTATCGAGCGATGATCATGTCATCGATGCACCAGTTATCGTGGCCCGCGCCTTCGTGTGCCAATTGCCGCAACCGGAACATCGTGCTACTGGTTTGAGCGGGCACAGGAATGTTGACCTCAACAGCTTCGAAGTCGGGAAAGATGTTCTCCGCGTAGGTCTGGATCAAGTTCCAGTTGAGCCCGTTGTTGTTGGAATATTCGAGCACCACATCATCACCGGGCTCGGCATTGTCGCACGGCGCAGTACCGGCGGCGATCTTCAAGCGGAAGCGAAGTTGTCCTCCACCGACGGTATTGAAACCGATGGTCTGTGCATACCGCTGACCACCTCCATTGAAGTATAGGGCTGTTCCACTTTGGCTCCCGCAGATGTCACTTACCGTACCACCTTGAATGGCGGTCCACGTGCTTCCCGGAGCACCATCGAACAGGTCCGAGGAGAGAACGCGCAATGCTTGGCTACCAAGCTGAACGGGGCTTCCAGCGCAGACCGGTGTCGGAGTGGCGGTCGTATTCAGATCAAGTACACTGGCTGGGGTGACGTTCACGCGAATGCTATCGTCCATATTCCCGCAACCGCTCGGACTGATCACACGAACACGGTACCATGTGCTGCTCATCGGCGTGGCGACGGGGTTCGCGATCGTATCGTCGTTCAAGGAGGAGGCAGGTGACCATTGAATGTTGAACCATGCCGGATCCGGTGGTGGCACCAATCCGAGCTGTACCGATTCGTATTGGCAGATGTCGATCGCAGGAAGGTCATTGGCCGTGAGCAGTGTGGGTATCGTGAGCGGAATGCCTACGTGGTAGGTGAATGTTCGTGTACATCCACTTACCGGTAGAACGCCCGTGACCATGTAGCTTCCGCTAGCTGTCGGAGTGAAGGAATAGCTGTTCCCGTTCGCGAGCACCGTGTTCGGGTCGTCGACTTCGGTCCATACTGCGTTGCTCAAAGGCTCCGGAGCATTCAGTGTTACTGGCCCGCTGCCACAAACGGTGGAGTCCTGTTGCACCGGCGTTGCACGTATGTCGTGGACCGAACCCGCATAGCTCTCGCCGTAGCCCGTGCCGAACATATAGGCTTGGAATCCAGCTGATGCCTGAAGCCGATGCCGACCAACAGCGACCGGGATCTTGGCGTATTTTCGATCGGCACAACCGGTGTACGTTTGGAACAACGAAGGATTCACCACCACACCGTCCAAGGTCAATTGACCGACAGCGGCGGTCGGCACCACAACGCTTACGCTGTGCTGGCTCACCTGGGAAGAGTTCGAGGTATTCCACGTGGCGCTGGTCGAAATACGATCAGCAGGTGATACCAATAGGAGCGAAGGGTCGCCACTTCCAGCACAGCTGTATCCCTCCAGCAATTGGGCAACACTAACGGGTTGGTTCGCTTGAATGCATACCGGCGTGGTTGCGCCGTTCACCTCGTGCTTCTGACCTGCGTTAAGTAGGATCGGAGCGCCACCATTGATGGTGATGGATGTGCCGTTGGTATGTGCGAGTACACGGTAGGTGCTGGTGTTCACTCCGTGGATCGGTGCTGTGTAGTAACGGGTTCCCCAAGCGGAGATGGGTATGAGCTGTTCGAAGATGGCATCGCATGCCTGGCAAGCGCCGGGCACGGTTGCGCACATCGATCCGCCCATCACCACGAATGGTCGGCAGGTACCACTGGCCGTGGTGGCTTCGACCAAGGTGCCGGTCAGGTCCAGCTGATCCGTGGCTGCTTGTATCTGGTACGTCTGTCCGGCATTCAGGTTGATCACGAAAGGAACGTTCGCGAATTGGCCGCTCAGCGTATTCACCGAAGGCGTGATCCGCACCTGGGTGCCATCCTGTGTGGCAACAACAAGCAATTCGCTCTTGTGCAGGTTGTTGAAGTTCGGGAGTCCCTGATAGGCATCCACACGGTAGGAATTGCCGAGTGATGATTCGGGGATGACCTGTGAAAGGTCGTGGGTGAAGTTCTGGAAACTGCTGATGAAGACGTTGATGCTATCGTTGCTCTGGATCAGGACGCCGCGTGGCATGATGCTCCCGGACCCCGTATTCTCAGCGGTCGTTGGCACGTCGATCACAGCTACGTTATTGGCGCCGACGGTAAAATTCGTGGTCCAGCCGTTCAAAGGCATACTGACCGTGCCGCTCGTGGCATTGCTGCTCAAAATGTGGATCTTCAAGCTTTGCGCACCGAAACCGTTCTGCATGTATCCGGTCCAGAAACGCTTACCCCGCGTTGGAAGCACGGTATTCGCTTGCGCGAAAGAGCCGATAGCGACCAACGAACAGGTGGCAAGCAGCAGGAACCGCGTGACGAACGTGGAGCGAGAAGTAGAATAGCGGCTATGCATCAATAGACCCACCGGGCAGGTGGTTGCGCCCGTTCTACGCCAGGTCGACGGACAAGGTTCCCGAGGGGGACGAACGCGACCAATGGACGACGAAGCTCAATTCAGCTTCCAATCCACCACGATGTCCCATGCCGCGCGCACGTTGACCGGTTCGGAGTGGTACCAAGTGCGCTCGGGTTGGAGTCCTTGGTCGAGGTCCCCGGTATCCCAGCGGCCATTCCCGTTGCGATCGGCGATCAGGCGTAAGGTGCGGGAGCCGGGCGGGAGCCGCTTCCATTTCACCGAGTGAAGGTCGTCGCTGACCACCGCCTCCTGAACGACCCGCTGCTGGGGGTCGAGCAAATGCAAAAGGTAATGCCCGGTCGGGTCCAGACCTTTCAATTCCACGCGCAGCGTCCCCAGCGACTTTTCCGCCGCTCGTCCCAGGGCAATGCGCACGGTGTCATTGGTCCCACCATAGATATCGCGGATCGTTCTTGGCAACAGGGTCAGTGCCGCTGAGGTGCCGGGCCCCATTTCTGTATTCAAGAGCAGTGTTCTTGGGTCCTCTGTCCGCACTAGTTCGAAGGGTAGTTCCACGCTATCGGCGATCAACTTCACCCGCGACATGTCATAGTCGGCGATGGGTCGTTTTGCACGCAACAACGAACGTGTGCCTGATGTGCCATCCACTTGTGAGGCCGTGATGCCCGTGTTGAACGGCATGCGTTGTAAGGGACGATACCGCATAGTATCCAGTGCAGTAATGCCATCTCCAAGCTCGAAGGAACCAGCATCCAGCAATGTTGTATCCGATGGCCAGAAAAACACGGTATCACGCGTTGGGTTCCATTCCTGTTGCCATCGAAGCGAGCCTCCTGTTCGTGCTATATCGCGAATGACCAAGGTGTCCGCAGCACGCGCCAGGATCACTTGCAAGGCGCCATCCGGGATCACCTTCGCGCTGCGCACACTTTGTATCGGGCTGTTCGGGAGGAAGGTCCTGAAACGGAGCATGGGAGCAGCAGTATCCGTCAGTGCCGGCATAACGACGCTATCGAGGAAAGCGATCTCCTCGTTCGGCAGATCGTAGCGGTAGTTGCCATTCTTATCGCGCAAGGCGAACGCATGGAACGTTTTCGCCGGAAGGTTGGTGATGGTGAATGCACCTTCTCCGTTGCAGCGGGTCATGTAGGCCGGTCGACTTGTTCGGAATGTAGCCGTGTCTCCGGCGTTGTATAACAGTACGAGCATGTCCTTTTCGGCAGCTCCGCTGAAGGCATTCGCAACAGAGCCACGAATGACCAAACTGTCCAGTGCATCCCCGGTGGAGAACACGTAGTTGATCCCGGCCGCTGCGTTGCCTTCGGTGAGGTCCTTCACCGCCCCACCTAAGTTGAACGTATAGGTGGTATTCGGCTGCAGTTCCTCTTCCCAAGAGATATCGACACCCCGAGGACCATTGATCTTCACTACCGGAAGTGACGCGAGCGGCGGTGAGATCAGCAGCTTGTCCCGAACACGGTCGAGTTGGATGCGTTCATCGAACTCCAAATGGATCACGTCGGAATTGAACCGGGTGGTTCCGTTCGGTGGAGTTGAAGAAACCAAGCTCGGCGGAGTGCTATCCTTCTCACCGCCGGTGATCGGACGCACCTGGGCACATCCCAAGGCGAACAATACAGCGACGAAGAACAGACCCTTCAAGGGCATCAGCAAAGGGGCTGCAAGAGTGCACAAAACTGTTCGAGGGCTTGTTCGTCCACCGTATCGAATTCGGCCAAGGCTGTACTGTCGATGTCCAACACCGCCGCTACTCGTCCGTCCTGATCCTTCACAGGAACAACGATCTCCGATCGCGAAAGTGCGCTACATGCGATATGGCCCGGGAAGGCATCCACGTCCTCGACCACCAATGTTCTTCCTTGTTCCCAAGCCGTTCCGCAAACGCCTTTGCCATATCCAATGCGTGTGCATGCAACAGGGCCTTGGAACGGACCAAGCACCAACTCAGTGCCCAGGACACGGTAGAAGCCCACCCAATGCCACCCGAACGTTCGCTGCAACGATGAGGTCATGTTCGCCATGGCGGCGATGAGGTCGGTTTCGCCTTCGATCAAGCCGCGCATTTGCGGCAGCAATGCAGCATAGCGCGTTGCGCGATCCGCGGTCTTGGGAATTGTGCTCGTTCCATGCATGGTGGGCGGTCAAAGGTACCGGCAATGGTCAAGCACACGCCACGGTATACACGCTGATACGGATCTCCGGGACAATCGACAAAGCCAGGATGCATCCTTCCAAGGTGGCACCGGTGGTCACCACGTCATCCACGATGAGGACATGCTTGCCACGGAGCTTTTCCGGTTCTGGTAGATGAAAGGCCTCCTTCACGTTGCGCCAACGATCCAAACGGCTGCGGCGCGTTTGGGAAGGTGTCCGGACCACTCGCACCAATCCTTTTCCGATGCTTGGCAAAGGCCAACGCTGGCGCATACCGTCCACCAACACTTGACTTTGGTTGTAGCCACGCATGAACTCCTTGCGCGGGTGCAGCGGTACCGGCAGGAAGCAGTCCACGCTCTGGAAGCGAGGGCTATCGCGAAGGTCTTCCGCCATCAGCCGCCCGAGGAACATGCCGACATGCCGTTCGTTCTGGTATTTCAATCGGTGGAGCATGTGCTGCACTTTGCCGGTTCGGATGAAGAAGAGGAAGGAACTGGCTGCGGTGATCTCCACTTTCCCCCGGAAGAGCTGTTCCACTTGGTTGTTGGGGTCTTCATGGAAACGGGTGCGCGGTAGGTCTTCCAAGCACGCAAGGCAGATACAATCCTCAAAGTGCATCAACCCCTGATCGCACCCAGCGCAACGACGGGGTAGGAACAGACCTGCGAAGCCCCGCCCGTAGTTGAGTATATGCTTCGCGAAAGGGTTCAATACTTTGTTGATAAGCGGCGCGTTCCTCAAAAGAGGCCGCTGAGCGCAGGCGTAATTTAGCGGACCGATCCGGCAACCCCAACTATGGACCAGAATACCAACAAACCCGTCGAGAAGAAGAACCGCTCAAGCACTGGATTACTCCTGCTCGTGGTGCTGTTGCTCGTTAGCAACGTTGTCATGCTCTGGATGCTCATGCAGCGTAACAACGAGGTGGAGCAGACCCAGCAGCAGGTGGCCAGCATCACTAGTGAGAAGGATAACGTGACGGTCATGTTGGAGAACATGCTCTCGTCCTATGACACTTTGAAAACGGACAACGAGCAGCTCACCGTGGAGATGGAGGCGCAGCGGGAGCGCATCGAAGGCTTATTGGATCAAGTGAAGCGTGGCAACTACGACCTTTCAAAGGCGAAAAAGGAGGCCGAAACGTTGCGCAAGATCATGAAGGGCTACGTCGCCACGATCGATTCGCTGAACATCGCCAACCAAGCGCTTACGGCCGAGAATGTCGGACTTACGCAGGAGCTTGGTGAGGTGAAAGGGCAGAAGGATGCCTTGAGCACGGAGAAAGCGGCCCTCGAAGGGAAGATCGCCAAGGGTGCGATCCTGCACACCACGGCGATCAATGCCGGAGCACTCTTCATGCGGAACAATGGCAAGCAGGTGGAAACGGACCGCGCCAAGAAGGCCGAAATGGTGAAGTGCTGCTTCACGCTCGGCCAGAACTCAGTGACCGATTCCGGTGACAAGACCCTGTATATGCGCGTGATCAGCCCGGATGGATCGGTACTTCCCGCAAGCGATCCGAACAACCGGTTCAAATTCAATGGTGTCGAAGGGGAGTTCAGCGCAAAGCGTGAAGTGAACTACCAGAACCAACCGGTCGATGTGTGCGTGTTCTGGAACGGAACCAGCGAAATGCGGACCGGCCAGTACATCGTGGAGCTGTACGAATCCGGCGCATTGGTGTCCAAGTCGTCCTTCGATCTGAAGTGATCATCGATCCTTGCAGATCGGAAGCCCTGGATCGAGCATCCGGGGCTTTTCATTTTCGCCAGCAGCCGTCGAAGGTTCAGAAGAAAGCCCTCACCTGTGCGCCACCCACATGCACCACGGGCACTCCTTCTGACCGTCGCCCGTTGTAGGTGAGATCCACCTGTAGGTTGTTGCTGAGGTTACGCTGGATACTTACGCTCCAGGTCAGGTTGGTCCCGACCTTCAAGCCCGAAAGCAATTCGTTGCCCAAGGGCGAATTCGTCTCGCCGTCATAGGTGATCGCCACCCGGTTCATGGTCACCAGGATGCTGCCTTTGCCAGCGGTGTTGTAGCGCAGCTCCGCACCGAAGTCCTCGATGGTCGCAAGCTCACCGCCATATTCCTCCTTGTTCTTCTTGTCGGTGTATTTGAATGAGGCAATGGCCCGGAACGAGGTGTTGGGCTGCCAGGTCAAACGCGGTTTCACGCCTTGTTGATCCACGGCGTAGGTTCTGCCGGTGAGGAGGTCGGAGTTGTTCGTGACCTTGCCGCGTTCGGCTTCCACATCGGCGGTCCATTGGCGCGTCGTATTCCAACGCATCCGCACCGTGTTGAAGCGTCGTGACCGCGATTCGAAACCGTTCAGGAGCAGACTTTGGCTCCGGTCGTTCTGTAAGGTGTGATCCACGCTCCAAGTACGGCTGGTGCGGTTGTAGAAGAAGGTGTTACGGGCGGAGGAGGAATACGAGTTCAAGTTGGTATCCAGTGAATTGAATTTAAGGGGGTTCGCAGCGTCCAGTACGTCCGAGCCACCGGTCTTTCGATCCACGCGCAACGAAGCAAGGTCAGAGAAGCGACCGAGGAAGCGCTTGGTGCCTTTCGCGTCGGCCCAGAGCACGGCAGGCCGCAGATCCAGCGAGGTGCTGAATTGGTTGCTGAACGTGCGCACATAGGTATTGCTCGGTACGAAGACGCGGAGGTAATCCGCTTCGTAACTGAAGTTCGCGAGTTCGAATTCATTCAGGTCCTTCACACCATCGTTGTTGTAATCGATCCACACGTACAGGCCTTGACCAGCCGGAACGTTGATGTAGATGTACTCTCGGCGTTGTTCCAGTCCGGAACCGAATTCGTAGAACAGGTCGAATACGGCTGCCCCCTTCAGCATGCTCAGGTCATGATCGATACGCGCTAGATAGGTGTTCTCTGGTCGCTGTGTTGTCAACGTGGTATCGTTGATGTCGAGCCTGCGGTAGGTGAAAGAGGTGGTCAGTCGCTTGCGCGGATCACGAGCCAGTTCAAGCCCGAGGCTATACGAGGTGGCCAGTGAGCTTTGCACCAAGGAGCCTGCCTTCAGCGCGCGATCCCAACGTTGCCCACCACCCAAGCGCCATTTGTTCTTGAAGGTATCCGGACTCTGAATGAAGGTTTCCCATTCGTGGAATTGGTAGCTACCAGCGATCAGGGCCTTGGAACTATCCGTGCGGAAGAGATTGCGCTCGTGTTCGTCGATGAGCCCGAGCGTGAAGTAGCGGAACCGTTGCAAGGCCTTTGCGTTGTGCCTTAGGAAATCGGTGTTGCGCGTATTGGCCGTGGTCAGCCAGCTCCCGGTGCCCACGACCTCTGTCCGTTCCGTTTTCACGTTGCTGATGAGTTCCTGTTTCAACCCACGATAAGTATCCGTCACTTGAAAGGTCCCCAGTCCATAGCCCACTCGCCCGAATTTCTTTCCGCGCACGCCAACGTTGGCGCCTGCGAGGAGTTGATCTCCTTTCAGTGTCAAACCAAGGATGTTCCAGTTGCGATCGAATTCCACGGCACGGTAGCGCTCCACGAATTGGAAGTTGCTGGAGATGGCTTCGGTTTCTGCACCGACCACCAATTGCACGGTGCTATCACGTTTGCTGATCGGAATGGCATGTTCGCCACGCGCCATGATACCATAGCCTTGATCGTCCGCATTGTCGATGGAACTGAAGGTGTTGCGATCGGCGTTGCTGTAGGCGAGCTCGACGGTTGCGGCCGTGCGCGTATCGGGGTGGTGATCCCAGCCCACGGTGATCAATTGCTGGCTTCGAGGCGTCACCAGTACCCGCACAGGGGCATGGTCTCCGCGGTGCACGACCAGTCCATTGATCGTGTCCGGGGCCACCCACCGGAACACGCGACCATTGGGGGTGAATTCCTGCTGCACGTAATCGCCGAGGCCAGCCCCGAGCTGCGTGAAGGTCACACGCCACAAGGCCGAGTCGGGATCCGTATTGTAGACGTAGACCGGCGAATACCCCAAGGAGTCGGCTCGCCAATAGAGCACCTGATCGTTCGAGTAACCTGTGCTGTCCACGCCAGGAACCGTTGCTGCGAGCGGATCATCGCCCGCATCACGAAGCACCGCACGCTCGGTGTCGCTCAATTGTTGTTGAAGGGGCTGGTTCCTGTGGTCTTGTTCGCTGAACAGGTTGAAGCGAAAGGTGTTATGGGGCAGCTCAACGGTGTGGTCCAAGCGCACCAAGGAGCGTGCATAGTTCTTGTCCGAATACTGGAACTCCACAGTGATACGGCGATCCTTCGTGATAAGGCGCCGTGCGGTGAAGGTGATCTCGGCGGTATTGTAGTCGATCACGTAGTCGTTCTCCTGACCGCGTAGGAGCACCTCGCCGTTGATGTACACGCGCTCGGTGCCGGAGAGTATGATGATGATGGAACCACCATCATTCCCCCGCAGGCGATACGGACCTTGCACACCTTCGATGCCTTGGATCACATTGCGAGCGAACTTGCCTTTGCTGATCGCGACGCTGGCTCCAACGCGCGCTTTCACCTCACTGCCGTATGGAACCGGTGTTTCGAAACTGAGTCCCTTGGTCTTCTTCAAGTAGGTGAGAAAGTGGCTCTTCGGGCGTTGAAGGACGAAGTCACCGGCGATCAGCGACCATCCTTTGCCTTCTTCGCCTTCGAAGAGCTTGATGAAGACCTGGTCGAAGTCCTGCAGTTCCAATGTGTTTCCTCCTGCTTGGATGGGAATGTTGTTGTCCGTGATACTGGCCAGCACTTGGATCCGATCCGTAAGCCGTCCGCTGAGTTCAAGGTTCAGCGTGGAGTTCACAGCGAGGTCCTGGTTATTACCGAAGAGCACACCTCGAGAAATGCTGCCGGTCTTGTTCAACCCCTGCATTCCGAAGGGGTCGTCCACCTTCCGGGCGGGCTCATACCGAAAGGGGTCCCTGCGATCCTCACCTGTGGTGGTAAGTCGCTCTGGGTCCTTGTTGCGCCGCACCTCTCCAAAGGCCAGTGGCATCGCGCGGTATCTCGCCAGCACCGAATCCACCTGCGGCCTGCTGGTCCAGATCAATAAGGCATTGAAAGGGTCCAGTTCGTATTGCACAGTTCCGATGGGAAGTCCTTCCCCGAACAGGTTCAAACTGCCTGGCACCAGGCTCAACGTGTCCAGTACCAGCGTGTCCGAGCGGACGGGAAGCCATTTCACCCGAAGGTTCGACGAGCCCGAGTACTGGCCCCGGAGCACACCAGCGCCGAAGAGGCATAGCCCGGCAACTACCAAACCCCGTATTGCGGTACGGAGATGACAGAAAGTGTTCAAAGCGACGGTGCAGCGACCTGTGATCACGTAAGACATACGGATACTTCGTCCGAAAAGTATCCTATCCGTCGGCTGTGCACGGCCTTTCACCAATGGGTTGTTGATCCAAGCCTCTTGGAACTTCTTTCTGCAGGGAGGTCGCCGGGTACATTTGACCGGCTTGTGAACCCGAGCTTAACACGTGCATGCGCCTTTGCTACCAGCTTATCCTTGTTGCCGTTCTGGCGTCGTGTTCTGCTCCGGAAGAGGCGCGTGACCGGGAAGGAGCGGGTGGCAAGCACTACGGCGGCATGTTCAATGCCAATGAAGTGGAAGAGATCCGAAGTCTGTTCCCATTGAGCCTCACCCAAGCGGCTTCACACCGTGTAGCAGCACAGGTCTATGAGGGGCTTGTGCGATTCGATCAAACGGATCTTTCGGTGAAGCCCGCTTTGGCCGATTCGTGGAGCGTGGATGAGACCGGATATGTGTACACCTTCAAACTGCACCCTGGTGTGCGTTTCCACGATGACACGTGCTTTGTGGATGGAAAAGGACGGGAGTTCACGGCAACCGATGTTGTACAGTGCTACACGGCGCTGTGCACCTTCAGTCCGATGAATCAGATGTTCTGGCTCTTTCAGGACAAGGTCCTTGGGGCCAACGCCCAGTACGCGGCAACCGCTCGCAGTGCAGAAGGGCCCGGGGTCAAGGGCATCGAAGCACTTGACCCGCTGACGGTTCGTATCACCCTGACCAACCCGTGGCCCAGTTTTCTGCAAGTGCTGGCGCATCAAGGGTGCTGGATCTATCCCCAGGAGTTGGTCGCACACTATGGCGAGGAGGCGCTATGGCATCCGGTAGGAACGGGACCCTTTTGTATGAAGACCTTCATTCTCGATGAAGTGATCGTGATGGAAAGGAATCCTGGTTACTGGGGAAGCGATGAGCACGGGAACCGATATCCCTTCCTCGACGGGGTGCGGTGCACCTTCGAGAAGGACAAACTGAAGGAATTGGAGGCTTTTCAGGAGGGCCACTTGAGCGTGATGTATGAGCTACCCGTAGAGCGGACCGACGTGCTCAAGTCCACTGGGGATGTGCAGGTGCAAACGATCCCGGGACTGACCGTGCAGTTCTATGGCTTCAACATGCGGCAGGCACCATTCACGGATGTGCGGATCCGCCGCGCCTTTTCCATGGCGATCGATCGGCAGATGATCGTGGACAGTGTGCTGCAAGGCCTTGCTGTTCCCGCCGAACACGGGGTGGTAGCGCCGGGTTTCGAGGCCTATCCCTATGATGTGATCCCTTCATTGACGTACGATCCGGTCGGCGGAAAAGCACTACTTGCAGACGCCGGGTATGCCAATGGCAAGGACCTGCCCGCGGTCTACCTACAGGTGAATAGTGATGGATTCGGTTACGTAGGTGTGGCAAGCATGGTCCAATCCATGTTGGAGAATAACCTAGGCGTTCGGGTGATCACCTCGGTGCTGCCAGCGGATCAGCACTACAGGCGCAAGGAAATGGGAGAGGCGCAGTTCTGGCGTGAAGGATGGATCGTGGACCATCCTGATCCGGAGAACTTCTTGGCGTTGTTCTACGGAAAGAGCGTGCCGATGGACCCCAAAGAACCGTCGTACCTGAACAGCACCCGGTATCAGAACGCGCGCTATGATTCACTTTTCGCACTGGCCTTGCGCACGGATGACCGGAACCAGCGGATGCACCTATTGGCCAACGCCGAGGCACAATTGATGAGCGATGCCATGATCGCCCCGCTCTACCACGAACGGTCCGTCCGACTTCTTCAACCTTGGGTGCGCGACCTTCCCATCAACGGCATGGAGTACCGCGATCTGCGTGGCGTGTGGTTCGCGCCGCAGGAAAGCAAGGATCACTGAGCGCTCCCGGTCAGGTGAGCGAAGGCGACCCATTTCGCCAAGGGCACATACGTCTCGATGCAGGGCAACGTCAGGTCGGTTTCGACCGCGAAGGTGGCTGGATTCGGAAAGCCGGGGTGTTGTTGGATCAGGTCTGCTTTGATCCGGTCGTAGGTGCTGGAGATGCCCAAGGTCACCGTAGTTACATACCGGGTGATGAGGTTGTGGTGCCTACGTTCCTCATTCTGCTCGCGGAGAAAAGGGATCGAATAGCCATAGACCCGTGCTTGCTTGCCCGTCCGCAATAGGAGCCAGCCTTCCGAAACATGCAAAGGCTGCACACCAACGGGGAATAGACTGATCCGGCGAACCAGCTCTTCGCGAAGTTCAACCCCCTCGTACTGCATGCGCATCAGGCCGGGGATCGCGAAGTCGATCACCTCGTCGATAACGCGAAGAGGTTCGTTGTCCTGTGGACGTTCGTGAATGGCGCTACCGGTCGTAGGGTCGAAACCGAGGAGTTCACCGTTCAGGCCATTGGCCCACACCTGCTTCGTGCGCCGCAGCTGCTGAAGGTCGTTCACCTGCGCCTGCACCTGTTCCAGATGCGGGTATAGTTTCTGTTCGTTGAAACGTGCCTTTACACGCTGCAGGTAGCCCAACAGGGTGTATTGCTTCATCTCGAAGTCGATGGAGGGGGAAAACACCCAATCCGGGGGCAAACCGGTATCCGTTCTCAAACTCATCGGTTATGGAATGAAACGACTTGTTCAAAAGTAATGTTGCCTTTTCCTGTTCCGGCGCGTGACGCATTGGACCTTTGGGGGTCAACAAGCAAACGCCAAGCCGATGTCATTTTCATTCCGCAGTACGAACGTGGTCCTTTTCATCTCCCTTCTATTCGTGGCTTGTGTGCCAGCCCGCAAGTATGAAGAGGCGGACGCACGTGCCAAGGCGTTGCAGACCGAAACCAACGCGGCGAACGAAAAGGCGCTTGCGGCAGAGACCAGAGCCGCGGAATCGGATGCCATGCTCAGCGAATTCAAGAAGCGCAATACCGAACTGGAGCGCGACACCACGGTCCTGGGAACCTCGCTTCGGCAGATGACCAAGCAGTACGACAAGATCAACACGCTCAACAACGAATTGCTGGACAAGTACAACGCGTTGCTCTCGGGGAATCAGAGCGAGAACCGGAAGCTCCTCACCAACTTGGAAGCGCTTCGTTTGGATCTCATGGGCAAGGAGGATTCGTTGAACACATTGGCAAAGGGCATGGCCGAGAAGCAAGCCGCCTTGGCGGATCGCGAAGCAAAGCTTGCCGAACTCCAAACCGAGATCGCTGCGAAGGATGCGGCCATGAAGAACTTGAAAGAGCGCGTGAGCCAAGCATTGGTCGGCTTCGAGGGCAAGGGGCTTACTGTGGAGCAACGCAACGGCCGCATCTACGTGAGCATGGATAACAAATTGTTGTTCCCGAGCGGCAGCGCGGCGGTGGATGCCAAAGGCAAGGAAGCGGTCTCGAAGTTGGCCAAGGCGATCGAGAACGAGAAGGACCTCAGCATACTCGTGGAAGGTCACACGGATACGGACAAGATCTCCGCCGGCAGTGCATACAAGGACAATTGGGACCTCAGCGTGGCGCGCGCGACCAGCGTAGTGCGCATCATGCAGGAGAGCAGTGCCATCGATCCAGTGCGTATCACCGCCGCGGGTCGTGGGGAGTACGTGCCTGTGGACCCGAACGACAAGGCGAAGAACCGTCGTATCGAAGTGGTGTTGATCCCCGACCTGAAGGAACTCTACAAGTTGGTCAACGACTGATCATCCGACCAAGGGGAGCAAGGCATGAAAGCACGGCACCTCCTCTTGCTGTTGGTGAGCGTGTTGCTTTCCGGTTGCACGGTCGGTAGATTCTTCGTGTACAACTTCGCCGATACCCGCGATCATAGGAAGTTCCCTTCGCGGCCGCTAGCGGCTTCTGTAGAGCCATACCACTATGTTGTCGCAGCAGAAGAGAAGGGCCCGCGCACGATCAAGTACGACGGTAAGGAACAAGCCTTCGATGACTTCCTGGAGCGCCACCGCACCGTGGCTTTCCTGATCATCCACCGCGACACCCTGAAGTACGAGCGCTACTTCAAAGGGTATGATCCGGCACAGGTGCACACGTCCTTCTCCATGGCGAAGTCGGTCATGAGCATGCTGGTCGGCTGCGCGATCGCCGATGGTTACATCAAAGACGTGCAACAGCCGGTGACGGACTTCGTGCCGGAGCTGAAGGAGAACGGTTTCGACGCCGTTACCGTGGAGCATGTGCTGCAGATGACCAGTGGTCTCAATTTCAATGAGAGCTACGTGAACCCCTTTGGCTCGGCGGCGAAGTACTACTACGGCAGAAGGTTGTACAATAACATGGCGCACCTGAAGTTGAAGCGAGTGCCCGGAACGGAGTTCGAGTATGTCAGTGGTAACAGCCAATTGCTCGGCTTGATCCTCGAACGCTCGCTTCGTGCGAAAGGCGATCAACGCACCATCACGGATTACTGCAACGACAAGCTATGGTCGCCATTGGGCATGGAGTATCCATCATCGTGGAGCATCGATCGCAAAGAAGGGGGCATCGAGAAGACCTTCTGTTGCATCAATGCGCCAGCCCGCGATTTCGCTAAGCTGGGCTCGTTGTACTTGCACGATGGAAAGTGGAAGGAAGCACAACTGGTCCCCGCGGATTGGGTGGGTCGCAGCACGTGCGTGGACACCACCAGCGGCAGTGTAGCGCGGTACCAGTATCAATGGTGGCTGCCTTCTCAGGAAGGTGATTTCATGGCACAGGGCATCCTCGGCCAATTCGTGTACGTGGATCCCGCTCGTGAACTGGTGATCGTTCGGTTAGGGACGAAGTACGGTGGAGTGGGGTGGTCCCGGATCTTTCGCAGCATCGCGTCCCTGTATGAGTAGTGTGGCGATCATCGGAGGTGGTCCCGCGGGCTTGATCGCCGCAGAGCAGTTGGCCACTACGCACGAAGTACACGTGTACGAGCAAGGTCGCACGCTCGGGCGGAAGTTCCTTGTTGCCGGTGAGGGCGGGCTGAACATCACCAACAGTGCGGAGGGCGAGGAATTCTTGCAGGAGTATGGACCTACTCCTTGGATGCGCCGCGCACTGGAAGCATTCGGACCAACGGAATTGCGCGCTTGGTTAGCGGGTCTGGGTGTGCCCACCTACGTCGGAAGCAGCAGGCGCGTATTCCCGGAGCGCGGCATCAAACCCGCCGAGGTCTTGAAAGGGATCACGGAACGCTTGAAGCAGAAAGGGGTGGTCGTCCACACGGACCATTGCTTCGTTGGCTTCGACGATGAGGTGCGCCCGATCATGGAGCATGCAGGCAAGCGCTCGGTGATCGATGCCAAGAGCGTGCTGTTCGCCTTGGGTGGTGCATCGTGGCCGAAGACGGGATCCACCGGTGCTTGGACAGAGCACTTCGAGAGCATCGGTGTGAACACGGTCCCATTTCGCGCCAGTAACTGTGGGGTGGAAGTGGACCTGTCCGATGCGATCCGCGTACACGCTGGGAAGCCGCTGAAGAACATCGGGGTGAGTTGTGGTGAACGATCCGTTCGTGGAGAAGTGACCATCACCGATCATGGTTTGGAAGGCAACGCGATCTATCCGGTCGTTCCTTCCGTTCGAGAAGCGTTGGATGCAGGCGCAGCAGAGATCATCATTGACCTGAAGCCGGACCTTACTGCAGAACAGATCGACGATAAGTTGAAGGATGCCGCGTGGAAGGAGCGCATGGCGGCCTTGCGATTGGATCGTCCATCCGTGGCCCTGTTGAAGACCTTCACGCCCTTTGAGCGTTACGTGGATGGGCGCACCATGGCACAGGATGTCAAGCAGGTCCGTATTCCAGTGACCGGTTTACGACCCATCGAGGAGGCCATCAGCACCGTGGGTGGCATCGCCTTGGATCAGATCGCACCGGACGGTTCATTGGTCATGCACCCGCATCTTTTCGTGGCTGGAGAAATGCTGGACTGGGACGCACCGACCGGCGGATTCTTGTTGCAGGGAGTGTTCAGCACTGGTCGTATGGCAGCGGACGCGATCGCCAAGCGTTGAACGGTTATCCGAACAGTTGTCCGAGCACCTCGTCGACGCGCCCGACCTGCACCACCTCGATCCCTTTCGAAGGGGCTATGCCTTTGGTTCCCTTGGGAACGAAGATCCGTGCGAAGCCGAGCTTGGCTGCTTCGGCAACGCGTTGTTCGGTGCGGGTCACAGGTCTGATCTCGCCGGTCAATCCCACTTCACCTGCGAAGCACACATCCATCGGCACGGCGATATCGGCGTTACTACTGAGTATGGCGCACACCACGGCCAGATCGATGGCGGGCTCTTCCACGCGGAAGCCACCGGCCAGATTCAAGAAGACATCCTTTTGCCCGAGCCGGAAGCCGCAACGTTTCTCCATTACGGCCAGCAACATGTTCAAGCGACGCAGGTCGAAACCGGTCGAACTGCGTTGGGGTGTGCCGTACACCGCGGTGCTCACCAAGGCTTGCACCTCGATCAACAAGGGTCGCATGCCTTCCATCGTGGCGGCAACGACCACGCCGCTGGGCCTCTCTTCGCGACGTCCGAGCAACACCTGGCTGGGGTCCTCCACCTCGGCGAGGCCGCTGCCCTGCATCTCGTAGATGCCCAACTCGTTCGTACTCCCGAACCGGTTCTTCAATGGGCGCAGCAAACGGTATGCGTGATCGCGATCTCCTTCGAATTGCAGCACGCAATCCACCATGTGCTCCAACACTTTTGGTCCAGCGATGAAGCCATCCTTGGTGATGTGACCGATCAGCACCATCGGCACACTGGTGGTCTTCGCGAAGCGCATCAATTCGGCCGTGCATTCGCGCACTTGGCCAACGCTGCCGGGGCTGGCGTCGAGCACGGCGGTATGAAGTGTCTGCACACTGTCGATCACCACCAAGCCGGGTTGCAGCGCTTCGATGTGCTTGAAGATGTTCTGGGTATTCGTCTCCGTGAGTACGAAGCAATTCGCATCGTTTTCTTTCCCCTTGAAGTCGGCTTGAAGCCGTTCAGCCCGCATCTTCACTTGATGCTCGCTTTCCTCTCCGGATACATACAAGGTCTTCAGGTGCGGGTTCCGCAGCGCGGTCTGCAGCAGGAGCGTGCTCTTGCCGATACCGGGTTCGCCACCCAGCAGCGTGATGCTCCCTGGCACCAACCCACCTCCTAGAACGCGCGAAAATTCACGGTCGCTGAGTGGGATACGCGGACCGTCCTGTGCGGGAATTTCATTGATCGCAACCGGCTTCGGGTTCCGGCTCTTGACGCTCTGGGGTGTGCCACGTTTCTCTTCGCCGCGATCCACCACTTCCTCCACCAGGGTGTTCCACTCCTTGCATTGCGTGCATTGCCCGAGCCATTGCGGATAGCTCGTACCGCAGTTCTGGCAAACGAATTTGGAACGCAGCTTAGCCGCCATGGCGGATCTTCTCGACCAGATTGGTCGTACTGGATCCGTCCACCAGCTTCAGCGAACGCACATCACCACCGCGGGCTTTCACGATGTCTGCACCGACGATCTGCTCGGGCTTCCAGTCCCCGCCTTTCACGAGCACATCCGGGCCAATGGTCTTGATCAACTCCAAAGGCGTGTCCTGATCGAAGATCATCACGGCATCCACGAAACGAAGGGCCGTAAGCACTTTGGCCCGGTCAAGTTGGTCATTGAACGGTCGATCCGCGGCCTTGCCCAAGCGACGTACACTATCGTCACTGTTCAGCCCGATGATCAACCGATCGCCAAGCAGGGCAGCTTCTTGCAGGTATTCCACATGTCCGCGATGCAGGATATCGAAACAACCGTTGGTAAAGACGATGCGATCGCCCTTCATCCGCCAGATGTTGACCGCACGCTGCACCTGCACCAGATCCAGGATGCGTTTGTCCGTAGCGGTTTGTGCGACTTCCGTGGTCATGGTTCCAAGGGTTTCCGGTTTCGGGAGATCAAAAGTAGCGACAGGCCACCAAGCACGATCGTCATCAAGGTCTGGGCTACCCAGATCAGCCAGCCCATGGCGAGAGCCTCGGGGCGCAGCAGGCCGCCGCCTTCCGGTGCGGGCATGTATACACTTACGATGAGGGCCACGAATGCTGGATAGACTCCGATACCTCCTTGCACCAGAACGATCCCGATGGCACCAGCGACGAAACCGGCCATGATCCCCGCGGCAGGAACGGTGCTCGTTTCGGGCAGGCAATAGAAGCCGACCGCGAACATCAGCACATAAAGTAGCCAGATCAGGAAGGTGTGGAACACGAAAGCCCAAGGGTGTTTCGTGCGGGTGACGGAACGCAGTCCTTCACCAAGTCCGCGCAGGATCTCCATCACGCGTGCGTGGATCTCAGGTCGTGTCATCATCAGGTACACCCCAACGATGGATCCAACGATCACGGCACCGAGTGCGAGCCAGCCCCACGGAAAGCCACCGACTTGGTCCACTCCTTGTCCGTGCCTGAAGGACTCTATCCGTTCCTTGAACAGGTCCAACTTCTCGATCTGTAAAAGCAATGTGAGCCCGAGCAGGGCCATCAACAGCAACATATCGACTGCCCGTTCTGCTACGATGGAGCCGAAACCCTTGGCGAAAGGGACTTTCTCCCGTCGATAGAGCAAAGCAGCCCGGCTGGCTTCACCGGCACGCTGAATGAGCAGGTTCATGAAATAGCCGCTCATGGTGGCATGGTAGCAATTCCAGAAGCCCGGCTTGTAACCCATGCCATCGAGCAAATAGCGCCATCGCCAAGCGCGGCTCATGTGGCTGCTCCAGCCCAAGAAAATGCTCAGGAGCAACCACCACCAATTGGCCCGTCCGAAGGCATCGAAGAGTTCGGCCCGCTGGGTCTCATCCAATTGGCGATAGAAGTACAGCACGAGCCACACGCCCAAGGCGATCGGCACGGCCATCTTCAGCAGATTGATGATCACCTTCTTCATGGGCGCAACCGGTTCGTGGTCTCGTCAGGGAAGATGATCGAAGGACGGAACTCCCGTGCCTTGTCGATGGACATACGGGCATAGGAGACGATGATGACGACATGGCCCACATGCACCTTGTGTGCGGCCGGGCCGTTCATACAAATGGTGCCCGTGCCACGCTCGCCCTTGATCACGTACGTCTCCAAGCGCTCGCCGTTGTTCACGTTCAACACCTGCACCTTTTCGCCCTCCACCAAGCCGACCGCATCGATCAGGTCCTCGTCGATGGTGATGCTCCCGATGTAGTCCAGGTTGGCCTCCGTAACACGAACGCGGTGGATCTTGGTGCGCAGGACTTCGATGGTCATGAGGCAAGTGTGGTCTGCGAAAGTAGCTGCCTCTGCAAAAGCAGGGATCAGCGGCGAAGCGTGATGTTGTCGATCAGCCGAACGGGGCCCACGAACGCCGCGACCAAGGCGACGGCCTCCGTCCGCTTTCCCCAAGCGGTCAATGGTTCCAGAGTGTCGACATCGGCGATGCCGAAATGGTCGAGGCGTACTTCGGGAACGGTTGACAGGGTCTCCAAAGCCGCCTTACTGGTTTCTTCCACGGAATTCCGGAAGGCGCTTGTAGCTGCATGCAGGAGTGCGCGGTGGAGCACGGTTGCTTGCTTACGCTCCTCTAGGCTAAGGCGGGCGTTCCTGGAACTCAGTGCCAAGCCATCCGCAGCCCGCACTGTGGGGCAGGGCACGATCCGTTCCGGCCAAAGCTGGTCACGACCCACATGGCGGATGATCGTCAGTTGTTGCCGATCCTTCTCGCCGAAGAAGGCATGATCCGGCCGAACGAAGTGGAACAGCCGCTCCACCACGTTCACAACCCCTTGAAAATGACCGGGGCGCGAGGGACCTTCCCAGAAGCCGTCCAGACCGCCGAGGTCGTACGTGGTCGGGGTGAATTGGGCGAAAATGGCCTCCTTTTCCGGAGCAAAGAGCGCATCGCAGCCCGCTTCAGCCAAAAGCGCCCGGTCCTGCTCCATTTGGCGGGGATAGTGCCGCAGGTCCTCCGCATTGTTGAATTGCAGGGGATTCACGAAAATGCTGCACACCACGTGGTCACAGAGCGCTTTGGCCCGATGAACGAGGTCCAAATGGCCTTCGTGCAGCGCCCCCATGGTGGGCACGAAACCCACGGTGCGTCCACCGATACGGGCTTTGGCGGACCATTCAGTGATGGTCGGGGGAGATGGGATGAAATCCACGAATAGCGCGGGTTCCGTAACGGTTGACGAGGGGCGAAACTAGGGTTCCGTGTTGAAGTTCCGGTAAAAAGTCTATATTTTTGTACCCGCAATTCCCTCCCCTACATCATGAGCTTGAAGAACGCGAAGGTCCTCACCATTTCCCAATCCATCCAACCCTTTCTGGACGGTCCGGAAGAAATGGCGAAGATCACCCGTCAGTTGCCGCAAGGCATTCTGGAGTGCGGGAATGAGATACGGGTATTCATGCCCAAGTTCGGCTGCATCAATGAGCGCCGTCACCAATTGCACGAGGTGATCCGGCTCAGCGGGATGAACCTCATCATCAACGACACGGACCACGCCCTACTGATCAAGGTGGCCAGCGTACCGAGCGCCCGTATGCAGGTGTACTTCATCGACAACGAGGAGTACTTCAAGCGGAAAGCAGATACCCACGATGCGGAAGGGAACTTCTTCCCCGACAACGACGAACGCGCCCTGTTCTTCGGCCGCGGTGTGTTGGAGACAGTTCGTAAGCTGGGCTGGGTGCCCGATATCATCCACTGCCACGGTTGGATGACGGCCTTCGTGCCTCTGTACGTTCGCCACCATTTCGCCGACGATCCGCATTTCGAGAATACCAAGATCGTGTTCAGCGTTCACGACCAGAAGGCTGAGCCACTGGACAAGGACATGGCCAAGAAATTGGCGATGGAAGGCTTTGACAAGGAACTGCTGAAAGGATTGACCAAACCCACCACCGATGATCTGGTGAAGTTCGGCATGGGCTTGTCCGATGCCGTGGTGCGCTCGACCGCGAAGTTGAGCAAGAACATGGAAGCAGCGGTGAAGGCACTGGACAAGCCGGTGATGGCGTTCGCTTCAGATGCCGACCAAGTGCAAGCCCACGCGGAGTTCTACAGCAGCGTCCTGGAGGAAGCCCTCGTTTGAGCCGGTGACACCGATGGTGCGAACCGTTCGATCGAACCGGCCTGCATGTGCCGTCTTCTTCCTTTTGACAATGGCCCTGATCTCGAGCTGTAAGAAGCCCGACGAAGACCTTGGGTTGACTTTGCTTCCCGGCGATCCCTTGGGCGCCGTGGTGGACTCTGCGGATCTGCACGCCTACGTTTTCGTTGATTCGCCTGTACGAACGAGCGGTCTCTCTCGGAATCTGTTGGGCTCCTATGTCGATCCCGACTTCGGTCTGGTGCGTTTGGGCATGGTCACTCAATTGCGGTTGACCACCAACAACGTGGGACAAGGCCAGGACAACTCCGGGTTGCAAGCGGACAGCATCGTGCTCGCGCTCGCGTTCGATGTCCCGAACACGCACTATGGAGATCTGAATGCCCAGTTGTTCCAGGTCTTTGAGATCACCGAGGACCTGTCCATTGACTCTGTGTACAAGACGGACGACGTGCCCCAGGTCATCGTGGATGATCTGGTGGCATCGCACGCTGGATATCTAACGCCGAACCCCTACGAGCAGCCGACGGTCGGGAATGACACGTTGGTGCCGCAGTTGCGGATCCGTTTGAAGAACGCTTTGGCCGAGCGTTTCTTGAATGCCTTCGGAACAGCGGATCTTGTGGACAACGCAGCCTTCCTTCAGTTCTTCAAGGGCATCCACGTCACGGTGGACAATCCGGGTCAAGGTGCTTATCAAGGTGGTGTGTTGTACTTGAACACACTGACCTCGGCTTCCAAGGTCACGGTGTACTATAAGGACTCGCAGAGCTCGGATCCGGATCAGCAACGCACCTTCGACCTGGCGATCAACAGCAATGGCGTGCGGTATTCCATTGCGGAACATGACCGGACCAGGGCCTTGACCCCGGCCGTTGCGAATGCCTTGGCCGATCCAATGGCGCCAGCCCCCACAGTATATCTGCAGACCTTGGGTGGGCTTCGGACGGCGATCGACTTTCCCGATATCCTGGAATTGGCCGCAGGAGATCGCCTGTTGGCGAAGGCCGAATTGGTGATCCCGGTTCAAGGGGCGTACTACCCGTATTATGTGCCACCGACCACGATGTTCATCTTCCGCCGAGGCTCGGATGGGGAGGATGTTTTCCTGCCGGATCAACTTTCCAGCATTGCGGGTATCGATGGTCAGTTCCGGGTGAGCGCGCAGGAGTATCGGTTCAATATCACGCGGTACATCCAAGGCGTGGTGAACGGCACCATCCCCAACGATGGTGTGGTGCTTGTGGCAGGTAGCACGGGTGTGACCGCGAATCGGGTCATCCTGCGTGGTCCGGACAGCGACACGGATCCGATGTACCTGGAACTTACATTTACCACTTACTGATCCCTCATGTGTGGCATTGTAGCGTACCTGGGCGATAGGGAAGCCTATCCCATTCTCATCAACGGACTGCGTCGTTTGGAGTATCGTGGCTACGACAGTGCAGGTGTGGCTCTGTTGAACGGGGACGTCCTTACCATTCATAAGTGTCAGGGCAAGGTCAGCGATCTGGAGGCGCATATCAACGGAGCCAGTACCACCGGCACCGTTGGCATCGGACATACGCGTTGGGCCACCCACGGGCCGCCCAATGATGTGAATGCCCACCCGCACCAAGGCACCAGTGGCGACATCGCGTTGATCCACAACGGGATCATCGAGAACTATGCGCCGATCAAGGAAGAACTGATCCACCGGGGCCATGTGTTCAAGAGCGATACGGACACGGAGGTCCTGGTGCATTTGATCGACGACATTCAGCGTACCGAGAAGGTTGACATCGCCGAAGCCGTTCGTTTGGCCTTGGCCAGCGTGGTCGGTGCTTATGCGATCGTGGTGCTCGACCGGAAGGAACCTGACGTGATGGTGGCAGCGCGCAAGAGCTCGCCCTTGGTGATCGGCATCGGGGAGGATGAATTCTTCTGTGCCAGCGACGCCACGCCGATCGTGGAACATACCAAGAACGTGGTCTATCTGGAAGATGGTGAGATCGCGGTGATCGATCGTCACAAGGGCTTGAAGATCCGTAACGTCAAGAACCAGGACAAGACCCCCTTCATCCAAGAGCTGGAGATGCACTTGGAGACCCTGGAGAAAGGGGGATATGATCACTTCATGTTGAAGGAGATCAACGAGCAGCCGCGTAGCATCCGCGATAGCATGCGCGGACGTTTGAACCTCGCCAAAGGGGAAGTGGTGTTGGGCGGCATCAAGGATTATGAGCAGAAGTTCATCAACGCCAAGCGCATCCTCATCGTCGGTTGTGGAACCAGTTGGCATGCGGGCATGGTGGGCGAATACCTGTTCGAGGAATTCGCGCGCATTCCGGTGGAAGTGGAGTACGCCAGTGAATTCCGCTACCGCAACCCGATCATCAACGAGGATGACCTGGTGATCGCCATCAGCCAAAGCGGGGAAACGGCGGATACGTTGGCCGCGATCGAACTCGCGAAGAACCGCGGCGCTACCATCATCGGCATCTGCAACGTTGTAGGCAGCAGCATCGCACGCGTCACCCATGCAGGGTCCTACACGCACGCCGGTCCGGAGATCGGTGTGGCGAGCACGAAGGCCTTCACAGCGCAGGTCACGGTGCTCACGTTGATGGCCTTGATGATCGGCCAGAAGAAGGGCATGCTCAGTGGCAGCAACTTCTACCGACTGTTGAACGAGCTGGATGCGATCCCTGAAAAGGTGCAGAAGGTATTGGCGACGGAAGCACAGATCAAGTACATCGCCGACATCTACAAGGACGCTCCGAATGCCTTGTACCTGGGCCGCGGGTACACGTTCCCCGTCGCGCTGGAAGGCGCACTCAAGCTGAAGGAGATCAGCTACATCCACGCGGAAGGCTATCCTGCTGCCGAGATGAAGCACGGCCCGATCGCGTTGATCGACGAAGCCATGCCGGTGTTCGTGATCGCCACCAAAGGAGCGAGCTACGAGAAGGTGGTGAGCAACATCCAAGAGGTGAAGGCGCGGAAAGGCAAGATCATCGCGATCGTAACGCAAGGCGATTCCGTGGTGAAGGAACTGGCCGATCACGTGATCGAGATCCCCGAGACCGCCGATGCCTTGGTACCCTTGTTGAGCGTGATCCCACTGCAGCTGATCAGCTACCACATCGCCGTGATGCTGGGCCGTAACGTGGACCAACCGCGGAACCTCGCCAAGAGCGTTACTGTGGAGTGAGCTGCTCTTTGGGCTGCCCCCACATGAACACCCGGTCGTTGTTGCGATAGGGCGCAAGGTCCTTCGTGAAAAGGATGTGCCCGAGGTCCAGCAATACCAACACCCCGAATCCGCCGAAGGTGACCCCGTAGATGATGGCCACTTCCGGCGTCGTCCCCAAGTAGATACGGTGGGCACCGAAAGGTCCCAAAAGCACCGCCAATCCACTCGCGACGAGCCTTTCGTTCTCCACCATCACCGCGATGCTATCGTCCACCGGGATGTAAGGCTTGGCTTGAAAAGGACCACCCGCCTTCACGAGCGTAGTGAGGCATAGAAAGAGGACGACGGAAATGGTTCGGAGCATGCGGGGCGCTCCGTAAAAGTAGAACGGGCATCAACGGTATTCCCGCGATGCCCGTTCCGAAGATGAACGATCCTACTTGCTAGCCGCGTATCGGCGAGCCACCTCATCCCAGTTCACCACGTTCCAGAACGCAGCGATGTAATCCGGACGACGGTTCTGGTAGTGCAGGTAGTAGGCGTGCTCCCACACGTCCATGCCCAGGATCGGCGTGCCACCGCAGCCGGTGTTCGGCATCAACGGGTTGTCCTGGTTCGGGGTGCTGCAGACCTCTACTTTGCCACCCTTGTGCACACAGAGCCACGCCCAGCCGCTGCCGAAGCGTGTTGCTCCAGCCGTTGCGAATTTCTCCTTGAAAGCATCGAACGAACCGAAGTCCTTGTCGATGGCCTGGGCGAGTTCTCCGCTCGGGGCACCACCGGCATTCGGTCCCATCACGGTCCAGAACAGGCTGTGGTTGTAGTGCCCACCACCGTTGTTGCGAACGGCCATGTTGTTCATGTCCATGCCGACCATCAGTTCCTCCAAGGACTTGTTGGCATCCGGCGAGCCTTCGAGGGCCTTGTTGAGGTTGGTGACGTAGGCATTGTGGTGCTTGCCATGGTGGATCTCCATGGTGCGGGCATCGATATGGGGTTCCAACGCGTCGAACGCGTAGGGTAGCTGGGGAAGGGTGTAGGCCATTTTGGTCGGTTTCTTACTGGTTTCCGTCGAATGAAGCGGTGAAGTTAAGCACGACGTGATACACCCCTCTTGTAGGGATGGAACATCCTTCTACCTTTGCGCCCACTTTCACCAAAAAAAGTACACGTAGGATGATCAAGAAGTTCGCACTGCTCGCCACCATGGCGGCGTTTTTCGTTGCCTGCAGCAGCAGCACGACCGAGAATATGGAGAACAAGGCCGACGAGGCTGCGAACTCCGCTCAAGAAATGATGGATAAGGCTGCCGCTGAGGCTGAGGCCGCTGCCGCTGAGGCTGCTGCCGCTGCTGCTGCTGCTGCTGACACCGCCGCTGCTGCCGTTGAAGGCGCAGTTGAGGGTGCTACCGATGCTGCCCACGAGGCTGTCGGTCACTAAGCCATTGACCAAGAAGAATGAAGAAGGGGCCTCGCGGCCCCTTCTTTCGTTACAGGGTTTCTCTCGCCTCAGGGCTGCGCCACTTTCAGCACCTCAGTGGCCCTTTGGAAGGCAGGGTCCTTCTCCAGCAGGATGCGGTAGTAGCCTTCGTTGCCCCACACGTTCCGGGCAATGCCCGCCTTGATCCGGGTGGCGATGAGGTCACGCGAGCGGTCCAGTTCGCCTGGTCGGGCGATGATGCCTTCTCCTTTCGCGTAGCGCTCCAATTCGTTGAACAGATCCTGGCCGACCTTGAATTGCTCGGCGAAGCGCTCGGCCGTTCCGTATCGGGTCTTCAGCACCGTCCGGTCCCGATCGGCGATGTCGAAAGCGAATTGGTTCAGCGTGCCGGTGAAGAACAGTTCGCTCAGGTAGTTCGAACCTTCCGTGGTATCCGTCGGTACGAAGATGTCCGGCACCACACCACCACCGCCGTACACTGTTCGTCCTTTCAAGGTCTTGTAGGCCTGTGTGGTGTCGGTCGGGATGCTGTCCGCGCTCAAGAGTTCACCATGGCTGGCGCGTGCTTCGAAGTCGTCCATGTAATCGATCCCCTCACCGTATGGCCGTTGAATGGATCGACCGCTCGGGGTGTAATACCGCGCCGTGGTGATGCGAACGGCACTGCTATCGGGCAGTGGAACATGTTCTTGCACGAGTCCTTTCCCGAAGGTCCGGCGCCCGACCAAGGTGCCACGGTCGTTGTCCTGGATGGCACCGGCGATGATCTCACTTGCGCTGGCCGAACCCTCATCGATCAGCAAGGCGAGCGGGATCTCCTCGAAATCTCCGGCCTTGGTCGCAGTGGCATCCTGTCGAGGTGAATGACGCCCTTGGGTGTACACGATGTCGCGTCCAGCGGGTAGGAATTCATCAGCGAGATCGATGGCTGAATTCAGGAAGCCACCGCCATTTCCGCGCAGGTCGAGCACGAGGCGCTTCATCCCTTTGGCACGCAGCTCCTCCGCCGCTTGATGGAATTCGGCGTGCGTGTTCTTCGCGAAGCGCACCAATTTGATGTAGCCCGTTCCGTCGCTCTCCAGGATCGAAGTAGCCACACTATTGATCGGGATCTTGCCACGTTCGATGGTCACGTCGAAAGGCTCGTTCTTGCCGTGCCGAAGGATGCCCACCACCACTTCGCTGCCCTTGGGACCGCGGAGGTGCTTCATCACCTGATCATTGGAGATGTTGATACCGGCCAATGGAGTGCCATCCGCCGAAACGATGCGGTCGCCCGCGCGTATTCCAACAGCTTCGCTGGGTCCTCCTTCCACCGGGGTGATCACCACCACGGTATCGTGTTGGATAGCGAACTCCACACCGATGCCATCAAAGCTGCCTTCGAGAGGTTCCTGCGCCGCACGCAACTCGGCTGCGCTGATGTAGTAGCTGTGCGGGTCCAAGCGCTGGAGCATGTCCTGGAGCACATCATCCACCAACGCGTTCTTGGCAACCGTATCCACATACTGCCGGTCGATCAGGTCGATCACCTGCCCGATCTTGTCGGCTGCCGACGGCTGGCGGAGCTGGAACACGGCCAACGGTCCGCGTGAACCACCCATGTCCTGCCCGATGAAAAGGCCCACCACCAAGCTCAAGGCGAGCAAGAGCGGATAGAAGGGCGAAATGCCCCGACGCGGTTCGGCCATGCTAAGGGCGTTCCAGTTTCGTTATCGACAATCCTCCACGGCCCAGAAGATCGAGCCCTGCGGCATCCTTGTACGCATCCAGGTATACCAAGCGCTTGATCCCCGATTGAAGGATGAGCTTGCTGCATTCCTTGCACGGAGAGTGCGTGAGATACAACGTGGCGCCGCGCGCATTGTTCGTGCTCTTGGCCACCTTCAGGATGGCGTTGGCCTCGGCGTGCAGCACGTACCAGTGGGTGGCGCCGTCGCCATCCTCGCAATCGTTGGGGAAGCCGGTGGGTGTGCCGTTGTAGCCGTCGCTGATGATCATCCCGTCCTTAACGATCAGGGAGCCCACCTTCTTGCGGGTGCAGTGGCTGAGCTTGGCCCATTCCAGTGCCATGCGCATGTAGGCATGGTCGTAGCGGGCCTGCTTGGCCTCTTCCACCTGTTCGGAAACGTCCTGTGTGCGGGGCATGGCTGTAATAGCAGCGCGGCCGCACAAAGCGGCCGCGACTGTGATCAGTACCCAGGGCGGGACTCGAACCCGCACGACTTGCATCACTGGTGTTTGAGACCAGCGCGTCTACCGATTCCGCCACCTGGGTAGGTGTTGGGGCTGCGAAGATAGCTTCTTGCGCCCTAACCCTTTCAAGTGGCGGCCCACCTTTCTTGCAGCGCCCGCCTACTCTTTGATGAAGCGGCCAGCCGAGCGCGCCTCACCTCCCAAGACATGCACCGTGTAAAGTCCGGCTCCCAGGTCGGACACATCGAAACGGGTGAGGTCTCCCGTGGAAGTGAATTGCCCCACGAGCTGTCCCTGTGCGTCATGTATGAGCATGAGCGCGCCTGGAGCGAAGGCTTCGGTGCGCACCACGAGCACCTCGTTCACCGGATTCGGGAAGAGCGACATGGCCTCGGAAGTCCCACGGCGCTCACGGACCCCTGAGATGATGTTCGTGCAGGGCAAGGGGGCGTTGTCGCCGGTGGTGAACATGCCAGGGATCTCTTCTGCGAAGGCCCGGATACTGTCCACCCGTTGTTGGAGGGCGGACACACTGGCCAAGGGGTCGGCTTCATTGGAGCGAGCGAAGACATAGGCTACCAGCAGCGTGTTGTAGGCACCGGGGTCGAGCGTCTTGGGCCCCATGTTGGCCAACGCCCGCGGATCCGTCATGCCACTGGTCAATTCGGCGAACCAAGGGACTTGCACTATACCGTTCGTGCCCAACCCAGTGGGGTCGGTATCGCCTGGGAATGCAAAGAGTGCTGGTGTAGCACCCGGTGCGAAGGTGTGCCCGGTACCGCCATGGCTCAGCCCGATGCCGTCCTTCCATAGACCACGCTGGTATCCCCGGAAATGAACGTTCTGGACAGGGTCGGTCTGCGCACTGATGCCATCCCGCAAATAATACATGGATGCGCTCAACCCGAAGCGTTCATTGTCCACGATGTCGTCGGCGTAGCCCGTGCCGTTCAGATACAGTTCCTCACTGGTCTGTGCATTGTCCAAGCCGTCCGGATCGAGCAACGGTCCTTTCAGTACCACCATGCCGAACGCCGGTGGCTGTGCACCATAGCCGGTATTGCCCAAGCAGTTCTCGTCCACGGCATCACCATTGGCGACATACACCATGTTGCGGCCGACATCCGTGCCGATGATATCATCTTCACCACAGCCCAGATCGAAGTCCGCGAAATTAGAGATGCGGAAGTCCGTCAAGGTCTGTGTGCCGCGGTTGATGATGGTGTAGTGGACGAACACGGTCTGGTCCAGGGCCGGTGTACCGGTGTAGGCGAAGGGCATCATGTGGACTTCGATGCCGATGGGTGTTCCGCCGGTGACTTGGTGCGGACCGGCCTTGTCGTTGAAGATGGTGTACAAGGCCATGTCACCCAGGATGCAGGGATGGTCACCTTCGGCAGGGTCGTACTGGCCATCGCTATTGTAGTCCACGAAGGGCGCTAGATAGAGCGCTTGTCCTTCGTCCACATTGCCTTGCGCGGGCCATTGGAGGAATGCGTTTGGAATGGTGTATCCGTTGGGGAATTCCGCCGCCAAATTGCATTCGGGGTCGGTGAGGCAGGCGAAATAGGCTTGGTGGAGTTGCACGTCGGCGGCGCGAATAGGGACCACTTGATCGTAGGCCAGGGATTGCTCCAACGTGATCGAGGCCGAGCCATCCGTTGTCAGTGGACCGGGGTAGAAGTCCTTTTCCGCGTTGTACAAATGCACGGCTTGTCGGAGCTGGTTGTCCGGTGTCGTTCCACTGAACCACAGTCCGGCGGCAGACATGGGGCTGGGTCCATCAGCGGGCACCACGAACCCGGGCGTGGAAAGGTTGCCGGTGCCGATGTGCCCGTTGGAGAAGACTCGTATGCGCACATCGTTGATGTCCAGCGTGGCGAAGCCTTGGGCGCTGGCGCACTGGTTTGCGCCCAGGAAGAAGGTGATAGGAAGGAGGAGTACGCTTGTTCTCATGATCGAGGAGGTTGGAGTGGGTCGAGCGATACGCATGACCAACGTAGCCTGCCTCGGGCTAGGAGCGTTAGGAGGTTACGGGAAGCGGCGCAAAGGACCCGTCCAACGGTCGGTCCCACTACGGCTTCGTATCTGCGGGAGGATCGTTCCGGGTCACATCAATTCCATGGACTGCTTTGGTGGAAGCGCTGCAGGAGCTTTCCATTGGAAGGCATGGCGCTACAACTTCCGCAGCAGCCCCCGCAGATCCACTTTCTCACTCACGATGCCATCCAGGTCTGCGATGGCCACGCGCTCTTGCAGCATCGTATCGCGGTCGCGGATGGTCACCTTGTCGTCGGTAAGGGTGTCGTGGTCCACGGTGATGCAATAAGGCGTACCGATCGCATCCTGCCGGCGGTAGCGCTTGCCGATGCTGTCCTTGTCGTCATATTGGCAGTTGTGGTCCAGCTTCAGGCGATCGATGATGGCGCGGGCTTTCTCCGGTAGGCCATCCTTCTTGATCAATGGCAACACGGCCACTTTCACGGGGGCCAACGGAGCGGGGATCCGCAACACCACGCGCTCTTCGCCATTCTCCAGCTTCTCTTCTTCGAACGCCGCGCTCAGGATCGCGAGGAACATACGGTCGAGGCCGATCGACGTTTCCAGCACGTAGGGCACGTAGCTCTCATTGGTCTCGGTATCGAAGTAGCGCAGCTTCTTGCCGCTGAACTCCTCGTGCTTGCCGAGGTCGAAATCGGTGCGGCTGTGGATGCCCTCGAGCTCCTTGAAACCCATGGGAAACTTGAACTCGATGTCGCAGGCGGCGTTGGCGTAGTGCGCCAGTTTGATATGGTCGTGGAAGCGGTAGTTCTCCACGGGCATGCCCAATGCGCGGTGCCAGGCCATGCGCTTCTCCTTCCAGGTCTCGTACCATTCCAGCTCGGTGCCGGGCTTGATGAAGAACTGCATCTCCATCTGCTCGAACTCCCGCATGCGGAAGATGAACTGACGCGCGACGATCTCATTGCGGAAGGCCTTCCCGGTCTGTGCGATGCCGAAGGGCAGCTTCATGCGCGCGCTCTTCTGCACGTTCAGGAAGTTCACGAAGATCCCTTGTGCCGTTTCCGGGCGCAGATAGATCGTTGCGCTCTCGCCGCTCACGCTGCCGAGCTCGGTAGCGAACATCAGGTTGAACTGGCGCACCTCGGTCCAGTTGGCGGTGCCGCTCACCGGGCACTTGATCTCCTCATCGATGATCAGTTGGCGCACAGCCTCTAGATCGTTCGCTTCCAACGCGGCCTTCATCTTGCCTTCCACCGCATCGATCCGGTCCTGGCTGCGTTTCACATTGGGGTTGGTCGCCCGGAACTGCCCCTCGTCGAAGGCATCGCCGAACTTCTTCTTCGCCTTCTCGATCTCCTTGTTGATCTTGTCGGCGTACTTGGCCATGTGGTCCTCCAGCAGCACGTCGGCGCGGTAGCGCTTCTTGCTGTCCTTGTTGTCGATCAAGGGGTCGTTGAAGGCATCCACGTGACCGCTGGCCTTCCACACGGTGGGGTGCATGAAGATCGCCGAGTCGATGCCCACGATGTTCTCGTTGAGCTTCGTCATGGCCTCCCACCAGTAGCGGCGGATGTTGTTCTTTAGTTCCACCCCATACGGACCATAGTCGTAGGTGGCGCTGAGACCGTCGTAGATCTCGCTGCTTTGGAAAACGAAGCCATACTCCTTGGCATGGCCGATAAGGGTCTTGAGGCGGTCTTCTTGGTTGCTCATGGTCGTGTGCGAACGCCTTGGAAAGCTTTGGCGACGCGGGCGCAAATGTAGCTGGGAGCCTTTAGCACTGGAATGTGAGCTGCGAGCCATGAGCCACGAGCTCTGGGACCGGCGACTTCAAGCGCTCAGCTTGGCCATGAAGGCCATGAGCATTTTCTGCTCTTCATCGATGGCACTAAGTAGTTCGGTCACTTCCGTCATTGGGGCCCATTTGCGCCTTTGCAGCGTGAGCGTTTGCGTTTCGAGTTCGAACGCTGAACCAAGTGCGATCTCCATGTATCTGCGCTTGTCCTTCTCGCTCCGCCGTGAATTGCCTTCGGCGATGTTCGAAGCGATCGAAATGGCAGCTCGAGTGGACTGCCCCTTGAGTTCGGCAACCTTCTGCCAGGGTTGTTCTTCGTAAAGGTCGAATACCCTATCCGTGATGTCCATGGCCTTCTGCCAGATCAAGAGTTTCTTGAAGTCTTTCATCTCATACGGGTTTCTTGTGAAGATAGCTGCGAGCGGTGAGCCGTGAACTGCGAGCCACGAGCCGAGCGGCTAGAGCTCAAGGCTCGCAGCTCGCGGCTCGTAGCTTTGCTCGCCGAATGATCGAACACCGCAACACCCTCATCAGCGAAGACATCTTCGAGAAACGCTTCGTGTGCGACCTGAACGCCTGCAAGGGTGCCTGTTGCGTGGCGGGGGAGAGCGGAGCACCGCTGGAGCCGGACGAGGCCGAACAGTTGAAGACGTTGTGGCCGAAGATCAAGCCCTACATCCCGGAGAAGGGGCAGCGGGCCATTGATGCGCACGGCGTGAGCGAGGTGGACGACGATGGCGACCTGGTGACCACCTTGGTGGAAGGGCGCGGCGAGTGTGCCTTCACCGTGTTCGACGAGAAGGGCATTGCCTTGTGCGGCGTGGAGAAAGCGTGGAAGGACGGCGCGATCCCCTTCCGCAAGCCGATCAGTTGCCACCTGTACCCGATACGCGTGGTGAAGCTGAACGAGCACGATGGCCTCAACTACCACAAGTGGCCGATCTGCAAACCGGCCTGCGCCTGCGGTGCGAAGTTGGATGTGCCCGTGTACCGTTTCCTGAAGGACGCTTTGACCCGTGCGTACGGTGAAACGTGGTACGCCGAGCTGGAGGAGATCCACACCGCTTGGGTGGAGGATCGCGCGACCAAGGAGAAGTAGTTCGCCTTGTTCGACGTCGATCGCGTCGTGATCCGTTCCTTCCTCGTTCGACACATTCCGGAGGCACACACGAATGCATGGCGCGTGATCGTTATGGATGCGAAGCGCGGGGCGTCGCGAAGGTGCGTCGATAGGTCGTTCTTGGTGCTCAGCGGTGCGTGATCGCCCTACAGCCGTGCGGTTCCGGCGTTGTTAACGGATCGTGAAAAGAATTGTCTTGCAGCGTATCGGTTTCGATCCTTCGCCCGTCCAGTAAGCGATGCAGACCCGTGTTGAAAACTCCGGGAACATACCCGGCTCGAACCCTTGTCAGAGGTCGCTGCTCGATCCACTTTTGTAACCCGACGCCGCCGCCTTCTGGAGTCTCTCCCGAACACGTCGCCGACGGAACCAAGAACAAGATCGAGCAGTCAATGAACGGGAGCCTCCTCCCGTAGCGAAGTCGTCTCCCAAAGGATCAGCAAAGCACATGAGCAACAAGAACACCGACCCCCAACTGAGCATGGACTCCATTCTTCCTTCCGATGAAGCAGCGAACGAACCGTTGCTGAAGGAGAACAAGGACCGCTTCGTGGTGTTCCCGATCCAGCACAACGACATCTGGCGTTTCTACAAACAGCACGAGGCCAGCTTCTGGACCGCCGAGGAGATCGACCTGCACGCCGACCTCGTGGATTGGGACAGCAAGCTGAACGACGACGAGCGTTACTTCATCAAGCACGTGCTCGCTTTCTTCGCCGCCAGTGATGGCATCGTGAACGAGAACCTCGCAGAGAACTTCCTGCACGAGGTGCAATACACCGAGGCGCGTTTCTTCTACGGCTTCCAGATCGCCATGGAGAACATCCACAGCGAGACCTACAGTCTCCTCATCGACACCTTGATCAAGGATCCGATGGAGAAGGACAAGCTCTTTCACGCGGTGGACACCATGGAGTGTGTGAAGCAGAAGGCCGACTGGGCGCTGCGCTGGATCGACAAGGGCAGCTTCGCCGAGCGCCTCATCGCCTTCGCGGCGGTGGAGGGCATCTTCTTCAGCGGTAGCTTCTGCAGCATCTTCTGGCTGAAGAAGCGCGGCCTGATGCCGGGCCTCACCTTCAGCAACGAACTGATCAGCCGCGACGAGGGCCTGCATTGCGACTTCGCCTGCCTGCTCTACACCAAGCACATGATCAACAAGCTGCCGAAGAAGACGGTGGAGACCATCATCCGCGATGCGGTGGAGATCGAGAAGCACTTCGTGACCGATGCGTTGCCGGTGAACCTGATCGGTATGAACGCCAAGTTGATGCAGCAGTACATCGAGTTCGTGGCCGACCGCCTCTTGGTGGAACTGGGCAACGAGAAGATCTACAACGCTACCAACCCGTTCGACTTCATGGAGATGATCAGCCTGCAAGGCAAGACCAACTTCTTCGAGAAGCGTGTGGGCGAGTACCAAAAGGCCGGCGTGTTGAACAAGGGCGATAAGAACGAAGCCAAGTTCACGTTGGACGCTGACTTCTAAGGAAAGGCGCAGTTGGCAGGGGCAGGAGGCAACCAAGCGACGCTCCAATTGCCAGCTGTGAACCGTCCGCTGCCTGCTGCACGAACAACTCACATTGATCGGTTGAAGAACAAGCCGACCCCGACTTCGGGAGAGCAAAAGAGAACAGGAATTTTAGAACCGCGAGAACGAGACAAGGACAAGAACCGGATCCCTTACCAGAACGGAACCCATCCCCTCGAGCCGCAGGAACCCATCCCAACAACCACCCATACACTAGAGCGGGAGCTACTAGCGAAAGGGAAAAACAGGAAGAAGAAGCATGTATGTGATAAAGCGCGACGGTCGCCGGGAGGCAGTGAAATTCGATAAGATCACTGCTCGAGTGAAGAAGCTGTGTTACGAACTGGATCCCTTGGTGGATGCCACCCAGGTCACCCTGAAGGTGATCGACGGCATCTTCGATGGGGTGACCACCACACAGCTGGACAACCTCACTGCCGAGGTGGCCGCCACCATGACGGTGAAGCACCCGGACTACGCGCAGCTCGCCAGCCGCATCGCGGTGAGCAACCTCCACAAGAGCACCAAGAAGTCCTTCAGCGAGACCATGAAGGACCTCTATGAGTATGTCGATCCGAAGACCGGAGCGCCCGCATCGCTCATCGCCGAGGATGTGCACAAGATCATCCAAGAGAACGCCGACGTGCTCGATAGCGCCATCATCTACGACCGCGACTTCAACTACGATTTCTTCGGTTTCAAGACCCTGGAGCGCAGCTACCTGTTGCGCCTGCACGGCGAAGTGGTGGAGCGTCCGCAGCACATGCTCATGCGTGTGGCCGTGGGCATCCACAAGAACGACATGGATGCCGCCCTCCGCACCTACAACGACCTGAGCGAAGGCTGGTACACGCACGCCACGCCCACCCTGTTCAACGCCGGCACGCCGAAGCCGCAGATGAGCAGCTGCTTCCTGCTGCAACTGAAGGACGACAGCATCAACGGCATCTACGACACGCTGAAGCAGTGTGCGCAGATCAGCCAGAGCGCCGGTGGCATCGGCCTGAGCATCCACAACCTGCGCGCCAAGGGCAGCTACATCAAAGGCACCAACGGCACCAGCAACGGCATCGTACCCATGCTGCGCGTGTTCAACGACACCGCCCGTTACGTGGACCAAGGCGGTGGAAAGCGCAAAGGCAGCTTCGCCATGTACCTGGAGCCGTGGCACGCCGACGTGTTCGACTTCCTGGAGCTGAAGAAGAACCACGGCAAGGAAGAGATGCGCGCCCGCGACCTGTTCTACGCCATGTGGATCCCCGACCTCTTCATGAAGCGCGTGGAGCAAGGCGGCGACTGGACCCTGATGTGCCCCAACGAGTGCCCCGGCCTGGCCGACACGCACGGCGCCAAGTTCGAAGCGCTCTACGAGAAGTACGAGACCGAAGGCAAGGGCCGCACCACCATCAAGGCGCAGGACCTCTGGTTCAAGATCCTGGAAAGCCAGATCGAGACCGGCACCCCGTACATCCTCTTCAAGGATGCCGCCAACGGCAAGAGCAACCAGCAGAACCTGGGCACCATCAAGAGCAGCAACCTGTGCACCGAGATCATCGAGTACACCAGCCCCGAAGAGGTGGCCGTGTGCAACCTCGGTTCTATCGCGCTGCCCAAATTCGTGGAGAAGGGCCGCTTCGATCACGACAAGCTCTTTGAAGTGACCTACCAGCTGGCGCGCAACCTCAACCGCGTCATCGATCAGAACTACTACCCGATCCCCGAGGCCAAGCGCAGCAACATGCGCCACCGCCCCATCGGCATCGGTGTGCAAGGCCTGGCGGATGCGTTCATCCTCATGCGCCATCCGTTCGATAGCGTAGAGGCGAAAGTGCTGAACCGCGAGATCTTCGAGACCATCTACTACGCCGCCCTCACCGCCAGCAAGGACCTGGCGAAGGAAGAAGGCCCGTACGAGACCTACGAAGGCAGCCCGATGAGCCAAGGCAAGCTCCAGTTCGACATGTGGGGCGTGAAGCCGAGCGACCGCTGGGAGTGGGACGTGCTGCGCGAAGAAGTGAAGAAGCACGGTGTGCGCAACAGCTTGCTCCTGGCTCCGATGCCAACGGCCAGCACCGCGCAGATCCTCGGCAACAACGAATGCTTCGAGCCGTACACCAGCAACATCTACACCCGTCGGGTATTGAGCGGTGAATTCATCGTGGTGAACAAGTACCTGCTGCGCGACCTCGTGAAGTTGGGCCTGTGGGGCGAAGAGGTGAAGAACAAGATCATCGGCGCCAACGGCAGCGTGGCCAACATCCCCGAGATCCCGCAGAACCTGAAGGAGCTGTACAAGACCGCGTGGGAGATCAGTCAGAAGGTGATCATCGACATGGCCGCCGACCGCGGCGCGTACATCTGCCAGAGCCAGAGCCTCAACATCTTCATGGAGAACGCCAACTTCGGCAAGCTCACCAGCATGCACTTCTACAGCTGGAAGGCGGGCCTGAAGACCGGCATGTACTACCTGCGCACCAAGGCCGCTACCGACGCCATCAAGTTCACCGTGGACAAAGCGAAGCTCGCCGAGCCGAGCGTGGCCAAGGCTAGCGAAGAGCTGCGCGAAGCCAAGCCCGTGCGCGAAGCCGTGCAGAGCGCACCCACCACCACCCGCGTGGTAGCCGACAACGAACTACCCGTAAGCGCCGTGGAGCAGCAGAACGCCGAGCGCATGAACGCCCTGAGCAAGCAGGCCCAAGCCCAAGCGGAGATCTCCTGCTCGCTGGATGATCCAGAGGGGTGTGAGATGTGCTCGGGGTAGGATGAGCAACTAAACCACTGACAAGGAAGAGCGGCATGAAAGGCCGCTCTTCTAGTTCTCGCGATGGAAGTATTCGGTCAATGTAGACTTTGCTTAACAGAGCACATAAAGCTCTGTGAGTTACACATCTTTCCGGAGTTCTTATACACCAACGTATACGACACGGATGATCATTTCTACAATGTATACTCGAGTAAAGTCCGCCCATCTCGAAGGAGAAATGGTATCTATGAGAGGTTGCTATGTCTTGCGTGTGAGCGGAGGTTGGGCGACTTAGAAACGTACGCCCGCAAAGTGCTCTATGTCGATATAAGAACACCTGGCGTGATGACGAGTGATTGTTTCATAATCGAGAACATCGACTATAATCGGTTTAAGTTGTTTCTACTTTCTCTTCTTTGGAGGGCGGGTGTGTCAAGTAGACCGGAGTTCGAGGCGGTGAATCTTGGAGAGCACGAACGATTCATTCGTGAACTCCTCCACACTCAATCGTCAGGGGGGCCTTTAGACTATCCCGTCGTGTTGTTTATCATGAGAATGGGGAGCAAATCGGTAATGGCAATGCCCTCAAAGTTCCGGCCCGTACATGGCTTTAATGGATTTAGGGCAACCATGCTCGGCCTTTCATGGATGTTCATTATAGGTCGTCACCAATCGTTCCCTGCACCACACGTCATTTTCAATAGACAGGGACATTTGCCCTTAGTAAAGGATAATGGAAAGGGCATGGACTTTCTCCATCACTGGGTTTCGCAGATTCTGGACTGACCGCACGCCGACCCAAGCTCCCGCGAGTCTATGACTCGTGGTTTCCCCTAGTTGGGCTGTCTCATTGGTTTACTGCCGATGTCGCTGGCCGCCTCAGAATGTCAAAGGTGAGATAGTACTTGGCGGTCGCTAGGAAGAACCCCTGATAGACTGTTACATTACCCTTCAACTCTGAATGGATCCGTTCGGCAAGGGCATTCACCATGTGTTGGCTGACGGAGGTGTCTGGATAGATGACCACCGATCGTGGCCCCTCATCCGGCCATTCGGTTCTGGCGAACACAAACCATTCTTCAAGGTCTGTACTGTCGGCGTACTGGTCTTGAATACCTAGCCCAAGGCCATTTAAGAATGTTCCTGGACACGTACGATGCGGTTGGCATGGGCCGAGGTAGAATGGCGTGAAGTAAGATGAAGGCCCATCGGAATACCGAGTCGACACTTCCTGCAAATAGATCTGATGAGTGCCCGTATGGATATCCGCTTGTTGGATCCGTTCGGGTTCGTACATGATGATGTTTCGGTCCAGGAGTACGGTGTCGTCTACGAAGGTGAATGCCAACCGGTCATATGGGCCATCCAAGGAATCGCATGTCAGATGCATCGGATGCGAGGACATATCAAGTTGGGTCGGGTTCAGGAGGGACATCGTGTCACCTTGGATCTTCAACAGACCGCGCCACTCGGGAACGGTAGAAGTGGCGATCCAGGTTCCATCAAGGTCAGGCGGTCGGCAACAGGAGGCCAGGAGTGTAGCTGTCAGTAGTGTGAAGGTCCACTGCATTGCGCGTAGTTGGTACTGAAGGGATGTAAAGAACTCGGAATCTTTCAGGGTGCGATGCGTTGCCCTCGGAGCAAATCCAGCAGGCATCAGACTGGGAATGAACGGGGTTTCACTTCTTCTTCGTATCCGATGCCGGAGAGGTTGTCGGTTTTAGGGAAACGGTTGAACGGTGATCCGAAGGATATTTCAGCTGCTGAAGGTTGAACTCGTCTTTGATCTTTTCTAGTTCATCACTGGTAATCTTATGAAGATCGGCGCGAAGGCCGTCATGTATCTTTAGGATTACCTCGATGACTTCCTTCCTCGTGTATTGGTTCTTGCCGGACTCTCCTACTTCAATGTAGACCCTTTGAAATGCCGCGTTCGCTTCGATGTTCGTCCTTTGGAAGATACGGTATGCCGCATCATTGCCCAACTTGGTTTTGACATTGTCCTCATGTGCGAGGAACACCTTGCGGCATTCTTTGAGGACGTCGATGATCAACAATTGAACGCTCAATGCGTACTTCTCCTCGTCCGTACCCGTCACACGCAACTCGTTCTGTTCCTCAAACCGTTTGATCCGCGCCAAAGCAGCCTGACCTTGGGTGCTGAATCTCCTGTAATACTCCGTGTAGCCACTGAACTCGGTTCCGTGTGTGAACTCATTGCGGATGGCTTTGAAGTCTTTGAATGCAGAGACGTCGACATCCTTCTTCTGCATATCCTCCAATAGCTTGATGTGGTTGTCAAAGGATAGTTCCCGGATGAAGTTGTTCTTCACCTCATGTGGGATGCCGAGGAGCTTCAATAAACCATCCTCGATAAGTTCCTCTATGAAGGCAGATGCCCCTACGATGGTCCCACGAATTTGCTGCAGCCTCTGGTCGATCTGTGTGTTGAACTCCCTGTCAAGGGTCGCCATAACGGCGACCGCTGGTTCCTTTTTCCAATCCTTCCTTGGCATGTTCGATGTATTAACCCCAAATCTCGCAACAGAATGTTTCCAAACCTTCCCCGAATCTCGGAGAGGACCCCGCTACTGCGAGTCTATGGCTCGTGGCCCCCTGCTCTCGCAACACCCCCCTCACGCCAACCCATTGGCAAAGGCCCAACTCTAACCCCCGGCAGGGTATTCCCCAGCTACCGCGATTCTGTGACTCGTGTTTTCCCTAAGTTCAAGCCATGCAGGGTCTTCCGTCTTCGGAGACCTTGCACCTCGAAGCCGTAGTTCACGAGCTTGTATCAAGCTCTACTTTCGTTTTCAGAATCAGGAACAGCCAAATGAAGACGCTCATATCTATCATAACCCTTCTACTACTATTCGTAGCATGCACTGAGACAGACACAAATGGCCAAACCCAATTCCTCGACCCTAACACGATCGAACAAGGAGGCTATCGTCGTGATGCGCTCACAAGCGAACAGCTCGCGACGATCGATACGTTGCACAGGATCTTCGGCGAGGCCGATGCCTTCACCAAGGAGGCATGGGTAGACAACATGCGACGCGATCTTGATCCGGATCGTGAACTTGGCATCTTCATGGACATGGCTCGGGCCTATGAGCAATTCACGACTGGGAGATCGCTAAGCGCCGAAGCAAAGAAGGAGGCATACAAGGTGGTGCTTATGAGGTCTATGTCGAGTCCAGAAGAGGTCAAGGCACGTCTTGACTTATCGCACCTAACGCTAGCCGACGCGGACACGCTGATGAGTTACATGGAGATCGAGCCACAGCCCGTGCGAGTAGTAGCCGAATAAGGTCACCCAGATACAGTTAACTCGTGAAGGGGTTAGACCTTTGCGGGGTCTTCCGTCTTCGGAGCCCCTGCGCCTCGAAGCCGCTACGAACAAACCACACCAGTGCAGTGATTCGGATCTGTGATCCAGATCTACCTTCATCGTCATGAGGCTGGTAAGGCTGGTATCACTGACCGGTTGGGTTTTCGTTATCGCGCTCTTGGTGGTAATGGGTTGTCGTAGTGCGGCTCAACCACATGCCTATGGGGTCACTTCCAGCATGCGGTGTGCTGCTCCGTTGCATCACGTTGCGATCCTGAATACGGCCGCTGAACGGAAGTATGGGCCGATCATCCATGGAGAGCCTGTGCCGCTTTCCAACAAGGAGGTTGAACGCGCGGAATGCGTGCTGCGGGATTTCATCAGTTGGCACAATGGCATTGGTCGCGCAGCACGCGACTCTGTTCACTTGGCTAGTGGTGGCCTCATCCGGCCTGAGTGCCTCACTCGAAATGGGATGAACGATTACAAGCAATACGCCGGTGAGCGATCACCCACAGGCGAACTCATCATTCACATGCAATCGTTCTGCAAGGACCCTTTGGAGCCGTCCTTCCCTGGTCGCTTTCTAACCACATCATGGTTTTCGGTGGACGATGGTGGAGACTGTTATTTCGAAGCAGAAGTGAACCTGAGCGCTGGAACGGTTATCCGGTATTCCATCAACGGTCCTTATCCTACGGATGGGTGGTGCCCTTGAACGTGGTGCACATTGGTCTGAACCACCGTAAGGTCTTCCGTCTTCGGCGACCCTGCGCTAATATCTATCTCGAACCCTCACGCCAACCCATTGGCAAAAGCCCAACTGACAAAGCCGATCGGACTTTGGGTCTGTGGCGCTTGGCAATGCGCTCGCGGTAGGTGCGCTTCGCCAACTGTAACATTGAGGATCAGCACCTTCGCGTGCCGGCCTACGTTGCCGGATCAGAGTAGCCCGTGTGCCGCCGAATGCTTAAATTCAAGACATGGCTGAGACCCGCTATTTCGAACTGCTCTTGTCCGTGTCACATCGGCCTGCGATGTACGGCGTCCAAGATGTGGTGGACCTAGCAGCGTTCTTGACCGGCTTCGGGCTTGGGTCAAATGAACCTGAACTGCAACAGTTGCTAGGGCGGTTCACAGACTTTCTGAAGAAAGAGAATCCCGAGTATCACGGATCCACATGCGGCTGGAGCCAAATTATCAAAGCGCAGAGTTATGAGCGGGGTGGTTCGATCGAATTGTTCCGTCGGTCCCTTGGCAGGATGTTGGTTGAAGAGGGTCACTGGACAGATGAGCACTTCGACCTCTTCACGACCAAAGGTTCGGTGACGAGCGAGGAGCTGCGATCGCTTCCTGTGCCGTGATGACTAGGATGGCGTAAGGTCTTCTCACTTAGATCCGGAAAACAACCTTGTTGACCACAGACCAATAGCTTCGTGCGATGCGTAAACTACTTCTCGGCCTAGGAGTGATAGTGCTTGTCGGAGTGGTCTTGAACCCAGGCATGCGGGACTTCAAGGAAGCTGCGCCAACGTCACGTGAACTGCTTCAAGAGTATCCCGTGAAATCTTTAACGAGCGTTAACGACAAACAGATCAGCTTCCGCAGTGAAAGGAATTTTCTGGTCTGCTCGATCTATCGTCTGGACTACGTGATAATCGTTGGTTCACACTTTGAAAAGGGGCATACAGCGAAACCAGTGACCCGGCTCTATCTGGGCATCGCGAAGAACTTCTTCTTGATGGCTGAATAGTTCTAGACCACCGCATGGTCTTCCGTCTTCCAAGACCCTGCGCCTGGAAGCCGCAACGCCATTACCTTTGAACTATGCGTACCACGGAGGAGAAATTGCACAAGAAGGTCGTGTTGGAGCGGATCAAGGCCATGCCGGAACGTTTTACGGTGGATGAATTATTGGAGCACATGGTGGTGGTGCGCAAAGTGGAGCGTGGTATGAAGGAGTTGGAGGCGGACAAAGGCCTAACGCCCGCACAAGCCCGGAAGAAGTTGGCCAAATGGCTGAAGTGATCTGGACGCCCGGGGCGCTGGAGGACATTGATGCCATAGCATCATATATCGCCTTGGATTCCTCTGCGCGTGCCAAGCAGCAAGTGATGCGGATCCTTTCAGCGGAGGAACTGTTGGTGCACTATCCGGGGAGTGGCCGCATGGTCCCGGAGATGCAGAGCAAGGTCTATCGGGAAGTGATCCTACCACCGTATCGGATCATCTATCACTTCGCGCCGAAGGGAAGTGTTGCTGCGATCCTGGCGGTGATCCACTCCAAACGGCAACTACCGACAAGTGGAGTGCGGAAGCGACGTGGATCGGAAAGGTGACAGAACCTGGACCGTCGTGGGGTCTTCCATCTTTGGAGCCGCTGCGACTCTACGTACCCCCTCACGCCAGCCCATTTGCAAAAGCCCAACTGATAGGTGCGGTCTTCCCCGAAATGCCATGACACTCCGCAATGCGTTCGCGGTAGGTGCGTAAGGTGCTGAGGTGGCAACCCATGATGTCGGCGATCTCCTTGTAGGGTCGCCCACAACGATCGAGGAGCGTCGGATATCGGTCTGCGAGTCGTGGGTTTCATTTCGCTACTCTTGTAGGACAAACGACCATGATGAAAACCATATTGACCACACTGACCCTTGCCGCCACCACCTTTGCCGCGTTGGGCCAGATCCCGAATCGGATAGGCGCCACACCCCAGGAACTGGCAGCCATGGCCGGTCGCACCTTGGTCGTTCAGTTGGACCCGGTGGACCCGGAGATCTCCGCAGCGATCCTGACAGAGATGAAGAAGAAGAAGAACGAAGCCGAGGGCTTCAAGGCCAACTACGAAGCCTCCCAGCAGTCGTACCTGGACAATATCGAGGCGGCCATGGCGCAGGGATGGCAATTCAACGAGAAGGTGGAATTCCGCACGGCAGAGGAATGCAAACAGCTCTTCTTGAGCAAGAGCCCGGACCATGTGGTGATGAAGAAGGAGATGTACGGGGCGACGCCGTTCAATTCGCTATCCACCTCCAGTGGATGGCGCCACTATGCCATGCCTTTTGGGGTCACAGCCCTGAGGTTCTACCGTACCGATGTGGTAGGCGCGAACAAGAAAGGCGATCTGGGTTTCGGGGATCCTGATTTCCAGATGTACATGATCGGCGACTATGGCCCATTGGGCAAAGCACTCTACTCGGAGGATGATCTGGTTGCCACGTTGAAGCAGGCACAGAAGGTCATAGCGTGGTGCATCGGACGCGAGAAGCCGGAGGACTACTTCGCCTATGCGAAGGAACAGGCCGAACTGCACTGCCACCTGCTTCAGAACAAGACCGTGATGGCCGAAAGCAATTTCAACTACAAGGACATCCAGGAGTCGGAACTGCGGGAAGCGTATACGCGCGCCTTGGAATTCGTGGATCATGAACAACTGGGTAAGATCTACCGAAGCGGTGCGGATGATCGTGTGGTGTTCTTCGCTGTACCCATCGGCCACGTCGTCGGGATGGGAGGAGAGTCGCACATCGCCTACATGAAGATCGCCGTGGATCCATCCAACGACATGATCGTGCATGGATCTTTTCCGATGGCGGGAGGTGGTGTGGTCCGTCCCTATTCGAAGGTCGACTTCAAGGCCTTGGCGAAGTGTAAGTAGCTTGGAGGAAGTTCTTGCCGACGATGCCGTGCGCTTCGCACTAGGTGCGCCTTGCCAAAGCCGTATGGATGATCGGCCTGTTCCGTAGCTCGCTGGTATTACCCTATACGCTCAGTGCACCACCATGAACCGCTGCACACGCTGCATGCGGCCATTGTTCCATTCGAGGAGGTATGCGCCTTCGGGCAGGTCCACGGTGATGGGCCGATCACCGGTGATCACGCCAAGGTCGGAACATACACGACCAGCGCTGTCGCTAAGGCGCACGTGACCTGTGCCGAAACCGGTGGTAAGTGCCTGGCCTGCACGCACCGGATTCGGATAGAAGGCGGAGAACGTAGCCTGTTCCTGCACCGCATTGGGGCCTGCTTCGGCAAGTCGCACGTAGAACGAAGCTGTTGACGACGATGTATCGGCCAACACCCCAGGCCCGGGGTCGAGGTCGATCTCGCCGAAGGAAGAGCCGGCGGCATGGATAACGTCCGCATCGTCAACGTAAAGACCACGGCCCGTTTGGCCATTTTCGCCGCCCACAACGAGGACGCTTGCGAAGTCGCCGCCCGATGTGTACCGCGCTAGGAACATGTCGGTGCTGCCCGCGTTGGCCACCTCCGCAATGCCGGGCCCGGGGTCGAAGTCTGCGGTTTCCAGCACGTAGCCATTGTACAGGGCGTCTCCATTGGCCATGATGCGCACCGAATGCGAACGACCGTTACCCGGTATCCCGTGGACCCAAGCCACTGCACCATCGGCATCTATCTTGGCGATGAGCGCATCACTCGCGGTGACCGCAGTGATGTTCGTGAGGTCCGTTCCATTTCCCATGGTGGCTGCTCCTCTGAAATGCCCGGCGAGGAACATTTCCCCTGCCGCATTCACATCCATATCGTAGCACCAGTCTTCCAGCGGCCCGCCGAACCGGCCGCCCCAGAGAAAGTCGCCAGCTGCATCCAGCTTGAAGTAGAAGCCATCATCAACTCCGGCAGAAACCACTTGGAAGGAGTTGGGTCCGGGATCCAGGTCCATGGTTCCGGAGAAGATGCCGACACCGTGTATACCACCGTCGGGACCCACGCTCACATCGGTCACATTGCGGCCGTTGTTGCCCGGAAGCACGCGCGCCCAATTCAAGGTTCCATCGGGTTGGAACGAAGCGACCAGTCCACCTCGCTGGGTACTGATCAGGGGAATGCCGTCCACGGCAGCTTGAGTGTCCGCATATCCGGAGACGACAATGTCGCCCGCATCGGAGAGCGTGACGCCGAAGAGGCCATCGGTCCCCGAACCGCCTACTTCCTTCACCCAGATCAACTCACCCGACGGACTTAGTTTGACCAAGTAACCATCCTGTTGTCCGCCGCTCAGTTGCGTCACTCCATCTCCGGGGTCGAAATCGGCCAGCCCGCCGAAGCAACCGACCACATACACGTTCCCCGCCGCGTCCGTGACCACATCCTGCACCCATTCGACCTGTGACTCATCACCACCGAACCGTGCCACCCACTGGAATTGGCCGGAAGGTCCCAGCTTGCACACGTACCCATCCGCTGAGCCGATAACCTCAACGATCGCTTCACCGGTGTCTGGGTCGAAGTCGGTGTTGTCTGACACCTGACCACCTACGAAGATGTTGCCCTCGGTATCGGCCGCGATCCCGTAGGTGTTGCTCGTGCCTTCTCGATGCAGATACCTGCCTTCTGCAAGGTATTGCCCGTGGGCGTGAAAGGTGATGAAGGCGAGAAGAAGAGTAGTTGGTCGCATGCGCGTGGTGTAGTTGCTGGCGTACATCGAGGGGGGCTTTCAAAGGTGAACATATGGACCCGGTTCCGGCAAGGGAGAGCTTGTTGGGGAGCGATACTCATTGGCACTCTTGTGCCGTGGCCGCACGTTGCCGCACAACCGTACGCCGTTACGCCATCGCGGTGGTCTTCCGTCTTCAGGGACCGTGCACTTTCTGTCGAGAGCCCGTGACCGGTGATCAGCCCCCTTGCTTCTGATCCGCGGGCGGCCACACATTCCGATCAGGTACGTGAAGTTGAACGCAGATCCAGATATCGGCAATTGCACAGGTGAGCGCTGCACCTACTTTGCGCTCCGCGAGAACCAGCCGATGAAGAACTTCACCCAAGTTGTACTGTTGAGCCTATTGGCGGGGTTGCTCCATGGCTGCCATTTGATCAAGGTGCCCAAGTTGGCGAAACAAGGGAACGTGACGAAGAGCGACTACCTGCACGAAGCGCCGTTCGACTATTCGAAGGGGCTGATCCTAGTGGATGTGGTGATCAACGGCAACACCTACAACTTCGTTTTCGATACCGGCGCGGAACTGAGCGTGATCGGCGCGCACATCGCCGATGCGGTGGATCATCAGGTGGTCGCCTCTGCCAAGGTGAAAGCCACGCAGAACAAGTCGGAGAGCAAGGTCGAATTCATCCGCATACCCAGCATAACACTTGCCGCAGTGGACTTCGAGAACACCGGGGCCATCATTGCCGACCTCGCTCATATGAACGAGAGCTTCGGTTGTAGGCCGATCGACGGGATCATCGGGAACAACCTGATGCGCAAGGCCGCATGGCAGATCGACTATGCCGCTGAGAAGCTCAGGGTTTCGGACAGTGCCGCGAAATTCAGCGTATCGGATCAGGCATCGGCCTTGGCGATGGATGCGGGTAGGATCAGGAACGTCTTCTTCGATGTAACGATCGATAGCGTGAGCGCTCGCTTTGCCTTCGATACCGGCTCTACGGGCAACATCCTTGCGGACAGTAGCTTCTTCGCTAAGTTGAAGGCGAAGAACCCAGCGTTGGAGTACATCAGCACAACAGGCCATACGTCCACCGATCTGAATGGTAAGCAGAAAGGCCGCACCATCAACGCACGGGTAAAGCGCATTGATGTGGAAGGTCTGGTGATCCCCGATCAGGTCATCTTGCTCTCTGGCCGAAGTACGTACCTGATGGGCAACGAGATCTATGAACACTTCACCCTGACGATCGATTGGGAGAACGACACCTTGTTCATGGACCCGGTCCGGACATTCGAAGCCGATACGATGAGGGGCTTCGAGGTCAACATCGTACCCAATTTCGCAACCCGGCTGTTCGAGATCTCACGATCCCAAGACCAGCATCCACTGGCCGACCCGATCGGCATGGAGGCGAAGATCCTGAAGATCAACGCGACGGATGTTGCGCATTTCACGCTGGAGGAGCTCTGCACCTATTGGGAGCAGGAAGGCGAGAACATCCGGAACGCCAGCACCCTTGATGTAGAGGTACTGGATGAAGGAGTAACGAAGCAGGTGCGGCTGACGAACAAGGTCCTGCTGCCGAAGTGAGGTGTGGTGGAGATCGGGCTGGGACATTCGTTTTCGCATACCTGTGCCACGAACCTCTAACCTCGTATTATCGCAGGATCCCTGACGTTGATAGCACGATCGCAATCAGGCCGACCGGGTCATTCTTTGATGAAAGGAACCGTTGTTGAAGAACCGTCTTGCATTACGCAGCTTAGCAAATACGTTCCAGCGGCACATGATCGCAGGTCGATCTTGCCGTCTTGAAAGGCGTTCCCGGGGATCCGTTGCAGTCTTCGGCCTTGCATATCGATGATATCGATCCATTGCCAGCGCACGTTGCTTTTGAGGAAAAGCTCATCCGTAGCGGGATCTGGAAATACCGTGATCGCGGTCCGATCCTCGGAACTGCCGACCCCTTGCAGTAAGCAGGGATGGTACACCGCAAAGCCCGCCCCAGCGCTGAGTTCGATCTCAGTCATGGATCCAAAGGAGGTTGATGTTCCGGTGGGAGAAGAGACGGCATAGGACACTTCCCACACTTGAATGGGCGGCGAGCTATCGTGGCATGGAAGAACGCCATCGGGCCCAGTTCGGAGCAGTTGCATGGCACTGTATCCGTTCAGATCACTGATCCGGCTCGAGACCGCGAAACCATCCTCATTCAATGTTGCGAATTGGGTTTGATCCTTCAAGAAATCGGATACGCCATACCGGTGCTGCCACACAAGCGCACCTTGGTCATTCGTCCGCACCAACCAGGTGTTCAGGTAACTATAGCCCGAAAAGACGAAGTCACCGTTGAGCAGTTGTTCTACACAGTACCCTTTATCGATATATGCAGCGTCGCCGTATGCCGTCATCCATTGCATATTCCACAACGAGTCCATGCGCAGGAGGAATGCATCCGCTCCAACGGAGCCAGTAACGATGTATCCATGGTCGACCCCAGGTGCGATCGCATTTGCCCAAGAAATTCCCGGATCAACGACCTTGTTGGACATCGTATTCCCACTATCGTCGATCTCCATCATCCCAATTGCTACTGCGATCGAACCCAACGCAGTGCCCACTAAGGCGAATCCACCTCCACGTGTGGCACAAGCACCAGCAATGCCCTGAAGCATCTCTGGGCCAAATGCACGGGTCCAGATGACACTTCCATCTTCTCGAATGCGGATAGCGAAGCCTCTTTGACCGGAAGTCGTGGCCGCTCCACCGACCAGTAGCGCGCCTTCGTTAGGCACTAGGACCAAGGCAGTGCCCTGATCATCGCCGATCCCGCCGTACGCACGTGCCCAAACCAGATCGCCATTCACATTGGTCCTGATCACGAACACATCCAAGCCACCTGGACCGAGGTCATTACAGGTTCCTAAGCCCATGAAACCACCATCAGCGGTTTGGGTCACATCTCGCAGGAAGTCACTTCCCGGGCCACCGAATGTTCGCGTCCACAAGGTGTCGCCAGCAACGTCGGTACGAACAAGAAGGGCATCTGTACTACCTGCTCCCGCTTCATCCTCCACATACGAAGAACCTCCCAGAATGAAACCGCCGTCCGTTGTTGTACCTATTGCGGTGCCGCTTTGTCCGCTCCCACCATAGTTCACTTCGAAGGGCTGGCCACTTGATCGTTGAGTAACGAGGCACATCAACAAGGTCAAAGCGGTGAGGTGTGGTCCGTAACGCATGGAACGATGGTATCAATGGAGTTGCAGGTCATAGACGTTCATCAGAACGCTGGGATGCTTTTGACCCGGCTTGGAACAGGGGTGAAATTTGGGGTTGATGTCCGAAGATAGGTTCAGTAGAGTTTAGACCATTGAAGGGACTTTCGCCTTCGGTGCCTTCGTGATCCGCGAGGACGGGGATTTCCTATTCAGCCAGGTCCCCGGGAACTTCACCAATGGCCCGCTGTTCGTGGATGCGTTCGGCCCTGTCTTCAGCACGCCGGATGGCACCTTCATGACCGTTCATACGGTCGGCGTGAATGGCGCCCCCGTGAATATCTACCGGTTGCCCGGCACGCTGCCGTGCATGGATTGTTATGGATCACCACAACCGGAGCCTACCGTTGTGGGCGGCATCATCCAAGGTGCCCCCCCCCATCGGGTATGATCCTGCTGCCCAGTCCTGCACAGCACGAAGTGCAGGTTCGCCTCGATGGTGCGGTCGGGCAAGCGGATCAACTGATCATCTTCGATGCGTCAGGTCGTGTGGTCTTGCGCAGCGCCGTTGCGACCAAGGACTTGACCGTGCTCTCGATCAGCCAACTGGCCAACGGACGCTATACCGTAACGGCTGTGCGGGGTGATCGACCGATCGGTTCATCGCTCTTGTTGATCGCTCGCTAGTGCGGGCTATTCCTATTTCAAAAGCCGCACGCTAGACCCGATCGAACGGTATTAGCTTCGACCGGAGCGGTCAAAGCCGCACACCCTACCCATGCACAGTAAGCTAAGTCTATTGGTCATTGGTCTGCTATCCTGCGGCACGGTGGTCCAAGAGGATAACGACACCCCGACCGCCTTGCAGGAACATGGGGTGGTGGACCAGTTGGCCACGGAGGTCAAGTCGGTTTCCAGCCGAAGTGGATATGGCCGTGATCTGGTGGAGGATCTGTTCCTGGATGCCCTGAAGAAGGACACGGCACTCGCACGGGTATTGTCGGAAGTGGAGCAACGACAGGAAGAGCACCCGGATATCGTGGCTCCATTTGATCGGGCGATGGGGTTGAGCGCCGCGTATTATGGGGATGCCAAGAGCCATGCGATGCAAGTGAATGATAGCGTCGTGATGGACCGTGAGATGGCGATCCTGGCGCGCAGCGAGGCGAGCTTCAAGACCTACACGTCCAGCGCAGATCGGATACGTTCGGAGTATGAACGAACAGAAACGCGCATGGGCGATCTGGTGGAGGTCCTGAAGCTCCAACGCACCTTGGCCTTGATGGAGAGCCACCAGATGAAGGAGGGAAACTTCGAGGCGCTGTGGAAAGAGGAGCTGGCGCGCTTGCAGGCCTTGGAAAAGGCGTTGGAAGCGCAACGCAAATAAGGAGTTCGTGCGCCGTAGGTGTGATCCGTCTTCGGAGTCGCCGTCTCACGCTAGCTCGTTGGCAAAGGCCAACTGATCAAGGTTTCCTTCCGTGACCTTGCACCGACCCTGCCGCGCGATAGGGCGCACGGCTTGGCCCATGGGTTCGCAGGTCGGCTTCCGGAAATGCTGGATCCGGTCGCTTGGAATTGGCGGGTTTCCAGCGGGCTCGTACTTCGAGGAGAAAGCTCGGAGGGAAGGAACGAGCAAGGGTCTGTCGGATACCAAAGGGCGGAGGAGGTATCGAGTTGCCGGATCCCTGCTATCTTCGATGAACACGACCGTCCAACAGTTCTAACACCCGACATGATGCTGAAGATCTACGCTTGCTTGCTGTTCTGTTTCCAGTTCATGTCCGTGCACGGGCAATGGACGGCGCTCACCTCGCCATACGCGGGGAACATGTGGACGATGGAATTCTTCAACGACGACCTGGGTTTCATGAACACGAACAGTAACCTGCTGAAGACGACGGATGGAGGTTCAACATGGTCCGTTACCACCTTTCAAGGAAATGTGGACGGCGATTTCTCGTTCCCGACCAGCACGGTCGGCTACCTGGCGGGCTATTACGATGTGATCAAGAAGACGACCGATCAAGGGGCCACCTGGACCACGTTGACCATCAACAACCAAGCATTGCCGATCTATTCCGTGAGCTTCGTGGATGCCAATATCGGTTGGGTGGTCAGTCTCAATGGGTTCATCAGGAAGACGATCAATGGCGGCGCCACGTGGACCGCGCAGTCAACCAGTGGATCGCCCACGTTGCGACATGTGCATTTCGTGAACGAGAACCTCGGTACGGCGATCGGCGAGAATGGTGCTATCCGGCGTACAACGAATGGAGGAAATACTTGGTCGGCTGTTTTCGGCGCCCCGTCCACCTATCTGAACGATATCTTCTTCGTGGATAGCAACGTGGGCTTCATCGTGGGTGGTCAAGGAACGATCATGAAGACCACGGATGGCGGGGTGAGTTGGACCCTGATGAGCAGCGGCACTACCGAGTGGTTGTCTGCGGTGTGCTTCCGCAATGCGCTGGAGGGATATGTAGGGGGATCCAGCGGCTTCATGATGAAGACCATCGACGGTGGTTCGACCTGGACGGTGGAGGATAACCCCTACTTCTTTTCGACGCAGAAGATCAATGACATCGTGTACAAGAACGGGGAGTACCTCGCCATCGGTGATGGGGGACATATTACCCGGACCGGTGCGGTGAATGGCATTGGATCGACCGAGGAGGTCGGACCAGCATTCGAGGTCGGCCCTAACCCGGTAGCGAGTACCCTGTTCATTCGCGCACGCGAACAGATGAATCTCCCATTCAAGGTCCGTGTGTTCGATGTCGGTGGAGCATTGATCCGAACGGTCAGCCTGCCAGTGGACAGGGGTCGTTTGGATGTGGCGGACCTCAGCAACGGCTTGTACGTGGTCGAGGTGGAGTCGGGGTCTTCGTTGACGCGCATGAAACTCGTGGTGCAGCACTAGCACAAGGATCTGGCGGTCATTCCCTGTGCTGCGCGAACACAGCGCGGACCGACCACCGCACGCGAGCGGGCGATCTTCTTTGCGTTCATGTCGTGGAAGGGTCGATGCGTTTCAGCGCCACTTCACGAAGCGTCCGTTCAAGTTGGTCAATCGCTCACCACGAAGCACTGCGACATCGGCTGCGCACGTTCGACCTGGATGGTGATGATGTAGATACCAGCGGGGAATGATGAAACGTCCAACCGACTGGTCTCACTGCTGATCGCGGCGATGTTGGTCTGCAACATCTCCTTACCCGTGCCGTCATGGATATGCACTTGGGCCGCGCGGCCGATGTGCTCCTTCAGGTCCAAGCGCAGTTCGTTCGATGTCGGATTCGGGTACAGGACGAAGCAACCCGGGCTCACGGCATCGATCGCAGTTCGATCCTTCTCATGTTCTTCGTCCACGGCGAGCAACGATGGATAGGTGAGCGAGTCGACGACGAGTACTTCGGCCGTTATCCGGAGCATTGTTTGCGCAGGCTCGGTATTGGCGGTGATGGTCACCGTTTTGCTCTGGTTCCCCTCTTGCTTTCCGGGTTTGTACACCACATGGATCTCGCTTTCCTCCCCAGGCATGATGGGGTCCTTGGCATAGAACGGGACGGTGCAGCCGCAACTACCTGTTGCATTCGTGATGATCAGTGGAACGTCGCCCGAATTCTTGAACGTGAACACCTGGGGGTTCTCGGAGCCTTGGAGGATCTGCCCGAAGTCATGTGCATACGTTTCGAACAGGACCGCGGTGGTCGGGCCTTCCTGTGCAGCCTCGAATGCAAGTGGGTCCTCCGTTGAGAAGGGGGCAACAGCTTGTTCTGCCAGAGGAGGTAAAGGTTCGAAGGTGTATGGCTCCGACGCGCTCCTGGGATCATGGGTGAATACCTCTGCGTGGATCCGTAGCAAGGTCTGTGCAGGCTTGGTATTGGCGCTGATGGTCACCGTTTTCACTTGATGTCCCTCCTGCTTTCCGGGTTTGTACACGACGCTGATCTCGCCTTCCTCACCCGGCAGGATCGGGTCCTTGGGAAAGGAAGGCACCGTGCATCCGCAGCTACCTATTGCATCCGTGATGATCAATGCAACATCGCCCGTGTTCTTGAACGTGAACACATGGGGGTTTTCGGAGTCTTGCAGGACCTGCCCGAAGTCATGTTCCATCACGTCGAATCGGGCCTCGGTGATCGGTCCGATGCCCGGGTTGTTCTGTGCGGGGAGGAAAGAAACAAGCACGCAGCTCGCAATGAAAAGGGGAAGGCGTAGTGTCATGTTCGGCCGATGTATGTGGTGGATACTTCAACCAATGTACGGCAGGAGATATTGTGTTTCGCTGCCTATTCGGGTGGAACGGCCTCTATGCGGAACCACCCCACTTCGGCATGTAAGCGATCCGGAGCGGCGCATCGCTCGTCGTCGGAACGAGAAGGGCCGTCCTCATCCAGAGGGCGGCCCTTGTTCGTTGAATTGCGCGGCAGGTGCGGCTCACTGATCCACGAAGAAGCGCAGCGTATGGCGCTGGTCATCACTGGTGAGTTCGATCAGGTGGATGCCAGTGCCCAGCATGGAAATATCCAGGATCTCCGTCCGGGCTTGAGCCGAAGCCTGCGTTCTTCCCGTAGTGAGCATCCGCCCTGCGCTGTCCATGATGCGGTACGTCATGGGAGCAGCGGCCGAGTAGGTCAATGGCAGCAGCCCATTGCCTGGCGCATGCAGCCGCAGGTCGAGGTCGTCGCTGATGTCTTCGATGCCAACGTCGAGGGAGGTGATCATTTGGGCACTCGCAGGCCCAAAGAGCGAGGCCTGGTTATAGAGCAGCAGGTAAGCTCCGTTGGTAGCACTGATCCATGCATACTGATAGAAGGCGATGAGGTTCTCCGATCGGACGCGGAGAAGCAGCACATCGTTCCAGGTACCGCTCGGGAGCACCAACGTACCGGTGCCGATCACCGTGTATTCATATGTACCCGGGAAGCTCACCGTGTTGTTCGCCCAGGTGTCGGAGTTGGTAGCGCCGTAGGTCACGGGATAGACCAATTCGGTCTGTGGGTCGCTGTAGGTACCCAGTACATTCCTCCAGAAACCGATACGGGAGTATCCTTCCGGGGTGTTCGTGAAATACGAGTAGCGCGGTATCACGGATTCGTAGACGCAGTAGTTCGCTGTGGGAAACGAACCGCCGTACGGGGAAGAGGCGGGTGCGAGTATGCTCACATCCAACTGGGGACCGGTAGCCACCAGGTCGTTGTGTTGCCATGTCACGTTCTGCCCCAAAGTGGTATCGATGGCCGTGAGGTTCTGGACCTCGCGCAATTGATACTCGGAGCCAGCGGGCAACTGCTCGTTGTGCGTAAGTGTGTAAGGTTGAGCGACGAGACAGGGAATGGCCGCCAAGGGCCAAAGGAGTGCGGTGTAGCGTTGGAACATGGGATGAGGGTCGGGGTTGGTCCGTGAATGTGATCACAGAAAAGCTCACTCGAGGATGATGGTACGGGTCGCCGCACCCGTGCTTGTCCGGATGATCATGTGGTACAGGCCGTTCGGTATCCCCGATACATCGAGGTGTATCAAGCCGGAGGTGCCGTTCTCGGCGAATGCACGCACGAGGCCGCCGCGGCTGTCGAAGAGCTCTGCGTTCTGCAGGGCATCACCATCGGCGAGGCGCACCGTGAGGTGGTCCGTGGCGGGTTGTGGGAATACATCGAATGCGCCTATCGTATGCTCGTTCATGCCGACCGCACAAGCGGTCACCGATACATCGTCGATCCGATAGAACGCCACCGTTGACGTATTGCTTTCGTTGGCCACCACCACCGTGGTGTTCGCTGGACCGGAGAAGCTGCCGATGGTGATGTATTGTTCTCCACCTTGGGCGGTGAAGCCGCCGCTGATCTCTTCCCAGTCGGTGTTGTCCAGGATATTGCCCGGTGTGTTCTCCACCTGTGGTGTGAAGTTCAGCACGTTGGTATTGGCCAGGCTGATCGCCGTATTCGAGAGCAGTACACCGAACCGGTCAGTTGCATACCTGAAGTTGCTACGTCGCACCCATACGGATACACAATAGCCTTGGCCGGCGACGAGCGGAGTGGTGAGTGGTGCCTGCACGTACTCCCGGTAGTTCGCGAACGCGCCTTCGCCATGGACATAGACCCCAGCACTTCCAGGACCGGTGTGGCCCGGTACGTTCTGCGTAGGGCAACCGGACTGGAACAGGTCAGGTGTGCCGTTGGTCGGTGCGGTCCACGGCAGCGCCAGTTCGATCTCGGATACATCCGGGCAAGCTGTCTGAATATCGAAACTGGGGTTGGGCACCAAGTTCTGCGCCGACGCAACGTGGCCGAAAGAGAGCAGGAAGGAGGAAAGGAGTAGGTGTTTTATCATGTGGAGTTGGGTGAATGGGGTTTGAATATAGGAGGAAATGTGTCTACGCAACTCCAAGCACGATACGGATCTCTGTCAACCCAGAGGGTATGCATCGAAGCCCGGATCGACCCTCAGTCCGACCTTCAATGGCAGGAAGCTCGAGTGATCAGGACCCATCTGCCTGTGATGCCGAAGGGCTCACGGTCAGGTGCGCAGAACCGCTACCTACTAGCGGCACTTCGCGGTCATTGACCATTCGATCATGGAGGGGCGGTGGAGTCGGAGGGAGATGATGTAGTGGCATTGCAGATGCCGGTCCGGTCCGAGACTGGCATAGCCCGAAGCGGCCTCGCTGGGCAACCATTCCCCGGCCAGGCCGTCAACTCAGCAGGGAACGGTAGCTTCACCTCCGTTTTCGACCACCACCATGCTTCGGCCCACCTTCGTTCGTACGGTTCTTGTCCTGTTTTTGGCGCTGGGTGTTTCCAGGACAAGCGTGGGGCAGACGTTCCCCTTCACAAGCGGTCCGATACCCATGTGTGATACCAGCACCTTTACGGCCAACGTCGCAGGCGTGGGCTGGTTGATCGTACCGGACGGTTGGAATTGGGGCCCTTATTTGGAAAGCGTTCTGATCAACATCACATCGAACCATCCGCAGACCCTTTCGATCTCACTGACCTCTCCCGCTGGTACCACCGTGTTGCTGTCCGCCTTCAATGGCGCAGGAGGACAGAACTACACGAATACCGAATTCTTTGATTGGGCGTGGATGGATATCACGACCGGAACGGCACCATTCACCGGTGATTTCAGGCCACAGGGTGGCTTCTTGGGCGACTTTGCCGGGGAGAACGCTGACGGGACATGGACGATCACAGTGGTCGATACGGCTTGTGTGAATGGCGGTACCGGACCGGGCGGCACCTGGATACCGGGCTGGTTCAGCGGGGGAACGGGTAGCGGTGCATTCAGTTTCGGCTTCAGCAGCCCGCCGCCGCCATGCATCGTTGATATGGGCTATCAAACGACCTATCTGTGTCCGGGGGAGACGGTGGACATGCAGGCCTATTACATGAGCAATTGGGACAATGGCAATGGGCTGGTCTTTGATTATTACTTGAACGGCTGGATCGCAGTACCTGACCCATCGGCCGTTAGTGAACCCGGATCGTACACCGTGAACGGCTGGGATTGGGCCGGTTGCTCATACTATGGCACCTACGATATCGTTGCTGCGTCCGCCTTGGACCTGGGTCCTGATCAAGTGGTGCAGCACTGCACGGGTGCTGGTACATTGGACCTTCATTCCTTGTTCGACCTGGCCAGTGCATCTACCATCGACTGGAGTTTGGATGGCGTTGCGATCACCGCTGCCGCCGCCGCTGCAGCAACCACTCCGGGTGTATATGGATTGACGGCCACAAGCCAAGGCTGCACGGACCAGGCGCAGGTCACACTCACGATCGTGACTTCGCCGTCGCTGGGTGCCGATCAGTTCGTCAGTATTTGTCCGGGAGGCGAGGCCGACCTCGGTGTTCTGTACACCACGACCGGGCTAACGACCGAGTGGTGGTTCGGTGGCGCAGTGATACCGATGCCGGTTGCTGCAACGGATGCAGGAGACTACACGCTGGTTGCAACGAATGCAGGTGGATGCGCGGATACGACGGTGGTAACACTGGATGTGCAGGCGCTTGCATCCTTGGGTGCGGATCAGTCTGCCCAGATGTGCAGCAATGCCCTGTTCGACCTCACCACGCTCTACACGACCACAGGTCTCCCTTCCGCATGGACGCTATCGGATGTGCCGGTGAGCGACCCCACCACAGTGAGTGCTGCGGGAACCTATCGGTTGGTGGTCTCCAACGGTTCGGGCTGCGCCGACACGGCCTTTGTGGTCTTGGATGTGATCGCAACACCTGTCCTTGGGTCGAATACTTCGGTTTCGATCTGTTCGGGCGATCCGGTGGACCTCACCTCGTACTACAACACCGTGGGGCTCACCACAGCATGGACCACTTCGGGCTCGGCTGTGAGCGACCCTTCTGCTGTGACTGCAAGCGGACTTTATGCGCTCACGGCGAGCAACGCCGATGGATGCAGTGCGAGCGTTACGGTGGATCTGACGGTAGCGCCGAACCCGGTTCTTGGTGCCGATCAAGATGTGGTGGAGTGCTTCGGCGTTCCGGTCGATCTGACGGCGCTATACGCTACGGGGGCGAATACGACGGCTTGGTCGCTGAACGGAGCACCGGTCGATGATCCGACATCCGTGACGGATGCGGGAACGTACACCCTCACGGCAACAACGTCAGCAGGTTGCGAGGCATCCGCTGTGGTCACGCTATCGCTGGTTCCTTCACCCGATATGGGTGCCGATCAGCAAGTGCAGATCTGTTCGGGCTCCACGTTCGATCTTTCGACGGTGTTCTACTCCACCGGTTTCAGTGAGGTTTGGACGTTGAACGGCGCTTCCGTTGCTGATCCGTTGTCCGTTGCTGTCACGGGCAATTACCGGTTGGTCGTTGCGAATGCCGCCGGTTGTTCCGACACGGCCTTCGTGCAGCTCACGGTAAACGATGGTCCTGCGCTTGGCGGTGATCTTTCGTTCGCGTTGTGCCCTTGGCAGTCCGTGGATCTGCCCGCGGTCTTCCCGGTCGGTGATGCATCCGCTTCTTATACGTTGAACGGGGAGGACGTTGCCGATCCGACCGTGGTGACCGATGCCGGCGTGTATGTGGTCACGGTGATCGATGCGAACGGGTGCAGCGACCAAGCAACAGCGACCGTGATGAATGTGGAATGCATGTGCGTTGCGGACTTCGACGTGGAAGGACGGTGCATGCAGGACCCGATGCGCTTCACGCTCGTAGCGGACTCGGTCGTGCTGGCGGCGCAGTGGCTCTTCGGTGATGCAGCACCTGCTACCACAGTGATCGATCCGACAGTGATGTTCCGATCCGAGGAGGATGTACGCGTTACCCTACGTGCGACTTTGAGCTGCGGTGTGGTGGATGTGGAACGGATGATCCGGATCGAGGATTGCTCCGATTCGTGCACGGTGTGGATCCCCAATGCCTTCACGCCGAACAACGATACGTGGAACGACAGCTGGACCTGGTCCGGCGAATGCGAACCGGAGGATTTCTCGGTGGAGGTCTTCGATCGCTGGGGCGAGCTGGTGTTCGCATCCAAGGATCCGGAGAAGTCGTGGGATGGAACTTTCGGCGGTACCGCGTTGCCTTCCGGAGTGTTTGCCTACCGAGTGGGTTATCGATTGCCTTATCAGGATAGGACGGAAATGACAGGTTCGATCACGTTGGTGCGTTAGACGTTGGATCGCCGAGGATCCGTTGTCGAACTTCGTGTTCTCGCATGAACGAATTGAAAGCCCTTTGGCGCCAATACAGCCGCTACTTCGTTGATGTGTGGCAGTACTTGCTCATCATCGTCATCTTCATCATCGCGGCGCTGTTCGTGCTGTGATGATGTTCGTGCGCATGCACTTCGGCTGAAGGCTGCTGGCCGCACGCTACCGCAACATCGAAAAGGTTGCCTTCCGCACTGCACTCGGTAGAAAGAGCTGAACAGGACCGTTGTTGTTCACGAAGAGGATGCCCGGTGCATGGTCGGCGCCGACGCGGATCGGCAGCACGTGGCGTGTGTCATACGGGGCGAAGATGCCGCTCTGCTGCACGGACCGTGGAGTGAAGCGGAGTTCGCCATCGCCCAAAAGCAGCATCCCAACGCCTGCATCGTAACGCACCGTCTCCACTTCGGCACCGTACATGTTGCCTGCTACGACCATGTCCTTCTTGCCATCGCCATTGAAGTCGGCTACAACGAAGTCGCGGATCGGGAAGAGCTGTGCTGCATTGGGCAGGAAGCTCGCGGTGAAGCTGCCTTTCCCGTCGTTGCTCAGGATCACGCTCTTGAACTCGGTCGCTGCGTACTGCACAGCATTCTTGAGCCTTTCCGGTCCATAGATCCGCTCGAGGTCGGCTTCCGCGAAGGCTTTATAGGTCGGGAACTTATCGAGGATCACCGGACATTGTTGCGAGGAGCATTCGCGCCCGCGCACGGGCAATTCGCTGTTGTCCGTTGTCTTGGCAAGTACGATATCGTTCGTACCGGAAGCATCGAGATCACCGGAGTAGACCTTGAGCGGATGCTCTTTCGTGGGGTGGAACTTGTTGTTCATGCCGAGGTTCCCGGCTAGGATATCGAGGTCGCCATCGCCATCGATGTCCTCGAGCGCAAGCCCTTGCCACCAGCCGATGAGGGTGGAATCGAGCACGGTCGCGGAGATCTCTGTGAAGTGCTTTCCGTCGTTCTTGAACACGCGGATCGGCATCCATTCGGCGGTCAACACCAATTCATTCGTGCGGTCGCCATCGAGGTCGCCGAATTGCGCACCGGTGATCATGCCCAAGCCGTGGGCGTTGGGTAGCCACGCATCCGATGCATCGGTGAAGCGGCCTTTATCATTCAACAGGACGTGGCTCTTCGGCGAGAAGGGGTAGAAGCCGGGCACGTTGCGACCACCAACGAAGAGGTCAAGATCACCATCCCCATCAACGTCCTCGGAACGCACACATTCCGTGCTCTCCAGGAATTCAGGCAACGCTCCTTTCGACTCCACGAAGTAGCCTCTTCCTTCATTGATGAAGAGGCGATCCTGGAACGCAGGAGCACCCGGACCGAATTCGGTACTTCCCGCTGCGAGGTAGAGGTCGGGGTCGTTGTCTCCATCGGCATCGAAGAAATGCGCACCGATGAATTCGGAACCCGAGAAGGCCGACCACGGCTGTGATGGCGCTTTGCTGAACCGACCGCCAGCATCCTGCACGTAGAGCGCAGCCGATGAGCCCACCGCACCGGTGACGATCAGGTCATCGAGGCCATCACCGTTCACATCTGCGACCGCGCAGGCAGGTCCATGTTGGCTTTGGCTTTGCGGCAATAGAGGCTCCTTCTGGAAGTCATCGAAGGGGTTCTCCACATGCGCAGGGATCGAGCGCAGGATCGATGATCGGTCCGCGAAGAGTGGCGTGATATCAGGTGCTTTGGGTCGCGGTCTAGCGTCCGACATGTTCACCGCCAGCCGCTGATCGATGCTCGGGGCCACGATGACAGAGCGTGTTCCATCGTACCAGTCGATCGTGACCGAATCCACGGTTGCATCACCGAGTCCAAAATGCACCAACGGCTCCATGCTACTTTGAAGCCCCCTGCCAAGCCATAACTCGAACAATTGCTTGCTGCCCGCATGGGAGATCGTAACGCTACTTCCTATCGCGTTCGGATTGTTCGCGCCGCCTTTCAGCACAAGTTGGAGATAGCGGGCAGCGTTCATTTGACGCGCGCGGTTCTCGATCACTTTGCAGGGCACGTCGACATCGGCGGTCACCAGATCCATGTCGCCGTCGCCATCGAGGTCGGCGTAGGATGCGCCCGTGGCGGTGGAAGCATTGTGATAGTTCCACGGATCGGCGGCCTTCTCGAAGGTGAGGTCGCCTTTGTTCCGGAACACCATCATCTCCTTGTAGTGTTTCGGCGCCATGTCGAGCACCTGCCTGTAGGTCGGACGAACCTCTTGTTCATTGAACATCCGATTGACGGCATCGTTGAAATCGACGTTGCCGATGTCGCGTGGGATGCCGTTGGTGATGTGCAGGTCTTTCCACCCATCGTTGTCGAGATCCACGAAGAGCGGCGCCCAGCTCCAGTCCGTCTTGTCGATCCCTGCAGCCTGTGCGATCTCGGCGAATTGGCCATGGCCGAGTCCCATGTGCAACGCATTCACCATGTACTGATGGTTCATGTCGTTCTTGACCATGTTCCAGAACTGCGTCGGCCGCATGCTCGCCATGTTCTCCTTGCTGAGGCGATGATCGCTCAGCGCCATGTCCACTTCGAAGAGGTCGACGATGCCGTCGTTGTTGAAGTCGGCGCGATCCACGCCCATGGCGAAGTAGGAGATGTGGCGCAGGCGCTCTTTGGATTCATTCGTGAAATGAGGAACGCTCCCACGGGCCTTGGTTCCATCATTGATCATCATGCGGTCGGGTGAGTAGAAATCGCACGACGTGAAGATGTCGGGTCGGCCGTCGCCATTGAGGTCACCGATCGCAGCGCCCCAAGCGAAGTTGCGGCTCATCAGTCCAGCCTCGGCAGTGTGGTCTGTGAAGTGCCCTGTTCCATCGTTGAGGTAGAGCCGATCGGTCTGTTCCGGAACCGGGAGGAAGCGAGGGTCCGTGATCGCACCGCGCAACGTTTCGAAGTCGATGCGATGGCCCAAAAGGAAGAGGTCGAGGTCGCCATCGCCATCCAAGTCGCCGAAGCAGGATGTTTCGTTGTGTCCCTCGTCGGCAAGGCCGCGCTCGGTTGCTTCGTCCACGAATTTCAAACCACCCTTGTTCATGTACAAGCGGTTGCGCCGGTAGCGTGCCGGCCAACGTGCAGGGCCGGAGGCGCACACGTAGATATCGAGCAAGCCGTCGGCATCGGCATCCACCAAGCTCACGCCTTGTGCCCAAAGACCGTTCAGGCTGAAGCCCGAAGAAGAGCTGACATCCTCGAACTTCAGATCGCCGAGGTTCCGGTAGATCGCACCCCCGTTCCGGTTGCTGATGAACACGATGTCCGGCCGTCCGTCATTGTCGAGGTCTCCTGTAGCGACGCCACCACTGCTGTATGCATTCCGATAGATGAAATAGTGCGCACTATCATCTTCGATCACCTTGTTCACGAAGTGGATGCCTGTCCGTTCTGGACCGAGGATGACCAGCAACGGTGAAACCACCTCGGAAGGATCAGCCTGTTCCGCACCATCCGTTGCTGCCGGTTCGCCCGTGCAAGACCAGAGGCTAGCGAGGACCAGGACGAAGAGTGCATGCAGCGCATACGCGGACGTCGAGCCCCGTGCACTGGACGGAATGTTCAGGTGTCGCATCCCTGCCAAAATACGGGCTTTTGGCAAGGTGACCGGATGCCCTGCCGCCTCACGATCCCATTGACCGATCCGATCAGGGCAGGAGGACCTTCACGGCTTGTTCAAGTTGTTGATCGCGTCCTTGACTCACAGCACCGGGCTCCAACGGTTGCTTCACATCGGGTTCCAGCTGTTGGTTCTCCAGGTAATTGCCGTTGTTGTCGATCATGCCCACTTGCGGTATGCCGAACCACATGCCGTTCTGCAGCCCTTCCCACCAAACGGCGGTGCCGGTACCGGCCACGGGCATGCCCACGAGCTTGCCGATGCCCAACGCACGATAAGTCACCGGGAACATGTGTGCATCGCTGTAGTTGCCCTCACTCATCACCACCACACTGGGTTTGCTCCACTTGAACTGTGGTTCGGTGCCCAACTTCTGTCCGCGCGGTTCTTCGCGCATGTACACCTTACCGCTAAGGAAGGTGGCGAGGTCATCATGCAACCATCCGCCCCCGTTGAAACGTGTATCCACCACCAAGCCTTTCTTGTTGTGGTAACGACCCAAAGCCTCTTCGTATACGGTGCGGTAGCTGCGATCATCCATGCCCTCCACGTGCACGTAGCCCAGTTGTCCGCCACTGAGGCTATCCACCAAATGTCGGCAACGTTCCACCCAGCGGTGGTAGAGCAGGTCGTACTCTTCCCAAGTGCTGATCGGCTTAACCACCTCGTCCCATCGGGTGTTGGTCTTCGGGTCGAAGAGCGAGAGCAACATCGGCTTGTCGGCCTTACGGTTGAAGTAGCGGGCGGGATCCACATCTGCTGCGATCACCTCGCCATCGATCTTCTCGATCACCTGTCCGGCCGCGATCTTCGTTCCTTGCTTGATCACCGGGCTCTTCTCCATCACCTCGGTGATGCGTAATCCGGGGCCGGCTTCATTGGCGTAGAACAGACCCAGTGCTGCTGTGGCATCGCCGTTGGGCATGCGCTCGTTGAATCCACTGCCCGTATGCGAAGCATTGAGCTCGCCCAGCATTTCGCTGCACAGCTCGGCCATGTCGTAATTGTTGTTGATGAACGGCAGGTAGCGTTGATACTCTGCTTTGTACTTGTCCCAATCCACGCCTTGCAGGTCCACGCGGTAGAATTTCTTCTTCACCTGTCGCCAGATGTGCTCGAAGACGTATGCACGCTCGGCACTTTCGTCAAGCAGCATTTCACCGTTGATGCCGATGCCCTTCACTTCGTTCTTCTCCACATCGAATACGCTGATACCGCCGTTGGTAAGGAAGAAGAGGTGCTTGAATTCCTTATCGGGTGTCAGTCCTCCGGCCCACCCAGCTCCCAGCTTGTTGATGATCTTGGCTTCGCGTGTGCGGATCTCGAACTGCCACAGGTCGTAGCCCTTCTCGAATGCGGAGAGGTAGTAGAGTTTCTCACCGTCGGTGCTGAGCACTGCGCTGCTGAGGTTCGATGAGTTCGGCGTGAGGCGCACCTTGCGATCCTCGAGGCCGGTGAGATCGAATACCAAGGGTTTGACAGGTTTCTTCTCTTCTTCTTTCGCCTTCTTGTCCTTCTTCTCTTTCTCGTCCTTTTTGTCGCCGTCCTCGCCCTCCTTCTTTTTGTCCTCGGCTTCCTTCAGGAGTTCCGCCTCCTCCTTGCTCAACTTGAATTTGTCGTAGGCTTCTTGCGACAGGAAGATCGCGTAGGCATCGCCTTGTCCACCCCAGCTGGCGTGGTTCTTCATGCCATCACGGTCACTGAGGAAGACGACGGCCTTGCCTTCCATGGCCCATTCGGGGTGATAACCACCGTACCCGCTCTTGGTCAGATCCGTGATCTCCTTGCCGCCCTCGGCGCTCACCAAACCGACCTGGTTGATCCACTGTTCATCGTGAAGGAATTCCACGAGGAACCACTTGCTATCGGGGCTCCAGCTGTACCATTGGTCACCATCGGAATAGCTGTAGTTCTTGTTGCCGGGAACGATGGTGCGGGTCAGCTTGCTGGCGATGTTCACCACCTTCAACGTGGTGCGTTCTTCCAAGTAGGCCACCTCTTTACCATCGGGCGAATACTCAGGTTGGAACTCTTCCGCCGGCGTACTCAACAGTACTTCCTCCTTGAGCAAGGTGGCGTTGAAGAAGTAGGGTTCTTCCTTGCGCACGATGGTGGTGGTATAGAGGTCCCAGCTGTTGTTACGTTCACTGGCATAGAGCAAGGTTCGGCCATCGGGGCTGAAGCTGACATTGCGCTCCTGTTCGGGCGTGTTGGTGATGCGTCGCGTAGTACCTTCTTTCACACTGGTCACGAACACTTCGCCGCGATGGATGAAGGCCACTTCCTTCCCATTGGATGAAACCGCCACCTCATCGGCGTCGCCATTCACGCTCTTCGTGCTTACGGGGTTGAAGCGGCCGTCGGTGTGGATGCGCACCATCACCTTGTTCGGTGTTCTGCCATCGGCCATGGTATAGAGTTCACCGCGATAGCTGAAACAGAGCACTCCATCGTTACTCATGCTCAAGTAGCGCACCGGGTGATCCTGAAGAGTGCTCACTTGTGTGCTAGCCCCTCCTGATGCCGGCATCTTGTGGACGTTGAAGCTGCCGTGTTCTTCGCTGAGGTAGTAGATGGTCTTGCCGTCCTTGCTGAAGATCGGATCGCGGTCTTCTCCAACGAAAGTGCTGAGCTGCTTGTATTCGTTCGTGATCGGGTTGAAGGTCCAGATGTCGCGGGTGACCGAGCTGGTGTGGTGCTTGCGGAAACTGTCCTCGTAGCCTTTACGGTCGTGCCCGATGATCAAGGTGCCTGAAGGGTTGTACCGAGCGGATTGAAGTGGCAACGTGCTCAAGCGCATCGGGCGGCCACCGTTGCTGGGTACGGTGTAGAGTTCGCCGAGCCCACCGACGGGGAAAAGCTGGTTCTTCACATCGTCCTGTCTTCCGCCATAGAAGATCACGTTCGCGTCATCGATGGAGAAATCCGTGGGCACTTCGCCCGAACTGTGGTAGGTCAGTCGCGCAGGTGCTCCTCCAAAAGCAGGCATCACGAACACATCACTGTTGCCATAGCGCGTGCTGGCGAACGCGATCCGCTGGCCATCGTGGCTCCAGACCGGACTGTGATCGTATGCTTCGTTCGTGGTAAGCGGAACGGCATCGCCGCCGGTGGTCGGCACGCGCCAGATGTCGCCTTGGTAGCAGAAGGCGATGGTGGTACCATCCGGACTGATCGCTGAGTTGCGCAACCAGAGCGGTTCGTTCTGCGCTGCAGCAGCAAGGGCGATCAGAAAGCCGGAGGTGAGGAGAAGCGTGTGTTTCACGGTGTTGTGGAATTTGCAGGGCGTAAAACTATTCGTCACAGGGCTGCTATCATCACAGGATGAACGGTTGGGGGCTCAGGATCGTCCTGACGTGCAACGTCCCCGGTCGCCCTGTTGCGGAGGCGAGGCCGGGGACGCGCACATTCGCCGCGCAAGCGGGAAGCCTCAGCGCGCAACGACCACCATCGTCGATCGCCGGACATTGTTGCCGCGCATGGCGACCTGATAGATGCCGTTCGGTAGATCCTCCAACTCGATCGTGAACCGGGGTTGTGCAGCGGTGATCCGTTGGGTCTTCACCAAGCGTCCATCGCTTGCGCGGAACTCCAGGATCCCGGTATCGACATCGGCAAGGGTGATGGAGCCGGTCGTGGGATTGGGGAATAGCACGAGAGGATCAACCTGCCCGATCTCCTTGATGCCCACCAGTGAAGCTTCGTCGATAAGCTGTCCACTGCGCGAAGTCGAACCATCATAACTGGTGAGCGCCACCAGATGCAGAACGGGGTGGGGTATGCCATCCACATACCAATCCTTCGTTACGCTGATCGTGGAGTCTGTTGTGCTTTGCAACGCAGTGGCCCGACGGGTGGTCACAAGTTGTGCGTTCACATACGTTCCGAAGGGCAATTCGAGCGTTCCTCGTGCATCCAGGGAGATGCGTGTTGATCCACAGTACGCCGTATTGCTACCTCCACTGTTCGAGACGAAACAGAAGTCATCTTGTTTCGATCCATTCAGATCAAGCGGGTACGCAAGAGCCATGGTGCTGGGTCTGAAGTAGGTGTTGAACACCGGCCCGAGGGTGCCGAGTTCCAGAACACGATCGTCCTGCACTTCATGGAACGTATGGCTGGGCGCAGGGTCGTTGTCGGCCACTTTCCGTATGGCCCGATCCGCGGTTTCGTACGCACTGTGACCGGCAACGGTGCTGGGGTCGAGCACGGTGTAGGTGGCGCCGAAGACGTCGTTGCCGACCAGGTTACCGTATGCCCAGGTGATCGGTTCGATCAGCAGTTCATCCACGGGTACGACTTGGAGAGCGCGCATGTGCCATGAACTACCGACCGCAGGCAATTGGTCCTGCTGGGTAAGGCTTTGCGCGGGGAGTGCGACGGCCAGGGATCCGAACGCGAGAAAGGGGAATGAGGATCGAAGTAGGGTAGTGGTTCCGGCGTGTTCCATGGTGCATCGGCTACGGGGTTTGGTGTGCGTTCCGTAGCTGATGCAAACCTACCGGGGCCCTAGGGGGACGGGCTCTCCATTGGCCACAACCCCAACGCTTCATGGATCGTGATCGCACCTCCCGGCACGCGTATCGGTGTCGAACGGTTCAAGAAGACCAAGGAGCCTACCAACGGAGGACCACCTTGCCCATGGTCTCGCCACGTTCCAGTGCGGTCAACGCTTCAGGAAGTTCCGATGCAGGGAACTCGCCATGCACATGCGCTTTCAGTTCGCCGCGTGCTTGAGCCTTGATCATCCCCGCGAGACATTCTGCGATGATGTCCGGGTGTTGCTCTGCGATGCGTAGCATGTTCACCCCCAGTATACTGCGGCTCTTCATCATCAGGAAGATGGGAACCACGAGGCCCATTCGCCAAACGAAACGGAGCGTTCCGAACGGACCGATGCTTCCGCGTTCAGCACCGCCGAACAGCACGATGCGCCCCCCGCCGCCAAGCAAGCGCATGTCCTTCGCAAAGGATGATCCGCCCACGGCATTGAAAGAGACGTCGAGTTTCGCACCGTGCAAAGCCTTGGTCAATTGGTGCTCTACATCGCCTGCTGCGCGATCGATCGCATGGTGTGCGCCGAGTGAACGCAAATAATCCAACTTCCTCGCTCCACTGGCGACAGCGAACACTTCACATCCGGATCGCAGAGCGAGCTGCACCAACAAATGGCCCACTCCTCCGGCTGCACTGTGGATCAGCACGCGTTGGCCTTTTCGTAGCGGACAGAGGATGCGTGCGGCATACCAAGCCGTACAGCCTTGCGTAGCCATGGCAGCGGCCTCTCCAGCGAGGAGTTCCTCGGGGATCTCCGCTATGGCACGGTGGTCGGTGATCGCGTATTCGGCATAACCACCGAAGCGGGTCATGGCCACTACCCGTTTGCCGATAAGGTCCTGTTGAACGCCGGTGCCGACCGCATCCACGCGGCCCACCACTTCATAGCCCAACACACTGGGTAGGGGTGGCGCTTCGCGATAGAGCCCTTTCACAGCCATCACGTCTGCGAAGTTCAAACCGAAGGCCTCGCAACGGATCCGGACTTCATTGGCTTTCGGTTCCGGAAGGTCCTTTTCGCGTAAGGACAACACCTTGGCAGGGGCACCATGACCGGTAAGGGTCCATGCACGCATGGTCTAGTTGGTGCCGAGCAGGCCCGCTTCAAAATCCACCACGCACTGTCGGATGGGGTCCATTTCATCGCGAACCCCAACACATTTGAAAAGTGGTTCGAACTTGGGATATTCCGTCCGGAAACGACCACTCACCGACCGTGTGTCCTCCTCTTTGAAGATCGCAGGGACGATGGGCCCTTTGATGTCCTTGCTCAAGTAGGCGGCATGGCCGAGTTCGAAGCTGGCGTTCTCAGTACTGTCGCGCTGCATGATCAAGTGGGCGTATCCGTTCTCGTAGTAGCACACCGATCCTTCCACCATCAAACGCACGGGGAGCGGCCCTTCCTCATTGATCCGGAACAGAACGCCCTTGTACGTGAAGCCCCAGATGTCCTTGCATTTCACTTTGCGCTTCTCTCCATTCTTTTCGAAAAGCAAGGTCCACTGGCCCATGTTCGGGTAGAGGTCCACGAAATCTCCTACGGGTTCCCCGATCGGCTTGTTTGGGTCGCTGGTACGTTCCTTCAGATAACTCTCCGAATCGTAGTGCAGAAACGCTTGAGCCCTAGCGCTTTGGACTGTGCCTAAGAGCACGAAAGCCGCCAAGCAAGCGGCGCGTCCCAAAGAGGTTATCAACAGCATTGTGTTGACAAAGTAAACACCGGAATGGCATAGTTGTATGCCGAATGGTGGGAAAAGTCGCAACGCCTCAGTCCTCGGAACCGCCGATCACGAGCACGAATTCACCGCGAGCGTCCTTCGCTTCGAAATGCGCTGCCAGTTCGGCAAGGGTGCCACGTACGGTCTGCTCATGCAACTTGCTCAGTTCGCGCGAAGCGCTCGCCTTTCTTTCAGGGCCAAAAGCTTCGGCGAGATCGGCGAGGGTGCGGGCGATCCGATGGGGGCTTTCATACAGGACGATCGTTCGTGGCTCGGACTTCAGCACATCCAATCGGGTGCGTCGTCCTTTCTTCACCGGAAGGAATCCTTCGAATACGAAGCGATCACACGGCAGGCCGCTATTCACCAAAGCGGGAACGAATGCGGTGGCACCTGGAAGACATTCCACGGTGATGTCGGCAGCCAATGCGGCACGCACCAGCAGGAACCCCGGATCGCTGATGCCTGGAGTACCTGCATCGCTGACCAATGCGAATCGTTCTCCATCCCGCAGGCGCTGGACCAATTGCTCCACCATGCGGTGCTCATTGTGGGCATGGAAAGGGATCAACGGTCGAATGATCGCGTGATGTTGAAGTAGCCGTCCGGTCACGCGCGTGTCCTCTGCAACGATCGCGTCCACTTCGGCCAACACATTCAATGCCCGCAAGGTGATGTCATCCAGATTCCCGATCGGCGTCGGCACGAGGACCAGAGCGGCGTGGAACGAACTCATCCGTTGGTCAGGGGCGCAGGTGTGGGGCGTGCATTCATTTCAAGCTGCTCAGGTAGTCCTTCAGCAAGGCATACAGTTCTGGGAACTTCGTGAGCGGCAAGGTCTCCTCCTTGTCCAGCACATCGTGGTAGGCTGCGATGCCGCCCATGGTATAGATGAAGAGGGCAGGCACATTGCGTTTCACGAACGAGCAATGATCGCTGTTGCATGCCGGACCGCGGGACTTCACCAGCGGCAGATACTTCTTCGCGGTATTGATCGCTACCAGTTGATCGAAGAGTTCAGGGTGTGCCGTGGCATTGACCACCGTGATGCCATCATCACCCGTTCCAAGAATGTCGAGGTTCAACATCAACTTCACCTTCGATAGATCGATCGGCCGATCCACGGCGCACCACTCCGAACCGACAAGACCGGCCTCTTCACCTGCGAATGCTGCGAACAGGATGTTGTATTTGGGTTTGTTCTTCGCGTACCATTCCGCGAGTGACAACATCATCGCTACACCACTCGCATTGTCGTTCGCACCAGCAAACAGTGCATCAGGTCCCATCTGTCCGAGGTGGTCGTAGTGTGCACCAACGATGATCCACTTCTTGCTTTTGCCTTTCACCATGCCCAGCACGTTGCGGGCCTCGTGCCGGGTGATCAACGTGTTCTGGATGCGCATGTCGATCCGAGCGGAACTATCGGTGAGGGCATCGTTCTTCACCTGGATCAACGGAAAGGGCAAGGCCTCTTGGGCAACGCCCCACGTGAGCTTTCCATTCATCGCGCGCACAACAGGACAGAAGTGCATGAGGTCCTGCTCAATGGCGGCGTACTTCGCCAACGAATCGGCGTTCGTGGTTGCCGGGAAATGCAAACACGCTGCTTTACCGTTCAGCACGCCCATGGCCATGGCGCGACGAGCGGGATCGAAGAGGTCATCGGTCGTGAGGTGCACCAGATCGAACGAGCCGACCGCCTTGCCCGATGCTGGATCCACGATGAATTCGGTGCCCGGATCGAGCCGATCGCCATCGATGCTCACTTGCACACTATCCGGAAAACTGTTCACATTGAATTGGAAAGGCTCGAAGTAGTCGGCCTTCACCGGAAGCAGACCGATGCGCGCGTATTGCTGGGCTAGCCAATCCGAAGCGACGCGGTCGCCATCCGCCACATAGCCGCGGCCATGGAATGCTGGTGAGGTCAGGTTCTTGATGAACTTGCGGGCATTGGCACGCACCGCATCGGCATCCTGCGCGGTGACCAGGAACGGACCGAGAAGCAGGGCAATAAATAGGCGGGTTCTCATGCGTAGCGGCGTTGGACCAGGTCGGTGAACGTGGAGAGGGCTTCGGGGTCGGCTGGTTTCTTGAGCTTGGTGATCACCTCGGTTTGTAGGAAAGCCTTCGCATCGGCCAAGTTCCCGAAGCCGTTCAATTGCTCGACCGCTTTTTCGTAATTGATCCGGTCGCCATTGAAGAGTTCGGCAACGAACCAGAATTTATGGCTCAATGTGATGGCCTTGTGCAGATCGCCTACAGCGGCCTTTTCCAGTTTCTCTGCCACGGAAGGAGGTGGTTTGTTGCCCCCTTTCGTCGCGGTAGAGGGAGTTGAAGAGGATCGTGCAGCTTCCGGAGCCTGCTCTTGTTCGGTGTTCTCGATTGCCTCGATCAACGAGGTTTGGCGCGGTGAAGCATCCTGAGCAGGTCGGGTGTCCAAGCGGACCGGAGCCGCGACTTCCTGGAGAGCAGGAGGCGTTACGACCGGCTCTTCCACCATCGGAACCGCCGCAGTGGTCTGCGCCATGGATGCCGTCGGAGCTTGCGCTGGATGATGACCCACAGCCGATTCCCGTGCCTTGTGACGCAGCACCACCAAGCGCTCGTACAATGCACGCGCATCATTGCATGCCGCCTCCAGTTCCTCCAGCCGCAGCGTTCCGGCGGTCAACCCTTTCTCGGCGTTCACCAATGCATCCACCAGTTCCTTGAACTTGCGAAAAGACGTCTCACTGCTCATGCGTTGCTGTTTCGTGTGGTCCGTTCCCTGCGAAGATCCCTATTTTCGCGGCACCACGATACAAGCCGAAGCTTTTTCGCGGCGCACCCCTTTCCATGTTCTTGGAGCACACCGGACCGCAGGGCCCTCGAAAGGGCTGGATCGAGGTGATCTGTGGCAGCATGTTCTCCGGCAAGACCGAGGAACTCATCCGCAGATTACGACGGGCGGAGTTCGCCAAGCAACAGGTCGAGATCTTCAAGCCGGGTGTGGATACCCGATACCATGAAGAGGAAGTCGTGAGCCACGACCGCAACGCGATCCGCAGTACACCCGTGCCGAACAGCAGCAACTTGCTCTTGCTCGCTAGTCACATCCAAGTGGTAGGTATCGACGAGGCGCAGTTCTTCGATGACGGTCTACCCGCCGTATGCGAACAGCTCGCCAACGGCGGTGTGCGCGTGATCATAGCTGGCCTTGACATGGATTTTCAGGGTAGACCTTTCGGACCCATGCCGAAGTTGATGGCGATCGCAGAATACGTTACCAAAGTGCATGCGATCTGCATGCATTGCGGAGGCCTCGCTACGTTCAGCCACCGCAAAACAGCCAGTCAGGATCTGGTGGTTCTGGGCGAAACCGACAGTTACGAGCCGCTCTGTCGCGATTGCTTTGTTCGCGCTTTGACCGCGCAACAGCCCGCCAACGGATGAGCAGCAAACCCTACCCACTGCGCACACTTTCCGATGTCGTGGGTGGTGTATTCTCGGGTTCGGATGCCCCGATCGCCCACCTGTTGATCGATTCACGACGTACCATCAACCCAGAGGCGGCACTCTTCATCGCTTTGAAGGGCCCACGTCACGATGGGCGCCACTACCTCCCGGAATTGTTCGACCGAGGGTTCCGGAACTTTTTGGTCATGCAGAAGCCTAACGACGATCTGCTAAAGAAGGCCAATGTCATTCAGGTGCCCGATACATTGGTCGCTTTGCAGCAACTTGCCGCGTGGCACCGGTCCCATTTCCACTATCCCGTGATCGGCATTTCGGGAAGCAACGGAAAGACCATCGTGAAAGAGTGGCTTTTCCAGATGCTCAAGGGCGAAGAGCGCATCGTCCGCAGTCCCGGAAGCTGGAACAGTCAGGTTGGTGTGCCGCTTAGCGTTTGGGAAATGGGTCCGGAGCATACGCTTGGTATCTTCGAAGCAGGCATCAGCGAGCCTGGGGAGATGAAGAAGTTGGAGGCGATCATACGACCGACCATCGGCGTGCTCACCCATCTCGGCGATGCTCACGATGCTGGTTTTGGTGGTGATGCAAGGAAGAAAGCCTTGGAGAAGGCCGTGCTTTTCGGGCGTGCCGGTGTGATGATATGCTCGGATGATCCAGGCGGAGCGGTCGCTCACCTGCGAACTCATCATTCCGCGGGGTCCATCCTTCGCATTGCGCAAGGCGACCCCTCTGCGACGTTGAATGTGCTTTCAACGACGGTGCAAGGTGATGCAAGTCGTGTGGTCCTGCGATACCACGAGACCGAGCTTACGTTCGATATCCCCTTCAACGACAACGCCAGCGTCGCCAACGCGATCACCTGCGCTGCGGTCCTGCTTCACCTAGGTAGGTCAGTATCGTGGATCAACGAACAACTCGGGCAATTGGTTCCAGTGGATATGCGATTGCGCACCATGCAAGGAGTTCATGGGACCACGCTGATCGACGATAGTTACAGCAATGATCGTTCATCGTTGGCTGTTGCCTTGGAGCATCAACAACGGATCGCCCAAGAGCGCGAACGCATCCTCGTCTTGAGCGACCTCGCGGAAAGCGATCGGAGTGATGCGGACCTCTACAGCGAGGTGGCCGATCTCGTCCGCCGTTCCGGGGTTTCCACGGTCATCGGTATCGGGCCGAAGATCGGTGCTCAACGTGCCCGATTTCCGGATGGTTCCCGTTTTCACTCGGACGCAGCAACACTTTTCGTAAGTGAAGACCCCAAGACCTTCCGTGGGGCGGTGGTGCTGGTCAAAGGAGCCCGGACTTTTGCATTGGAACGGGTGGTGGCGCGCTGGCAGCAACAGGTACATGGTACTGAGTTGGAGATCGATCTCGAAGCCATTCGGCACAATCTGAACCACTTTCGGGGCTTGCTCCCGGTCGGCGTTCGTACCATGGCCATGGTGAAGGCTTTCGGTTACGGCTCCGGGGCATTGGAACTCGCAAGGCTTTTTGCGCACGAGCAGGTCCAGTACCTCGGTGTGGCCTATGCCGATGAGGGCATCGAGCTGCGGCAGCACGGGATCACCCTGCCGATCATGGTGATGAACCCAGAGCCGGTGGCCATGGAAACGCTGCATCGTTTCGGGCTGGAGCCGGAGGTGTACGATGCGCTTTCCTTGCGAGCCGTTATCGATCATATCCGGATCGCGGGTTCGTGTCCGCCGATCCACCTCAAGCTGGACACGGGCATGCACCGCTTGGGTTTCGTTGAAAGCGAGTTATCGGAAGTGATCGACATATTGCGGGAGAACCGGTCCTTGAAAGTGGCCTCGATCCTTTCACACCTTGCAGCGAGCGACGATCCATCAGAGGATGGATACACGTGGGACCAGATCGATTCGTTCAAGCGGATGTCAGACACCATCATGGATGTGCTGGGCTACTCCCCGCTGCGGCACTTGGCGAACTCTGGCGCGATCGGGCGGTGGCCCTCCGCACACTTCGACATGGTGCGACTGGGGATCGGCCTGCATGGGATCGGGGTCGACCCAAAGGAGACCGCACAGCTCTTGCCTGTTGCATCGCTGCGCACGCCCATTGCCCAATTGAAACACCTCTCGGCGGGCGACACCGTTGGCTACAACAGACGTGGGGTGATCACCGGAGATCGCACCATCGCCACATTACCGATCGGCTATGCGGATGGTCTTTCCCGTCGCCTGAGCAACGGCGTGGGCTGTGTATGGATCAACGACCAGCGCGCCCCCATCATCGGCAACGTGTGCATGGACATGTGCATGGTAGATGTGACGGGTATTCCTTGCCTTGTCGGTGACATGGCGGTCGTCTTCGATGCTGCCCACCCGGTTGCTGAATTGGCGAAGGATCTTGGCACCATTCCGTACGAAGTACTGACAGGCATCGCGCAGCGTGTGAAACGGGTGTATGTGCGGGGTTGAGCCTCAGGCTTCCAAGCCCGACCCACCTTCCTGCAGTACCAACGGCTTGTCCCAAGCGTCGCCTCCTTAGTTTTGTTCAGAATAGTTCCACACCGTATGCGCAATTCGATACTCGTGGCCATCCTGGCCTTTCTTGTTCTGACACCCACCTTGGTGCATGCTCAGCGCCCAGTGGTTCTGCCCGGCGATCTTCTGGTCATGTTGAGGTCCGATGGCTCACCCGAGAAGGTGGCTTCGGACCTGGCGTATTTGAACGGGGTGGCCAATGGCTTGCACGTGGAACACCTGGTGAGCCAGCCCATGCGGACCTGGTTGCTCCGATTCGATCCGCAACGGGCAGACCAAGCGATTCTGTTGCGCGCGGTTCGCAACCATCCGCAGGTGCAGTTGGCGCAGAACAACCATCAATTGGAATTGCGCGAGGTACCGAACGATGATCGATATGCTGATCAATGGCATCACCAGAACATCAACAGCGAAGCGGCCTGGGACATCAGTACCGGTGGGCTGACCGCAGATGGTGATACGATCGTGGTGTGCATCATCGAGAACAGCAACCTGCCGCACGACGACCTGATCGGTAACGCGTGGTTCAATCATCAAGAGATCCCCGGTAACGGGATCGACGATGACGCCAATGGATACATCGATGACTACCGTGGCTGGGATGCGAATGCGGAAGATGATGACGTCTATGGTGGGGGCCATGGTACGCAAGTAGCAGGTATGATAGGTGCCACCGGTGACAACGAGATCGGCGTTGTTGGAGCCAGTTGGACCGTGAAGATGATGGTGGTGACCAATACCGGTGCCAGCGATGAAGGTGTGATCGCGTCACACAGTTATCCGTTGACGATGCGCCGTTTGTACAACGAGACTAATGGGGAGAAGGGAGCCTTCGTCGTGGCAACGAATGCAAGCTGGGGCATCAACGGAGGTCAACCTGCAGACTCCCCTCTCTGGTGTACCATGTATGATTCTTTGGGCGCAGAGGGTGTCTTGAATTGCGGCGCAACGGCGAACAATGCAGTGAACGTCGATGTGGTGGGTGATCTACCCACGGCCTGCCCAAGCGATTTCATGATCAGTGTGACAGCGACCGATATCGATGATGAGCGCACGTTCTCAGCTTATGGGCTCACCACGATCGATGTCGGAGCACCCGGCGACAACGTGCTCACCACGAACATCAGTGGTGGATACGGAACAACGAGCGGCACCAGTTTCGCTAGTCCGCTCACAGCCGGTGTCATCGGTTTGTTGTACAGCGCACCGTGCTCGGGCATGATGACCCTGGTGAAGGGTGATCCGCAAGCGGGCGCCTTGTTCGTCCGTCAGAAGCTTTTCGATGGGGTGGATCAGGTCGGTAACTTACCCGGGAACACCGTGACCGGTGGTCGCATCAATGCAGGAACAAGCATGGAATTGATCATGGCCACATGCGGCCCGTGCCCTGCACCCTACAACGTGGCTGTTCAAGCGGTGGACATCACTTCCGCGGTGGTCTCTTGGGAGTCGGTTGGTGGCTCGCTCTTCGATCTGCGCTACCGTCAGGTCGGCGCAATGGATTGGGTGGAAGTCCCCGAACTGACGGAAGCGAGCTTCTTGTTGGAAGGACTTGATGGTTGTACTCCGTACGAATTCCAAGTGCTTGTGCATTGTGACGATGTGGTCAGTGACTACAGCAACACCTACACGTGGACCAGCGAAGGGTGCTGCACCATACCAGTGGGCTTGACGCAAGGCTTCGTTGGCGATGATATCGTCAATGTTTTCTGGAACGATCTGCTCGCGGCGGATTCATACAGTATCCGCTATGCACCAATGACCTCGTCCAACTTCATCGAAGTGACCGACCTCACGGATGCGTTCCTCGCGATCACTCCCTTGGATCCATGCACCAACTACACGGTGCAGGTGTTGGCCATCTGTGATGGCACTGCCACGGAGTGGTCCACGCCCATTACCGTGGGCACTACGGGCTGCGGTGCGTGTACCGATCTGGACTATTGCGCCACTGACGGCGGGGATTCCTCTGGGGAGTGGCTCCAACGCGTGCAGTTGGGCGCGATCGACAACACCTCGGGCAATGACGGCGGCTATGGCGACCATACGGACAACACCACGGAATTGGCGATCGGTGCGGATCACGCCATTGTACTCACCCCCGGCTTCAGCAACTTCACCTTTTCGGAGTGGTACAAGGTGTGGATCGACCTGGACCAGAATGGGGAATTGGCGAGCACATCGGAGGTCGTATTCGCTACGCTAGCAGGTAGTAACTCGGCGGTCAACGGCACGCTCTCGATACCGGCCACCACCGTTCCGGGCCCCACGCGGATGCGCATTGCCATGCGTTACAACGCGGCGTTGAACGATCCGTGTGCGGCCTCGTTCAACTACGGGGAAGTGGAGGATTATTGTGTGAACATGGTGCTGAACACCGGCCTTTCCGAAGGTTCCAGTGTGTCCGGGGATGGCATCCTTCTGTATCCACAACCAGCAGATGAGCGCCTTTTGCTTCGTTCCAACGAGCCCGTCGAATGGCTCAGGATCCTGGATGGGACCGGAAGGATCCTACGCGAGGTGCGGACCGTTCGTCAATTGGTCGAGATCGGGACGGCAGACCTTGCGGATGGAGTGTATCTCTATCAACTTTCGGGGTCGAACGGGCAATTGGCGCAAGGCCGATTCCTGGTCACTCACGCACGCTGATCTTTCGGTTACGCTTCGTCGATAAGCGACCGGGTGATGCCGGTTAACTTCGGCGGCGCATGACGGGCATATCGGCGGTGATCATCACGCGCAACGAAGCGCACAACATTGAACGATGCATCACCTCGTTGAAAGGGGTGGTCGATGAGGTCGTGGTGGTGGACGCCGAAAGCGATGATGCGACGCGGACGATCGCTGAGGCGGCAGGTGCACGCGTGATCGTTCGCCCTTGGACCGGTTATTCCGACCAGAAGAATTTCGCGAACGCCCTAGCGCAGGGCGAATACATCTTGAGCATGGATGCGGACGAGGCGCTGTCCGAAGTGTTGAAAGCCTCCTTGCACGAAGCGATCAGCAAGGGACTTGTCGGGGCCTATCGATTCAACCGCCTTACTAATTATTGTGGCACATGGGTTCGTCACGGAGGATGGTACCCCGATGCCAAGGTGCGCTTGTTCCCGAGGGGTGCGGCCAGTTGGGAAGGAGCCCATGTGCACGAGGAACTTCGTTTGGAGCCGAACACACGTATCGAGCAGCTTCAAGGTGATCTGTTGCACTACTCCTACCCGACGGTGCAAGCACATCGTGATCGCATTGAACGCTACAGTGATCTGCATGCCCGTAAGATGTTCTCGGAAGGCAAGCGTACGAACGTATTGAAACGTTGGTTTTCGCCCGCAGTGAAGTTCATTCAAAGTTATGTCCTCCGGATGGGTATGCTGGATGGTGCGGCGGGTTGGTCCATCGCCAAGTTGAGCGCTCGTGCGGTATTCCTGAAGTACGCGAAATTGGAACGTCTGCATCGTGGAGAAGCGACCTGAACACATCATCCTCAGTCGACCGGATAGTATCGGCGATGTCATGCTGACCTTGCCGATCGCGGGGTTGCTCAAAGAGCATTTTCCCGGTGTGCGGATCACCTTTCTAGGGCGCACCTATACGCGTCCCGTGCTTGAGCGTTGTGCACATGTCGATCACGTGATCACGCTGGAAGAGTTGGCGGCTGGCGACGGTGCTGCGATGCTGCGCGCTTTGGATGCGGATGTGCTGATCCATGTTTTCCCAAGCAAGGTCGTAGCCCGCTGGGCCAAGGAGGCCGGGGTTCCCAAGCGCATCGGCACCACCAATCGTTGGTGGCATTGGTTCACCTGTTCGGATCGCGTGGCATTCAGCCGAAAGAACAGTGATCTGCACGAGGCGCAACTCAACGTGAAGCTCTTGACACCGCTCGGGATCTCGCGAACCCATTCACTGGTCGAACTGGCAGCATTGTCCGGTTTCTCTCCTCCGCCGATCGATCCGAAGTTCAAGAATTGGTTCCGTCCTGGGCATCGTACAGTGATCCTCCATCCGGGTTCCAAGGGAAGCGCGGTGGAGTGGGGCTTACCCAATTTCGCCGCGCTGATGGAGCTCTTGAAAGCCGGTCCTTTCGTTACGGTGGTCACGGGCACGCAGGGTGAAGCAGAACACTTTCGTACGGTCCTGTCCTTCGAACATCCCGATACCATTGATGCCGGTGGCGAACTTCAGTTGAACGAGCTGGTCGCGGTGATCGGTGCGTCGCACGGTCTTGTGGCAGCGAGTACCGGTCCACTGCATATCGCGGCGGCATGTGGCATCCGCGCCGTGGGATTGTATTCCTCTCGGCGGCCTATCCATCCGGGGCGTTGGGCACCGATAGGCACCGATGTGCATGCGTTGGTGTTCGATGCGGATTGCGCAGATTGCAAGGCACTCAAGCCGTGCAATTGCATTCAGCGGATCAGTCCGCAACGGGTTTTCGATCTGCTCGCTGGTTAATGGTGTCCGGCGCGGCAAAGACGAACAGCGTGTAGTACAAGGCGAAGAACGTAGCCCCTGCTTGGGTTTCGATCGTATCGTCCGAAAGGCACGACACGCCGAAGATGATCGCCCAAGCGATGAAGTGCGCTCGCTTCCAGGCTCCCAAGCGATAGGCAGGCCACCACCACGTGATCAGTGACCACACCATGCCGAACACGCCGAAACTGATCCAGAGCGTGAGGTACTGATCGTGCGCGCGATGCCTCCATTCCGGTGCCAAGGAAGAGTTCATCGTTTCGTATTGAGCGCTGAATACTTGCTTGGTATCACCCGTGCCAACCCCCACTAGCCAATGCTGCTTGGCGATCGCCCAGCCTGCTTTCAGGAACTCCAGGCGCATGCTCACCGAGTGCCCATTTGCTCTGCCATACGCGCGGTACTGTCCCAATTCATAGCCGACCTCGTCCAAGCGTTTCCGGAGTTCCGTTGTTCGTTCGGGATAAGCGTCCGTATTGCCTTGTTCAATGCCTCGGACCTCTGCATCGGTCAATGCCATGATGGAAACACTGTCCTTGCGCGCTCCCTTCGAAGTGAGGTAGCGTGTGAGCGTGCCCCAAAGAACATGTCCTTGTGCGTCCGAACTGTCCAGTGATACTGAACTGCGCAACGGCCATGTGCGTCGCAATTCACCCCAAGCGAAATAGGTGAACACGTGGGTGCCGTTCTCTTGCTGTGGATTGGCCAGGTCGTGCGTGTATGCCTCACCTCCTGCTGTACGTTCAACTTGCACGCCCAACTTCGCATCGGGTAATGCGAAATAGCCGCGCAACTGCTGAGCGGTCCAGCCGATCAACAGGAGTGGCAAGGCTAACGAGAGCGCACGGGTTCCATACTTCGGAACAGGGCTCCAACGACCAGCTGCTCGGAACAGGAAGACGAGACCGATGGATCCCAGAATGATGACGCCCTGAATGCTTGCGAGTTGGTCGATGAAAACGAGAGACCATATCGCAGCAGCATAGCCCGCGATCCGAAGCGCCATCGGGGCGCTCTTGTCCAGTAGGAAGATGACGATGGCCGAACACAGCAAGAGTGTAAGTCGGATGTGGCTGATGAAGTGGGACAAGGACCGGTAGTCCATCTCCGATCCATTGTGCAAGCCAAGGTTCACGAAAGTGCTGCATACGACGCTCCACGCACCAAGAAGAAGGACGATGTTGTACTCTCCCGATCGTAGTCGCGGAGATCCTGAAAGGATCACCCCGAATACCAATACGGGAAGCAGGATCCGCACCAGGTCCAAGCCCCACTGCAGGTCGTCGCTCCAGGCCAGACCAAGAACATGGAGACCGAAGAAAGAGAGGAAGACCAGCGCAGGTGCGGAGGAGACGACGCGGCGGAAGCGACCCAACAGGTCCTTGCGCACGATGCCCTCGGCGAGCCAGTTCGCCGCTAGGAGCATTTGCGCCATGCTGAGGAAGGCCGTGCTCCAAGGCAACATGATCGCGCACAGCGCCAGCGCACCGACGTATACGTTGCGAAAGGCATCGGGGCCCCGCAACAGACCCGATGGGCTCCCGTTCATGGTGCTGATCTACTTGCCTGACTTCACTTGCGTGAGCACCTCGTTGTAGCGTCCGCCATTGAGCACCTCGATCGCCGATCGCACATACGGATCAGTGGCGAGGCTGGCTTTGGCCCTTCCGGTCTGGTAGTAGTAACGCCCCACGATCTCGTTCTTCAGCACTTCTTCGATGTCCGTGCGGAAGAGCTTGAGATCCTCAGTACGGTCCGGGGCAAGCTCGGTATGTAGGGCTTCCAATTGGGCTTTGGCGTGTTCGTAGTAGCGCTCCTTCTTGGCTTTCTCCTCCAGTGTCTTGAATGCTTGGAGCGTTTCCGTGTCGTACTCGAAATGCTTGTCCTTCACGAAATCCACGAACTCCTGATACAAGGCATCGCTTATCTGAAAGGTCTCTGGAGGACCGATCTCGGGATGCGCAAGCCGATAGCGTGTCGCAAAGTCGAAGAAGAGGTCCTTGCTGTATAATCCACCCACCACTTTGGCGAGTTCAGGATCCTGCACTTCGATGTCAGGCAGCACACCTCGACCATCGAACACCGGCCTTCCGTTGCGCGTCTTGAACTCCGCGATCGCTTCCTCCTTCACCTCCTGCACCTTGCCTGAGCTATCACGCTGCGCATAATCCAACTTCTGGATGCAGCGTCCACTGGGGATGTAGTACTTCGCCACGGTCACTTTCAGCTTGCTGTTGTAATAGAGGTCACGTGTTTGTTGCACCAGCCCTTTGCCATATGTACGCTCACCGATGATCACACCGCGATCCAGATCCTGGAACGCACCGGACACGATCTCGCTCGCACTGGCGCTGTTTCCATCGACGAGAATGACCAAAGGAATGGTGGCGTCCAACGGTTCGCTCAAGGTCTTGTAGGTCTTGTCCCATTCGGGGATCTTGCCCTTGGTCTCCACCACCAATTCGTTCTTCGGCACGAAGAGGTTCACGATGTTGACGGCTTCGCGTAAGAGGCCACCCCCATTACCACGCAGATCCAGGATCACCTTGGTCGCGCCTTGGTCCTTCAACTCCTTCATTGCATTGCGCACCTCTTGACTGGCGGTCTGGGTGAAGCTGTTCAACTTCATGTACCCGACTTTTCCCTCTTCATCGACCATGCCTTTGAAAGGCACATCCGGGATCTTGATCTCCTCGCGGGTGAGGTTGTGGGTTACGGGCTCCATGCCCATCCGTTTCGTGATCACATTCACTGAACTGCCCGCTTGTCCTTTGAGCAATTTACTTACCTCCTCGGTGTCCATGCCTTGGATCTTCCGACCGTCCACTTCCACGATCTCATCGCCTGCCCAGATGTCCGCCTTCATGGCCGGGTACCCTTCGTAAGGGTCGCTCACGAACACCTTGTCATCTTGCCGTTTGATCAAGGCTCCAATGCCGCCGTACTGACCTGTGGTCATGAAACGGTAGTCCTCCATATCGCTCTCCGGGATGTACTGTGTATACGGATCCAGCGAGTTCAGCATCGCGTCGATGCCCGTCTTCATCAACTTGCCGGGCTGGGTGTCATCCACGTAGTAGATGTTCAGCTCCTTGTACAGTTCCGTGAAGATCTCGAGGTTCTTGCTGATCTCGAAATAGCTGTCGCCTGCGGAAATGGTGAAGGCACCTCCTGCCACGATGGCGGCACCTGCGAACCAGAGTTTCCATTTGGACGATGAACGTGCGGTCTGCTTATCCATGTTGATGCGGGTCTTTGGGGACAGGGTCGTAACCGTGACCGCCCCAGGGATGACAAGATAGAAAGCGCTTGATGGTGAGGTAACCACCTCGCCATGCGCCGTGTGTTCGAAGAGCTTCCAATCCGTATGCCGAACAGGTGGGGGTGTAGCGGCAAGCGCCCGGGAGGAGCGGAGAGATCGCATATCGGTACAGCTGTACCAGAGCTATCAGCGGAAGGGCGAGCAGCTTACCCATGTTCCTTCATCCAACGGTCCAGCGCCTTCGTTATTTTCAATTGGGTCTCCGCCAACGTGATCGGGGTCTTCCCTTGGTACACGAAGAGCCAAGCACATTGTTTGTTCGCTGCCTTCAATTTGTCGTGATACGCCTGTTTGTTCAGCCGATAGGCCTCACGCATGAGCCGACGTTGCCGATTGCGATCCACCGCCAAGCGCAGGTAGCGCTTGGGAATGGCGAAGGCCACTTGGGCGGCAGCATCGGTTGGTAGTTCCATCACCTTGCCAACGAGCTTGAAGGGCGGCTGATGCACGGAGCGGCCTTGGGAGACCACTTCTTGGATGCGCAGCCGGCCGGTAAGCCGTTCGTGTTTGCGGAAGGTATGCCGCACCATGGGCGAAGGAGGAGGTTCCGACGACGGACGGTTGGTCGGGTGACGAGGCTCCGTCACTTCTTCTTGGCTTCCCGTTTGATGAAAAGCTCGATGGCCCCGGTCATGCTGGGGGCTTCGGGCAAGGGCGCTTCCAGGTCCAAGCGATAGCCGTTATCGCGCACGGCCTTCGCGGTGGTAGGCCCGAAGGCCGCAATGAACACCCCGTTCTGCTTGAACTTGGGGAAGTTCTTCTTCAGGCTTTCGATGCCACCAGGGCTGAAGAACACGAGCATGTCGTACTTCAGGTCCTTCAGGTTGCTCAGGTCGCTCGCCACTGTGCGGTAGAACACGGCATTGGTGTATTCCACCTTCGCCTTGTCCAGCATGGCCGGGATCTCTCCCTTCTGGATGTCGCTGCAAGGCACCAGGAATTTCTCGGTCTTGTGCTTCTTGATCACATCCATCAGGTCCAAGAAGGTCTGCTTGCCGATGAAGACCTTCCGCTTGCGGTACACGATGTACTTCTGCACGTAGTACGCAACGCTCTCGCTCACGCAGAAATACTTCATGGTCTCCGGCACCGTGATGCGCAGCTCCTTGCACATGCGGAAGAAGTGATCCACCGAATTGCGGCTCGTGAGCACGATCGCCGTATGGTCCAGGATGTTGATGCGCTCCTGCCGGAAGTCCTGTGCAGGCACGGATTCCACCTTGATGAACGGCTGGAAGTCGATCTTCAGCGCGTACTTCTTGGCCAGCTCGTGGTAGGGCGATTTCTCGTCCGTCGGAGCGGGCTGCGATACGAGGATGGTCTTGATCTTCAAGGCCGATCGGCTTAGGAGTGGAACAGCGGTGGAGTGCTACGCCAGTGATGGACTGCCAGAAGGACCGGCAGTATTTCGGCGGCGCAAAAGTATAGAATAATGTACCGGATCGGGATTCCCTCTCCAAGGCCGATCCAAGCACCCCTGAACCAGCGGTACAGAAGCATGAAGCCTAAGAGCACCAGCCCCGCCATGAGGACCAATGAACGCCATGGGGCGCGGTAGGCCATGAAGACCACCAAGGGAAGGAGCAACACGCCAGCCAGTATGAAGAGCAAGAAGCCGGTATACAGGTATTCCTCCACCCCGGTCGTCGAGCGCATGAGCAGGCCGACGGAGCGCAACAACACATAGTGGAGGACCACGATGCCGCCGACCGCCAGGATCAACGTGGTGAATGCCGCACCGCGTCCGGATAGGGTGAGGGCTTGCCAGGCGAAGAGCGCCAGGACCGTGGCTCCAACGACGAGCAAGCCGATGAAAGCCCTGTCCTGCAGATCCATCTCTTCGCGCAAGGCCTGGCGCCCGAGTCGCATCTGGAACATGGATCGGCCCAACAGGCGCCACTTGCGCGGTGAACCGACGTTGATCAGCACCATCAAGGAGACCACGGTCAAGAGCACAATGGTCACCCACTCAGCGCTCAGGGGGTCCACAGCGCGCAAATGATCCGTCACGGTTCCGGCTCCCGATCCCTGCATTTCACGGCGAAAGTAGCGTGGTGCCCGCCATTTGGGCGAACCCACCTTTCCTACTTTTGCACCGCGAACAAAGACCGAGCCTTACGTTCGAACCTGAACCATGAGCACAACCACTTCTCCAACAGCCACGAACAAGAAAAGCGCAACGGACCAGTTCCAAGCGCATGACCACTACTTGGTGGATGAATTGCTGACGGAGGAACACAAGTTGATCCGCGACACGGCGCGCAAGCACGTGAGCAAGCACCTGAAACCGATCATCGAGGAGCGCTTCGAGAACGCCACGTTCAGCCCGGACATCATCCCCGGCTTGGCGGAGATCGGGGCTTTCGGCCCGATGGTGCCCACGGAATACGGCGGCATGGGCTTGGATCAGATCAGTTATGGGTTGATCATGCAGGAGATCGAGCGTTGCGACAGCGGCCTGCGCAGCTTGTGCAGCGTGCAAGGCTCGCTCGTGATGTACCCGATCTGGAAGTACGGTAGTGAAGAGCAGAAGATGAAGTGGTTGCCCCAGTTGGCCCAAGGAAAGAAGATCGGCTGCTTCGGCCTTACCGAGCCGGATCACGGCAGCAACCCGGGCGGCATGGTCACCACCTTCGTGGACAAGGGCGACCATTTCCTGTTGAACGGCGCCAAGATGTGGATCAGCAACAGCCCATTGGCCGACGTGGCCGTGGTGTGGGCCAAGGCTGAGAACACCGAAGGGCGTATTCACGGTCTTTTGGTGGAGCGGGGCATGGAAGGCTTCACGACGCCTACCACGCATGGCAAGCTCTCGCTGCGTGCCAGTCCTACCGGTGAGTTGGTGTTCGACAACGTGAAAGTGCCCAAAGCGAACCTGCTGCCGAACAAGAGCGGACTTGGCGCTCCACTGGGTTGCTTGGATAGCGCCCGATATGGCATTGCTTGGGGTACCCTCGGTGTGGCCATGGAATGCTACGATACCGCGCTTCGTTACAGCCAACAGCGTATCCAATTCGGCAAGCCGATCGGCCAGTTCCAGCTCACGCAGAAGAAATTGGCGGAGATGATCACGGAGATCACAAAGGCGCAATTGCTCACCTGGCGTTTGGGCGTGTTACGGAATGAAGGCCGGGCTACCACGGCTCAGATCAGCATGGCAAAACGGAACAATGTGATGTTGGCCTTGACCATCGCGCGTGAAGCCCGCCAGATCCTCGGCGGCATGGGCATCACCAACGAGTACCCGATCATGCGCCACATGATGAATCTGGAAAGTGTGGTGACCTACGAAGGCACGCACGACATCCACTTGCTCATCACGGGCATGGAAGTGACGGGCTTGGCGGCTTTCAAGTAGGCGATCACTTACGAAGCGACCCGAGCAGAACGGAGATCAACCTAAGGCACCTGCTCCGTTCGCGTATTGGTCGGCACGATGCCGCCGATATTCTGTAGGATGAAGTCGCGGTCGTTGCCATTGCCGGTGTAGGAGACCACGCCGTTCATGTTCAAGTCCTCGCGCCAGTATCCATTGAGCGTGTTGGTAGGTATAACGCCTCCCACTTTGTTGAGCACCGGATCCCGGTCGTTGTTCTGGCCGGTGTAGATGAGCATGCCGTCGGAGTTGCTGTCTCCGGCCCACATCATAGAGGTACTTCCACTGACCTTGCGTGAATTGTTGCCGTAAGTGGCTGTGCTGGAGGCCTTGAAATTCACGGTCATCGATGTAGAGGAAAGGGCAACCGGTGATGCGGTCATGATGCCCAAGTGATTGCGGTGAAATACCACCACATGATAGTTGCCATTCGGTGCGGAGAAACTCACTGGTGAAACGCCATCGACATCCACGACATCACCATCGCGCTGCACCAAGGCGGATCGTGCAGCGACCAAATTGTAACCGGGTGAACCACTGCGCAATTCCAAGCGCACCCAATCAACAATGGCATTGGTTCCTGTAACGGAAAGCACGGTCGGGCCAACGGTTTCGTTACCGCCACCCGCCTGCGGGAAGCCGAGTGCGACGTATGGTTCAGCCGTTGGGATGTAGCCTCCGGAACGCAATGCATCGCTCATCAATGGGCCGGTGCCGTACGGTCCTTCAAGCATCACCTGTGCATTCACCAGTACGGAAGATCCGACGCAGAAGGAATTCACGGAACTGAACATGAACGAACCTCCTGAGACCAAGGTGTTGCTATTGCCATCCACCAAGGTGAATCCCCCGGCGCCATAGGCACAGCAAAGGCCATCGCCGTAGGTATCGTTCACGACCAGTTCATAGCAGCCAGAAGCCAAGCAAATAGAGACTGGAGTTTGCGCATAGACTCCATTGCTCGTTCGGTTGGTGTAGGGTCCACCGCTGGCATACGTGGTGCTTCCACTGCGGATCAGCCACGTCGTCTCCGCTCCGTACCGATCCAGATTCAAGAGGAATGTGACCGTATTTCCCGCACTGTTCGAAACGACCACCCCGGTGGATGTTCTAGTACAGCCATTGTTGGTCACTGCAACGGTGTAGGTGCCAGCCAAGGATGCCGAATAGCTGTTAGCGGTTGCTCCACTGATGCTCGTGCCGTTGCGCTTCCACACGTACGAAAGTCCGGTACCCGAATTGGCATTCAGCAGAACGCTGCCACCCGCACAGAAGGAAGTAGGTCCTGCCGTTGTGATCGTTGCCGATGGGGCGCTGGTCACCATTACAGCGAGTCCTGCTGAAGTCGTGGAACACCCACCGCTGGTCACCGTTAAGGAATAGGTACCTGCCGTGGTGGCGGAATAGCTGCTACCGGTGGCTCCACTGATCGCCGTTCCATTCAGCTTCCATAGATAGGTCAAACCTGTCCCTGTGTTGCCATTCAACGTCACGCTGCCTCCAGCGCAGAACGTGGTAGCCCCTCCGGCCGTTATGGTTGCTGTTGGCGCTGTATTCACCGAAACGATCACCCCGGAGGAGGTAGCTGAGCAGCCGTTCGATGTAACCGTAACCGTATAGGTCCCGGCCAAGGTCGCCGTGTAGCTACTTGCTGTTGCTCCACTGATCGTGGTGCTTCCGCGCTTCCACACATAGGACAGACCTGAGCCTGAGTTCGCGTTCAGCACAACGCTTCCTCCTGTGCAGAAGGAGGTCGCACCTGTTGGTGTGATCGTTGCCGTCGTGGTATTTCCTGTGCCAACACATTGGCAGCTTGCGTTCCACGTATCGTTGCTCGTGCAGGGGTTGTTGTCGTTGCACGGAGTTCCTGACAAGGCAGTGCCCCCGACCACGCCGAGACAATCCGGAGCGGCAGTCCCTGTAGATGTGGCGATCGCGCCGAGGGATTGATTGTAGAAACTACCGCTGAAGTTGGTCTCCAGTTTAACGGCGCGCACCATGTATTCACGGCCTGCTGCGAATGGGATCGCAGGGTTCGTGTAGCTTGTACCTGTCACAGGGGCCGAGGTGAGCCGGGTGATCACTCCAGTGCTTGCCTCGAACTGATAGATGTGATAACCGATAACGGATTCGGAACTGGCCGTCCAAGTGAAGGAAGCGAAACCACCGGAGTTCGAAACGGTCAAGTTGATAGGTGGAGTCACCATCTTAATGCGCAAGCTCGGGTCGCCCATCAAGCTCATGTGCGTGCGTCCGATACTGGTTTGCCAGCCTTCGGTCAAAGGCGTGTACATCCCCGTGTTGTTCATGCTCTGCAACACATCGTATCCGATGTTGTCGCCCATGCCCATGTGGTGGAAGTACCACGAAGGGATACCGGCCCACACATTGGTTAGCCCATCGCCACGAGCGATCACAGCACGTAAATAGTTGTTGCGGTTGTCGAAATCGTAGAAGTAGCTGCCCATCTGCATGTTGAACGCCCCACCCATCACAACGGATCCTGCAAGGTCCTGTGTGATACTGCTTCCATCGATGCCGTTGTAGGTGACCACGCCACCTTCGAGCAATTGCGAACCACCACCATAATTGCCTGTCCACAAGTAGCTCTGGCCGTTCACGTAGCTGTTGAATCCGATCACCGGTGCCGGTGGAACGGGACTTACCGGTCCTGTAAGCGGGGCGGTGCGCCATGTGCTGCCGGAGATCGGGTTGCCCAACCATTGGAGGTTATCCACCAAAAGGGCGCGCACGGTCGGTTCCCACCCTTTGATCTTGAATGCATGTGCCTTGTTCAAGTAGCCGCGCACCAGTTCCACTTCACTGTTCGAGAATGCTGGCAGATCATAGAGGTCCACACGGCCCACCTGTAGTTCCAACGGTGAAGGAAAGTCCCCTTGGTCGAACTTCCCATCGCCGGGTACATTATGGGCCTGGATGTGCGCAGAGATCGTGGTGTTCACGGTATTGTCCGTCCAAGTGCCGTTGACATCACCGTAGTAACCATCGGCTGGCCTTGCGCCGCGATCCACATCGTGTCCATCCGGTGTGATGTTCCCCGAGTAAGGAACTGGAACATGGCCCAGCATGAACAGGGCTTTCACATTGGTTGGATCACTGTTGTAGTGCCCTTGAACAATGGCCTTGACGCTGGTAACACTTGCTGTGCGCGACACATCACTCCGCAGGACGGTCCAACCATCGCCGCGCAGGTCGTAGATGAGCTGGTTGATCTCGGTGACGAGTTGCGAAGCAAGGGTATTGTCCACCAGAAGGATCATCTTCCCCCTGAAATCAGTGACGGGAACTTGAATGCCCGTGCTGATGTAGCCGGTACCTGTAATTCCGTTGGAGATGCGCACGACCCGGTACTCGTAGTTGATCCCAATGGAAACCGAATTGTCCGTCCACTGGAGCGCTGAAGCAGCGGGTGTAGCCATTACTGCACCCCATGAGGTGGATTCCTTGGTCTTGCGTTGGATGCTGATGGACGTGGTGCTGGAGATGGAAGCCCAGGTCAACGTAATGCTCGGGGCCGTGGATTGCACCGTTGCTGTAAGGCGAACAACACCTCTTTCCGACGCCGACTGAGCCGAACCGGCGATGGTAAGCAAGGCGAGGATGACAGCGATGGAATATCGGAGCATTGGAGCAGGATGACACGAATGGAGTCTGGTCGAACGACTCTCTGGTCCGAATTCAACACCTTGGGAGAGGTGGATGTCACGTTCGGCGGGCCGGAGGGTCGGTGGCTGATCGACCTTTTCTGTTCCGACCGGGTTCAGAAAGTTGGATCGAACGTCCACCCTGCGAAATTACAAGGGTGCCTGCGTATGGATCAAGTAACGGGCACTCAGAACCGTGCGGATCATGGGGTCTTCAACGGGTGAAGAGTTCGTTTCAACCGACGGATCCGATCATTGACGTTCCGTGATGGACGATTCGCCGGGATCGTCTTCTTTTCGTCGGATGTGCCTCGTTGCCCGCTTGACACAAGGGTTTACCCGATGACACAAGTCGAGGTACATCGAGCGATGCGAAGATCCATTTCGATACACCTCTGTATGGAGGGTGAACCGACCGCGTTGTCAAGGAACTGGTTCCTTCGGTTCCGGATCCGCAGCAACCAACTTGGGATCGTGCCGCACCATCATGTATCCACTGCCATTCACGAAGGATAAGGAACCCACAGGGCCTTTGTACGAGCGACCTGCCCGTTTCTCCATGGATTCGAGGACCACATCGAATTTAACCGTCCGGTTGTCATGCCGAGCTTGGCGAGTATTAAGGGCGTTTCGGGTGCTCACGGAGATCTCCTTGGACAAGTGGCCAGGCTTGATGAAGGCTAGCAACACTTCTGAACCCAGCGGGACGCTGATGATGAAGCGACCATTGGTCAACACTTCTGCGTAGCTGCAGCGTTCACCGTCCAGTTCCACCACAAGAACAAGATCACCCACGTACCGATCCTCCACGTGCAACCATCCGGTGAGCAATACCTCTTCCGGGTTTCCGGGTTTCGAAGCGCCGAACAGTGTGAGGCTGCAGAGAGCGAGAGCGGCGATCAGGATGGTGACTTCGATAGAGAGATTGCGGCGCTTTTCCATGTTTCGGAGATCCTTGATATCCGCTGGTAAAGGTCCAGTGGCGTCTAGGCCGATACAATACCCACTAAGGGTGAATTTGTCTGCTGGGCTTTCAGGAAGGATCAGATCCACTCCCGGTCCACGGCATACTTCACCAAGCCAGCGGCGCTTCGAACGTTCAGCTTGGTCATCAGGCTCTTTCGATGGGATTTCACGGTATCCGTGCTGATGGACAGGTGCACGGCGATCTCGTCATTCGTCCGTTCCAAGGCGATCAAGCGAATGACATCCCGCTCCCTTGGGGTCAACCCTACATAGGCTCCCGAAGGATCCTTGGATGTGTACGCATAGCCCTTGTCGACGCTTTCTTGTGCAGCAGGGCTGAGGTATTGCTCGCCGCGAAGTACTTGCTGAATGGCATGCAGCAATTCTTCGCTCCTTCCGGATTTCAAGAAGTACCCTTTGGCACCTTCGACGAGCATGCTATTGATGTATTCAATTGCGTTCAGCTTCGTGACCGTAAGCACGACGATGGCGGGATGCAGTTCGCGGATCGAACGCATGGTGTCGATGCCATCCATCACTGGCATGCCTACTTCCATGAGCACCAGATCGCACGGATGATCCTTCAGCAGGTCAAGCAGCTCCTTCCCATTTCCGACGACCGATACAACCGTGTACCCTGGAACCTTCTGCAGCAGGTCACGCAGCCCGTTGGCACTCGGCATGCTTGCATCTGCAATGATGATCTTGACCTTTTCCATCGAACCTGGATGACTTCGCAGGAAAGATAAGTTCCACGGAACTTACACGTAGGGAATGGTGATCAACAGAGGCGAGGACCTACCCGGTCCGCTCGGTCTGATCTTCACGCAGTCGCTCGTTCAACCAGTTCCGCGCGTCATCCTCGGAGTCGAGCACGCGAACTTGGAAGGCCTGCGGGTAGTAACGGAAATAGAACTTGTTCAACGCACTGGTGCTCGAGTTGCTCACGACCACGGCCATGGCAATGATCGAACGATCAACACTGTCCTTTCTGTAATGATCCACGTTCGCCGCCTCGGATTCCACCGGTACCGTGTCAGGTACCACGATCAAGACAACGCATGGAATACCTCCTGAGACCGAGCGGCGTGCCCTTCGGCACTTTTCCATGGCTGCAGTGGTCAGTCTGGCCGTGGGTGAGATCCGCTGCTCGATGAACCGATCGGCCACCAAGGTGATGGTGGCGGTTTCCGTTCGAATGGTTCGTTCCCGCGAATTCATGGGACGAACGGAGCAGATACAACGGGATACGAAGTACAGGTCACGGTGGTGGGCCGTTAATGGGTTGAGCAGGTTGGCACCGCTAGAACGATCAGGTGCTGTTCCGGTTGCCTCTCGCAGGTTTCACAAGATCGAGCCAACTGCACGGGGGCCTTGCCCAGCGTGGTCAAGCGCCTTCCTGCACCACCTCGGCCATTTGTCCTTTCAGCCAAGCCAGCACTTCGTGTTCATCATCCTGCACCCTGATGCGGAAGATCTGTGGGAAGTAGGAGGAATACAGCATGGATACCATTTCGCTCATGTTGTCCTGCACCACAACGGCAAGCGCATACAAGTTGGCGCTACTGCGCTCCGGTGCGAAGTGGTCCACTATGGTCACCCTCACATCGAAGTCCATATCCTTCGGAATGACAGTGAGCATGCCTCAAGTAGTTCCATCGGCCGGATCGAAGCGTGAGACCTTGTTCTCTTAGAAGCCATCCAGGTCGATCCGAGCTCCGGTTCGAAAGCGTTGAATGATAAGACCGGGCTCCACAAGCGTCTTGGTGGCGATCCTGGTCTCAATGGTTCGAGGAGTTTAGCTCATGAGCCAGCAAGGTACGAATGGGGTACCAGAGCATTTCCTCGGGCTTCAACACGACGTCATGGAATACATCCAGCACGTGATGGGGTGAAGGGTGGTGGCGGGAGATAGTTTTGGCCGACCAAGGCTTTGGAAGTTGCAGAACCCATCCGGGATCAGCGACGTAGAAGCACGTCCTTCACTGCACAGCGCACCGGCATGCTCTTCAATTCCATCGATTTCGCGGTCTTCCTGCCAGTGGTCTTCCTGCTGTATTGGTTCGTGTTCCGAGGGCTTCGCATCCAGAATGCGTTGCTCCTTGTGGCCAGTATGGTGTTCTACGGTTGGTGGGATTGGCGGTACCTGATCCTCGTTTTCTTCAGCGCCGGGATCGACTATGTTATGGCCTCGCAGTTGGAGCGCACCGATGATCCACGGACACGGAACGGCCTGCTACTGATCAGTCTGGTCACCAATTTGGGTCTGCTGGGCTTCTTCAAGTACACCGATTTCTTCATCACCAGCTTCAACGATGCCTTTACCTTCTTCGGTCATCCTTTGGGACTGGACACACTGCGGATCGTTCTGCCTGTTGGTATCTCGTTCTACACCTTCCAGAGCTTGAGCTATACGATCGATGTGTACCGGCGAGAATTGAAGGCCTCGCAGGACCCCGTTGAGTTCTGCGCCTTCGTACTGTTCTTTCCGCAGTTGGTCGCAGGTCCTATCGAGCGCGCTGCGAAGTTGCTTCCCCAGTTCACACAACCCCGCGTGTTCGACATAGCCGTGGCGCGGAACGGTGTTCGTCAGATCCTTTGGGGCTTGTTCAAGAAGATCGTCATTGCGGACAATTGCTCACAGATCGTGAACCAGCTCTACGCAGACCCGAGTGCGCATTCGGGCAGTACCATGGCCTTGGCCACCGTCCTTTTCGCATTCCAGATCTATGGTGATTTCAGTGGGTATAGCGACATCGCCATCGGTACAGCACGACTCTTCGGCTTCGACCTCATGCGCAACTTCGCCTACCCGTATTTCTCTCGCGACATCGCCGAGTTCTGGCGTCGATGGCACATCAGCCTCAGCACGTGGTTCCGCGACTACGTGTACATCCCCATGGGGGGGAATCGGGGCACCAAGGCGTTCGTGGTGCGCAACACCATGATCCTCTTTCTGGTGAGCGGTTTCTGGCACGGAGCCAATTGGACCTTCGTTGCATGGGGCGCGATCAACGCCATCTTCTTCTTGCCGTTGGTGCTGCTCAACAAGCACAAGAGCAAAAGTGGGACCGTGGCTCAAGGTCGGTTGTTCCCATCGCTGCGCGAATTGTGGATGATGGGGTCGACCTTCTTGCTCGCCTGTTCTGCGTGGGTGTTCTTCCGTGCGCAGAGCATCGAGCAGGCCTTCGAGGTGTTCGGTCGCATCGGTTCAGCGTCCTTGTTCACCTTACCCGAGATCACCAGTTCGCTCACGATGGGGATCTCGATCCTCGGCATCAGCGTCATGGTGATCCTGGAATGGATCAACCGCGAACGCCAGTACGGTTTGGAGATGGATGGGCGTGCTGTGCGACCGGTGCGCTATGCGCTCTACTATACCCTGATCGGGATCATCATCGTTTGTGCACCACTTGGTGGCGGCGAGTTCATCTACTTCCAGTTCTGATCCATGGTGCGCCGTTTCCTCCTTCAGTGTGCCTTGCTCGCTCTGCCGATCGCATTGCTTTTTGCCGCTGTGGCTTGGGTGGATCCATATGCACTCTTCGGGGATGTAGGTCCAGTATCACAGGAGTTGAAGGAGAAGAACCTCTATCACAGCGGGCGCACCATGCCGTTCAGCAACATGTTGTGGAAGTTGATCGACTTCCGCCGAACACCCAACGGCAATGTGCTGCTCGGTGATTCGCGCCTCTCCCGGTTCGATACCGACAGCCTGGAGCGGTTCACCGGTGATCGCTACTACAACTTCGGGATCCCCGGCGGGAACTTCGTGACGATCGATCATTTGTTCCGCTATGCGGATAGTTTGACCACACTACGGAACGTGTATGTGCAGGTGGCGTTCCGCGGTATGGAAACGAACCAGAATTTCGATGTGTACAAGGAGCCCAGGATGATCCTCGAGAAACCTGTCTCGTATGTGTACAACAGACGGGTAATGGAGGCTGCAGGATTGAACCTCATCAGCCGGTTCGCTCCGGACCTGTTGAGCTACGATATGCCAGGTGCGGGCAATTGGGAGATGGTGCTTGAAGCGGAGAAGGAAAGTGCCGAGCATTTCGTGCTTGATACGACGGTCTACGAACGGTTACAACACATCGCGGACCGCTGCCGGGCAGAAGGAGCCAATTTGGTTTTCGTTGAATACCCGACGCATCCGGATCTGCAAGGCATCATGGCCGATGCTGGATTGACCGCACAGCGAAAGCAGTATTTGGAGCGGTTACGTTCCTTGGCACCTGTGATCGATCTGGATCGCGCTGGACTTTTCCCCGCTGACCGTGGATTCTGGCGGGATCCCTTGCACTTGACGGTGGATGCGCAACGCATGCTCATCCATCACATTTGGGTCGCGAAGAACTGATCAGGGGGAAGCCAGATCGAGGATCGCATCCACGACGCGCTTTCGGTGGTTCCAAAGGATGAAATGATCTCCTTGGTGCATGGTATCCAACTTAAGGTCCAGCACACCCGTGAGGTGTTCTTCGGCGAATGCCGAGTTGGCAAAGGGAACCAAACGATCATCGGTTGCATGCAGGATCCGCACAGGACAATGGATCGAGGGCCACAAAGGCAACATCGATCGCAGTTCAGCCTCGAGGCCGATGATCTCGTGGTTGCTTGTTCGCATGCTTCGAGGGATCAACCACTTCAGTGGCCAATGGTCCAGCGGTTTCTGCCACCACGGATGAGGCTCCAGGTCCGGGTCCACCGAGCCGGCGACGATCACCAATCCACTCACCATTTCTGGGTGATCCATCGCAAAGCGGACGATCAATGGGCCGCCGAGCGAGTGTCCCACGAGGATCACCTTTCGACCCGGCACGCCTTCATCCAATAGAGCTTTGATGTCCAACACCTGCTTCTGCAAGGAGGTCTCAGGATGTCCGAAGTCGCTGTACCCGAATCCTGGCCGGTCGATCGCAATGAATCCTGCACGTGCGGTCAGTATCGTATCTGCGAGATAGTCGGCGAAGGCAGACGACGAACCCGGTGATCCATGGACACCTACAACGACCGGCAAGCTGTCGCACAAACCGATAGCGACAGCGTGAATGGTTCGTCCGTCGGTACCCTCAGCGTCGAACATGTGGATCGGTCGTATTTGACCCTGTTCGACCATTTCTTTCGGCCACTTCCGATCCGGTGTTCGCATGGTGAAACAGCCGGTGTGCGTCAACCCGATCCAGAATAACATCAGAAAGCCGAAGAGTTGCAGTGCGCTCATCCAACGAAGTCTATTCAGGTGAGCAAGCATGGACCGTTCGAAACTACTGCAGGGCGGTCATCCCGTCTACTAAGAGATCATGCATGCGGACGGAATGGTGATCGACCGATCAGGACCAGATCGCAGTACCAGATCTCACCGGGGGATATAGCCGCCTTTATCCTTGTTCATTGATCGTGCGTTAGTAGTCCTGCTAAAGACCATCCTCATGGAGATCCGCAAAGTCGACATTTGGGAGACCACCCACGAGCAGTTCATCGAAGAACATTGGAAACTGGTATTTCGCTGGTATTCAAGAATGCCATCAAGGAATGAGAAGCCAACGGCACCTTCGGTCCGGATCGGTTCCGCCCGGATTCGGTGACCACGAACTGCCTTGTGGCTCATCGAAGCACGTCGCACCAAGTGTCGCAGGTCCGGCCACGATCCGGATCGTTCTGCTTTCAACGCCCCCGCCGGCGCTCCCAACCCCATCCGAGGTCCAATCCGAAGCAGTATGTTCCGCTCAAGAGGTCCACTGGACCCGAGCGTTCGGTGTTCATGACCTGGCCGCCGCCGACGTTGTACTGCACACCTGCATGAAGGTCTGCGTAGAAACGCTCGAGTCCGCCGCGAACACCGATCCGCGCGCCGATGGGGACCAGCACTTTCGCGTCTGGTCCGATTATGCGTCGAACTCCGATGTTCGGCCCGAAGTAGAACGAACCAGAGCTGTTGTCATTGAAGTGGAAAGCACTTTGATAATTCGCCACCCAACCTCCATTTGCTGCCGTGTTCATCCTGAACTGGACTCCGAAGGATAGCCGATGGTTCAGGTCCTGGTCATAGCCGACCCCTAAATGCTGGCCGGCGACGAACGCGTCCGAGCCTACTAGAACAGGCTCATAATTCCAGATGATCAAACGTATCCCTCCCTGGCCGGAAGCGAAGAGAACGGTGAGATACGCAAGAACGGCTGGCAGGATCCGCATGTGGGCACGAATAAAGGAAGAAGTTCGGACAACAGAGCCTTGAGGTCGTGCGGGCGATCGAAAGGCTAGGTCCAAAAGGCCCTGATCCAGGACTGCTCAAGACTCCTCGTCGTAGAAGATCCGGTAGAATTTGCGTCCCCGTTCATCCACCCCGTGTTCGATCCGGTTGCGATCGCCATGGATGTAGATGTGGAAATTCTTGTCCAGCTTGATCACACTTTTGAAGACCCGGGCCTGCTTCTTCACGGCGTGTGTCGAGATCTCGAAGTTGGGAAGGATCTCTACATCATGCTCCCGCTGGAATTCATGGCCGTACTGTTCGAAGGATCGGATAGCTGCTTCCTCTTGGAACACCTCTTTTGCGAAGTTGTCCTGGTCGAATTCCGCGTTCGACTTGAAATACAGCACCGAACGGTTCAGAAGGTCGATCTGATCCGCCTTCGCGATCTCGTAGTTCTGTGGCAACTGTTCGGTGATGAACGACTTGGTCATTTCCAAGAAATGGCTCGTACTGTTCACGTGATCCTTCTTCAGCCGGAGCCCGATGAAGTCGTTCTGCCAATACGCCGTGTGGTCGTTATCGTCGATCACGAACAGGGTAGGGGCTTCGTCGGTGAAGACCACCAAGCAAGCTTTGTTCGGTTTGGCATTCCCCAGACCACGCCGCAAGTGCAGGTCGATCGCCCCTCCCTTCACCTTCGATTCGATGAAGACCTCCTTGTCATCGAACTTGTAGATGCCGAGCGCTTCGTGATGGCGGGCCCCAAGTTCCACCTGTTGGAATTTCACGACGAAGAGATCACCCGGGTTGATGTTGTGATGTTGGGAGGAATCGATCAAGTGTCGGGCGATATCGCGGGATCGCTCGACGAGGTCCTCCTCCGCACATATGGCATTGCACAGTCCGTGCAACACGTTATACTCGAGGCCTACCGCGTGCGTGAATTCGGCGGTTTGCGCCATGTTCGCGAAGGGTTTCAGGAACAGTTTCCGCAGGAACTCCTGTTCTTCATCGCTTTGCAGGAGTTCCGTCGTATCGCCGAATACACTATCCCTGACCGAGGTCTTGATGTGGTGAAGAATGAACTCACCAACGATCGCTTCTTTTCCGTTCACCATAGTGGCCAATAGCTCCTCCGTTCGAGACCCAACTCGATGCGAACGGAACCGATCGTCAAAGAAATGGGATCGAATTCACCGGCCGGAATATTTGGTTGCTCACGGGCAAGCCGGTGACAGCCCGTTGATCCAATCAGAGAACATGGAAACCCCTTCGGTATGGACCAGCGTGCGACCCAAAAGGGGCATGCGTTCCGCTTCGTTGGTGCTGGAAATGCGGTAGAAGAGCAAGGAGCGCTCCGTGCTGCCGCGGGCTACGATATGCGAATGTTGCGGAAGGATAGGATCATCTGGAGGTACACATACCCCCAGATTTGCCGGGATAACTGTTTCATTGAAGGCAAAGCGCATCGGGCGGTAATCGCAATGGCTTCCTTCGCGATGGCAGTGTGCGCAATGGATGTCCACGTAAGCTCGCACCCGTGTGTTCAGATCCGCGGTCGGGTCGTCCCAATGCGGAACCGTCGAAATGGTCTTCGGGTATCCTCGCTGCAAATAGCCCACCTGGACCCATTTTGCGAGTTGGTTCATAGGTCCACTCGCGAGTCGTATCCGATCCGCCGGATAATCAAAAATGATGTTCAGGTTCTGTGGCTTCGGGCCGATCGGAATGGCATCATCATTCAACTTATGGCATGTTAAACACTCGGCTTCACTGGGAATGCGGTAGTTCACCGACCGTTCCACGCCGCTATCATCCAACCAGGTCACCGGGGTAAAACTGCCGTTCAGGTCGAGCGTGGCTTGCGTTTGCTCGTTGTTCCATACATAATCCGCGAACTCCCATTGCCCGTTCCGTTTGAAAAGCAATCGGGTCTCAATGATCCTTCGGCTGTCTTCGGGCAGAACGCGGTCGTAGTAGAACGACTTGATCAGTACCGCCCCATCCGGGAAATCGAGCACGTCATGGTCTCCGTTATACACGGCTTTGGCGCCCTGTGGCATCCACACGAACCGGAACTTGTGGGCGTAGTCCGTGAACAAAGAGTTGATAGGGGCATAGGGCAGCACCCCCGCAACAGGTCGCTGGTTGACCATTGGGCCCTTGAAGAAACCATACTCCGACAAGGTCGGATAAGGGAATTCCTGAACATCCAACACCAACCGGTCTCCTTCGAGGCCGAACGTATCAAGACCTTCCTCTGGGTCATCCTTGGAACAGGACACCAGAATAGCAATGGTCGCGACGAGCAGTAGGAGGACCTTTTTCACGATCGGGCACTTTGTAGGTTGCGAATATCGGGATGACGTGAGGGAGAAGCCAAAGCGTTGTCTCGGGATCTTGGACGGTGCGTGGAAAGCCGAACCGTTCCACGAACCCAACGGGTCAAGCATTGAACCATGCTTTGTCATGGATTGTTCGTTGACCACATACCTTTGATCGGATGTCCACGAACGGTGCAAGTGCGCTACGACCGACCCCTTTCTCAAGTTGGGGACTGGGGCTGGATCGCCCGATTGCCATAGCCGGTCCATGTAGCGCCGAAAGTGAGGCACAGATCATGGCTACGGCCAAGAGCATAGCCGCCGCTAGTAGCGCACAGGTCTTCCGCGCCGGGGTGTGGAAGCCCAGAACCCGTCCAGGAGCGTTTGAAGGGGCGGGTAAGCAGGCCCTGAAATGGTTGCAGCAGGTGAAGGCGGAAACAGGCCTGCTGACAATGACCGAGGTAGCTACTGCGGAACATGTTGAGGCAAGCCTGAAGGCGGGTATTGATATGCTTTGGATCGGGGCTCGTACGACCCCGAATCCATTCAGTGTGCAAGAGTTGGCCGACGCTTTGCGAGGAGTTGATATCCCGGTTTTTGTGAAGAATCCGATCAATCCGGATCTTCAATTGTGGATCGGAGCCTTCGAGCGACTGGAACGGGCCGGATTGAAGCGTTTGGCTGCCATTCACCGCGGATTCTCCTGGTTCGAGCGGACACCTTTTCGGAATAGCCCGATGTGGGAATTCCCCATTCGTCTGAAGGCGGCATACCCGGAATTGGAGATCGTCTGTGATCCAAGTCACATTGCCGGCCGACGTGATCGGATCGCGGTCATTGCCCAGCAAGCTCTGGACCTGGGCCTGAGCGGATTGATGATCGAGGTGCACGAGGACCCCGAGAATGCGTGGAGCGATTCCGACCAGCAGTTGACCCCCGTGGCGTATCGTCAGTTGGTCGATAGTCTCATCTTCCGCCAAGCTGAGCCAACCGCCACGATGCGGGACCGTTTGGAGGAGTTGCGCGACCTGATCGACCAGTTGGACGAGGAAATAGCGCAAAAGATGGGAACGCGAATGGACATCGCTGCTCGGATCGGCGATCACAAGCGGGAACATCAGGTCGCGATACTCCAACCCGAGCGTTGGGATCGCATCATGCAGCGTCAGTTGGGATTGGCCGGTCATCTGGGTTTGAGTCCAGCCTTTGTTCGGGAGTACATGGATGCTGTGCATCGCGAAAGCATTCGAAGGCAATACGGAGAAGGGGAGAACGCCCTTCCGGAAGCCGAAGGATCTCCACAGTCCGCACGGAATGGTGCGGAACATTGACCCACGATCCCCCTACCTTGCACCTCTGCAACGAACTCTAGTCTGGAACCAAACCGTTATTGCTCCTATGCTTAAACACATTACGCTCGGTCTTACCGCGCTCTTCCTCGGCTCTTCGGCGATCGGCCAGTTGAGCTTCACGAACGCTTCCAACACCATGAGCAATGTCACTACCAGCGGTGGTTGCATGGGTGTTGTGGATATGAACGGTGACGGTCTCGACGACATTGCCAAGTTGCACAATGCCAATCGGTTCCAAGTGGATTACCAGAATGCCGATGGCAGCTTCAACTTGGTGGACTACGGCCAGGTAAGCGGCAGCGGCCAGTGGGGCTGGGCCATCGCCGACCTGGACAACAACGGCCACAAGGACATGGTGAGCGGCGGAAATGGTGATGGTACGCACTACTTGCGGATCAGCAGTCCCGGCAACGGTGTGCTTAGCACGCTCGGCGGTTCCACCATCTTCACCCAGGGTATGAGCATTGGCGACATCGACAACAATGGTCGTCTTGATGTTTATGCATGCAACGATGTAGGCCCGAACAAGCTCTGGTTCACCGATGCGAGCGGTGTTCCGATCGAGAACAGCAACTACATGAACTGGGCGACCAACCCCACCAGCGATATGAGCGGCAACTATGGAAGCTGCTTCACGGATTTCGATGGGGATGGTGATCTGGACCTCTACATCCCACACTGTCGTCAAGGAGTGAATGACCCTGCAGACCCCCGCCGTTGGAACCGTTTGTTCGTCAATGACGGCAGTAACAATTATGCTGACCTGGCCGCGAACTACAACATTCAGATCCGCAACCAGACGTGGACCGCGGATTTCGGCGACATCGATAACGATGGTGACCTGGACATGGTGGCGACGAACCACGATGCTACCATCCAACTCTTCGAGAACGATGGCAGCGGCCAGTTCACGGACATCACCGTAGGTTGCGGTATGGAGCAGAATGGTTTCTTCCTGCAGAGCAAGTTCGCCGATATGGACAACGATGGTTTTTTGGACGTGTTGATCGCAGGCGGAGTTGAATTCTTCTTCAAAGGCAATGGCGATGGCACCTTCAACCAAGTGAACGGCTTGTTCCCAAGCTCTGTGGCCATGCACAGCTTCGCGACCGGTGACCTGAACAATGACGGGTTCACCGATGTTTTCGCGAACTACGGAGGTGGGTACATCAGCCCCGATGCGAACAACCCCGATCGCCTATGGATCAACAATGGGAATAGCAACCATTGGTTCACCGTTCGCCTGAAAGGAACCATCAGTAATCGGGATGCCGTTGGGGCACGCGTGTCCATCACCGGACCATGGGGAACCCAAGTGCGTGAAGTGAAAGCGGGTGAGAGCTATGGCATGGTCACCACCTTCGCTGCCATGTTCGGCTTGGGCACCTACACGACGATCCCGACGCTCACCATTCATTGGCCGAGTGGGTTGGAGGAGACCTTCAATGACCTGGCTGTGGACCAAACGATCAGCGTGGTCGAGGCCACTTGCATCAGCCCGATAGCTGCGATCAGTACACCGGCAGCACCGATCATTTGCGGCAATGGTGATCAGCTCACGCTTTCCGCGAATTCGGGCTTCGAATACCTGTGGAGCACTGGCGCTACGACAGAGAGCATCAATGTGACTGCTGCCGGAAATTACTCGGTCACGATCGACGACGGTAGTGGCTGCACAGGATCCACCAGCATCTTCGTGGAACAGAGCCCGGATGAAACACCGACCGTGACGGCAAGTGCTGATCTCACACTTTGTCAAGGCGGCGACGTTGAACTCATCTCCTCCGAAGCTACATCCTATCTATGGAGCAACGGTGCGACTTCCCAGAGTATCGTCGTCCAGTCCACGGGTGAATATGATGTGACGATCCAAGGGGTTTGTGGAGCCTTTACCAGTGACGCCATTGCGGTGGATGTGCTGGATGCGCCGGATGCACCATTGGCGGATGATGTGAGCACACCGCTGAATACGAGTGCAACTTTGACGGCCGTGGGTGATAACCTGGAGTGGTTCGATCAAGCCGTTGGTGGGTCGCCAGTAGGAACAGGGAACAGTTTCAACACACCCGTAGTCAATGCGGATGTCACCTATTGGGTTTCAGCTTCGACGATCCACGGTGGCGAAGTGGTCTACGGCGGGCGTACGAACAACTCGGTGAACGGACAGTATCACACCAACGCGGACAACTACCAGTTGTTCACGGCATTCGAAGACATGATCATCCAAAGCGTGAAGGTCTATGCCAACGGTTCGGCTACACGCACGATCGCTGTGGTCCGTCAGAGCGACGGGTCCACGATCGCAACAGGTAATTACCTCATTCCGAACGGAGAGAGCCGTGTAACGCTGGGCTTCAATGTGCCTGCTGGTGGGCCTTATGGCCTGCGTGTGGTGGGTGGCAACCCGCAATTGTGGCGGGATGGTGCAGGAAGCAATCCTGCATATCCTTTCGCACTTGGAACACTGGGCAGCATGACGAGCAGTACGGCCAGTGGCACGAATGCCACAGCTTACTACTACTTCTTCTATGATATCGAGGTCAAGAGCCTTAGCACAACCTGCGTTGGTCCTCGCACACCAGTTCAGGTGACCGTGGGTTCCACTGGCACCGGGATCGATGAGAACGAAGGAGCTTTCGGCGTGTCGGTCTGGCCGAACCCCACGAACGGTTCGATCAACCTCACCGTTACCGAGTTGAAAGGTCGTATCAGCATCGACGTCATGGATGTCACCGGGCGCTTGGTGAAAGCGATGAATGCGGAAGCCGCTGCGCAGCAGAACGGCATCCTCACCATGGACCTGAATGGTCTTGCAACGGGCGAATACACCATGAGCATTCAGCATGCTGCTGGCATGAGCACGCACCGCGTCGTGGTCCAATAAGGACACCTACTTCATATAGGAAACCCCTGTTCCGAAAGGAGCAGGGGTTTTGCTTTCGTATCCATTCGAGGAGCTGCACCGTAGAAGGCCGCGACGCTTTCAAGATCGCGTCGTTCCAGCAATGCGTTACACAAACGTTCTCCTTCTCCTGGTCGCTTCATTCACCCTCTTCGCTTGCGCCAAGGCGGGGAAAGAAGTTGCCGAGGAACTCGGTATCGTTCCAAGCACGTGTGGCACGGATGGTGCCCGGGTCCAAGCCACCGTTGGTTCCGATGCCTTCTGCGCCGATGGCCAGATCGTCGCCGTCGGTGACGGCAACACGGCTTTGGTCACGGGTATCGGCCTGCTAGGGAATACCCTTTCCATCCAACTCGATACGCTTGTTGCGGGTAGCTATCCCATCAACGATGCCAGCAATGCCGTGCTGTTCTTCTCTGTGGGTACCACCTACACATCCACTTCCTCAGAGCCAGGCACCTTGGTCATTTCCGCTCACGATCCGGCCACCCGTCGACTGAAAGCCACGGTGAACGTGCATGTGCGGAATGAGATGAACGGGCAGAGCAAAGCGGTCGAGGCCTCGTTGGATGTGACCTACACCACGTCGGACTAGTTCATTTTCCATTCGGCGCACGCACACGACCCATGTAAGCTCGCGCAGTACCTTGGCCACATGCCAGAGGTACCGAATGATCCCAAGTTCGGATCACCCATCCGTATTGCGGTGATCGGCGTAGGTGGAACGGGCTGTGCCTTGCTTCCATTACTGGCTGTCCAGCAGATCGCAGAAGTCACCTTGGTGGATGGCGATACGGTCGAAGCCGTGAATCTGCCGCGACAATTGCTTTACGCTCCGGGCGATCTCGGCAAGGCCAAAGTGAGCGTCGCAGCTGCAGCCATGCGGGCCAAGGGTGATGAGATCTCCTGGAGAGAGGAATTCCGCTTCGTTGACGCAAGGAATGTGAGGGACCTTCTTCGTGATCAGGATGTGGTCGCCGATTGTACCGACGATCTGCACGTGCGCCACTTGATCGCACATACTTGCAAAGAGATGGACATCACCTTGGTCACTGGGGCCGTCCATGAGAAACAGGTGCAGGTCTTCACGCGCATTCCCAAGCAACACGAAGCACCATTCTTCCCCGGGCATCCGGCCGAAGAACAAGAAGGGTGTGACATGCGGGCAGTACCGGCAGGGATAACTACGATGACCGCCGCACTGATGAGCCTTCGGATCGCTGATCTGCTGCAGGGCGGCGACGGACTCGCTGGGATCATGGATCTCTTGGATGTGGATCACGGCCGGTGGATGCGGATCATGGGGCCGACCGCTGGTGAACTGATGGACACGCCCATAACACCAAGCCGGCACGTATGATCGAGGTGGGGTTGTTCCTTGCTTTATTGGTGATCGCCTTCCTCTATGCGAGCGTGGGCCACGGCGGTGCCAGTGGGTATCTCGCACTGATGGCGGTGTTGGGTACCGCACCCGAGGTGATACGTCCGACAGCGCTTGTTCTCAATCTCTTCGTCAGTTGCATCGCGTTCGTACAATTCGCTCGCGCTGGTCATTTCCGTTGGAAACTTCTATGGCCGTTCGCCGTGGCTTCGGTGCCTTTCGCATGGTTGGGCGCACGCATCGAATTGGATCCAATGGTCTACAAGAGGCTACTAGCGATCTGCTTGTTGGCCGCGGTCGCACGGTTGTTCGGTCTCTTCGGCAAAGGCCTCAACGTGACCAGTGCCCCGAGAATTCCAGTAGCGCTGGGGATCGGTGCAGCGCTTGGCTTGATCTCCGGAATGATCGGGATCGGAGGCGGCATCCTTCTTAGTCCGATCCTGCTGCTTTTCGGTTGGTCCACGGCAAAGCAGAGCGCTGCTGTGAGTGCGGCCTTCATCTTCGTGAACAGTGCAGCAGGTATCGTTGGGCTTGGTGGTATCGGGCCATCGGTCGGCGTGGAACAGGTCGGGTGGGTAGCAGCTGCCGTGATCGGGGGACTGCTCGGCGCCTACACCGGTGCATTGCGCTACAGTGAAGTACGATTGCGTCAAGTGCTTGGTGCCGTTCTGTTGCTCGCATCCGTCAAACTCTTCTGGGCATGATCGCAGTCGAAGAAGCCGAACGGCTGATGATGGCCCAGGTTCCTCAACTGCCTACCGAGCGGTTCGAACTCGAAGACGCAGTTGGCCGCTACACCGCAGAGGAAGTCCTTTCCCCGAAGGAGCACCCACTGTTCGACATGAGCGCTGTGGATGGCTACACATTCCGTTTCGATGCCTCCGTGAAGGAATGGAAGGTCGTTGGAGAGGTGCAAGCAGGGGCTGTGTGCAAAAGCGAGTTGGCAAGTGGTGAATGTCTTCGGATCTTCACGGGTGCAATGGTTCCCACATCTGCAGATACGGTCGTGATGCAAGAGTTCGTCTCCCGCGAAGATGATCTTATCACCTATCGGGACCCGAAGTTGAAACCAGGAGGTAATGTGCGCCGGAAAGGGGAGCAATTGCAGGTCGGGGATGTGCTTCTGGAGAAAGGCAGGCACATTACCCCTGAAGCGATCGGACTATTGGCTTCAGTGGGGATACACGCGGTCAGTATTCTTCGTCCGCCACGCGTTCACGTAGTGCTTACAGGCAACGAGTTCCTGAACGAACAGGAGCCCTCCGAAGGAAAGATCCACAGCAGCAACGGGTTCATGCTTGGTGCAGCCCTGCGTTCCAGTGGTATGCTCGTGACCATGGAGCATGTGCCCGATGATCGCGCCAGGTTGGACGGTGCATTCAGCAAAGCCTTGGCTCAGTGTGATGTCATCCTCAGCACCGGCGGAGTGTCCGTCGGTGATCACGATCTGGTGCGCGAAGCGGTGGAGATGAACGATGGACTCATCCATTTCCACGGCGTTTCGCAGAAGCCCGGGAAACCGATGTTGTTCGCGACCGTCGGCGGTAAGCCGTTCTTCGGACTGCCCGGCAATCCGCGTGCAGTGATGGTCTTGTTCTGGGAATACGTGCTGCCTTTCCTGCGTGCGATGCAAGGTGCAAAGGATCCATTTTTACTGATCGATCGACTGCCGCTGGACCACGCCGTAACGGCCAAGGGTGATCGCGCGGAGTTCCGGGCAGCTCTGGTTCGAGGTGGTCGTGTTTCGCTGCTGGAGGATGAGGGGTCACACATGCTTCGGTCGCTGCTGGAGGCCAATGCGATCGCCTACCTGCCATCGAGCGTGCGGTCGTGGGAAAAGGGAGCGGACATCGAAGTACATTACCTGCCACGATGATCACCGAAGGCGCCCCAACTCATTTTAGTGGATCACAGGGCTGGACCGGAGTCGTGCTGGCCGGTGGTAAGAGCTCACGCATGGGTCGCGACAAGGCCATGATCGAGTTCGAAGGGCGCACGCTGCTGGATCGCGCTTTGGATACATTGCAGCCGCACGTGGATGATCTGATGGTGATCGGCGATCCGGTCGCGCACGGGTATGTTGGACCTTTCGTCATCGCGGACGATATGCCGGGGCTGGGTCCTTTAGGAGGTATCGTCACAGCGTTACGGTATGCGATCCACGACCGGGTGATCATCATGGCGTGCGACATGCCGGGCGTGAACAGTGCGCTCATCCAACACTTGAAGCAGGGTTCATTGGACCGACAGGACGCTTTCATTCCGCAGTGTGATGGCCACTTGGAACCGCTGATGGCGATCTATCACCGCCGATGTCGCTCCGTGTTCGAAGCATGTATCGCCGAGGGCCGTTGGAAAGTTGCCGATGCATTGGAGCGGGTGAAAGCCACGTACACGCAGGTGTGCGCCGGCGAGGGCAACTGGCCGAAGGATCTTTTCCGGAACATCAACGCCCCGGGCGATCTTTGACGCATGAACGTGCTGCTTTTCGGTTTGATCGCGGAGAAGGCCGGTGCCCACTCGATGGTCATGGAGGCATCATCAACGGCCGAGTTGCGGGTCATGCTCGCTTCGCGGATCAACGGATTGGACAAGTTGAGCTACGCCATCGCTGTGGATCGCCAGGTCGTGAAGGACGATGTGCCATTAATGGGTGCGGAAGAGATCGCCGTTCTACCCCCATTCGCAGGCGGATGATGGAAACAAGGACACCAAAGCAACGCGACATCTTCGTGGAAGGGGCGATCGATCCGTCCTTCCTTGCAGAGAGCATCGCCAAGCACGCTACGCGTACTGACATTGGTGCGCACGAGATCTTCCTTGGCCAGGTCCGCGCCGACCTTCAACCCTCAACCGTCATCCCGGCCGATCACCCCGGCCAACGAGCCGGTGGCGAGGACAACGCCCAACCTTCCGCCGTGCAGGCCATCGAGTACACGGCGTACCGCGATATGGCTTTGGAGCAGATGACGGTCATCCGTGAAGAAGCATTCAGCCGTTGGCCTTCCATGACCTGCTTGCACGTGCATCACAGCCTAGGTGTTGTCGCGGCCGGTCAATTGTGCTTCATGGTCTTCGCAAGTGCCCCGCATCGGCGAGCAGCACGGGAGGCTGTGGCCTATGTCGTGGATCGCATCAAGGCGGATCTGCCGATATTCGGTAAGGAGATCCTTGCCGATTCCTCCCATGTTTGGAAGGTCAACCGTAGCGTCGACACAGTGGGTCGGCATACTGATCGATAGCTCAGGTCTGCGTTCCATGATCGACATCACCCACAAACCCACCACGCTCCGCGAAGCCACGGCCGAAGCCACTGTGGTGGTCGGTCATGCAACAACGATCGCGGCAGTGAACGAACGACGTGTACCCAAAGGCGATGTGTTGGAAGCAGCCCGGATCGCTGGATTGTTCGGCATCAAACGCACCGCCGACCTGATCCCGGATTGCCACCCTTTGCCGATCGAGCACGCCGAGGTTTCCTTTGTCGTTGAAGCGATGCGGATCCGTGTGCTGGTGAAGGTGCGCACGATCTACCGCACTGGTGTTGAAGTGGAAGCCATGCACGGAGCCAGTGTGGCCGCGCTCACGATCTACGATATGCTCAAGCCGATCGACAAAGGCATCAGTATCGAACGTATTCGGCTGCTGGAGAAGAAGGGAGGAAAGAGCGACTGGAAGGATGACTTTGAAAAGATGCCGCGTGCCGCTGTGCTCGTGATCAGCGATGGCGTGGCGAGCGGCAAGAAGGAAGACAAAGGAGGGGTTGCGATCGTTGAGCGGTTGAGGAAGTTGGGGGTCGAATGCACAGGCACAACGGTTGTTCCGGACGAGCCGGAGCAGATCGCTGCTCAAGTGAAGACCTGGGCTTCCGAAGGGTTCGATCTGATCCTTACCACCGGCGGCACCGGTCTTTCGCCACGTGATCGCACACCCGAGGCCATTGCACCGATCCTCGATCGCGAAGTACCCGGCATCATGGAAGCTGCGCGGGCATACGGACAAGCGCGCATGCCATTGGCGATCATGTCACGCGGGATAGCCGGCATGATCGGTCGCACGCTGGTGATCACCTTGCCAGGATCCACACGCGGTGCGCAGGAGACGATGGACGCGTTGTTTCCGTTCGTATTGCATGTCATCAAAGTCCAAGAGCATGCGTTCAGGCATGGTCTCTGATCTACTTGGACGAACAGTCATGTCCGTTGTGATCGGACTTGCCTTTTCCGCATGCAGTTTGTTCAGTGGGGCAGGGAGGGGTCGACGTGAAGTGCATATTGTCACTGTGGATAACAATGTGTGCAAGCGTCTGAAGGAGAAAGTCGTCATCTATGGTGTCTTTGTCGACTCCAAGGTTGGAGGAGTTTGGAGTACGCACGATGTTCGAAGCACCATGGATAGCATGAGGATAGCGGCCGATTGGATCGAAGCCCAAGCGAGGATGCAAGGGATCGACCTGGTCATCGAAGTTGCATCACATGAAAAGGGCGGTGTCGTTCCGGTTCGAAGCGAACTTCCCAGAGCCGGATTGGATGGAGTTATTCGTGGCTCCAATCCATCCAATCTCATAGACCGTTGGGCGGATAAGGCATGCCGACAAGTGCAAAGCTCGTTTCCAAGGGATACCGCGAGTATTACGTTGACGAAGAACATGCCGAAGGACAGGGAACGCTTGATCGCTAGGCTTCGCGATCTTCATGGAACCGATAATGTCGCGTTGATGCTATTCGTGAACAATTACCATGGGTCGGAATCATCGATCGCGCTGCATACGGGGTCCACGGATCGTATCGAGTACGCCGTGGTTGCATTCAAACGACCTGCGGTCATAGCACACGAGTTCCTGCATCTATTCGGAGCGCTTGATCTTTACATTACTCCGTACGACAGCAAGAAGGAAGCGGAGAAGAGAAAGCGGTTCGCGATGGACCGATTCCCGAATGAGATCATGGCCTTCCCGTTCAGAGGATTGGATTCTTTACAGATCGGTTCATTGACCGAGTACTTGATCGGATGGCGTCGAGAACTGACACGAGAAGACGCAGAGCTACTGGCTGGTGAAAAGGTGCGCTTTGCCAAGTACTAGGGGTCATCCCCCAATACTCACCATCGGCCGCACGCTCAGGTCGTGCAACACCTCTTCCTGACTTTCCGGTTTGAACGGTGGAAGACCGCCGAGCATGGCATGTTTCGCCAGCACGTTCGCTTCGATCAACGGTGCGATGTCCTCGCCACGACGAAGCGCCGAAAGCAGATCGGTTTCTTCGCGCGAGAAGAGGCAATTGCGCATCTTCCCTTCGGCCGTGAGGCGCAACCGATCACATGATCCGCAAAAGGGTTCGGTTACTGTGCTGATCACGGCAAAGGTCCCGAGCCAATCAGCGACCCGGTACGCTTTTGCGGTGCTATGCGGATCGTCGGTGAGCTTCTCGAAGGAATGCTCACTGCCGATACGGCCCAGCATTTCGGCATAGGTATACACGCGTTCCCTTCCCCAATGATTCCCGGCGAACGGCATGAATTCAATGAAGCGGACGTGGATCGGGTAGTGCTGCGTGAGTTCAACGAAGCGCAGCAGCTCGTCGTCGTTCACGCTGCGCATTACCACCATGTTCACCTTCACGCGCATGCCGCGTTCCAAAGCCAGCAGAATGTTGGCGTGCACCTTTTCGAAACCATCACGCCGTGTGATCTTCTTGAAACGTTCGGCATCGAAGGTGTCCAAACTGATGTTGATGCTCTTCAGGCCACCGTCGATCAATCCTTCCAGATGCCGATCAAGCGTCATCGCGTTGGTCGTAAGGCCAAGTGGAATGTTGAGTTGAGTAAGGTCGCGGACGATCGCGACGGTATCGGGTCGCACCAAGGGCTCGCCTCCGGTCAGGCGGATCTTGTTGATCCCGAAATGGTCCACGAACACCCGAGCAATGGCATGGATCTCTTCCCGCGTCATCAGTTCTTCGCGGCGCAGGAAATGCTGGTCCTCTGGCATGCAATACGTGCAGCGTAGGTCGCACTTGTCCACTACGCTGATGCGCAAGCTGCGATGCACCCGTTGGTGACGATCGGTGAGGGGAGTGGACATGAAGGCAAAGGAACGACCTTCTGGGACAGATCATGGTGGGTGTAACCCGGGATCGAACATGCGCGTTCCAAGGCGAAACTGGCGCAGCCCTATCCTCTCCCGCGCTACGGTACCTCGACTGTAACTGTAACAACTCGGAACATGAGGATCTCGAACCATTTTTGGTCAGGCTTGCGCGTATCCACTGCATTCGTCCTGGCAACTACGCTTACCGTTCACACGGTACATGCGCAATCCGGTACTTTGGATGGTACCTTCAATGTCGGCACTGGGGTCAATGGGCGCTTGTTCGCCATGGCCGCCCAACCCGATGGCAAGCAGGTCATCGGCGGGGCCTTCACCTCGTACAATGGTGTTGCCCGGAACCGGATCGCCCGGATCAACCGCAACGGAACGTTGGACGCCGCCTTCGTGGTCGGCAGCGGCGTGAACGGTCAGGTCACTGCAGTGGCGGTCGATGCATCCGGTAAGGTCTTGATAGGAGGAAGCTTCACTACGTACAATGGCACAGCACGCCAACGGTTGGTTCGAGTGAATGCGAACGGATCGATCGACGCGACCTTCAATATCGGTTCAGGCTTTCCCAACGGAACGGTCAGTGCCATTCAGGTGCAGGCGAACGGAAAGATCCTGGTGGTCGGGTCCTTCACACAGGTGAATGGAGCAGCTGTCGGCCGCATCGTTCGCCTGCTATCCGATGGCTCCATCGACCCAGCGTACGATACAGGGCTAGGCGCCAATGGCGATATATACGGCGCAGCCATCGACGATGTCGGCAAGTTGGTCATCGTCGGTGCCTTCTCATCGGTGAACGGAACGCCTCGCCCAGGGGTCGCACGCCTGCTCACGAACGGGGCCGTGGATCCATCCTTCAACCCAGGAGCAGGGCCGAACGCAGGGGTTTATTGCGTGGCGCACCAGCGCGACGGCAAGATCCTGATCGGCGGGCTTTTCACCAGCTACAACGGTTCCACGCCTGCTTCGCGGATCGCCCGCTTGGAGCGCAATGGCACCTATGACAACAGCTTCAGCATCGGCACCGGTTTCAACAGTTGGGTTTACACCATCGCCCTGCAAGGCGATGGAAAGATCCTTGCGGGCGGTGACTTCACCACGTACAACGGTGCAACGCGCAATCGTTTGGTCCGGCTGCGATCCAATGGTTCGTTGGACACCGGCTTCACCACGGGCACGGCATGCAACAATTGGGTGTATGCGATCACCTGGCAGCCAGAAGGCCGCATCACCGTCGGCGGTGGATTCACCAACTTCAACGGCACCGCGCGCAACCGATTGGTCCGATTGAATTCGGCATGCGATGAGAACATCCAACTGACCTTACGCACCGACGCTTTCGGCTCACAAACAAGCTGGGAAATAGTCGGGTCGGGCTATACCTACCCGCTCTGCTCGGGTTCCGGGTTCGCGAACAACACGGAAGTGACCGTCGGTTGCTGCTTGCCGCATGGCTGCTTGCGATTGCGTGTGTTGGACAGTGCTGGTGACGGCATGTCATCCGGCGGCTACGTGTTGAAGGATGGAACCGGTCGTCGCATCATCGACAACACCAATGATGGCGTGTTCGGTTCGGAGAGCAGCATTGCAGCAAGTGGTTCGTTCTGTCTGCCGATGAGCGCCGATAGATCCATCATGACCGCATGTGACAAATTGGATTGGGTATATTCCGACTTCATGGTCGCATCGCCAGTTCCAGCTGTGAGTGCGCAATGGGGTGTAGGTGACCAGACCGATGATGGGTACGAATTCTGGTTCTGCGATCCCGATGGATCCTATTCACAACGGAAGTTCCGCAACCACGCCACACCCGGTGGTTTCGGCAGCGGTGCGAATCGTGCGTGCTATCAACGGTTGAGCTGGACCCCGAGCACCAACCCGATCCCCGAAGGCGTGCTCCTGAACGTGCGCATTCGTGGGCGCGTGAACGGAGTGAACAACGAATGGGGTCCTGCTTGTCGGATGAAGGTCGACCCTGTTGCCGCAGCCTGCCCACCAACGAAACTCGTGGATGATCCAGCACAGCAGTACTTCTCGTGCGGTGTGACGCGTACACGTGGACAATACGTCTCCGCGAAGACGGTGCCGAATGCGAACCGATTCGAGTTCGAATTCGTGAATACTGCGGATGGCTATTCGTACAGCATCCAGCGCACCTCCTACCACTGTTACCTGAACTGGTCCAGTCCTGCACTGGTGCCCGGTCATACCTATCAAGTGCGTGTGCGTGCCAGCAAGGACAATGGCCTTTCGTGGTGCCCGTGGGGCGAAACCTGTCAAGTGACCATTGCACCGAATGCTACCTCGGATAGCGGACCGCAAAGCATGTCGCTGGAGAATGGCTCGCTCGACATGACCGTTTGGCCCAATCCTTCCACAGGTGATCGCATGGAGTTCAACCTCGATGGCCTGACCAGCGATGTCGAACATGTTGATGCAGTGGTCTATGATGCCATGGGTAAACTGGTGCATCAGGAACGCTTCGCTGTGGAAGGTTCACAATGGCGTAGAGCACTCTACTTCGCGAACACGTTGCCCGATGGACAATACATCCTGCGCGTGAATAGCGGTGAGCGTACCGTACATCAGCGCTTCGTTGTGTCGCATTAGAGCAACACCATCTTGGAGAAGACCGGGCGGGACAACGATCTTCGCCCGGTCTTCTTTTCCCGACCCATCCATGGCAGCCAAGCAGAATGAACAGACCCGTTGTCCCTGGTGCATGAAGGACGACATCTACATGCACTACCACGACACGGTCTGGGGCGTTCCGGAGCACGATGATCAACGGTTGTTCGCGAAGCTGGTATTGGATGGAGCGCAAGCAGGTCTGAGCTGGTACACGATCCTGATCCGCACCGAGAGCTATGCGAATGCATTCAGTAATTGGAATGCAGAGAAGATCGCGCGGTATGGTCCGAAGGATGTTGCGCGGCTGCTCGCCGATCCGGGCATCATCCGCAACCGCGCCAAAGTGGAGAGTGCCATCAAGAACGCGCAAGCCTATCTACGCATCATGGAACAAGGCAAGGGCTCCTTCGATCGGTTCCTTTGGAAGCACGTTGATCACACGCCGATCAAGAACCGATGGACCGAGATGAAGCAGGTCCCGACCAGCACACCGGTGAGCGATGCGATGAGCAAGGACCTGAAGAAGGCTGGTTTCAGTTTCGTGGGCACCACCATCGTGTATGCATTCATGCAAGCCGTGGGCATGGTGAATGACCACCTCATGACCTGTTGGCGGAGAAAGGGGAAGTGACCGAGGAATGCCCTGTACCTTGGTGCCATGCGATCGCTTGTAGCACGTGCACGTATCGTCGCTCATCGAGGCGCTGAAAGCGCTGCGAAAGAAGATCTGTTGGTAACGGAGGAACCGTTGGAGATCCGGCTCGGTCATGGACCCACGGATGATCGACGTGAAGTGCGGTTGAGCGTCACGATGCGCACACCAGGAAATGATGAGGAACTATCGCGAGGTTTCCTTTTCACCGAAGGGATCATCCACGATCCAGCGGAGATAGTACGGATCGTGCCTTGCGAGAACGTGAAGGAAGAAGAGCGAGGCAACGTGGTGCGAGCTGAGTTGGACCCAACGGTTCAACTGGATCCGAGCCGCTGGCAGCGGAACTTCTACACCACCAGCAGCTGCGGCGTATGCGGAAAAACAAGCTTGGATGCTGTGCATGCGCAGTGCACCCGTGAAATGGAGCCCTTCGGTCCGGTCGACGGAGAGGTGATCGCCTCGCTTCCAGAGAAGATGCGCGCAGCCCAGACCGTTTTCGAGCACACCGGTGGTATACACGCTGCGGCCCTTTTCGATCGCGAAGGCCATCTGTTGATCCTGCGCGAGGATATCGGTCGCCACAATGCCGTGGACAAAGTGATCGGTGCCCTGTTGCAATTGGAGCTATCGACCACAGGGCTGCAACTTCTCGTTAGCGGCCGTGCCGGATTCGAGCTCGTTCAAAAGTGCGTGATGACCGGTATCCCGCTGATGGCAGCCGTCGGCGCGCCGAGCTCCATCGCTGTTGAACTGGCGCAGCAACACGGCCTTTCATTGATCGGCTTCTTACGCGGAGATCGATTCAATATGTATTCCCCAATAGACCCGAACCCCTGACCTGACCATGGACAAAGCCACCAAGAAGCGCATGGACGCGCTCATGCGTGAGAAGATCGACGTCGTCCCTTATGATCCGAAATGGCCGCAACATTATGCGGAATTGGAGGGCAAGCTCAAGCGCCTGCTTCCACGTCGGTTGGTGCAACGCATCGCCCACATCGGGAGCACGGCCGTTCCCGGTCTTAGTGCCAAGCCGATCATCGATGTGCAGGTGGAGGTGAACGATATGGAAGAGGTGAAGAACGAAATGGTGCCGTTGTTGGAAGCGGAGGGCTATGAGTTCATCTGGCGTCCTTCCATCGGTGAGGACGCACCCTACTATGCCTGGTTCATCAAACGCGATGCCAATGGAGCACGAACCGAGCACGTCCATGTGGTATCACCGGACAAGGCCAGTGTGGACCGGATCATCTTCCGTGATCATCTGTGCCGACACCCGGAGGCGGCAGCTGCCTATGAGGCACTCAAGACCGAATTGGCACGCAAACATGCCAAGGACCGTGTGGCATACACCTTGGGCAAGTCCGAGTTCATCCAAGCAGCGCTGCTCGACGCGCGCAGCGAAAAGATCCGTCGTTGATGGACATACAGTTCCGGATCATGACCACGCGCACGACCATACTATCCGCTCTGTTCCTCTTCCTCACCATGGGGACGAACGCGCAACGCACATTCGATGTGACCATCGCGGACAGCACCTACCACATGAAGCAGTACTGGTTCGTGCTGTATACCGCTGGTGAAGGAGCTGCTCTGGATAGTCTGACGGCTGCTCGGCTCCAAGAAGAGCATCTGGCCCATCAGGATGAACAGTCGAAGCGGGGCCTCATCGTCATGGCCGGTCCTTACGGGAAGAACGATGCTGGATGGCGCGGACTACTGTTATACGATTGCGATACCCAAGAAGAGGTGGAGGGCTACCTCAACCAAGACCCTTTCGTGAAAGCGGGACGACTGAAGTTCGAGGTACACCCGTGGTGGGGCTCGGTGGGGACCAAGCTGCCGTGATCTACTTCGAGCTCAGCAACCAAGCATGCGTTTGATCGCCTTGCGCCGAACGCCAGAAGTAGCAGAAACGGTTGCGTTTGCTGTTGAGCAGACCCTGCACCTCCGGGTGCTCGCGGTGTGGGTAGAATAAGCGGATCCGTCCCGTGGCCGTGTCGAATTCCGGAGCGGGCGTCAACCCTTTCTCTGTGAAACTCACTTGAATGCTGCGTGCGCTGCTGCCGGCTCGAGCAGGAACACCGCTGAAGAACAGATCGCCGTTCGCAGAGGCCACCGTCTTCGTGATCCGCATCACCTCCAATGCGCCGGACGAACCAAGACTGTTGGCAGCACGAAGACCGCCTTCTTTCAAACTTGGTGACTTTGGGAGTGCAGCAGTATTCATGGCCTAGTGGCTTGGACCGTGAAGTTCGGTCGATCCATCCGGAAATGAACTGACGATCGCCATTTCGGATCAAAACTTCACATTGGCTTAACACGGGCCGCTTCCGGTGTGCTGCTTGTCATTGGACGGAACGTACGGTGATCCTTCGACCCTGGAAGATGAAGGCCTCTCCGGGGGCTTTTCCGTTCATTGCCTGCCCGATCGGCGAAGCCAACGATATCGCGTAGCCTGTTTCGCCGTTCACCGAAATTGCACCCAAGCCGATGGCGATGAAGTAGTTCCCTTGGTCCGTGGTGACCAAGCTCCCGAAGGCGACCTTGTCAAAGACGCGGTCGAGCGGAACGCGAGCTAATTCCTGTTGCAGTGCGATCCATTTGGAACGTTGCTCCTCCAGCTGATCCAACTCCTGTTGCACCATGGCGCGGGCCACCTCGTGCTTGTCGCCCGCGCTGCTCTTGGTATCGGCGTTGCGCGCTTCCAAGGTGCTCGCCAGCTCGGCGTTCACCGCGTCCAACTTTTCCTGAACGAGGGTCTCCAAGTAATGATGTGCATAAGCCTTGTTCAACGAAGTGTCCTTGATGTGTGCTGGAACCATGGTGCTAAGGAAAGAGAACCTGCTGGTATCTGAGTAGAGCAAGTCGGCCAACTAACTTTCCGACCGGTTGGTGAACTTACATGGAGGAACTGTCCCCGAAGTGGATGGCAGTTTCGTCATAGCAGCACAAACCAGAACAACGACCATGAAAAAGTTCCTCGCTATCTATTACGCACCATCTTCCGCCATGAAACAGATGCCCACCCTGACTGAAGAGCAGAAGCAGGCCGGCATGAAACCTTGGATGGACTGGATGGAGAAATACGCCGACAACCTTGAGGATGGTGGAGCACCTTTGATGCCCCCACATTCTTTGACCCCGGATGGGAAATGGGCCTCCAGCGCCAAGGAGGTGACCGGCTACTCCATCGTGAAGGCCGATACCATCGATGCCGCAAAGAAGATCTTTAACGGACATCCGCATCTCTCATGGGCACCGGGCTGCTCCGTGGAGATCTCGGAATTCGCTCGCATGTGAGCACGCACACAAACTCAGGATCAATGATCACGACCAGAAATTCGACAATGAAGAAGTACATGATGATCTTCATCGGTGCCGACTACGGTACCCTTGGACTATCTCCCGAACAGATGCAAGCCCAAATGGGCAAGTGGTTCGCGTGGGGCGATAAGATGGAAAAGGCCGGCGTTCTGCGTGGCGGGGAAGCTTTGCAACCGGATGTGAAACGCATCTCAGGCAAAGGGCGCGTGGTGACCGATCATGCCGGAGGTGAGATCAAGGAGCTCGTAGGCGGCTACTACACCATCGAAGTGAAGGATGTGGCTGCCGCGATGGAAGTGGCACAGGACTTCCCGGACTACGAACTGGGCGGCACCGTCGAGATCCGCGAAGTGATGGTGTTCGATCGGTGATCGCATGAACGAAGCGCGAATGGTCGACCATCTCTTCCGGCATCAGTACGGAAGGATGGTCGCCATTCTCACGCGCATCTTCGGTCTTGCTCATGTGGAGACCGTGGAAGATGCCGTGCAGGACACCTTCGCCAGTGCCCTCCTGGCGTGGCGCAATGGTCCACCGGACGACCCCGAGGCGTGGTTGATGCGCGCGGCGCGCAACCGGGTCGTCGACATCTTCCGCAAGATGAAGGCCGACGATCGACGTCACTTACGTCTGGAGAGCGGCTCCGCAACTATCGCGATCAACGAGCTGTTCATGGATGATGAGATCGCCGACAGTCAGCTGCGGATGATCTTCGCGGCGTGCCATCCAGCGCTGGATCCGCGGGAGCAGATCGCCTTCGCGTTGAAGTCCATCTCCGGTTTCAGCACCCAAGAGATCGCCACCGCGTTGCTGTTGAAGGAAGAGACCGTGAAGAAGCGCTTGATGCGTGCGCGAAAGGCCATTCAGGAGCAGCACATCGCCTTCGTCATTCCACAAGGAAAGGAACTCACACGGCGGTTGGATCGCGTGCTCGATGTGCTCTATCTCATCTTCAACGAAGGCTTTCATTCCACGCGGCAGAAAACGATCATCGACAAGGAGCTATGCGGGGAGGCCTTACGCTTGTGCAAGTCCTTGTTGGAGAATGGGACCACCCGTTCCACCGTTGTCTATGCGCTCTTCGCATTGATGTGCTTTCATTCCGCGCGATTGGATAGTCGCATGAACGAGGCGAACGAACTGATCGATCTCCGCGATCAGGACCGGAGCATGTGGTACTTCCCTTTGATCGCCTTGGGCAACGATGCGATGACCCGCGCGATGGAAGGTGATGACCTGAGCAAGTACCATTTCGAAGCGGCCATCGCCGCGGAGCATTTGAAAGCACCCACGTTCAAGGACACGGACTGGGACCGCATCCTGATGTGGTATGAGCGACTCGATGCACTGGCTCCGTCGCCGATGAACACCTTGAACCGGGCGATGGTGCAGCTTCAACGGAACGACACGGGATCCGCTGCGGACCTGCTGCGATCCTTGGACCCGGATGCCTTGGCCCAACGCGCATACCTCCTCCATGGTGCATGGGGCGAGTACCATGCGCTTTCGAATGAGCGCGAGCAGGCTCGTGCGTGCTACACCAACGCTTTGGCTTTGGTCAAGAACAAAGCGGAGCGTGGGTATTTGCAGAAGAAGTTGCAGAACTTGGCGTGAAGATTGTTCGGAACAGCGTGACCATGGCGGTGGACGAATACCTCCTCGAACGGATCAGCAACATCCTTGCGCACAAGAAGGTGAAGTGGTCCGGCAAGCGCATGTTCGGTGGTTTCTGTTACATGGTGGATGACAAGATGTGCTTCGGGAATTACCAAGCTGGCCTGATGGTGCGAGTCGGCCCCGATGCGATCGAAGAGTTGGCCCTACGCCCCGGCGCGGAACAAATGATCCATGGCGGCCGACCGATGAAAGGCTTTCTGTTGATCGAACCCACGGCGTATGACCTGGATGCCGATCTGGAGTTCTGGATCGGGAAGTGTCTTGACTTCAATCCCACGGCCAAGTCGACCAAGAAGAAGTGAAACGACCTTTGCACCATGCATCGGACCCTACTGTCCATATCGGCATTGGCACTGCTGCTGTTCAGCTACACAAAGGTGGCGGCCCAGGAATACAGCAACCTCCCGGACACGTTGTTCTTCGACCCAATGGCCGAACACGTTCACATCACCAACATGGATAGTGCGGGTGCGGTATCGGCTGATCTGCCTGAAGTGAACACGCGCCTCGTCGAGTTGAAAGGCGATTGGTATGGATCCCGTTATGCCTTGGCTTTTGCAACGAACGGTGGCTTTGATCTCTTGCCGATCAGTGATGGGAGTTCTGTCGATGATGTGCAAATGAGCACCGCCGATGTGCTTGGCAACGGCCAGCTTCAAGTGGTCGTGCGTACCATGAACTATATGGGCCACAGCGGTTGGGAGCATTCCATCCACGAGCGCGAGTGGGCCGTGGAAGTGTGGGACCTGCACCGCCGACAACGCATCCTGCACCTCACTACCGGCCAAAGCATGGAGGAGTGGACGAACTACTGGACACCCGATAGCACCGGGCTCTTGCCCTACGAAGAGCGCACCATGCTCTCTTCGGAAGGCGAGCGCAGTTGCGAGACCAACGAAGTCCAATTCAAGCCGAAGGAGATCGCCGTGGTGCCCACCGATGATTGCCCCGATCTCGATGATCAAGATGATATTCCACGTACGCCCCGCCCGACGGTGCATTATGTTCTTGGTGATGGTGTTTGGGTGAAGCAATGAGTTGGCGCGTGGAACAGCAAGGTCCATTGCGTTTCCTGCAGGATATCGCTGTCCACCGCCGAACGCATGGCGCACTTTACTCCTTCACCACCTTGACCACCGCGTGGGATCCTCCTGCGTGCAGTTGTAGTGTGTAAAGTCCCACTTCACCCGGAATGTCCAGTTGTAGCGTGCTTGTATGAGCGATGCGCTGTTCGGCGACGATGCGACCGCGCATGTCCCTGACCACCGCAACCACCGCCTCGTACTCCTTGCCCAGTGCCACTTCCAAGCTGCCGTTGGTGGGGTTGGGGTGTAAGCGTAGCACTGTGCCGAAGCTGTTCTCCAGCACACCGGTACTCGCGACCAGCTGACACGACGAGGTGCTCGTGCATCCGTTGGCCGTTATCTCCACGGCGTATGATCCGTTGGTGCCGGGCGTGAAGCTCTGCTCGTTGGCCTCTTCGATGGCCGATAGCCCGTTGTTGCAGTCCAGCCATTGGTAGAGTGCTCCCTCTGCGTTCGCGGTCAGGGTGATGCCTGTTACGGTTACGGTGGTATCGATGGTGGTGATGTTGAGGTCCAAGGTCACGGTGCTATCGCAACCCGCGGCGTTGGTGAGCAATACGGTGGCCGTATTGTTCGAGGCGGTGTAGGTGTTCCCATCGATCCAGGTGAAGCTTTCACAAGCGGAATGCGGATCGGTGCCCACAGAAGCGTTGAGCACGGTGAGGGAGAGTGTCACCGTGCTATCGCAACCTGCAGCGTTGGTCAGTACGTAGGTGGCGCTGTTGTTTGAAGCGGTATAGGTGTTGCCGTCGATCCACGTGAAGCTGTCGCAGGCGGTGTGCACTTCGGTGCTGGTAGACGGGTTGTTGATGGTCAGTTCCAGTGTTTCGGTGTGTGTGCAACCGACCTCGTTGACCGCTGTAGCAATGTAGGTGCCCGATACACTGAAGGTCTGGCCCGTTACCGGCCAGGTGTGGCTTCCGCAGGCTACCACTTGGCTGGTATTCGCGGTGCTTTCCAGAATGGTCAAGACCAAGGAATCGGTCTGCGTACATCCGACGTTATTGAAGGAGGTGGTCACATAGGTGCCTGATGCGGTATAGTTCTGCCCGTTCAGCGGCCATGTGTAGGAGTCGCATACTTCGGCCGTGCTTGCACTGGAGGTGCTGTAACGGAGGCTCAAGTTCAGCACCACGGTGGTCGGACATCCATTCTCCTGTATCACCACCTGGGTCGCGGAATTGTTGTCGGTCACATAGGTGTTCCCATCGATCCACGTGTACGTGTCGCAGGCCGATACCACATCATTCTCCGTGGCATTGGCATTGCACCCGGTATTGATGCGGGCCACGCGCCACCTTGAGACCTGGTCGTAGTTGACGAAGCCCCCTACGATGATGATCTTCTCGTCGCTCTGTAGATCCATGGCGTACACCAGGACATTGGCACCGGTGCCCGGGTCAAAGACCTCGTCCAGCGCGCCATCGGCAGTGATGCGCGCGATGCGATTCCTGCTGATGCTGTTGAAAGCCGTGAAGTTCCCGCAGATCAGGATCCGCCCCTCGGAATCCAACAGCACCTGGCGGATGTATTGGTTGGGGCCAGCACCGGATCCGAAGGTGGCGTCCAGTGAACCGTCGCTGTTCAGGCGGCCGAGGTATCCCACTGGTGATCCACCCAGGTTGAGGAACCGGCCACCCACGATCATGCTTCCATCAGCTTGCAGAACAACGGACTCTACCGTGTTGTCGGCACCGGAGGGCAGGTTGAACGTGGTGTCGTTGGATCCATCGGAATTGAGCCGTGTGATACGTACACTGGTCGTGCCATTGAAGGTGGTGAATTCTCCGCCGACGACCACCTTTCCATCGGGTTGAACGGTGATGGCGCGCACCCGGTCGTTGGCTCCGGTCCCGGTATTGAACGATGCATCGAACGTACCGTTCGAGTTCAGTCGTACCAATCTTCCGCGCTGCGCTCCGTTCCACACACCGAATTGGCCACCGACGAGGATCTTGCCATCGGGTTGAAGTGCGAGTTCGAAGATCTGCCCATTGGGCCCTTGCCCTGGGTTGAACGAAGCATCCAAGCTTCCATCGGCGTTCAGTCTGGCGATCCGGGTCCGTGGCACCTCATTCACGGTCGTGAACGCGCCTGCGATCAGGATCTTGCCATCGGGTTGAAGCACAATGCTCTCAACAGCGAAATTGGTACCAGTGCCTGGATCGAAGGAGGTATCCAGTGTGCCATTCGCCAGGAGCCGCGCAACGCGGTTCTTCCCGGTGCCGAAGTAGTTGGTGAAGTTGCCGGCAATAAGGATCCGGCCATCCGGCTGCACTGCTACGGCCTGCACTTCCGCATTCAGCCCGGTTCCCGGGTCCAGCGTGGGGTCCAGGGAGCCGGGTTGTGCATGTAGCACGCCGGTCAACAGGCTGAACATGAGAGTGGTTCTGATCTTCATCGCACGTGTTCGTTGGTGATGGTGAATGGATCGGGGAGTGGGTTCGTGCTGTGGGAATGTTCTGTGCGCCATGGTGTGTCGTTCATGATCCAAAGTGGGTCTGGAGAGGCGCTTGCAGTTCGTTCAGTACGACCAGGCCCGTTTGATCCCATTGGACGTGATGCGGCGGGGAATGTGGTGTGGCGGTGCTCGACGGGCGTATGGAACGGGTGTGCCGCATTGCCGCTGCAAGACTACCCGGCCCACCAGCCCTTGGTCGTGGTGGGAAACCACCATTCGCGCGCCGCGTTTTCCACGGGCGAATGTGTGCAGCGGTTGGACTACGAACTGGTGAGATACCCGTGCCGGAAGCCTTCCACGATGAGGCCGGCCAGGTTGCGCACGTTCAGTTTGCTGAAGATGTGCTGGCGGTGGTTCTCCACGGTGTTCACCGAAAGCGACAAGCGCTCGGCGATCTCCTTCGAGGTCTGTTCCCGCGCGATCAGTCGCAGGATCTCGATCTCGCGTTCGCTCAAGGTGATGCCATCGCTGGCCATGCGCTGGCCGTTGAGGAACGCGTATTCGGCCGGCAGATGCACCTTGCCTTGCAGCACTTTGCGCACCGCCGCACACAAGGTGTCCAGCTCTTCGGTCTTGCACACGTAGCCACGCGCACCCGCGCGGATCAGGTTCTCCACCAACAAGGGGCTGCCCAGGCTGGTGTAGGCGATCAAGGGCAGGGTGGGATACCGCTCGCCGATCAGGCGGAAGAGCTCGATGCCGATGATGTCCTCGGCCACCACATCCAGGATGAGCACGTCGGGGCGTTCGGTCCCAAGCTGGGCCAACAACTGCTCACGGGTGCGCGCGAAGAAGGACACCTGGGCACCACGCTCGGTGAATGCACGCGTCAGGGCCTCGCCCACCGCGGGATGATCATCGAATATGCCGATCCGTGTTCCCTGCATCGCTGTTCGCACCGCAAAAGAACTCCTTCCACGGCATCACCATCGTAGTGGTTTTCCACTATGGCTTCCCAGGGAATACGAAGTAGAAGCAACTGCCCCCGGGGCCGGTCTCCACGCGGATGGTTCCGCCGTGCTTCTCCACCAGCTCGGCCGTGAGGTAGAGGCCCAGTCCGAAACCCTTCTCGTGGTGCGTGCCCAACGCGGAGTGCACAGCCCCTTTGAAGAGCCTGCCGACCAGTTCTGGTGCCATGCCGCGCCCTTCATCGCGTACGGTGTATTCCAGCGTGTCCGGGTCGAAGCCGCACGTGACCGTGCCACCGGCGGGACTGTACTTCAAGGCATTGCCGATCAGGTTGCGGTAGATGATCCGCAGCACGTCCACCGGTACGGGTGGTACCACATGGGGGTCGATATGCTGCTCCACCGTCAAGCCCTTTTCACGGATCAGCGCTTCCAGCTCGGCCACGATCTCCTGCACCACATCGCCGGCCCCGCGCTGCCCACCGGGCCGTGCGGCCTGCTCCGTGCCCAGCTCCAGCCGCGCCCAGTCCAGCAGGTTCTGCAGGATCATCTCCGATTGCACGAGCTGGTTGCGGATGTCGGAGGTATGCAGGTCGAGCCGTTCGTAGCGGCCGCTTTGGAGGATATCGATGAGCAGCCGCATGGAGATCAACGGCCCTTTGAAATCGTGCGAGATCACGGAGAGGATCCGGCGGTTGAGGTCGTTGAGCTCTTCCAGTGCACGGTTGCGCTGTTCCACCAACACGGTCTGTTCGCTCAGTTCGCGGGTGCGTTCGGCCACCAGCGCCTGCATGCGAAGGTTCTCACGCGCTACGTTGCGGTAGCGGTGGCGCACCACCAGGAAGAGCGCGAGCGCTGCGGCCAGTGCCATAGCGGCGCGGAACCACCATGTCATCCAGAACGGTGGATCGATGAGGATGTGTACCACCTTGTAAGGCGCATCGGGGCGCACGCCGTTCCTGCCCGCGGCGATCTTCAGCACGTAGGCGCCCGGGTCCAGGTTGGTGAAGGAGATGAAGCGTCGGTTGCCGATGCTGTTCCATTCCGTGTCCAGCCCATCCAGGGTGTAGAAGTAGCTGGCATCGTTCGGCCGGTTGAAGTCCATCGATGCGAACGCGAAGGAGAACATCGAAGCGGAATGGGGGATCACCAGGCTGTCGATGCGATGCGGCATCCGATCGATGAAATAGTGTTCGCCCACCGCACGCACCCGGTTCGGCACCCGGTCCGCCGTGGTATCGATCAGCACGGGACGGTTCCTTACCTGAAGGTCGGTGATCATCACCTTCAGGCTGGTCACGGCACGGTCCACGCTGTCGGGGTGGAAGTACGTGATGCCGTTCACCCCACCGAAATACAGCCAGCCCGCACGATCGCGCAGGTAGGCGCCACCATTGAATTCGCCTTGCTGCACACCGTGGTATGCCGAGTAGTTGGTGAAGAGCGGCACAGCGTTGCTGGTGGTTGCATCGGGCGCGCTGCTGCCAACCGCCCTGCGCAGATCGAATTCCGAAAGGCCCGAGTTGGTGCTGATCCACAGCGTTCCAGGCGGTCCCTCCAGTATGCCATAGACCACATTGTCCGCGAGACCATCGCGTGTAGTGAAGGAGGTGGATGAGTAGCCGCCATCACCTTCGCGTTGCAAGCGGTTGAGACCGCCGCCGTTGGTGCCCACCCACAGCGATCCGTCGCTGCCCTGGTGCAGGCAACGGATGAAGTCGCTGCTGAGGCTGCCGGACCGTGCGCGCTCCTTGCGGAAGGTGTGGAAGGTCCCCTGCGTCCGGTCCATCAGGCACAAGCCCGTGCCACCGGTTCCGATCCACAGCCCACCCGCGCCGTCCTCCAGGATGCTGCGGATGATGTTGCCGGCGATGCTCGTGGGGTCCTTCGGATCGTGGCGGAAGTTGGTGAAGTCGTCGGTGGCTTCGTCATAGCGAGCCAGTCCGCCGTTGTACGTGCCGATCCAGATCGTACCCGCAGCATCCTCGTAGAGGGTGAGGATCACATCGCTGCCGATGCTGCGCGGGTCCTTCGCCGTGTGCCGGTAGTTCCGGAGCCCACCGCCATCGCTGTTGCGTCGGTCCAGGCCGCTCTTGTCCGAACCCACCCATATGCGGCCCTTGCAGTCCCGCAGGACGCAGCGCGATACATCACTGCTCCATCCGGTGCGGCTGGCAGGATCGTGTCGCATGGCGCTCAACGTGTTCGTGCTGCGGTCCCATACGTTCACACCACCACCCGCCGTGGCGATCATGATGCGGCCCTGTTCATCCTCCGCAAGGCCGTACACGAAGCTTTCGGTCAAGCGCACACCATCACCGGTCCTGTCGTCGAGCACATGGAAACGGTCCGGCGCTGGGTCCGTGGAACTGGCCCCCTTGCCGCTGGTGGACACCCAGACGCGGCCGGCGCGATCGCAGTAGGTGGCAAGGACCAGGTCGCTCTTCAGGGCGTGCGGATCGTGGATGTCCTTGTGGTACGCGCCAAGCTGCTGCCGTGCAGCATCCAGCACGTGTAGCCCGTTGAAGGTGCCCACCCACAGTTTGCCGAAGCGGTCCTCGGTGATGCCATACACGAAGGACAGCCCGGGCCAGCTGAGGTCCGTGCGGCCGTTGCCACTGCTGTGCAGGCGACAAAGCCCACCGCCGTAGGTGCCCACCCAGATGTGCCCGCTGAGGTCCTGGTACAAGGCCTTGATGTTGTTCTCGGGCAGGCTGTTCGGGTCCTGCGGATCATGACGGAAATGTGCCGTCGATCCACCATCTGCAGCGAGGCGGAACAGGCCGTTCTTCGTCCCCACCCACACCCGCTGGTCGCGATCCACCAGCAGGGTGAACACGAAAGGGGCGGAACTTGCAGTTGCACCGGGCGCTTCCAAGGCGATCCGCTCGTACACCGCACGATCCGGATGGAAGGCGAAGAGTCCCAACGGACCACCCACCAGTATCCGCCCTTGGCCGTCCTGCGCGATGCAGAACACCGAGCTCACCTGCGACCGCAGCGTATCCACAGGCAGGCTGGAACGCTTCACCGCGCCCGTGCGCAGGTCCAGCCGATCCAGTCCACCACCTTCCGTGCCCACCCACAGCACGTCGTCATCATCGGCATACAGCGCGCGGATGTAGCCCTGCGAGAGGGTCCGCTCGTCGTCCGGGTCATGCGTCCACACCTTCATCGCATGACCGTCCCAGCGGTTCAGTCCGTCCTGCGTACCAAACCACAGGAAGCCCTGCCTGTCCTGGCAGAAGGCGTAGATGGTGCCCTGCGAAAGTCCGTCCGTGGTGGTGATGTGATCGAAGCGCTCGGTGGCCCAAGCGCTGTGTTGTGCCGTAACGACACCAGCGTGCCCGAGCACGGTGCACAGCACAAAGAGCAGTATGGGGGCGGGTGATCCCACGCAGGTCGATTTGACCGCCCAAAGGTGCTACTTGCTCGCTAAAGCACATTCGGCATTTCCAGAAGCGGCAGAAGGTGCTATGCAACGACGAGAGATCACCGTGGTGCCCACCGATGATCGCCTGACCCCGATGACCAGAACGACATACCAAGAACACCACGACCGACGGTGCGTTACGAGCTAATTGAAGGCGCTTGGGTGAAGCAGTGAACATCGTAACGATCTTTCGACCATGAAGAAACTCGCTGCCACCCTCGTTGTCTTCACCCTGTTCACTGCATGTTCCACAGCACCACCCGTGGACGAGACCGCCGATGCCATCCGCAAGGTGGAGACCGGCTTGGGCCCTCGTGTACACTTGGTGGGCGACAGCAGTTGGACCATCGAGGAACGCATGGCGCACTACGATGTGCCCGGCGTGAGCATTGCCGTGATCCAGGGCAACAAGATCGTCTGGACCAAGACCTATGGTGTGATGGACAAGGAGACGAAGGAACCCGTCACCGCCACTACGCTCTTCCAAGCCGGTTCCATCAGCAAGCCGGTCGCCACCTACGGTGCGTTGAAGTTGGCCGAGCTGGGCATGATCGACTTGGATGGCGACGTGAACACCCAATTGCGTTCCTGGAAATTGCCGGAGAACGAATTCACCGAGCGTGTGAGGGTGACACCGAAGATGTTGCTCGGTCATGTTGCCGGGACCTCCGTGCATGGCTTTCTTGGCTACAGCCCTGACCTCCCGGTACCCACGCTCATTCAAGCGTTGAATGGCGAAGCACCTGCGAACTCACCACCCATCGTGGTGGACAAGCTGCCCGGTGAGAGCCCGCGCTATTCCGGTGGTGGTTATTGCATCCTTCAGCAGTTGATGATCGATGCGAAAGGCACGGACTTTCCGAGCCTGATGGACGAACTCGTGTTAGCCCCTTTGGGAATGACGCAGAGCACCTATGCCCAACCGCTCACGGGCGAACGCTTGGCCCGTGCTGCCACCGGTTACGTACCCGATGGTTCCATGACGAAGGGCAAACGACACACCTATCCGGAAATGGCCGCCGCCGGGCTGTGGACCACCGCCGAGGATCTCGCCAAGTATGTGATCGACCTGCAACGCACCTACAAAGAGGACAAAGGCAGGGTGCTCTCGCAACCCTCCGCCGCATTGATGCTCACTCCAAACACCGACCCGAATTGGGGCGTGGGCATGTTCCTGCAGGACCGTATGGGCGAGCCCTACTTCGAACACGGTGGTTGGGACGAAGGCTTCTGCGCGCAGGTCATGTCGCACCGCGATAAAGGCTACGGCGTGGTGGTGATGATCAACGCCAACCAGCCCGACTTCTACTGGGAGCTGATCCGCTCCGTGGCTCGCGCCTACGATTGGGAAGGGTACACACCCAGCTATACCAAGTTGGAGAACGATGCCGCCATGTTGCAAGCCGTGAGCGGTCGGTACCGCATCGGCAACGATGCCTTCATCACCATATCGCACAGCGGTGGGCACTTGTACCGGCAGCATATGATGGAAGAGGCCGAGGAGTTGTTCCGCATTTCGGACAGCACCTTCATCCTTTTGGAGGATGCACGCCCGATCCGATTCAAGAAAGGCGCAGATGGCGGCATGACCCTATTGACCCTGAACGAGAACGATGCCAGCAAGGTGGAAGCAAGCCGACCACGCATGACCGATGCTGAACAGGTGCCCTTCGAGTTCGTGCTGGCAGGCAAACCGGATGAGGCCCTCGCGGCCTATCGCGCATTGCGCACCGCCGACCCCAAGGACCCCGCCGTGGAGGAGCGCACCCTCAACGATGCCGGTTACAACCAACTCTTCGCCGGTAGGACCGTGCTGGCTCGCGACCTCTTCTACGTGAACATGCACCTCCACCCCAAGAGCGCCAACACGTACGATAGCTACGCCGAGGCTTGCCTCAAGAACGGTGAAGACGACCTAGCCCTCATCAACTACAAGAAGGCCTTCGCCATGTACCCGGCGAACACCCACGCGGCGGAGGTGATCACCGAATTGGAGGCGAAGAAGACGCAGTAGGTCACGAGCCGGAAAGGTCATCCTGGCCTTCGTCCAAAAGGGCATGGATGAAATGGGATGGTCCCAACTCTGGAAGGCAAACGGACCAGTACCTAGACCAGCACCGCAATCATGGTGATCGGCACGGCCTTCAGCACTTGGCTGATGGGGCAGTTCACCTTGGCTTCCTCGGCGCACTTGTCAAAATCCTCTTTGCTGATGCCGGGCACCTTGGCCTTCAGATCCAGGTGGATGCCGACGATGCCGGTGCCGCCTTCTACAGGTCCCAACTTCACTTGCGAGGTGCAATCGAGTTCATCCGGGGTGTGACCGCCATTCCCGAGCACGAAGCTCAGCTTCATGGTGAAACAGCCGGCATGCGCGGCGGCGATGAGTTCCTCGGGGTTCGTACCGGCCTTCCCATCCTCGCTCAAGAAGCGGGTCATGAACGAATAGGGGGTGTCCTTCAGGACGCCGCTGGTGCTTGTGAGGTGGCCGGTGCCTTCTTTGCCGGTGCCTTTCCAAATGGCTTTGCTTGATCGGATCATGGTTCGTGTTGTGCTTGGTTTCTTGCGTCGGTGAAAGTAGAACACCCTGCAAGCGAATTGGTTTGAAAGCGATCAGCCGATCCCGTGGAACGGGTTGGTCAAGGCTGTCCGAGTTGCTTCCGTCGTTCGGACGATCACAGCACGGACACCCCGTTCTCATCGGTGGTGAGCACCTCGCTCAGGTGATCGAAGAAAGGGCGGATGCTCCGGTACGCGTTGTCCATGTTAGCCGGAAAGTCCGCGGAGAGCACTTCGCGATCGGAGAACGGATGGCGGAACAGGAACTGGTTGCGGCGCAACAGGTCGATGCCGGGGTGGTCCTTGGCGTAGCCTTTCGGTGCCGTCTTCACACCCTCGCCGATGATCTCGCCAAAGGTGTCGCGCAGCCTCTTCGCCTTCAGCAGTTTCCGCCAGGTCTCCAGGTCCTGGTCGATATCCACCCGAATGCGTTTCAGGTCGGCGGGCTCCGGGGCGAAGAAGCCGCAGGCCACGAAGGAATCACCCGGTTTGATCCGGAAGTGATAGCCCCCGCGCAGGGCCGGTTTCGCGCGACCGATGCTGCCCCCGAACCAGGTCTTGTAGGGCGGCTTGTCCTTGTGGAAGCGGGTATCGTTGTAGATCCGGTACATGCTCTCCTTACCGGTCTCGGTGGAAAGCCGGTCGTGCTTGCGCATGCGCTCGAGCAACGCGTCGATCACCTCGCTGACATTCGCCCTCGCGCCGTCGTACGCATCCTTGTGTGCTTGGAACCAGTCGCGGTCGTTGTGCCGTTCCAAGTCCTTCAGGAAGGTCAACGTCGCTGGCTTTATCCGGGTGTTCACATCGGCCATGCTGCAAAGCTACTTGCGCATCAGCAGGAGCTCTTCGATCCAGTTACCGCTTCAAATACCGCACCTCACCGGGCTTCAACCAGTACTCGTCGCCGTTGCTGCCGAGCGGTCGAAGGATGATCGTATCGCCACTGAATTGCCAGTTGAATGCATAGCTCGTATCCGCAGTGCCGAAGTGGAGCGCATCCATGTCGTTCGCATAAGGGTGCAGCGTTCCGAAATAGTCGTGGAAGCTGAATTCGCGCCATGCTGGATGACCACTCATCATGCCGTTGTTCGAAATACTGAAGGGCTTGCCTGTATCCAATGGCATGTAGTTACCAGCGAACAGCGTGCGCATCAAATAGCTGTGGTAGTTCATTTGGAAACCGAAACGATCATCGAGACGGTCGGTCAAGGACGACTCGGAATGCAGCAAGCGGCGATAATGCAACGTACCGTGGCGCTCGGGTCGCTCCACATCGGTCCAATGCACAAGGATCCGGTCGCTCTTAGGATCGTGAACGAAGGTCATCGATGCATAGTCGTTCAGTTGGAGCAGTGTATCGCCAGCGCTTGCGCGCGAAGCACGTTCGCTCGGGAGCAGCGTACCAAAACGCCCCACCGAATCCGGACCGACACGCAGGAGCAAGGCGGACCACACCGGCGGTGGCATCCGGTACGCGCCGATGCGCTTGTGTACCTGGATGCTGTCGTGGAATTCCACGAGGATCCAGTCGCCGGTGGGGTCGACAGCGGGCGGATCCAAAAGAACAGGGATCCTGTTCTTCCGCGCATCCAACGTCACGCGCATGTTGAACATACTGTCCTGTGGATGCAGCGGGTCGGCCACATGCACGAAGCCATCCGTGCCGATCACCATGCGTTTGCTGAAACGCCATTCCTTGTCATCGAGCCGGAAGTCTTCTCTCAACAGGCGTATCGTGTCACCGGCTATTTGATACGTGCCGTAGTACCGATCACTTCCGAATAGATTCAATTCACTCGCCTTGTACGTACCATCTGATCGCAGATCGATGGCTACGACATTATTACCGCCAGCGTACGAAGTGCTTAAGACGACAGGAACGGAATCGCGCTTGTAGGTGAGAAAATGAAAGGTCAGTGCTATTGCCCCCGCCATGGATAAGATGCCCAATGACAACAGTATGTCACGACGAGAGCGTGCGCTCCAGTTGAAGCCAGCAGAAAGAAGAATGGAAAATACCACGAGGCCGAATATCCCGAACACGACCAATGTCTTCACCTCGTCGAAAACGAACGAACCGGGTGACCAATACCCCGCCACCACATGCTGGATCACGACAATAGCTGCGATCAGCGCGCTGAAGGTCCAGATGGCCTTTCGCCTGTTTGAAATTTCGGGATCCTTGGTATTGGTCACAGTGGATCGAAAGTAGTGCAGTGTACAGGTCGAATTCTTAGGTCGAACCCGACCAATAGCGACGAATGCCCCGTTAGACCACTGGCCAAGGCCACCCCAAGCCGGCCAACACCCACCACCTATGCCGAACGGCCCATCGGAGCTACGCGCATACCCATACCGATAGGCCGAGGGCCCATGGCCTGCTGCCCAGGACCGATCGCTTCGCGCCATTTCCTGATCGTAGTTCGCCAATTATCGATCAGGATGCGGGGTATCTCGATCGTTCTGTCGCGTTTCTTGATCGATGTCTCGCGTATTTCGATCAAGTTGCCGCAATTATCGATCGTTCTGTCGCGCATCTCGATCAAGTTGCCGCGTATTTCGATCGATATTTCTCGCATATCGATCGGTATTTGCGGTTGGTCCGTGGCATTTCTGGCCCCGAAGGGGAGCGGCCCGCGGCCTGCTGCACGCTTCGTGCACGGCTTCGGCACCATTTCTTTTGGGCATTTAAGTGCACCGGGTGCACCCCCCGCAATTGCTGGGCCCAAGGCAAAAGAAGGTGCACCGAAGTGTACCGGGTACACCAATTTCCATTGCAACAACGCGGCTGCACAACGCATAAAAGGCCCCGGAACGCGGAAAACAAACCGCACAAAAACAAACACGATGAGCATCATCAAAACATTCCTCGTCAAGCTGGGCCTCTCCGGCCTCACCTCATCGGCCTTGGTGGAAAAAGGCCGCAACCACGTCACCATGCTTACGGACAACCCCAACTACCCCACGTTGCAGTCGGAGTTGGCGGATACCACGAAAGCGTGTGACGACCTGGACGCCGCCAACCAGGAAATGTTGTTCAATGGTGGTAAGATCGCTTCGGAGAAGAAGCGCGAACTGGACAGCGCCCTGCGCATCCGCCTCACCGGCATCGGCCAACAGGTACAGGTGATCAGCGGTGGCGACAAGGCGAAGATCCTCAGCGCCGGTTTCGAAGTCCGCAAGAGCGCCGAACCCATCACCAAGCTCAGCCAACCACAGGACCTTCGCTCCAGCCTCCCCGGCTTCAGCGGTCTGGTGGATCTGGACTGGGAAGTGGTGCGTGGCGCGCGTTACTACAACGTATGGTTCACGGCAGGCGACCCCACCACGGCCCAATGGCAGCTGGCGGGTAGCACCACCAAGAGCCGCTACACCATGGAGAAGTTGACGCCCGGTACCACCTACAGCTTCCGTGTGAATGCTGTGGGAGCCCGCGCCGAAAGCATCTTCAGCGACATCACATCCATCATGGCCGCCTAAAGGCAGCCACCGCGTTCCAACTCTCTTATCGGCCCCGGCCACCGCAAGGTGCGCCGGGGTCGGTGTTTTCTGCCCCCCTTAATGAACCGGAGGCTGTGCAGATCCCGCCCTCCGGGGCCGAACCGAACAAGGCCACCGCGCTGCTATTTTCGATTCATGCTCCGTGACCATCCGTACCATGCTGTTGTACACCACACCCGATGGAGGACACCCCCACACCCCGCCCCCCGGAGATCCAGCCCTTGCTGGAGCTGATCACTGATCTGCATATCCTTATGCAACGGCTCAACGCCATGCTGGTGCCGGAGCAAACCCCGCCCGCCCAGGCTCGCCCACCGGCCTCGCGACCTGCCGAACCCATTGTGCTCAGCCCGCGGATGCGCGAATTCCTGGGCCTTTTGTGCCACCCCAAGGGCTACACCTACAAGGAGACCGCCGCCATGATGAATGTTTCCCTAAGCAACCTGCGCAAGTGGCGCGATCGCATCCGCGACCGCTACGGCCCCGATGGCAAAACCGCCATCGCCCTGTGGGCGAAGCAGAATGGGTTGGGGTAGGGGGGCGAGTCGTAGACTCGCGGTAGTGGGGGGGTGTCGTCAACAGCCTTGCTGCAACAGAACGCTGATGGGGGAAAGGAGTTGGGGAAGTTGTTGATAAGCGCTACATAGTCGGTGCGGCGGGCAAGATGATGCGGAAGTGAGCGCGTGAGGAAGGCACAGACCTACGTCAACCGTGAGCCAACGACGTATAGGATCACTTTCTTTGTAAGGTTATTCAAACCGATCATGGATTCGTACAAGGCCAAAGAGTGGGAACAGCGCCTAGCAGGAAAGTATCTCCTAGACTATGAGATAGTGAAGTATGTTGGCAATGGAAAGTCCGCCGTCGTATTCAGAGCAGTTCGTCCCAGCGATGGTATGGAAGTAGCAATCAAGATATTCGACGATACTCTGATTGAGCGATAAGGGGCGGCCTTGCAGGAGCATCGCATCGCTCAAGAATTGAAACTACAGGGACATGGAATTCCTAATCTTATTGACATTCTCGCAGGTGGCAAAGAGGCGATCGATAACGTTGAGTACCACTATGTCGTCATGCCATTCCACAAGGGGACAACACTGTCTTCGTATATCAGGCAGAGTGAATACGACAACGACTTCATTCGGAAGGTGCTTGGAACATTGACGTCTGTTACAGAAGCGCTTCTGGCGCTTGGTATCGCACATCGGGATGTCAAGTCTGAGAACATCATGATTGATGATGAGGGCAATCTCGTTCTTATGGATCTGGGTGTTCTCAAACTAATCGCCACCGAGTCAATTAGCGATGATGCTCATCGGGAATTTGTCGGTACACTCCGCTATGCGCCGCCTGAGTTTATTACTCGTAAGGAAGCTGATAATTTGGAGGGGTGGAGGTCGATAACCTTATATCAGATTGGTGGAGTTCTTCACGATTTAGTAGTAAAGGAGGAACTCTTCAAGGATAGCTATCCGTATCCAAACTTGGTAGTTTCGATTCTGGAGGATGCTCCACCGGTAAGTAACTCACTTGTTGACTTCGAACTCGTGCAATTAACTCGAGACCTGCTTACCAAAGACTGGAAGAAGCGCCTTGCGAGTTGTCCTGTAGATAGGCTTATGAGACTCGCCGTGGCTGGAGCTAAGAACCTACCTAGCATCGATCAGTACGTTGAGGACATTAGGAAGATGTCGCAAGGACATCGAATGAAGATTGAAGAGGCCGAGCAACATAGAAGGACCAGATATGAACGCAATAGGAACAGTGGGGCATTGTCCATGCGGTTCCAAACGCTCGTGAATGGGTGCTTCGAATTCGGTAAGGGACTAGGATTGTACGGGCACTATGAAATTTCCAAGCCCACCACTGACGAGGTAACCGAGGTGAATGGTACATTCACTAAAGCAGTCAGCTATATAGTAACCATACAAGGAAAACAGGCTCAAGGATTCTTAAATCATTTGATGATTTTGGTGAAGGTTACCTGTGACGAACAGAGTTCGGGTTCCATCTCAATGTTAGGTATATTTCCGGGAGCGATGTTCAAGTATAACGAAGCCGACCCAAAGAAGAAATTCTCAGCCTTGTCGAAGGAACTTCTGAAAGTACACCAAGCGGTCAGAAAGTCAAACGGGAGCATTGAGATTAGGCTTGATACAATTTTTGAGGGGACCATTTCCTTGGATGACCAGTTCAGAGACAAGATTCGGGAGCAATGGCTGAAGCTTTTGAAGTTGGCGCTGGAGAAGGTCGCCGACAAAGTCACCCTCACACTCGACCGGGCTTTGCGCCATCAAAAAGGAGAAATCCGTACGTATGTGCCAGTTAGGGTCGAAGAGCCTATCGTTATACGACCGGAGAGCCACGATTAAGTTCGTCACTCGCGTGACGGATTGCAGCGGAAAGCCCGCAAGCAAGGCGGAACGACGAGTGCGGCCTTGCAGCGGAAAGCCGGACCCCGAGGCTTTGCGAGGGGGCACGCCCACATTCACAACAACTTGGTCACTCTTCCGTGCGCGAAGATCCCGCCATCCCATAGCTGGATCTCTGTTCCTACTTCGAGTTGCGGCAACACGGCAGCCGGGGAGAGGAACTGAAGTTGAGCGACAACGGTCGAACCGAGCTCAATACAGTCTGGCTGGCTTGGGAACACTATTCGACAATCCCAGTTCCCACTTGGCAAGACCAAAGGGCAACTGAAGTATCCGTTGATCGACCAGTTGAGTGGTTTCGTTCTCGCCGACTGGTCTTTCGGAAGCAATGTGATAACAGCTTCCACTTCAGGTCTTGGTGAATAGCTCATCGCACAAAGTCACGCCTTCGCTACCACTTCCCCAGCCTCCCGCAAATGCCCCTTCCTCGCCTTCCTGATCCTACAACTCACCACCTTGTACTCCGGACACATCGCCAGTGAATCGCTCACGCTGCTGGTGATCAGGTTCAGCATCATTTCCGGGAAGTGGAAGGTGCTGCTGAGGATGCCGGGCTTCACCTCGTCGGTGATGCGGGCCTTGATGTCCACCTTGCCACGCGGGCTTTCCACGCAGACCATGTCGCCCTCGGCGATGCCGTGTTGGGCGGCGTCGTCGGGGTGGATGAGCATCACGTCCTCGGTGAGGATCTCGCCGTTGCCGGTGCGTCGCGTCATGGCGCCGCAGTTGTAGTGCTCCAACTCGCGGTTGGTGGTGATGATGTAGGGGTAGTCCTGCTCGTTGGTGCGCACTTCGGGGCTCTTCTCCCAGGCGTTGAAGATGAACTGGCCGCGACCGCGCTTGAAGGTCTCGGTGTGCAGGATCTCGGTGCCTTTGCCGTCCTCAGCCACGGGCCACTGCTTGCCGTTGATGCCGAGCTCGTCCCACTTCACACCCTTGAAGAAGGGCACGATGCGGCTGATCTCGGTGAGCACCCACTCGGGATCGTAGGTGGCGCTGGCGTTGCCGGAGCGGCGACCGGTCTTCGCGGCATAACGCTCCATGATGTCGCAGATGATCTGGCCATCGGGCTTGGTGCCTTCCACAGGTGGCACGGCGGCGTTGACGCGTTGGATGCGGCGTTCGCCGTTGGTGAAGGTGCCGCTCTTCTCCAGGAAGCTGGCGCCGGGCAGCACCACGTGGGCGAGCTTGGCGGTCTCGGTCATGAAGAGCTCCTGCACCACGAAAAGCTCGAGCGCGCCGAGGGCCTTGCGCACGTGGTTGGTGTTGGGGTCCGTCTGGCCCATGTCCTCGCCGCACACCCACATGGCCTTGAGCTTGCCGGCGAGCGCGGCATCATACATCTGGGGGATCTTCCAGCCGACGTGGCTGGGCACCTCCACGCCGTAGAAGGTGTTGTAGAGCTGCGCGTACTCGGGGTTGTCCACGGCGAAGTAGCCTGCGCCCTGATGCGGCTGGCAGCCCATGTCGGCGGCGCCCTGCACGTTGTTCTGTCCGCGCAGCGGGTTCACACCCACGCCGCGGCGGCCGATGTTGCCGGTCATCATGGCGATGTCGGCGATCTGCATCACGGTGAAGGTGCCCTGGAAATGCTCGGTGACGCCCAGGCCGTGGAAGCTCATGGCGTTCGCTGAACTGGCGTAGGCGATGGCGGCCTTGCGCACCAACTCGCGGTCCACGCCCGTTTCGCGCTCCATGGCGGCGATGTCCACGGTGAGCAGCTCGCGCTTGAAGTCCTCCCAGCCCTCGGTGCGCGTGTCGATGAACTCCTGCTTCACCAGTCCCTCGCTCACGATGTAGTGCATGAACATGTTGAGCAGCGCCACGTTGGTGCCGGGGCGCAGCTGCAGATGGTACTTGGCGTAGCGGGCCAGCTCGGTGCGGCGCGGGTCGATCACGATGAGCGTCTTGCCCTTCATGATCTGCTGCTTGATCTTGGCGCCGGTCACCGGGTGCGCGTCGGTGGGGTTGGCGCCGATCACCATGATGGTGTCGGTGTACTCCAGGTCGATGATGCTGTTGGTGGCCGCGCCGGTGCCAAAGGTCTTCTGCATGCCGAGGGCCGTGGGGCTATGGCACACGCGCGCACAACTGTCGATGTTGTTGGTGCCGGCCTGCACGCGGAAGAATTTCTGCATCAGGTAGTTCTCCTCGTTGGGGCAGCGCGCGCTGCTGACGCCACCGATGGCATCGCCGCCGTGCTTCTCCACGATTTCGGCGAAGCGGTCCACGATGTAATCGTAGGCCTCATCCCAAGTCGCGGGAACGAGTTCGCCGTTCTTCCGAATGAGTGGTGTGCGCAGCCGTTCGGGGTGGTCGTAGAAGCGGAAGGCGTAGCGGCCTTTGAGGCAGGTGTGACCCTGGTTCGATGCCGCATTGTAGGGCGCAGTGATGGCGGCCACACGACCGTCCTTCACCTTCACCTCCAGGTTGCAACCCACGCCGCAGTACGTGCAGATCGTGCGCACAACACTATCGGCCTTGGTCTCCTTGCTCTTGAACACATCGGTGATGGCGCTCGTCGGGCAGGCCTGCGCACAGGCACCGCAGCTCACGCAGTCGCTGTCCTTGAAGCTCTCGCCGGTGCCCTTCGCGATCCAGCTGTTGAAGCCGCGTCCGGCCATGGTAAGCACGAACTCGCCCTGCACCTCGTCGCAGGCGCGCACACAGCGGTAGCAGTTGATGCAGCTCTCGAGGTCGCTTACCATGTAGGGGTGGCTCGTATCCTTCGCGAAGCGCGCATCGGGTCCGGCGGCATCCAGCGGTAAGGCCCCTTTCGGGTAGCGCACGCTGTCCATGTCGAAGCCCGTTTGCTGCACCACGTTGTACAGCTCGTTGGCGCCGTGGTCCTCGGTCTTCAGCTTCGCCACCGGGTAGTTCGTCAGCACCAGCTCCACGATGTTCTTGCGCAAACGTTTCATGCGCTCGCTGTGCGTGGTGATGTATTGCCCGTTGGCCACCGGCGTGTGGCAGCTGGCCATCACTTTCGTGGGTCCGTCCTCTTTCAGCGCAACTTCCACACTGCACACACGGCAGCTACCGAAGGGCTCCAGGTTGGGCGCATCGCAAAGGGTAGGAACCGGATCGGGACCCATGTTGCGGCGCAGCAGATCGAGGATGGTCTCGCCTTCCACGATGGGCGTCGCTTTGCCATTGATGTAGGCCACCTTGGTGTCAGTCGGCGCTACCTTCTGGGTATGTGCGGACTTCGATCGGGAGGTGGGTTCGTTCGTGGACATGGGCGAATGATGATGTACGAAGATAACGAAGTGCAGAGGCCTCCGCAGCAGACGCCGGATACGGTACGAACTATGAAGATGGACCGTTCAAACGGGTTCCAGGTCGATCACCGCCTCTGGCGGAATCTCCTTTCGGATCATATCACCGGCTTTCACCGTTCCGCCAACCATCACTACTCCCATGACACCCGTCTTCCGCAAGAGCTTGCCATCGGGCAGTTCAATGAGGGTTGCCTTCATCAGACCTGGACGCAAACCGTCCAACTGAGTGCATGGGTTGCGCAGCCCCGTCACTTCGATGATGACGCTTTCGCCGATGTGCAGCCGGGTGCCACGCTTCATTGACAGTAGGTCGATCCCCTGAGTGGTGATGTTCTCGCCCATCGCTCCATATGGAATGTCGAAACCCATCGCCCGCAATTCATCATGCAGTTCAGCGTGGATCAAGTGTACCTGCCGCGCGTTGGGCATGTCGGGGAATTTCGCGGCGCGCGACCGGTGCTGCACCGTGGCACCTGCATGGACATCGCCTTGCACCCCATATCCGGCGATCAGCTCGATCGATCCCTGTGCTTCCTTCTCAATGCCACGTTCGGCGCTCTTGCTCACTGCGATCACACGTGGATCCATGGCTGACGAATGGTAGGATATGGAGCGAAGTTAAGATCGCTTCGTTGAGTCCGATCAGCGCGATAAGTCACCGCTCACCACGCGTTGCACTGGATGGTCATGCGCTTCTACGGGAAGGATATCCACCAACTGAAATGGAAAGCAGACAGCCACGCTGTACGCCTTCGGATGCTGCTTCAAGAAATTGTCGTAGTACCCCGCGCCATACCCAAGCCGATCGCCCTTGGCGGTGAAGGCGAGGCCGGGGACAAGTATCAGATCGAAGGTCCCGGTATAGGGTTCATCACCATCAGGATGGCGCGTGCCGAAGATCCCCGGCACCAAGTGCTCTTGGCCTAGGTAGCGGTAATGCTCCAGCACCCGTCCCTTCAAGGTCTTCGGGGCATAAATGGCGATGCCTTCAGCGAGCAGTTCGTCGAGCACGGGGAAGAGGTCCACCTCGGAACCCATGGGCAGGAAGCTGTGCAGCACGCGCACCTTCCGTTCGCGGATCAGTGTGCGTAGCTCGTTCTGGATGGCAGTGCTCTGAGCGGTGTGCGCAGCAGGGTCCATCGCATCGCGTAATGCGAGCATGCGTTGACGTAGTACTTTCTTTTCGGCGGCGATCATCGTTGCCAAAGAGCCGACCCTCAAGCCTTGAAATACACCTTCAGCTCGTCGTCGAAAAACTGCAATGCGTTCTTGATGCCGAGCGGCAATCCGCCACCGAGGGCGCAGAGGCTGCCGATCTCCAAGGTCTCCAACAGATCGTCGAAAAGCGCACGGTCGATGGTGTCGCCGTTCTTTCGCGCACGGTTCAGCAACTCCTCACCGCGCTTACTTCCGATGCGACAGGGGAAGCACTTGCCGCAGCTTTCCACTGCAGTGAATTGGAAGAGGTGCTCGAGGTATTCCACCATCGGGAAGTCCTCTGGAATGCTGAGCACACTGGCATGGCCAAGAAGGAACCCTTCCTTCTGGAACGATTCGAAATCGATGCTCAATGCATCGATCTTGCTCATGGGCACGATGCCACCGAGCGGTCCGCCGATGTGCAAGGCCTTCACCTTTTTCTTGAATCCTTGACCGAGTTCATCGATCACGGTGCGCAGCGGCGTGCCGCATTCCACTTCGTAGATGCCCGGTCTGTTGAAGGCACTGTCGAGGCTCACCAACTTGGTGCCATTGCTTTTCTCGGTCCCGAGCTTTGCGAAGGCAGCGCCGCCGTTGGCGATCACCCAAGGAACACAGGCGAGCGTCTCCACATTGTTCACGAGCGTGGGTCGGTTGAACAGCCCTTGTTGCGCCGGGTAGGGTGGACGCGTGCGCACTTCACCACGCTTGCCTTCGATGCTGTTGAGCAGGGCGGTCTCTTCGCCGCAGACGTACGCACCAGCAGCCATGATCACCTTGAAGCGATAGTTGAACCCGCTGCCTTTGATGTCCTTGCCGATCCAGCCCTTCGCCTCGAGTTCGGCAACGGCCTCCTTCACGATGGCCACCGCTTCGGGATACTCCGCACGGATGTAGAGCACACCGGTATCGGCACCGGCGCAGTAGCCGGCGATCATCATCCCGAGCAACACCAGATGCGGACGTTGCTCGAGCAGATAGCGATCGCTGAACGCTGCGGGATCGCCTTCGTCGGCATTGCACACGATGTACTTGCGCGGTGTACCGTTGCCGGTCACATCCTCCGCATCGCGACACGCCTGCAGCTTGAAGCCCATGGGGAAACCGGCACCACCGCGACCGCGGATCGTGGCTGTCCTGATCTCGTTGAGGATGTCGTTCGGATCGGCTTTCAGCACGCGCTCCCATAGGGCATAGAAGTCATCGGTCGCGGTCATCGGCGCGACCAGGATCGGCCACTCCATAGAGGTGCCGACATGATAGTGGCCGTTCGCTTCCGTCTTCTTCCCCTGCACCAGCCCATCGATGTGATCGATCGCATCGCCGCTGTAATTGAGGCCACCAATGTTGAAGGAACTGTTCTCATGGCAACGTCCGAGGCAGCACATGTGGCCGATCTCTTCAGCCTTGAAATGCTTGCTCAGTTCGTGGTGCACCTTGTCTTGCGTGCCCGCCACCAAACAGGTGCTGCCGTTGCACACATAGGCCTTTACACCCTTGTTGCCACGCTTCAGGAAATCGTAAAAAGAGCTGGTGCCGTACGCGACGGCCTCGCCCACGAGAAAGTCGTCGGCAACAGCGGTGAGCATGTCGGCGGACGGCGTGCCGTTGCTGGCTTGTGCGGCTTGTTGGAGACGTTCCCACAGGGCATCGTCGAGTTCCTTACCGTCGCGGCCGCTGAGCGATGTGATGTTCTTGGACATGCGTTGATCCTCCCCCTGTGCGGAGAAGCCCCAAGGTAGGAACAGAAGCGGTGAGCCACGCTGCGCGCTGCGCGGAAGGGGCTGTCCGTCCGGTCGATCAGCTGGGGAACACCTGGATCTTCACCTCCTTCTCCACCATGTCGTTGAAGGTGCCGACGTAGCGTGTGGACCGCACGACGTGGTTGTCGATCCAATGGTAGTTGCCGCCGCGCGGCTTGCCGAATACGATGCCATGGTATTTGAAACCGTGCTTGTTCAGCCAAGCTTCCGTTACGGTGCGGTGCTCCTCGGTCCGCGATGTGAAGAAGGTGATGATATGCCCTTGGTCGAACCAGCGGTTGCAGGTCTCCAAGGCATCGGGATAGATCGCGGCATCCGCCATGCGTTCCGGCTCTTCGTTGGGGATGTCCTCGCAGATGGTACCGTCGATGTCGATCAAGTAATTCTTCATGCCCTCGGGCAGGCCGGGGCTGGCTTTCTTGCCATTCTCGAAAAGATCTTTCAGCGGTGCGGACATCGGGTGCGGTTGAACTACGAAAGTAGCCGTTGAGCAATAGTAGGGATTGCATGTTCTCCGGGATCTACCCACATTTATGTCACCAAACCACTCTCCCATGAAAAAGCTGTTGAAGATCATCGGCGTGCTTTTGCTCGTCGTCGTCGTTGTTGCACTTGGGGCGATCACGTACATCACCCAAGCCCTCCCGAATATCGAAGCACCCACCGACTTGAAGGTGGAGGTGACACCCGAGCGTGTGGAACGAGGTGCCTATCTGGCGTACAGCGTATGCGTGTGCATGGACTGCCACAGCACGCGGGATTGGAATGCCTTCGCCGCACCACTTGTGGAAGGAACGCTCGGGAAGGGCGGTGAGAAGTTCGATCGAACGATGAACTTCCCCGGTGAATTCTACTCCAAGAACATCACACCATTCGCATTGGCAAATTGGAGCGATGGTGAGATCTACCGCGCGATCACCAGCGGCGTGAGCAAGGATGGTCATCCATTCTTCCCGGTGATGCCGTACGGGAATTACAACAAGCTGGCAACGGAGGACGTGTACAGCATCATCGCCTACCTGCGATCCTTGGATCCGATCAAAACGGAGCCCTATCCTGACAGCGATATCGACTTCCCCTTGAGCGTGATCATGCGCACCTTCCCGCAACCCGCGCAGCCGATGGAGCGCCCGGCGATGACGGATCCACGCTATGGGGAGTACGTTACGAATGCCTCGGCCTGCATCGAGTGCCACACGAACATGGTGAAAGGGGAAAAGGTCGGTGAGAGATTGGCTGGCGGTTTCGAGTTCCTATTTCCCAATGGTGGCATTGTTCGGTCGGCGAACATCACACCGAGCGAGGATGGTATCGGTCGTTGGAGCAAGGAGCAATTCATCCAACGCTTCACCATGTACCAGGACAGTGCCTATGTGGCCCCTGCGGTGAACTGGGAACGCGGTGACATGCAAACGCCCATGCCGTGGATGATGTATTCCACCATGACCGAGACCGATCTAGGTGCGATCTACAACTACCTCATGACGGTGCCTGCCGTGAATGGCGTTGTCGAGAAGTGGACGCCTCCGGGATCGTAGGGCAACGACTTGGGAAGATCTTCTGCGACCCCGCTGGGGTCGAATGCCGAACGGCCTTTTCTTTGGTATGGGACCCCTCTGGGGTCGATCTGGACCATGTAACGTTCAACCCCAGCGGGGTCGCAGAACCGACGAAGAAGTTCTCAATCCAAATACCTCGGATCGAATTCAACGTTGTTCTCCTTCAGGAACGATCTCAGTTCATCCCTGAATGAGGGTGTTCCGGTTTTGCCGTGATGCTGTTCCTGGCCATCCACATAATGGCGAACACGTTGGACATCGTCGCTGCTTACCGTGAAGGCGTAGTATCCTTCCTGCCAACGGAATCCCATCTTCCCATGCCGGTCTTGAACATGGATGGTCGACGCCTTCTTCAACTCCCGCACCACATCGCTGATCCGATGATCCGGGCGATGACCGACCAGAAGATTTACGTGATCTTCCCATCCGTTCACTGCGAGGGCAACACCTTTCAATCCCCGGATCGCACCACCCATGTAAGCCCATAACTCGTCGCGGATCTCCTTGTCCAGCCACGGCACGCGTTGGTGCGTGGAGAAGACCATGTGGTAGTTGAGGCTGGTGCAGGTATTCGGCATGGTCACAGATCCTCCGGATCGATATCCTTGTCCCGCTTCTGCTGTGCCTTCTTCTTCTTGTTCGGCACCACCTTTTCGCGAAAACGACCATCCAGCGCACCGGCTGCTTTCTGCGCCTCGCGTTTCGCGGCGCGTTCGATCGCGTCGAGCTCCTTCTTCGTTATCCGCTTCTTCTTGGCCACTGTACCGGTCGCTGTTGATCACTGTTCGTCCGCTCGGCGTAACGCAGCTGCACGCATCGCCAAAGCCTTCTCCTTGCCGAGGTAGCGCTCCACGCCAGCATGCACAAGATAGATCAAAGGTGTGCTGAGGATCGCCACGACAAGCTTGTAACTGTAGGCCGTCAACACCAGTGCCGTGGCCATCGGGAAGGACATTCCTTTGAAGATCCAGAAGGCCACGTAGGTGACGACCACACTGTCGAGGAGCTGGCTTATCAAGGTGCTGCCTGTTGCGCGCAACCAGATCCGCTTATCCCCGGTGATGCGTTTGATGCCGCGGAAAACGAAGGCATCCACCAACTGACCGACCACGAAAGCGGTGAGCGAACCGATGATGATGTTCATGCCTTGACCGAAGATGCTGGTGAACGCGGCTTGCATGTTCGACACGCCTTGCGCCGCGCTGCTTGTGATCCACCACCCCTGGTCAGGTGGCATGTGGATCGCGAAATACATCACCACGAAGGCGAAGGCGATCAAGGCGGTGGTGAGTAAGGTGAGGAAACGCACGCCACGCACGCCGTAGTAATCATTGATCACGTCGGTCATGATGAAGACGATCGGCCACGGCAACACGCCCACGCTGAGCACGAAGGACAGATGCTCTTGACCGAGCAAACTGAAGTCGGCCTTCTGCAGACCCAACAGCGTCTCTAACTGGAACAGTTTCACACCGATCATCTCCGCGATCAAGGCGTTCGCCACGAAGAAACCACCGAGGATGAGGTACAACCGCGTGGCCTTATCGCCGAGGATGGAGTGGATCATGCGAAGGTCAGCTGCACGATGAACAGCGCATAGAGGATCACGAAGAGCCAGCCTTCCCAATGCGAAATACGCTTGTCGTTGGTGAGGAGGTAGAAGAACAGACCGGCACCGAGCATCACGGGCAAGGAGAAGGTGAGCAGTGCATCGGGCACATGCACCGGACCGACGAACGAAGCGATCGAGGGGACCATGAGCGAGTTGAAAACGCACGAGCCCAGAACGTTGCCCACGGCCATTTCGGAACGACCACTGCGGATCGCAGAAACGTTCACGGCCAACTCGGGCAAGGTGGTGCCCAGGGAAAGGACCGTGAGTGCGATCAAGGCGGGGGAGATGTTCGCTGCTTCGGCCAAATGCGTGATGGAGGCTACCGTGCGGTCCGCACCGAAGAAGATGGCCACGGCTGCGATGAGGAGGATCACCAGGTCGCGGGCGGGTGCGGGCTTGCGCGCCTTCGGTCCGGCATGGACCTCCTTGAATTCGTCGCCACCATTGCGGATCAAGTACACGCTGTAAACGCCATAGGCCAGCAAGCCGAAGAGCCCTTCGACCCAGGTGATGCTTCCGTCGTGGGCAACCACCGCGAAGAGGAAGAATGCACCGAGCAGGTAGTGCATGTCGATCATGATGTAGCGGCTGCCGAGCTTCACCTCAGGTCGCGACAGCAACGCGGCGATACCCGTGATGAGCAACAGGTTCGAGATGTTGGCACCCATCACGTTCCCACCCACGATCTCCGATGCGCCAGCATGGACGGCCAGTATCGCCGAGATCGATTCCGGCAATGAGGTTCCTATGCCGACTATGAAGACGCCGACCACGAATGGCGAAAGCCCCATCCAATGTCCAACGCGCTCTGCGGCTTTCGTGAAATGTTGCGCAGCGAACAAGAGCACCACCAAGGAAACGAGGAAGGTCAATGCGTCAACGAGCATCAGCGGTTCGGTTCATCGTTCGGCCAAGATCGTGATCGGATCCGTCACGGCGATCTTTCCTTTCGGATCAGCGACCGCGTTCATCCCGAAGTCCACTTTCACGCTGCTCCCTGAAATGCGTTTGCGATAGGTCACCAAGGTGCGCAAGGGCTCTTTGTTGCGTTCTCCGGTCGACTGGTCCGTAGTGGTGATCACACAACGGGCACAAGGCTTCACCATGTGGAAGGTGACTCCGCCGATCGCGATCGAACGCCATTCATCTTCTTGGAATGCAGGACCACCAGCGACGACGATATTCGGTCGAAAGCGTTCCATGCCTATCGGCGTTTCCATTCGGCCGTTGAGGTCATTGAGCGAAGCCTGAGAGATGATCAAGAACGGGAAGCCATCGCTCAAGGAAGTGATCGCTGTGGCATAGTGTGGATCGGTGGGTCGTACGCTGCGATCCGGCATGTACACCACGGTGCACACGAGGCCGAGTTGCGCGGAGAGCTGATCGCTTGCTGCTTGTGGTCCGGCGATCACCTCAACGCGATCATCCCACACGGTCGTCGACATCGCCTCACCATCTGCGATCGTCCACGGAAGATCGATCGTTGCACCATCGCGAACATCCGTGATGCGGAACCCATGCTCCATGGGTGAGGTGTGGAGGCACGCCATCACGGCCACTTCGCGTTGACTGATGAAGCGGCCATCCGCATCCACCAGCATCCAACGTCGGTCATGGGCGAAACCGCGATCGGTCAACTGGGCCTCATTGACCGCAAATCCGCCCAACGACTTCACCGGATAGACATGGAGTGATGCAACGCACAAGCTCATTGTCGCATCACGCGCTTCAATACCGGCGACCCATTGACCGACAAATGCACGTAGTAGATGCCGGCAGCGACAGGCAATCGAATGCGCCAGCCACTGCGATAACGCTCATTCACCAACGGTACCGCTCTTCCGCGCGCATCGTACAACGCGAGGATCTCCAAACGTTCGTAGCTCACTGCTTGGATCTGCACCCATCCATCGGTTGTAGGATTGGGCAACACGACGATCCGCTGCGCAATGGGTTCAGCCACGCCCAATGGACCGATGCCCAACGAATCCGCAGTGACCAACGTGGGTGTGCCATCGCTCGCATCGAGCATGGTTCGGAAGGTGTCGATGCGTGCCGCGTGGTTGCTGAACATCTCGGCGTTCCATGCAGGTGGCATGGATTGGTAGAATACCCGCGCCGTTGCGTAGAGCGTGCCGGTCGTTCCGTTCATCGGAATGTGGTAATGGACCACATCGGTTCCACTTCCCTCTTCATTGTCCAGCGTTCGGTTGAAATCCGGATCGATCAACGCGGACCCTGCGATCAACGTCGTGTCATAGCTCGGATGTAATGTGGTGAAGCCGAGCGGCACCAAGCGGTTGTCCTTCAACGGATCCTTCGCGCGTTCCAGCACCGTGGTGAAGTCACCATTCACGTCGCCCATCACGAGTTCGTAGATCTGCACTTGATCGGGTTGTTTGATCACATCGTAATGCGGCTCGTACGGCGTGTCATGACCGATCACTTCATAGGTGCCATCGATCCGCCCGCTCGCGAAAACGGTATCGCCATCCACATCACGAACAACGAATTCCACGAAAGCCCGTCGCGATGGATACCCGCTCGGAAAGCGGTGTCCAGCGCGATTCTCCAAACGCACGTCGAAGTAAGCCGTATCGGCCGTGCGGTCGATCAGGTCCACGTCTACATCGAGCGCACGCTGAGTGAGCATCGCACGGGTGCGTGCGATCGTGCTATCGAACTGTGCTTCTGTAGCGGGGATCCCCAGTGCTTCGCGGTTCGCCTTCAGGATCTCCAGCATGTGCACGTTCGCGCCAGCGAGGTGGTGCAAACCGAAGGGTGTTTGCCCGTTAAGGAAGGCATACTCCGCCGCGAGGATCACCGGCCCGTCGATGCGTGGCATATGGCAGGTGTTGCACTGGGTGCCTGTGGCACTGTACACACTGTTCTTCCATTCGTGGTAAGTGGCCTGTTCCACGAACCGATCGCCGGTGAGGTTGCCTTCGAGGTCCAAGGTCTCGGTGATCAACGTGTGGCAACCCGCGCAGACCTTGCTGTTCACGATGTGATCGCCGAAGCCAGGTGTGATGCCCACGAAGAACTCCATGATGTTCGGGTTGATCTGGTCATCGGAGAACGGACCATACACCCGTGCGCTATCGAAGTGCAGTTCTCCGCTGAAGGTGCTGCCAGTGTTCATCGTGCTCTGCATGTGGCAGGCCAAGCAGCTCACGCCATCGCTGGCCAGAACGCTCGTGTCCAACATCGCATGTGTGAAGGACTGTCGCCCCGAAAGAGCTTCTTCATACACCGCCAACGGAGCGTGGCAACTCAAACACTTGTTGCTGATGGCGTCCGCATGATCCGGGTTGATCAGGAGCTCATGCTCCAGTTTTGCCCGGAAGAACGGATCTCGCGCGCTGTTCGCCATCAATGTGCTGCGCCAATCGTTCACCACGTTCACATCATTCCCGGTGGCGGGGTCGATGCTGGCTTGGCCCAAGAGGTCGCGGCCATGGCATCCCGAGCAACGGCCGCTGGTCCAGAAGTAGCCGCTTTGCACCACGGGTAGCGAATCCGTCGTGGCGCGGTAGAGCGCCAATTCGATCCGGCCATGTGGGCCGCGTACCGGTCGATTGGCCTCGGTCCATCCAGCGAACAGCAAGATCACCGCTAGAAGGCTTGAGAGGAGAAGGAATTTCCGTGCACGCATGTCAGCGGCCGAAAGTTAGCGGGAAGCCAGCGGCTTTCCTGTTCCTCAACCAACGCAGAACGACCGTGGATCGTTCATCAACCCAACCAGACCAGGACGCCCAAAGCGAAGAGAGCGATCCACAACAAGAAGGTCAGCTGGCGTTGGCGTACGAATGCGGTCATGATGTCCTTCCGACGAAAAGCGCATCATGCGTCACACGCAAAGCGGATCACAATGCGTTGTTGATCCAAGACACGTGCAGTGATCTACAAAGGTGCCGAGCGCTGTTACTTTCGTGCCATGTTCGTGAGGCTATTCATCCGTGTTCGCCTGTGGGCGGTGCTCGTTCTCGTCTGCGCATGCACTGCCCTGTCCGCCGTTCGTGCACAAGGCGTGCAGCCTTTCGTGGAGCACTGGGATGCGAAGAAGACCATCAAGAAGAGCGAAGGTCTGTTCGTGAACGGTCGCGAATGGGGCGAGTGGAAATTCTACGACCCCGATGGTCGCCTGATGGAGCAGGCCGATTTCAAGAGCGGCGAACGTGACGGCCATGTCCGCATTTTCTACGACAACGGAAAGGTGCAGCACGACGGTTGGTTCAAGCGCGGCGTGGAGGACAGCGTGCGCGTGAGCCGCTATGCCGATGGCAGCATCATGGAGCGTGGACATTACGCCGATGGGACGAAGACCGGGGTATGGCACTATTACTACCCGGACAGTCTGCCCTACCTCGTGGAGCGCTACACCGACAGCACCACCGTCGTCCTCGATGCCTGGGACCGCGACGGCAAGCAGATCGTGGTGGATGGCAACGGCACCCTGCGCAGCTACTTCGCCAGTGGCGCACCGCTGGAAGAGAGCACCTACACCAGCGGCGTGAAGGACGGCCCGTACACCGAATTCCATCCCGCTGGCAACCCCAAGGTGAAAGGCCAATTCCGCAACGGCAAGAAACACGGGGAATGGAACTATTGGTACTCCGACAACAAGCCGGAGAAGAAGGATGCGTTCAACAAAGGTGTGCTGCACGGCCACTACCAGCTCTGGTTCCGCAGTGGGCAGCTGAATGTGGAGGGCTGGCACAAGGCCGGTGAAAAGGACAGCCTGTGGACCTGGTGCACCACGCTGGGCAAGAAGGATCAAGAAGGGCCTTTCAAAGCGGGGCACCGCGAAGGGGTTTGGAAGTACTGGTACCCCAACGGCCAATTGAGCAGCACTGGAGCCTTCGCCGCCGACAAGGAAGAAGGCGAATGGGTCTACTTCTACGACGGTGGCCAGTTCTGGAAGAAGGGAACCTACAAGCAAGGCGTGAAGGATGGCGTATGGACCACTTGGTTCGAGAGTGGCCAGAAGTTGCAGGAAGGACCTTATGTGAACGGCAAGGAAGATGGTGAATGGCACAGCTGGTTCGAGAGCGGACAACAGCAGACCATCGGCACGTTCAAAGAAGGGAAGATGAATGGCATTTGGCTGGGCTTCTTCCCCGATGGCCAGCCCGACTTCGAAGGCACCTACGCCGATGACCTCAAGAACGGCCCGTGGAAGCTCTTCACTGAAAGCCCACCGGGCAAGGACATCGGGGGGCGGGTAAAGGAGGAAGGCAGCTACGCGGCAGGCAAGAAGAGCGGACGCTGGGTCACCTACAACGTCAACGGCATTGCGGTGGCGGAAGGCAGCTACGTGGAGGGTACACCCAACGGTCAGTGGGCCTACTTCGATGATGCCGGCGTGAAGATGCGCGAACAGGGTTTCCTCAATGGCGACCCGAACGGCCTATGCACAGTGTACGACAGCCGCGCCCGCATCATCCAACAGATGAACTACCGCAACGGCAAGCTCCACGGCACCATGACCTTTTACGGTAAGGACGGCAAACCCGTGAAGACCACCGAGTACGAAGATGGCTTCGTGAAGAAGGCGTTGCCGACGGCGCCGAGCGAGAAGCCGAAGGGTGGTGGGGTGCCGGGAGGGCGGTGAGAGGTTGGTCCTATATGAGGCCCGTACTTCGCACATTCCCCGCCGATTGTTACATTTGCGCCCGTAAGTCGGTGGAAGAGGAAGAGGGGACCGCCCCTCTTTTTTGTTCTGATACCGGCGGAAAGGCGGACGATGATAAGCGTGGAACAAGTGCGCAACAGCGTGGAACAGCACCTACAAGGCACCACCCATTTCGTGGTGGCCGTGGAAGTGCGTCCGGGCAACAAGGTGGTGGTGGAGGTCGATAACGACCGGGCCATCACCCTGCAGGAACTCGCGGACCTGAACAAGGTCGTACGCGAGGAACTGGGTGCCGAAGCTGATGATTGCGAGTTCCAATTCAGCAGCCCTGGCATGGGGCGGCCCTTCAAGGTGGAGCGTCAGTACCAGAAGCATACCGGCCGGTTGGTGCAGGTGCAACTGGCCGATGGCAGCACCTTGGAAGGCAAGCTGGAGCGCTACGATGGCACCACTTTGGACCTGCGCATCCAACACCCGAGCAAGGTGAAGGGACGCTTACCGAAGCTGGACACCGAGGTCACCACCTTCCCCGTTACCGACATACGATCGACAAAAGCAAGCATCACGTTCAATTGATCGGGCAATGAGCACTTTCAACCTCGTCGAGTCCTTCGGCGAATTCAAGGACATCAAGAACATCGACCGCGTAACCATGATGGGCATCCTGGAGGATGTCTTCCGCGGTGTGGTGAAGCGCCGCTTCGGGGAAGACGCCAAAGTGGACATCATCATCAACCCCGACAAGGGTGATCTGGAGGTGTGGCTCAACCGCATCATCGTTGAGGATGGCTTCAGTGAGGATGACAACCTGGACATTGAGCTCTCCGAGGCTCGCAAGATCGAACCCGACTTCGAAGTGGGCGAGGAGGTGAGCCAAGAGGTGAAGATCGAGGACTTCGGTCGCCGCAACATCCTGAGCCTGAAGCAGAACCTCCAGAGCCGGATCATGGAACTGGAGAAGGATCACCTGTACAACAAGTACAAGGAGCGTGTCGGCGAGATCATCACCGGCGAGGTGTACCAGATCTGGAAGCGCGAGACCCTGATCCTCGATGACGAGAGCAACGAGCTGATCCTGCCGAAGGACCAGCAGATCAAGACCGACTTCTTCAAGAAGGGCGACAATGTGCGCGCCGTGGTGTGGAAGGTGGAGATGCGGAACAACACCCCCGTGGTGATCTTGAGCCGCACCGCGCCTGAATTCCTCGAGAAGTTGTTCGAACAGGAAGTGCCCGAAGTGGCCGATGGCCTCATCACCATCAAGCGCATCGTGCGCGAGCCCGGTGAGCGCGCCAAGGTGGCGGTGGAGAGCTACGATGACCGTATCGATCCAGTAGGTGCCTGTGTGGGCATGAAGGGTTCACGTATCCATGGCATCGTGCGCGAACTGCGCAACGAGAACATCGATGTGATCAACTTCACCACCAACGACCAATTGCTGATCCAGCGGGCACTGAGCCCTGCCAAGGTCGGTGACATCAAGTTGGACATGGAGCACAAGCGTGCCGAGGTCTACATGAAGCCGGATCAAGTGGCCTTGGCCATCGGAAAGGGTGGACACAACATCAAACTGGCCGGTAAGTTGACCGGTTTCGATATCGACGTGTATCGCGAAACCGACGAGGTCACCGACGACGTGAGCTTGGACGAGTTCGGCGACGAGATCGATCAGTGGATCATTGACGAATTCAAGAAGATCGGTCTGGACACGGCACGCAGCGTGATGGACCTGACAACGGATGAATTGGTGAAGCGCACGGACCTCGAAGAAGAGACCATCATCGAGGTGCGCCGTATTTTGAACCAGGAATTGGAGGCGTAACGCACCGCGGTACGCCGTTAGGGGCCGATGATCATCGGCCCGGTGTTTCGGGGGCGATGAATGATCGCCCGGTATTTCAGGATCGTTGCCCCGCATCGATCCACGGAGGAAGAACAGAACGCGATCTTCGGATCGCACACGAAGGAAAGTAGGCCAACAGGACCGAGTGTATGAGTGAAACGACGGATAAGGGATTGCGACTGAGCAAAGTGGCTCGGGAATTCAACCAGGGTGTACACACCGTGGTGGAGTTCCTTGAGAGCAAGGGCCATTCAGTGGAGAGCAATCCCAACACCAAGATCCCAGCGGATCTGTACGAACTCCTGCAGAACGAGTTCGGCAACGACAAGGAGATCAAGCAGAAGAGCCAAGAGGTTGTTCAGCAGCGGCAAGAGCGCGAGACCATTTCCTTGGTACCACCTCCACCCCCTGCCCCGAAGGAGGTCGCGAAGCGGAAGGAGGAGCCCGAAGAAGCAGCACCTGTTGCAGCTGCGCCTGCACCCGCGCCGGCAGTAACCCCGGCCGAACCTGTGTTGATCAAGGCGCGCGCCGCCAAGGCTGCTGGGCCGAAGACCGTTGGGAAGATCGACCTGCCAGCCAAGAAAGGCGCCAAGAAAGCAGCCGAACCTGAAGCGAAGGCCGAGGTCACACCGGCACCGGTACCGACCGAAGCTCCAGCTCCTGTAGCAGAAGCGCCAGCCGCTCCGGCAACTCCGGTTGCGCCGCCAGCGGATGCTGAGCCAGAAACCATCCGCGTGAACGTGCAGAAGTTGGCTGGCTTGAAGACCTTGGGCAAGATCGTGTTGCCGGTCGCCAAGGAGCGTAAGCCAAGCGAACGCGACAACGAACGCGGTCGCCGCAAGCGCATCGTGAAACCGGGTCCTGTGAATGTGGAACGCACGGTTCAACAAGAACAGCGCAACACGCCAGCCCCAGGCCGTCCAGGTGAACTGGATGAGAATGCGGTGAAGCGAAAGGTGAGCGAGACCCTCGCCCGCTTGACAGGTGGCAAGAGCAAAGGCGCCAAGATGCGCCGCGAGAAGCGTGACCAACGTGGTCGTCGCTACGAAGAAGAACAAGCAGCACGCGAGCTGGCAGGCATGACCCTCAAGGTCACCGAGTTCGTTACCGCGAGCGAACTGGCTTCCATGATGAGCGTGCCGGTAACGGACATCATCAAGGCCTGCTTCAGCTTGGGCATGATGGTGAGCATCAACCAACGCCTCGATGCCGAGACCCTCGCGGTGATCGCCGAGGAGTACGGCTTCAAAGTGGAGTTCGTCGGTGCCGATGTGCAGGAGACCTTGATGGAGGAGGCCGATGATCCGGATCGTGTGGTAGAGCGCGCGCCGATCGTCACTGTGATGGGTCACGTTGACCACGGTAAGACCTCCTTGCTTGATCACATCCGGAAGGCCAACGTGATCGCTGGTGAAGCAGGTGGCATCACCCAGCACATCGGTGCGTACAGCGTGACCTTGGACAACGGCAAGCGCATCGCCTTCCTCGATACACCGGGTCACGAAGCGTTCACCGCAATGCGTGCTCGTGGTGCACAGGTCACCGACATCGCCATCATCGTGATCGCGGCGGACGACAGTGTGATGCCACAGACACGCGAAGCCATAAACCACGCGCAAGCGGCGGGTGTGCCGATGGTATTCGCCTTCAACAAGATCGATAAGCCTGGTGCCAACGCGGAGAAGATCCGTGAGCAGCTGAGCCAGATGAACATCCTCGTGGAGGAGTGGGGTGGGAAGTACCAGACCCAGGAGATCAGCGCCAAGCAAGGCAAGGGCGTGGATCAACTGTTGGAGAAGGTATTGCTCGAAGCGGATCTCCTCGACCTCAAGGCCGACCCCGGCAAACGGGCGCACGGTGTTGTCATCGAGAGCACCTTGGAGCAAGGTCGTGGCTATGTCACCACCCTGCTTGTGGATGCAGGTACGTTGCGGAAGGGCGACGTGATCCTTGCCGGCCAGTACAGCGGTCGTGTGCGGAACATGTTCAACGAACGCGGCCAGCAGGTTTCTGATGCACCGCCTTCAACGCCGGTCTCCATCCTCGGTCTGGATGGTGCACCCAATGCGGGCGACACGTTCCAGGTCTTCGAGGACGAGCGCGACGCACGGACCATTGCTACTCGCCGCCAGCAATTGCAGCGGGAGCAGGGCATCCGTACACACAAGCACATCACGTTGGACGAGATCGGTCGTCGTTTGGCGATCGGCGATTTCAAGGAACTCAACCTCATCGTCAAAGGCGACGTGGACGGTTCCGTCGAAGCCCTCACCGATTCGTTGTTGAAGCTCAGCACCGAACAGATCAAGGTGAACGTGATCCACCGCGCGGTGGGTCCGATCGCCGAGAGCGACGTGTTGCTGGCGACAGCTTCCAACGCGATCATCGTCGGCTTCCAAGTGCGCCCCACACCGGGTGCACGCAAGCTCGCCGAAACGGAAGAGATCGACATCCGGATGTACTCCATCATCTATGCTGCGATCGAAGAGATCAAGCAAGCCATGGAGGGCATGTTGGCACCGAAGGAAGTGGAGAAGGTGATCGGTACCGCCGAGGTGCGCGAAACCTTCCGCATCAGCAAGGTGGGCACTGTGGCAGGTTGCTACGTGCTCGACGGCAAGCTCGATCGCAAGAACAAGGTCCGCCTCATCCGGGATGGCATCGTGATCTACACCGGCGACCTCGATACCCTCAAGCGTTTCAAGGACGATGTGAAGGAGGTCACCCATGGATATGAGTGCGGCCTCAACATCAAGAACTTCAACGACATCAAGGTGGGCGACAACCTCGAAGCCTTCGAGATGATCGAAGTGAAGCGGACGTTGAACGATTGATCCTGACTGAACAGATCGAAGACCGGTACCTGAAAAGGACCGGTCTTCGTGTTTCTGACCGTCGGTCAGCTACTCTGCCTCCATCCGTGGCATCTCGATCTCGTCGGGAACGATATAGCTCCCAGGATAGGCCACCTTCAGGTCACGAAGAAGGCGCTCTGCTTCGAGTCGGGTGCGCAAGTCACCCACACGCAGCCGGAAATTCGGTGCCAGCCAACTGAGGTAGGCGGGGATCTCCGGATTCTTCAGGAGGAAGGAGCGCTTGGTCGCTTCGGCGGTTGATCGATCACCGAGAAAGATCTGCACCCGATAGCCCTGTTGCGCATGATCCCGCTCGGAATAGTCCTTCAACAAGGCATCGATACGGGGTGTGGTGTTGATCGTTACATGCCCTGGTTGCGCAGTTAACGGGGAATCGACCGGCGTGTTCCGGATCGCTGGATCGGCCTGCGCGAACACAATTTGCGGCGCCAACGCGACAAGAAGAAAGAGGTGACGGATCATGGAGAACACGGGGCTAAAAGTATGCCGCTGATCGTCTGTGCGGCCTCTCTCGCTAGGTCATCGTAACGGCTTCCTTATTTAGAACAACTCTAAATAGTGACATCCCTGTGGCAACCTTAACAACCGACGGTCCCCCTATTGCTTCGCCTTGTATTTTTGCGGCCGGACAAACGGATGGATGTCCCTCCTAAAATGCTCGGAATGCCGCTTGTAGCAAGGATTTCAGAACGTTCCACCGGGCTCTTATACGCAACCCTCGCCGCCGTACTTTTCCTGTTCTCGGGCATCGCACACGCGCAACCAGCGGATGCAGCCCTCTACGCCACCGGCGAAAAGCTCTTCAAAGGGAATTGCGCTTCGTGCCACAAGCCCGATAAGGACCTGACAGGTCCAGCGATGAAGGGGGCCCGCGCTCGTTGGGATGTCAAAGGGGACATCTATGCATGGGTCAAGAACAGTTCGGCTTACCTGAAGACCGGCAACCCTTACGCTACCGAGCTCTTTGCCAAGTGGAACAAGAGCGTGATGACCGCGCAGGCCCTCAGCAACGAGGAGATCGACGCGGTCCTTTATTACGCGGACAACTACGCACCGCCTCCCCCGAAGCCCGGTGCTGTCGATGCATCTGCGTCCACGGGAACCAATGACGAAGGCTCCAACTGGCCTTGGCTCGTTGTCATCGCACTGCTCCTTCTCGTCGTAGGTATTTCGTTGAGCGGTGTGCGCACGAGTTTGGACAATGCCGTTCGCGAGGCAGAAGGCAAGGAGCCACTGCCGGACATGACCACCGGTCAGAAGTTCCGTCAGTGGGCTTGGAACAACAAGGCCTTTGCAACGATCCTCGGTCTGTTCGTCGTCGTCTTCATCACCCTGAAGCTGTGGGATGCAGCTTGGGTGGTCGGTGTCTACGGTGGTGACGAAGTGCCGCACTACAAACCCGAGCAGCCCATCCTTTTCAACCACACGCTGCATGCAGGCAAAGTGGAAGCAGGCAACTTGGCCATCAACTGCCAGTACTGCCACAGCAGCGCGGAGAAGAGCAAGCACGCAGGGATCCCGAGTACGAACGTGTGCATGAATTGCCACCAAGCGGTCGCTGAGGGACGCTCCCCAGAAGGAACCAAGGAGATCGCGAAGATCTACGCTGCAGTGGGTTGGGATCCGGCAACGCTGAAATACACCGGTAGGACCGAACCCGTGAAATGGGTGAAGGTCCACAACCTGCCTGATCACGCCTACTTCAACCACGCACAGCACGTTGCGGTGGGCAAGCTGGAGTGCCAGGAGTGCCATGGCCCCATCGATGAGAAGATGGATGTGGCCGAACAGTGGGCACCGCTCACCATGGGCTGGTGCATCAACTGCCACAATACGAAGGATGTGAAGATGGCCGGTAACGGCTACTACGACGAGGTTATGGCCCGCTTGGAAGAGACGGATATGGGCCACGCCGAATTGAAGAAGTATTTGGAGGACGAGAAGATCAGTGTGAGGGAACTTGGCGGCTGGGAATGCGCCAAGTGTCACTACTAAGAACGAAACGCGCCGCATGTCGAGCACGAAGCGATACTGGAAAGACCTCGGGGAACTGCATCAGCAACCCGAAGCGATCAAGGGCCGTGAGAACGAGTTCCCGCAGGATCTGGCCATCGATCAGGTACTGGGCGACGCCTCCTTCAATGGAGCGAGCACCGGCCGTCGGGACTTCCTCAAATTCCTGGGCTTCGGCCTGGGGGCCGCCACCTTGGCCGCCTGCGAAACCCCTGTGATCAAGAGCATTCCCTACGTCAACAAGCCTGAGGACATCACCCCGGGTGTGGCGAATTGGTATGCCAGCACCTTCTATGATGGAGAGGATTTCGCCAGCATCCTAGTGAAGACCCGCGAGGGCCGTCCGATCCACATCAAGGGCAACCCCCGTTTCGGTCTCAACCGCAATCCAGCGCTTCCGAAAGGTAGCATCAACGCCCGCATCAACAGTTCTGTGCTTTCGTTGTACGACAACGAGCGTTTGCACGGGCCGATGAAGAAGGGCGCCGAAGGCATGGCTGCAAGCACATGGGCCGAAGCCGACAAGTCGATCGCCGCAGGGTTGGATGCCGCTGCTGGCAAGCGCATGGTGGTCCTCACGGGCACCTTGGCCAGCCCGAGCAGTGCCGCCGCCCTTGAGCAGTTGAAGGCGAAGTATCCGACGCTGGAGCTCGTTCAGTACGATACCATCAGCTACAGCGGCGTCACCAACGCCAACCTGAAGAGCTTCGGCAAGCGGGTGTTCCCGAGCTACGATCTCACCAAGGCCGATGTGGTCGTGAGCGTGGATGCCGACTTCCTAAGTAGTTGGGGAAACACCACAGAAAGCACGTGGCAATACGCCAGCCGTCGTCAGCCGGGCAAGGGCATGAACCGCCACTTCCAGTTCGAAGCGCGGATGAGCCTGAGCGGTGCCAACGCCGATGTGCGCGTGCCGTTGAAGGTGAGCGAACTGCCCAAGGCTGTGATGGCCTTGCATGCCCACATCAGTGGTAGCGGATCCGGTGCGGACGCGGCCATGATGAAAGCCACGGAAAGTGCTGCGAAAGCGTTGATGGCTTCCAAAGGCCGCAGCGTGGTGGTGGCCGGCAGTAACAACGAAGGTGTTCAGGTGCTGGTGAACAGCATCAATAGCATTCTCGGCAACTACGGCAGCACCATCGATATCGACCGTCCTTCCACCCTTCACCAAGGGAACGATGCCGAAGTTGCGCGCTTGGTGGAAGGCATGAACAGCGGTGCCGTTGGCGCGTTGCTCATCGCTGGTGTGAATCCGGCCTACAGCTTGCCGAATGCCGATCAGTTCAAGGCCGGTCTGGCGAAAGTGCCCCTGACGGTGAGCTTCAGCGGGTACGCTGATGAGACCGCCAGCCTGTGCGGTTGGATCTGCCCGGACAACCACTACCTCGAGAGTTGGAACGACTTCATGCCGAAGGCAGGTCATTACACCTTGGGTCAACCTGTGATCAGCCCGCTGTTCGACACGCGTCAATGGCAGGAGAGCCTCTTGCGCTGGTCGGGATCTTCCGTGGCCTATTATGATCTCATTCGTAGCACGTGGCAACAAGGCATGGCCCAGTACGGTGGCCTCGCCGAGATGTTCACGAACACGTGGAACCAAGCGGTACACGACGGCGTGTACGAGCCTGCTGGCATCCCAGCTGGGGTGAACACGGCGGTCTTCGCTGCTGATGTTTCCGCAGCAACGGCGATGGCCACCGCATCGACCACCGGTGCTGGCGAATTCGAATTGGCGCTCTACACCACCGAGGCCATCGGCAGCGGTCGCCATGCGAACAACCCCTGGTTGCAGGAGATGCCCGATCCGCTCACCAAGATCACGTGGGACAACTACGTGTGCATGGCGCCAGCGGACATCGAGCGGATGGGCCTCAACATGTACCTCGGCGAGCAAGCACCAGCAAGCCTCGTCACGGTGAAGGCCGGTGAGCGTGAGATCACGTTGCCTGTGGTTCCGACACCTGGACAGCGCACAGGAACGGTTGCGATCGCACTGGGCTATGGCCGTGGTGCGAACGGCGAGAAGGTCGGTCGTGCAGCCTGCACCACGGATCACATCGGGGATTTCGTTCCTGTTGGAAAGAATGCCTACCCGATGACCAGTTGGGTGAATGGCGCAGTGGGCTACGAGGCCTTGAACGTGACAGTGACCGCGACCGGAGATACCTACCCGGTGGCCATCACGCAAACGCACCTCACGGATATGGATCGCCACAGCGTGGTGAAGGAAACCAATTTGGCCACCTTCCTCACAGGCGACAAGAAAGCGTACAACCATGCGCATGAACTCGGTGTTCACGAGGATGTGAACGGCGACGGCGTGATCAACGCGTTGGATAAGAAACCCGTAGCCGAATTCGACCTGTGGGAAGAGCATCCGGTCGAAGGCGTTGGGCACCGTTGGGGCCTCAGCATCGACCTGAACGGCTGCATCGGTTGCGGAGCCTGCATCACGGCCTGCAACAGCGAGAACAACATCTCGGTGGTCGGCAAGGACGAGGTGCGCCGCAGCCGCGAAATGCACTGGTTGCGTTTGGATCGTTACTACAGCAGCGCCACCACCAAGGAGAGCGCCAAGGAGGATGGCCTGGGCAAGATCGACATGTACCTCAAGATGGAGGTGCCCGAGGAAAGTCCCACGGTCGTCTTCATGCCGGTGATGTGCCAGCATTGCAACCACGCACCGTGCGAAACGGTTTGTCCGGTTGCTGCTACCACGCACAGCAACGAGGGCCTGAACCAAATGACCTACAACCGCTGCATCGGCACACGGTACTGCGCGAACAACTGCCCGTACAAGGTGCGCCGCTTCAACTGGTTCAACTACGTGAGCGAGAAGTTCGGCGAAGTGAACCCCGCTTGGGACGATCTGGGCCGTATGGTGCTGAACCCCGACGTAACGGTCCGTTCTCGCGGTGTGATCGAAAAGTGCAGCATGTGTGTGCAGAGCATCCAAGCGGGCAAGTTGGCCGCGAAGAAGGCTGGAACGCCGGTGCAGGACGGTGCCATCGAGACCGCTTGCAGCTCAGCATGTGGAACCGGCGCCATCGTGTTCGGCGACCTGAACGACAAGAAGAGCAAGGTGCTCGGTCTCGCCACAAGTGACCGGAGCTACCACATGCTCGAAGAGATCGGCGTGAAACCCAACGTGAACTACCTGGTGAAAGTGCGGAACACCGAAGAGGCGGCCGCACATCACGCCTAAGGACAAAAGAGGACCATGCATTCAGAAGCAGCGATCCGCGAGCCGCTCATCCTGGGCCACAAGACGTACCACGATATCACCAGTGATATCGTCAGCCCGATCGAGAACAAAGCCCCACGGGGTTGGTACATTCTGTTCACCATAGCGGCGCTCATCGCTGCCTATGGAACGGGGTGCATCCTGTATCTCATCAGCAAGGGCATCGGTGTATGGGGCCTGAACAAGACCGTTGACTGGGCATGGGACATCACCAACTTCGTATGGTGGGTAGGTATCGGTCACGCCGGTACGCTCATCAGCGCGGTGCTTCTCCTGTTCCGTCAGAAATGGCGCATGGCCATCAACCGCTCTGCGGAAGCGATGACCATTTTCGCTGTGATCATGGCGGCGACCTTTCCCGGGATCCACATGGGCCGGATCTGGATGGCTTATTGGGTGTTCCCTTTGCCCAACCAGTTCGGTAGCCTTTGGGTGAACTTCAACAGCCCGCTCCTTTGGGACGTGTTCGCGATCAGCACCTACTTCAGCGTGTCGCTCGTGTTCTGGTACATCGGTCTGATCCCTGACTTTGCCACGATCCGTGATCGGGTGACCAAGCCGGGCATGAAGAAGATGTACAGCCTCCTCAGCTTCGGTTGGACCGGAAACGCCAAGGCCTGGACACGCTTCGAGGAAGTGAGCTTGGTGCTCGCCGGTATCGCAACGCCGCTGGTGTTCTCGGTACACTCCGTGGTGAGCATGGACTTCGCCACCTCGATCATTCCGGGCTGGCACACCACCATCTTCCCGCCCTACTTCGTGAGTGGTGCGGTATTCAGCGGATTCGCGATGGTGCAAACGCTCCTGCTCATCATGCGGAAGGTGATGAAACTGGAGAGCTACATCACCATCAAGCACATCGAGTACATGAACATCGTGATCATCGTCACGGGCTCCATCGTGGGGGTGGCGTACATCACCGAGCTCTTCATCAGCTGGTATAGCGGTGTGGAGTATGAGAGCTACGCGTTCATCAACCGTGCGACAGGCCCCTACTGGTGGGCATACTGGAGCATGATGACGTGCAACGTGATCAGCCCGCAGCTCTTCTGGGTGCGTAGCTGGCGCCGCCACTTGGGCTTCACCTTCTTCATGAGCATCATCGTGAACATCGGTATGTGGTTCGAGCGCTTCGTGATCATCGTCACGAGCTTGCACCGCGATTACCTGCCAAGTAGCTGGAACATGTTCCACCCGACATGGGTCGATGTGGGCGTGTTCCTCGGCACCATCGGTATTTTCTTCACCCTCTACCTGCTCTTCGCCCGGTTCTTCCCGGTGCTGGCGCTCAACGAGGTGAAGTCCATTTTGAAGACCAGCGGCGAGAGCTATAAGAAGCAGGCTGCGGATCACTCCCACCATTGATCATCATGGCGAACAAGGTCATCTACGCGGTTTACGAGGATCCAGAGCAACTGAAGGATGGGGCGCGTAAGCTCGTATCCAACGGGGTGAAGGTGAAGGACACGTTCTCGCCCTTCCCCATCCACGGCATCGATCCCATCATCGGCGTGAAGCGCACCCGCTTGGCGATCGCCGCATTCATGTTCGGCATCACCGGTACCTGCCTGGCGTTGTTGGGGATCTGGTACTTCAATATCTTCGATTGGCCGATGAACATCGGTGGTAAGCCGAGTCAGGCGCTCTACAAGAACCTTCCTGCCTTCATCCCGGTCACCTTCGAATTCACGGTGCTCTGTGCTGCGCATGGTATGGTGATCACCTACCTGATCCGCAACAAGACCCTGCCCGGTATGCCGGCCCGCAACCCGGACCCACGTAGCACGGACGACAAGTTCATCATCGAGGTTCGCACATCGGACAACCACGGCCACAGCGCCGAGGCAATCACCGACCTGATGCGTTCCACCCCGGTGTTCGAGATCAACGAACGCCAGTATTGACCATGAGCAAGAGCAAGCGTACCCCGGCCATGACCCTCAGCGCACTCGCGTTGGTGGTGTTGTCCATGGCCTCCTGCGGTGGCGATCCGAACAGCCCCGGCGTTGAGTACATGCCCGACATGTACCGTAGCCCGGCGATCGAAGCGTATGTGGATTTCGGCCAGGACCCGTACATGTTCACGGAGGAGGTCGCCATGGAGCAGCGCCAGCGTCAAGGAGCGCGCCTGCCGGTTGCGGGCACCATTCCATTCGCGGCCGATCCAGCGAAGGCCGAATTCAACATGCCGTATGCCTATCCGAATACAACGGATGGCTACGAGGCGGCTGGGATGTACTTGAAGAGCCCGATCGAAATGACGGAGGCCACTGTGGAGCAGGGCAAGGCGATCTACACCAAGTTCTGCATGCATTGTCATGGTGAGAAAGGGGAGGGTGATGGTGGCGTGGTGAAGAACGGCAACTACCCGACACCACCGAGCTACACCGCTGCATTGAAGGACCTGCCGGAAGGCAAGATCTTCCATTCATTGGTATACGGAAAGAACGTTGCGATGGGCTCGCATGCCTCGCAACTGAACAAGGAGGAGCGTTGGTTGGTGGTGCAGTACGTGAAGTACCTGCAGAATGGAGGAAAGATGCAGCTGGAGACAGCTGCGACCACCGCGACAACCGCAGTGAATTGAACATTTGGACGACAACGGAACAGAAGCGATGAACTTCACCCTCAGCAATCGGGCACGCAGCATCACCTTCGGGTTGATGATCCTGGGCGCATTGGCCACTGTGGTCGGTGTGATGGGCGACCACTCGGAGCATCACCAGCATTCCTGGGCCAGCCTGCTCATCAACAGCTTCTTCTTCATCGGTATCTCCTTGGGCGCCTTGTTCTTCTACGCCTTGCAGAATGCCACGGAGACCGCATGGACCGTTCTGCTGAAGCGCGTTTATGAAGCCATCTACAGCTACTTGCCCGTCGGTGCGCTCACCATGGTGGTGGTGCTGGCCGCAGGCAGCATGCATATGCACCACATCTACCATTGGATGGACCACACGCTCTACCACGAGTTCATGGTGGGCGAGGGGCACGATGCGCAGTATGTGGATGAAGCGATCCAAGGCGCTGTGGCCAACCCCAACTACGACGAGCTGATCGCCAACAAGAAGGCCTTCCTCAACCAACCCTTCTTTTGGATCCGCACGCTGCTCTACCTCGGTGTGTTCTTGTACTTCGCTCGTTGGTTCCGCGCGCAGAGCTTGCAGATGGACAAGGAGACAGGCGACAGCTTGGTGAAGCGTACGTTGTTGAATTACCGCCGCAGTGCATTGTTCCTCGTGTTCTTCGCGGTGTTCAGCAGCACCTTGGCTTGGGACTGGATCATGAGCATCGATACGCACTGGTTCAGCACACTGTTCGGTTGGTACGTCTTCGCAGGCATGTTCTGCAGTGCAATGACCACCGCCGTTATCCTCGTTCTGTATTTGAAGCGGAAAGGCTACCTGCCTCAGGTGAACAACAGCCACATCCAGGATATGGGCAAGTGGGTATTTGCGACGAGCTTCCTGTGGAGTTACCTCTACTTCAGCCAGTTCATGTTGATCTGGTACAGCAACATTCCGGAGGAGGTGACCTACTTCATGGCGCGTATCGATCACCATCCGATGCTGATGTGGTCCGTGTTCTTCATCAACTTCGCTGTGCCCATGGTGTTGCTCATGAGCCGCGATGCCAAGCGCAATCCGCGGTTCCTCATCGGTGTGGGCAGCCTCATCCTCATCGGTCACTGGCTGGATGTGGTCCTGATGGTGATGCCGGGTTCCGTAGGACATGATTTCCACGGTGTTGGCATTTTGGAGGTAGGTATGTTCCTCGCTTTCCTGGGCATGTTCCTTTACGTGGTCTTGAACAGCTTGACCAAGGCACCGCTGACCGTTGTGAACCACCCGTATTTGGAGGAGAGCATCCATCACCAGATCTGATCCGCGAACGCATGGAGAAGTTCCTTCTAGTGATGATATCGGCCACGGCCATTTGGGCAGCTTACCAACTGGTCCACGTGCATCGCTTGTCGTTGGAACTTCAACGTGTGGGCATTTCGAAATTGAACAAGACCACCCTTTCACGGGTTGATACATTGAGTGAACGATGACGAAGTTGTTGATCCTGATCGTCGTGGTGCTGGGCATCCTTGCGGTGGCCCAGCTTGCCCGCGTTTACGAATTGACCTCGCGTTTGCGTGGCAAGCGGGAAGAGGATATTTCTCCTAGCGACAACCGATTCAACGGGCGTATGATGTGGGCGTTCGCCGTGGCCTATTTCGCCTTCTTCGCATGGCTGGTCTTCCATTATCAGGACAAGATGTTGCCAGTGGCCGCAAGCGAGCAGGGCGTGGAGACCGATTGGTTGATCAACTTCAACTGGGTGATCCTGCTCATCGCGTTCGTGATCACCAATGTGTTGTTATTCTGGTTCGCCGGTAAGTACCTCTACAGCAAGGATCGCCGTGCCTTCTGGCAGCCGCACAACAACAAGTTGGAATTGGCATGGACGATCGTGCCGGCTGCGGTTCTCGCGGTCATCATCATCTACGGGCTGCGTACGTGGCACACGATCACTGCCCCAGCTGGTCCGGATGCCCAACTGGTGGAGCTGTATGCCCGTCAATTCGATTGGACCGCACGTTACCCCGGGGCCGATGGAGGTTTGGGGGCCACCGACATCCGCTTGATCAATGGCAGCAACCCGCTTGGTATCGTTACGCCGGAGAGCGTGGCGACCCGGTTAGCGGAGCTCGACCAAGAGATCAACGCTACGGATAGTGTGCTTGCGCACGCCATCCTCGCGGAGACGAAGAGCCACGAGCTCACGGAGTCCGTGGGTCGCATGCGGAGGAACAAGACACGGATCATCAACTTGCGTAACTTGATGGAGCAGGATATCAAGGAGAAGGGCGCCGCCAGCACCTACCTTCATGGTGCCGATGACATCGTGATCAAGGAGTTCCACCTGCCGATCCGCAAGGAGGTCGAGATCCTGATCCGTAGTCAGGATGTGATCCACAGCGCGTATCTGCCCCACATGCGTATTCAGATGAATGCCGTTCCAGGAATGACCACCCGCATGAAGATGGTTCCGACCATCACCACGGACAGCATGCGCATGGTGATGAAGGACGAGGAATTCAATTTCATCCTGCTCTGCAACAAGATCTGTGGAGCGTCGCACTACAACATGCAGATGCCTTTGGTGGTCACTTCCGCCGAGGAGTACGATGCATGGATGAAGGATGCCATGACGAAGCCTTTCCAGCCCGTTGCTGAAGCGGTTTCGCCGGAGGCTCCAACGATGGGGGCTGATAGTGCGACTGCCGCACCTGTGGCCGTTGTACAGGCACATTAGTCGAACTGAACAGAAAGGAGTAGATCACCATGGGTGCCACGACACTAGCACACGCCGAAGGCCACGCGCACAACGCGCATCACCACGAGGAGAGCTTCGTTTCGAAGTACATCTTCACGCATGATCACAAAATGATCAGCAAGCAGTTCTTGGTGACTGCGATCTTCATGGCCTGGGTAGCGGTGATCATGTCCTTGATCTTCCGCTTGCAGCTGGCATGGCCGGGTGAAGGCTTTGCATTCACGAATTTCTTCTTGGGCGACAAGTGGGCACCCGGTGGTGTGCTCGACCCCAATATGTATCTGGCGCTGGTCACGATCCATGGCACCATCATGGTGTTCTTCGTGCTCACAGGTGGTCTAAGCGGCACCTTCGCCAACCTGTTGATCCCCTTGCAAGTGGGAGCGCGTGATATGGCCTCGGGCTTCATCAACATGCTGTCGTACTGGTTCTTCTTCCTCAGCAGCATGATCATGCTGGCCTCGCTCTTCGTGGAAGGCGGACCCGCGTCGGCCGGCTGGACCGTTTATCCGCCTTTGAGTGCACTACCCAAAGCGATCCCTGGATCCGGTATGGGTATGACCCTCTGGTTGGTAAGCATGACCCTTTTCATTGCCAGCTCGTTGATGGGCGGCTTGAACTACGTGGTCACCATCATGAACCTGCGCACCAAGGGCATGAAGATGACGCGCCTACCGCTGACGATCTGGGCCTTGTTGCTCACGGCCGTATTGGGCATCCTCTCGTTCCCGGTGTTGTTGAGCGCGGCGCTCTTGCTGCTGTTGGACCGCACATTGGGAACCAGTTTCTACCTGAGCGATATCCACATCGCTGGTGAAGCTTTGGATCATAGTGGTGGTAGTCCGGTCCTGTTCCAGCACTTGTTCTGGTTCTTGGGTCACCCCGAAGTGTACATCGTGTTGTTGCCTGCGTTGGGTATCACCTCCGAGATCATCTCTACGAATGCGCGGAAGCCCATTTTCGGGTATCGCGCCATGATCGGTTCCATCCTGGCGATCGGCTTCCTCAGCTTCATCGTATGGGGTCACCACATGTTCGTCACGGGCATGAATCCCTTCTTAGGATCCGTCTTCGTGTTCACCACCTTGTTGATCGCGATCCCTTCAGCGGTGAAGGTGTTCAACTACATCACCACGTTGTGGCGAGGCAACATCATCTTCACGCCAGCCATGCTGTTCAGTGTGGGCTTGGTAGCCACCTTCATCGCTGGTGGTTTGACCGGTATCATCCTTGCGGATAGCGCCTTGGACATCAACGTGCACGATACCTACTTCGTGATCGCCCACTTCCACATTGTTATGGGTATGAGTGCCATCTTCGGGATGTTCGCCGGGATCTATCACTGGTTCCCGAAGATGTATGGCAAAATGATGAATACCAAGATGGGCTATGCCCACTTCTGGATCACCTTCGTTTGTGCATTCGGGGTGTTCTTCCCGATGCACTTCATCGGTTTGGCTGGTGCACCACGTCGCTACTACAGCTACAGCGAGTTCCCCATGTTCAATGGTGTGGTGGATCTGAATATACTCGTTACGATCTTCGCTATCGTCGGAGCATTGGCTCAAGTGCTGTTCACCTACAATTTCTTCTACAGTGTGTTCCGTGGACCTAAAGCGGTGCAGAACCCCTGGAAGAGCAACACCTTGGAGTGGACCACACCGGTGGAGCATATCCACGGGAACTGGCCCGGACCATTGCCTGTGGTGTATCGCTGGCCCTACGATTACAGCAAGCCTGGTAAGGCGGAAGATTGGGTCAGCCAGATCACGCCACTGGAGGACGGAGAAGAGGAGCATTGAGCTTTCTTTCCCTTCACGCTTTGGAATGTCCGCATCTTTGGGTGCGGACATTCTCTTTTCAGGATGCGGTATCTGGCGATCCTCCTCACTTTCCAATTGCTCGGGCACGCTGATGCGCAGTTGCTGGACAGCATCGCCTTGTTCACGCAGGAGCCCGGAAGGCCCACGTTCGCGATCGATTCCCGCGGCAGTTTCATCAGTAATCGGAACGTACGCCTGCTCGGGTTCAAGGTTGGCCTGGAGCATGCGGGGCGTGTGCGCTATGGAATTGGCTACAGCTTTCTAAGGACCCCTGTTGAAGGAGAGGCGCAGGTACTGGATGGAGGAGTACAACGAACCGTGACAACCCGTTTGCGCTTGGGATATGTCACGCCTTTCTTCGGCTACACCTTCTATCGGCGCGGTCCGTGGGAGGTTAGCATACCGGTACAGATAGGGATCGGTAATGGGTCGGTGGTCTATGATGCATTGGCCGGTGAGCGCGTGAAGCTCAAACGGGCGTTCGTATTCCTTTATGAACCGGCCATGGTCGCCCAATTCCGGTTCCTGAAGTATTTCGCCATCGGCGGTGGACTCGGCTATCGACTGGCCATTACGAACGTTGGATTGGACCAGCGACTCAATGCTCCGGTCTACATCGTCGGACTGCGGATCTTCTTCAGCGACGCGTATCGGGATTGGCAGGAAGGCATGGAGTAATTTCGGGGCGTACATGGCAGAAGGATTCGACCCCCGCAGCGAACAACGCGCTTCTTCGGACAAGGAGTTGGAGCAAGTGCTTCGTCCCCGACAATTCACCGAATTCGCTGGACAGAAGGTCGTCACCGACAACCTGAAGGTCTTCGTGCAAGCGGCCAAACAACGCGGTGAAGCGCTCGACCATGTGCTGCTGCATGGCCCTCCGGGCCTTGGTAAGACCACCTTGGCCAACATCATCGCGCAGGAAATGGGCGTGGGCTTTCGGGTGACGAGCGGACCAGTGCTCGACAAGCCTGCGGATCTCGCCGGATTGCTGACGAATCTGGAGCCGCACGATGTGCTCTTCATCGACGAGATCCACCGCCTCACACCCGTGATCGAGGAGTACCTGTACAGTGCCATGGAGGATTACCGGATCGACCTGGTGATCGATGCAGGTCCGAATGCACGGACGGTGCAGATCGCTCTGAACCCCTTCACCTTGGTTGGCGCAACAACCCGAAGTGGATTGCTGACGGCTCCGCTGCGTGCGCGCTTCGGCATCAACAGCCGGTTGGACTATTACGATTCGGCAACACTGAAGGGGATCATCAAACGCAGTGCGGGTCTGTTGAATGTGCCCATCATCGACGAAGCCGCTGACGAGATCGCACGCCGCAGTCGCGGAACACCACGGATCGCGAATGCCTTGCTCAGGCGCGTGCGTGATTTCGCACAGATCCAAAGCGATGGCACCATCGAGCTGCCGATCGCGCAGCACGCCCTGAAAGCCTTGAACGTCGATGCTCACGGCTTGGACGAAATGGACAACCGCATTCTCGGAGCGATCATCGATAAGTTCGCAGGCGGTCCCGTAGGATTGAACACTGTAGCCACGGCAGTCGGTGAAGAGGCCGGAACGATAGAAGAAGTCTACGAGCCCTTCCTCATCATGGAAGGCTATCTGCAACGCACGCCGCGTGGAAGACAGGCCACAGAGCGCGCCTATAAGCACCTAGGGCGAGTGCCAAGCGCGAAGCCGGGGAGTTTGTTCGAGTAGCGCGGGATCGGACAGGATCTGGGATGGCGAGAACGCTAACCATACGCAACATGGTCTGCGACCGGTGTAAGTCGGCCGTGCAACGTATGCTCACAAAACACAAGTTGGAGTGGACGCGTCTGGAGCTCGGCGAAGTGGAGCTGAAGCGGACGATCGGAATGGAGGTATTGAAGGCCTTCGGAACCGATCTGGAGAAAGGAGGCTTCGGATTGGTGATGGACCGCGATGCGCAACTGATCGCGCAAGCGAAGGCTGCCATCGTGAAGCAGGTACACCACGGTGAAGGCAAGCGCGTCGAACTCGTTAAGCTCGTACAGGCAGCCACCAACAAGGAGATCTCCACCGTGAGCAAGCTCTTCAGCGAAGTGGAGGGCATCACGCTGGAGCACTACTACCTCCTACAAAGGCTTGAGCGGGTGAAGGAATTGATCCGCTATGGCGAGCTCACCTTCAGCGAGATCGCGTTCGCCACGGGCTTCAGCAGCGCGGCGCACTTGAGTGCGCAGTTCAAGCAGCTCACGGGAATGACGCCGACCGCTTTTCGCGGCACTCATGACCCCCGAAAGGCCTTGGATAAACTAAGCGGTCCTTTGATGACGTTTTCCCGAAAGGCTTAGCCGACAAGGGTTTTGGGCACATGCAATAAACAAAATGAGCCACTGGAACGGATTTTTGTCAATAAGTAGGTGAACTAAAGCGGTGTTCCCAAGGACGGAAATTCACCCAGGTGAACGGGCCGATCCGTGCCGAGGTGTGTGTTTGCACGTTCGTCATCAGGTCGTCCACGTAGTTTTCCCAGTTGGGCCATATGGACTTCTTTGGCAACGGTTCCGGGCTGATGAGCAGGTAGGCGCGCAGTTGGCTCAGCCAACACGCGTATCCTTCGGTATGATGGATCCGAAGCTTCTTGCTCCCCTTTGGCAGCGGAGGCAAAGGCTCGCTCGTTTCGGCCTGTTCGCGGTGCACGTGGATGATGATGCGTAGGCCGCGAAAATGCCGGTTCAAGAGCTCCACGAAGGACTTGAGATCCTTTGGCTTCCGATAGGAGCGCCACCTTGCGGACGCGCTTTCGAGCTGATCGGCAAGTGCTGCACCGAACGGGCCGTCCATGCTGAGGTGGAACGGGACACGGTAAGGGACGAATCGATCGCGTGCGCGACTTTCCACGCTCCTTTCACCGATCGCGAAAGCACGTGTGTGCCGATCAAGATGTACGCCCAGCAACTGGTGTTGATGCGCCGTGTTGGCAGGCTGCACGGAGCCAAACATGGCATCCGGCTCGACCGGGTCTCCGTATCCGGATCGCTGTAAAAGTCTGATATGACGGCTTACCACCGATCGGGACACACCTGCCTTATGGGCGATCCACGTCTGGGTCCACCTTGGCTTCGGTTGGTATATATAGGTCATCAATAGATGCATCAGGTCCGAGCGCTTCTGCTTGGTCAAGGTGGATGGGCGGCCTTGGCGGGGCATGTCCTCCAAGCCGAGCAGCCCTTCATTTCTGAAACGTTCGCGCCATTTCGCCACGGTGGCACGACCCAGGCCGGTCTGTTCCATGATCGCATCCAAGGTGGCCCCGGCCAAGCTCATCAGGATCACTTGGGCACGCACACTAAGCACAGGTCGGCTCGCCTGCGATGAGGCCCAGGCCTGAAGCTTCATCAGTTCCTCATCGTTGATCACGAAGGCGCGTGAAGGGCGTGCCATGGGTCGCACTTGAATTAGTTCATGAATATACGCCCATCGGGTATTCTCTGTCGTTTTATTCGGATCCAGAGGTCCGTCAATTTGTTCCGCAAGAGCATGAAGCACCGAGCGCCACAGAACGATACGAGCGAGCCGACCACTGCTATCGGCGGCGCTGGCACGCTTGCATCGCCCGTTGTGCGGAACGTTACGCTCGGGCAAGCGATCGCTTCGATCTCTGTTGCGATCGCTTTCGTGATCAATACGCTTGCAACAGGCACGTATGCGATCGCTTCAAGCGTTGGATCGAACGCACTAAGCGCACAAAGGCATGCAACAGCGGCCCACTCGTTCATTCCACGCTCCGGTGCATACGCGGCAGCGATCGTTACGCTCCAAGAAGAGCCCCGTGCATGTGCAATGCGCGTTGGATCGTTCCGGCACCAAGGGCAAGCAACCGTTGCAATGGTGACCGTACCCTATTGTGCGCGGCCCCCACCGGCATGCCCGTACCCAAGCGGACACGCATACCGGGCACGTGGTCCTCCGGTAGGCGCTGCACGCCATCGCACATGGAAAGAAGTGACCAACGTTCGATCTACACAAACACCAACAACCGCCATCATGGCAACATTAGCTAAGAACATAAGAGGCCTTAACGCTGCCCAAGTGGTCAGCAAGGTGCGTTTCATCGAAGAACGCATGAAGAACAATCCGGCCTATCCGGAACCCACACCCACGCTCGGCGATATCGCCACGGCACGCGAAGCACTGGAAGCGGCGATCACCGCCGCCAAGGACGGTGGTCGCACGGCTACGGCGATCCGTCGCGCACGGCAACGCGAACTGATCCTGCTGCTGAACCAGCTGGGCGGCTACGTTTCGTCCATTGCGGAAGGCAACGCACTGGCCATCCTGAGCAGTGGCTTCGAGGTGAAGCGCACCGGCCGCCCTACCGGTGAGCTGGAACCCACCCGCGACCTGCGGGCCATGATCAGCGCCTTCAAGGGGCGCGTGGACCTGCGCTGGGATCCGGCGAAGGATGCGATCGCCTATCACATCTACTTCAGCAGGAACGAGCCCACGGATGATACCAGCTGGGAGCTGGCCGGGGTGAGTACCAAGGCCAGCTTCAAGGTCACGGGCCTGGAGTCGGCCAGGACCTACTGGTTCCGCGTAGCGGCGATAGGTACCACAGGCATGGGACCCCTCGGTGAGGTAGCCCACAGCCTGGTGCGCTAAGCGCAGTTGGGGCCAGGGCCGTTCGTGCGGCACCCGGCCCCGGTACTGTGCTGCCCACACCCAACGAGGAATGGCGGCCCTGCGAAAGTAGGGCCGCCGTTGTTTTTGTGGCCTACGCCTACCATGATCGCCTTCAAGATCCGCCCCAGCACATCACCAACCGCTCCGATCCCCCATCTTCGTTCCCATGTCCACCATCGGCCCGCAGGGCATTCAAGCCTTTATTACCAAATGGGAAGTAAGCGGCGCCGCCGAACGGGCCAACGCGCAGCTCTTCATTGCGGAACTATGCGACGTGATCGGTGTGGAACTGCCGCAACCGAAGACACCCGATGAACACGCCAATGCCTACGTCTACGAGAAGACCATTCCGAGCGTAACGGACACCACCAACTTCATCGACTGCTACAAGCGCGGGCACTTCGTACTGGAAACGAAACAGGGAGCGGATGCCGTACGGGCGGATCATGATCCGCCCTTCAGCGCTGCTGGCGAACACCGCCAGCGTGCGCTGAAAAAAGGCCACGGTATACGCGGCACCAAAGGCTGGGACACCGCCATGCTGAAGGCCCGCGAGCAGGCGCAACGCTACGCCCGCGCCTTGCCCAAGGAAGAGATCGCCGATGGCCGTCCGCCCTTCATCCTGGTGGTGGATGTGGGCCACAGCATCGCGCTGTACACCGATTGGAGCCGCATGGGCGGCGAGTACATCCCGTACCCCGACCCGGCCACCTACCGCATACCGCTGAAGGACCTTTTGCGCAGCGAGGTGCGCGAACTGCTGCACGCCGTATGGACCGATCCGCTTGCGCTGGACCCCGGCCGACGCAGCGCCAAGGTGACGCGCGAGATCGCCGATCGCTTGGCGAAACTTGCCCGAAGCCTCGAAGGCAACCCCGGCTCGGGGGCCGGGGTGACGTACTCGCCGGAGCACGTCGCGAACTTCCTGATGCGCTGCCTCTTCACCATGTTCAGTGAAGATGTGGACCTGCTGCCACACGGCTCCTTCACCAAGCTCTTGGGCGAACTGAAGAGCGACCCCAGCACCTTTCCGGAGATGATGGAGAACCTCTGGGGCACCATGAACACCGGTGGCCTCAGCCCCATCCTGCGCAAGAAACTACCGCGCTTCAACGGCGGGCTCTTTGCCCATACCGACGCCATCGCCTTGGATGCCGACCAGATCCAACTGCTCATCGAAGCCGCCACCGCCAACTGGCGCGATGTGGAACCCGCCATCTTCGGCACCTTGCTGGAACGTGCGCTGGACCCCCGCGAACGCCACAAGCTAGGTGCGCACTACACGCCGCGTGCCTACGTGGAACGCTTGGTGAACCCCACCGTGATCGACCCGCTGCGCGAGCAATGGAAGAGCGTGCAGGTGGCCGCGCTGCAACTCGCGGAGGACGGCAACGAGAAGAAGGCCATCAAGCAAGTCGAAGCCTTCCTGCACGAACTGGCCACCGTGAAAGTGCTGGACCCCGCCTGCGGCAGCGGCAACTTTTTATATGTGACCTTGGAGCTGTTGAAGCGGCTCGAAGGTGAGGTGCTGAACACCCTGCACGAGCTGGGCGCCACCGCCAAGATGGAATTGGAAGGCGTGATGGTAACGCCCGCCAACTTCTACGGCATCGAGCTGAACCCGCGCGCCGCCGCCATTGCCGAGCAAGTGCTGTGGATCGGCTTTCTGCAATGGCACCTGCGCACCCATGGCAACCTGCACAACCTGCCCGAGCCCATCATCAAGGACCTGCACAACATCCAATGCCGCGATGCCGTGCTGGACTACGACAGCAAGACCGAACAGCGCGATGCCAACGGCGCCGTGGTGACCAAGTGGGATGGACGTACCACCAAGCCGCACCCCGTTACCGGCGAAGAAGTGCCCGACCCCGAAGCCCGCGAGCCGGTGTACACCTACAGCAACCCGAAGCCCACCAAATGGCCTGCTGCGGATTACATCGTGGGGAACCCGCCGTTCATAGGCACCTCGATGATGCGCGAAGCCTTGGGCGATGGATACACCGAAGCATTGAGAGGTGTGTATGAACACGTGCCGGACAGCGCCGACTTCGTGATGTGCTGGTGGGATAAGGCCGCCGAACTCACCCGCACCGGCAAGGCGAAACGCTTCGGCTTTATCACCACGAATAGCCTGAAGCAGACCTTCAATCGCAAGGTCCTGCAACACCATATGGCCCAGAAGAAGCCGATCTCCTTGGCCTTCGCGATACCGGACCACCCTTGGGTGGATAGTGCCGATGGTGCAGCCGTGCGCGTGGCAATGACCATAGGTGTACCCGGCAATGTGCAAGGCATGTTACATAAGGTGGTGAAGGAAGTAGAGTCGAAAGCTGATGATGCTTCAGAGGTTACTATCGCATCGCAAGGCGGAAAGATCTTCGCTGACCTTACAATTGGTTCGGACGTTGCTAGTTCAATCGGCCTTGTCGCAAATGAAGAAATCAGCAGCCGAGGTGTTCAAGTGATCGGCGCTGGCTTCATTGTTACACCTGAACGCGCGAAAGAACTCGGACTTGGTCGCGTCGCTGGTTTAGAGAAACACCTTCGTCTCTATCGCAACGGTCGTGACATCACAGCGGAAGCGCGCGATTCAATGGTGATCGACCTATTCGGGCTTTCCTCATCCGAGGTGAAGGACCGCTTTCCGGAAGTATACCAGCATGTGATTGAAACAGTAAAGCCGGAACGAGATCAGAACAACCGCGCTTCATACCGGGATGCTTGGTGGATCCATGGTGAACCCCGCAAGAGCTTCAGGCCCGCGCTTGCTGGATTGGAGCGCTATATCACCTCGCCAGAAACAGCGAAGCATCGCTTCTTCGTCTTCCTTGACAAGAGCATACTGCCGGACAATGCATTGGTGAACATCGCTCTTGATGACGCCTACTATCTGGGCATATTGAGCAGCAACATCCACATTACATGGGCTTTGGCAACCGGTGGCACATTGGAAGATCGGCCGCGCTACAACAAGACCCGCTGCTTCGAGACCTTCCCCTTCCCAGCGAGCACCCCGGCGCAGCAGGAGAAGATCCGTGCCTTGGGCGAGCAGTTGGATGCGCACCGCAAGCGGCAGCAGGCGCTGCACCCCGGCCTTACGATGACGGGGATGTACAACGTGTTGGAGCGCGTTCGCGAACTCGAGACTCCGGGTCAAGCCCGGAGTGACGTACCGTCGTTGAACGCCAAAGAGAAAGTGATCTACGAGCAAGGGCTGGTGGGCATCCTGAAGCAACTGCACGACGAGCTGGATGCCGCCGTGGCCGATGCCTACGGTTGGCCTGCAGACCTGAGCACCGACGCCATCCTTACCCGCCTCGTAGCTCTTAACGCCGAACGCGCTGCCGAAGAAGCCCAAGGCCACATCCGCTGGCTGCGGCCGGAATACCAGTACAAGGGTGCAAGCAACAGCAAACAAGCAAGCCTCGCGGTGGACACGGTGGTCGCTGTGGTCGCGTCCACAGCGTCCACATTGTCCACCCGCCAATGGCCCAAAGACCTACCGGCCCAAGCCGCTGCGCTTACCGAAGTGCTCGGCACCTTGGTCGCACCCGCTACAGTAGAGGAGATCGCCGCGCTCTTCGAAGGCAAGCGGAGTAAGAAACGGGTGGATGAGATGCAGCGGTTGTTGGAGACTTTGGCGGCGGTGGGGCGGGCGCAGCAGGTTGAGGGTCAATGGTCAAGTGGTGGGTGATCGGTCGTGCCGGAAAACGGAACGGTCCGTACATCCCAATTTGTGCAAAGGCGGGACCTGTTCCGCAGTGAAGTGGGTAGGCATTCCGAGGGTAGGCTATCTTTGCCCACCGATGCGAACCTTGCTTTTCACATGCACCTTAGTGCTCTATGGCTTCAGTGCCACGGATATGCACGAGTGGGTGCGTGTACCGCAAGTGTTCGTGCACCTCTTGGAGCATCACAGCGCATTCGGCCACCACGATGCGGAGCATGGTCAGGAGGATGCGCACGACGGCGATCATGACCCCTTCGATGACGGTTGCCATGAAGTGTTCTGCGCCTGCACGGGTGCGTTGTTCCTTCCTCTGGAACAGGGTGTAGTGCTGAGTGTCCGGAGCGAAGGTTTCGCGTTGGGCTCCCTCTGGATCACGCGCCAGCTTGAAGGCTTTTCGGGTTCGGCTTGGAATCCGCCGAAACAGGCATAAGGCGTCTTGAGCGCCTGCGCACGGTGAGGCTTTGCCCCGTGTGAACTTCTCCTTTTTTGGTCTTTGCATTTGCCCCACAGGGGCGCTTAACGCATTCCCATGCTTGATCGTGTCATTCGTTTTTCCATTGAGAACAAGCTGATCATCGGCTTGCTCACCTTACTTCTTGTGGCGTGGGGCAGTTGGTCCCTCACCAAGTTGCCCATTGATGCCGTGCCGGACATCACCAACAACCAGGTGCAGGTGATCACCAACGCGCCAGCGCTCAGTGCCTTGGATATTGAACGGCTTGTGACCTTCCCTGTGGAGCAGACCATGGCCACCATACCGCGGATCACGGAGATGCGTTCCTTCAGCCGTTTCGGGCTGAGCGTGATCACCATCGTTTTCGAGGACGATGTGGATGTGTATTGGGCTCGCCAACAAGTGGCCGAACGCCTTACTGAGGCCAAGGAACAGATACCGCCGGGCGCTGGCACCCCCGCCATGATGCCCGTGACCACCGGACTGGGCGAGATCTACCAATACGTGTTGCACGCCGACAGTGCGCATGCCAAGGAATACGATGCCATGAAGCTGCGCGAGATCCAGGATTGGATCGTCAGGCGGCAACTGTTGGGCGTATCCGGTGTGGCGGATGTGAGCAGCTTCGGCGGCTTTGTGAAACAGTTCGAAGTGGCACTGGACCCTGCCCGTTTGCGCAGTACGGGGATCACCCTTGCCGAGATCCTGCAGGCCTTGGAACGCAACAACCAGAATACCGGTGGCGCGTACATCGACAAGAACCCTCGCGCCTGGTTCGTGCGGAGCATCGGTCTGGCGGGCACCATGGAAGACCTGAACGCCATTGTGGTGAAGAACACACCCGATGGTGCGCCGATCCTGATGCGTGATGTGGCCACCGTGCAGTTGGGCCACGCGGTACGCTACGGAGCAATGACGCGCAATACCGAAGGAGAGGTCGTGGGCGCTATCGTGATGATGCTGAAAGGAGCGAACAGCAATGAAGTGATCGCCAATGTGAAGGAGCGGATCGAGCAGATCAAGAAGACCCTGCCGGAAGGTGTGGTGATCGAGCCTTTCCTGGACCGCACCAAATTGGTGAACAGCGCCATAAGCACGGTAACGAAGAACCTGGCCGAAGGAGCCTTGATTGTGATCCTGGTGTTGGTGCTGATGCTCGGGCAGTGGCGTGCCGGACTGATCGTGGCCAGCGTGATCCCCTTGGCCATGCTCTTTGCCATCGGGTGCATGCGGGCATTCGGGGTAAGCGGCAACTTGATGAGCTTGGGCGCGATCGACTTCGGCCTTATCGTGGATGGTGCCGTGATCATCGTGGAAGCCACGCTCCACCATCTGCATCGCGGCAAACGGGAAGTGGTGCTCACACAAAAGGACATGAATGGCGAAGTGTATGAAGCGGCGTCGAAGATCAGAAGCAGTGCGGCCTTTGGTGAGATCATCATCCTGATCGTGTACCTACCGATCCTGGCCTTGGTGGGTGTGGAAGGGAAGATGTTCAAGCCGATGGCACAGACCGTTTCCTTCGCCATTGCCGGCGCCTTCATCCTCTCGCTTACTTACGTCCCAATGATGAGCGCATTGTTCCTGAAGAAGACGATCAGGAACGAGCAGACCATGAGCGACCGGTTCATAGCATGGGTACAACGCGGGTATGCCCCTTTGCTCGAACGCGCTTTACGTGCCCGCAAATTGGTGGTCGTCATCAGCATAGCGCTCTTTCTGGGTGCGCTCGCCTTGTTCATGGGCATGGGTGGTGAATTCATTCCAACATTGGACGAAGGGGACTTCGCCGTGGAGACCCGTGTCCTTACGGGCAGCAGCGTTTCCCACACGGTGGATAAGACCTTGCAAGCCAGCGAAGTGTTGCTGAAGAATTTCCCGGAAGTGGAACAGGTGGTGGGCAAGATCGGATCCAGCGAAATTCCCACCGACCCCATGCCGGTAGAGGCCTGCGACTTGATGGTGATCCTGAAGGACAAGGACGAATGGACCACAGCAAACACCCGAGAGGCGCTTGCCGATTCCATGGCCAAGGCGCTCGAAGTATTGGCCGGAGTGAGCTTCAGTTTCCAACAACCCATACAGATGCGATTCAATGAACTGATGTCCGGTGCCAAGCAGGATGTGGTCCTGAAGATCTACGGCGAGGACCTGGATGAACTCACCCGTTATGCCAAACGCGTTGGTGCCATCTGCCGCACCGTGCCCGGTGCACAGGATATTTATGTGGAACAGGTAAGCGGTCTGCCGCAGATCGTTATGGATATCGATCGCCAGCGTCTGGCACGGTTCGGGCTGAGTGTAGAAGAAGTGAATGCGACCATGCGTGCGGGCTTTGCTGGGCAGGAAGCAGGTACCTTATATGAAGGCGAGCGGCGGTTCAGTATCGTGGTCCGGTTAGAGCAGGGTCACCGGCAAAGCATCGAGGACCTGCAGCGGCTCTTCGTTACCAGCAGTAGCGGCGTGCAAGTTCCGTTGGGGCAGGTGGCTGATATCCGCTTGGTGGACGGTCCCAACCAGATCCAACGGGATGATGCGAAGCGACGGATCACCGTGGCCTTCAATGTGCGCGGCCGCGATGTGGAAAGCATCGTGGAAGAAGTGAAAGGAAAGATCACTACGGATATCACTTTCAAGCCAGGCTACTACGTGACCTATGGAGGCATGTTCGAGAACTTGGTGGAAGCGCGCGGGCGGCTGGCCATTGCCGTACCGGTGGCCTTGTTCCTGATCCTGATCCTATTGTACTTCACCTTCGGCAGCATCCGGCAGGGCCTATTGATCTTCAGCGCCATACCGCTCAGCGCCATCGGCGGGGTGCTGGCCCTTTGGCTCCGTGGCATGCCGTTCAGCATCAGCGCGGGTGTGGGTTTCATCGCCTTGTTCGGCGTGGCGGTGCTCAACGGGATCGTGCTCATCGGTGAATTCAACCGCCAGAAGAAGGAGGGCCATGACCTGCTTGAAGTAGTACGCCGCGGGGCCGCTGTACGGCTGCGTCCGGTACTGCTTACGGCCATGGTGGCATCCTTGGGCTTCCTGCCCATGGCCTTGAGTGGCAGCAGTGGGGCTGAAGTACAGCGCCCTTTGGCCACCGTGGTGATCGGTGGTCTTCTTACGGCCACTTTGCTCACCCTGCTCGTGTTGCCCGTGCTCTACGTGATGTTCGAACCAAGGGGAAAGCGGCCCAAGCGTGGTACAGCTCCTGCCGCGCTGCTCGTTCTGCTGCTTGCCGTGCCATGTGCAACACAAGCACAACAGCCAATGTCCTTGGAGCAGGCCATGGCACAGGCGATCGCCACCCACCCCCAGCTGAAGGCGGCAACGCTCCAAGTGGAAAGCAAGGAGAGTCAGCGGACCGGAGCTTTCGAGCTCGGCAATACGCAACTGGTGATCCTGAACGGACAATACAACAGTGCACTTACCGATCGCAGTTACGCCATCAACCAACCGCTGCCCCTGTTGCAATGGAGCGGGTCCCGGAAGCTGAGCAATGCCGACCTGCAACTCAGTGAAGCAGCACTGACCCTCACCCAGAGCCAACTGCTCTACAATGTGCGCGTGGCATTCGCCGATGTGCAACGGCTGCAAGCATTGGTGGATCTCCGCACCCGACAGGACAGCGCGCTGACCGGATATCGGGACGTGATGGAGCAACGCTACAAGGCCGGGGATGTCCCCCAGCTGCAAGCATTGAACGCACAGGTGCAAGCCTTGGAAGCGAACAACGCCTTGCTCAGCACCCGCGCAGAACTGGATGCGGCGGCCAAGCATCTGCAACTGCTCATTGGTGCGGCAGAACCCGTTCGCTCCGTTGCAGCGTTGGTCGCGCTGCCAGCGCCACTCACTGGTGAGGTCCCTGCGGATGCTCCCGCAGTTGCTTTCATGCGTCAACAGGTCGAAGTGGCCCAGGCGCACAAGCGTGTGGAACAGGCGAAGTTGCTACCCGAGTTCGGTATCGGGTACTTCGATCAATCGCTCATCGGCACACCGTTGAACGATGGCCGATCCGCAACGAGCAGCGACCGGTTCACTGGTGTCCAGTTGAGCGTAGGTATTCCCTTGTGGTTCGTTCCGGGCGTTGCGCGCACCAAGGCTGCCGATCTGCAACAAAAAGTGGCCGAGCAGGAATTGGCAAGCACCATGCTCCAGCAGCAAAGCGCCATGGCCGAAGCACAGGCCGAGCTTGAACGGCGGACCAGGGAAGTGACCTATTACCAAGAGCAAGCGCTACCGCAGGCACGCACGGTGAGAGAACAGGCAGCGCGTGCAATGCGATCCGGCCAGATCGCACAACTCGAATTCCTACAAGTGATCGGCCAAAGCTTGACCATCGAAGAAGGCGCTGTGAACGCGCTCCATGCCCAACATCTTGCCGTGGGCCGCATCCTCTACATCACCGGCGAGAATTGATCGACAACGAAAAAGCAACATTCCGATGAACACCATCACACACCATATCCAAGCGTTCGCCGTGCTGGCAGTGCTCTTTGGCGCCTGCAACAGTTCCACCCCGCCGGAAGGCACCGAAGAACACCATGAAGAAGAAGGCGTAACGGTCGTTCTTGACGCAGCTCAATTCACATTGGCCGGGATCGAATTGGGGAAACCTGAACTACGCGCCATCAGCGGAAATGTACCCGTGTACGGCAAACTGGATTCACCCCCACAGAACCTTGTGAGCATCAGTCCCACGCTCGGTGGCTTCGTGCGAAGCACCGACCTACTGGAAGGCTTGCGGGTAAAGAAAGGCCAAGTGCTGGCCGTGTTGGAACACCCCGACATCATCACCCTGCAACAGGACTACTTGGAGAATAGAAGCATGTTGGAGATGCTCCGGCAGGATGATGAACGCCAGCAGGCATTGGCCGAGGGGGATGTGAGCGCAGTGCGGACACGCCAGGAGGCCAGCAGCAAGTACCGCGTTGCGCAAGCCCGTGATGCAGCATTGAGGGAGCGGTTGAAGATGATCGGCATCGATGCCGGTACGCTCACACCCGCAACGCTGCGAAGCACCATGAACGTGTACTCACCGATCAACGGATACGTAACGGAAGTAGCCGCACACATCGGTAAGTTCATGGGGCCGGAATCGGTGCTATGCCGTATCGTTGACACCGAACACTTGCATGCAGAACTGGTGGTGTTCGAGCGCGACGTGCCCAAGCTCCGCGTTGGCCAGAAGATCCGGTTCACACTGGCGAACGAGACCACGGAACGCACTGCGAAGGTGTATTTGATCGGTCGGCAGATAGACACGGACCGCACCATTCGTGTGCATGGCCATTTGGACGATGAGGATGGTGAACTACTGCCCGGCATGGCCCTGAACGGTGTGGTGGAGTTGGACAGTGCGCAGGTCTGGACCGTGCCTACGGAAGCCGTGGTTGAAATAGAGGGCAGGTCCTACGTATTTGCGCAAGAAGCACATGCCGGGAACGTGGACCAAGCACACGCAGAAGAAGAGGAACATGGCCATGATCATGCGGAACCCGAACCGGCTGCGAAAGACCAAGCATATCACTTCGAAGGGGTGGAAGTACGTGTAGGGGTCAGTGAGTTGGGGCACACCGAGGTTGCCGCTGTGAAAGGCGTGCCGCTTCAGGATCGTGTCATTGTGACCCAAGGTGCATACAGCTTGCTCAGTGTATTGCAGAACAGCGAAGAAGAAGGTGGACATGCGCATTGATCCTGCCATGTTGTACCAGCCCGTTCGAAAATACCGATCGACACGATGTACGCACCAAACATGATAATACCTGATCGCGGCATTGATGTGCAGGACCGCTCGCATCCCTTGCCCGTAGCACGCCATAACAGATGAACACGGAACACGTCCATAGCGCCGAAGCGAAACGGGAACGATCCACAATTCGCGCCTACTTGCCTGCCATCGCCTCCTTCCTCCTGCTCGTCGGTGGCATCGCCATCGATCAACTTGCACCGCGGTTCTACCAAGAGGAGTGGCAACGGCTCGCATGGTATCTAATGGCCTATTTGCCGGTTGGGCTTCCGGTGCTTGTAAAGGCAATAAAAGCGATCGCCAAGCGCGATGTATTCAGCGAATTCTTCTTGATGAGCTTGGCCACCATCGGCGCATTCTTCATCGCCGAATATCCGGAAGGCGTTGCGGTAATGCTCTTCTATGCCGTGGGCGAACTGTTCCAGGATGCGGCCGTGGACCGTGCCAAGCGGAACATCAAAGCACTTCTTGATGTACGGCCCGATACCGCGAACGTAATGCAGAATGGAAACCCGGTGGAAACCGCAGCCGCTGAGGTCAACATCGGGGACATCCTCCGGATACGCGTAGGCGATCGAGTGCCACTGGACGGCAAGTTGCTCAGCGATCGAGCTTCCTTCGATACCTCCGCCCTCACGGGCGAAAGCGTCCCGCGTACCATTGCGAAGGACGAAACGGTGCTCGCTGGCATGATCGCCACCGACAAGGTGGTGGATATGGAAGTGACCAAGACCTTCGGTGAAAGCAGCCTCGCGCGCATCCTCGACCTGGTGCAGAATGCCGCCAAAAGCAAGTCGCCCACGGAACTCTTCATCCGCCGCTTCGCGCGGATCTACACACCCATCGTGGTGGCGCTGGCCGTGGGCATCATTCTGGTGCCGATGCTCTTCGTGGATGCATACCTATTCAACACTTGGCTCTACCGCGCACTCATCTTCCTTGTTATCTCATGCCCCTGCGCACTGGTCATCAGCATACCGCTGGGCTACTTCGGTGGCATCGGTGCGGCTAGTCGCAAGGGCATTCTCCTAAAGGGTGGCAACTACCTCGATGTGCTTACCAAGGTGAACACCATCGTGATGGACAAGACCGGAACGCTTACCGAAGGTGTGTTCGCCGTCCAGGAAGTGAAGCCCGCAGCAGGTTTCACTGAAGGCCGTTTGCTCGGCGTGGTGAAAGCGATGGAAACGCACAGCACGCACCCGATCGCGCAAGCGGTGCTGAAATATCCGCAGGGCGATGCGGTGGGCGATGCCACCAACGTGGAAGAGATCAGTGCCCACGGCATGCGTGGCACTGTGAATGGTGAGGAAGTGTTGGTCGGCAACGCCCGGTTGTTGCGCAAGTTCAACGTGCCCTACCCGGCGGAAGTGGATGCCGTAGAGGACACCATCGTGGTGTGCGCTATCGGCGGTGCGTACGCGGGCTACCTCACCGTGGCCGACAAGATCAAGGACGATGCGAAGGAGACCATTGCCCTGCTCAAGGACCAAGGTGTTCGCGAGATCGTAATGCTCAGCGGCGATAAGACGGCCATAACCCACCGCGTGGCAGCTGCACTTGGCATCCATAAAGCGTTCGGTGATCTTCTGCCTGAGGACAAGGTTGCCAAAATGCAGGAAACGAAGAAGGATCCCACCGCCGTGGTGGCCTTCGTGGGTGACGGTATCAACGATGCTCCGGTGCTGGCCCTTAGCGATGTGGGCATCGCCATGGGCGGTCTGGGTAGTGATGCCGCCATAGAGACCGCCGATGTCGTATTACAGAATGATCGGCCCAGCAGCATCGTCGAAGCGATCCGCATCGGCAAAGCCACCAAGCGTGTTGTCACCCAGAACATCATACTCGCCTTTGGCGTGAAAGCCATTGTACTCGTGCTTGGCGCCGGTGGTTTGGCCACGCTCTGGGAAGCGGTGTTCGCCGATGTGGGCGTGGCGTTGCTGGCCATACTGAATGCGAGCAGGATGCGATGAACGAATAGTAGATAGTTGCAGGACATGAAGATCCATTGGACAATGCCGACACCGGTCAGACCGTACTACGAAGCGGGGCTGCGCAAGAGCGAAGAGGCTCGCATGCGTGGCGACATGCAACTCGAATGGCATCATTTGGAGCGTGCTCATATCCTGGGGCAGCGCTGGCCCCGTGAACACAATGCCGTGCATTGGCGCATGCTCGTGTTCGGTTTCCGGACCAAGAACACGCGAGAGATCATCGGGCAGTTGCCGCGTCTGATCCTTGGCGGGGTGAAGAGCTTCGTGGGTCCTGTGCCGATCGGCAATACGGGCGGGGCGGATGTGCCTGCAATGCGGACCATGCCTTTGCCACAGGACCTGAGTGCACTGCTGGAAGGTGATCAGAAATAGCTGGACACCCCGAACTGGAAGCCCGCTGTGGTGGACGGAGGGTTGCCCAAGAGGTCGTATTGGCGTTGGTAACGGTAGTTCAAACGGATCACGGTCTCCGCTGACGGCCTGAAACTGATGGCCGGGACAACTGCTAAGAACCTGGGTCCGGAAGGAGAGATCATGATCGGCGATGCAAGTCATTCCCCGAATGATGTAATCGGTTCGTTCATCATTGTGGTGACCTTTGGCATGCAAGAATGGACGCGTTCCGATGTTGATATCAATCCCAATGCACCTACCTTGTTGATTCATACCACATGATCCGCACCAGCATATCCATCCTCCTCGGTCTCCAGCTCCTGCTGGCGTGTGTGCCGTGGACGGTGCGTACGCATTGGTGTGGTGGGCATGTGGCCGAACGGACGCTCTTCGGTGGAACACCTGGTTGCGGGATGGAAGAAGGTGAGTTGAGCTGCGCGAACGAATTGCCAGCGATCACAGCCATTCCGTGTTGCGAGAACGATGTGTTGCAGTTGGATGCCGTGCCTTCCTTCGTGAAAGTGGCGCAGGAGTTCGTGAATTTTCCCGAGGTACCCGTCCACGATCTGAGCGGATCTACGGGTTTGCTTTCCTGCGAGGCCGATGATGCCTTCACGCACCCACTGCATCCGCCTGATATTTTGCCCACAGGCCGGGACATCCTGGTCCGCGCGCAGCACTTTCTGATCTAGATCTTCTCGTGTTACGGTGACCGATCATGTATCGGCCGCCTTCGCCTGCTCACTTGCGTGATGCAGCTGTCGATCCACGAGAATTTCCAGATCAATGCTCAACAAACTCATCCATTACTTCCTCGCGAACAAGCTGGTGACGGCCCTGCTGTTGCTGCTGCTTGTGGGCTGGGGACTGGTCACCGCGCCCTTCGGTTGGGAGATCGGTGTACTGCCCAGCGACCCGGTGGCCGTGGACGCCATACCCGACATCGGCGAGAACCAGCAGATCGTCTTCACGAACTGGCAGGGCCGTTCGCCGCAGGATATCGAGGACCAGATCACCTATCCGCTTACTACAAGCTTGCTGGGGATCCCGGGCGTGAAGTCCATCCGTAGTTCATCGGTCTTCGGCTTCTCCAGCATCTACGTGCTCTTCAACGAGGACGTGGAGTTCTATTGGTCACGTTCGCGCATCCTCGAGAAGTTGAGTGCGTTGCCCACCAACCTACTGCCGGACGGTGTGCAGCCCGCGTTAGGCCCCGATGCGACGGCGCTAGGGCAGGTCTACTGGTACACCCTTGAAGGACGTGATCCGGACGGGAACGTGACGGGCGGCTGGGATCCGCATGAGACCCGAAGCGCGCAGGATTTCATCGTGAAGTATGCATTGAACGGTGTGGAAGGCGTGAGCGAAGTGGCCTCCATCGGCGGCATGGTGCAGGAGTACCAAGTGGATGTGGACCCCGAGGCGCTCAAGGCCTTCAACATCCCGCTGCATCAGGTGATGCTCGCCGTGAAGAACAGCAACCGCGATGCGGGCGCGAAGACGATCGAGGTGAACCAAGTGGAATACCTCGTGCGCGGCCTCGGTTACATCCGATCGATCAGTGATATCGAACTAGCGGTCGTCACCGTTCGTGACAACGTGCCTCTGCGCGTGAAGGATGTGGCGCGGGTATCGCTCGGACCTGCTACACGACGGGGCCTGTTGGATAAGGGCGGTGCCGAAGTGGCCGGCGGTGTGGTGATCGCGCGCTACGGAGCTAACCCCATGGCCACGATCCTTGCGGTGAAGGAAAAGATCGCGCAGATCGCGCCCGGGCTGCCCTCCAAAGTGCTGGCCGATGGCACGAAGAGCCAACTCACGATCGTGCCTTTCTACGATCGCACCCAGCTGATCCATGAAACGCTCGGCACATTGGAAGAGGCCTTGTCGCTGGAGATCCTGGTCACCATCCTCGTGATCCTCATCATGGTGATGGAGCTGCGCACCTCGCTCATCATCGCATCGCTCTTGCCGATCTCCGTGCTCATGGTCTTCATCGCCATGCGCTACTTCCACGTGGATGCGAACATCGTGGCGCTCTCCGGCATCGCCATCGCGATCGGCACCATGGTGGATCTCGGCATCATCCTCTCGGAGAACGTGATCCGACATATGGACGAGGACAAGGGACGCAGCAAGCTTTTCGATGTGGTCTACAACGCTTCTGCTGAAGTTGGTTCAGCGATCGTCACTGCGGTCTCCACAACGATCATCAGTTTCATCCCGGTCTTCACCATGGTGGCTGCGGAAGGAAAGTTGTTCCGGCCGCTCGCCTTCACCAAGTCCTTCGCGCTCCTAGCGGCCGTGCTGGTGGCGCTGTTCATCCTGCCTTCGTTGATCCAATTGATCTTCGGTGTGGATGGCCGCAAGCATTGGACGCGCATCACCCTGCGTGCTTTGATGGTCGTGGGCGGGATCGTGGCCTTGGTCTTCGGGCAGCTTTGGGCAGGGATCACGTTGCTCGCCTTGTTCGCCGCGCACACCGTGGTGGATCGCAGCAAGAGCGAACATCCACTGATCAAGATCCTGCCCTTCGCGGTGATCGTCGTTGCCGTGGCCTGGTTGCTCGCCGATCTCTGGCGACCCCTGGGCGTGGAGCGATCGCTCTTCGTGAATTTCCTGTTCGTCGGCGCTTGGGTCGGGTTGATCCTCGGACTTTTCCAGGCGATCCAGCATTATTACGAACGCATCCTGCGATGGTGCTTGGATCATAAGGCGGCCTTCCTGTCGATACCGGTCGTGATCGTGTTGTTCGGTGCCATGATCTGGCTCGGCTTCGGGCGCGTATTCTCACCACTGTCGAAAGCCGCGAACGCTCTGGGCTGGTCGATCGAGACGTCATCGCCTTGGAACTCAATGGCGCAATCCTTCCCCGGTGTTGGCAAGGAATTCATGCCCTCGTTGGACGAAGGCAGTTTCCTGTTGATGCCTACAAGCATGCCGCATGCGGGTGTAGAACAGAACACGCGTGTGGTGCAGCAATTGGACATGCGCGTGGCGGCGATCCCGGAAGTGGAAATGGTGGTCGGTAAAATGGGGCGCGCGGAGACCGCCTTGGACCCCGCGCCGATCAGCATGTACGAGAACATCATCAACTACCGGTCGGAGTATGTCGTGAACGAGAAGGGGCATCGACAGACCTTCAAGGTGGATAGCAAGGATCGCTTCATCCTCAGTACGGGCGATACACTCAGCCAAGAGGAAGCACTTACCGCCGACTTCGATCGAAGCACTTTGATCCCCGCGGATCGCGGTCGCTATTTCCGCAACTGGCGCGCGCACATCAATACCACATCGGACATCTGGGACGAAGTGGTCCAAGCCACCAAGTTGCCCGGCGTCACTTCCGCACCCAAGTTGCAACCCATCGAAACGCGCTTGGTGATGCTGCAGACCGGCATGCGCGCGCCCATGGGCATCAAGGTCTTCGGGCCCGACCTGCCAACGATCGAGGCCTTCGGTCGCGAGTTGGAGAGCATATTGAAGCAAGTGCCTTCCGTGAAAGCCGAAGCCGCTTTCGCGGACCGGATCGTCGGCAAGCCCTACTTGCAGTTGCGCATCGATCGCGAGGCGATCGGACGTTACGGCCTCACCGTGGAGGACATGCAACGCACCATCGAGACCGCGATCGGGGGCATGGTCAACACCACCACCGTGGAAGGACGTGAACGCTATCCGGTGCGCGTGCGGTATCCACGCGAACTGCGCGATTCCCCTGACAAGCTTGCGCGGATCCTGGTGCCTACACCTACCGGCGTGCAGGTGCCGCTCGGCGAATTGGTGCATGTGGAATACGAACGCGGCCCACAAATGATCAAGAGCGAGGACACCTTCCTCGTGGGCTATGTGCTCTTTGATAAACGCGAAGGATACGCGGAAGTGGATGTCGTGGAGGATGCACAACGCGCGATCCAGCAGCGTTTGGACAAAGGCGAACTGACCTTGCCTGCCGGTGTGAGCTACCGCTTCTCGGGCAGCTACGAGAACCAGGTGCGCGCGGAGAAACGCCTGGCCATCGTGGTACCGCTGGTCCTCGTCATCATCTTTCTCATCCTCTATTTCCAATTCAATTCGGTCACCACGTCGCTCATGGTATTCACCGGTATCGCAGTCGCTTTCGCCGGTGGCTTCATGATGATCTGGTTATATGGGCAGGACTGGTTCCTCAATATGAACGTCGCGGGTGCGAACCTCCGCGATCTGTTCCAGATGCATACAGTGAACCTCAGTGTTGCTGTGTGGGTGGGATTCATCGCGCTCTTCGGCATCGCCACAGATGACGGTGTGCTCATGGCCACCTACCTCGATCAGAACTTCGCGAAAATGCCCACCGAGGATCGCAAGGGCATACGAACAGCCGTTGTAGCCGCCGGAAAGAAACGTGTGCGCCCGGCACTGATGACAACCGCGACCACCTTGATCGCCTTGCTCCCTGTGCTCACATCCACCGGTCGTGGTGCAGATATCCTGGTGCCAATGGCCATCCCATCCTTCGGCGGCATGGTCGTCGCCATCATCACCATTTTCGTTGTTCCCGTGCTGTACAGTGCGCGCATGGAACGGCGGATCAAACGGACTGCGTCATGAGAACGGCCATCCTACTTTTTCTGTTCTCGGTCACGCTTTTGAACGCGCATGCACAGGATCTGAGTGCTCATCTGCAAGCCGCTGCGGAATTGAATCCGGGTGTGCAGGCGCGTTATGCGGAGTTCGAGGCGGCGATGAAGCGCTCCGCCCAAGTCCGTGGACTGCCGGATCCATCGCTCACTGTCGGGTACTTCATCAGTCCGGTGGAAACACGCATCGGTCCGCAACGGGCGCGCTTCTCGTTGGTGCAGATGTTCCCGTGGTTCGGCACCCTGGGCGCACAGGCCGAAGTGGCCGATCGACAAGCCGAGGCACGTTACGAAGCCTTCCTCGAGGCGCGTAACGAACTCTTCTTCAAAGTGCGCGCGGCCTACTATCCATTGCACGAATTGGAGCGGGCCATCGCTTTGGAACGGTCCGACCTGGAGATCCTACGCACCTATCGCGCCTTCGCGTTGGCACGCTTCCAAGGTGGCACGGGAAGCATGGTGGACGTACTCCGCACGGACATGATGATCAATACGGAAAGCACCGACATCACGATCCTGGAAGAACGCCGCAAGCCTTTGCTCGAGAGCTTCTCGAATGCGGTCGGTTACCCGGACCCAGCAGTGGTGAACGTCACCGACAGCTTGCTGCTCGTGGACCTGACGACTTACGCGATCGACAGCATTGCGATGAATCCGAAGTTGAGCGAATTGGACCATCGTTCGGCAGCGGCGCTTGCACAGGGAGAAGCTGCGCGGAAGATGGGTCTGCCAAAATTCGGGCTGGGACTGGACTACATGGTCGTAGGTGAACGCACGGATATGAATGTGCCGGAGAACGGACGCGATGCCATTATGCCCATGCTCAGCATGAGCCTGCCGATCTATCGGAACAAGTACCGCAGTGCGGTGGAAGAAGCGCAGGACCTGAACCGTGCCTTGGAGGCCATGCGTGTGCAAACGGACAACGAACTGCACACCGCCTACGAGCTGGCCTACTTCGAGGCGCACAAAGCCGCGCTCAATGTGCAACTGATGGACCGCCAGATCGCGATCGCCACCCAGGCGCTCGACCTCTTGCTCAGCGCGTACAGCAACAGCGGGAAGGAATTGGAGGAAGTGCTGCGCATGCAGGAACAAGTACTGACCTACAAACTGATGCGCCTCTCCGAACTGAGTATGCACCACACGGCAGTTGCCAAGCTGGACCACCTGACCGCGAAGCGGATCATCGCACCTTGAACAGAACCATTTTCAAACAACCAAACAACCCAATTACCATGAAGACCAAGAACCTTTTTACCACTGGCCTGATGGCTTTTGCGATGATCGCTTTCACCGCTTGCGGCGGCGCCGATGACCAAGGGCATAACGATAACGGCGATCACAACGAGCACATGAACAGCGATAGCACGGGCCACATGCACAGTGATGGTGCGGACCACATGCATGAAGCGCATGCTGCGGCCTACCAGTGCCCGATGAAGTGCGAAGGCGATAAGACCTATGCGGAGGCGGGACGGTGTCCTGTGTGCAATATGGACTTGAAGGAGGTGGAATAGAGGTGTCGTTCCTCTTAAAGAAGGATCCTCGAACCGATCAACATTGAATGAACGATTACAAGAAGAACAGCCTAAGCTTATCGGGTGCCGTAGGCCTCGGTACGGGTGTCATGATCGGTGCAGGGATCTTTGCCCTGCTCGGTCAAGTCGCTGAGCTTGCCGGTGTCTGGTTCCCCTATGTCTTCGTTATCGGGGCGATCATCTCGGGGTTCAGCGCCTACTCCTATATCAAGGTTTCCGATGCCTATCCTTCCGCAGGCGGCATCGGCATGATCTTGAAAAAGGCGTACGGGGCCACCACGATCACCGGGGCTGCCGCGCTTATGATGGCCATTACCATGGTGATCAGTGAGAGTCTGGTGGCGCGAACATTCGGCTCCTACACCTTGCAGCTGTTCAATGTGGACAGCTCCTCGTTCTGGCAACCGGCCTTGGGCGTGGGCCTACTGATCGTTGCGTACATCATCAATGTCTCCGGGAACAAGGTGATCGGTAGGTCAGCGCAGGTAATGGCCGGGTTGAAGATCGCGGGGATCGCGGTATTCGCCGCCGGTGGTCTTTGGGCAGCTAACATCGCACTAAGCGACCTGCTACCGAAAGCAACGGAATTGCAAGATCATTCGATCGTGCAATACGTCGCCGCTCTGGCACTGACCATCCTCGCCTACAAAGGCTTCACTACCATCACGAACAGCGGGGATGAGATCAAGGATCCACACAAGAACGTCGGTCGGGCGATCATCATTTCCTTGGTCATCTGTGCCGTGCTGTACTTCCTGGTGGCATTGACGGTAGGGTCCAGTCTGTCCGTTGCACAGATCATCACGGCAAAGGATTATTCGTTGGCGGAAGCGGCACGACCTGCATTCGGGAATGTCGGTCTGTATTTCACCGTGGGTATCGCGATCATCGCCACCATCTCGGGGGTGGTCGCCAGCCTCTTCGCCGTTTCCCGAATGACCGCGATGCTCACCGAGATGAAGCTGATGCCCCACAGCCACCTGGGCATGTCGGGCAGTGTGCAAAAGCACATGTTGATCTATGTGGTGGTGATCGCCATCATCCTGACCATTCTGTTCGACCTGTCGCGGATCGCTTCCATAGGGGCGATCCTGTATCTGGTCATGGACATGATCGTCCACTGGGGCGTTCTGCGGCATTTGAGGAAGGACGTGCATGCGAGTGGCATAGTGGTGATCTCGGCAATACTGCTGGATTGCACGGTGCTGGCCGCCTTTCTATGGGTGAAGGTCGGGAACGATCCGCTGGTGGTCATCGTGTCGTTGGCCATGATCGTGGTGGTTTTCGCAAGCGAGAAGTGGTTCTTGTCCAGAACGGAATGATGAGCAGTGCATTTTGAATGATCGCATCAAGCAACAACCAACAACAATGAAGGACCACACGGCTCACCAGTCCATGCAACATGGAACAGCTGAACACGATCAGCACAACCCCGCACACGGTATGGCCGGCCACGACCATCATGCCATGATGATCGCCGATTTCCGCATGCGCTTCTGGGTCTCACTCGGGATCACGATCCCTGTGCTGCTGCTATCTCCCATGATCCAGGAATTCCTGGGCTTGGACATCACCTTCCCCGGATCCTTGTACGTGCTCTTCGGGTTGTCCACCGTGGCGTATTTCCACGGTGGCTGGCCCTTCTTGACGGGAGCGGCGAAGGAGATCCGCTCCGCTGCACCGGGCATGATGACCCTGATCGCCGTGGCCATCTCCGTGGCATACGCATACAGTTCAGCCGTGGTGTTCGGGTTGGAGGGCAAGCTCTTCTTCTGGGAACTGGTCACGCTGATCGTGATCATGCTGCTGGGGCATTGGATCGAGATGCGTTCCGTGCTGGGTGCATCCAAGGCCTTGCAATTGCTGGTGAGTTTGATGCCTGCCGAGGCGCACGTGATGGAGAACGATACGGTGCGCGACGTACCCTTGGCCGAGTTGAAGAGTGGCGCACGCATCCTCGTCAAGCCCGGCGAGAAGGTGCCTGCGGACGGCGTGATCGACAAAGGAGAAAGCAACTTGAACGAGAGCATGCTCACCGGCGAATCCGTTCCGGTGAAGAAGGGAAAGGGAGAGCAGGTGATCGGTGGTGCGATCAATGGCAACGGTGCCTTGGAAGTGGTCGTGGAGCACACCGGCAAGGACAGTTACTTGAACAAGGTGATCACCTTGGTAAGTGAGGCACAGAAGACCAAATCGAAAACACAGCACCTCGCCGATCGCGCTGCGAAATGGCTCACCTACGTCGCGCTCTTCAGTGGCTTCGCCACGCTGGCCGTCTGGTTGTTGGTGGGCAAGGAATTCGTCTTCGCGCTGGAACGCATGGTCACCGTGATGGTGATCTCCTGTCCGCATGCCTTGGGACTCGCGATCCCCCTGGTGGTCGCGATCTCCACGGCGATCAGCGCGCAGCATGGTCTGCTGATCCGGAACCGCACGGCCTTCGAGAATTCGCGGAAGATCACCGCGATCGTCTTCGACAAGACCGGCACGCTCACTACAGGTGAGTTCGGCGTAACGCGCATCGCACCCCTATCCGGTGGAATGGACGAGAAGGAATTGCTTCGGCTCGCCGCGGCCCTCGAACAGAACTCGGAACATCCGATCGCAGTGGGCATCATGACCCGTGCGAAGAAGGATGGCATCGAAGTCCCAGCGGCGGAGAAGTTCGAAGCCATCACCGGCAAAGGCGTGCAGGCCACGGTGGATGGGCGCGAAGTGGCGGTGGTATCACCGGGCTATCTGAAGGAGAAGAACATCGCGCTACCGACCGAAGGGTCAACGGGTGCCGCAGAAACGGTGGTGCACGTGCTGGTCGATGGCAAGCTCGCTGGGTCCATCGCACTCGCCGACGCCATTCGCGAAAGCTCGGCCGATGCGATCAAGCAATTCCGCGAGCAAGGCATCAAGACCTACATGGCCACGGGCGACAACAAGCAAGTGGGCAAGGCGGTAAGCGATGCGCTTGGCCTGGATGGTTTCTACGCCGAAGTGTTGCCGCACGAGAAAGTGGATCTGATCAAGGAACTGCAGGCGAAAGGTGAGTTCGTGGCCATGACCGGTGATGGCGTGAACGATGCACCTGCCTTGGCTCAGGCCGATGTGGGCATTGCGGTGGGCTCCGGAACGGATGTGGCCGCAGAGACCGCCGACATCATCCTAGTGAAAAGCGATCCGCGCGACATCCTCGGTCTGATCCTCTTCGGCAAAGCCACTTACAACAAGATGATCCAGAACCTGATCTGGGCCACCGGCTACAACGCCATCGCCATTCCGTTGGCGGCCGGCGTGCTCTACTCGTTCGACTTCCTGCTCAGTCCCGCAGTTGGTGCCGGGTTGATGTCGCTCAGCACCGTGGTGGTGGCCATCAATGCACAACTGCTGAAACGCAGCCTAAAGACCGCTAACTCATGAAGACCCCCGCTTTCCTTTCGCGTTACCGTACCACCTTGATCGTTCTCGGCACCCTTGTGGTAGGCCTCTTCCTCGGCTGGGCCATCTTCGGCGGTGGCGCCTCGGAAACATCCATGGCGACCCATGAAGGACATGGCGAGCAAGGCCAGATCTGGACCTGCTCCATGCACCCGCAGATCCGCATGAACGAACCCGGACAGTGCCCGATCTGCGGCATGGACCTGATCCCCGCTGCTTCCGGTGATGCGGAAATGGACCCCATGACGGTAGGACTAACGGAGCATGCCATGAAGCTCGCCAACGTGCAAACGATGATCGCCGGGATCGGCGGTGGCACAGGCAGCGTGCGGCTCACCGGCAAAGTGGTGCCCGATGAACGACGCGTGTATTCGCAGGCCACGCATGTAGCGGGCAGGGTGGAAGAGCTGTTCGTGAACTACACCGGCGAGGCCGTGCACAAGGGCCAGGAATTGGCGCGGTTATATGCGCCAGAACTGGTCACTGCACAAGAGGAATTGCTGCAAGCGGCGCGGGTCCGTGAATTGCAACCCGCGTTGTATGCGGCGGCGCGCGAGAAATTGCGCAACTGGAAACTGACCGATGCACAGATCGATGCGATCATCGCAGCGAACGCGGCCAGCGGCACGGTATCCATTCTGGCGGATGTGAGCGGCGTGGTCGTGGAGAAACGTGCTGAACTTGGCGATTACCTGAAACGCGGAGAGGTGCTTTACGATGTGACCGACCTCTCCAAATTGTGGGTGCAGTTCGATCTGTACGAAAGCGATCTCGCTGCCATGCACGTCGGCGATACCGTCCGCTACACGGTGCGCTCCGTTCCCGGCAAGACCTTCAAGGGGCGCATCACCTTCATCGATCCGGTGGTGGATCCCGCCACCCGCGTGGCCCGTGCCCGCGTGGAATTGGCCGGTGCAGATGGTACCTTGAAACCGGGCATGTTCGCCATTGGAACGGTGCAGGCCAAACATGGGCATGGAACCGCGATAGTGGTGCCGCGTTCTGCCGTGCTATGGACCGGTCCACGTTCGGTGGTATACGTAAAAGAAGGTGAAGGACGATTCCGCATGCGGGAAGTAGTGTTGGGCGCCGCGATGGGCGATGACATCACGATCGCTTCGGGCTTGGAGGTCGGCGAGGAGATAGTGGTCAACGGTACCTTCAGCGTGGATGCGGCTGCGCAACTGAACGGCGTTCCCAGTATGATGTCGCCACAAGGTGGTCCAATGCCGAAGGGACATGATCATGGAGCAATGTAATGATGCGTTTGCTTGGACCGATATAAGTCTTCCCCACAATGATGTAACGCCCAGCCCTCGTGCTCTCCCGTGCTTTGTAGCGTTAAGTACACAACAACCATGAACACCAACATCTCCCTCCCACTTATCGATGTGAACAGCGCGCACTGCGCACTTCGCGTCGAGAACGCGATCAAGACCGTTCCCGCCCTTGCCGAAAGCAACGTGGACCTAGAGCGGCACATCGCCAACCTCTCCAGCACCGCCACCGCACAGAATGTGCGCGATGCGGTGACCGCCATTCGCGAGGCCGGGTACAACGTGGCGACCGACACGCGCACCTTCGATACCACCGGGATCAGCTGCGGTGGTTGTGTGAACAGCGTCACCAAGATTCTCAATGGCCTACCCGGCGTTCTAGCACTAAGTGTGGATGTATCGGGAAGGACCGCGACCGTGGAAGTGGTGCACGGTTCAGTTCCATATGAGGAGCTGACGACCGCGCTCAAACCCACCGGCTACCGGCTAAGCCCACAAGCCGCCTAACTTCAAGCACCATGGCAACCGAACCCACCACCATCCTCCTTCCCGTGGAGAACATGGACAGCGAGCATTGCGCGCTGATCGTGGACAAGGCTGTGGGCACCGTGCCCGAAGTGGCCGAGCACCACGTGGAGCTCAACAATCGCCGCGCTGTGATCACCAGCACCAAGCCGATGGAGGCCGTGCTGCACACCGTGAAGGCCATCCGCGACAGCGGCTACGACGTGCTGACGATGAAGCGCACCTTCCCTGTAACGGACATGACCTGCGCCAGCTGCGTGGCCAGCGTGGAGAGCATGCTGCTGGCACAACCAGGCGTGTTGAAGGCCGCGGTGAACCTCGCGACGAACTCGGTGCAGGTGGAGTACGTGCCCGGCGTGATCGACGAGCGCGCCATGCGCACCGCGATCCAGAGCATCGGCTACGACCTCCTGATCGGCGATGAGCACGATGCCGACACCGACCTCGAGGAGTTGCAACGCGAACGCATGAAGGTGCTGAAGCAAAAGCTCTTCGCCAGCATCGCGCTCAGCATCCCGCTAGTGGTCATCGGCATGTTCATGATGCACGAACCCTGGGCCAACTTCGTGATGTGGATCCTCGCCACGCCCGTGGTGCTGGTCTTCGGCCGCCAGTTCTTCATCAACGCATGGAAACAGGCGAAGCACCGCAGCGCCAACATGGACACGCTCGTGGCGCTGAGTACCGGTGTGGCTTATGGCTTCAGCGTCTTCAACACTTTGGACCCGGCCTTCTGGACCGACCGCGGACTGGAGCCGCACGTGTACTTCGAAGCGGCCGCCGTGGTGATCACCTTCATCCTGCTCGGCAAGTTCCTAGAGGAGAAGGCCAAGGCTGGCACCAGCAGCGCCATCAAAAAGCTGATGGGCCTGCGACCGAACACCGTGCTGCGCGAGAAGAACGGACGGACCGAACAGGTCGCCATCGACCAGGTGAACGTGGACGACATCCTCGTGGTGCGTCCCGGCGAAAGCATCGCGGTGGACGGCGTGGTGATCGACGGCGAGAGCTACGTGGACGAAAGCATGATCAGCGGCGAACCGATCCCCGTGCTCAAGACGAAAGGCGAAGGATTGCTCGCGGGCACCATCAACCAGAAGGGCAGCTTGCGGATGAGCGCACAGAAGGTCGGTGCCGCCACCTTGCTCGCGCAGATCGTGCGCACCGTGCAGGAAGCCCAGGGCAGCAAGGCCCCCGTGCAGCAGCTCGTGGATAAGGTCGCGGCCATCTTCGTGCCCATCGTCATCGGCATCGCCGTGCTCAGCGCCATCGTGTGGTGGACCGTCGGCGGCGAACATGCCTTCACACAGGGCCTGCTCGCGCTCGTCACCGTGCTGGTGATCGCCTGCCCCTGCGCCTTGGGCCTCGCCACGCCCACCGCTATCATGGCCGGCATGGGTAAGGGCGCCGAGAACGGCATCCTCATCAAGGATGCCGAAAGTCTGGAGCGCGCGCGCAACATCACCGCCATCGTTCTGGACAAGACCGGCACCATCACCGAAGGAAAACCCGAGGTCATCGAAGCCCTGGGCCTGGAAGACCAAGAAGTGGCCAGCGCCTTGTTGGCGATCGAATCACGATCCACACATCCGTTGGCGGAGGCAGTAGTACGCCATTTACAAAGCGCCTACGTTGGCCACGAAGATCCAGTAGCGTCGACCCACCGGGTCGACAATGCCGGATCTGCGATCACCAACTACGAGGATCTGACCGGCAAAGGCGTCAAGGCCACCATCAACGGCACCACCTGGTTTGTCGGTAGCCGCCGCTTGTTGGAGGAGAACGGAGTCCGCATCGGTCCGGAATACCGAGACAAGGAAAAGGCTTGGCAGGAACAAGCGCACACCGTCATCTGGTTCGCCGATGGCAGCACCGTACGCGCAGCCATCGCCATCGCGGACACCATCAAGCCATCGGCCGCCGAAGCCATCGCGCGCCTGCAAAAAGCCGGCATCCAGGTCTACATGCAGACCGGCGACACGCGCCGCTCCGCCGAGGCAGTCGCCAAAGCCGTGGGCATCACCCATGTGCGCAGCGAAGTACTGCCCAAGGACAAGGCCGCCTTCGTCACCGGGCTACAACAGCAGGGGCACGTCGTCGCCATGGTCGGCGATGGCATCAACGACAGCGAAGCGCTCGCCAAGGCCGACGTCAGCATAGCCATGGGCAAGGGCAGCGACATCGCCATGGACGTCGCGCGCATGACCCTCATCAGCACCGATCTGAACACCATCCCGCGCGCCATCACCCTCTCGCGCAAGACCGTCCGCCTCATCCGCCAGAACCTCTTCTGGGCCTTCATCTATAACATCATCGGCATCCCTATCGCGGCGGGGTTGTTGTACCCGTTCAACGGGTTTCTCCTCAATCCCATGATCGCCGGTGCGGCCATGGCCTTCAGCAGTGTAAGCGTGGTGAGCAACAGCCTGCGCTTGCGATGGGCGAATTTGAACAACTGACCGAAACGACAACTGAGATCATGAAAACCCTGAACTATCTCCTTCCAATGCTCCTGCTCAACGTCCCCTTCGGATGCAGCGCGCAGGTCAACCACGCCATCACGACCACTGTGAAGATCGACGGCGACTGCGGCATGTGCGAAACAACCATCGAGAAGGTCGGCTCCGTGAAGGGGGAAAGCGAAGTGGACTGGGACGTGGATACGCACATGGCGCGCGTCACTTTCGATAGCACGCGTACGAACCTCGACGCCATCCTGCAACGGGTGGCGCAAGCAGGCTACGACAACGAACGCTACCTCGCACCGAAAGAAGCGTACAGCAAATTGCCGGGTTGCTGCCAGTACGAGCGCAGCTTGGTACATGCGCCCGTGAAGAATGTGGAGCTACAAATTTCCGCCGGTGGTGATGCGCACCAGCATGGGGACGCGGAAGATCACGCCGGACATGGGGAAATGGCGATGGTGCAGGACACAGCTGTGGATCACTTGAAGCCGGTGTTCGACGCCTACTTCAAACTGAAGGATGCCCTGGTGGCGAGCGACGGCAACAAAGCGAAGCAGGCGGCCTCGGCCTTCGATGACAGCGTGCATGGCGTGCCGATGGAGAAGTTGGACCACACGGTACACATGGTGTGGATGAAGGTGATGGAGCAGTTGATGGAGCCCACGCATATGATGGCGAAGACGACGGATATCGAGGCGCAACGCAAGCAGTTCGCGATCCTGACGGCCCCGCTGTTGGAGCTGGCCAAGGCCGCGCCGCAGGGCACGATCTACGTGGACCATTGCCCGATGTACGAGGGGGGCGCCGACTGGCTGAGCCTGGAGAAGCCGATCAAGAACCCCTTCTACGGCAGCATGATGTTGAGCTGCGGTAGTGTGAAAGAAACTTTGGTGAAGTGATGTTGCGCGCGATCATTTCCGGCTCGATGCTGGCGATCGCTTCGATCGCAGTGGGGCAGCACGACCACGCGGCGATGCGTCCGCTGGGCACTTCGGTCCCCCAAGGCGACTTTACGCCGAAGACCACGCGCTACGACCTATACGTGAACGACACGATCGTGAACTACACGGGCAAGGACCGCAAGGCCTTCGCGGTGAACGGCCAGAATCCGATGCCGACGCTGGAGTTCGTGGAAGGCGACACGGCCTTGATCTACGTGCACAACCGCATGGCGAAGGACGAGACCTCGTTGCACTGGCACGGCCTGATCCTGCCGAACGAGTTCGACGGCGTGCCCTATCTCACCACCGCGCCGATCAAGGCCGGCGAGACGCAGGTGTACAAGTTCCCGCTGGTGCAGCACGGCACCTACTGGTACCATTCGCACACCCAATTGCAGGAGCAGAACGGCATGTACGGCGCGCTGATCATCCACGAGCGCAACGCTGATCCAATACCTGAGTACACCCTCGTGCTGAGTGAGTGGACGGACATGAAGCCCTTCGAAGTGCACCGTCGATTGCACAACGCGAACGACTGGTTCGCGATCCAGAAGAACCAGTTGCGGCCCGGCACCACGCAGAGTTATTGGGACGCGATCAAGGAGGGGAAGGTGGGCACCAAGCTCGGCAACGAGTGGAAGCGCATGAACGCGATGGACGTGAGCGACGTGTATTACGATGCCTTCTTCGCCAACGGCAAACCGATCGTTGAAGCACCGCAGTTCAAGGCCGGTGATCGCGTGCGCATGCGGATCGTCAACGGCAGCGCGAGCACCTACTTCTGGCTCACCTACGCGGGTGGCAAGATGACCGTGATCGCCAGCGATGGCGCCGATGTGGAACCCGTGGAGGTGGACCGCTTCATCATGGGCATCGCCGAGACCTACGACGTGATCGTGACCATACCCGCCGACAGCACGGCCTTCGAATTCCTCGCGACATCAGAGGACCGCACGCGTTCGGCATCGGTGTGGCTTGGGAAAGGCATCAAGCAACTCGCCACACCGCTGCAGCCGCTCAAGTACTTCGCCGGTATGAAGATGATGAACGGCATGATGAAGATGAACGGCGACCTCGACGACATGGGCATGAACATGAGTTTGCAGCAAATGGACATGAACGTGGTGATGTATCCGGAGATCACGGGAGCTAAGAAAGATCGCTTAGCAAAGCCTCGCGATGACGGGCATAGTGGGATGGATCACGGCGATGCGGGTGGCATGTACAAGAGCAATGCGCTGTCGGATATCGTGACGCTGAACTACGCCATGCTACGGTCGCCGACGAGCACCGCGCTGCCGCCGGGGCCGGTGACGGAGCTGCGTTTCGAGCTCACCGGCAACATGAACCGCTACCTCTGGGCCATCGACAACAAGACCATTTCGGAGACCGACAAGATCATGATCCGCAAGGGCGAGAACGTGCGCATCATCATCTACAACAACTCCATGATGCGCCACCCGATGCACCTGCACGGCCACTTCTTTCGTGTGCTGAATGGGCAGGGCGATCACGCACCGCTGAAGAACGTGTTGGACATCATGCCAATGGAGACCGACACCATCGAGTTCCTCGGCACCGAGGAGGGCGACTGGTTCTTCCACTGCCACATCCTCTACCACATGATGAGCGGGATGGGTCGCGTGTTCAGCTATGAAGATGCACCCGCCAACCCCGCGTTACCGCTGCCGAAGAACAGCTGGCGCACCTTCCTGAAGGACGACAAAAGCTGGCACTTCATGTTCCAGAACGACATCGCCACCAACGGCAACGACGGCGAGATGATGCTGCAGAACAAGCGCTGGAACCTACAAGCGGAATGGCGCCTGGGCTACATGGAGGAACACGGTCAGGAAGTGGAAACGCACTTCGGTCGCTACCTCGGAAAGATGCAATGGCTCTTTCCGTACGTCGGCATTGATTGGCGCACGCGCACTGAGGAACACGGCATGGCGGAGGACAACCTCTTCCAACAGACCAACACCAAGGACAGTCGGAGCGCGGTCTGTTTTGGTGTGCAATACACACTGCCCATGCTACTCGTTGCCGACCTGCGCATCGACACTGACGAACGCTTCCGGCTGCAACTGATGCGCGAGGACATTCCGCTGTCACCGCGCCTGCGATTGGACATGATGGGCAACAGCGATCTGGAGTACATGGGTCGGTTGCGTTACATCACCACCAAGTGGCTGGCGGTCTCCACACACTACGACAGCGATATGGGGCTGGGTGTGGGGGTGACGGTGAGTTATTGAGGGAGTGCTCGGTTCGGAGTACCGGACCTTCTCCCCAGCTAACTTGCCCGCATGTTCACTCCCCGAGAGAAGGCGGACCTGATCAAGAGGGAGGCGAAGCGTTCCGGCTTTCTCGCTTGTGGTATCGCGCACGCCGAATTCTTGGAAGAAGAGGCCCCACGTTTGGAGCGTTGGTTGCGTGATGGCAAGCACGGCACCATGGGCTACATGGCCAACCATTTCGATCTGCGGCTGGATCCACGAAAGCTCGTGCCCGGTGCGAAGAGCGTGATCAGCTTGGCTTACAACTATTTCACGGAGCCGAAGCAGGTTGATCCCGAAGCGCCGAAGCTGAGCACCTATGCTTACGGCCGCGATTACCACAAGGTGGTGAAGCAGCGATTGAAGCCTTTGGTGGCATTCATCCAAGAGCAGTTCGGTGACGTCGAGTTCCGCACCTTCGTGGATAGCGCACCGTTGATGGAGAAGGCTTGGGCGCAGCGTAGTGGCATCGGTTGGATGGGAAAGCACACCAACGTGATACGGCAGGGTACAGGCTCCTTCTTCTTCTTGTGCGAGATCATACTGGATCTCGAACTCGAGCCCGACGCACCGGCGACGGACCATTGCGGCACCTGCCGGCGTTGCATTGATGCATGCCCTACCGATGCCATCACCCCTTACGGCGTGGATGGAAGTAAATGCATCAGCTACCTCACCATCGAATTGAAGGACATGATCCCCGATGAATTCACAGGGCGCATGGAAGGCTGGGCCTTTGGTTGCGACATCTGCCAACAGGTATGTCCATGGAACCGTTTCAGCACACCGCACAGCGAACCGGAATTCATGCCCAAGTCCGAGTTGATGGGACTGTCAGCCGATGATTGGCACGGGATGACCGAGGTCGTCTTCGATCGACTGTTCGAAGGCAGCGCAGTGAAACGAACGAAGTATGCGGGGCTGAAGCGGAACGTTCGCTTCCTACGAGAAGATCCTTGAGCCGTCAGGTACGCATCGTGGTCTGGAAGACCTCGATGATCACATCCTTGTACATGTGACCGAAGGTGGCAAGACACCATGCTTTCAGAACCAACTGGTCATGTTGACCGACCCATCGTCGGGCCTTGATGAGTTCTTTCCTGAAGAGGAGTTTATCGAAGCTGACTTTCTGGAGCACCTGTTTGCTGAACTCCATCATCTTTCTTCCCTGGTCCATCATTCACGGTTCGGCTTAAGCGAGGTTGAAGGTAATACAACAACAAGGCGTTCGGGGCTGATCGTGTCGAAGGGTTTTCCACCGCCGATCCCACCTGTGGACAAGGCTAACGATTGTATCCCTTGATCCGTGCCGGAAAAGTGCCAAAAAGTGTTGTCAGGGCTGGAATTTGCCCTCTTCGACCTGCATCACCTCATAGGATGAGGTTTCGTAGACATAGGCCACCAATGCACAGTTCTCTCCGACCCATGCACTGTTCAAAGGAAAATTCGGATAAGAGAAGGTGAGGGTGTCCCCTACGGAAGCATTCCCTGTAACGACCGGAACGCCCCACGTGCCATTCAGATTGGTGCGCAGCACGTGCCGATGTTCATAATTCGGGACGTTCGGGGGAGTGGCTTGATTGTCCAACTGCCAATCAATGATGTGGTCCTCGGTCAGGTAGATGGTCAGATTATGATCTCCGGTGATCGGGTTCAGCACGGCAACTTTCACCTCCGCCGAAACGGTGTTCGCGGTCCCATTGAAGTCCAGTTGGCTGAACCAGATATCGAAGTCGGCTTCTTGCCCCACCAGATCCGCAACAGCGCTGCCCCATGCGGATTGACCTAAGAGCAGGCTGCTATTGAAGACTTTCCTGCTGATGGCCCCGTTGGGCAGGAAATTCACGCCCAAGGCATTCTCGTACGCATCGCCTGCCGGTGTTCGGAAATCGGTTGAATAGCTGCCATCGGCGTTGGGAGGTGAGGAAGGTGAGGCAAAATCAAAGGTGCAGTGAACTCCCACGATCACGAGCTCTTCCCCGTAGAGTGCCTGCAGGTCCGCCGCTGTTCTCGCGGCTTCTGGACAGTTGTTACAACGATGTCCAGTGAAATCCTCCAACAGGACCTTACGCGAAACACCTTCGCCTGGAGTCACCCCTTGTCCGGGGGCTACAACGGGGTCCTTCACAACGTCACATGCAACGGACGAGATCAGGAGAAGTGCGATGAGCAAGTGTTCGGTCTTCATGCGAATGCGGATCTAGAACGTTGTGGTAACGGACAACGAAAGGCCGTTGGAAGCAGGCACCGTGCGGCAAACTCCACCGACACAGAAGATCCCGGCCCGTTGACGACCGTAGTTCACTTGGAAACGCGTTCCCGAGCGGATGTAGCCCACTGACCCGATCGGATAATGGAAGCGCTCAGGAGAAACTTCCTCCTTACCATCCTTCAGGAAGGTGTCATTGAAGGTGACATAGTTGTATTGATCCATGGCAGCCACGAACCAGTGCGGGCTGAATGTGAATTCCACCAAGGCCGTTGCCCAATTGCCATGATCCTGTTCGGTACTCAGGTGCTGTGCTTCGAAACGAACGGAGTTCCGGTCCGTGAAGTTGTGCAGGCCTTCCAGGATGAAGATGTTCGCGTGCACGGTCGGTTTGCCCGGTTTGCCTTGGATGATGTCGATGTCGTACAGGATGTTCAAGTAAGTAAGCGCGAATTGCCAGGTGGCACTTACGTTCTTTCGGATCTCCACATTGAAGTCCTGGAAGTACTGGCGGTTCCCGGGCTGGAAGAACTTGGAGGAATAACCCAAGCGCCGGGTCGTGTCGTCAGCAAGGCCAAGGTGCATCGTATCCAAAGCATAGGCAGTGGAGAAGTTGACAGCCAACTTGGTTCCCCGTTTTCCGCCTAGAAATGTGCCCTTCTTCCATTTATAGAAGATCTCGCCTTGTGCAGAGACCTCACCATTGGGCTGGGTAGCGTAAGGGTATAACGTTGCTGGGAGATTGTACGTGTGTTGCTTCGTGAGAGGCGGCAGGAAGTTGATGTTCATATCGAACGGCGTTGGGGCCGAGCGATCGCTTTGGTAGAACATGTTATCGATGCTGTGCGCGCCAGCACTGATACCGAGGCCCTTCACCGAATACGTTGCGTTCAGGTGAAGTGCTTGGCCATTCTTGTAAACGAATCCATTACGGCCGTTCGGGTCGTTGACCTTGTAGGCATACTCGGCATAGACGTTCCATTTCGGCGAGGTGAAGTTCGCACGAACAGCACCCGCAGCAACGTTCTCGGGAAGGTCGAGCAATGGATCGCGGTCCTCTTGGTATTTGCTCACGAAACTGCCGCCAATGATCAGGTTGTTCGCGCTGGTCCAAGCACTGTCGAGCAGTTCACTGAGGCTCACCTCGGCATCGATGCCACGCACGATACCGACACCCTTGACAAGTCCGTTGTTGAATCCGAAACGTTGCCTACCGATCACGGTCTTCAAGTACACCCCGCGATATGGTTTGTACTTCAATCGTACCCCATCCATGGCATTGTCCACGCCGAGGTAACGCTCCTCGTAACAGCGAAAGACCAAGCCTTGACCGAACTGTTCGAAGAAGTTGCCAGCCGTTATCTCCAGATCACTCACCTTGAACTTCACGTAGCGATATCCGAGACCACTGCCCGAATAGGCTTGGCCGGCAGGATACCCCGCCAAGCTGGGCTCGTAGCTCTCCATACGACCGCCCGCTTCGAAGTTGTTGTTGGTGTAGATGATGTTGGCCCAAGCGTTGGCCGCCAGCCGTTCTGGCGGAAGCACTGCGCCAATTGCCGAGTCGGTGTTATAGAACTGGGCATCCATGCTGAAGTTGCCATGGAGTTGCCCACCATCTTGGGAGACAACCCTATCAGTAAGGAAAACAGTTGAAAGAAGTGCTATCGAATAGCGCAGAACGATCCTGGTCATGCGGTCATCACTTCTTGCCAACGAGTGCTTTCACCTTCGCATACAATTCCTTCTCGTCCCCGGGTTCGTAATTGTTGTGTTGGTAAACGATCTCGCCATCCCCGTTGAGCAGGAAAGTGTGCGGAACGTTGTTGACGTTCAAGGCGCGCTTCAGATCGCCGTTCGGATCGAGTAGCACTTCGTAATCCCAGCCTTGACCATTGACGTATGGGGCGACACGGGCCATGCTCCGCGCATCGTCGATGGAGACCGCAATGAGCTTCACCCCGGTTTCCTCTTGCCACGTTTCATAGACCTCTGCAATGGTGGCTAGTTCTCTTTTGCAAGGAGCGCACCACGTGGCCCAGAAGTTCACGATGATCGGCTTGCCGTCATTGCTCAGTGTTCTCGTGTCCACTTTCTTGCCGGCCATGGTCTGCACCTGCACGCTGGGCAGCTTGGCACCGGTTTGTGCAGAGGTTGAAAGGCTCAGGCAGGCGGCGGTGAGCAAAGGGAGTAGGATCTTCATTGCGGGTTGAATGTAGGGGTGACAAGCGAAAGGTCAGCGATCACAGGCAACAGATGTGCCGGATCGCTGACCTTTCAAGTGTCGTCTAGGCGTTCTTCACTTAGTGGGTGATGGTGACCTTTCGGGCGGCGGTCATGCCATCGGCCAAAATGTTCAAGGTGTACGTACCCTGCGCAACGCTGCTCAGGTCCAAGGTCACCGTCTGTGAACCAGCGCTGTAGGCCCTCACTTCCTGAAGAACAACAGCACCAAGGATGTTTGTCAAGGTCATTCCCACTTTGGTGGCGCTAGGCAGGTTCAAGGAAACATTGAGGCGTCCTTCGGTCGGGTTCGGGAACACCGATAGTCCGTTCTCAAGTACGTTCTCCTCAACTGCAGCAGTGATGCTGGTCTTGAAAGGCTTCACGTCGTCATCACCGAAGGAAGTCCCCGTGATCACCGTGTTGCCGTTCACTTTCAACTTATAGAAGCCATTTCCAAAGCCACAGCAGATGCCGTCACCGTACGCATCATAGATCTCAAAGCGGTAGCACTCGTTGTCGTTCAAAGTCCAGTTCACCACGTTCAAGGAGTTGGCGGCGTATGGGGTGTTAGGACTTTCATCAAGTACATTGTTGTCGCCATCGTACATGATCCAGCTCGTCTCACCTGGGTATTGATCGGTTTGGAGTTCCAAGGTCACTTCAACACCGGGCATGATCGTATTGGCCGCGGTAACGGAGCCATTCGCCGTGTTGTTCGTCGCTTCGTCATCTGTAGAGAGCACCGTGAAGACGATGTTGTTCGCTGCCGAAGTCGGGGTGAAAGGCGTGACATTCACCGTTGCGACTTCATACGTGTCGAGGTTACCGGTCCAATCCTGGGTGCCGAGAACCGTGGTTCCACGCTTAGCTTCGATCGTTGCGCTGGTCAATGGGCTCGTGCCCGTGTTCTGGAGACGAATGCTGAGGTCGACCGGGCTGCCGATGCAGGTGATCGAGTTGGAAATGTTCGGCAAAAGGGAGCCGTCGGCAGGCGAGTCGGCAATGTACTTGTCGCATTGATCTACCGAGGTCCACAAAGCACTCGCGCTGGCTTGGCCGATCTCCGTGATCAAACGGTTCGGGCAGACTTTATAAACGGTCGGAAAGTAACCGGTCTGCAACAGATCACCGATCGAGGCATCGTCAATGATCGGATAGGTGGTGCCAGCTACCCAATTCCCTTGGGAGAACAGAGCACCTGAACCCGAAGTGCCGGTCAACTGGGCGCCGGTGTTCTGGCTTTCTCCTTCGATGAAGAACACCATCACCTTATCCTCAGCAGTGCCAGGGCCATAGTTGTCATATACATCACGCAGGGCGTGAGTGTTGTGGTAGCTCCAGCACGGTCCGCACCAGGCAGCGCTAACGTCGATGAAAACAGTGTACCCCTGATCCAAGTAGGTGTACAGGTTGTGAGTACCGCCATTAAGGTCGGTGCCGGTCCAATCCGGACAAATGGAGTTATCCGGCATCTGCGCGGAAACGCTGGCAGCAAGGGCCACAGCTGTCGACAAGAGTAGGGTCTTTTTCATGAGTGAGCGATTGGGATGATTGAAGAATTCCTTGCGAAGAACCGAAATGCAGGACGCATCTTCGGATGCCGAAAGTAGATGGTGCGGAGCCCTGAGCAAGTTCCGGTTAAGGATCTGATTGGAATCCTATCAGATCAAGGGTGGCGCGGATCCGAGGCCAAGCTAATGGGAAGTGTTCGCTCAGGAGTTACCTTTGGACTGCAACCCGGACGAACGTCACCTTCCCCATGAAGAAACTCATCTACGCAGCAGTTACATTTCTCATCTCGAACGTGGTCAGTGCTCAAGAACCTGTTGTGGTACTTGCTGACGAGGAAGGCAACATCGTGAACGAAACCGTGGTAACGGTGGCGAGTGCTACTTGGCATGACACCGATACACTGAGCCTGCTTGCAACGCTAACGGGTGAGACGGAGCGTACCATCAACCTGCGCCGATACGAAGTGGACGTGTTGTCGAGTACCCGCAATTTCTACTGCTGGGGCGTGTGCTACACCTCGCAGGCAGCAGGTAATTTGCCTGTGTGGGAGAGTGCCCACCCGGTCTCCATGTCACCTGGTGTTGAGGTGAACAATTTCCACGGCTATTACAAGCCGATGGGTCAGGCGGGGTCTTCACTGTTCCGTTTCGTGTGGTTCGATACCGAGAACACCAACGACAGCACATGGGTCGACATCTTGTTCGATGCGCAAGTGGGAATTTCGGAACGATCCAACGGTCTCGTTTCGTTCGATGCGTTCCCGAATCCAGCGACGGAGGGCCCCTTGAACGTTCGTTACGCGCTGGAGCCTGGTGTGGTAGGGGCCCAATTGGTCCTTTACAACACCTTGGGCAGCAAGATCCAGAACCGTTCGCTGCGGGGCACTTCAGGTACCGTGGTCGTGCAACGTGCCGAACTGGAGCCGGGCGTCTACTTCATCAACTTGGAAGTAGGTGGGCGTGCGTTAGCAACTCGCCGACTGGTCGTTGGATCGCGCTAAGCACTTGACGACCAGCGGTCTAGAAGAATTTTCATGCCTTCGGATGCCTTCATGGGCAGCAGTTCTGCGCGACTGTGAACGGTAGCAGCTAGTGCTGGGTCCACTACGTGAAGCGGACTCTCATCGGGAAGGAGGTGGATGAGACCGGCGGCAGGATACACCTGTAAAGAGGTGCCGATCACGATACATCGATCTGCACGTTCCATTTCACGAGCGGCGACTTCCAGCATAGGGACCTCCTCTCCGAACCAAACGATGTGCGGACGCAGTTGGGATCCCAGCGGGCAGTGATCACCGAGTTGAAGTGATGGTCCGTTCAAACGTGTGACGTAGGAGGGGTCGGTCGTGCTCCGGACCTTCAGGATCTCCCCGTGAAGGTGGATCACGTGGGTGCTTCCGGCACGCTCGTGCAGGTCGTCGATGTTCTGGGTGATCACGACCACTTCGAAGCAGCGCTCCAACTCTGCGATGGCAAGGTGGGCCGTATTCGGCTGAGCCGCAAGGACGTGTGCACGACGGAGGTCGTAGAAATGCAGCACGTTCGCAGGATCGCGTGCCCATGCTTCCGGGGTGGCCACATCCTCGATGCGGTAGTTCTCCCAAAGCCCGTCGCTGTCGCGGAAGGTGCGCAAGCCACTTTCGGCGCTCACGCCAGCCCCCGAGAAGACCACAAGACAAGGTTTGGACATGGTGCGAACGATCGGTGATCGGTCAAGTACCGCCCGAAATTAGGCTGTACAAGTAACTGTGCCATGTCGCAGGCATTCCGTTATTTTCGCGCCTCTTTGGTTGGACCTTGATCCTCGCGCATAGTAGCACGTTACGCCCCTTTTCATTGATCGACCCAATTCGCGGGGGACAGGATGATCGACAGCCTGAATGGTGATGTATTGGAAATAGGCGTGGACCATGTGGTCCTCGATTGCCATGGCGTAGGCTATTTGGTGAATGCACCGGCTACCACGCTGTCGCGCCTTCCCAAACAACAAAAGGTACGCCTTTATGTTCACTACTCCGTATCGGTGGACGTCCGCTCGGGTTCCAGTGATCATCGGCTCTTCGGCTTCTTGGACAAGGACGATCGCCAGTTGTTCCGTAGACTGATCGATGTGCAAGGTGTCAGCGCCACCATCGGCATGATGATCATGAGTGCGCGGTCGGCCCAAGAGGTGCACACCGCGATACTCGTCGGCGATGAATCCATGTTGAAGGGCGTGAAGGGCATCGGCCCCAAGCTGGCCCAGCGCATCATCACGGAGCTTCAAGGCAAGTTGGCAGGCGCGCCACTGCCAAGTTCGGGTGGGCTTCCGACCGGAGGCAATACGCCGAAGGCGGAAGCGTTATCGGCCTTGACTTCCTTGGGGGTGGATCGCTTGAAGGCGGAACGGGCACTGAATGCAGTGCTGCAGGACCGTGCCGGAGAGACACCAGCTGTGGAGGAGCTGATCAAATTGACCCTCAAGAATCTCTGAGCACCCGGCAGGCGATGATCCGCGATCTTCTTCCACAACGCATTTGGGGCATGCTGGCCAGGATGTCCATCCTGTTCATCGTTGCCTTTTTTGCCGACGATGCGAAGGGACGGGCACTGGCGTACTCGGTTCTGATCCTGCAAGTGGACTCTCCGGAAGTGGAGTTGCAGTACCCGTTGACGGATCCACTCACTCCGGGTGGTACCTCGACCGGTAACATCAACCTCGGCGATCCGGCCAACATCCAGAACAACGTTGTGTATGACCCGGTCACGGGGCAGTACATCATGCAGAGCACGGTCGGCGGCTCCTTCGATTACCGCCCACCCATGAGCATGTCGTTGGAGGAATACCTGAACTACGACATGGAGCGTAGCATGGAGAATTACTGGCTCGACCGGGTAGAGGAGGACAGTGAGAGCGCGCAAAAGGACCTGATCCCGAAGATCAAGGTGCGAGGTGAAGCATTCGACCGGATCTTCGGCGGCAACACGATCGACATCAAGCCGCGCGGTTCGGCGGAAGTCATCTTCGGTGTGAACATCAGCAAGACCGAGAACCCGCGGATACCGATCAACCAACGGCGGATCACCACCTTCAACTTCGATCAGCGCATCCAGCTGAACCTGGTCGGGAATATCGGGGAGAAGCTGAAGATCAATACGAACTACAACACCCAAGCCACCTTCGATTTCGAGAACCAAGTGAAGTTGGATTATACCGGCTACGAGGACGAGATCATCCAGAAGATCGAAGCGGGTAACGTGAGTCTTCCGTTGCGAGGGACGCTCATCCAAGGCAGCCAAAGTTTGTTCGGTCTGAAGACGGAGTTGCGCTTCGGCAAGCTCACCGCTACGGCGATCTTCAGCCAAGAGAAAGGGCAACGTCGCAACGTGCAAGCTCAAGGCGGTGCGCAGACCACCACTTTCGATATCCGTGCCGATGAGTATGAAGTGAACAAACACTATTTTCTGAGCCATTATTTCCGGGACAGGTACGATGCTGCGCTGCGCACTCTGCCTACCGTGAACAGCGGGGTGCTGATCCAACGTATCGAGGTATGGGTCACCAACACGCGGCAGGACTTCCAACAAACGAGGAACTTCGTGGCCTTCACTGATCTTGGTGAAGATGGCTCGGCTGCTGCACTTGCGGCTGGGCATTTCAGCGCCGACCTGCCACCAGGCCTCGTGCAGGATCTGCCGAACAGCGACATCGCGAACAACAATGCGAATTCGCTCTACCAAACGGTGAGCACCAATTCGGGCATTGTCAGTTTCGTGAATTCCAGTGAAGCTTTGCAGAGCCTCGGGCTTGTTGCGGCGCGACACTACGAGAAGGTGGAGAGCGCTCGTTTGCTCACCGCCAGTGAATACACCGTGAACCAGCGATTGGGTTTCATCACCCTGAACCAGTCGTTGAACAACGATGAAGTCCTTGCGGTCTCCTATCAATACACGTTGGATGGGCAGACCTACCAAGTCGGTCAGTTCGCGCAGGATGGGGTCTTCAACGACGGCACAGGGACTCCGGATGAGAACACGGTAGGTCCTGCGGGAACCGAGGCGCTCGTGCTGCGCTTGCTCAAGGCCACGATCACGAACCCGCGCATTCCGCTGTGGGATCTGATGATGAAGAACGTCTACTCGTTGGGTGCGTTCCAAGTGAATCGCGAGAACTTCCGATTGGACCTGATCTACAACAACCCGGTAACGGGCGTTGATGTGAACTACATCCCGCGTGCACCGGTGGATCAGATCCCGTTGTTGCAAACGTTGGCGATGGACCGTTTGGATCCGAACAACGCCCCCAACCCGGACGGCTGGTTCGACTTCATTGATGGAGCGGCCACCGTTGGTGGAACCATCCAGTCTCAGAGCGGCCGCATCTATTTCACGACCGTGGAGCCTTTCGGAAGTTACCTCGATTCCAAGCTCGTCGGGGTGGACCCGAACATCAAACGCACCATCGTCTACCAGCAACTCTACGACAGCACCAAGACCGCGGCGCAGAACATCCCGGAGCTGAACCGTTTCAAATTGAAGGGCAGTTACAGGTCCGCGAGCAGCGATGTCATCTCCCTCAACTCCGTGAACATTCCGCAAGGTTCGGTGAGCGTTACGGCGGGTGGTGTGCGCTTGATCGAGAACCAAGATTACACCGTCGACTATAACTTGGGTCGTGTGCGGATCCTGAACCAAGGGATCTTGGAGAGCGGTACACCGATCAACATCGCCCTGGAGAGCAACTCCCTCTTCAGTATCCAGACCAAGACCTTGGCCGGCGCTCGCTTCGACTACAAAGTGAATAAGGATCTTGTTCTGGGCGGCACCATCATGAACTTGTACGAGCGACCGCTCACTCAGAAAGTGAACGTGGGGGATGAGCCGATCCGCAACACCATGCTCGGCGTGGATGCGAACTGGCAGACCAAGTCGCAGTGGCTCACGGACATGGTGGACAAGTTGCCGTTCTACGCCACCAAGCAAGAGAGCAGCATCAGCGCGAGCATGGAAGGCGCCTACCTCATACCCGGGCACAGCAAGGCCATCGGCAACGCAGGGACCAGCTACATCGATGACTTCGAGGGCAGTGTGAGCGTGATCGACATGCGCACGCAGAGCCTTTGGTTCCATTCCGCAGTGCCGCAAGGGCTGCCTTCGCTATTCCCCGAAGGTGACCTGGTCAACGATCTGGGTGCTGGTTTCCGACGCGCGCAATTGGCGTGGTACGTGATCGATCCCTTGTTCTTCCGGAACAACACGCTCACACCGGATAACATCCGGAACAGCACGGCGATCCGCAGTGACAACAGGCAGCGTGAGGTGCTCGAGCAAGAGGTGTTCCCGAACCGTCAGTTGGCAGCAGGTACTCCCACGAACATTCCCGTTCTGGACCTCAGTTATTATCCATCGGAACGCGGGCCGTACAACTACAATCCGAACCTCACGGATCAAGGAACATTGTTCACGCCGGAGAACAATTGGGCAGGTATCACGCGGCGGATCACCACCACGGATTTCGAGGCCAGCAACATCGAAACGGTCCAGTTCTGGATCATGGACCCTTTCTTCAACGCGAGCAATAACGTTGGCGAACCGGCCACCAACGCGAACTCGGTGAACAGTACCGGTGGTGATCTCTACTTGGATCTCGGTAACATCAGCGAGGATGTGTTGCGCGATGGCCGCAAATCCTTCGAGAACGGACTGCCGAACACGGCGGACAACCTTTCCTCCGAAACGGATCAGACCACATGGGGCATCGTGCCCGCCACGCAGAGTGTGGTGAACGCATTCGCGATCACCGAGACGAACAGCAACAAATTCCAGGATGTTGGATTGGACGGATTGGGAAGCCCTGGATCGAACATTCCTGGACGCAACGAATCCGATTTCTTCCAGAGCTACCTGGGCTTGCTCAATCCGGGGGCACAGGCGATCTGGCAGAATGACCCTTCGAACGATGACTATCGCTTCTTCCGCGGACAGGCCTATGACGATGCCGGTGCGGATATCCTTCAGCGGTACAAGCGTTTCAATGCACCGGAAGGAAACTCGGTGACCGATGAGGATTCTCCTGAGGACTTCCCAACGCAGCAGACCACCTTGCCAACAACCGAGGACATCAACCAGGATCAGAACCTCGGGGAAAGCGAGAGCTACTTCCACTACAAGGTGAGCCTGCGTCCGCAGGACATGGTGGTGGGGCAGGGCTTCATCACGGACCGCATTCTCGCCACAGCGAATACGCCCGAAGGACCCAAGCAGGTCTATTGGTACCAGTTCAAGGTGCCCATCCGCCAACCCACCGCACAGGTCAATGGCATCCAGGATTTCCGGAGCATCCGCTTCATGCGCCTGTACCTGCACAACTGGCAACAAGAGGCTACGCTGCGTTTTGCGCGCCTTGAATTCGTGCGCGGCGAATGGCGTAAGTACCTGTTGAGCCTGGAGACCCCGGGTGAAGGGTTCGGCGGCGACCCGGACCCCACGACCTTCCAGATCGCCGCGGTGAACATCGAGGAGAACGGCAACCGCACACCGATCAACTACGTGCTGCCACCGGGCATCAACAAAGAGATCGACGTGGCCAGTGCGAACCTGCGTAACCTCAACGAGCAGTCTTTGCAATACAAGGTGTGCAATCTGCGCGATGGCGATGCGCGTGCCGGTTTCCGCAATGTTCAATTCGACATCCGCAGCTACAAGAAGTTGCGCATGTACATCCACGCGGAGAGCAGCGACCCCAACAACCCGATCGAATACGGCGATGCGTCGGTCTTCGTGCGGTTGGGCAACGACTTCGATCAGAACTACTACGAGTACGAGGTGCCGGTGGTGCCTTCCACCTTCTTCAGTCGCGACCCTTACAATGTTTGGCCCGAGGCCAACGACATGATCATCGAGTTCGCGAAGCTCAACGATCTGAAGTTGCAACGCGATGCTTCTGGAGCAGCCCGGAATGTGCGCTATGCGGGCACGGATGGCGACCGCCGGGTTTTCGTGAAGGGCAGTCCGAACCTGAGCCAAATGCGCACGATCATGATCGGGATACGCAACCCGAAGCGGGAAGGCGAAGAGGCCAACCCGTGGGCGCAGGATGATGGATTGGCGAAGTGTCTGGAGGTGTGGGTGAACGAATTGCGACTGACGGATTTCGATCAAAGCGGAGGCTGGGCGGCCTTGGCCCGTGTGAACGCGCAACTCGCAGACCTCGGTAGCGTGAGCGTCGCTGGTAACTACAGCACGCCGTTCTGGGGCAGCATCGACAAGCGCGTCAGCGAACGTCAGCGTGACACCCGATACGGGGTGGATGTGAGCGCGAATCTGGAGATGGGCAAATTCCTGCCGGAAGCATCGAAGGTGAAGGTGCCGCTCTATATGGGCTACTCCGAGCAGATCATCAACCCGCAGTTCGACCCGCTCAGTCCGGATATCACCTTCAGCGATGCAACACGAACGCTCACGCGCGATGAACGCAAGGAGCGATTGAAGCAGTCGCGCACTTACACGCGAAGGCGAAGCATCAACCTCACCAACGTGCGCAAGGAACGCGAACCTGGAAGTAAGGAGCAGTTCTTCGATGTGGAGAACCTGAGCCTCACGTACGCGTACAGCGATCAGGAGTACTACGACATCAACACGGCGTACGAGAACACACGTACCTACCGCGGATCACTCGCATACGTGCACAGCCCGAAGCCAAGGCCGATCGAACCGTTCGCGGGGATCGGGTTCGTGAGCAAGAGCAAGTGGCTGAAGCTGATCAAGGACTTCAACGTCAACATGGGCTTCAAGCAGATCAGCATGCGCACCTCCATCGACCGCATGTACCTGGAACGCTTGGTGCGACCCAACCCGGACATCGAAACGCTGCCGCCGCGTCCGACCTACAACAAGAACTTCAACTGGGCGAGCCAGTACGGGTTCCGCTACGACATCACGAAGTCCTTGAAGCTCGATTTCAACGCGAACAATCTGGCTTTCATCGGTGAAACGCCGGGTCGTGTCAACGCCAAGGACCGGGACGACTATTCCCTTTGGAAAGACAGCGTGCTCACGAGCATCAAGAGCTTCGGCGAGGTAACGCGGTACGACCATACCATCGGGCTCACGTACACATTGCCGCTCGATAAGCTGCCTTTGACGGACTGGATGACCGTGAATACCGGATACACAGCGGGCTACCAGTGGGACCGCGCACCGTTGACGCAGGACACGCTCGGAGCAGTGGTGCAGAACTCGCAGAACATCTCGGTGAACGGCCAGTTGAACTTCGTGAGCCTGTACAACAAGTCGAAGTACCTGAAGAAGATCAACGACAAGGGCAAGGGCCGTTCATCTTCGCGAAGCGCTTCAACGAAATCGCCGAGGTCCAAGCCGGACAGTACAGCCACGGCACCCAAAGGAGAACCGATCAATATCCTCGAAGGGCTGTCGCGCATCCTGATGACGTTGCGAACGGGAACGATCACGTACAGCCAGACATCCGGCATATTGCTGCCAGGCTATGCACCACGGACCAATATCCTGGGCATGGACAACTTCGGGGCACCGGGTTTCGGATTCATCACAGGTCAACAGAACCACAACTTGGCGGGTGATATCGTTCGCGACTTTGCGACCACGGCCGGGCGGAACGGTTGGCTTGTTCGAACGCCGTCCATCTTCACCCCATACACCAACACGCGCAACGAAACCATCAATGCGCGGATCAGTTTGGAGCCTTTCCGGGGCATGCGGATCGAACTGATGGCCAACCGCACCAAGGCGGATAACAGTTCTTCCTTCTTCCGCTACAACCGGGAAGAGGACCGCTACGTGAACGACAGCCCACGTGACCAAGGCAGCTTCAGTGTGAGCATGCTCAACTGGCGCACCACGTTCGCCAGCGACGATGGCGACTTCGTGAACTCGGTCTTCGAACAATTGTTGGCGAACCGGACAACGATCAGTGCGCGGTTGGCGGAAGGAACAGGTGCAGTGCTGGACACGGAGACAGGCTATTACCAAGGCTTCGGGCCTACCAACCAAGATGTGGTGGTGCCATCTTTCTTGGCCGCATACACAGGCAAGAGCGCCGACAATGTGAAGTTGGATCCGTTGAGCTTGTTACCCGCTCCGAACTGGGACATCACGTACGACGGTCTAACGAAGTTGCCCGTGGTTGCCAAGATGTTCCGCACGTTGACCATGAAGAACAGCTACCGTTCCACCTTCAATGTGGCGAGCTACCAGACCAACCTGCTGTACGTGGAAGGAGGCAACGTGAGGGATCAAGCGGGCAACTTCATCCCGCAGAAACAGATCGCGGTCATCACCATTCAGGAATCGATGCGCCCGTTCATCGGGTTCGATGCCACACTTAAGAACAGTCTGCTCGCCAAGTTCGAGTACAACCGCGATCGCAGCCTCAGCCTGAGCCTCACCAACAACCAAGTGACGGAGGTTCGAGGTAAGGAATTCGTGATCGGTACGGGTTACCGGTTGAAGGATGTGAAGTTCCCGTTCACCATCGGTGGAAGCACGCCGAAGAGCGACCTCAACCTGCGGATCGATCTCAGCTTGCGCGAGAACGCCACGGTGATCCGCAAGATCCAAGAACAACAGAACCAACCGACGGCGGGGCAGAACATCATCTCCATCAAGACCTCTGCGGATTACGTCATCAACCAGAAGCTCAACGTGCGGGCGTTCTACGAGCGGGTGGTGAACACGCCGGTCATCTCCACGTCGTTCCCTTCGGCCAACACCAATGCGGGCATCAGCCTTCGATTCACCTTGGCCCAATAGTCGTGCTCGTCCGTTCGACCCAAGCGCTACTTTCGCACCTTCGCAACCCATCCCCATCCATGAACATCCCCGCAGAACTGCGTTACACCAAGGACCATGAATGGGTCCGTATCGAAGGCAACGAAGCCATCATCGGCATCACCGATTTCGCGCAGGGCGAGTTGGGTGACATCGTCTTCATCGACATCGGCAGCGAAGGGCAGGACTTGGCCCACGAGGCGGTGTTCGGCACCGTGGAAGCCGTGAAGACCGTAAGCGACCTCTTCATGCCCGTGAGTGGAACCGTGACCACCGTGAACCCGGACCTGACCAACGACCCGGCTGCCGTGAACACCGATCCCTACGGCAAAGGCTGGATGGTGAAAGTGACCATGAGCGACGCCAAAGAGGTGGAAGGTCTCTTGAGCGCGGACCAATACAAGGCACTTCTCGGAGCCTGAGCGCGAGCGGATGCCCCGCTTCCTTCTTGCAGCACTGGCCTGGGCCGTTTGGATCGGCGTGCTATGCCTGACCCCGAGCGACGCGATCCCCAGCTGGGAATGGGCCGACCTGCTCAGTGTGGACAAGATGGTCCATGCCGTGATGTTCGGTGTACTTACCGCCCTGCTAGCGCGCGGTTTGCGTGATCGGAAGGGCAATGAACGTCCTGACCTGCAACTCCTGTTCCTTGCAGGAGCCGCTTCCGTAGGGTACGGGGGGCTCATGGAGTTGCTTCAAGGGATCCCCGGAATGGGTCGCCAAGGCGATTGGGTGGACATGACCGCCAATACGGTAGGTGCGGTGTTGGGTATTTTCTGGACCCGGCGGCGTTGGAACAGGCAACGGCACACAATACATGCCTAGGATGTTTAGTTTTGAACCTTGAAGCCCGTCGCGGGTACAGCAGGAAAACAACGCATCATGGAAGCCAAGAAAACAGAAGAGGCGAACCTGGAGAAACGCAAAGGCAGTTTCATGCTTATTGGCGTGCTTACAGCCTTGGCCGTAACCCTCGTGGCGTTCGAATGGACCGCCTTCGAAGAGAAGAACACGGACATGGGTAAATTGGAGCTGGACTTCTTGGAAGAGGAAGTGATCCCAGCAAGCGTGACGCCCCCGCCGCCCCCGCCGCCACCTCCAGCACCGACCACCGTTCTCGAGATCGTTGAGGATGAGGTCGTGGTAGAGGAGAAGGAGCAGGTCGACCAAGAAGTGAAGGAAGAGACCAAGGTGGTGGTGCAACAGCGTGAGGAAGAGGTGGAGGAGGAGCAGGTCTTCACCATCGTGGAGGACATGCCCACGTTCCCTGGCGGAGAAGCCGAACTGTTCAAGTACCTCGGCAAGACCATCAAGTACCCACAGATGGCGCAGGACGCATCCATCTCTGGTGTGGTCTATGTCACCTTCGTGGTCGGCAAGGACGGCAAGATCAGCGATGCCAAAGTGCTTCGTGGTATCGGCGGTGGTTGCGATGAAGAAGCCCTCCGTGTGGTGCGCGCGATGCCAACATGGAAACCCGGCAAGCAACGCGGCAAACCGGTTACCGTGCAATACAACCTGCCGATCCGCTTCACCCTCCGGTGATCGATCCTCGAATACCAACAGAAGGCCCCGGCAACGGGGCTTTCTTCTTTTTGGGCCATCGGGTCGCGCCGTGTCTTGTTGCACCGCATCGGTATCTTTAGCCACCACCGGATCAGCAGTCATTCCTTTCGGTGGTAGGCCCATGGCAACCAAGACCAGTACCACATCGCGTCCCTTGTTCGACCCACGCATGACCCCGACCATCGATCAGGTCGGTATCGAAGAGCGTGTGGCGCGCATCAAGACGCGCAGCATCAAGAAGGAAACGAAAGTGCAGGGCATGAAGCTCGCGCTGAACATGATCGACCTTACCACCTTGGAAGGAGCTGATACGCCGAGCAAGGTGAAGCAGCTCTGCTACAAGGGCATGCACCTGCACGACAGTCTACCTGGTCTTCCAACGGTTGCGGCCATCTGCGTGTATCCCACCATGGTGAAAGTGGCGAAGAAGGCCCTAGGCGATAGCGGCGTGAAGGTCGCTTCGGTATCAACGGCCTTCCCCAGCGGACAAGCACCCAAGGCTGTGAAGATCGCCGATACCAAATTCGCCGTGAACGAAGGCGCGGATGAGATCGACATGGTGATAAGCCGTGGGCACTTCCACAGCGGCGACTACAACTTCGTGTTCGATGAGATCGCCGCGATCAAGGAAGCGTGCGGCTATGCACGCTTGAAGGTGATCCTCGAGACCGGTGAGTTGGGAACGTATGATAAGGTGCGTCTCGCCAGCGACATCGCCATTGCAGCGGGCGCCGATTTCATCAAGACCAGTACGGGTAAGATCAATCCGGCGGCCACCATGGAAGTGACGCTGGTGATGCTGCACGCCATCCGCGACCACTACCTCAAGACCGGCGAGATGATCGCCATGAAACCGGCCGGCGGTATTCGCACCAGCAAGCAGGCCCTGCACTATCTCATGATGGTCAAGGAAGAGCTCGGCGAGGAATGGCTCAGCAACCACTGGTTCCGTTTCGGCGCCAGCAGCTTGGCGAACGACATCCTTATGCAGTTGCAGAAGGAAGCCGACGGGCACTACCAGAGCGCGGATTACTTCAGTGTGGATTGAGCTTCAGCGCTTTGGTGCATCGCCTGACGACCCTGATCCGCTGAGCGGTTCCAGGTGGGTTCAGGTAGAACTGGTGGCCCTGATCCACTTGCCCATTGCGGGTTGAAGAATTCCATGGCCGCCCATCGCGCCGATATTCTACATTCGGCAGGCGGAAAAAGTCATGAAATCGGATCTGACCGGATCGGGCGGTGCCGTGCTCCCCAGTGGTTCGCACCGCTGGCAGCGCGTGGACATGCTGCGTGGTATCGCCGTCCTGCTCGTCATCTGCCACCATCATCCGGGCATACCCGTGTTGCAGGCCATCGGGTGGATCGGTGTGGATCTCTTCTTCGTGCTCAGCGGTTTCCTTGTTTCGGGTCTGGTGTTCGATGAGTACCGGCGCACCCGTTCATTCGCACCGTTCCGTTTCCTCATACGGCGCGGGTTCAAGATCTACCCGTCGTTCTATACGCTGATCCTCGTCACCACCATTCTGCTATGGATCACGGATCGAACGGATCCGATCATGAACTACGTGGCCGAACTATTCTTCTTCCAGAACTACCACGAAGGTTTGTGGATGCACACGTGGTCGCTCGCTGTGGAAGAGCATTTCTACTTCCTACTGGTGATCGTAGCTGGACTTCTCATCAGTTTCAAGGTCGGCCTGCGTTGGAAAGGCTTCGTGGGCATCTGCATCGGCGTCTTCCTCCTCGTGCTCTTCCTTCGCTGGAATGATTTCCGGATGCTCGCCCCCGGAGAACTTTACCGCAAGTTCCCAACGCATCTGCGCCTCGATGCTTTGTTGTCCGGTGTGCTATTGGCCGGGTGGCACCGCTTCCGCCACGCCTCTTTCCAAGCGTCCTTCGGCGGTCGCATGTACGTGCCGCTGATCCTTCTAACTGGCTTTCTTGCCTTCGTCAAGATCTCGCAAAGCGTGGATGCCATCGGCTATGTCTATGGCCTCACGGCGGCCTACCTCGCATCCATGGTCGCCGTTGGTTTGTGCGTTGGCCAAGGAGCATCGGGCGAAGTGCGCGGGCTATGGACATGGCTCGTGCGGCCGATAGCGTGGGTGGGCCGGATATCCTATAACACCTACCTCTGGCACCTCTTGGTGATCCTGATCGTGGAGCAGCTCTTCGAACGGATCGGGACGCACGGCAGCTTCATGGAGTTCGCGACGGTCGTCGGCAGCGCTGTGCTGGTCGGAGTCGTAGCCACCAAGGCCATCGAACAACCGTTCCTTCGCATGCGCGAACGTATGTTCCCTGCGAAGAGCAGATAGGAAATAGTGGACTTGAACACGCTAGGCTACCGTGCACGAACTTCGACCCCGCACGATCTGAAAAGGAACCGACACCCATGAGCGACCAACAAGGACTATTCGTGAAAATGGCGCTCGACGCCTGGAACAACGAGATCAAATTCACCAACGCGCTGCTGGACAAGCTCACCGATGAACAGTTCATGCACGAGGTAGCGCCAACGCGGAACCGGGGCATCTACCTGCTCGGCCACTTGACCGCCGTGCACGATCGCTTACTGCCCTTATTGCGCTTTCAGGATGTCATGTATCCAGACCTGAGCAAGCCGTTCCTTGACGAAGCCGACAAGGCCGTGGCGGACCTGCCGTCGGTAGTACAGCTCCGTGAACAGTGGAAGGCGGTGAACACCACCTTGACCGACCACATGGGGCGGCTTCCGGCGGCGGATTGGTTCACGCGACACGCCAGTATTTCCGAAGAGGACTTCGCGAAGGAGCCGCACCGCAATCGGTTGAACGTGGTGCTCAGTCGCACGAGCCACTTGGCCAATCACCGCGGGCAGTTGGTGTTGTTGACCCTGCGGTAGGCAGGCCCCATGGTGACAACCAACGGTGATGCGGGATCGACGTCCGTAGCCGAACTTTGGTGCATGATGACCATGTCTTTCCGTCCCCTGCGAGCTTTAGTACTTCTACTGTGTTGTTTCCCGGCCATGGCTGCACTGGCCCAGGATCCTCGTGGCGCTTGCTCCATCATATTGCTTTCCGATGAAAGCACACTGGGCCAGGCCTGGTGTCTGGAAACACCCGTTGCCACCATCGAACCCATCGTGTGGTTGGTGGAGGGCACTGGCGTGCAGGTGGTCTATCTACCGCTTGGTGTTACCGCCGTGCTGTCCAACGATACCCTGACCGTCTCCGGAACCATAGCTGAGGAAGGGATCCACTTCGCGCAGATCACGACAAGCGAAGGCTGTACTTCGGTAAATATGTACATGGGCATGTCCGTGATCGTGGAACCGGAATTCTCGTGCGAAGTGGAAGGGCAGGACGTGATCCTGCATTGGCCCGGCATGCACTCGCTGATGGAGTACGGAGACGAGATCTTTTTGGACTGCTCTACACCGGATGGGTTCTTCGATCTGCAGGTCCTGTTCCTGCCTTGTCCCGACTCCTTGGTCTGGAGCGGACTTCCCGTGAATACCGAGTTGACCTTCGGGCTGCACGGCAGTGGACTGCCCTATTGTTTCCCCGGCTCTTACACCTCCACCTGCACTATCATCAGCACGGACGTGATCGATCACGAACAAGATGACCTGGTGGTGCGTGCCATACGGCGCGGCGAAACGCTCGAACTCTCAGCACCCGTTTCGTTGAGCGACGTGCGCATCTATGACATGCTCGGGGGCCTTGTCGCCTCGCAAAGCGTGAACGCACGCACGGCCAACATCCCGATCACTTCATTGACTTCTGGAGCCTTCCTGCTGCGCGTGGTCGGTGCAGATGGGCGGGTTTCGGTGCAGCGCTTCATCAAGGAACGATGATCATGAAACAGCTCTTCCCCATCTTTTTCATACTGCCTCTTTTCGTCTGTGCGCAAGGTCCAAGAGGTGGCTGCTCCATCACTCTGGTCTCTGCAGAGGCGACCACTCAGCAGGGCTTCTGCGTAACGCCGGTCAACGTCACCATCGAGCCGGTCGTTTACGCGATCCAAGGAACTGGCTTCCAGATCGAACCCCTTCCACCTGGCGTCACTGCAACGCTCGTGGACGATACGCTCACCATCGCCGGTACCATCACCACACCCGGTGTCTGGTCGCCGGATTTTTCCGTGAGCGAGGGATGCTGGGACTTCGGTCCATACATCGCCGTATCGCAGATCGTCGATCCCGGACTGACCTGCACGGTGGTGGGGGATAGCATCACGGTGAGTTGGCCGGGCTTGGAGGCACCGGCGCAGTACGATGGCACCATGTTCCTGTTCTGGACGGACGGCGAGGACCTTGTTGGCGATATGGTGTTCTTCCTACCCTGTCCCTGGTCCGTCAATGTGGGCGGCCTGCCAACGAACACGCCGATCACATTCTATCTATCCCTGGTAAGTGGTAACCCGAACTGCTTCAACGGGGATTACGAGACCACCTGCACCATCATAAGTGCAGGCATCGGCGATGCCGAAGAGGATGCTCTTGACGTGCGCGCGGTGCCGCGTGGTGATGTGCTTGAACTATCCGCTCCTGTGGGGTTGAACGATGTGCGCATCTACGACATGCTCGGCTCACTGAAACTGTCACCAGTGGTGAATGCGAACACCGCGCGTATTCCGATCAACGCCTTGCCGACGGGGAGCTACCTGGTCAGGGTGGTCGGTGCCGACGATCGGGTAGCGGTGCAGCGCTTCATCAAGGAGTGATCACCACGAACGGCAACGGCGGGGTGGAGCCCCGCCGTCGCCGTCCGATCGTTGTCCGATCACTTCTTTGCCGGACCGCCCATCATGCCGAGCTGCTCCATCATCTTCATCTCTTCGATGTATCCCCAGTGCTCCACGATCTTCCCATTCTCGAACCGGAGGATGTCCACACAGCTCACATCCACCGGCAGGTTGGTGGCAGGCATGCCTTCCATCATAGCGCCGGTGTTCTTTCCCTTCCAGCGGTAATGGGCGATGACCCGGTCGCTCTCGGCCGTTAGGTGCTGGTCCTCCGCCTTGCTTTCGGTGAAGGCCGAGGTGGATCTGGCGATCATGTCCTTCAGCTGCTGGATGCCGGTGGAGCTGACGCCCGGCATGGACATGTGGGTCGTGAAGTTCTCGGCCACGATCTCTTCGAGGTCATCGGTCTTTCCGGTCCACCAAGCGTCGAGGAAGCGCTGGGTCGCCTGCTTCATCTGGTCCGTGGCCGCCTTGTTGGCACTGTCGGCCGCGTGAATGGCGGCGTGTTCGGTCATCATCTTATCATGCTCCGGGCTGGAGCTACCTCCGCAAGCGACGAGCGCCGCCAGCGGGAAAGCGAGGAAAGCGTATTTCATCATGGAATTGGGGAATTGGTGAACGTGGCCCGAAGATATTTGGACGCCGCGGATCGGCAAGAGTCTGCGTGCTGAGCCGATCGCGGTGTACGCTGCGCGGCCTGCTATCTTCGCTCCATGGCCACCAAGACCAAGAAGCAAGCTTTCGACTGGCAGCTCGCCCCAGCCCCCGAATCCAAGGACCACTTCACCCTCAAGAGTGAATACGACCTCTTCATCGGCGGCAAATGGGTCAAGCCCAAGAGCGGGAAGTACTTCGACACCATCAACCCCGCCAACGAGCAGAAGATCGCGCGCATCGCCGAGGCCAACCAAGCCGATGTGGACGCTGCCGTGAAAGCCGCGCGCAAGGCCTACGACAATGTGTGGAGCAAGATGCCCGCGGCCGAGCGCGCCAAGTACATCTACCGCATCGCGCGCCTGCTGCAGGAGAAGGCCCGCCAGTTCGCCGTGGTCGAAAGCATGGACGGCGGTAAGGCCATTCGTGAAAGTCGCGATGTGGACGTGCCCCTCGCCGCCGCGCACTTCTTCTACTACGCCGGTTGGGCCGACAAGCTCGGCTACGCCTTCCCCGGAAAAACACCCAGCGCATTGGGCGTCGCCGGGCAGATCATCCCGTGGAACTTCCCGCTGCTCATGGCCGCGTGGAAGATCGCGCCCGCGCTCGCCTGCGGCAACACCGTGGTGCTGAAACCCGCCGAGACCACACCGCTCACCTCCCTGCTGCTCGCCGAGCTCATCCAGGAAGCCGAACTGCCCGATGGCGTCGTGAACATAATTACCGGTGCGGGGGCCACGGGCGCGGCGCTCGTCAACCATCCGGGCATCGACAAGATCGCCTTCACCGGCAGCACCGGCGTGGGCAAGCTCATCCAGAAGAGCATCGCAGGCACCGGCAAAAAGGCCACGCTCGAACTCGGCGGCAAAGCGGCCAACATCATCTTCGCCGACGCCACCATCGACCAGGCCGTCGAAGGCATCATCAACGGCATCTACTTCAACCAGGGCCACGTGTGCTGCGCCGGCAGCCGCCTCTTCGTGGAGGAAGGTGTGCACGACGAAGTGATCCGCAAGCTCAAGCACCGCATGCGCTCCCTCGTCGTGGGCGATCCGCTCGACAAGAACACGGACATCGGCGCCATCAACAGCAAGGAGCAGCTCGGCACCATCAACAAATACCTCAAGGTGGGCGTGGCCGATGGCGCGGAGATGTACCAGCCCGCCTGCGAGCTTCCCAGCAAAGGCTTCTGGTGCCGCCCCACGCTCTTCCTCAACGTAGCGCAGAGCGCGCGCATCGCGCAGGAGGAGATCTTCGGCCCCGTGCTCGCCGTGCAGACCTTCCGCACCGTGGACGAGGTGATCCAGAAAGCCAACAACACGCTCTACGGCCTCAGCGCCGGCGTGTGGACGGACAAGGGCAGCAAGATCTTCAACCTCACCAGCAAATTGCGCGCGGGCGTCATCTGGGCCAACACCTACAACAAGTTCGATCCCACCTCACCCTTCGGCGGCTACAAGGAAAGCGGCTACGGCCGCGAAGGCGGCTTGCACGGCTTGAGCGCGTACTTGAATTTGAGTTGAGTGGTTTGGGCGTGCCCCCTCGCAAAGCCTCGGGGTCCGGCTTTCCGCTGCAAGTCCGCACTCGTCGTTCCTCCTCGCTTGCGGGCTTTCCGCTGCAATCCGTCACGCGAAGCGGCTCATGACAGCGATGCCATGCGTCAGAATGGAAGCTTCTCGAACCATCGGGGCCTCTTTCCAATCGCGTTGAAGAAGTAGTCCATCAGCGCCGTTGCCACCTTGTAGGTATCCGGGAGCGGGTCTTGCAATACCTCGTTCCAGATTGAGCTAGCAGTCCGTGCATCACCTTGAAACAACCGATCAGCGGTCTTCATGTGGATGATGCGAGCGCGAAGGTCAAAGAGCCTTCGACAGGGTTCCCAAAGCACTCCTCCCTTAGGCGTTGTTACGCCAATAGCATTGGGCAGCACATCCCCCAGTTTCTCCTTTGGTCCAAACCTGCGCTCGATTTCTTCCTTGTCGTACTTGTGGTCCACCCCCTTTTTGGTGAGTACGTGAACGTACGTGTCGGGAATCAACTCGTTCGCAAGAGCTTCCAGCGCAGTGCAGGCGAAAATCACCGAGGCCATGTAGTGTTCAATGGCTCCGAATGAATCAATCTCGGGAAGATGTCCGTGAGGGTCTACGCTCTGTTGGCACTGAGCAACGCAAGCATTGGCGCTATCCAAATGCGTCTTCGAGAGGTCAAGGAAGAGAGCGGTGGCATTCGGAATACTGATTCCACCGGACTTGTTGCCAAGGTTTAGCAAGGCAGCCTGCATTACAGCTTGCCCAGCAGGAATTGTTCTTCCTGTCTTCGGGTCAACGAAGGATGCCGTGGTCCACGTCATGTTGTTAATCCTCCAATCCATTGCTTCAACATTCGCGGGCGGTTTCGGGCTTGTCATAATGTTCTCTGGTTCAGTTGTGAATGTAGCGCGCAACCGCAGGCGTAGTTTTGGGGGCTCATGGCAGACCTGACTCCACTTGAGAAGCGCAGCTTGGAAAGGCTGTTTGGAATGGGCGGAGGCTACGTGCTGAACTTTTCGAACAGGACCTTCCAAGAGTTCGTACTTGACACTGTTGGGAAGGATATTGACGACGCTAAGTACAACTGCGCGAGTGGCTCGAAGGCAAATCGTTTGCGCGGATTTTGGACCTCCGAGCAGAACCTAATTGTAGGCCGGCTGTTGTCCGCTCTGATTGAGTACGGGCAAGCAGACACCGCATTTGCACCTGACCTTCTTTCTCAGTGCCGGGGTATCGTCAATCGCCTCTTGCAGGAGCTTCCCGTGCGCGAGATTGAGGCTCTTACATCGGTCACGAACGAGAAGGAGTTCGAGCATCTCGAAAGATCCGTTCGGGATGCCGTTGAACGGAGTAACCCTGAATCCGGACTGGACCATTTGCACACCTACCTCGTCAAGTTTGTTCGGGTAAGGTGTGAACGCCGAGGCATCGACATCACAAAGGAGAAGCCTCTGCATAGTCTCTTTGGGGAGTATATCAAACACCTTAGGGAGGAGGGATTGATTGAATCGGAAATGACCGAGCGGATATTGAAGTCTTCCATCTCCCACATGGAGGCATTCAACCATGTTCGCAACAACAAGAGCCTTGCCCACGACAACAAGGTTCTGGGCTATGAAGAAGCACTCTTCATAATGAATGCCGTGACGAGCTCTATTCGGTTTGTACGCTCGGTCGATCCTGACAATGCCAAGCCGAAGACAGTGCTGAGTACTGTGAGCGACGACGATGACCTTCCGTTTTGAAAGGGTTCAACATTGATGCTCAGCAAGGACCAAGATGGACAACACAAGGGTCTTCCGGATGTCGTTCGCGAGCGGTATGGTGCTCAGCCTGGTCTGCTTGCTCTCCTGCTCAAGGAGCGGTAGTGAGAAGTCGGGTCAAGGTCTGGACAATCTCAGAGGAAGCGATACGCTGATCTTGAGAGGACACTTCGCTGATTGCGGTGAATGGGGTGGGCACCACGAAGTGATCAGGATCTATAGACAGGACAACGCTCTGCGTGCTACTTACGAGAGGGACACAGTGAAATGTCCGGACCCGTCGTACTTCAACCGTCGAATCGTTGAGAGCTTGGAAGGGCAACTTGACCAGTCTATGGAGAAAAGGATTGTTGCCTATTTACAGAGTCTGACAGAACGAACGTTCCTCGACGAGGGCATCAGCAATGCTGGTGACGTGTACGCGGCAACCAGAGAGGATATGGGATTGGAGCTTGTCTATCGGAACTACAACCAGAACTGGAACGGGTTTGCGGAGTTGAAGCGCAGCTTGTTCGGTGACCAATAGTTACCCACCATGCCCCGCCTCATCGTCCACGGCTTCACCATCTCGCTCGACGGCTACGGGGCCGGCCCGCAACGATCAGTGGCGCAAAATGCTGAGTTAGCACATTGAGGGAATGACCTGGAGACCGTCCCTTAGAGACATTACAGGAGTGGAAATACTGCTCGTGTATGCACTTGCAGTAATATCCGTCCTCGCATTGGGTTGGTGGCTGTTCCGCGTGCTCAAGGCATATCGCACGGGCGGAAAGCGCAGCGCGGTCCTTCAACCAAGCTTGGCGGTTGTCTTGTTCCTTGCCCTCACATGGTTGTATGTCTCTTTCGAAAGGACCTCAGGCGTTCTGCCTACGGGTGGTCTGCACTATCTGAAAGGCTATCTCTGTTGGCCATACAATGTCAGTGTCTTTTCCATTGATGACGTGAAGCTTGATTCAGCATTCTATCGCTATCCCCTCGACGACTACCTTCTCAAAAGTGGAGAGTATGGGATCACACGTTGGACGAACTACAGTCCGATCGATACCGTGATTTGGTACGGAATGGACAGCACGTTGAAGGGATGCAACGACCACAACGACCTGTACGATGCTTTGATGAGAGGCGATTCCCTCTATTTCGCGGGCACGTATAGGAACATGATCGTTCCGAACGGTAGTCGGAAGCAGGCCTACGAGCGCATAATATTCCTTGACGTGACCCGGAAGCGGCTCCACATATTCAAGGATATCAATAAGGTGTTCTAGCCCTCGGTGGTCTTCGGGTGCTCCCACAACGTTCGAACTGACCTTGTAGCACGACCTGCCATGCCCCGCCTCATCGTCCACGGTTTCACCATCCTCGGGACCTTTAGCCATAAGGCGTTTCGTAGCCACGATACTGTGCGTGCTCGATGCAGGTGCCCGCTTCATCACACGGCCTATCACTTGGGTGCGAACGGAGCAATTCTGCTTTTGCATGCACGTTGATGGAATCGGTCCACGAACACCACATCGGGGCCACCTCAACCATGCATCGCTTTTCCATCCTCTTGTTCATCTGTATGCTCGGCACCGCAAGTGCAGCACCGCTCAGGGCCAGTGCCCCTCCTGACCAGCATCACGTGATGTGGACCACGGAAAAGGGCGCTCGCAAGTGCATCACGAAGAAGACCCGCGAGAAGGCGGAAAAGGCAGCTGCGCTTTTGCGGAAGATCTCCTTTTTCAAGGATATCCAAGTACTCCCGGGGAAGTGCGATAAGTGAGCATGTCTGGGCGGCGGCTTCGATCCCCCGACTTTGGCACGAGCGTCCACGCTCGTGGGCTAGGGCCAACTTCGATCCGCAATCATCCCCCCGCGCCCCGCCTCATCGTCCACGGTTTCACCATCTCGCTCGACGGCTTCGGCGCCGGTCCGCAACAATCGTTGGAGGCCCCTCTCGGCATCGGCGGTGAGGCCTTGCACGACTGGATCGTCTTACCTATTTGATCAGCTCGTAGGTCATCTCGTCGAGCGAATAGAACGTGCCTGATCCTCTGTTCGCAACCATCGGATCGATGTCAGCCTCTGTGATCAATGTTTTGCGCAGGATCCCTGAAACACGAACCCGCTGTCCTCGGTATTCCTCCAAGCCCCACGCATCCACGCCCTCCACTTGTGGGCACTTGGTGTTGGTAACGACACCTTCTAACACGACCCGTTCCCCCACTTGCTGCTCCAGATCACGGTCGGCCGCTGATGCCGGGGCTGTAACCGATGTGGACCGGCATCCAACGAAACCAGCGGTAGTGAGAAGGAGAGTGAATATCAACGCGGCACGCATGGTGAGTAGCAGGCAGGCCCAAAGTACAATGGTGTCGAGCGGCCCCATGCAACGGCTGGGTTGAACCCCCCAATCCGATCCCTAACCTCCCACGACGCCCCGCCTAATCGTCCACGGTTTCACCATCTGGCCTGCCTCCGGAAGGCAGGCTCGCGTCACCCGGCGTTCTACTCCAACTTCCGTTGCCGCACACGTGGCGGATCGAACACGGTGATCCGTCCCGACAGGTCTGCTTCCGGGTTGGCGGCGAGGTAGTCCAAGAGCATGCGCGCTGGAGTGTCCGGCTTGTAGCTGAACAACCGGAAGTAGACAATGCCGCCATGAGCCGGTTGGTTGCGTGCGATCGCCAAAGTGCCGAGGTCACTATCGAATGTGAGGATGGTGCGGCCGCTCACATTGGCGCGCTTCACCACATCCTCATCCACTGAGCCAACTGCTATATCGCCGATGTGTTGGACGTCGTGACCCGCTTCGCGAAGCACGATAACGCTCGGCATCGGAAAGTTCTCGTCGGCAAGAAATTTCATTCCGCCTTGCCAGGAAGGGGCCACATGAGCATACCGTCCACCATGCACTCCAGCACGAAGGCATGCACGGCCTGGATGTGCTCCGGCTTCAAACTCGGGAAGCTCTCCAGCAACATGTCGTTGCTCCATCCATCGGCCAAGCGACCTTGGATGTGCTCCACGGCCAGACGCGTACCCTTGATTATGGGCTTGCCCCCAAGGATCGCTTTGTCGCTGGTGATGTGCTGCTGCCAGTTCATGCCCCGAAGTTAGGATGATCGTACATTCCAGTGTAGCGCAGCCTGGTCTGAATGAAAGCGCCCAACTTTGCGGAGCAATGAAACCCGGAGCCAACAACGAACGCGTGTATCGCATGTCCTTCGCCAGTGTGTACCCGCACTACGTCACCAAGGTGGAGAAGAAGGGCCGCACCAAGGAGGAGTTGCACACCGTGATCCACTGGCTCACGGGCTACCCGGAGAAAGGCCTCGCCAAGGTGATCGCCGACAAGATCGACTTCGAGACCTTCTTCGCCAAAGCGCCACGGATGCATGCGAACGCACACCTGATCACGGGCATGATCTGCGGTTATCGCATCGAAGAGATCGAGGACCCCGTCATGCGGCAGGTGCGTTACCTGGACAAGCTGGTGGATGAGCTGGCGAAGGGTAGGGCCATGGAGAAGATCCTGCGGAAATGATCGGCCCTGCACATACCTTGGTGGACACCATGCGCACCTTCATCCTGGCCGCAACCCTCTGCCTTCTCCACGCGAGCGGTAGCGCGCAAGTGACGGTCATCGACATGCCGCCTGAGCGTCCTCCGCGCCCCTTGGTGGACATAAGCATCGGCGAGTACGAACGCCAGGAGGACGGCAGCCTGCAGGTGGAGTTCCGGATCATGAACAGTTCGCCCGACACGGTCCACTACCTCATGATGTCCTGCTCCACGGAAGACCTTCTGATGCTGGATACGCTATCCTGCTTCGAATTGGTTCCAAGTGTCTGTGATAAGAACGTCCCACAACGGAGTACGCTACCACCAGGGAAGCTCTCGGTATATCGGTTCACAATGAAGCCCCTCCAGGTGGGGCGACGGGGTGGGCGCTATGTGCGGGGCATGGTAGGGTGGCGCTATGTGCCCGTGCCGCCAGGCACGGACCTGTCCACCGCCTTTGAACAGCGCGAGCAGCTAGGCTCCATCGTTTGGTCCGAGCCGCTCCCCAACTGGAGTTGGCAGCCGAGTCGCCCCTGATGCGATCTGGAATGCACGTTGAACCGAAGAGCAGCTTCTCTGACCTTGCGACCGGAGCACGGATCACTAGGACCTCCGCATTCATGGTCACAGGCTTGGCCAAGGCTCCAAGCCTCAACACGAACGTCTCGAGCGTCGCCGGCGTCATCTGCGGTTACCGCATCGAAGAGTTCGAGGACCCTATCATGCGGCAGGTGCGCTACCTGGACAAGCTGGTGGATGAGCTGGCGAAGGGCAGGGCGATGGAGAAGATCTTGAGGAAGTAATGACCGATCCACACGAGGTTCTCTGTGTGCACTTCGATCGCTACCTGGCCCTGGACCCGGCCGAGCAATCGGCGCTGAAGGAACGCAGTCGTGTGCGCCGCCTGAAACGGCGCGGCTTCCTGTTGCAGGAGGGCGAAGTGTGTCGGTCGTATGCTTTTGTGGTGGAGGGCTGTTTGCGGATGTACGAGATCGACGAGAAAGGCGTGGAGCACAACCTGCAGTTCGCGCAGGAGAACGAGTGGATCGTGGACATCGGCAGCTTCCACGCGGAGAAGCCGAGCAGCCTCTTCATCGAAGCCTTGGAACCGAGCACGGTCGTATGCATCGAGCATCCCGACCTGCTTTGGCTCTACACCGAGCACCCGAAGTTCGACCGCAACTTCCGGGTGATCATCGAGGACCTGTTCGTGGAACTGCAACAGCGGCTGCTTCGCCGCAATGCTTCCAGTGCCGAACAGCGTTACGCGCATTTCGTTCAGCACCATCCGGGCTTGGCGGCGCGCGTCCCCGGCGTGCACATCGCCTCCTACCTGGGCGTCACACCGGAGTTCCTCAGTCGCCTGCGGGCGAAGACGAGCAAGCACTGAAACCTTGATCTGGATCAAGGTCATTTCTTGATCCGCTCCATGGCGGCGCCCGTGCAGTGAGGCCAACCTTTGTCCTGTCAACGGATCGACCATGAAACACAACATTCTCCTCGCGCTATCAGCGGTCATGCTAGTGAGCTGCCAAGCGCCCAACCCGGAAACCACAACGGACCTGAACACCGCCGAAACCATGAACACCGCCAACGATCAGACCGCGATCAAGGACCTTCTCTTCGCATACCGCGATGCCCTCAACGCCTCCAGTGTGGACCAGGTTCTCCCGCTCTACACGACCGATGGCGTGTTCATGCCAACAGGCTTCCCGACAGCCGTCGGAACGGAGCAGGTGAAGGGTGCATACGCCGGTGTATTCTCCATGATCAAGCTGAACATCGAGTTCTTCATCGATGAGATCGAAGTGGATGGCGACCATGCTTTCGCCCGCACCACCTCGCGCGGCACCACCTTGATCCACGCCACGGGCGAGACCGTTCCCGAAGAGAACCGGGAGCTGTTCGTGCTTCAACGCACCGACGGCGGCTGGAAGATCGCGCGGTACATGTTCAACAAGATGAAGTGATCGGTGATCCATCACCTCGATGAACTGGCCAAGGGCAGGGCCATGGAGAAGATACTGCGGAAGTGAGCGGGCTCGCCTACTTCTTGAAAAGGATCCGCCCGCAAGGGACCATTGCGTAGTGCTGCGGTGGGTCGATCGCTATGCCGAAGATGAGGTCGAGTTCATCCCCCCTGCTTTGTGCCGGTGGGTATGGATCCTTTCGGAAAGAATAAGGGATCGGGCGTTCGACCATCGATGAACAGTTCTGCACGTCCAACTCCATCTGGAGGAAGGACCACACCGATGTATAGGAGATGATCTTCTCCGGGCAGGATCGTTGTTCGCGGCGATGTAGGTCCATCTGGACGTGCGCTCAAGTAGACCTCCGATCCTTTGATCCCGAAATTGAGGACGTCCGGTGCTGTGTCCGGGTGATCTCGTCAGGGAAGAGGAAAACGCTGGGGTGCTTAACGGAGTCTGGCAGCATGGTGATGGGGCCGCCGGGAAAGTCCATTGCCAACTCGACGGGAATGGTCGTGTCGTTCATTACGTGTACCCTGTAGATCCAGTACCCAAGCACTTTTCCATTTGCATCGGTATAGCCACCGCTTCTCGGTCCGTGGGTCTGTAGCACGATACCGTGGTAGGTGTTCGGATGATGGGATGCCTTGTCGGTCCAGGAGCAACTGACCGCCACAACGAACAGGATCAGGCTCCAATGTTCCCTCATCTATCGCAGGCGTTGTGCACTAGACTACGGATGATCCCAAGGAAGTGAAGCTACCGCTTGACCTCACACCGCCGACACCACCAATCTGTACCCGCGCCCATGCACGTTGTGCAACACCACGCCGGGATCGAACCGTAGGTGCTTCCTGATGCGTGTGAGGTAAACGTCCAGGCTCTTGCTGTGGAAGGGATCGTCCTTGCCCCACACGCGTTCCAGCAGCTCGGTTCGCGTAACCACTTCGTTCGGATGGGAACCGAGGATCTGGAGTATGCGCACTTCCTTCTCGGTCAGTTCCACGCGTTGCTTCCCGAGCATGAGCGATCGGCTGCGCAGGTCCAGCGTGAGCCGGCCTAATTGGATCAGGGGGGCCCGGTGCAGGCGTGGCCCCGCAGTGCGTTCCATGATCGCATTGATCCTGAGGAGAAGCTCGTGGACTTCGAAGGGCTTGGTCACGTAATCATCGCAGCCTACATTGAAGCCCTGGGTCTTGTCCATCAAGGTGTTCTTCGCCGTGAGGAAAATGAACGCCGCCGTGGGATCGAGTTCCCTGATCTCCCGTGCCACCTGGAACCCGTCTTTCTTCGGCATCATTGCATCGAGGATGCAGAGGTCGATCGCCTCTGAAGCGAAGAGGCGACGCGCATCAGCGCCGTCAACTGCGAGCAGGGTCTCATATCCGGCCATCCGCAGGTTCTCCTCCAGCAATGAGCCCATGTTCGGGTCATCCTCTGCGATCAACACGCGCCTTTGCATCGCTGTGGGGTTCGTGGGGTATGAACATCCGTAACGTGGTGCCGCGTGATATGGGCTTCGCGATGCGCACCCAACCACCGTGCGCCTCCACTACACGTCTCGCATAGAAGAGACCGATCCCAGTGCCTTTCACGGAGTATCGGTCCGTTGATCGCACCCGATAGAACTTCTCGAACACGAGTTCACGGTCTTCGCTCGGGATGCCCGGGCCATTGTCCCGAACCTCGATCATCACACCGCCATCGAGGTCTTCGGTGGTCAGCGCAATGTGGACGCCCTCACCGCCATACTTCACGGCGTTGTCCAGCACGCATTGGAACACATTGCCCAGGTACGTGTGGTCCACGCTGGCCCATGAATGTTGGGCGTTCAATCGCTTGGTCAATTCGCCGTGCTGCCGTGTCAATGCCAGTTCGAAGGTGTTGGTCGCGCCGGACAGGATCGCGTTCACATCGTGATGCTCACGCTCCAGCACCAGCTGTCCGCCTTCGAGCATGCTCACATCCAGGACCTTCTTGATGTTCGCGTGCAGGCGCTTGTTCTCCACGTGCACGATGTCCCAGATGCGGTCGTTGCTGAGGCGTGAGCCCATGGTCGGCGCCTTCTTCAAGGTCTCCAAAGCCAGCGCGATGTTGGCGATGGGCGTGTTGAACTCGTGGGTGATGTTGCTCACGAGGTCCATCTGCATTTGCGCGAGCTTGTTCTTCGCCTGCATGGCGCGCAGGCTTTGCCGGACGACGAACGCCAATCCACCGAGCAATGCAACGAACAACAGCAGGATCGGAAGTTCGCTGCGCGCCACGATCATCGCCGCACCTGGATAGCGTGCCACCAATACGACCGGCGGACCGGGATGCTCCGAAGTGAACAAAGGGACCATATTCCCTTCTTCGAACAGTTCGTTGGTGTCACAGGGGGGCGAAGCGAACACGGTGCTGCGTTGCAGGGTATCGTACAATGCGAACTCCACCTCCGTGAACAAGGTGGTATGCATGTGCGTGCGGATCTGCTCACTGATGTAAGCCGTGTCCAACCAGGTCCAGACTTCCGCTTCCTGCCCGCCCTGCCCGGGGGCACCCCCGGCCAGCAGTCCTTCGTTGCGTGCCTTGGCCAAGGCTTCCGGCGAAACGAACTCGAACCGGAGCGTCATGTCCACGATCGCCGGCTGCCCGAGCGGGATCAAGGGCATGTGGAGCAGTGTATCGCGCATAGCGGTTCTTCCTGTGTATTGCGTTATGGTATCCAGTGTGCCTGCTCGTTGCTCATTGGGCACCAGCAGGAAGAACGGCGAACTGCCGTTCATGGTCCGCTTCGCATGGAGTTGAACACAGGTCGCGCGATCCCTCAGCGCGGTGGCGACCAGTTCAAGCCGCTCCTGGCGATCCACGCTTGCCCTTGCGATCTTGGACCTCACCGTTCCGCTCCACACCGCAGAACCTGTGAGCAGTATGGCGACCAAAAGGGCAGGCAGCCAGATCTTGATATGGGTGGATCGACTCAAGGCTCCAGAGTGACGATGACTTCCGTTCGGACGTTGGTCTCAGCGAGCGAACGCTTGTCAATGATCGCGACAAGGGACATCAGTCTTGTACCACCCATCGCAGCGATCGTGTTGCATGACCGTTGCTGAGTGTCACGAGGTAGACGCCTGCTCTTGGATCGGCCATCCCTACAGGATCCCCGTTGACAAGACCCGCACGCTGTTGCACTACACGGCCGAGTCCGTCATGCACGGTCATCTGCCAGGGGCCGGGAGCTAGCACCAATCGAGCATCGCTCCCGTTCGATGGGTTCGGTACGATGTCCGCCGCGAGTTCGTTGGTCGTGCCAGCGATGGCCGTGTTCAGATCGCATGCACCGCACGAGGGATCCGGCGTAAAGCGCCATAGATCGCTGTACCACTGCGGTGTTCCTATAGTGGCACCGCCGAAGAGGTATAGATCGCCGTTCGGTGTGGTCCACCAACTTCCATTGTCCCGGCCGGGTGGGAGATTGGTAGGAGCACTTACGCCGATGGTTCCCCAGTTCCCGGGAGGATCGATCGTCGTCGGGCCGTGCACCCAAGTCCATTCCAAGGTGGATGGACAAAAGGTCCATAGATCGCTTCGCGTGAAATTCTGGTTTGGATTTCCGCTGGTGGAAACAAGGCCGAACGACCACATGCGCCCATCGGGAGTCTGCCACGTGGGGCTGAGCAGGCGCTTTCCAGGGTCGTTCGTAGTGTCAGGGAAGCAGAGTGAACCATAAGATGGTTGTGGAAGCGCAGCCGAAGACCCGGACATCCATGTCCACTGCCCTGTACTGGGATCCAATCGCCAGAGATCCCCCCAGCCATAGTAGCTGCCGATGTACCCACCACCTTGCAACCAGAGTTTGCCATCTGCATCCTTGCCAAGGGATACAGCGGTCCGTCCGCCAGGTGTGTTCGCGGCTGACGGGACACCTTGTGTTCCATAGACCGCGCTGGCGTCGGGGGTTTGTGATCCGTTCATCCAGGTCCATGTGTTCGTGGGGATATCGTAGCGCCAGAGATCGTCGGACTCACCGCCCGGCACAACACCACCGAACAGCCATAGGTCACCTTCGTCATCGACCCATGTCGCATAACCGTTGGCGCGCGCGGGAGGTTGGTTGTTCACGTCTGGAACACCCAGTGTACCCCACACCGCCGGCTGGTCATCCATGTTCGCCCCTTTCATCCAGGTCCACATGTTCGTCAACGGATCGTACTTCCAGAGATCGTTGTTCATGTTCCCGTTGTAGTTGTCCCCGTTCTCGGCGCCGTACATCCAGAAGTTCCCGTTCAGGTCCACCCAGCTGTTCCCGCCGAACGTTTTCGCAGGCGGCAGGTTGGTGGCGGATGCCACACCTTGTGTGCCCCATTCACCGGTGAAGCCGAAGGTGTTCGGTCCCTTCATCCAGGTCCACATGTTCGTGGCCGGATCGTACTTCCAAAGTGCCGAGAGACCATTGGAATGATGGTCCTGGCCTCCATAGAGCCATAAGGTCCCGTCCAATGCAGTCCAGCTGAACTGGTTCACCATTGCCGGAGGACGGTTGGCTGCTGCGGCAACGCCCTGCGTACCGAAGACACCCTCGCCGTTGGGGACCTGGGGCCCCTTCAACCACGTCCACATACCGCTTTGAGAAAGCACATTGCATGGCGATGTGATCAACAGCGAGAGTGCTATGGCAAAGCCAGTGAAGTGTGGTGACCGCGGGATGCGTGCGGTCAGGCGATCGCGCGACTTCATTGCTTCATGAGTTTGCTCGTGTACGTGCTTCCGCTCGTTCCAATGAAGCGCACGCTGTATATACCGGAAGCCAGGTCGCTGATGTCCAGATCGATCCGGTCCCCTGCCATCGATGAACTCAAGACCATGCTGCCAGCGATGTCGAACAGTTGAACGTTGCCGACGTCGGGCCGGGCGAGGGATAGTGTCACCACATCGGTGGCAGGCATGGGTGCTATGCGGAGTGTCGTCGCATCGGCGACCTCGTCGATACCGACCAGGCCGGCGTTCGACCACCAGTCACCGTTGGGGCTGAAGTTGAGATCATAGCCGGCTCCCATGTACACCACGCCATTGTAGCTCGCAGCCACGGGAACGATGCGGTTGCCACCGGGGAAACTCCCCGCTAAGCTCCATGTGTTCGCGACAGGATCATAGCGATAGAAGTTGCTATAGCCCGTGGTGAAGCCGGCATGCCCCATGCCCACAAGGGCTTTGCCATCCACCACCACGCCCACGGCGCTTTGCCGCCCACCGCCGGGGAAGGACGTCCTGGCCAGCCATGTGTTCGTAATGGGATCGTACCGGTGCAACGCTGGCGTTTCATTCCCGAAACCGAAGTAACCACCGTAGACATATCCATAGCTGCCTATGGCGAAGCCGGTGGCGAACCCGCGGGTGCCCGTTGGCAGTTGGGTGTTCACCAAGGCCCATACGTTCCCCACGGGATCATAGCTGTACACATCCGAGAACGTCGGCCCGGTGCTCGTTCCACCACACACGTACGCCTTGTTGTTCACCACGAACGTGGCGCATCCACCGCGCGCTGTTCCGGGGAACGAGGCCTTGGTGGTCCATGAGTTCGTCACGGCATCGTACGCGTGCAGATCGGTGCGGAAGATGTTGCCATTGGTGATCCCCAGGCCTACATAGGCCGTGTTACCGATCACGAACGCGCTGGCCCAGCCGCGATCATCTCCCTCACCTGGGAAAGGCGCGCGCGTCTGCCAAGTGCCGGCAACGGGGTCGTAGGCGAAGAGCGCATCGCCTGCGCCCACGTAGACCTTGCCACCCAGCGTGAAGGAGTACCCCCCGTCGAACGGTGCCGTGGGGATGTCGAGTTCAGCGACCCATTGTGCCATGCTCGCGAGCGGCACGGCGCAGAGCATGATCGCCATCGTGTACAGTTTCAAGTTCATTTGCGAAGGAGTTTGCAAGTAGACGGCGACCGCTCCGGGCAAGTGTGCCATCAATACTTAATTCGGTCTTAAACGACCGCGCCCTGTTCCGCAGAACATGAGCGATCAGCAGGAATGCTGCTCGCGCAGTTGCTCAGATCGAACGCCTGAGCTGCGTCCAGAAGTGGATCACCTCTTGACTGCGTACCGCATCGCCACCGCCCCCGAGCCAAACTCCTCGCGGCCCACGAGCTTCAGGTCCACCATCTTCGATAGTCCAGCGAACAAGGTGGGCCCTCGACCGATGATCCGCGGATGCACCACGAACTGGTACTCATCGATCAAGCCCAGCTCCGTCAGAGCCATCGCCAACTGCACGCCACCCACACCGATGCCCTTGCCCGGTTGCTGTTTGAGCTGATGAACGAAGGTGGCCAGATCGCCGCGTACCATTTCGGTGTTCCACTCCTTGGTGTCCACGGTGCTGGACACGAGGTATTTTTTCGCCGCGTCCACCGTCTTGGCGAACGGCTGCATCCACGGCGGCATCCAATCCGGCCATGTTCCGCTCGGTGGCATGCGCCACGCCTCCTCCATCATCTGGTAGGTGACCCGGCCGAAGAGGAGGTCATCGCACCCGGCGATGTACTCCATGGCGTTGCGGTGCAGGTCCTCGTCCGCGATCCCCACGGTGTGGTCGTAGCAGCCGTCCAAGGTGACGTTGAGGGAAAAGCGGAGGGGGCGCATTTGGGACTGGATTTGGTGTGTTGCTGATGCGGCGCTTTGGGCACTAGATGTAGTGCACGGTACATTCAGCCTTGGTCCGCTCATAACAACGATGACAGATGATCTCGATGTTCACCCCGACTTCCGAGGCCTCGTTCCATTCTCCTTCGCGCTCATATGCCACATGGCATTTGCCACACCACGCATCTGGCCATGGACTCTCTTTGTCTGGTCGTCGTGAGCACCAAGACAGACCAGACGCTTTTACCAAGTGCTCGCACACGTATGCTTCGTTTGCCTCTCCATGCGTTGTGCAATGGAACTTCTCTTCGCTCATGTGTCACTTAGGTTCAACTACGCCAGTGACATCCTTCAAGTCTTGCAGTATTGCCTTCTTGATCATGCCCTCATGATCGTAGCATCCGGCCAAGTTGACATTGATGGAGAAGCGGAGGGGGCGCATTCAGTGGATGATGGGTGGTCAAAGAAGTTCATGTTCCGTGAGCGCATCGCTCCAGATCACATCAGCGTTCTCTCGAAAGTATTTCCGCAAGATGTCCTCGACCTGAAGGGCCTCAAAGTCACCACTAGCTATCGAGTTCAAAAGTGAACGCGAAGCCTCTGCATTCATCTTCGTAGTGGACTCTTTGGGTTCGCAACAGCCAAAGCCATCGAACGAGATACGACGAAGGGAAACAATGCCAGAATCGTCCGTGTTGAAGTCGGCGAAGACGCTGCCTCCCTGTAGGCAAAGACAAAAGCTACAAGGGCGGGTCGGCATCATCGGATATGTCTCGATCGCGATGCTCATGACAATCCATTTTCAACCGCGGACTTGATATGGTTCAGGTCTAGGCGGATGGCCTTTTTGAACAACACTCCTCGGACCTTTGGCCTTGATCCGTTGATGTTTGCTCTTGCGCTTGCGGTCATGGTTTCGGGGCACAGCGGACGAGCGCGTCGTGAAGTTCTTTCATTGTGAGATCACGATAACGAGGTTCGGAGGTTTCTGGTGGATTGAATACCCATCGTATTAGTGCACTGATTCCGGGGATCTCTAAGCCCTCGCCATGGAACAGGTACTCATTCTCCGCAAGTCCGAACGTCCGGCGAACCCCATGTACTGGGTCTGCAAGCTGGACCCCGAAATGAGCGGATGCTTTCTCAAGGAGCTCAGTGCCGTCATCGCCAGTAATGCGGAGGTCCGCCTCCAGGCGCGTATCCGGCGTTACGACTTGTTTTCGCCGCAATCCCGCAAAGTCCCGCACGAAGGCTTCGACGTCTTGAAAAGTTGGGTAAGTGTTCATTCCTGAGATCGCAGCGCCCCAACATAACGATACCTGTTCATCAGCAATCCCGTGGGCGTATTCATCGTGCTAACGAAAGCGAGTTCGCACGCATCGACACTATCCGAAAAGAAGCGCTTGCCCTTGCCCAACAAGACCGGGTACGTGATCAGCACCACCTCGTCGACCAGTCCCTGTTCGAGCAGCACGGAGGTCAACGTCGAACTTCCCCAGAGTACCAGATCCGGTCCGTCCATTGACTTGATGCCGCGAACACCTGCTAGGATGTCCGTACCGAGGTCCTTCGCCGGACCCCATGCAAGGCTTTCCGGCCGATGGGTCGCAACGTATTTCGTCGCGGCGTTGATCTTGTCCGCAAACGGACCGCCGCTCATCTTCGGCCAATGGCCGGACCATAGATCGTAGGTCTTGCGGCCCAACAGCAGATCGAAGTTCGCGCCTTGTGCCTCGGCGACGGCTGCCGCTCCCTGCGGGCTTCGATACGCCGCCGTCCATCCGCCGTTCGCGTAGTCGTCATTGCCGGGTGGCGCGATCACGCCGTCCAGCGAGATGTGTTCCATCATTCGGATCTTTCTCATTGGCGTTCTGCGATCGTGGCAATCGAATCGTTAGGCAACATGCTCCAGACTCACGGTTGTTTTCTCTGTTGCATACTCATAGTCGAGCACAAGGGCCTGACCGTTGGAGAATAGGATTGTGGCTCTTGCGCTGATGCCTGAGTTGTTCTCAGACAGGCTTTCAATCACTCGGTCCCTTAGTGGGAAGCGCGTGAACATATCGGTGGATGGATAGCTGAACTCGAAATCGCATTCCGCCCTGCCGGGTGTGGGCAGTTCGTGTTCCTGCTCCCACTTCCACGTGTCGTCTTCATCATCGAGATAGAATTTCCAAACGTCTCTGTGATCATCCTCGAGGAAGATGGCGCAGAACTCGTCGACCTGGCGGCCTGAGCGCCAGAATTCTCGGGCTACGAGCTTCTCGCAACGTCGGCCAATCAAGGCTGCTTCGTTCATACCTTTAAGGAAGCAAGACAGTGACTACTTCGGCTCCCACAACTCGATCTTGTTCCCTTCCGGATCGTACACCCATGCGAAGCGGCCGTAGCCCTCATCCTGGCGCTTGGGATCGATGCGCACACCGGCTTCCTCCAGTTTCTTCAGCAGACCATCCATGTCCTGCACACGCAGGTTCAGCATGAATTGCTGCTTCGCGTCGAAGTAGTCGGTGTCACGCTTGAACGGCGAGAACACCGTGGGGCCGGCATCCTGTTGCCAGATCCAGCCGTTCTCCTGGTCGTTGATGCCGAAGTGCTTGTTGTACCAGCTGGCGAGTGCCTTGTGGTCGTCCGCGCGGAAGAAGAATCCGCCGATGCCTGTGACGTGTCGTGACATGGGTTGGTGATCGATCCTGCCAAGGTAAGAGTGGATAGCTTTGGCCGAATGCAAGCCCGCCTCACCTTCATCACCCTCGGAGTATCTGACCTCGACAGGTCTAAAGCTTTCTACAACGATGTGCTCGGCTGGAAACCCTTCCAGGATACAGGCGGTATCGTCATGTACAAGCTCAACGGCATGATCCTCTCCCTATTCCCGCAACATGAACTAACAGCGGATGCGCAGGTCAAGAATGAAGGCACTGGTTCACGCTTCACACTGGCGCAATGCCTGCACTCCACAGAGGAAGTGGATGCGTTCTTCGCCGAACTGAAGAAGCACGGCGTCACCATCCCCAAGGAACCGGTGAAAGTGTTCTGGGGCGGTTACAGCGGCTACTTCGCCGACCCGGATGGGCACCTGTGGGAGATCGCGCACAACCCGTTCTTGGACATGGATGCGGACGGGAACGTGATCGGCATGAAGCAATAGGAACGTCTTGATCACCTTCCGATCGAACTTTCTTTGCATCAACGTTTACTGAAAGGAAATTCCTCCCATGCGCCATTCGATCCTCGTGCTCTCGCTGTTCGTCACCCACATCGCATTCGCCCAAGGCGTATGGGCGCAGCTCGCGGCACACCCCGGCGGGCAGCGTTATGCGCAGGCCGCCTTCAGCATCGGCACCAAGGGCTACGTGTGCACGGGTTTCAACGGAAGCCAGAACACCGCGGCCCTGTGGGAGTACGACGCAACAACGGCCACATGGACCGAGAGAGCCTCCTTGCCCGGCGGTGCGCGCCAGTATGCCAGCGCCTTCGCCATTGGTGATATGGGGTACGTCATGTGCGGTTGGGACAACGTGAACGAGATCGACTACAACGACCTCTGGGCCTATTACCCCGAGACGGATACCTGGGAGCAGAAAGCTTCACTCCCCGCGAATCCGCGCTATGCAGGCGTGGCCTTCAGCATCGACGGCATCGGCTACTTCGGCACTGGCGCCGCGAACGCCGTTTGGTACAACGACTTCCACGCCTACGACCCGACCACCGACACGTGGACGCAACGGGCGAACTTCCCGGGCAATCCGCGACGCTGGGCGGTGGGCTTCGCGAGCGAAGGGAAGGGCTACATCGGCACAGGCGAAAGCAGCGGCGTGCGCTATCGTGACTTCTACGCCTACGATCCGTTAAGCAACACGTGGACGCAGCGCGCGAACCTCGGCAGCAACAACCGTCGCAATGCCTTCACGTTCACCATCAACGACGAAGGCTATGTGGGCGGTGGTGTCGACTTCGTAGAGAACTGGAACGATTTCAACCGCTACGATGTGGCCACCAACACCTGGCAACCAGTGGCCTCCTTTCCGCTGCCGGTTCGGAGGAACGGCGTGAGCTTCGCGGTGGCCGACAGTGCGTACATCGTCGGTGGCAACGGCCAATCGCCGATCCTGGACGAAGTGTGGCGCTTCGGCCCGGAAGTCAATACCAGCGTGGCTGAAGAAGTTGAAGTTGGCATACAGGCCTACCCGAATCCAGTCTCTGATCGGCTATGGATCCGAAGCCCCGATCAGGTGCGCTTCACCATTACGAACATCACCGGCGCAGTGGTCGCCACGGGTCGAACAAGCACCGGGGTCGACACACGCGATCTGCCCAATGGGGTCTATGTACTGATGCTCGATCGGGAAGGTATTCGCTCCAACGCGCGTGTCGTGGTGCAGCACTGATCGAGCTTGTTGTTCACGACCGGAATTGGAGCGCTTGTGTCCAGCATCGTTAGCTTTGGCTTCGAGCACCGTTGACGCAACGATCCACTGCGTTGACAGGTGTAGAGGAAACGATGAGCAAGACGACCACGAAGCCCACCGCCGTCAAGGCCGACCTGAACGGCCACAGCACCAACGGCGCTGCCAAGAAAGCCGAACGTGTTCCGGTGATGAAGACCTACAAGATCTTCATCGGCGGCAAGTTCCCGCGCACCGAGAGCGGACGCTACTATCAGCCCTTGGACCACGATGGCAAACCGCTGGCGAACATCTGCCGAAGTAGCCGCAAGGATGTGCGCGAAAGCGTGATCGCTGCGCGCAAGGCCTTGGGCGATTGGTCCAACCGAAGCGCCTTCAACCGCGGGCAGATCCTCTACCGCATCGGCGAGATGCTCGAAGGCCGCAGCGCGCAATTCGTGCATGAACTGAAGTTGCATGGCGCTACGCAGAACCAAGCCGAAGCCGAGGTGGCCACCGCCATCGACCGCTGGCTCCACTACGCCGGTTGGTGCGACAAGTACCAAGCGGTCTTCAGCAGCGTGAACCCCACGAACAGCTCGCACTTCAACTTCAGCGTGCAGGAACCCACCGGTGTGGTGGGCGTGATGGCACCAGACAACACGGGCCTCTTGGGTCTGGTGAGCATGATCGCTCCCGTGATCACCGGCGGCAACACCTGCGTGGTGGTGGCCAGCGAAAGCAAGCCCTTGCCCGCCGTCACCTTTGCTGAAGTGCTTGCCACCAGCGACCTCCCCGGCGGCGTGGTGAACCTGCTGACCGGTTTCCGCAAGGAGCTGCTGAAGCCCTTGGTAGCGCACATGGACATCAACGCCATCGCCATTGCCGATACCACGAAGGAAGAGCGCACCATGCTCGAACAGGAAGCGACCTGCAACCTCAAGCGTGTGGTCTATCCGAAGGTGAGCGATTGGATGAAGGAGGATGGTCAGAGCCCGTATATGATCCTCGATACACAAGAAGTGAAGACCACGTGGCACCCGATCGAGCGGGGGCAGGGTGGGGGTGGTGGATATTGACCCGGCCGCGAGCACTATGCCCAAGCTCTACGAGTACTTCGGAATGGTCTTTCTGATGTTCAGCAATGAACACAGCCCGATCCATGTCCATGTTCGGTATGGCTCGTACGAATCCGTGCTCGAGTTGATCATGTTAGAAGGGCAACTCGTGGACGTGGTCTTCCGGAAGTTGAGCAACAAGCGCGTACTGCCCTTGGCGCAACAGCGTGAAGCCGAGGTCTTCGTTCGTGCCAAGGCAATGGACATCGTCCGGAAGTGGAATGATTACTTTGTACTACATAAGCACGTTGCACCCGAGCGCATTACCAAGCGCATCAAGTAATGACCATCCCGGAGAACGTTTTCGTCAAGAATGCCAAGTATGTGGGCGACTATCGCATTGCGTTCCGCTTCAGCGATGGGCATGCTTCCGAAATAGATTTCCACACCTTCCTGACCGCCCCTGCGCAGAACCCCATGGTGTCGCAGTTCATGGACGTTACCCGCTTCAAGGATTTCACCATCGAAGACCGTGCAGACATCGTTTGGGGCGATTGGGAGATGTGCTTTCCGTTCGCTGCACTTTATGCGGGTGACCTCGCTGTGGATTCGCTGGGGAAGAAGCGGGGTAGAAGTGCCGGTCAGGTTCGAACGCGACCGAACATCCCACTAGGAACTTCCACTGCACGGCGCAAGAAGAAAGTGGTGAGCAACAGCAAACGTTCTATTCGGAAAGCCCCCAAGAAGTAATGGGTGACAGTTCCATCGTATATGCGCAGAAGGTGAAGACCACTGGGCAGCCGATCGAACGGGGCGGAGAATATTGATGAATGTTGATCATGCGCTTGGTGCTGCTCATGACCGTTTACTTGTCGTTGACCGCGATGGTCACGGACGGCGGCAATTCGTCAAGCCGCATTGACTTTACGAACGATGAGTCGGTGGTTTTTATGACCGAGACCGTAGTCGAACTGATCGGCCCGCCTCACTTAACGCCGGATTGTGGGTACTTCGCTTTCGAGTCTGCCATGCTGTTCAAAGTGGTTCAAAGTGAAAAGTACATGTCTGAAGGAGATAGCGTGGTCATGATCTTCCGGTGTCCTGAGGGGTATGGTCCGGATTTCTTCGAACGTACGCGCCAATACGTGGTGGAGCTTGTAGATGCTGCACCGGAAACTGGTTTCGGCTGGTCTACACTCAACGTGTACAAAGACGCGAAACTTCGGACTTTCTGGGCGACTTCGTGCAAGCCGCGTTTCTTTTCGGGGCCATTGCGATGAATAATGAAGTGAACGTCACCTAGCTCCTGATCGAGAGAGGGCGGGTGGTGGTATTGAACCGAATTTTCAATTCTTCTGGACTGTGCAACACAAGATCTACTGCACCGAGTTGGCTCAAGAAGCGTTCATTTCCCGCGTACATGGGTTGACGATCGTGGAGAACGACCGATCAATGGTTCGCTTCATGTTTTCGCCTTTCATGTCTACCGAAATCGATGATGGCACCAAGCCACTTTACGGGAGCATTGCGGCAAGTTCTTTCAAGTTGTGGGAGAATTCATGGTTCTGGAGTGGTGCTGCACTCACATACATCCACGGGGTTTGGAGCACACATGGATCAGGGTTGAGATTGATCATGCGACCACGAAGAAGTCCCATACTGAAGGTGCTCGTGTTGTTGCCATTGTTGGCCGTAGTCAGCTTCTATTGGAGCTTGCGCGATGACTTCCCTAGCATGACGCTCTTCGGCCAAGTGGTCGGCCCACTTATCGGTCTTGTGATCGGCTTCTGCTTCTGGCTTCCTCTGTGGTTGGTGCACCGTGTCCAAAGCAGAGGCCTCATTCAATTCTTGCAGAAGGAATTGGGATTGAAGGAAGCCGATTCTTGACGGGTTGTTTCGGGAATAGATACCCGGTTTTCGCAGATATGCGATCTGTGGTTCATCGCCGTTCGATGACCATGTGACGTGGCTCGGCCATTATTGATCATTCTTTCGCAACTTTACATTCAACCAAAAGGTTGAATATATTTGTACCCGATGGCAGCACCACGAACACTTGATCGCACACTCACCGCACTCGCGGATCCAACACGTCGCGCGATCTTACGACGCCTCTCCTCTGGCGAAGCACGCGTGACCGAAGTGGCTCGTCCGTTCAGCATATCGTTGAACGCGATCTCCAAACACATCCTCGTACTAGAGCGCGCGAAACTCGTGAAGCGTCGTAAGGTGGGTCGTGATCACTTCATCAGCTATCGGTCCGAGCCTTTGGATGCGGCGGCGAAATGGATCGATGAGACCCGCAACTTCTGGGCATCGCGATTGGACACTTTGGAACAACTGCTGCGGGAAGAGGACGCGGCCAACAAGTAACGCTTCAACACCAATTCACATGGATAACTACGGAACCGTCACCGCACCCAACACCATCCGCTTCGAACGCCTCTTACCTGGACCCATCGAACGCGTGTGGGCATACCTCACGGAATCGGACAAGCGCGCCAAGTGGCTCGCCAGTGGCGACATGGATCTGCACGTCGGCGGCGATGTGAATTTGTTCTGGTTGCACAGCACGTTGGATACAGCGCCCAGCGAAACGCCGGAGAAGTACGCGAACGGTCACCGCATGACCGCGAAGATCACGCGCTGTGAGCCTCCGCATGTGCTGGGTTATTCGTGGGGTGCTCGGGAGGACGCCTTATCCGAAGTGGTCTTCGAACTTTCCAAAAAGGGAGATGAGGTGCTCCTCGTGCTCACGCATCATCGCTTGCCCAACCCCAACGACCTGCTCGGCGTTTCCGGTGGTTGGCACACGCACTTGGATGTCCTCGTGGAACATTTGAACGGACGCGTGGCACCTGCATTCTGGGAGAAGCACGACGTGCTCAACGCCGAGTACAAGCAGCGGCAGGGTAGCTAACGTATCATCGACAACCGTCTAATGGAACCCATCACCTGGAACGATTTCGAGAAAGTGCACCTGTGTGTCGGGACAGTATTGACCGCCGCGGATCTTCCCAACGCACGCAAGCCGGCCTACGTCCTTACCATCGACTTCGGTCTGTACGGCACCAAGCGCAGCAGTGCGCAGATCACGAAGCACTATTCCAAGGCAGAACTCATCGACAAGCAGGTCGTGGCGGTGATCAACTTTCCGGAGAAGCAGATCGGGAGCATCATGAGCCAGTGCTTGGTCACCGGTTTCGCGGATGCGGATGGCGATATTGTCCTTGCGGCGGTTGAACGACCTGTCCCCAACGGGACGCGGCTGATCTGATCGATCAATGCATCACTTGGAAGCGCTGCACCTGTGCGGTTCCATCGATCCAGGTCGATCGTAGGGAATAGGATCCATTTGCCCAGTCTGCAACCTGTATGCGGATCGCTGTCCCGGAAAGCGAGCCTTGGTGAACCGCGCGACCAGCTGGGTCGAATACGGTGAATGTCCCTTTGCGGCCGTTCGCATTCAATACCACATGGTCCGTGGCCGGCGAGGGTGATAGCAGAATGGATCCCTGCGCCGGTCGGTTCAGGACCGCCGTGTTCATATCGAAGGCATACTTGAAAATGGTCTGGAATGCGAACGCTGATCCTCCTGATCGGTTTACGACCAAGTAAAGGAATTCGCCGTCCCAGAAAAGTCCTCGGGGAGATTGGTCGCCATCGGACGTCATGTCCGGTAGATCGACGGATCCGAGGTCCTGATCGGTGTTCAGGTCGTACAGGTAGATCCGTTCGGGGTCATTGTCGTTGTTGTCCATCACGTAGATCAACGTGTCGCCTTTCAGCGCGATACCCATGGGTTGCGCCCCGAGCATGGGCACCGTGTCGATCGGTGTCGGATCACCCGGTATCCACTTGTAGGCGTATGCGAATGGGTAGGTATCGAAGTCGGGGTAGTACATGGTGTACCAGATCGCATCACCATCGGAATAGATCCCTCCGATGCCCGATGAATGTCCACCGATCACATCGGGGAATGTCCACGTGTTCAGGAGGGTACCGTTCAAGGCCACTTCGTACAAGTGGGCACCATTCGTCGTGTAGTCTTGCGCGATCAGGTACGACGCAGGCTTGCGGATCAATCCGTGGTTGAAGGTGAAGCCCGTGGGTTGCTGCCCGATCAGGTTGCCATCGTGATCACTGAAGTAGACATCCCCGGAGAAGTCTGCCCCGAGGAATAGGGTATCTGCATTCACGTGGATGCCCCAGAATCCTTGGTTGGTCGAGGGGTAGGGAATACTGTCCACCAGGACTTGAGCGGAGACCGGGCCTTGAACAAAGGCGGCGATAAGCAAGAAGGAGAACGGTTTCATCATGGCCATGGCTTGGATGGTGAAACTACAAAAGGAAGGAAACACGGGGCGGATGCACACGCGATCGGATAGAACAATAGTCTTCGGGACATCACCCCGGCTTGATGACCTGCGCGACGAAGTACGCCCCGCCGCGCATGTGCGCGACGTTCACAGGTTGGCCAAGGTCCTTCAGCAGCACGAGCGGCTCCATGTCCGGATCGCCCAGCACCGTGGATTCCAAGAACCAACGGATCGTGGGCAACACGGGTCGGACCAACGCTCGCGACGAGGGCGGTAGCTGACCATCCAGCACCACCATTCGGCCACCAGGAGCGAGCATCTCCCACGCGTGGTGCAGCATGTCCGCAGGTTGCCCGAATGAGGTGAGCGAGAAACTGAAGAGGATGGCATTGAAGGGGGCGGTGCCGCGGTACGTCAACGCATCGGTTCTCAGCAGTTCGATGTTCTGCAGTCCATGTCGTTCATTCTGCCTTTGGGCGAAGTCCAGCATGCGCTGTGAAAGATCCACCCCGACCACTTGACCTTGTGCGCCAACGATGCGTCCGATCTCAGGTAGAAGGGGGCCTCGGCCACATCCGATGCTCAGGACGCGGTTACCTGCTTGCAAGTTCAACTGGTCGAGCGCCGATCGACGGGCACTTTTCGGGACCAGGAAAGCCGTTTCGAAAAGCGGATAGCACCACGCCACACGATCGAAGCGTGCCGCCACCCATGCAGGGTCAAGCCGCGGATTCTCTCGGGAGGGCAATATGGATAGGGTGTTGTTCACTCCAACAAATTTACTTCAGGCCTAGGGCCGCTTGAAGTCGATCTGCTTTTGCTGGTCGGCGGGACCATTTCTATTCGAGGCACACGTACATTCGTTCAAAGATCCAAAGACCATGCGCCTCGCAACCTATTTCGCCGTCCTGTCATTCTTCTTTCTTCCGTGCATCGCTGTCGCGCAAACCGGCGCGCAGGGAGGTGCAGCGCTGTCCAACCCGCACGAGGTGTTCTTCACGGCAGGGATGACGAAATCCGACCTTGAACGGATCAAAGCCGATGAGAAGGCCCTTGGGACCGACTTGGAATACAGTGATCTAAAATGGGATGAGGCGGGGGGACTTGTAGGTCTTGGGATCAAGGTGAAAGGGGAGGGGGCCAATGGATCCGCGTCCGTGGATGCTCTGGAAGCCAACAAGCAGTTCGGTTACCACATCGACCGCAGCCCGAAGGCGGAGATGCCATTCAGTATTGGGGTCCTGTACGTGGATGGTCAGCCAACATGGCGGCCCCGAATGGCTCCTGTGGTGCGCCCGAGCAGCGACCGATAAGCCCCGTTGACCTTTTTACAGGGGTCCTGGATGTTGATAACCCTTCAGTGGATCCAGGCGGGATTCCCGATCGTGCCGATTACCTTGGCGTCACGTTCAACCCGTTCGTCGAAGGGCGAACCCTAAAATCCAAGACCATGGCTGTGGAAGCATATTGTGTAAAGTGCAAGGCGAAGCGTGACATGAAGAACGCCGCTGAAGTGACCATGGCCAATGGCCGTAAAGCAATGAAGGGTACATGCCCGACCTGCGGTACAGGCATGTTCAAGATCATGGGCAAGGCCTGATCCAACTTCTCTTTTTTCGTGTGAACGGATCCTTCTGGTCTTGGCCAGAACGGGTCCGTTCGTCATTTGCGGGGTCGAGCTATGAACATCTGCCGTTGATAGCCGGTCCGGTTGCCGTGAAGCCACCTATTGGAGCCGGTTACCTTTGCCGACCATGACAGAAAGCCCCTTGTTCCCCTTGTTGGATAGTGCCATGGAAGCCGCCTTCGCGGGTGGCACCGCGATCATGGACGTTTACGCCAACTCCTTCGAGGTGGAATACAAGAATGACCGTTCGCCACTGACTGAAGCAGACCGCCGGGCCCATAACGCGATCGAAGAAGTTCTTCAGCGAACAGGCCTTCCCGTCTTGAGCGAAGAAGGCGCGAAGACTCCCGTTGAAGAACGGCAGAAGTGGGAGCGATACTGGCTGGTGGATCCGCTCGACGGCACCAAGGAATTCGTGAAGCGCAACGGAGAGTTCGCCGTTTGCATTGCCTTGATGCAGCGCGACAACGAGCCCGCTGGGCCGCTGGGCGCAACTTCGCCCATCGCTGGGGTCGTCTTCTCTCCCGTTCTGAACAAGCTCTATTTCGCTGCGCAGGGACTAGGAGCGTATTTGAGCACGGAGGCAGCAACCCACCAAGGCATATCCGCGTATGAACGCGTCGCCATGTCCACCCGATTGCCGCTCAGCGCGAAGCCGAGCACGTTCACCATCCTCGCCAGCCGATCGCACCGCAGTCCCGAAACGGATGCGTTCATCGCACAGAAGGAGCAGGAACATGGCGCCCTTGAGTTCACTTCCATGGGCAGCGCGCTCAAGTTCGGCCTCATGGCCGAAGGAGCTGCTGATGTCTATCCACGCTATGCACCCACCATGGAGTGGGACACGGCTGCCGGACAGATCATCTGCACCGAAGCAGGCAAACAACTGATAGACCTCACCACCAACGCACCGATGCGTTACAACAAGAACGAACTGGTGAACAACTGGTTCATCGTCCAATGAGCACCATGACAACGAAACGTAAGCCAGCACCGCGTAAGACCCCAGTGGCCGCAGCCAAGAAACCCAAGGCCGTGAAAGCCACGAAGACCGCCAAGCGCAAGGTCGCCCTGATCACGGGCGTTACCGGACAGGACGGTGCCTACTTGAGCGAACTGCTCTTGAGCAAGGGCTACGAAGTGCACGGGATCAAGCGCCGCAGTTCGTTGTTCAACACGGACCGCATCGATCACTTGTACCATGACATGCACGAGAAGGGCCGTCCGTTCTTCCTGCACTATGGCGACCTCACCGACAGTGTCAATTGCCTGCGTTTGGTGAAGGAGATCCAGCCCGACGAGATCTACAACCTCGCAGCGATGAGCCACGTGGCCGTGAGCTTCGAAATGCCCGAATACACAGCCAACGCCGACGGCATCGGAACGCTCCGTTTCCTGGAGGCCATCCGCATCCTGGGCATGGAGAAGAAGACCCGTTTCTACCAGGCCAGCACCAGTGAATTGTACGGTGGTGTGCTGCCCCGCGCGCAGAACGAGGAGACGCCTTTCTACCCGAAGAGCCCTTATGGTGTCGCCAAACTCTACGGATTCTGGATCACCAAGAACTACCGCGAGAGCTATAACATGTTCGCCTGCAACGGCATCCTCTTCAACCATGAGAGCCCGTTGCGTGGGGAGACCTTCGTGACGCGGAAGATCACCCGCGCTGTGGCCAAGATCAAGCTCGGTCTGCAGGACGCGCTCTACCTCGGTAACATCGACGCCAAGCGCGATTGGGGTCATGCAAAGGATTACGTGGAAGGCATGTGGCTGATGCTCCAGGCCAAGAAGCCCGATGATTTTGTGCTGGCAACGGGCAAGACCTACACCGTGCGCCACTTCATCGATCTGGCCTTCGGCGAAGTGGGCATCAAGCTCGAGTGGAAAGGAAAAGGCGTGAAGGAGAAAGGCGTGGACAAGAAGACCGGTAAGGTGATGGTCGCCATCGACCCGCGCTACTACCGCCCGGCCGAAGTGGATCACTTGGAAGGCGACCCCTCAAAGGCCAAGCGCGTGCTCGGTTGGAAACACAAGTACGACCTGAAGGCCTTGGTGAAGGAGATGGTCCAGAGCGATCTCGAGCTCTTCAAGCGCGACGTATACCTGAAGAAGGGTGGCCATAAGATCCTGCACGAACAGGAATGATCACCGATCATTCCTGTTCCGTGTAGCGTCGACCCACTGGGTCGACTTTCCCGATCAATTTGAAAGATGAACAAGCAAGACAAGATCTACATCGCAGGCCACCGTGGCATGGTGGGCAGTGCCATCATCCGTAAGCTGCAGGCCGAGGGCTTCACGAACATCGTGACCCGCACCAGCAAGGAACTGGACCTGAAGGAACAGCAGGCCGTGCGTGACTTCTTCGCGCTGGAGAAGCCCGATGTGGTGGTGCTCGCAGCGGCGAAAGTGGGCGGGATCCACGCCAACAACGTGTACCGTGCGCAGTTCCTGTATGAGAACCTGATGATCGAGAGCAACGTCATACACTCCAGCCATGAGAACGGGGTGAAGAAGCTGCTCTTCCTGGGTTCCTCGTGCATCTATCCGAAAATGGCACCGCAACCGTTGAAGGAGGACAGCCTCTTGAGCGGGATCCTGGAGCAGACCAACGAGCCGTACGCCATCGCCAAGATCGCAGGCATCAAGTTGGCCGAGAGCTACCGTCGTCAGTACGGCTGCAACTTCATCAGCGCCATGCCCACGAACCTATATGGGCCCAACGACAACTACGACCTCAACAACAGCCATGTGCTGCCTGCGCTCATCCGCAAGATCCACACGGCCAAGGTCTCCAATGCGGCCCATGTGGAAGTATGGGGCAGCGGCAGCCCGAGGCGCGAGTTCCTCCACGTGGACGATCTCGCCGATGCGTGCTACCACCTTTTGCAGAACTACGACGAGGAGCTCTTCGTGAACATCGGTACCGGCGAGGACCTCACCATCAAGGAGCTTGCTGAACTGATCAAGGACGTGGTCGGCTTCACCGGTGAACTGAAGTGGAACACCGAGAAACCGGACGGCACACCGCGCAAGCTCATGGATGTCTCCCGCCTGCACAACATGGGTTGGAAACACCGCATCGGTCTGCGCGAAGGCATCACCAGCGTTTACGCCGAATTCGCGAAGAGCGAATTGGCAAAGGCGTAAGTGGTCATCAACGCTTCAGGAACGGCGCTCGATAACGGGCGCCGTTCGCATTGACAACCAAGGAATACGTGCCGCTCGACAGTTCGTGTACGGGAAGTTCCACTTGGACTCCAGCACGCCTTGGTCCCTTTCGTATCGTTCTTCCAAGGGCGTCCAAGAGCATGAGTTCGAATTGTTCAACGCCTTCCGGCAGCTGAACGGTCAGCACGTCATCCACTGGGTTGGGGAATACGCGGAGTGTCATGGGGGCTATGGCTTGTTCCCCTAGACCGCTGGCAACATCGGCACAACGATCGGGTACCAGACCATCAAGTGGTAAGCGACCGATGAATTGGTTCTCAAGGCCTGGGAATCCATCTTCGATACTCTGATACAGGCTGCCATGGTAGAAGGCCATTTTCAGGGTATTCCCAGATGGGTTCGGTCCCCCGAGGGAACATAACGTATGACCATCGTAGCGTAGTAACGTATAGGGGACATTGTCGCCCACCCATGTATGCAGCCCCGAAACATAGAGGGCTCCGTCGTGTACCTGAATATCCCATATGAAACCTTGGAATTCAACTTCCTGGAAGAAGGGTCGCCACGCTTCGCCATCGAAGAGCTGGATATGTTGGGATTGCACGTTGGGGCCATTCTGCAAATAACCACCTGCGTAAAGTGAGTCCCCGTATCCGCAAAGTGTTGCGATGTAGTATCCGCCCACTCCATTGCCCACCCCGGCCCATTGGTCGGTACCATCGAAGGAGACGATGCGCGGGGAACCCAATACATCGAAGAGCCCGCCGAAATAGATCCTGTCGTGCCAGTATTCAACGGCGTTCACCTGTACTTGGCTTACGAACGGCGAATTGGGCATATCGCGGAACTCGCCGCCCACCCATTCATGGATACCGGGGGCATAGGCACCATACAGCGTATCGTGTACGCCACCGCTGAACATGCGGCCTTGCGCCTCGAGGAAGTAGAATATCCCATTCGGTTGTCCGCATGGATACCATGTTCCATCCACCAACATCGTGGCAAACCGCATGTCGAAGGAATAGTGCCAATAGTTGCCCAAGTAGCTCACGAAGAGCGTGTCATTCCGGCGCACCATGGATTGGACCGGGTTGGATATCTGACCGAATTCAGAGGTATCTCCGGTTCCATTGCCCAAGCCCTCCAAACCCCACTGGGTCCCATCCCACCAAGCCAAATTGTTCGCGCGCAAGGTCCCATCCGCCACGTACGGAAAGCTGCCACCAACGATCAACCTGTCGTTCAAACTGTCAACGAGAAAGGATCGGACCTGAAAGCTCGTTCCTCCATCGAGTGATTCCCACTGGGCGCACAGTTCCGCGGTGACATAGAACGGAAGAAGACCCAAGGTCAGAATCTGTGCTGAAGTCATGCTCGGCCTATCCGAAGATAGGTACGGATCCTTCGAATGGGCCAGGATGGATCGAATGTTCGTTTCCGAGTGCAGGCGAATTGGTGTGTGAGTGGAACATTCTGGAACGGATGCATCCTCCTACCTTCGGCGGGTCATGTCGTTCGCCTCCGTTCGGGCCATCGCGCTCGTATCAACTCTGCTTATGGCATGGACCGTTCTCGCGCAGCAGAACGACATCCCACTGCAACGGGACGTGTACATCGATGTGGAACGCAATGCGGCCAAGCTCGATGCGCGGGTCCACACCGGTCTGAAGCCGGTCATCGAGTCACGCGCCGACCTCACCAACGTGATGGGGCATCGGATCGATAGTGCCAAGTACTACTACTGGATCACCGAGAAGCTCTTCAAGGACCACCTGCTTGAAGTGAAGGGCGAGGACTTCCACCTCACCGCCGACCTGCTCTTCCAGTTCGAGTATGGCAACGACTATGGCGACCGCACCGCCTACGTGGATACCAACCGGTATTACAGCAATGTGCGTGGGGTGTACATCACCGGCGACCTCGGCGATCGCATCTCCTTCCAGACCATGGTGCAGGAACACCAGGCGATCGTGCCGCAATACCTCTTCCTGCAAGTGGCTGGCCAAGGGGTCATTTCTGGTCAAGGCCGCGTCAAGTTGAAATCCGCCCGGATCCTCGACTACGGCTGGTCGCAAGGGAGCGTATCGTACAAGGCGGCGAACTGGCTGAACGTTCAACTGGGGCAAGGGCGGCAGTTCGTAGGTCATGGCTATCGGTCCGTGTTGCTTAGCGATCATGCAGTTAGCGCGCCATTCCTGAAGTTCAGCGCGCTCTCCACCAACAAGCGGTTCCAGTACACCACGTGGCTGAGCAAGTTGCAGAGCGGTGTGCAGGACAGTGACCGGCTACCGACGAGCACCTCGAGCGAGTCGTTGTTCTATTGGATGCGCGGTCGGTTCAACCACTTGAGCGTGAACCTCGGTCGCGTGCAACTGGGCCTGTTCGAGAGCACGATCTTCGAGGACATCGACAGCACCGGTGTGAAGCCCTTCGATGCCTTGGAGCTGAATCCGATCATCGGGGTGAACACGTTGACGCGCGGATTCGATGGGGTGGAGAAGAGCTTGGTCGGTCTTGATCTTCGTGTGAAGATCACGGACAAGGGATACGTGTATGGCCAGTTCGCGACCGACGACCCGGCGAAGCAACGCTATGCGTATCAAGGTGGCGTACGTTGGTTCGATGTCATTCGCAAGGACCTGCACTTGCAATTGGAGTACAACGGGGCCCAGCCTTTCACCTACATGAATGATCCGGCGAAGCTGGCCTACAAGCACGCCGGACTGCCGCTAGCGCATCCGATGGGTGCATATTTCAATGAGGCGGTTGCCATCGTGGATGTGGGTTTCGACCGGCTCATGGTGCAGGCGAAGATGGTGTTGGCCACGTACCACCGCGACCGCACGTTGGCCGAGAATTACGGCAGCGATCTCGGGAAGCCCGATATCCTGGTGACCGGCCCGGATGGAGCCAGGGTCCAGCAGCTCACCTACATCGATGCCAACGCGAGCTACCTCTTCAATCCCAATACCAACCTGCGTGCCTACGTGGGCGTTCAGCGTCGGTCGCTGACCAATTCCTCGGACAATGTGCAGAGCACCTTCGTGTACTTCGGCATCCGCACGTCGCTCTTCGATCGGTATTACGATATTTGAACGCAACACCATTTGAAGGAGCACGGCTACATCCTACTTCTTGGCTTCATCACCTCGTTCTTGGTGGTGCTGTTCACCATGCCCTCGCTGATCAAGGTGGCGCGCATGAAGCACTTGGTGGATGAACCCAGCGAGCAGCGGAAAGTCCATCACCGAAGCGTGCCCACCATCGGTGGCATCATCATCTTCGCCTCGGTCATCTTCAGCTATTCCTTGTGGTTCCCCGAGGCCAGGTTGGTCAGCGACAGTCTAGCTCATTACAAGTCCATGTACTTTTCGATGGGCGGGGCCTACAAGGATTTCAAGTTCCTGCTTTCAGCCATGGTGCTGTTGTTCTTCATCGGCGTGAAGGATGATATCATCGGGTTCTCTCCGGTGAAGAAACTCGTCGGGCACATGGTCGTGGGGTACATCCTCGTAATGATGGCGGACATCCGGATCACCGATATGCATGGTCTCTTCGGGGTCTATGAACTGCCGGGCTATGTCAGCATCGCATTGTCTTTCTTCGTGTACGTGGTGTTGGTGAATGCCTTCAACCTGATCGATGGTGTGGACGGTCTGGCAGGCGGGGTGGGCTTCATCGCATCGATCGCGTATGGTTCTTGGTTGTTCCTAGCAGGGGATATCGCGCTCTCGCTATTGGCCTTCGTACTGGCGGGTTCTTTGATCGGCTTCTTGGTGTTCAATTGGCATCCGGCCCGCATCTTCATGGGCGATAGTGGTTCGCTCATCATTGGCGCCATCATCGCGGTGCTCGCCATGAAAGTGGTGGATCACGACACCACGCGTCTTCCCCGCTATTTGGCCCAGATCCCAACGCCCATCTTCGCCATGGCCGTGATCGCGTACCCGTTGGTGGACACCTTGCGGGTCTTCGTGTACCGCATGGTGCGGGGTGTTTCTCCTTTTTCCGCGGATCGGAACCACATCCACCATCGCTTGATGGACCTGAAGATCGGCCATCGGAAGACCACGGGTTTGATCTACCTGTACTCGATCGCCATCATTGCACTCAGCCTGGTCACCCGGAAATGGCATCCGAACATCGGCCTCATGGTCTTGGGCACCTCGGCTTTTGCGCTGGCCATGCTTCCTTTCGTTTGGCCCAAGCGGAACAATGCATGAAGCGGCTCGGTAGCACCTTGGGCGCCGTCCTTCTTGTCGGAGCAGTGGTCGCGCAAACGGGCTGGGCACCATTGAGCCGGGAAGTGGAACGCCCCTATGCCCTGCGGTTACAGGCTTTCCGGTCGCAGGCGCACACAGCGATAAGGCCGTATTCTTCGGTGACACTGAAGGAAGCGACGCCGGCCGACAGCCTTTTGCCGCACGCAGCCCTCAGCGTTCTCGACAAGTGGGCAGGCCAGAACAACGGTCGCAAATTCCGCTGGGGACCGATGGCCGATGCCAGTGTTGGGTTCGATGCCGGGAATGACCAGGGCATTCGCCACCGCGCCGGAGCTGGTTTTTGGACGGATATGGACGCGGGCAGCAAGCTCAACTTCCACTTCGATGTGCAAGGGTGGAACGAACGCTTACCGAACTACCTCGACACCTTGTCGCGGGCTACACAGGTCACCCCGGGTGAAGGGTATGCCTATGGGGACGCCCCGAATTTCACGCACTACGATTGGAATGCGCACCTGAGTTGGGATGCCCACAAGTACATCAACGTGACGCTTGGTCGCGGAAAGAATTTCTTCGGGGAAGGCTACCGCTCGCTCTTCCTTTCTGACGAAGCCTACAGCTATCCCTATCTGAAGATCAGCACTACGGTTTGGAAGGTGAAGTACGTGAACCTCTTTTCCATGATGAACGACATCCGGGGTGCCGATGGCGCGTCGGCGGACTATGCCCGGAAGTTCACGAGCATGCACTACCTCTCCTACAATGTCATCGATCGGATCAACATCTCCATATTCGAAGCCGTTGTCTGGTCCAATGGAGAAGAGAACTACCCGCGCGGCTTCGACTTCAACTACGTGAACCCGGTCCTGTTCTATCGACCTGCGGAATTCAAGATCGGTTCACCGGACAATGCCTTGTTGGGCTTCGGGCTCAACGTGAAAGCCGGCAAGCACGTTCTGTTCTATGGTCAAGTGATGTTGGATGAATTCCTCGCCCAAGCGGTGCGCAACGGCAACGGGTGGTACGCCAACAAGCAGGCCGGTCAATTGGGGGTGAATGCCTACGAGGCGTTCGGGGTGAAAGGATTGCAACTGCGCGCCGAATGGAACTTGATCCGGCCCTTCATGTACACGCATTCGGGCACGGTGCAGAACTATGCGCACATGGGTCAGCCATTGGCACATCCCTACGGATCGAACGTGGAAGAATTCCTGGCCCATGCCGATCTGGTGCGGGACCGGTGGGTGTTCAGTTTGCGTGCGAGCACGGCCACCATGGGCACGGACAGCGTGTTCAGCTACGGCAACAACATCTTCCGTCCGGAGATCGACCGGCCCAACAAACCAGGCGGAGGAAAGCTCGACTTCGACTACCGCTTGGGCGACTACAAGAGCCAAACGGTCTTCTACACGGAATTGCGGGCCGGTTGGACGGTCGACCCACGTTCGGCCATGCGCATCGAGGCCTCCTATACCTATCGTTCGTTGAACCCACCGGGCTCGGATCCAACGGTGACCCATTTCGTGCGTGTGGGCTTGGTCTGCCGCTTCAGGGAGCAGCATCCGGAGCAGGTGGTCCGCTACGTTCTTCGCTGACCTTGGACCGCTCCTGAGCGCAAGGTTGGAGGATTGTGCAAAGAAGGTGGTCCGCGAAACGTCTGGATCGGTACTTTTGCGGCGCCTCCGCCGAAGCCAACGAACAGGCCGATGACGGAGGGGCACTTTGCAACCGACAGATACGCTGGCCCATGCCCCGGTTTCGGTGAAGATCCGAAGTCTTGCGGTGCTCTTCAAGCTGCGGTTGGCCTCCTTGGTGGTTGTTAGCGCTGCCTTCGGTTACCTCTTCGGGATCCCTGCAGGAGCCTTCTCTTGGGCCGGTATCCTTGGTCTATGCGTAGCAGGAACCTTGCTCACTGGTGCTAGTAACGCGTTCAACCAAATACTGGAGGTCAAGGAAGATGGGCTGATGAAGCGGACCGGTGGCCGGCCATTGGTAAGCGGGGCCTTGAGTTCCACGGAAGCGGTCGTAGCGGCCTTCTTGGCTGCAGGGATCGCTACCCTGATGCTCTGGCTCCAGTTCGGGGCTCTCACCAGCATTCTGGGTTTCATCTCCTTGTTCATGTACGTGGCGCTTTACACGCCGCTCAAGAAACTCAGTTCATGGGCGGTCTTCGTTGGAGCCTTTCCCGGAGCCTTTCCACCGATGTTGGGCTATGTGGCTGCGACCGGTCATTTCGATCTGGGTGCTGGGTTGCTCTTCGCCATGCAGTTCATGTGGCAGTTCCCGCACTTCTGGGCGATCGCATGGGTGCTTGATGAGGACTACGCCCGCGCTGGTTTCCGGTTGTTGCCAGGTGGTCGCACCCCCGATCGATCCGCCTCGTCGATGATCCTTTTGTACACCTTGTTCGTTATCCCGGTAGGTATGCTCCCTTGGGTGTTCGGTTTCGTAGGCCTTCCGGCGTTGATCACCGCCTTTGCAGCTGGGTTGGTGATGGTGGTGCCGGCCGTACGATTGTTCCTCACGCAGGATACACGGCATGCCCGCAAACTGATGTTCGCTAGCTTCCTCTACCTGCCTTTGGTTCAATTGGCCTACGTGCTGGATCGCCTATGAGCACGCCCTCCTTCACCGCAGACGAACTGCACACCAGGGACATCGGCACCCGGAAGCTCCTTACCCGGCTGTTGATGTTCGCGATCATCATGTTCTTCGCAGGGCTCACCAGCGCGTACGTGGTAAGCATGAGCGGTGGATATTGGACGCGGATCACCATGCCCACGGCCTTCTATTGGAGCACGGCGTTCGTTCTTCTGGGAAGTCTGACGGTCCACATGGCCTTGGTCTCAGCTCGGCAAGGCAACGCACGGATGATCGCACCCCTTTTGGTCGCGACCTTGGCGTTGGGCATTGGCTTCGCCGGTTCGCAATTCAATGGCTGGAAGGACTTGACCAGCAAAGGCATCACGTGGAGTCCCAATAAGTTGGAAGGGCTCGGTGGTACCTACGGCGTGGATTTCACCATCACGAAGGATGGTAGAACCCTGGTTCCGCGCGATGGTCACTGGTACGCGGCAGATGATACCGCGCTCAACAAGCAATTGGATGCGGACATCGCTGAACAGCGGGACCGCACGGGTCCATACCTCTACACACTGACCTTGGCGCACTTGGCACACCTGTTCTTTGGATTGGTGGCCATTTTGGTCATGATCGTCATGGCGCTGCAGGGGAAATACACGCCCAAGGACAATGTGGGGCTATGGGCGGGCGCCGTTTACTGGCATTTCTTGGGGGTACTATGGGTGTACCTCCTTTTGTTCTTGACCTTTGTTCACTAACATTGCGGCCGGAATACGCACCATGGCAGGAGACGCAAGCAAAGTACTGAGCAACGACGTCCTTTGGGGCGGCGGCCGCTCCCCGTTCAGCATCAGCTACGGGAAGATGATGATGTGGTTCTTCCTGGTCTCCGACGCCCTGACCTTCTCGGGGTTGTTGGTCGCCTACGGATTCGTCCGCCACAGCACCACGGAAGCATGGCCCATCGGGGAAGAGGTCTTCCGCGCGCTACCGGGTCTCACAGGCAGCTATCCCCTCATCTACGTGGCCTTGATGACGGCCATCCTCATCTTCAGCTCCGTAACGATGGTACTTGCCGTGGAGGCGGGCCACCGGATGGACAAGAAGGGGGTGATCAAGTGGTTGTTCCTTACCGTGATCGGCGGCGCCTTCTTCGTCGGCAGCCAGGCGTGGGAGTGGAGCCACTTCATCCATGGGGGCGGCGGGTACATCACCACGAATGAGGGCGTGAAGTACTGGGTACACAACGACACTCACGACACGCACGATCCTTCGAATGCAGCAGGCTTCCATTTGGTGAAGGCCATGGAGGGGCACTACCTCATCGAGGAAGAAGGTGCCCACCACCTGGATCACGCGGCATCCCTCAAGCTATGGAACGGTCGTGCCAACTACGTAGACGGTGCGAACATGGTCCACAACGAATACGGTCCGCCCCAGTACGCGAACTTCTTCTTCTTCATCACGGGTTTCCACGGTTTCCACGTGTTCAGCGGGGTCATCATCAATCTGATCGTGCTGATCATGGTGATCAAGGGAGTGTTCCACCGCCGTGGCCACTACGAAATGGTGGAGAAAGCCGGCTTGTATTGGCACTTCGTTGACCTGGTTTGGGTCTTCGTGTTCACCTTCTTCTACCTTCTCTGATCATTCGCCTCGAACATGGAGCGTGACGACATCATCGAATACAGCCTGGACGCCCACCACAGCGAAGAGGAAGGCCGGAAGATCCGCAAGAAGATCTGGATGGTCACCCTGTTCTTGGCCGTGGTCACCACGATCGAGGTCACTTTGGGTGCCTATTGGAAGGACTGGTTCGACGCCAGTGCTTGGAACACCATCAAGTGGACGTACGTAGTGCTTACCCTCGTGAAGGCGACCTACATCGTCATGTCCTTCATGCACTTGGGTGATGAGCGCCGGAACATCCGTGCCATCATCCTCCTGCCATACGCCTTGTTCATCCTCTACCTGCTCTGGATCGGGTTGACGGAATCGAACTACGTGCATCACGTTTGGGAGACCCTGCTGTGAGCGATCAGCCACGTCCGGGCAGTAAGCGGACCAAGGTGCTCGTCCTTGGCGGCATTGGTCTGTTCATCCTTTCCTTGTTCGTTTTCTTCTCGCCCATGTTGGGCTTGGTGAAGCACAACTTCACCTACCTGTCCTTCTATGGACCCAAGGAACCCGTGCTCGTTGAACGCGATGGGAAGATGGTGGTCGATACCATTTACGCCGAGATCCCACCGTTCAAATTCATCGATCGCTATGGGAAGCCGTTCACGGACAAGGACGTGAAAGGCAAGATCATCGTGGCGGATTTCTTCTTCACGCGTTGTACCACGATCTGCCCAAGGATGAGCGTGCAGATGCAACAACTGCAATTGAAGCTGGATGATGATGCCTTCGACGATGTGGTCTTCCTGAGCCATACCGTGGATCCCGAGAACGACACCCCCGAAGTGCTGGACGCTTATGCGCGCAAGCTCGAGGCGGACCCGGCGCGGTGGAAGTTCCTCACCGGCAACGCGCCCGATATCTACCGCATGGGCAACACGGGCTACTTGCTCAGTGCGATGGAGGACAGCGCCAGCGCCGAACAGTTCCTGCATGACAGTCGTTTCGTACTCGTGGACAAGGACCGGCACATTCGCGGCTACTACGAAGGCACCACCGCCACCGGCATGAACGAGCTGGCTGGCGACCTCAAGATGTTGCTGAAGGAAGAGCGCATCAAGAAGCGCGACGCGGCCGAGAAAGCCCAGCATTGATAGAGCCCATTCCGATGGATTCCCGCGAAGCCTACCCGCAACGGTCGTTGAACACGCCCGAACCTGCTGCGAAACGGTTGATCTGGGTCTTTTCCGGGATCGTTTTCCTCGCAGTGGTTGTCCTCAACCGCGTGCAGGTGCCGACCGATGGAACGTGGGATGTGCACATTTTCGCCAAGGTCAACGCTGTGATCAACAGTTTGGTGAGCGTGCTTCTGCTCTTCGGTCTGTTCACGGCCAAAGCCGGGAAGTGGGGTGCCCACCGCCGCATCATGATATCGGCGATGATCCTCTCGGTGCTCTTCCTCGTGTCCTACATCCTGCATCATCTCTTCGCTGGCGAGACCACGTTCGGAGGTGTAGGCGCTGTGAAAGTGGCCTACTACATCATACTGGCCACGCACATCATACTGGCCGCGACCTCCTTGCCATTCATTCTCATCACGGCCTTCCGCGCTCTTTCTGCGCAATACCCGGCCCACCGCAAACTGGCCAAGCGCGTATGGCCCGTTTGGTTCTACGTCAGCGTCACCGGGGTTGTGGTGTACTTCCTGATCAGCCCGTATTACTAGTGGCTGGTATCGCAGGAGCGGCTCGCTCGCTACGACACGGATCGCCGATACCGAGAAAGAACCTCGTCGATCGAATCTTTGAATTCGCCGCATACTCGCACCGATCGAAAACGGAGGACCTACATTTATCCTCGCAATGCGCACTCGGCTTCTCCTCGCTCTTTTCACGCTCGCGCTGGTCGCGTTCCCGGAAGTACTGCATGCCCAAGGCTGCGCCATGTGCAAGGCCGTGGTCGAAAGCGGGGAAGGTTCAGGCCACATCTTCGGTGGGGAGCAATCCATCGGCAAGGGCCTCAACAACGGCATCCTCTATTTGATGGCGGTGCCCTACCTGTTGCTCTTCATGCTCTTCCGCAAGAAGATCGTGGGCTTCGTCAAGGAGTTCGCTGGGGCGCAAGGGTGAGGCCTTACGTGCTCGGATCAATAGTTGCTTTTCGTGAGGGTTCCAGCTTAGCGAGGTCATTGCCCGAAGTCGACTTACAGGGGCTTCTAGTGTCCGCCCCCTATCTTCGCGCCACGTTCTTTCATTTCGCTTATCCAGAAAGGCAGAGGGTCTTGGCCCTGTGAAGCCTTGGCAACCACCGCACGGAAGTGTGTCAAGGTGCCAATTCCAGTCCGCCGCAAGGGGGAGAAGATGAGCCGTGATCAGGTACCCCACGCGTGGAAAACACGCATGCTGCCTCGTCCGGTCTTATCGGATGGGGCTTTTGCTTTTTTGGTGATCGAATGGAGGTGCTGCACAACACGATGAAGACACTCGAACAGATCGCCCAAGACCGCATCCTCGTCCTCGACGGCGCCATGGGCACCATGATCCAGAAGCTCGGCCTCACCGAGGAGGACTTCCATCCCAAGGGCATGGAAGAGCACCCCATCCTGCTCAAGGGTAACAACGAACTGCTTTCCCTTTCTCGCCCGGAGGCCATCCGCACCATCCACGAGCAATACCTGGCCGCGGGTGCCGACATCGTGGAGACCAACACCTTCAGCGCCACCACCATCGCGCAGGCCGAACACCAGTGCGAACATTTGGTGCGCGAGATCAACGTGCGCAGTGCCCAACTCGCCAAGGAAGCGTGCGCCAAGTACACCGCCATGGATCCTTCGAAACCGCGCTTCGCAGCCGGTGCCATCGGTCCCATGAACAAGACCGCATCGCTCAGCCCCGATGTCAACGACCCCGGCTACCGCGCCGTCACCTTCGATGAACTGGTGAAAGCCTACAGCGAACAGGTCGAGGCGCTGCTGGACGGCGGCGTGGACCTCCTGCTGGTGGAGACCATCTTCGACACCCTCAACGCCAAAGCCGCGTTCTACGCCATCGAAGAAGTGTTCGAGAAGCGCAACAGGCGTGTGCCCGTCATGTGCAGCGTCACCATCACCGACGCCAGCGGCCGCACCCTCAGCGGGCAGACCATCGACGCCTTCCTCATCAGCATGCAGCACGTGCCGCTCTTCAGCATGGGCCTTAACTGCGCACTGGGCGCGGCACAGATGCGGCCCTACCTCGAAGTGATCGCCGACCAAGCAACCTGTCGCACCAGCGTATACCCCAACGCCGGCCTGCCCGACCAGATGGGCGAGTACCGTGAATCACCGGAGGTCACGGCCAAGCTTGTAGGCGAGTTCATGGCCAACGGCTGGGTGAACGTAGTGGGCGGTTGTTGCGGGACCACGCCGGAGCATATTGCGGCTTTAGCAGCAGAAGCCAAGCGGCACGCACCACGCCCGATCGTTGCACCCGTAGCGTCGACCCACGGGGTCGACCGTTGAACATGACGATAAGCATGAGCGAGCAGGTTGTTGGTTATGTGGGCGTGCCCCCGTCCCAAATGCGGCCGGGGTCGCGCCTGCCTGTCCGGCAGGCAGGCTTTCCGCTGAGATCGCTCACGCGAGATGACCTAAGCCGCTGAACCCATGACCTCTCGAATTGAGATATTGAAGCAGCGGTCGATCCAGTCCACGATTGGTCTAGTTCAGGATCGCCTGACAGATGATCTTGTAGCTGAGCTGATCGAAGCCTTGCCTGAGCTTAAGGAGTATTCCATTCTATCTGCCCCGGTGACAACCAAAGCCGAGCTTAAAGCGCTTGTCGATCTTGTCAAGGAATTCAAGCAGCGGCTTCCAAGTGCACTTCGGGAGGATCTTCGTGATGAATTGACAGAGATCCGGGAGGACTTGAATTGGATGCTTTCGCAGGAAGGTAAGGCGATTCTTGAACTTGAGTCGTGGGTTCAAGTTGCCAGAAGTGAATTGAACGACCTTCGGACGGTGTTCATTGGGCGATCGTGGAAAGACCCTATGGTGCTGATCGTAAATGGTGTTGTAACGTATGAGGAGGAACGTGAGCGTGTTGTCAAACTCATCGAAGTCCTACAACCACCGGTCAAGCCCACGTATGCGATCGAACTGGAAAGTGATGAATTGGATCGTCAATTGAACTGAGGCGCTGGTCATCTGATGGAAATGAACATCCCCACCTACTCCGACCTCGAATCACATCCAATAGGACCAATGCAACTCGTCATCGACCTGCCTGACTATGATCCAACCAAGGGCCTTCAGTACAAGTGGGAGCATGGCTTTTGCATCAAGGTGCTCATGGACAATGAGGGCGTGACCATTCAAGGCAACAATGAAGGCCTTCGTTCACTCGCATATCATCTCCTGTCACTGGCGAATGAAGAAGTACCTCGGACAAGCCACATTCACCTTGACAGTGACAGCGGGCTTGAGGATGGTTCAGCCGCACTCATCATTTCCAAAGAACTCGAGTGCCCATGACGCTAGTTCCATTTTCTGATCGTCTGATTTTCTGATCCTCTGATCGACATGATCCCCACCTACTCCGGCCTAGAGCCGCTCCGCATATTCAAGGAGAGCAACTTCGTCAACATCGGCGAACGCACCAACGTCACGGGCAGTGCGGCCTTCCGCAAGCTGATCAAGAACGGCAACTACGATGAGGCCGTGAGCGTGGCCCGCCAGCAGGTGGAGAACGGCGCGCAGATCATCGATGTGAACATGGACGAAGGCTTGATCGATGGCGTGCAGGCCATGACCAAGTTCCTCAACCTCATCGCCGCAGAGCCCGATATAGCGCGCGTGCCGGTGATGGTGGACAGCAGCAAGTTCAGCGTGATCGAAGCGGGCCTGAAGTGTTTGCAAGGCAAAGGCATCGCCAACAGCATCAGCCTGAAGGAAGGGGAGGAGGAATTCCTGCGCCAGGCCAAGATCATCCGTCGCCTCGGTGCAGCAGCCGTGGTGATGTGTTTCGACGAGCAAGGCCAGGCCGACAACTACGAGCGCCGCATCCAGATCGCGCAACGCGCCTACGACCTGCTCACGCAGAAAGCGGGTTACCCGCCGCACGACATCATCATCGACCCGAACATCCTCACGGTGGCCACGGGCATGAGCGAGCACGATCGTTACGCCATCGACTACATCGAGGCCGTGCGCTGGATCAAGCAACACCTGCCCGGTGCCTTGGTGAGCGGTGGCGTGAGCAACGTGAGCTTCAGCTTCCGAGGCAACGAACCGGTGCGCGAAGCTATCCACACCGCCTTCCTCTTCCACGCCATCCAGGCGGGCATGGACATGGGCATCGTCAACGCCGGGCAGATCGGTGTGTACGATGACATCCCGAAAGACCTGCTGGAACACGTGGAGGATGTGTTGCTCGCACGGCGCCCCGATGCCACCGAGCGCATGGTCACCTTCGCGGAACAGTTCAAGGGAGCGCCGAGTGCAGAGGTGGTGGCCGCGCAAGCCGCATGGCGCGAAGGCACCGTGGAAGAGCGCTTGAAACACGCGTTGGTACACGGCAACACCGAGTTCATCGAAGCCGACACAGAAGAGGCCCGTGTGAAATACCACGAGCCCGTGCTGGTGATCGAAGGTCCCTTGATGGCCGGCATGACGGTGGTGGGTGACCTCTTCGGAGCGGGCAAGATGTTCCTGCCGCAAGTGGTGAAGAGCGCGCGCGTGATGAAACGCGCAGTGGCGTATTTGGAACCCTTCCTCGAAGCGAAGAAACAAGAGAAAGCGGCCGCCTCACCCCAACCCCTCTCCCAAGGAGAGGGGCTTTCCACCCTAGGGACTCGTCAAGAGGGTGCCAAGAAAGTCCTGCTGGCCACGGTGAAAGGCGATGTGCACGACATCGGCAAGAACATCGTGGGTGTGATCCTCGCGTGCAATGGCTGGCAAGTGATCGACCTGGGCGTGATGGTGCAGAGCGCGACGATCCTGAAGACCGCACGCGAAATGCAAGTGGACATCATCGGCCTCAGCGGATTGATAACACCGTCGCTGGATGAGATGGTCCACGTGGCGAAGGAGATGGAACGCGAAGGCTTCGAGACACCGTTGTTGATCGGCGGTGCCACCACGAGCCGTGTGCATACCGCCGTGCGCATCGCGCCGCACTATAGCAAGCCGGTGGTGCATGTGATCGATGCTTCGCGCAGCGTGAACGTGGTGAGCAACTTGCTCAGCGACAACGAGCGCACGCGCTACGAAAGCGAGCTGAAGGACGAGTATGCCCGGGTGCGCACGCAGTATGAAGGCAACCAGCGCGAGAAGGAATACGTGCCGTTGGCCGAAGCGCGGCAGAAGAAGTTCACCATCGACTGGAACGCCGAGCATCCGATCGCGCCCAAGAGCACCGGCGTCTTCACCTTCCGCAATTTCCCGCTGGACCAACTGGTGCCCTACATCGACTGGACGCCCTTCTTCATGGCGTGGGAACTGGCGGGCAAATTTCCGAGGATCCTCACCGACGAGGTAGTAGGTGTGGAAGCCACGCGGTTGTACAATGATGCCCGTGCGATGCTGGACCGCATCGTCAAGGAGCAATGGTTGCAGGCGCACGGCGTGGCGGCCATCTGGCCTGCGAACACCGTGGACGATGACGACATCGAACTCTACACTGATGCGTCGCGCAACAAGGTGGTCGGTCGTTTCCAGACCATGCGCCAACAATCGAAGAAGGCGCCCGGTGTGCCTTACATCGCACTCGCCGATTTCATCGCACCAAAAGGAACTCCGGACTACGTGGGTGGTTTCGCCGTCACCACAGGCCATGGCGTGGATGAACGCGTGAAACGGTTCGAGGACAAGCAGGACGACTACAGCGCGATCCTCTTGAAAGCCCTCGCCGATCGGTTGGCCGAAGCCTTCGCCGAGAAACTGCACGAGACCATCCGCAAAGAGATCTGGGGCTACGCCGAAAAGGAAGCCCTGGACAACGACGCCTTGATCAAGGAAGCGTACGACGGCATCCGTCCCGCACCGGGTTATCCGGCCTGCCCCGATCACACCGAGAAACCCGAGCTCTTCCGCCTGCTCGATGCCACGAAGCACACGGGCATCACCCTTACTGAAGGCTTGGCGATGTACCCGACCGCAGCGGTGAGCGGCTTCTACTTCGCGCATCCCAAGAGCAAGTACTTCGGCGTGGGTCGCTTGGGCAGGGACCAGGTCCAGGACATGGCCGGTCGCAAAGGCGAAAGCACCGAATGGATGGAGCGTTGGCTAGGTAGCAACCTGGGCTACGAACCCTGAACCGCCTTCCTGCGTATGCACGGGCCGATATGTTCCGCTCGTTCCTCTCCCTGCTCGCAGCATGGTCTTTCCTCCCGCTTTGGGCACAGCCCCAAGTGCAGTTCACCCAGGACAATGGTGACTGTACCGGTGCCATTTTCATCACCGATTCGGTCTACCGGACGGATCAAGCGGTCCGTGGCTTCGGTAACAAGCTGGAGATCAAGGAGAATCCTGCCGATCACACCCAGTGGTTCGAGCGCGAGCACCATACCATCTGGTACAAGTTCAGGGTGCCGGTGAAGTGCAACCTCACCTTCGACATCGTCCCGAACGACGTAGCTGACGACTTCGACTTCATCCTATTCGAAGGCGCGATCCCAGGCATCTGCGACAAGATCGCCAGCAAGCAGGTGCAGCCGATCCGCTCCAACATATCCCGGAACGACCCTTCCCTTGCTTCCAAGTGTGGGTTGAGCAAGGCGTCCACCGATGATTTCGTGCGCTCCGGTGTAGGCTCGAGCTACAGCCGTTCGTTGGAAGTGGAAGAAGGTCAATTGTTCTACTTGGTGGTTGACGCGCAGGACCGTCCGCGCGGAGGCTACTCCATTCTCTTTCATTACGACCCACCACCCCCGCCGCCGCCCGTGGAGAAGGAAAAGCCCCAGCAGCACCTCGTCATCACGATCGTCGACGCCAAAACAGGCAAGCCTGTGGATGCATCCTTGACCATCGACGGCATGCAGTTCGACAAAGTGGTGGAGGCAAATGGCAAGAGCCGGTACGAGTACGATATGGACGTGTACCGGAACATCAAGGTCGGGTGCACGCGTAAAGGCTACATGTTCACTACCGTGCGCATGAAGGGGAATACCGAACCCGAGGTCGCGGTCGATATCAAATTGGTGCCCATCAGCGCGGGCGAGAAGGTGGTGTTGGACGATATCCGATTCGTCGGGAACGAGGACAAAGTGATGCGCCAATCCGAGGCCTCCCTGCTCCTGTTGCTGCGTTTCATGCAGGAGAACCCCAAAGTGAAGATCGAAGTGCAAGGGCACGTGAACGGCCCGACCTTCAAGAACAAGAAGGAGTTCATTGACCTGAGCACCGCTCGCGCCAAGACCGTTTGCGACTTCCTTCTCGTCAACGAGATCGATCCAGAGCGCATCTCCTATCAGGGGCTCGGCAACTCCGAGATGCTCTTCCCGGAACCGAAGAACAAGGAGCAGAGCGAGGCCAATCGCCGTGTGGAAGTGAAGGTGCTGGGAATGTGAGAACGCTCCACGGGCATCGTTACGACGATCCATTCCGGGCATTCACCATCTGCCCACGCCTTCCACCGTTCGTCATAAGCGCCGCTTGAAGTAGGTCAAGCGCGGTAGTTTTGATCGGTGCTCCGGCTTAACCGGGCATCGATCGCCATGCGCTACCTCTCGATCCTACTCCTGCTCGCTACTTCATCATCATTCGCTCAGGGTCCGTGGACCTTGGAGCAGTGCGTGGGTCGTGCCGAGGCCAAGAACCTCGGCATCCGCAGCGCGGCGTATGACAAGGATCTCGCTCAGGTGGGTGAATGGGGCGCCAAATGGGGCTTCCTGCCCGATCTGAACGCAGCGGCTACGCACGGCTACAACTGGGGTCAGACCATCGACCGTTATACCAACACCTTCGCTACGGATCGCGTGCGCACGAACAATTTCTATTTGGGAAGTAATTGGACCTTGTTCGGTGGACTCGCTCAACAGAATCAATTCCGCAAGGCAAAACTGGACAACAGTTCTGCGGAAGAAGGCTTGGCCGCTGCGCGTGTCGACGTGCAGTCCAACGTAGTGGCCCGCTTCATGGAGATGTTGAGTGCGGAGGAGCGCATCAAGGCGGCCACGGTGAATGCGGACCGCACGCGGGAACAGATCACGTTCACGGAAGCTCTGGTAGAGGCAGGTCGCACAGCACGCGTTGAATTGTTGGACATCCGATCGCAATTGGCCCGGGAAGAATACGACATCATCACGGCGGAGAACCAGTACCAACAAGCTCGACTGCGCATGGCCCAGCTGCTGCAGCTTTCGCCGCAAGAGGCGGATGCGTTCAGCATAACCGCACCAGCGCTGCAAGCCTTCGATCCCCAGGAGCCGACCGCGACCGTGGCTCAGGTGATGCAGCGCGTTCTGGAAACGCACCCGGCATTCAAGCAGAGCAAATTGAATGTGGAGAGCGCAGAACGTTCGGTGGAGATCGCTCGCGCCGGTGGCATCCCTTCACTTCGGTTCAGCGCGAACGTGGCTTCGGGTTATTCGGGGCGCGACGAGGTGATCGTCGGCGAGCCCATCGTTGGCGCGCCATCCGTTGCTGGCTTCACCGAATCGGGAGAGCTGGTCTACACCCCGAACTACTCCTTCAATACGGCCACGAAGTCGTTCAACGAGCAACTGAAGGACAACATCAACTATTCGACCTCTTGGACCCTGAGCATTCCGCTGTTCAACAACATGAACACGCGCACCCAAGCCCAACAAGCGCGGATCCGCTACGAACAAGCCCGGTTGCAGCAGACCAGCCAGGAACAGCAACTGCAACTTTCCGTGCAGCAGGCCATTGCCGATCAGCGCGCTGCGTATAGGCAGTACCGGGCTGCGGCCAATGCCTACGAGGCCTCTCGAGAATCGGTCCGCTATGCCAACGAACGCTTCGAGCAGGGTGCGGTGACCGCTTTGGAACTCAGTACGGCCAAGGCCAACCTCAACCGGTCCAATGCCGATATGATCACGGCGCGGTACAGCTACCTCATGGCGCTGAAATCGTTGGATATCCTGCAAGGTCTGCCACTGTCGCTGTAGTTCACCTTGTTCTTCCGCCCGCCAAGCGGTTCCTTCGCGGCGCATGCCGTTGATCCTGGCCCTGGAGACCGCCACCAAATTGTGCAGTGTTGCACTCGCGCGCGATGGTGTAGTGCTCGCCGTGAGCGAGTTGGAGCGCGATACCCATGTGCACGCGGAGAAGCTCAACGTGTTCATCGCCGAGGTGATGGAGAAGGCAGGCCATTCGTATGCGGACCTCGATGCCGTTGCGGTCGGCATCGGCCCGGGCTCCTATACTGGACTGCGCATCGGCCTGAGTGCGGCGAAGGGGCTATGCTACGCTTTGGATCGCCCCCTGATCGGGGTGAGCACCTTGGTGAGCTTGGTGGAAAGCGCGACGCAAGTTGGCCTTGGTGATGCCCAAGAACTTTGGCCCATGATCGATGCCCGCCGTATGGAGGTGTTCACCCAACCCTACGATCGATCCGGCACGTCCACGGGGTCCGTTGCGCCGCTGATCATCACCACCGAATGGGTGGATGAAGGCACGACGACACGTGCCGTTTTCGGTGATGGATCCGACAAGGCCACCGAATTCTGGAACGGCCGACCGAACATCATCCACATTCCGGATGTGCGCCCAACGGCGACCGCGCTATTCGCTGAAGCGGAACGGCGTTTCGGAGCTGGTGACTTCGATGATCTGGCGTATCTCGTTCCGACGTATGGGAAGGAGGCGAACCTGTCCCATCCGAAGAAGTTGCGGACCTAAAGACCCGCGAGGATCGCCATCAGCGCCACCATGGGCACTTCGCCCTCCACATGCAGGATGGCTTCGGTCTTGTTGCAGAACGGACCTTCGGCGAGGTAGACGGTGTTGCCATCGATGACGAAAGCGCCATCCGTCTTGTTGCAGAACGCGCCTTCACCCCGGAACACTTTCTGCTTTTCGAGGAAGAGCGCACAGGGTCCTTTGGAGCAAAAGGTGCCGCTGCAGCGGTAGAACTTGTCGCCCTCTGCAACGAATGCGCCGGGGCCTTTGCTTCCGATGGCATCGCTGCTATGGAACACCTGGGTGTCGTCGAACACGTAGATGCACGGCCCTTTAGAACCGAAGGGTCCGCAGGCCTGGTGGATACGACCGTTCTCAACGAAGTACGCGGCATCGCCGATGGTGCCGAAGGGTCCGTAGGCGAAGTGGATGACCGCGCGCTGGCCGTTGGCCATGGTGGCCGAAGCGAGAACAACGAGAAGCAGGAGGGTGCGCATCAGCGTCGTTCGGTGGTGAAACGCACTACATGGATCACGCCGAAGTTGAGATCCTTGGTGAGGCGCGCTTTCAGTTCCATGGTGTGTTCGTCGTAGAGGTATTCGTCGCGTTCCTGCTGACGATCATTGTGCCACAATTCCCCTTCGATCACATTGCCGGCGATATCGTAGCGCCAGACCCGCTTGACCGTATCCGGTTTGCCAAGATCCGGTTGTTCCACGCGCTCGGCCAACCGCCCTTTCTCGTCGTAGGTGAAAGTGACCTTGGACCGTCGGTTACTGATGATGTAGCGGTCCTCGATGCTACGTAGATAGCCCAGCCCATCGGTGAGGAAAAGCTGTTCTCGGAAAGGCAGGTCGTGGTTGTTGATGTACACCTTGCGCATCACACTGTCGCTCAGGGTCTCGTAGCGGAAGTGTTCATCGCTGATCTCGGTGATCGTACCGGGGATCAACGCGTAGCGATCGGTGCCGAGGTTCTCGATCCGGGTGTACGTCTCGCGCACGATGCGTCCTTTGTCGTCGAGTTCGTTCTCATAGGCGAAGTGCCCGCTCAGGTCGTTGCGCAAACGACGCATGATCCGCCCAGCGGTATCGTACGTGTACGTGGTGCTTGCCGTGTCGCGCCCTGTGCCGGGTTGGCCGAACGAGTTGTTGGAGTACACCGGCAGTCCGGCGCTGTTGAAACGGTAGAGGTACTTCTCGTTCCGTTCGCGCATAGGTTCACCATCGCGCTTCACCATGCGTTGGCCGATGATCGCCGAAATGTTGTTGCGTTGGATGAACTTCGGATTGAAATGCAGGTCATGCACATCGCTCGGTTCCGGCACGATCAGCAACGCTTGGGCCGAGGCGAGTTGGCCAAGGCAGAGAAAGAAAAGGACGACGAACGAACGGGTCATTGGATCTGCTTCAGTGCGGCCTCAACGGTGTTCACCGGCAATTGACATGCCTTTTCCACGCATACAAAGATCGTGCTGCCTGCACTGGTCTTCTCCTTCAACAACGGAAGTTCGCTGGCGGTAGTGCTTCCCAAGAAGATCCGATTCGGCAAGTAGTGTGAAGCGAAATCCAAGCGAAGCGGAACAGCTTCCGGACCAGTGATGGCGATCTCGTAGAACGGATAGGCATGCTGCAGGGCGAGCTGGGCCCAGTTGGAATGTCCTGTGGGATACGCAGCCATGTTGTTCGGAACGGTGTTCAAAAGGCGGTTGCTGATGGCGAGGTATTCGGCGTCGTCGAAGAGTTGGCCCAATAGGAAGAGCCCTTTGGCCATGCTGCTGTTCGATGCCGGTATCACGTTGTCATGCAGCTCCGAAGGCCGTGCGATCAGGGCGGGATCCTGATCACTGGTGAAGTGGAACACGCCGGTCTCCTTGTCGAGGAAATGGCGGACCGCATGATCGGCGATGGCGCGCGCCTCGTTCAACCAGCGTTCATCGAAAGTGATCCCGTACAGAGCGACCAAGGCCTCGATGGTGAAACAATAGTCCTCCAGATAGCCGTTGATGCTCGCCTTTCCGTCCTTGTAAAGGTGCCATAGACCTCCATTGGATCGGTGGCATTTCTTCAAGAGAAGGTCCATGGAGCGGATGGCGTTCGCGCGCATCGCTGGATCACCTAGCACCTCGAAAGCATCGCAATACCCTTGGATCATCAACGCATTCCACGAGGTGAGCGACTTGTCGTCGAGGCCGGGACGCTCGCGATGTTCGCGTGCAGCAAGCAGTTTGCTGTTGATCGATGCTATGCGCATGTGCAGGTCTTCCAGAGAGATGCCGAAGTCAGCAGCGAAAGCCGGATCGTCCTGTTGGCGCAGAAGGATGTACCGGTCGTGCTCCCAAAGCCCTTTTGCATTCACATTGTAGTAGGCCGCTGCCAGATCATATTCCGTTCCCAGCAAACCCTGCAATTCATCCTTCTCCCACACGTAGAAACGTCCTTCTTCGCCTTCGGTATCGGCATCGAGGGCGCTGTAGAAGGCCCCTTCCGGCGAGGTCATTTCACGTTCGATGAAGGCCAACGTGCGCTCCACCGTGGTCTTGTACAAGGGTTTCCCGAAAGCTTGATAAGCCTGGCTGTACAACGAGACGAGCTGGGCATTGTCGTACAGCATCTTCTCGAAATGTGGGGCTTTCCAAAGCGCATCTGTGCTGTAGCGCGCGAACCCACCACCCACTTGGTCGTGGATGCCGCCGAGCGCCATCTTGTCAAGCGTCAGTTCCACATGGCGCTTCAAAGCATCATCATCGGTAAGCCAGGCATAGCGCAAGAGGAATTCGTAGTTGTTCGGCATGGGGAACTTCGGCACCTTGTCCGGTCCACCGTTCACATTGTCCAACTGGTTCCGCCAAACGGCCACCATCTCCTCGAGCTCCTTCTGGTCAATGGCTTCGCCGACCTTGCCGGTCTGCACGAGGCTCTGGGCTTGCACCCCTTGGTGCAGCCGTTCGGCATATTCCGTCACGCGATCGGGATCGGTCGTCCAGGTCTTGTTCAGCTCGGTGAGCAACTGCACCCATTGTTGTTGCGGGAAGTAGGTGCCGCCATGCACCGGTCTTCCGTCGGGCAGCGCGAAGCAGTTCAGTGGCCAACCGCCACGACCGGTCATCAATTGCACTGCGCTCATGTACACCTGATCCACATCCGGGCGTTCTTCTCGGTCCACCTTGATGCACACATACAACTCGTTCATCACCTTCGCGACGGCCTCGTTCTCGAAGCTCTCGCGCTCCATCACATGGCACCAATGGCAACTGCTGTAGCCGATGCTCACGAGCATCAACTTGTTCTCGGACCTCGCTTTGGCGAAGGCTTCTTCACCCCACGGATACCAGTCCACCGGGTTGTGGGCGTGTTGCAACAGGTAAGGACTGCTCTCCTGTGCGAGGCGATTGGTATGTTCGGGCACGGTATCTGGCTTCGGTTGTTGACTACGCGGGTCCACCTTGGGTGCACAGCCCACGAAGGTGACCAGCGCGGCCAGCGTACCGGCCATCCGTGGTGAGATCGTGAACATGCCCCCTCAAAGGAATAGCATCCCGCAACGCTATCGGCCGCAGCCGGGGCGCATGCATCAACAACGCGGCGTGGAAGGGCCACTTGAACAAACTTGGCCCGGCACGCTCATGGTAGCCGGGATCTTCGTAGTGGTCATCACCTTCTGGTGGGCAGGTACGCGAACGCTTACGAGCTATATGGAACTTGGCCGTTGGTTCGCCTTGTTCGCTTTCGTGGGCAATTTGCTACCGTACAAGCGCGCCGGTCTCACGTTGGGAATGGAACGCTTGGAATGGTTCCTGTTCAACTTGCTCGCCGTGGGTCCGTTGCTCTTCAGCGCAGCGCTTTGGCTCAACCTGCTCGTTCACGGTCCGGAGAAGGCGGGCGTGGTGAACTTCTCCGGCGATATTCGAGGACTGCGTACCTATTGGACCCAGACCGATCATTTGCCCCTCTTCGTTGAAGAGGCCGATCCGGATGGCCATGCCCCTTCCATTGGTCAAGGACAACACCTGCTGGGCACGGCAACCGGACTCTTCGGCTATCCGGTGGTGGTTACCTGGGCCAAGTCCGATGGTTGGTCGGATTAGAGCGTTGATCAACGGGTGATGCGCTCTTCCATCTCGAACGGAAAGCGCTTCCGGATGAACCCGGCCTTACCCACCACCGTTCCCTTTGCACCAAGTTTGAACTCGTTACCGTTCAAGACTCCGGAAAGGAGAAGCATCATTAACGAACCACCTTCCAGTTCAGTGTGCAGCGGCACGGAATGGAGTTGGGTCGAACGCTTGTCCAGGACCAAGGCGGAATCCAGGACGCCCTTCCCGATGAATTTATCGTTCAGGTAGAGGTCCACGTCCGGATCAAGGACATGGATCCGGTAACCATTCGGATTCTCGATCAACGCATTCACGCGCAAGGCGATGCCCTTGGCGTCCATCTTTTCGACGCTCACATTGGTCACATCCACCAATTCCACCTGTTTGTAGGTTAAGCAAGAGGTCAGGAGCAGGAGGCAGGTGGCAAGGGCAGGTCGCAGGTGCAAGCGTCTCTGCCACCTGTCACCTGCCCCTGCCACCCTTCTTTCAGCGTTCACTTTCCTGAGCTGCGAAGTGGTGGAAGAACCGCGGAATGGTACGGATCCCTTGGAAATAGTTGAAGACGCCGTACTTCTCGTTCGGGCTGTGGATGTTGTCGCTATCCAAGCCGAAGCCGAAGAGCACCGTTTTCAGGCCGAGTTCCTCTTCGAAGAGGGCCACGATGGGGATACTTCCACCACCGCGTGTAGGGATCGGCTTTTTACCGAACGTTTCTTCCATGGCCTTGCTCGCGGCTTGGTAGGCCGCCGAATCGATCGGGGTCACGGCCGCTTCTCCACCGTGGTGCGGCTTCACCACCACTTTCACCCCCGGCGGAGCGATCCTCACGAAATGGTCCTGGAACAATTTGGTGATCGCCTCACTTTTTTGGTTCGGCACCAAGCGCATGCTCAGTTTCGCGAAAGCCTTGCTCGGTAGCACCGTTTTTGCGCCTTCACCGATGTAGCCACCCCAGATCCCGTTCACGTCCAACGTCGGGCGAATGCTGCTGCGCTCTTCGGTGCTGTATCCCTTTTCGCCGCGTACGGCGTTGATATCCAAGTCTTTCATGTATGCCTCCTCGTCGAAGGGAGCTTCGGCCAAAGCCTTGCGCTCGGCATTGCTCAATTCATTCACTGTGTCGTAGAAACCGGGAATGGTCACCCGTCGGTCGGCGTCGTGTAGGCTGGCGATCATTTCGCACAGGGCATTGATCGGGTTGCTCACGGCACCGCCATAAACCCCACTGTGCAGGTCGCGGTTCGGGCCGGTGACCTCCACCTCCACATAGCTGAGTCCGCGAAGACCGGTGTTGATGCTGGGTACATCGTTGGCGATCATGGCCGTGTCGCTGATCAGGACCACATCGGCCTTCAGGCGTTCCTTGTTGGCCTTCACGAATACGCCAAGGTTCTTGCTGCCCACTTCCTCCTCGCCTTCGATCATCACCTTCACATTGCACGGTAGACCACCGCTCTTCATCATCACCTCCACGGCTTTGATGTGCATGTAGAATTGCCCTTTGTCGTCGGCGCTGCCGCGGGCGTAGATCATGCCCCCCTTGATCACAGGGTCGAAGGGGCCGCTATGCCAAAGCTCTACAGGGTCTGCCGGTTGCACGTCGTAATGACCATAGACCAGCACGGTAGGCTTCGAAGGATCAAGGATCTTTTCGCCGTAAACGATCGGGTGGCCGGCGGTGGGGCAGACCTCCACCTTCTCCAATCCAGCCTCGAGCATCCGTTTCTTCACTTCTTCGGCACACCGTACCACATCGGCTTTGTAGACAGGATCAGCGCTCACACTGGGGATGCGCAGGAGGTCCAACAGTTCGCTCAGGAAGCGGTCCCTGTTGGAGTCGATGTAGGAGTCAAGGGCTTGCACGATCGTTGTTTTTCGGTTGAAGTCGCCAAAGATAATCGGGCTGGATCGGCAGGAGTTCGGGTTGATTGGGCAACCAATTGGCAAAGGGCAAGGTCAATGGATCATGTCGAAAGTGTATTTTCACCACCCTTTCAGTCCGGAGATGTTCAAAAAGGCAAGCTTACTGGTCATGGCCACCATGGCGTCGGTCCTCGGCCAAGCGCAATTGGTGGTGGATGACACCCTTACCCCGTCAGAATTATTGCAGAATGTCTTGTTGGGAGGCGGTGTATCCGTCTCGAACATCACCTACAACGGGGTCGCGGTTCCGGCAACACCGCAGGAGGGAAGTGGAGCATTCACGGCGGGGGGGGACATGGGTTTGGATGCTGGTGTGATCCTCAGCACCGGTTTCGTGGCCTCGGCGGTTGGTCCGGAGTCGAATTTCTCGACCGACGATCTGGAGAACAACGGGAATGACCCGGACCTGGAGGCCATAGTGGGTGGCCCGATCACCAATTTTTCGATACTTGAATTCGATTTCGTGCCGACGGGTGATTCGCTGAAGTTCCGGTACGTCTTCGCTTCCGAGGAGTATCCTTCGTTCGTGTGCAGCTACAACGATGCCTTCGGGTTCTTCATCAGTGGACCCGGTATTGCTGGGCCTTACAGCAACGGGGCAATGAACATCGCCGTGCTTCCTGACCTGGTCACTCCGGTCACCATCAGTAACGTGAACAGCGGACAGGGGAACGACCCGAACGACCCGTTCTGCCCTGCCGTGAATCCGGAGTACTACGTGAACAACGAGGATGGCACCACGATCTGCTTCGGCGGTTATACCACCGTTCTCACGGCCTTTGCCTTGGTGCAGTGCGGTTCCACCTACCACATCAAATTGGCTGTTGGCGATGCCGGGAATGATTTCGACAGCGATACAGCCTATGACTCAGCTGTTTTCTTGGAGGCGGGTAGCTTCACCAGTTCGGGGCAGGTGATACCGGAACTCACAACGGGTCCTGGTGTTATCGGGAACACAATGAATGAAGGCTGTGTGCCCGTGGTGCTCACTTTCACCCGCCAAGGCGATCTTTCATTGGCCGAAACGGTGGACATTGTCGTGAGCGGCTCCTCGACTCCTGGTGTGGACTACACTCCGACCCTTCCAAGCCAGCTTTCTTTCGCAGCCGAGGATAGCACCGTGCAGTTCGTGCTGAATGTGCCTTTGGATGCGGATGGCCCAGAGGATCTGGTGATCACGATCAATCAGTTGGTGGCTTGTGCTGGAACGAATCTGGAGACCGTCTTCAACTTCGTCATCGATAGCCCCCCGCCTCTGGAGGGTGTAGCTGGCGATGCGGATGCAGTCTGCGGCGACGTGATCGTTCTTGATCCGCAGATCAGCGGTGGAGTTGGCTATTACAGCTATTTGTGGAGCACGGGGGAGACAACACCCACGATCACCGTAAGCCCGGCGGTGACCACCACCTACGAGCTGATCATCAGCGACAGTTGTTCGGTCGAACCTCTTGAAGGCACCTTCACCATCACCCTTCCGGTCTACCCGCCGTTACTGGTAGAAGCGACGCCGGACTTGCAGATACCATGCTTGGAGGATGACGTGATCACCGTGACCTCGGTGAGCGGTGGGAACGGCAGCTATGGTTATGCTTGGACGACCAACGGAACACCACTCGGCAACACCGCCTCGATCACGGTGCCTTCTGGATCACCCACTTGGTATACGGTCACCGTCACGGAAGGCTGCGGAGCAAGTGCTCAGGACAGTGTGCTCGTTTCGATGGCACCCTTGGATCCGATAGAGATCACCACGAGCGGAGATGTCACGGTGATCTGCAGAGGCGATACTACGGATCTGAACATTTTGGATATCACCGGGGGGAATGGCGTGTATACGGTGGAATGGCGTGACGCTTCCGGCGCAGGGTTCAACGATACATATACCGTTGAGGTGGCGGTACCAGCGGATGCGACATACACGATCCACGTAGAGGATCAGTGCGGCACCGTGGCGGACGAGGAGATCAGCTCCTTGATCCCTCACTACGCGCAGTTCTTGGTGAACACGAACCAGGATCACACCATTTGCTTCGGCGATAGCAGCGTTGTGCAAGTCGAGGTGCAAGGAGGCTCCGGTTACTATTTCATCGATTGGTTGGATCAGGATTGGACCGACCCGATCCTGAAGGTGTTCCCGTTCGAGGAGACCACGTACGTTGTAAATGTGATCGACCAATGTGGCGAGGTGCTCTCGGACGAGGTCACGGTTGCCGTTGAATCCGTTGAGATCGACATCACGGTCACCAATCGCGGGCAGGACGACTGGTATTTGCAAGCAGCAACGATCCCAACACCAAGGACCTATCTCTGGGATATGGGAGATAGCACCCGTTACCGTGGAGAAGAAGTGGTGCACAGCTATTTGGATCTGGAAGAACATTGGGTGCAACTGCGCATCACCACGGACAACGGATGTACGGCGACCGATTCCGTTTTGCTCATGCCTCCGGCGCATATCTACTTCCCCAATGCCTTCACCCCGGATGGCGATGGCATCAACGAGACCTTCGGCCCTGTTGGGCATTATATCGACACGTTCGAGATGATGATCTTCAACCGCTGGGGCGAGTTGGTGTATTCGACGACTGCTTGGGACAAGCCTTGGCGGGGTGATGTGAATGGTAGTGATGCTGCTACCACTGGCGTCTACGTGTATAAATACCGCGCAACCGGCCATTACTTCCCAGCCACGGAAGGCTACGGACATGTTACACTTTTGAAGGGCACGCAGGATTAACAACAACGCATGAAGAAGCGCTTATTACTGGGTACGGCCTTGATGGCCCTGATGTTGTCCGATGTTTCGGGGCAATTGGTGGTGAACACAGCCCTTACGCCAACACAGTTGGTGCAGGACGTGCTCTTGGGTTCGGGGATCACCGTCAGCAACGTGGAGTTCAATGGCGTTCTGGAGCCGACCACACCGCAACAAGGCACGGGTTCTTTTCTGTCCACGGGGACCAATTTGAACATTCCAGCAGGGATCATTTTGAGCTCTGGTTTCGCTGAGGGTACAGCGGCGCAGCAGTCCGGCTTCCAATCGGACTTTCTTGTTCCGAACCTGTCCGATCCGGATCTTGAAACGATCTCCGGGCTCACGATCAACAACGCCGCTGTATTGGAATTCGATTTCATCCCCAACGGCGACTCGGTCAAGTTCCGGTATGTGTTCGGTTCGGAGGAATATCCCGAATTCGTGTGCAATTACAACGATGCGTTCGGCTTCTTCTTGAGCGGGCCGGGCATCAGCGGACCGTATGAATTGGGTGCCGAGAACATTGCCTTGCTGCCGGGAAGCAACAACACCCCGGTGACCATCGATAACGTCAACAATGGCTTGAACAACAATGGAGATCCGAATAACATTTGTCCTCCAACGAATGTGCAGTACTACGTTGACAATACAGATGGGACCTCGATCGTGTACGACGGCTTCACGGTCGTCCTTGAAGCCAAGCGCTTCGTGCAGTGCGGGCAGAGCTATCACATCAAGCTTGCGATCGGTGACGCCATCGATCAGGCGTATGATTCCGGTGTATTCTTGGAAGCAGGTAGCTTCACCAGTTCGCCTTTCGTTCCTCAGTTGACCCCGGGACCGGGTATTGTTGGCAACACCGTGCTCGAAAGCTGTTTCCCCATGTCGCTCTCCTACATCCGCTTAGGAGATGCCGCAGAAGCGGATACCTTTCAAGTGGTCTACTCGGGCACATTCACCAATGGCGTGGATATCATTCCGCCATTGCCTGATGAAGTGATCTTCCCTGCGGGAGTAACGTCGGTTCCTTTCACTTTCGGCTCGCCCATCGATGCGGATGTCGATGAGACGATCATCATCACGGTGATCAGCATTTCCGATTGTACTGGCGATTCCATCGAGAACGTGTTCGTGTTCAACATCGGCGAAGCCTCGCCGTTGGTGCCGTACCCAGAGCCCTATTCGGTCGATTGTGGAGCTTCCGTGGATATCACCGTTCCCATGTCCGGAGGCTATGGGGCTTATGTTTACGATTGGGGATTGAGCGAACAAGTGCCGGTGATCACGGTTGCGCCACTTTCCGATACGGTGTATCCGGTCACGATCCTGGACAATTGCGGCCTCTCTGTTACTACCGAAGTTCCAGTAACGGTGATCCCAGCCCCGAATCCATTCTCCGTTGCCTTTGCTCCAGCACCCACGGTGCAAGGGAACCAAGCTCAGGAGAGTTGCTACGAACTCAGCCTTGTCTTCACGCGATCCGGCGGCACGGCATACGCGGATACAGCCTACGTGACCACCTCAGGTACGGCAACGGTCGGAGTGGATATAACCGGGATCTTGGATCAAGTGATCTTCCCCGCTGGTGTTGCTTCTGTAAGCGTTCCAGTGGTCGTTCCTCAGGATACGGATGCCTTGGAGAGCCTGATCCTTACACTGGGCGATGTGTCCATCTGCAACGGAGGCTTCTCTCAGCTCGCATTCAACTTCACCATAACACAAGGTCCTGCTTTGTTCGCCTTGGGCGGGAACAGCTCCATTCCGTGCGGAGGAAGCGCAACACTGCAATCCACCGTTACGGGCGGGTACGCACCGTACAGCTATGCATGGCCTGGCGGATCGCAAGGTCAGACCTTCGCGGCTTCCCCGACTGCTGCAACGAGCTACACGCTTACCGTTTCCGATGATTGTGGGACCGAAACACAAGCCCAGTTCAACGTGGACCTGTTGGCACCAGCTCCGATCAACCTATCGATCATCGGCCCTTCCTCGGTCACCGAGGCGTGTACCTCCACATCCATCAACTTGATCCGGCCTAGCGGAGTTCAAGGGGATCTCGTCGTGAACATGTCCTATGCAGGCACGGCGACCAATTCGGAGGATTATGACCAGCCGGTCACGCGCACGATCGGGGCGGGTTTGTTGAATGTGATATTCCCGTTCGATGCACTCGAGGATGGAATTCCGGATGATCAGGAATCCGCCGTGATCACAGCCAGCTATACCGATGCTTGCGGTCGTACGGTGAGTGCCTCCGTCACCATCTCGATCCTTGATGCTCCTGTGATCAACCTTGGAACGGAGGACTTCACCGTGGAATGCAGCTCCGATACCATCCCGCTGAGCGCTGTTGCAAGTGGAGGCTTCGGTGGTTTGGACCTGATGTGGAGCACCGGTGACGAAGGGTCGTTGACCTACGTGCCGATCTTGAACAGCGGCACATACACCGTAACGGCAACGGATGCATGCGGACGCACGGCAACAGCGCAGGCCACGGTCACGGTGGATTGCGAGATCAACATTCCGAACGTTTTCACCCCTAATGGAGACGGAAAGAACGATCGATTCGATATCGACGGGATCCTCAGTACGGAGAACACGGTGAAGATCTTCAACCGTTGGGGACAGGTGGTCTATGAGGCGAAGAACTATCGCAACACATGGAGCGCCACTGGAGTTCCGGACGGAACCTATTACTACGAAGTGCTGGTGTCGCGTGAACCGAAGCCGTTCACCGGCCACGTGACGATCCTGCGTTAGGCCGGGATCAACCCAGCAAGGAAGAGCCCGTCATTTCGGCGGGCTTTTCCATGTCCATGAGTTGCAGGATCGTTGGTGCCACATCCGCGAGGATGCCGTTGCGCAGGGTGAATTTCCTGTCGTCCAATACGATGATCGGAACTGGATTGGTGCTGTGTGCCGTATTGGGTGTGCCGTCCGCATTGCGGGCTTTGTCGGCATTGCCATGGTCAGCGATGATCACGAAGGAGTAGCCGGCTTTTCGCCCGGTCTCCACGACCTGTCGCACACAGCGATCGGTGGTTTCAACGGCCTTCACAATAGCCTCGAAAACGCCTGTATGGCCCACCATGTCCGGGTTGGCGAAGTTGAGGACCACCAGATCAACAGCGCCTTTGGTGAGTTCTGGGCAGATGGCATCGACGATCCCTTGTGCGCTCATTTCGGGTTGCAGATCGTAGGTCGCCACCTTCGCCGAAGGAAGCATGATGCGCTGCTCACCCTCGAACGGAGACTCACGTCCACCGCTGAAGAAGAAGGTCACGTGCGGGTACTTTTCCGTTTCCGCGATGCGGATCTGCGTTCGGCCACTACGAGCAACCACCTCGCCCAAGGTCATGGGCAGGTCGTCCTTCCGGAACAGCACGCCCACGTTGGTGAAGGTGGCATCGTACTCGGTCATGGTCACATAGTGCAAGGGCAGGGGTGCCATGTCCTGTTCCGGGAATGCTCGTTGTGTGAGCGCTTGTGTGATCTCCCGGCACCGATCCGTGCGGAAGTTGAAACAGATGACCACGTCACCGGGTGCTATGCGAGCGATGGGTGCGCCAGCGTGATCAACCACGACATGGGGCTCGATGAATTCATCGGTCTTGCCTTCGTCGTAGCTCGATCGGTATGCATCCAGCGGATCCTTCACCGCAAGGCCATCACCGTTCACAAGCACGCCGTAGGCCTTCGCGATGCGTGCCCATCGATTGTCGCGGTCCATGGCGAAGTAGCGGCCCGTCACCGTGGCGATGCGGGCCCCGGTTCCCTCCAAACGAAGAAGAAATGCTTCGGCATAGCCCAGCCCGCTCCGGGGGTCGGCATCGCGACCATCGGCGAAGGCGTGAACGAACACCTGCTTCACTCCTGCGCGATCGGCCATGTGGCATAGGGCTTCAGCGTGGGTGCGCATGGCGTGCACGCCACCGTCAGAGAGCAGCCCCATCAAATGCAGTTTCTTGCCCGACTCCTTCGCGATCCGGAAGGCCTCCATCAGCACCGGGTTCTTTTCAAGTGAACCGTCCTCGATGGCCTTGTTCACGCGCATGAGGTCTTGATACACCACGCGACCAGCACCGATGTTCAGATGGCCCACTTCACTGTTCCCCATTTGACCGGGTGGCAGGCCGACATTATCGCCATCCGTAAGCAAGGTGGCGTGGGGTGCGGTACGCTGGAGTTCGTCGATGAAAGGGGTGTCGGCCTTGGAGATGGCATCGGTGCTGTCGCCAGCACCAAGACCCCATCCATCCATGATCACCAGTACGGCTTTGTGTGCGCTCATCAACGGTCCGGGAATGAAGCTGCGAAGATAGCCCCATGCGGACGGGCCTGTTCCACAAGCACAGCGCCACCAAGCCGCTGGGCGAGGCGTTGCACGATGTACAATCCAAGTCCGGTCCCTTTGGTCCGGCGGGTTTCCTCGCTTCCACCGCGATAGAACTTCTCGAAGATGCGCCCGTGCTCCTCGGATGGTACACCGGGTCCTTCATCCTTCACGGACATGCGCCAACCCTCCTTTCCCTTCAGTACTTCCATGAAGATGCGCGTTCCTTCCGGGGAATACTTGGCCGCGTTCTCGATCAAGTTGTCCGCGATGCTGCGCAGAGCTTGGGCATCGCTAAGCACGATGAACTGTCCAGGTCCGTTCAACACCAGTTCATGGTTCGGTGCGATCTGCACCCGGGCGCGTTCGATCACAACGCGAAGTAGTTCCATCACGTCCACCTCCTTCAGTTCCAATTCGAGCACGCCTTCTTCGGCACTGGTCGCCAAAAGCACCTTCTCCGCAAGCACGTTCAACCGATCAGCCTCGAGCAATGCCTGCCTGCGCAGTGTCTCTTTCTGTTCCACGCTCACACCTTCGCGAGCCAAGGTCTGCAACTGCAATTTGATGGCAGCGATAGGCGTCCGCAGCTCGTGGGTGACAGCCATGAGGAAATTGCGTTGCGTCCTTGCCAACCCCAAGTCACGTCGAACGGCGCGGAAGGTGAGGAACAGCATGCCGAGCAGCAGGATCAAGAATACGGACCCCTCGCCCACGATCATGCGCAGGGCGCGTGAAGCGTCCAGAGGATGCGTCGTTGTGCCACCCAACACGCGGATCTCCCGGGCCATTTGGGCGATCTCGGTCTCCTTACGGAACAGGAGAACGGCCCACCAGCTGAACTGCAACAGGATGTACCCCGTGAGCACCAGGAAAAGCAAACGGGTCCTTCGCTGAGTTCCGGACATGGTGTAAATGTAGAGGGGCGGCTTTGCACGAGGTGTGTATCTTGTCCGCCATAGGCAATGGATCCGCAGGCAGCGCGTATATACATCCTGGCGAAACTCGAGGCGGAGTTACCCAAGGAGCGTACCTATCATTCATTGGAACACACGTTGGATGTGTACGCCAGTGTGGTCGACATTGCGGAGAAGGAGGGTGTGAAAGGGGAAGGGCTCACCTTATTGAAGGTCGCAGCGCTCTACCACGATTGCGGATTCACCATCCAGAACCGTGATCACGAGGAGGTCGGATGCCGCTTGGTACGTGAGAAATTGCCCGAATTCGGTTTCACCGCCGAGCACGTGGAGCGCATCTGCGACATGATCATGTCCACACGTATTCCGCAAACACCGCGGAACAAACTGGCCCGGATCCTCTGCGATGCCGACCTGGATTACCTGGGTCGGGGTGATTTTCGCCGCATAGGCGCCGACCTGTTCAACGAGATGAAGCACTACGGAGTACTCAGTACGGAGCGCGAATGGAACGAATTGCAAGAGCGTTTCCTCCAGCGGCATAAGTACTTCACGGCCACGAACAAACGGCTGCGCGAACCCGTGAAACAAGCACATCTGGCCGAAGTGAAAGCTTGGCTGAAGGAGAACGTCTGAACCGTTGGTTCCTGCACAAACCTTGGAAAAAGAAGAACCCCCCGGGAAGATCCGAGGGGGTTCTCTGTGGTGCCTCCCAGAATCGAACTGGGGACACATGGATTTTCAATCCATTGCTCTACCAGCTGAGCTAAGGCACCGAACTTTGTTCACCGCAGATGCTGGAATTCGGCGAACAGGGGCGCAAAGATAGAATTGTCCACGAACCATGATAGCAGCACCCTTCGACCTTGTATTGGATATTGGGAATTCCCGCACCAAATGGGCCATCTTTCAACAAGGAATGGTTCAGGCTCATGGCCTTTTACCGGGCAATGATGCAGCCGCTCTGGACCGTATCCTGCTCGGGAGGGCACCCCTAGCCATCGCCGTGGGGTCCACCGCACGACCGGATGCTGGCTTGTTGGGTTCTTTGCGCGAAATAGCGCCTACCTGTGTGCTCGAAGGCACCTCGCCCTCGCCCCTGAAGTCAGCCTATGTGACGCCGAACACCCTCGGCGCGGACAGGTTGGCCAATGCGGTGGCCGCTGTTCGGCGGTTTCCGGGTCGTGCGGTACTGGTCATCGATGCGGGAACCTGCATCACGTATGATCTGTGCGCGCCTGAAGGGATATATCTGGGAGGCGCCATTTCACCGGGTTTGCACATGCGCGCTGCTGCGATGAACGCCTACAGTGCGCGCCTTCCGCTTGTCGAGGTGCCCATCGCGCCGCCGTTCATCGGGACCAATACCACGGAGAGCTTGGCTTCCGGCATCCACCACGGAATACGTGGCGAAATGCAAGGCTACATTCAGCGGGCGGGTACTGAACACACTGGAATGGCCGTTGTCATCACCGGTGGCGATGCCCTTCGGTTCGCGAGAGCTTTGGAAAGTGGCATCTTTGCGCTCCCTTTACTGACACTGGAAGGCTATCATGCACTGCTCGATCATCACCGCACGCTTCACGGGGGTATTCTTTCTCCTGATGCCGGCGCTTTTGATGGCCCAAGGGCAGCAGGGTAGCGGTTCGCCCTACTCGGCCTATGGACTCGGTGATCTTTCGGGCGCTTCGCAGATCTCCCAGGCGACCATGGGCGGTATCAGCATGGCTGTGGTGGACCCGGTCAGTGTGGTCTCGGCCAACCCGGCTTCATATGCTTTCCTTCAACGCACCACCTTTGAACAAGGACTGGTCTTCCGCACGAGCAAGTACGATACAGAGAGCGCCAAAGCCTTGGGCGGACGCACTGATCTATTGGGCTTGACCTTGGGTATTCCTTTCGGCAGGGGGCGTTGGGGTATGGCCCTGGGGCTCAACCCGGTGAGCAATGTGGGTTACCGGATCGACAACCTACAGCCGAATCCGACCGGAACCGGCTCGATCACCTATCGCTATACCGGTGACGGCGGTCTGAATCGTGCCTTTCTCGGAGTTGGTCATGCATTCTCCGAGAAACGCGATTCGTTGAACAACGGACACCGATTTTCGATAGGGGCCAATCTGGGCTACGTCTTCGGGCGGATCGAAGAGGTGCGTCAGGCGATCTATCCACAAGGCACGGGTTACTATGGTTCCAATGTGTACTCCTCATTGGTTCTGCGTGATCCGATCGGGAATATCGGACTCATGTACCAAGGGGATCTGCTGCGCAGGACGACCAAGAGCGATAAACCCTTGTATTTCATGGCGGGTGCAGCGATCGAGCTGCCCTCGAACCTTGGCGCACGCCGTACCGATCTTGTCAACTCATTCGGGGTCACTTCAACAGGTGTGCAGTTCCCCGTGGATACCGCTTTGTATACCGAAGGAGCGCGGGGCACCGTGGGATTGCCTGTCGGGTTGGGTGTAGGCTTCACGGTCTTCAACCAGAAATGGACGGTATCTGCGGAGGTCAAGCAGCGCGATTGGCGAAAGTTGACCTTGAAAGTGGAGGACTACACGCTGCCTAGTCGATTGGCCACGAGCACGACTTACTCTTTGGGGGCCAGCTTCAGACCTGCTGAGGAACGCGGCGGTAACTTCTGGCAAAGGACCACATACAGGACCGGGTTCCGATACAACAACGACTATCTCGTGGTGGATGATCATCAGTTGCAAGAGATCGGCATGTCTTTTGGCTTGTCGATGCCGGTGTTGGGAAGTACCACGCGATCCCGCTTCAATTTCGGAGCAGAATTGGGTCAAAGGGGTACCACCGACAACGGATTGATCAAGGAGCGATACGCCTCATGGTACATAGGTTTCACGATCACTCCGGACATCAGAGAACAGTGGTTCAAAAAAAGAAGGATAGAATGAAAAAGTCGATGCGCATCACAGGTCTTACAACTGCCGTGCTGCTCGTGGCCACATCTTACGGTCAAGGCAAGTACGGCGCAACACCGGAGGATAGCGCTAGTTGCATGCGCAACCTTTCTCTGTATCAGGAAGCATTCAAGGTCGGCTCCTATGCCGATGCATACGGCCCTTGGAAAGAGGTGATGGCTACCTGCCCCGCATCGAGCAAGAAGATGTACGTGGACGGTGGAGCCATGCTGAAGGACCTCATCAATAAGGAGAAGGATCCTGCTCGAAAGACCGTCCTCATCGATTCCTTATACCTAACGCACGATCTGCGGATCGCGAACTTCGGTGAGAAGGCCTATGTTCTGGGTCGCAAGGGGCAGGATATGCTCGCGTTCAACGCGCCCTGCAAGGCAGCTTTCGACGTCCTGAAGGAGGCCGTTGAATTGGGTGGTGACAAGAGCACCGACGTGACCTTGAGCTCCTACTACAGTGCTTTGAACTGCATGTATGCGAACAGTGAGGCCACTAAGGACCAGATGCTCACGGATTACGTGATGATCATGGGTCACATCGATGCCAACCTGGCCAAGGACTTGAAGGAAGTGGATCGTGGCTATTGGAATACTGCACGTGATGCCGTCAATAGCATCTTCTTCAAAGTGGCTGAATGTGGTGACATCGGTCGCATTGTGGGCGACATGATCATGGCAAAGCCGGATGATATCGAGATGAAGACCAGCCTGTTGAAGGTGATGAACGGCAAGGACTGCAGCGACGAGAAGATCTATCGGTCGTTGGCCGAGGACGTGCACCGCGCGAACCCGAGCCCGGAGAGTGCCTACAGCTTGGGCCTGCTGCTTGCGAAATCCAGCGACCTGAACGGTTCGTTGAAGTACATGAAGGAAGCCGTTGACCTCTGCACCAGTTGCCCCGACCGGACCAAGTACCTGTTGAAGGCTGGTCAAGTCGCGAGTGCGGCCGGTAACCACAGCCAATCGCGCAGCTTTGCGAACCAAGTGCTCCAGGCCGAATCGAAGAACGGCGAGGCCCTGATCCTTATCGGTAACGCCATTGCAGCCCAAGCTGCAGGTTGTGAAGCACCGGATTCGTGGGGTGCCTACTGGTTGGCCTACGATTACTACCAACGGGCCAAGAGCTTGGATCCAAGCGTGGCCGACAAAGCGAGTGACAAAATGGCCAAGACCGCTGGTCAGTTTCCCACGCAGGCCGAGGCCTTCTTCCACCAGCTCACCGATGGCAAGAGCGTGCAGGTCGCCTGTGGTGGCCTGAACGAAACCACTACGGTGCGCACTCGGAAACAATAGCCGTTTTGCGGATACTTCGCACAACGATGTGGAACATTCCCACCCTGATCGGGGTGGGAATGTTCGTTTCGTGCACCAACGATCTGGACAAGGTGGCCGCGATCGAAGTGGTGGGTTCATCACCGGAGAGGGTCACCCATGAGGCAGAGTACCTCTATACCGACTCCGGCGTGGTGCGCTACCGGCTGCGAGCGGGCACCATCTCCGAATGGCCTTCGGACCCCAAGCGCACCGAACTCACGGATGGCGTTGAGCTGGTGTTCTATGGCGCGAAGGATGGAGGGGAGAGCGTGCTCACTGCGCGGCGAGGGCTCATCTTGCCGAAGGAGAAACGAATGGAGGTCTTCGAACAAGTAGTGTTCGTGAACAGTAAGGGTGAGCGGTTGGAGACCGAACAGCTCACGTGGTACCAGGACAGCGCCCGTGTTCGAACCGACAAAGCCGTTCGCATCCAGCGCGGTCCGGACGTGATCCACGGCATGGGACTCGATGCCGCCGAGGACTTCAGCTCCTATGTGATCCATCGCATAACGGGGCAGCTGTACATGCAGGATGATACCTTAGCTGCCGATGCGCAAGGTCAATAGGTTCATGGAGCATTTCTGGCTGGCGGTGTGCATCGGCACGGCGCTCGCAGCGGTATGGGTCATCGTGCAACAAGGCTTCGAGGCTGGTCGGGATTGGCTCTGGTTCCCGTTGATCGCACTGGCCATGTACTTCTTCCGCCGCTTCATGCGCGGTCGATTGGAGGCGATGGTGGACCGCGAGAACGACAAGGCCTGAAGCGCTCTGCTATCTTCGTCCCCAAGCGGCTTTGACCGCTACTGTTTTGCCGATCAACGGAACCGACCTCATTCTACTTGTCACCGCAGTTGCTGTTTCGGCCATCTGCTCGGGCTTGGAGATCGCTTTTGTGAGCAGCAACAAGCTGTACATCGAATTGGAGCGCAAGCGCGGCGCAATCTGGGCACGCTTGGTCTCAGGTCTCCTGAAACGGCCCGCTCGCGTCATCGGGGCGCTGCTAGTGGGCAACAACATCGCTCTTGTGCTCTACGGCATCGTCATGGCGCAATTGCTGGAACCGTGGTTGCTCACCTTCGGCCTAGGCAATGCCTTCGTGCTCATCGCGCAGACCACCATCAGCACGCTGGTGATCCTCGTCTTTGCCGAGTTCCTGCCGAAGGTGCTGTTCCGGATCGATCCCAATGCCTCGTTGGGCTTCTTTGCTATTCCGTTGCAGATCCTGTTCATCGTCCTCTGGTTGCCCATGATGGTGATGACCAGCATCAGCGAACTGATCCTGCGTTTGTTCGGTGTGGCGCACAAACCCGGGCAGGTCGCCTTCGGGCGGATCGACCTTGACGATTTCCTGAAGGACGTTGGCAACGATCAATCGAGTTCCACCACCATGGATGCCGAGGTCGAGTACTTCCGCAACACCTTGGAGTTGAGCAGCACCAAGGTGCGTGAATTGATGATCCCGCGGGCCGAGATCGAGGCGGTGGAAGTGGACGAGCCCGTAGAGGTCCTTCGGCAGCGCTTCATCGATAGCGGCATGAGCAAATTGCTCATCTACAAGGAGAATTTGGACAACATCATTGGCTACGTGCACGGCTACGAGCTTTTCCGGAGTCCCCGTACCATTCGGGCTGTCATGCGCACGGTGAACTTCATTCCCGGAACCATGCCGGCGGACGAGGTGCTGCAGATGTTCATCAAGCAGCGCACCCACGTGGCGGTGGTGGTCGACGAGTTCGGTGGTACCGCAGGCATGCTCACGATGGAGGATGTGGTGGAGACCATCGTCGGCGACATCGAGGACGAGCACGACACATTGGAGGAGGTGGAGGAGCGCTTGAGTGCGAACGAATTCGTCTTCAGCGCGCGTGTGGACGTGGCCCATTTGATCGAGGCCTATCGCCTGGCGATACCGGAAAGCGAAGAGTACGACACTCTGGCCGGTTACATCATGCATACCACAGGGACCATTCCCGATCAAGGAGAGGTGGTGGAACTCCCACCATTCCGGTTCACGATCGCCCAAGTGGTCCACGGTCGCATGGATCTGGTCCGCATGGAGGTCACCGACCCTGAGCAGGGGTTCTTGGAGTGACCGATGTGCATCCTGTGTTCGCCGTGAGGGGCTGAGCCCTACGGATCACGGTCATTCCATATGCTCCAACCGCCTCATGATCAAGCAGATGGACAAGATCAGCCCCGTACACTCCAGCCGCCTATATTTGCACCCCTATTCCTAGAAGGCAATGGCCATTATCGGTAAGATCCGCGAGCGAAGCGGTTTGTTGTTGGTGTTGGTGGGTGGAGCCATGGCGGCATTCATCCTCACGGATCTGTTCAGCGGTCGCGGAGGCGGTCGGCAGGATCAGGTCCTCGGCACCGTTGGTGATCAGGAGATAAGCGCGGTCGATTTCGAGCGTCGTGTGAACGATGAGATCGAAAGCTATCGACGCGACTTCGGTCAGCAGGTGAATGCCCAAATGACCGAGCAGGTCCGCAACAGCGTGTGGCAGGAGATGCTGAAGGAAAAGGTGATGCTGACGCAGGTGGAGGACGCCGGCTTCGCCCTGACCAAGGGCGAGTATGACGACATCCGTTTCGGCCAGAACATCCTGCCTGAATTCAAGAACCAACCCAACTTCCAAGGGGAAGATGGCCAACCAAGTCCGGAGAAGCTGCAGCAGTATTTCAGCAGCGTGCAATTGAACGCTCCGGTCTATCACGAGATCCAGAAGCGTCGTGTAACTGAGAACCGGTTGTATGCCAAGTACACCACCTTGGTAAAGAAGAGCGTGTTCGTGAACAGCGCCCAAGCGAAGGACGATTACTTGGCGAAGAACACCAAGGCCACGTTCAACTTCGTTGCGAAGCGCTATGACAGCGAGCCCGACAGCTTGTATGCCGTGGATGACAAGAGCTTGCGTCGCTATTACGACCAGCACAAGAGCGACAAGAAGTACAAGCAGCAGGAGTCGCGGAAGTTCGAATACGCACTGTTCCCTGTAGCAGCTTCGGAGGCTGATCGTGCCGCCACGATGGCCGAATTGAACGAATTGCGTGTGGCCTTTGAGAACAGTACGGATGATAGCCTCTTCGTAGCGAGCAACAGCGAATCGCGCGCTTACAACAAGGCACCATACACCGAAGGAACGGCCGACAAGCTCAACGATTCGTTGATCGTGAATGCATCGGTGGGTACGGTAGTGGGGCCTTTCCGCGAAGGCGAACAATGGAAACTAGTGAAGGTGGAAGAACTCGCTGACGTGCCTGAAGCGCGCGTGCGTCACATCCTCCTCAGCACCCAAGGTGGTAAGAGCGAAGATGTGCAGAAGGCCCTTGCTGATAGCATTCTTTCCGTTGTGAAGCGCGACAAGAGCAAGTTCGAGGACCTCGTGGTGAAGTTCAGCGAGGATCCAGGAAGCAACACCAAGGAGAAAGGTGGGGTGTACGACTGGTTCGACAAGAAGCAGATGGTACCTGAGTTCACTGCGGCCAGCTTCGATGAGAAAGTGGGTGCCATCACCATCGCGAAGACGGACTATGGCTTCCACATCGTCGAGGTGCTTGGTCAGCGCTCCCGTCAGGAGCGTCGGGTGGCATCCATCACGCGCGACATGAAGCCTTCGCCTGCGACATTCAAGGAAGTGTACAAGAAGGCGAATGAATTCAGCCTGCGGAATACCGACCTCGACGCTTTCAAGAAGGCGGCTGAGGAGCAAGGCCTGCAGGTAACACCGGTTGAAGAGCTGCGCAGCGACATGCGTTTCGTCCCCGGCTTGCAGGATGCGAACAGCACCATCACCTGGGTGAACCGCGCCGAGATAGGAAAGTTGAGCGAGCCGATCCAAAGCGGCGATAGCTACGTGGTCGCCATCCTCACGGGGATACGCGAGGCAGGTATACCGAAGTTGGAAGATGTGCGCGATGTCTTCACGAAAGAAGTGGTGAAGGAGAAGAAGGCGGAAGCTTGGGTAGAGAAAATGAAAGGCAAGACCGACCTGAACGCGTTGGCCACGGAACTGAGCGTTTCGCAGCAGACAGCGACGGAGTTGACCTACAACAGCTTCAACATCCCCGGTGGTTTCAACGAATTCGGCGTGGTCGGCAAGGTGTTCGCCTTGGATAACGGCCAGACGAGTGTTCCTTTGACCGGAGAGACCGGCGTCTTCGTGGTGAGCATGACCAACAAGATCGCGGCACCTGAACCGGAGGACCTGAACGTGGACAAAGCCAGCTTGGTACAACGCGCACAGTCCCGCGTGGATGGTGGCTTGTTCAACGCCATGAAAGAGGCCGTTGGCGTCACCGACGACCGTTACAAGTACTACTGAGCACTATTCGCTCAACGAAGAACGCCGGGTCTTGCCCGGCGTTCTTCGTTATGAACCACCCTTCCATTTCCACTGGACATGAACGAAAGGATCCTTGTTCATGATCGAACGATGCGCTGTACTTGTCTGATCATTTCCAGCTCGTATGGATCTATGATCGTCAGAGCCTGGTCGTAAGTCAACCATCAACTACCGATCCCTATCACCGCAACTGGCTCAACCGCTCGGCATCCAACCTCAGCAGTATGCCGAGCAGTATCGTGAAGGAGATCATGCTGCTGCCGCCATAGCTGAAGAAGGGCAGGGGTATGCCGATCACAGGGGCGAGGCCGATGGTCATGCCGACGTTGATCATCAGGTGCAGAAAGAAGATGCACGCCACGCAATAGGCATAGATCCGTGTGAATCGCGATCGCTGTCGGTCACTGATCTGGATGATGCGTAGGATCAATGTGGTCAAGAGGATCACTACGAAAGCGGTGCCCACGAAGCCCCATTCTTCGCCCACTGTGCAGAAGATGAAGTCGGTGCTTTGCATAGGCACGTATTTGAACTTGGTGAGCGTTCCATCCAAATAGCCTTTGCCTGCGAAGCCACCCGAGCCGATCGCCGTTTGGCTCTGCTTTACGTTGTAGCCAAGACCTTGTGGGTCTTCCTTCTGACCCAACATCACGAGGATCCGGTCGCGTTGGTGCGTTGCCAGCACTTTCTCGAAGGCGTAATCCACGCTGCCGATGAAGGCCGCTGAACTGATGAAGCCCACTACGATGAGACCATAGAATCGTTTACGTTCGCGTTTCACCACGACGTTGCGTACCACCCACCAGCCCAGCACGGTGAACACGGTGATCAAAGCGAGCAGGAAGTACTGACCGGTAAGCACCTTGTCCGTGAACGGTAGGTCGAAGGAGGATTCCTTGAGGATCAGGGAAAGCACGGAGAGGACGGCCGCCAGAATACCGAGCAGGAGCACGTTGCCCGATAGTCCTTCGCGGTATAGCACCAGAATGAACGCACCGGAGACGAGTGCGGTTCCTGTATCGGGCTGCAACATGATCAGTGCCACGGGGAACAGGATGATCGCTGTGCTGATGACGCGGGAGCGGGTGTCGACCAAGGCTTTCAAACCACTGAGGTACCTGGACAGTGCAAGTGCGGTGGCGAACTTGGCGAACTCGGCGGGTTGGATACCGAAGCCACCGATCGAGAACCAAGCCTTTGCACCATTCACCTCTTTACCGAATAGGAGTACGGCCACGAGCAACAGGATCACAAAGCCGTAGACCCCGAATGCCATTTCGCGGAACAACTCTCCACGGATCAACAGGATCCCCGCGCCTAGCGTGAGGCTCACAGCCATCCACACCGCTTGCTTACCGTACTCCTTGCTCTGGTCGAAGATGCTAGCATGCTCCGGGTCGTAGGCCGCGGAATAGATGTTGGCCCAGCCCATGAACATGAGCAGCAGATACATGATCAGTATCGGCCGATCGAAATTGGCAGCAACGTTCTCGCGACCGCTCATCGCCGTTTCCTGTTCGGTTTCACCTTCTTCACGAAGGTCGCTTCCTTGGCGATGAGGTCGGCTTCCACCATCTTCTTCACCACCTCAGGTCGTGTAATGGTGTCGGTGAGGTATTGCTCGATCAACAAGCTGGCGATCGGTGCGGCCCACGTCCCCCCGAAACCGGAGTTCTCCACATACACCGCCATCGCGATCTTCGGGTTCTCCATCGGCGCGAAGCAAACGAACACCGCGTGATCCTGTCCGTGTGGATTCTCCGCAGTACCGGTTTTTCCACAGATGGTGATGTCCTTCATGCGCGCACTTTTCGCGGTACCTCCAGGCTCGTTCACCACGCGTCGCATACCTTCTTGGATCGGATCGTACCACTTTGAATCCACACCCGTCTTGCGCTTGGTGAGATACTTCTGCTGCAAGCTATCAGGATGTCCCACGGCGCGCACCACGTGTGGATCATAGTACCAGCCCTTATTGGCGAATATCGCAGCGAGGTTGGCCATTTGCAGCGGGGCTACCAGAACCTCGCCTTGCCCTATGCTCACGCTGTAGATGGTGCTGAAGGCCCATCCCTCCTTGCCATACTTCCGATCGTAATACGCTACGTCAGGGATGTTGCCACCCTTGGCCGACGGCAGGTCGATCGGGAGGCGTTGACCCAGACCGAATGTGAGCATATAGGTGTGCCATTCCTCCAGGCCGATCGCGGCATCCTTGAAGCGGTTGGGGTTCTTGTCCTGCTCCACCAGCCGTTTGAAGACCATGTAGAAGTAAGGGTTGCACGACATCTGGATGGCCTGCTCGATGGTGCCGGCACTCGGATGATTATGGCAACCGACCAAGCTCTTATTGCATGGGAAACCCGTGTTCACGGTGATCACCCCTTCATCCAAGGCGATGAGCGATTGCACGATCTTGAAGATCGAACCCGGTGGGTATTGTGCCTGTAGAGCGCGGTCGAAGAGCGGCTTGATCGGATCGCGTTGCAGCACACCGTAGTTCGTGTTCCGCACCCGGCCGACCAAGAGTTCAGGGTCGTAGCTCGGGCTCGAGACCAAGCAGAGCACCTCACCGGTCTTGGGGTCCAGAGCGACGATGCTGCCTTTCTTGTTCACCATCAGCTTCTCACCCAAGCGCTGCATGTCGAGGTCAAGACCGGTGAAGAGATCCTTGCCTTCCACCGCAAGCGTATCGTATTGGCCGTCCTTGAATGAGCCCTTCTGGTTGTTGTGGACATCCACCAGTACATAGCTGACGCCGCGGCGACCGCGCATGTCCTTCTCGTAGTAGGATTCCAGGCCGCCCACGCCGATCACGTCACCGGACTTGTAGTAGGGGTCCTGCTCCACTTTGCGCGCATCCACTTCGCTGAGGTAGCCGAGCAGATGAGCGGCCACGTGGGGCGGGTAGGTGCGCAGCGTTCGCGATTGTCCGAAGAAGCCTGAGTACTTGTGCAAGTGAACGCTGATCGCCGCGAACTGATCGGCGGGGATCTGCTTCTCGATCACGCTGGGCTTGTACTTGGAGTACTTCGTTGCGGTGGCCAATCGTTCGCGGAACTCGAGTTCTTGAACACCGATCAGCCGACAGAGTGCGACGGTGTCGAAGGGCTCCACTTCCTTGGGGACCACCATCAGGTCGTATACGGGTGTGTTCGCAACGAGCAACCGTTCCTTGCGATCATAGATCAACCCACGGGACGGATAGACCGTGACCTTGCGCTCGGCCATGTTCGCAGCCTCAGCTTTCCATTTTCCATCCACCACCTGGATCCAGAAAAGCCGCATGAGGAACACACTGCTGATGAAGAGCACCGCAGCAATGAGCACGTATTTCCGGGACTCGGTATTCATCTGCGGCCTTGCTCAGGGCGGGAGGTGAGGAATTGTGCGAGAAGGCACAGTGCGAGTGTGAAGACCCCGCTGAAAATGGCACGGAAGAACGTCCCGAAGAAATGATCGAAGCGGTGGATCTCGATGAAGAAAAGCCATAGGTGATGGATCAGGATCAGCAGGCTTGCGTAAGTGACGAACCAAGCGAGACCCATCCGCGGGACCGTGGGTCGTGTGCCGAATTCATAGCCTTCACGCGGTGCCAACAATCGCAATAGGTTCAGGCGCGCATACATCATCACAACGCAGGCGCTCATGTGCATACCAGGCGTATTGCTGAATAGATCCATGACCAGACCTGTGATCGCTCCGCTGGTGAGCTGGGCCCAAGCAGGAAGTTCGAAGGGCAGCATCAACAAGAAAAGCACGTACAGGTATGGCACCATATAGCCGTTGGCCACATCCAAATGATCGAGCACCAGCACCTGGATCAGGATGAGCAGGACGAAGCGTGATAGGTTGGCGAAGACGGTACCGATCATGGTCGCTCGTTCGCTTTTTGTAAGGTGTCACGCTCGGCACGTCGGAGGTCCTCCACAACGTAAACGAATCCGCTGCGGGTCATGTCCTCCGTCAATCGGATCGTGATCCCGTGGTAGTTGCTCCCAGGCGCATCCACGACCTCCTCCACTAGTCCAACTGGAATGCCCGCTGGGAATATGCCATCGCCGCCGCGCGTCTCGACGGTATCGCCCACGGCCACGCGTGCATGCTTCGCGATGTCAATGACCGATGCGGTCCGCGGGTCGTTGGTGTCCCAATAGAGCAGACCGAAATGACCGGTTCGTCGGAGTTGGACACTGGTCTTGATATCCGGGCTGAGCACGCTGATCACGGAGGCGAAATCGTCGTTCACATCGCTCACAACGCCGACGATGCCTTCGGTACCGATCACGCCCATGTCCCCGTGCAGGCCGGCTCTGCTTCCCTTGTCCAAAGTGAGGTAATTCTTGGGTTTGTGCCACGTGCTGTTCACCACCTTGGCAGTAATCACCGTGTATTGCTGCAGGCGAATGGTATCCTGGATGCGAACGAAGCGACTTTCCACCGTGGAGTAGGTGCTGATATGGCGGTTGCGCCACATCGCGTTCTCCTGGGCCAGCTTGCGGTTCACCTCCTTCAGGCCCGTGTAATCGGTGATCTCCTTGCGCCACGTATAGATGGTTCCCACAACGGAATTGCTCGAACTGATCGCCTGGGCTCGGTGATGTGCGTTGCCGTTGTACAACAGGACGAGTGAGATCACCAACAGCGCGAGGAAGATCAGCGTGCTGCGGATCCGATGGAGAAAGCGGAATAGATCCCTCATCGTTCGTTCTTGCTAAGCAAGAGTGAGCGTATACGAGCGCGAGATATCGCGCCCTTATTCGCGCATCAAGAACTGGAAGCGGTCGATGTTCTTCAATGCGATGCCGGTGCCACGTGCCACGGCGCGCAGTGGATCCTCACTCACGTGAACGGGCAACTTCGTCTTGATGCTGATACGCTTGTCCAGTCCGCGCAGGAGGGCCCCTCCACCAGCGAGGTAGATGCCGGTCTTGTAGATGTCGGCGCTCAGCTCGGGCGGTGTGGCTTCCAACGCACTAAGGATCGCTTCTTCGATCTTACTGATCGACTTATCCAAGGCTTGTGCGATCTCGCTATAGGTCACCGTGATCTCTTTGGGGATCCCGGTCATGAGGTCACGGCCGCGCACCGCGTAGTCGGGCGGTGGGTTGTCCAGTTCGGTCATGGCCGCGCCCACCTCGATCTTGATCGTTTCCGCTGTGCGCTCACCCACGAGGATGTTGTGCTGGCGGCGCATGTATTCCTCGATATCGTTGGTGAATTCATCGCCGGCCACGCGGATGTTCTTGTCGCACACGATACCGCCAAGCGCGATCACCGCGATCTCGCTGGTACCACCACCGATATCGATGATCATGTTGCCCATGGGCTCCTCCACGTCGATGCCGATTCCGATGGCAGCCGCCATGGGTTCGTGGATCAGGTACACTTCCTTCGCTCCGGCGTGTTCACTGCTGTCCTTCACGGCACGTTTCTCCACTTCGGTGATGCCGCTGGGAATGCAGATCACCATGCGCAGGTTGGGCGTGAAGAGCTGTCGACCGGGTTTGATCATCTTGATCATGCCCTTGATCATGTCCTCGGCCGCTTTGAAGTCGGCGATCACCCCATCGCGAAGCGGTCGGATGGTCTTGATGTTCTCGTGGGTCTTGCCATGCATCTGCTGGGCTTGTCGGCCCACAGCGATGACCTTGCCGGTGGTGCGGTCGATGGCCACGATGCTCGGTTCGTCCACCACGACCTTGTCGTTGTGGATGATGAGGGTGTTCGCGGTACCGAGGTCGATCGCGATCTCTTGGGTGAAGAAGTTGAACCAGCTCATGGTCCGGGCTCAGTGTTTGAAATGACGTGTACCGGTGATGGCCATTGCCATACCGTGGGAGTTGCAGAAATCGATACTGTCCTGATCACGAATACTTCCACCGGGATGCACCACCGCGGTGATGCCGGCCTTGTGAGCGATCTCCACGCAATCAGGGAACGGGAAGAACGCATCGCTGGCCATGACGGCCCCATGCAGGTCGAAGTTGAATTTCGCCGCCTTGGCGATGGCTTGTTCCAATGCATCCACACGGCTGGTCTGCCCCGTTCCGCTGGCCAGCAGTTGGTTGTCTTTCGCAAGGACGATGGCGTTGCTTTTGGTGTGTTTCACCAGCATGTTCGCGAACACCATGGCAGTCGTTTCGTCAGCGTTGGGAGCCTTGGTTGTCGCAGTGCGCAGGCTCGCGGCGTTCGCAACCACCGTGTCCGCATCTTCCGAGAGGTAGCCGTTGAGGGCCGTGCGCATTTTTACTGTGGGTCGGGCGGAAGGCTTGCGCAATAGGATCATGCGGTTCTTCTTCTTCTTCAGCACCTCCAAGGCGTCATCGTCATAGGCAGGTGCCGCGACGATCTCGAAGAAGATGGTGTCGATGGCCTCCGCCGTGGCCTTGTCTAACCGTGCCGTTGTGATCAGCACGCCCCCGAAAGCGCTTACCGGATCACCGGCCAACGCAGCGTCCCATGCCTCCTTCACCGTTGGTCGGACGGCTGCGCCGCATGCATTGTTGTGCTTCAGGATCGCGAAAGGCACGCCCTCGATCGTATCCAGATCGTCGATCAATTCCACGGCTGCATCCAGGTCCAGCAGGTTGTTGTAGCTGAGTTCCTTGCCGTTCAGTTGCTCAAAAAGTCCGGTCAGGTCGCCATGGAAGGCCCCTTTTTGATGGGGGTTCTCGCCGTAGCGCAGAACGTGAGTGGGGCCTGCTGACAGCCGAAGGTCACCGTGGCCTTGGGTGAACCAATTGTGGATGGCACCGTCGTAATGCGAACTCACCGCAAAGGCCGACGCGGCAAGGCTCTTCCGTTGCGCAAGGGACGTGCTGCCGTTCTGTTCCTTCAGGATCCGGAGCAAGGCCTCATAGTGTTGCTGAGCAGGGACGATCACCACATCATTGTGGTTCTTGGCCGCCGCGCGGATCAGGCTGATCCCGCCGATGTCGATCTTCTCGATGATGGCCTCCTCGCTGCTGCCACTAGCGACAGTGGCTTCGAAAGGGTACAGGTCCACGATCACCAGGTCGATGGGCGGGATGTCGTATTCCTCCAACTGGGCCACATCGCTTTCCAGATCGCGACGTCCGAGGATGCCGCCGAAGACCTTCGGATGTAGGGTCTTCACGCGTCCACCTAAGATGCTGGGATAGGTCGTCAGGTCCTCGACCGGCGTGACCTTCACCCCGAGGCTTTCGATGAACTCCTGGGTGCCGCCAGTGGAATACAGGTGTACGCCAAGTCGATCCAGTTCCAGGATGATGGGCGCCAGTCCGTCCTTGTGGAAAACGGATATCAGCGCGCTATGGATGCGTTTTTGCCCGTCCAATGTGGCGTGCAGGCGATCTGTTCCTGCTTCAATGGGGCAAGTTTACGCTCAAAAGCAGCGGATCTCCGAGGCTGTTGCCTTGCGTTACGCAAAGGTTACCAACACCCGGTAGGGTGACAACGGAAACTAGAAGCGCAGGCCAACGCCGACCTGGATGTTCAGGGCGTCGGTCCGGCTATTGAGTTTTTCGTACGTCACGGTACCGTCGTTGGCGATAGCGATGGTGCGTGGATCCACATAATCCACCTTTCCGCTGAAGAGACGTTCCACGCGGCCTTCCACATAGAACTGGCGACTGAGCGACACCATGAGCCCAACCGCCCATCCGGTGCTGGGCACGAAGGAGGCATCCCGTTCATCATCGGTCACCCCGCCCGCAGTGGTCACGGTGGATCGGGTTACGAAGTGTCGGCCGCCGAGCATCACATCACCGTAAGGTCGTATCGCCCCGCGCAGTGGGTTCAAACGCAGAAAGCCGTGGTGGTTGTAAACGTTGCTCCGCACCTCCACTTGCTGACCCGTCCTTGGGGCCAAGATGTTGCCGGGTGCCTGCTGAACGCTGTAGTCGCTGCCCATGCGTCCCCAACCGAAGTCGTATCCGAATTCAAGAGGGAGTACCCTGAACGGCAGCGCGATATTGGCCGAAAGACCGGTGGTGGTCTCACCCCACGTGAATGCGTATTCGCCCAGAGGAATGCCGAATTCCAGCCCGCCGCTGAGGGTGGAGGATCGGCCTTGCCAGACAAGGTCCTTGTTGTCTTGGGCCATGCTGGCAGACGTGAGGAGAACGCACATGGCGATCGGTAGGTAGCGGAACATGATGCGAAGGTCAGGACAAAGTCCATGCCGAGGCCACGCTAACTTGCCCGCTCGCCCATGCCATACAGGCTTCGGCGAAAGAGCATGGAAATGGGGGCAGGGTGGGCAGAATGGGGGCTGGCGGGTCTTTTCCTTGCGTCTTTTCTGGCGGCGACCATCCTGCCATTCAGTTCGGAGGCTGTTGCCGTGGCCATGGCTGCCGGCGGCTTTTCCTTGGTCGATGTTTTCGTCGTTGCATCCGTCGGAAACACCTTGGGAGGACTCACGAACTATGGCATCGGCAGGTGGCTGCCCGAGGATCGGCTGGTGCGGTGGTTACGGATCGATACCGCAAAGGCCAAACGTTGGCGTGCGCTGGTCCAGAAGCGCGGCGCGTGGGCGGCTTTGGTGTGTTGGCTGCCGATCATCGGAGACCCGATCGCGGTCGCGCTGGGTCTTTTTCGTGCACCCTTCTGGACGAGTGCCTTGCTGATGTTCGTCGGCAAGGCTGCGCGGTACGCCGTTCTGCTTGCAGCTGTGCGGCCATTGCTGCCGGGCTGAACGCACGAAAGGCCCCAGAAGGAGCCTTTCGCGATGGACCGAAGGTCCGAAGTCGTTCTTAGTAAGCCGTGTTCTGCGGATCCCAGTTGGCCCAGCCGCTGGTCCAATCCGTGGAACCGAATGCTCCGCGGAAGGTCACGCTCTCGAAGAAGCTGTCCATCAATGGGCTCCAACTGAAGTCAGCACCGCTCAACAAGGGGCTTCCACCCATAGGCATGAAGTTCGGGCTGGTCAGGTTGAAGCCGTCCGTTACCTGCAGGTCGCTGTTGTTGGTGTATATGGTGTTGTTCCAGCCGCTCGTGTTGAACCAGTCGGTAGCGGCTGTTGCATCCCAGGTCTGATCCGCAGGTACGCCCACGGCCGTGGACATCCCGGACAGGACATTCCCACGGAACATCAGATCGCCGTTCGTTGCGTTCGCTTGGGTGCTGTTGCCATCGATGTAGAGGCCGGTAGGGTACCCTGCGAAGAGGCTGTTGAACACACGCGTCTGCGTGTTTCGGCGCAGGTGCAAGGCGCGCTTGTACTGATCGTTGAAGGTGGTACCACCGTCGGCTTTTGGGCCGAAGATGCTCACGTTGCTCCAGGTGCCTTGTGAGTATGGCGAAGCAGCGTTACCAGCAGCGTCATTATCGCACTCGAAACCGTTGCTGCTGCTCTGGTCGGCCACGTTAGGGTCACGCAGGCTCACAGCGAACTGGGCCTTGCCCTGCCAGCCGAAGTCCTGGTCGAAATCATCGTCCCAGCCGCGGAAAGCGATCAGGTGCTTGGCATTCACCGTGCCTCCGAACCACTCGTAGCTATCATCGCCGGAGTAGCTGATCTGGATATTGTCCAGTGTTGTGCCACGACCGACACCGCCCATCGTGAGGCCGTTGATCTCTTGGTTCGGTTGGAAAGCAATGCCGCAGAATTCAATGCGCACATAACGGAGGATACCGCTGTTGTCGTTGGCATCGGATCCGCCGTATTGCGCATCAGGACCGCCTTCGATCACCGGGTCGCTCGGCTGGTTGTGTGGTGCACGTCCGCACAGGATGATGCCACCCCAATCGCCGTAATCGCGGCTTCCGGCTGGCTGGTTGCTGGTGAATACAATGGGCTGGCTCGCTGTGCCGTCGGCGATCAACTTTCCACCGCGGCGTACGATCAACGTGCCTTTGGTCGGCTTGTCGCCTTTTACGATGGTGCCGGGCTGAACGGTCAATGTAGCGCCTGCGTCAACATATACGAAACCCTTCAGCACCCACTTCTTGTCGCTCGTGAAGGTGAAATTCTCGGCGGTCGTGCCTTCCACCTGATTGGTGTTGGCATCCAGAGCAGAAACGGTGAATGAAGCAATCGAGGCATACTCGCAGCAGCAGTCCTTATCCGCGTCGGCATCGTAGTTCGTTGCGGTGGGGTCGGTGCATCCTTCTTTCTTCTTGCAGGAGGGTAGAGCAACAGCAACGGCGCCGAGCACCAGTAGGCTGAGGAGAGGCTTCTTGATCAGGTCCATTTTCGTTCGTTCGTTTTGTTGCCGCAAAGTGACATCAACCATGTTACGTGCGGATCTTGATGATCTTATCGTATCGTTACGACCGGTGAACATTGCGTTAAGTTCTGAACGAGGAACGCCCCGAGTTCATCGAGGCGCTCCTGTCGGTTCGAAGTGATCAAAGCCGGATGCCGATGCCCGCTGAGAAATAGGCACCGCGACGGAAGATCATGATGTCCTCGTCCTTGCTGTCGATGTGGCCGTTGTCGTTAGAGTCCTGCACCAAACGGGTGCGCTGATTCAGGATGTCCTGTGCACTCAGCTTCACTTCGAAGCGTTTGCCCAAGCCCTTGGTGACCGTGAAGTCCACCACGTTGCGTGGCATCTCGTAGATGTCCGGCGTGCCGTAAGTGCCAACGGCGAATAGGCGGGGTCCGATCACGTTGTAGAGCAGGTTGTATTGAAGCTTGTGATCAGTGTCCTGGTAGTACAGACCGGCATTCACGATGTACGGCGACTGACCCATGAGCGGACGTTTCTGCGCTTGACCTGCAGCACGGTCGCCGAGTTGCACTTCGGTGACCACATACGCAGCGTTGAACATCACACCCACCTTGCTGAGATAACCCTTGGTGAACACTTGGTTGAGCGAACGACGAACCTCCACTTCGGCTCCCACGCTTTGCGCGCTCACCGCATTTCCGAAGGTGAAGTTGCGTGTTCCGCCGCTGCCAGCGCCTGGGAGGAAGAACATTTCGATGGGGTTGTTGAAGTGCTTGTAGAACACACCGAAGCTGATGATCTCGCCAGAAGAAGGGTAGAACTCGTAGCGCGCATCCACGTTCTGGATGGTGGCCACTTGCAAGCTGTCGTTGCCGCGCAGCACGTTGTTGAAGCTGAAATCGTAGAACGCGAAGGGCGCCAACTCACGGAATTCCGGACGATTCACCGTGGAGGAATAGGCCAAACGAAGCTGGGCACGTTCGGTCAATGTTCGGGAGAGATTCACCGAGGGAAGGATGCTGAGGACAGGGTTGTTCACCAGCACGCGCCGACCACCGAAGGTCTTGCTCGTGAGCTCTTGCGTGTTGTGCTCCGCACGCACACCCACACTGATCACCGTGGTCTTGGCGAGTTCCAACGTGGCGCCTGCATAGCCTGCGTAGAGCGTGTTCGCGGCCGTGTAGCGGTCGCTCGGGTTGGTGCCTTCCTCTAATTTGAAGCCGTTGGTGCTGTTGATGTTCTGGGCACTGAAGACCTGGTCCAAGGGTGCGTACAGCAGACTCTGGTCGAATTGCGAAGTGCTTGCCGCCTTGAAGCTCATCCAGCGTGCTTCGAAGGTCCGGTCCTTCATTTCGGTGTAAGCTCCTACGCGAAGTTTCAGCGTGTGGTTCTCGCCGGTGAGCTTGTGTTCATAGTCCAACTTTCCAGTGATCACGCTCTCGCTCATGTCGCTGAAGAAACGACCCGCGTCCAAGGTGGTGGCACCCGGCGGAATGATCGTTTGGAACGGCGTGCTCGCATCGGTGGTATTGATGTCGCGCACTGTGCGAAGGCGACGGAAGTCGGGCTCCTTGCTCCAAGCCAGACCGTATCCACCGGTCCAGCTCAGTTTGCTCACGTCGCGCTTCAGTTCGTGTTCCCCGTGCAACTGACCGCTGTAGATGGTGCGCTGCTGGTAACGGAAGGCGTAGTTCTTCACTTCGAACTGCTCCTCGAAATTGCGACCTGTGCGCAAGGTCGTCTGCTCGGTGCCCTGCTGCGTAAAGAGGTTGCGGAACTCGATCTTGGTCTTTGTTCCCACCAGCAGGCTGAAGTTGCTCAATGCACTGATCCGGACCTGATGGATGTTCTCATTGTCCGTGTAGTAATAGATGCTGTCACTGCGACCCGCTTCCGGGTTGAACACGTTGTAGCTGTAGTTCTTCGCGGTGTAGTTCAGCTTGGTGTTGCTGTAGCTCAAGCTGGTGATGTTTCCGCCGGTCATTGAACCTCCGGCTTTCCCGAACCGACGCGCAAGTAGGACGTTGAAGCGTTGGTCAGGAGCGGCGGTGCTCTGCTGCGCTGTCCAGTTGTTCTGCAAGGACTGACCAGCACTGGTCAACCGCGAGGCGGGTGCAGTTGCGAGGTTCCCTGGAAAACTTGTCGGCAATTGACGGAAACCGTTATCGAACCCCAGAGCGTCCGTGGGACTTCCCTGGCTCGAATTGAACGTATTGAAGGTGGTGCCGGGGCGGAAGGAAGTGGAGTAGTCGATGCGTGTTTGGTTCTCCGAAGGCACGTTCACTGTATACAGTTTGATCACACCACCAGCGAACTCGCCGGGCAGTTCAGGTGCGCCGGTCTTGTACACCATCACGCGATCAAGTGCCCCGCTTGGCAGGATGTCGAAGCTGAATGCACGCTTGTCCGGTTCCAGGCTTGGTGCGATCACATCGTTCAGCATCACGGTGTTGTATCGGTCCGCCAAGCCACGGATCATTACGAAGCGGTCACCGACCATGGTAACACCGGGGATCCGTTTCACCACATCACCAGCGGTGCGGTCCTGACCTTTGCTGATCTGTTCGCGGCTCATGCCGTTCACCACTTGCTCGCTTTGGCGCGTCTCCATCACGACGCTGCCTTCCGTTTCTGTGCGGCGTGTGGTCACCACTTCCACGGTCTTCATCTCGATGGCTTGGCTCTTCAGCTCCACATCGGCCAAGGTGCGCCCGTCGGCGGTAACGGTCACGGGTTTCTCAACGCCTTCGTAGCCTACGAAACTCACGAGTAGAACGTAGTTGCCGGGGTCTGCAGTGAAACTGAATTTACCATCCAGGTCGGTCGTAGCACCGGTATTGGTTCCTTTGAGCACTACGTTCACGAAAGGCATGGGTTGCACCTTGCCCGCTTCGTTGGCGGTGATGGTGCCTGCCACGGTACCCTTCTGTGCGACAGCGGAGAAGGCCAATAAAAAGGAGAGGATGATGGATAGGTTCCGGAACATCGCGAACGCGAAGTGCCTGTATGGCACTTTCGCGCTGCAAAAGTCCTGTTGGCCTGTTACGTGGTCCTTGATCCCGCGTTAAGGCTCTGTTAGCTGGGTCGGCCTTTGCTTAACCTACTGTTAACACGGTCCTCCAAGAACCACCACTTCGGGCTGTCCTTTCGTCGCTTCGCTTCCTGCCACATCGCCACCAAGCGGTCCTGCAGTAGTGTGGTGGCTTCTTCCACGGAATCTGCAACGAACACGAACTTCAGTTCTTCCTTGCCGATGGTTCCTTCGGCGATCATGCGATCGATCTGCTGCAGCATGGGGGCCCAATACTCCTTGCCATAGAGCAGGATCGGGAAGTTCTTCACCTTTCCGGTCTGGATCAGAGTAACGGTCTCGAAGAGCTCATCAAGTGTTCCCGCTCCACCTGGCATCACCACGAAGCAGATGCTGTATTTCAGCAAGAGTACTTTCCGAACGAAGAAGCGTTCGAAGGTCAGGCTCACATCGAGGTACGGATTGGCATACTGTTCATGGGGCAGCACGATGTTGCATCCAACGCTGCGTGCGCCCACATCACGTGCGCCCCGGTTAGCGGCCTCCATGATGCCGGGTCCGCCGCCGGTCATGATGGTGAAGCCAACACGACCTACACGTTGTGCGAGCTCGTGCGCGGCCTTGTAATAGGGATGGTCTTCCGTGAAGCGCGCACTGCCGAAGAAGGTGACACAGGGGCCGACGAAATGCAGCTTGCGGAAGCCGTGGATGAATTCCTTGAATATCCCCAGTGCCGATCGGAGCTCCGTCCACCGCGTGCGCGGACCGGCGAGGAAGCGCAGGTCGATGTGACGGCTCCTTTCATTCTCTATGGGATCAGACATGGTGCGAAGCTATCGATCAGTGCACCGGCAATCCCACCACCCCCTCCAACGCCTCTTTCGCCACCTGCACGTTCTTTACATCCTGCACGCTGATGCGCAAGGTTCCCGCCTTCTCGTACACTTTGAATCTTCTCGGCTGAGCCTGCACAGCGCGCAAAACCGCGTTGAAGGTATCCCCGGCGAAGAACGGATGCTTCTGATCCGCGATGAAGGTGCCGATGAGCGTGCCCTTCTTCAGCACCATCTTCTCCAATCCCATCTGCTGGCCGAGCCAACGCAAGCGGATCGCCTCCATCAGCTCCGTCACCTGTTGCGGGATCGGACCGAAGCGATCCGTGACTTCCGTCGAGAACTTCTGTAGCTCCGGCTCGTCCTTGATGTCGTCGAGCTTGCGGTAGATCGCGAGGCGTTCGGCGGTCTCGCTCACGTAGCTGTTCGGGATCAGCATGGTGAGGTCGGTCTCGATGATGCAGTCGTCGCTCTGGTCGCGTGTGCCACCGCGTGCCAGCTGACGGTCCTCGAAGAGTTCGGCGAAGTGTTCGGATTTCAGTTCGCGCACGGCTTCCTCGAGGATCTTGTGGTAGGTCTCGAAGCCGATGTCGTTGATGAAGCCGCTCTGCTCCGCGCCGAGCAGGTCGCCGGCACCACGTATGTCGAGGTCCTTCATGGCGATGTGGATGCCGCTGCCCAGATCGCTGAACTGCTCGATCGCTTGCAGGCGCTTGCGCGATAGGTCGGGGAGGAGATGCGGGCTCGGAGCAAGCAGATAACAGTAAGCCTTCTTGTTGCTACGGCCCACACGACCACGCAGTTGGTGCAGATCGCTGAGGCCGAAGTTCTGGGCCTCGTTCACGATGATCGTGTTCGCATTCGGGATGTCCAGGCCGTTCTCCACGATGGTGGTGCACACCAGCACGTCGGTATTGCCTTCAATGAAGTCGAGCATCACCTCTTCCAGCTTGTGGCCTTCGAGCTGGCCGTGACCAACACCCACACGCGCACCGGGCACGAGCTTGCGGATCATGCCGGCGATGAACTCGATGTTCTTCACCTTGTCGTGTAGGAAGTACACCTGGCCGCCGCGTGAGAGTTCGTACTCGATCGCGCCGCGGATCGTCACCTCATCGTACGGCTGCAACATGGTGCTCACCGGGTAGCGGTTCGGCGGCGGCGTGCTGATGATGCTCAGATCTCGTGCGCCCATCAAGCTGAACTGCAATGTGCGTGGGATCGGTGTGGCGGTGAGCGTGAGCGTGTCCACCGTGGCGCGCAACGTCTTCAACTTGTCCTTCACGTTCACGCCGAACTTCTGCTCTTCGTCGATGATCAGCAGTCCGAGGTCCTTGTAAACGACGTCCTTGCTCACCAGGCGGTGCGTGCCGATGATGATGTCGATCTTCCCTTCCTTCAGATCTTTCAGGATCTGCGTTTGCTCGGCGCTGCTGCGGAAGCGGTTGATGTAATCGACGCGCACCGGCAGGTCCTTCATCCGCGCCTTGAAGCTCTTGGAGTGTTGCAGCGCGAGGATGGTGGTGGGCACCAAAACTGCAGCCTGCTTGCCGTCGCACACTGCTTTGAACGCCGCGCGGATCGCGACTTCCGTCTTCCCGAAGCCCACATCGCCGCAGACCAGTCGATCCATCGGCGTGGCCTTTTCCATGTCGCGTTTCACGTCCTGCGTGGCCTTCAACTGGTCGGGCGTGTCCTCGTAGATGAAGCTCGCCTCCAGTTCGTGCTGCAGGTAATTGTCCGGCTGGAACGCGAAGCCCGGCTTGCTCTTGCGTTGCGCGTAGAGCTTGATCAGATCGAACGCGAGCGCCTTCACTTTTGCCTTCGTGCGCTCCTTCAAATTCTTCCACGCAGGACTGCCGAGCTTGCTCACGTTGGGCGCGGCGCCCGCTTCCTCGCCACTGAATTTGCTCACGCGATGCAGGCTGTGGATGCCCACGTACAGGATGTCGTTGTCGCGGTAGATCAGGCGGATCGCTTCCTGCATACTTCCGCCCGCGTCGATCTTCTCCAGTCCGCTGAACACGCCCACACCGTGGTCGATGTGTACCACCAAGTCGCCGGGTTTCAGTTGCGTCAGCTCCTTCAGCGTGAGCGCCTGCGAGTTCTTTCTAAAACCTTCCTTCAGCCGGAAGCGGTGGTAGCGCTCGAAGATCTGGTGGTCGGTGTAGAGCGCCAGCTTCAGCTCGGGGTCGATGAAGCCCTCGTGCAGGTCGAGCACCAGCGGCGTGAAGGCCACCTCGTGCTCCATGTCGTTGAAGATGGAGTAGAGCCGTTCGCTCTGCTTCGCGCTGTTGCACGCGATCAGGTTCGTATAGCCCGCGTTCTGTTTGTTGTGCAGGTCGCCGCTGAGGACCTTGAACTCCTTGGCGAAGGTGGGTTGGGGACGTTGTTGGAAGTCGACGGAATGCGCCACTTGCCGTTGGCTGCTGGCTTCTGGCCCGTCGGTGGTCGGGCCAGAAGCCAGTGGCAAGTGGCCAGCAGCCCAGAACACTTTCCTGAATCCCAACGTCCCCTTGATCAACGCACCGTCCGTCGCGAGCAACTCACTTGGCGTAGCGTGTTTGTCCTTGTCCGGCAACCGTTCGTACGTTTCGCTAAGCAGCTTCAATTGCTTCTTGGCCGCATCACCGATCGCTTGCAGGTCGCGTAACCAGATGGTCGCGTTCTCCGGTAATTGCGCGAAGAAGAGTTGTTGGCGCGCGGCATCCTCATCCTGTAGGTCGGGCACGATCACGGCTTCGGCCAAACGTTCCACGGTGAGCTGGTCCTGCGGATCGAAGCGGCGTACGCTCTCCACGGTATCGCCGTAGAGTTCGATACGGTAGGGCTTGTCGCTGCCGTAGCTGAACACGTCCACGATGCCGCCGCGGATGCTGAACTGCCCCGGCTCATAAACGAACTCCACCCGCGCGAAGCCGGTCTCCAGCAGCCATTCCTCCAGCGTGTCGATCGGCAGCTCCTCGTTGCGCTTGATCGTCAGCGTGTTCTTCTGCATCGTCTCCTTGCCCACCACGAGCTGGACCAATGCGTCCGGATAGGTGACGATCACCAAGTGTTCCGGCTTCTTCATCAGCACTTCCAGTACTTCGGTGCGGCTCACCCGCTCTCCATCGTGGTGGCCATCGATGTCGTAGGGCGAACGCGATGGTGCCGGGTAGAAGAATAGGTCGTCGTGCTTGCGGTCCGCGGACGGTTTGCCAGGTTGATCCACGGTGCGCGAAACACCGCGCAAGGCCTCCAGGTCATTGATGAAGTACGCCGCTTCCTCTTTGTCGGTGAGGACGAAGACGTGCACGCCCGGGGTGCGATCGATGACCGACGCGGCGATCAGTGCCTGCGCCGAACCGACGGTGCCCGCGATCTGCACGCGCGCGGAATCGGGCTGCAGGCCTGCGGCGATGCGGGCGACGCGTGGGTCGTTGCGGTGGAGGGTGAGGAGGTCGGGGAGGGAGGTCAAATTCATGGACGCCAAAATGCCCGAAACCCGGTGCCGGGGAAATCGGGCATCGGGTTCGGGAGTGGAGCAAAGGTAGCTGAGGTCAGTAAGGACAGATGGGATGTGTGGCCTTCCAAGGATGTAGGATGGAAGGAAGAAGGTTCTGATCGTGGAGGAGTTGAAAGTTCGGAAGCCGAACTATATTTGCACCCACAGTCAACCAACCAACTGATCATCCCTCCAGACCAATGAAGCCACTCTTGATCATTTCCTTCCTGGCGGCCACCAACGCCGTTACCGCCTGCGACAAGTGCGCCAACTACGATAACACCGATTTCAAGATCACGAAGGTGGGCGGGAGCCACGATGCCCGCATTGCGGCAACGATCTGGGAGATCACAGTAGAAGGTAATGCCGGTAGCACCGTTCCTGCGAAGGCCGGCCAACTGAACGGTGCGCCCGTATTGGGCTATGTATTCCCTACTTCACTGGCGGCGACGGATGTCGGATTTGGCGCTACTGAGGGCATTGTCGCTCTGGCACTGACCTCGCATCCCGACTTCGATGACTCGCCGCTATGGGACGAGAATGGCGACGGGAACTACGCCAACGACGGTATTGTTTGGCACCCGCATTGGGTGGTACTGAACAAGGATGAGCGGGTCGGCGGTGGCTTGGCCGTGAAACAGTTCGCTGAAGGCGACAAGTCCGTGATCCTCCCGCCCACGGCTCCGAATATGCCCATGTATATGGACTCGCCCGGCTACCAGGTGATCACAGAAGGCAATACCATCCGTGTGATCGTGCCGGACTACCGCATCAACAACCGTCGTGATTTCAAGTTCGACGGAGTGGCCTGCTACATGGAAGTGAACACGGGTGAGCCGGGTACCGGACATGGCGATGATGCCAAGCCCATGCTCGGCGTGTACAAAGTGTATTCCGTGGCCAGCAAGGACCTCAGCTTGCCCTACACCGTGAAGTGACCTAGACGTCCAACAAGAAACCGATCAACCAACAAAACCCAATACCATGAACAAAGCAGTTTTCTACCATGCCGGTTGCCCCGTTTGCGTGAATGCCGAAAGCCGGATCACCGAACTCGTGGACCGTGGCCGGTACAATGTGGAGATCGTCCACCTCGGTGAACAGCGTGGCCGTATCGCCGAGGCGGAAACGGCCGGAGTGAAAAGCGTGCCCGCGCTGGTGCTCGGCAGCGATGTGCTGCACATCAACTTCGGCGCGAGCATGGCCGATGTGAAGGGTTGAACGACCTACTTTCGTGGAGCGGGACCCGGACCATCCGGGTCCCGCTTTTCCCTGTCAAGATCACAGTTCACCATGTCTGGAGCCACCGATGAACACCTGGCCAAGGTGCTGGAGCGCCTCGGCGAAGTGGCCCGTGCGTTGCGCTGGAAGCAGGCCACCGAAGCGGGGATCAGCGCGTTGCAATTGCGTATCCTGGGAGTGCTCGCTGAGCATCCCGAACGTCAGATGGGCGTGGCCCTCCTTGCGGAGGAACTGCAAGTAGGCAAACCCACGGTGAGCGAGAGTGTGAAGGGGCTTGTGGACCAAGGATTTTTGGATCGTAAGGCCGGGGGAACCGACGGTCGAAGCCACACACTGCGGTTGCGTGCTGCGGGACGGAAGCACGCGCAGGGTGTGCCGCCGCTGAGCGAGGCCATGGCTACGCTGCCTGGGTCGCGCAAGGATATGTTGCTGCTGGCCGCGATGCAATTGCTCGAAGCATTGGTCCAAAGTGGTCACGTGCAGGTGCAGCGCATGTGCTGGACCTGCAAACATTATCGCGGCGATCGTGATACGCTGCATCATTGCGCGCTGTTGAAGAAGGACCTCGTGGTGCAAGAGTTGCGCACGGATTGTTCAGAGCACGAACAGGCAGCTTGAGTGATCTGAGTTCAGATCATGGGCGTTTGTTATTGGACGCCAAAACGCCCGAAACCCGACACCGGCAATTCCGGGCATCGGGTTCGGGAGTGGTGCGAAGTTACGGGTAGGATCTGCGTGAGTGATCGCAATGGAAAGCCCACAGCCACCCGAGACATGAGGGTGGCGAGGACTTGCAATGGAGAGCGCGACGGCGCGCTTTTGGCGCCGGCACGCCCAACTTCATACGACCTACGAGCTTTCCATCCCTTGCGCCAGCTCGTGCATCTTCAGCACGGTGTTCCAGTTGCGTCCGGTGTTCACCACGCCGATCCACTTGTCGAACTTCTCGGCCATCTTACTGGTACCGAAACCATTCGGAGTGTGGATATAGCACACGCCCTTCACCATTTTCAGATCTTCATCGCCAACAGCAAGTGCCCGGATCTTCTTGATCGCATCGGCCATTGGTGGTTCGGCCAAGAGCACTGCATGCACATGTTTCCCTTCGGCCTTGTTGGGGAAGGGATCGTTCTTGATCACCGCTTCCCACTCCGCTGCCGTGGGGGCGAAAATGGGCCGCTCGTAGTTGAATTTCTTGCGGCAGATCCCGGCCACCTTTACAAGGGTTTCTTCTCGTGTAAGCGCACTACGCACCAAGGCATTGCCACTGTTGATGTAGGTGGTGGCGTTCTTGAATCCGGCCTTCGTGAGCGCTTCGCGTAGTTGGGTTACGGGCAGTTGCACGGGACCGCCTACACCGCGGAACAGGAGGAGGTAGGTGGTGAGCATGGGAGCGAGGAAGTGCCCTAGGACTTCATGGCCTTCTCCACCATCCCTTTGCTGCCGATATACAACGGACACCTTTGGTGAAGCTCCGTAGGTTTCAGATCAAGAATGCGGTTGGTGCCATCGGTCGCCATGCCGCCCGCCTGTTCAACGATCATGGCCAAGGTGTTCGCCTCGTAGAGCAGACGCAGCTTTCCGTTCGGTGCTTTCTTGGTAGCAGGGTAGAGGTAGATGCCGCCCTTCAGCAGGTTCCGATGGAAGTCGGCCACCAGACTGCCGATGTAACGACCGCTCATCTGTTGGCGCTTGCAGTCGTCGATGTAGTTGCGCACGCCGTCGCTGAACTCGAAGTAGTTGCCCTCGTTCACCGAGTAGATCCTGCCTACTTCCGGTGTGGTCATGTTCGGGTGGCTCAAGCAGAATGTGCCGATGCTCGGGTCCAACGTGAATCCGTTCACGCCGTGCCCCGTGGTATACACGAGCATGGTGCTGCTTCCATAGATGATATAACCAGCAGCAACCTGTGCATTGCCGGGTTGCATGAAGTCCTCCATCGTTGCACTGGAGCCTTGACTGATGCGCCGGTAGATGCTGAAGATGGTTCCGATGCTCACGTTCACATCGATGTTGCTGCTGCCATCGAGCGGGTCCATGGTCACCACGTACTTTCCGCCATTGTCGAAGTGGACGATCTCCTCGTTCTCTTCACTGGCCACAGCGCACACTTCACCTTGGCTGCGCAGCAAGCGGATGAACAGGTCGTTGGCATACACATCCAATTTCTGCTGTTGCTCACCCTGCACGTTCTCGGTGCCTTGTGCCCCGAGGATGTCCTCCGCTAGTCCAGCCTTGTTCACTTCGCGATTCACCATTTTGCCCGCCAACCGGAAGCTCGTGAGCAATTGCGTCAGCTCGCCTGTTGCATAGGTGAATTCGTGTTGACGTTCGGTGATGAACTCGGCGAGTGTCTTGATGTTGGCCATGATGCGGATCGAATGGTCAGCCTATCGGAAGATCAGAAAATGAGGCTTCTGTCGGCTTCTGCGCTGCAAATATCCGATGTAGGCGATCTTTGAGCACCATGAATGTGAGGATACGCAAGGCCGAACCCGCCGATGTGCCGCGAATGCTGGATCTGGTGAAGGAGTTGGCGATCTTCGAGAAGGAGCCAGAAGCTGTTACGGTGACGCTGGATCACATGACGGATGCGGGCTTTGGATCCGAAAAGGTCTGGGTAGGCTGGGTGGCCGAGAACGAGAAGGAGGTCGTCGGAATGGCGATCTGCTACGAGCGATACAGCACATGGAAGGGTCGCAGACTGTACTTGGAGGACATCGTGGTCACCGAGCGGTCGCGCGGACAACGGATAGGCGAGAAGCTTTTCCGCGAATGCGCGAAGTATGCCGTGGAGAAGAACTATGCCGGCATGCTCTGGCAAGTGTTGGATTGGAACGCGGATGCCATTCGGTTCTATGATCGGTTCGGCGCTGCAATGGATCCTCAGTGGATCAATGGTTCATTGGAGTTGGAACAACTGAAGAAGATCGCAGCGGCATGAAAGTGTTCAAGTTCGGTGGTGCAAGTGTGAAGGACGCGGCGGGTTTGAAGAACCTGGCCGAAGTGGTGAAGCAGTTCGCTTTGGACGACCTCATGATCATTGTAAGTGCGATGGGCAAAACGACCAATGCGCTGGAGGCCATTGTATGGGCCTATTGCGATGGTCGTGACACCAAGGAACTCTTCGAACAATTGCGACGGGATCACCTTGCGGTACTAGCGGAGGTGGCACCTTCGGATGTGGCCGTTGCCGCAGAGTTGATCCTGAATTTCGACACGCTGCGCGCAACGTTGGATCGTGCGCCGTCCGGCAATGTGGACAAGGACTATGACAGCATTGTCGCGTTCGGTGAAGTATGGAGCACGCTGATCGTGAGCGCCCACCTGCGGGCATCTGGGATCGTGAATACATGGCTCGATGCACGCACCGTTGTTCGTACCGATGAGCACTATCGCAGCGCGCGCGTGGATTGGGAGACGTCTGCTTTGCGCATCACTGAGCTCATGGACGACCTGGAGGAGGGTCCCAAACGGATCGTCACCCAAGGGTTCATCGGTTTCAGCTCAGAAGGTACCACCACCACCTTGGGCCGTGAAGGCTCCGACTTCTCCGCAGCCATATTCGCTTACCTGCTGAACGCGGAAAGCGTAACGATCTGGAAGGATGTGCCCGGCATGTTCAATGCGGACCCCAATCGGTTCCCGGACACGAAGTTGCTCTCGCACATCAGTTACAAGGAAGCCATCGAGCTGAGCTACTTCGGTGCCAGCGTGATCCATCCGCGCACGCTTCAACCCTTGCAGAAGAAGCAGATCCCATTATTCGTGCGGTCCTTCATGGATCTTTCCGCTCCGGGAAGTACGATCGATGATCGCAGCGAGAACGACTCTTTGATACCGTCGTTCATCATCAAGCCGAGACAGTTGCTGATCAGCATCACGCCGCGGGATCTCAGCTTCATCGTGGAGGAGAACCTCAGCGTGATCTTCAAGTTGTTCGCCGAGATGAATGTTCGGATCGACCTCATGCAGAACAGCGCTCTGGCCTTCAGTGTGGTCGTCGATGATTCGCCCAGAAGTCGGGAATTGATCGATGTGCTGCGTGCGGAGTATGAAGTGCGCTACAACGACGGTTGCGAATTGATCACCGTGCGGCACTACGATGAGGAAACGCTCAGGAAGCTCACCGCTGGAAAGGAGTTGTTGGTGGAACAACGCAGTCGTAGCACAGCACGTTTCGTTGTGCATTGAAATAGTACCATGTCGATCAAGAGCGCCATCCGGCTTATTCTCCTCGCGTTCATCGCGTGTTTCGCCTTCTCCGTTCCGGTATCGGGTCAGTCGAAGAAGCAGGTTGCCGATAGCTTGAGGAAAGTGGTCGCGGTGCAACGGGCCTTGCTCCAACGCGTCGACACGGCCGGTGATGTGAGCATGCGGATCGCTGTGCGGCTGCACCTTTCGACCATGGTGAAGCCGAAGGAAGCGATCGTTATCCTGAGGGAAAGTTCGGATCTGGCCCAAGCGGCACGGCTGCTGGAGGATGAGATCGCTGCTCGAACCTATTTGGCGCAAGCATATTCGGGAAGCGGGGATCACCGGAAGGCCTATGCAGAATCCATGTTGATCACCGCTTTGGGCAACGAACGGTTGGCATTGCAAGCAGAACGATCCGCTGCGCGCATGGATAGTCTGCTGAAGGTGGCCCAGACGGAACACCACGAGACCATTCGGAAAGACATGCTGCGACAACTTGAGGTCGAAGAGGGAGCTGCTCGGCAGAAGACGTTGACCGAGCGTTGGATGGTCATCGCTTTGGGCATTGCAGCCATTGCTCTGTTGGTCGTGACATTCCTCGTTCTTCGGAACGGACTTCAAGCGAAACGCACTAAGGTCGAGATGGCCGCTTTGCGCGCAGAAGTTGAGGCCTTACGAGGGTCTCCGCAGAACCGGTTGCGTGATCAACCACCGGTCGTGGTCGCACCCGATCCGAGTGCTGCTCATCCGATCGCGGAAGCCGCTGAGGTCGCGCCAGCCGTTGTGGACGGGACGTTGCTGGCGATCTTTCGAAAGCGAGGTCCTGAGCGGCTCAGCACCCTGCGTGAAGCACGTTCCCGCGATGACCAGGAGAAGGTCGTGCGCGTGATACACACGTTGAAACCACAGCTCGTTGCTATGGATGCGGAACGCTTCGCACCGCTTTGCGCATCGCTGACAGCACCTGGTTCGATCGAGAACGCCCAACGCTGGAACAACGATCTGGATCAACTCGAAGCGGCGATGGAACGACTGTTTTCTTGATCGATCATTCCAGTCCGTCCTGGATATCGAATACGCGGTTCGGGTAGTCACTGATGATGCCGTCCACGCCGAGGTCCAGCATTCGCTTGATGTCGTCCGGGTCGTTCACTGTCCAGACCACGAGTTCCATGCCCTTGGCGCGGATCGCTTGCAAGAGCGGCTCATCGGCCATGGTGAATTGCGGGCTGTAGATGCTCGGTTGGAAGGTGAGTTTGGCCAGATCCTCTTCCAACGAGCCATGTCCTTCCACGAGATAGGCCAGCGGTATCTCCGGTCGTTCCGCGTGGATCACTTCGAGGATCGCTGGATCGAAGGATTGCAGCATGCATCGATCGGTGATTCCAATGGAGTCGAGCGTGTTGATCACGATGTGAACGAACTCCAACGGTTGTGGTTGGAAGGTTCCGTAGAGTTCCGGGTCGCTCTTGATCTCGATGTTGAACGAGGGAAGTGCAACGCTGCTCATCATGGCGTGCTCATCCACCTGCTCCACCATGTCGGCCATCAAAGGCTTGTAGGTGGAACGTTGTTTCTGTTCCGGGAAGTCCGGATGCTGCAGCGACCCGCAGTCATACTTGCGGATGTCGAACGCTGATAGGTGGTAGAGGTTGTGGGAGCGTTCGTTCGCTTCGCTGATAGGCTCGTCATCCGGCGTGAGGCAGATGCGGTGATCCATCCACGGCTCATGCGAGATCACCAATTGACCATCTTGGCTCACCACCACATCCAGCTCCAGATAATCGCACCCGATCTCCGTTGCTTTCAGGAAAGCAGGAATGCTGTTTTCGGGAAGCAGCCCCCGGCAACCGCGGTGGCCATGGATATCGGGGTGCAGGTTCTTCTGGGGCATGCAAGCGGAGAGGGTGATGGCGCAGACGATGGCGCAGCGTTCAGGAAGTGCCATTCGGAAAGAGATGGAGGATCTTGTCGGCGAGCACGTCGGCCATCTTGAACTTGCCTTCGTGCGTTACGCCTGCGATGTGCGGTGTCAGTAGTACGCGGTCGTGATGAATGAGACGATCGTAGGTCGTGGGATCCATCGAAGCATCCAGCCCATCCAGAGCAGGGCGTTCGAATTCCAGCACGTCCATTGCGGCGGCGATCACGGTGCCGTTGTCAATGGCATCAAGTAGATCGCGCGTGCACAACACCCCACCGCGCGAGGTGTTGATGATGCGGACCGGTTTCTTCAGTCGCTTGAAGAATGCAGCGTTCGCATAGTATCGGGTCTCCTCGTTCAACGGAAGATGGAAGCTGATCACGTCGCTTTCCCGAAGCAACTGATCCAGTCCGCATTCCTCCACACCTGCTCGAGCGAAGCCGCTGAGGTACTTGTCATGGCCGAGTACACGAACTCCGAAACCACGCAACTTCTCAGCGAAAGCACTTCCCATCTGCCCGAAGCCGATGATGCCAATGGTCTTTCCCCGTAGGTCCGTACCGCGCAGCGCTTCACGCGGCCATAGCCCAGCGCGCACGGCCATATTGGCGGGCACGAGCAATTTCATCAAGGCGAGCAACAACATCACACAGCTCTCGCCAACTCCATCACGGTTGCCTTCCGGCGAATTGAGCACTTGGATGCCCTTCTTTCGGCAATACGCCGTGTCGATGTTCTCGATACCGGCACCCACACGACCCACGAATCGCAGGTCCGGACATTGCTTCAAGAAAGCCTCGTCCACGATCCCGCTGCGCACGACGATCCCATCCAAGTTGGTCAGTTGTGCGGTGCGGTCCTTTGCGTTCAAGGCGTGCAAGGCGATGCATGTATGACCCGCGCGTGTCAGTTTCGCCGTCAACTCCGGATGCACGATCTCAGCGATTCCGATGCGCATGGTCATGGGAAGAGGTCGTACATGAAGTGGCCCACAGTGAAGTACGTGAGCAGGCCGAAGATGTCGTTCAAGGTGGTCACGAAAGGACCGGTGGCCAAGGCGGGATCCACCTTCATGCGATCGAGTAACAACGGGATCACCGTGCCGAACATGGCAGCAGTGAGGATCACGGTGAAGAGTGCAATGCTCACGGTCCAAGTGAGTGCTTGGGTTTGTTGGAGTGCCATGTTGAGCCCGAATATCACCAGAGCGCAGACCATGGCGGAGAGCAGGGCCACGCGCAATTCCTTCCACATGCGGATCAGCAGGTGCACATTCACCATACTGCCGGACGCGAGGCCCTGCACCACGATAGCAGAGGATTGAACTCCGACATTCCCAGCGGTGGCCGCGATCAATGGCATGAAGAAGGCCATGGTAGGGTCGATGCGGAGCTGTCCTTCGTAGAGCGCGATGATGCGTGAGGAGACGATCCCGCCAGCAAGACCGATGAGCAACCACGGCAATCGTGCACGGACCTGAACGAGCGGACTGTCCGTTGCATCCACGTCCTCGCTGATACCGCTGGCCAACTGGTAATCCTCTTCGGCCTCTTCGGTCATCACGTCCATCACATCGTCGAAAGTGATGCGCCCAACGAGCAGGCCATTTGCATCCACAACAGGAAGTACGACCACGTCGTACTTCTTCATCCGCTGTACCACTTCTTCCACATCGGTGGAGGTGGTCACGGAGAACACTTCACTTTCGATCAGGTGCTTGATCAAGGTGCGTGTGCTCTCTGCGCCGAAGAGCAGATCCTTCAACGGAAGGATCCCCGCAAGTCTTTCATCCTTGTCCACCACGTACACAGTGTACACGTGATCGACCTCTTGAGCCTGACGTCGCATTTCGACGATGGCGCGGGCAACCGTCCAGTCCATGCGCACGCTCACCAGTTCCTTCGCCATGAGCGCACCAGCGGTGCCTTCCCGGTAGGTGAGCAGTTCTTCGATGTCCTCCCGTTGCTCCGGATCCTCGAGCAAGGCGATCACCTCGCGTTGCTTGTCCTCGGAGAGGTCGCCCATCACATCGGCCGCATCATCGGAGTCGATGTGCTCCAACACGTCTTCGGCGATCTCGCGACTGGTCAACGAGTTCAGGAGTTCTTCGCGTAGCTCCTCATGAAGTTCCAATAGCACATCGGCCGACTCTTCGCTTTCGAGCAGGCGATAGACGTAGACCGCGTCGTCCAGATTCAGTCGGTCGAGCACGGCCGCGATGTCGGCAGGGTGCAGGTCTGTCAGCACCGCTTGGATCGCAGAATCGCGACCCTGCTCCACATCACCCCGCAGGGTGTCGATCAGCGGCTTGGTGATGACGAAGGACATAGTGCACAGGCCTTTCGTGGGCCGCGCGAAGCTACGAAGACGAGGTTGGCAACGCTACAGCGTACAAGCCTGCGTCAGGGCAATGAAATCGGCCACGGCGAGCTGCTCGGCCCGCTTCCCGGCATATTCGGTCGGCACACCATTGGGGAGGCCTTGGAAACCTTTCATGGCGTTGTGCAAGGTCTTTCGCCGTTGGTTGAAGGCAGCCTTCACCACACGGACGAACAGCTTCTCGTCCACGGGCATCGAGGTGGTGCTGTTCCGACGCATGCGGATCACAGCGCTGCGCACTTTCGGAGGTGGGATGAATTGCTGCGGCTCCACGATGAAGAGCACTTCCATATCGTACCACACCTGTGCGATCACGCTTGTGATACCGTAGGTACGGTTCCCTTGTCCACTGCAGAAGCGGTCGGCCACTTCCTTCTGGAACATGCCCACGAGTTCCGGAAAACGGTCGCGGTGCTGCAATACTTTGAAAACGATCTCGGTGCTGATGTTGTACGGGAAATTGCCGATCACCGCGATCGGTCCTGTGGTGATCGAATCGGGATCCATCTGCAAGAAGTCACTTTCGCGGACATCGAGATCGGGGTAGTTGCGATGCAGGTATTCCACCGATTCGGTATCGACCTCGTAACAGGCCAATGTGGTATCAGGCCGATGAATGAGATGTTTGGTGAGCGCGCCGGTGCCAGGACCTATTTCGACCACGTGGTGATAGTCTCCATGGCCGGTGAGGCTTCCAACGATGCGTTCAGCCGTGCCGTCCTCGCGAAGGAAATGTTGACCGAGGTGCTTCTTGGCGCGGACCTGCATGGAAGGTGGAGCGATGTATTGAGCGATATACGGAACTTCGGTTTCGCCCCTTCAACTGGTATGGACGACCTCCAGCAAGGTGCGGAACGCCGCGAACTTACCAATGTAGTGCTTTTGTGTTTCGGCCTGAAGGCGCGGTGCGTGTTCATCGCGATAGCGCTCGTAGGTGGCCATATCAGCGCAGGTGTATTGGATCGCGTAGGTGATCCCTCCTTCATCATCAGCCAGAACGCGGCACATGCGTTGATCAAGGAACAGTCCTGTCGACATGACCTCGGGGATGTGGGACTCCTTCATCCACTGGAGCCATTGGTCGTGCACGTCGAAGTCCACGTTGATGGTCACGTTGTAGATGATCATGGCTGCACCATTGGAGCGGGTGGTTCGGGGGGCGCTTCCAATACATCACCCCGCAGCTTGCGGAAACGGTCGCGCGCTTCGGGAACGAAGATGCTGCCGGTCTGTTCGAACAAGAGCCGTTCGTAATAGCCTTTGGCCTTTTCCGGATCATTCAGTATATCCTCGTAGAGTCGGCCGAGATCCAGCAGAGCGTTGTCCACTAGGATGTCAAGCGGATACAACTCCAACACCTTGTCCAATTGCGCTGCGGCTTCCGCATAACGATGACGCGCGTATGCGATGCGGTAGCGCTCGTAGAGGATGTCATCACCCAACGTGTGACCGGGGAATTCCTCATCCAAGGAATCAAGTACGGCCAAGGATTCATCGTAGCGATGCTGGAATCGCAGCAATTCGGCACGGGCGAAATAGCTCAAGGGCACGCTGTTACTATCAAGGCCGAGGTTGTCGGTGATACGCAAGGAGAGTTCCATGGCATCGTTCGCGATCAACTTGCTGGTACTGGCTTTCAGGACCTCCAGCTGACCTTGAGCCCAGAGGAAGTCACCAGCGTAGAAGGACACTTTCGCGTTGCGCAATCGAGCTTCATGGCCCAGCATATCGTACTTGAATTCGAGGTCGACCTGCGAATAGAGCAACGATGCTTCCCAGATGTTCCCAGCCAACAGGTAAACATCACCCAGGTCCAGTTTCAACTGCGCACGTGTTTTCGGATCGATCGATGGCAATGCGATGGCCTCTTGCAACAAGGTCTCTGCGCGGTCGTGATCATTGAGGTAATAAGCGTTCAAATACGCCTGATCACGCAATAGGTCCACGGTGGGTTGCGCGAGCCCCAGTTCGATCAAGGTCTCTGTGGCGCGTTGATCCAGATCCTGAAGGTCAATGAGAGCTGGCTCTGGTTGACCAGTTAGCTGCTCGTAGCGCGTGCGCACGGAACCGATGCGTGCTTGCACATAGTTCGCATCGTTGCGGCCAAGGCTGAGCACATATTCGTAGCACTTGTAGGCCGTACTGTGGTCCTTGTTGGAAAGAGCGATGCGGGCGAGGTCCATCAGCCGAGCGCCACCTTCATCGAAGCGTTTGTCCATGGCCTTGCTTTGCACGAAAGCGGAGGTCATGTCCTTCTGTTGGATGTACATCCAGATAAGAAGTTCAGGGTAGATGTTCCGCTGCGGATCCTTTTGGATACGACGCAGCAATTCGGTGCGCAATGTTTCGGATCGTACATCGGCAACGTCGAGATCGATGAAGCGCGAAAGTGCATTCTGCACCGCTTGGATATAGCCTTCATTCACCGCGAGCAGATCCATGTAGGCGCTTACCATGCGGGGCGTATCGCCTTTCTGGCCGTATAGACCGGCGATCTCATACGCGAAGGTGCTGCCGCTGGGAAGCATCTTCTCGCCGCGTTCATAGGCCTCGAGGGCACGGTCGGTTTCGTTCGCTTGTACGAAGGCATTCGCCACCTGCCGAACACTTCCTTGGTCGGCCCGCATCTGTTTGATGGCCTTGTCGTATTCCTTGTTCGCCTTCTCCGGCTCGTCCATGGTCTTGTACAACACGCCGAGATCGATGATGTAACGCGGTTCGCCGTTCGCCCGCCGCATCTGGTCCTTCACGAGCTTTTCCGCGCCGTCGAATTCCTTCATCGCGGTGTAGCTCTTCAGCAATTGCTCATAGTAGAAATCGTTGGGTTGTTTCCGATGAAGGCGCTCGTAGTACATGGCTGCCTTCTCGAAATCGCCTTGCTGGAAATACTGTGCGGCGAGCTGTTCGTCAGCACCGGGCTGCGCGGTCGCCGCTTGCGGAACACCGAGTGCAACAACAAGCATTACGAGGAGTAGGGCGCGGATCATCGGCGTGCTTGGTTGATGTGCGAAATGGCCAGAAGGCTGTCCACCATGGGTTGCTTCTCCAGTACACGCTGGGTGGTGCGATGGTTCTCCAGAGTGTGCTCCACCTCGGAGATCAAATTCGTCACTTCATCCTGTTCCTGTATCACCGCAGCTAGGCCACCTTCCTTGCCCATGGCTCCAGCGACCAGGTCGGTGCGCAGATCCTGCAAGCGAAGCATGGTCCGTTCCAGATCGAGCGTCACACGCTGCTGTTCAGCGCGCATGGCCGCCGCATCACGCAGTTGCACGAATTGATCACCAAGGATGGTAGCGGTCGGACGATCCAGGGTATCCGCGAATCGTTCGAGGAACAAGGGGCGTGTCGAAACCAGGATCGAGTCCGCGACATCGAAGGAATGGACCGATATCTCATCAAGCGTGAGGGAGGCTGCTTCCACGGAGGTGATCAAACTGTCCAATTTCATCAACTGTTGCGGATCCGGAGTGCGGCGGCAGGAAACGCTCAATGCACTTCCGACCAACGTGGTCACGGTTGCGAACAGTATGCCACGGTTCATTTCACGATCATGGTGAACCCCGTGTAGGGTTGCAGGGCCTTGGGGATGCGGATGCCTTCCTGGGTCTGGTTGTTCTCCAGTAGTGCCGCGACGATGCGGGCCAAGGCCAACGCACTGCCGTTTAGCGTATGCGCCAAGCGGTTCTTCTTGTCGTCGCCCTTGATACGTAGCTTCAATCGATTGCTCTGAAAGGTCTCGAAGTTGCTGATGGAACTCACCTCCAACCAACGGCCCTGTGCAGCGGCATACACCTCCATGTCGTAGGTCATGGCGCTGCTGAAGCCCATGTCGCCACCGCAAAGCAGCAGTTGACGATAGGGTAGTTCCAGGTCGTTGAGCAAGCCTTTCACATGCTCCACCATTTCCTCCAGCACGGCGTAGCTGTTCTCTGGCTTCTCGATCCGCACGATCTCCACCTTATCGAACTGGTGAACGCGGTTGAGGCCCCGAACATGGGCCCCATAGCTGCCGGCTTCGCGGCGGAAACACGGGGTGTAGCCCACCATTTTGATCGGCAATTGATCAGCTTCCACGATGCTATCGCGATAGAGGTTGGTGATGGGCACCTCGGCGGTAGGGATCAAATAGAGTCCATCCGCTGTGGCGTGGTACATCTGGCCTTCTTTATCGGGAAGTTGGCCGGTGGCGAAGGCGCTCTCGGCGTTCACCATGTGGGGCGGAATGAACTCGCGGTAGCCCGCCTCCGAGGCCTTGTCCAAGAAGAAGGCGATGAGTGCACGCTGCAATTTGGCGCCTTGCCCGCTGTAAACCGGAAAGCCTGCGCCGGTCACCTTCACACCGAGATCCATATGCAGAATGCCATATTCCTCGCCGATTTCCCAATGCGGTTTGGCACTTGGGCCGAGCTCGGGGATCGCGCCGTGCTGCATCACCGTCACATTCTCTTCCGGGGTGCGACCGGAAGGTACTTTGCTGCTGGGTGCGTTCGGGATGGTGCAGAGGTGATCATGTAAGGCCTTCTCCGCAGCATCCAACTGTTCCTTCAAATTGGCAGCGCTGGCTTTCAATTCCGCGGTCTTCGCCCGGGCTGCCTCCGCTTCGTCCTTCTTGCCGCTCTTCATCAGATCACCGATCGCGCGGCTCAACAGATTCAGTTCAGCGAGCCGTGCATCCAGGTCGGTCTGGGTATTCCTTCGCAGGTCATCAAGCTGGCGAGCGGTATCCAACAGGCCTGCTGCATCGATGTTACGCTTGGCCAGTCGTTGTTCGGCGTCTTCACGGTGTTCTCTCAGGTAGGTCAACTCCAGCATGGCGATCGTTAAGTGGCTTCAAAGGTAGCCAATGGTACAGGTGCAGAAGGAGCAGTAAAGTCAACGAAAAAGCCCCTTCGCCGTAGAGCGAAGGGGCTTCTGGGTTCGAGTTACGAATGGGCTTACTTCCCACCGTTCAATTCATCCTGCCATGCCTTCAGCTCGTCCCATTTGCCAGCAGCAGCGAGTTCGGCTTGCTTGGGCCAGGTACCAGGGTCGTGGCTTGCGTAGTTGGAACCGGCATCGGCGAGGATGCTCTGCAAATGCTCAACGGAAGCCTTGGCGAGGTCAGCGAAGGTGTGGATACCAGTAGCGTTGAACAGTTCAGCGATCTTGGGTCCGATGCCCTCCACTTTGCTGAGGTCATCACCCTTGGCGCTCACCTTGGCGGCAGCGGGCTTGACAGCGGTCTTCGTTGCGGTCGCGGTTCCATTAGCAGGAAGCACGCTTACCACGCTACGGTCGCCACGCTTCTTCTGGAAGGTGACCACGCCATCAGCCGTTGCATAGAGGGTATGGTCCAAGCCGATACCGACGTTACGACCCGGATGGTGCTTGGTGCCGCGTTGACGAACGATGATGTTGCCAGCGATGGCCTCTTGGCCGCCGAACAACTTGATGCCGAGTCGTTTGCTGTGCGATTCGCGGCCGTTCTGGGTACTGCCTTCACCTTTCTTGTGTGCCATGGCTCTGGGGTATTGTCATGCCGGGCCTGACCCGACATCTCGTGATATGATCCGGTATTACTTGTCGTCCTTTTTCGGAGCCGCCTTCTTGGCAGCAGCCTTCTTCGGAGCCGCCTTTTTCGCTGGGGCGGCTTTCTTGGCAGCAACTTTCTTGGGTGCAGCCTCCGTTGCGGTCTTCTTCGCTTTCGGCTCGGGGTTGCGCTCTGCGCGTGGTGCAGGTGCGCTGCTCTTGCTGGCGTCGAACTTCTCGCCCTTGCCCAGGATCGCTTCGATCCAGAGTTCGGTGATCTGTTGACGGTGGCCGTTCAGCTTCTGGTAGCCCTTACGGCGTTTCTTCTTGAAGACCAAGACCTTATCGCCCTTGCTGTGCGAAAGCACCTTGGCGGCGATGCGGAAACCATCCACCTTTGGTGTGCCCACGTTGATGGTCTTGCCGTCGCTCACAAGCAGGACATTGTCCAATTCCACATGTTTGCCCTCCTCGGCTTCGAGGCGGTGAACTTTCAGCTTCTGGGCCTTGGTCACTTTGAACTGCTGGCCGGCGATATCGACGATGGCGTACATGATGGTATCCGAGAAATGGGCTGCAAATGTAGTGCTTCGCATTGAACTGACAAACCCCGGTTGAAAAGACGTAATCGCCTCTCCGACCGGGGTTTGTGGTTGATCACAGCGACCGGGTAGTTCCCGATCAGAGCTTGAAGGCCTTCTTCACGGCAGCCAAGGCGTTCAATTCCTCCCAAGGGAAGAGCTTCACCCTGATGGTCGCTTTCTGGCCTGCGTTCGCGAATTTCTTGGTCACGGTAACGCACTTGCGACCCATGTGGCCGTAGCTCGCGGTCTCGCTGTAGATCGGGGTGCGCAAGGCGAAGCGCTTCTCGATGAAGTACGGGCGCATATCGAATTCGGGCAGGCTGCCGATCGTGTCCGCGATCTTGCCGTCGTTCATCTTCACTTTGCTGGTACCGTAGGTGTTCACGTAGAAACCCACCGGCTCGGCCACGCCGATGGCATAGGCCACTTGCACGAGCACTTCATCACAAACACCAGCAGCTACCAAGTGCTTGGCAACGTGGCGGGCCGCATACGCTGCGCTGCGATCCACCTTGCTCGGGTCCTTTCCACTGAAAGCACCTCCACCGTGCGCACCCTTTCCACCATAGGTGTCCACGATGATCTTACGACCGGTGAGGCCGGTATCCCCGTGCGGTCCGCCGATCACGAACGTGCCGGTCGGATTGATGTGGTATTTTATGCCACGGCCGAACAGGTTCTGTGTGCGTTTCGGCAGTTTCGCCAGTACACGAGGAATGAGAATGCCGACCACATCCTTCTTGATGCGCGCCAACATGGCGTCGTCCGCTGCTTGCTTGGCTGCCTTGCTCGCGTCCTTCGGCTTCACGAAATCGTCGTGCTGGGTGCTTACCACGATGGCATCGATCCGGCGCGGGGTATTGTCGTCGTTGTACTCGATGGTCACTTGGCTCTTCGCATCGGGGCGCAGATAGGGCATTTTCGAATTCGGCTCGCGGCGGATGACAGCCAGCTCGCGCAGGAGCATGTGGCTGATCTCCAACGGAAGCGGCATGTAATTGTCCGTATCGCGGCATGCGTAGCCGAACATCATGCCTTGGTCACCGGCACCTTGCTCTTCGGGCTTCTTGCGCTCAACGCCTTGGTTGATGTCCGGGCTTTGCTCGTGGATGGCACTCAGGACACCACAGCTATGCGCCTCGAACATGTATTCGCTCTTGGTGTATCCGATGCGCTCGATAACTTCCCGAGCGATCTGTTGCACATCCAAATAGGCCTTGCTCTTCACTTCACCGGCAAGTACCACTTGACCGGTGGTCACGAGTGTTTCACAAGCCACTTTACTGGCAGGATCGAAAGCCAGGAAATGGTCGATCAGTGCATCACTGATCTGGTCGGCGACCTTGTCGGGGTGGCCTTCGCTAACGGATTCGGAGGTGAAGAGGTAGGGCATGGGTTCGATTATCAGGGCTGCAAAGGAAGCAGTTCCCTTTGGATCGACAAGATCAAGGGATGGTTGATATCAACTCATGAGAGGTGGTACTGCGGATGAAGTCCATCCATTTTCTTTGCGGCATGAATCACTTCATGGCACCACTGAGGTACTTGAGCATCGCGTTGCTCCTTCTCGTTACGGGGATCCCAGGAGATTCCAGTGCGCAATCCTTTACCGTTGGTGACAACGTTGTAGGGTTGGGCCTTGGTATCGGAGGGAATTATGCGAACACGACTTCACAATCGCCCGCCTTCGGTCTTAGCTATGAGAAAGGTATGATGGACCTGGGGCCCGGAGTTCTTGGCATTGGTGGTTACCTAGGCTATAAGAGCGCAGCTTACAAGGCTCGCTACTTGAACTACGAATACGATTGGCGCTACACCTACCTCATTCTAGGAGTTCGAGGTGCCTGGCACTACAATGAATGGCACGGTAGTGATCAGTGGGATACCTACGGAGGATTGATGCTGAGCTATAACAGTGTATCCTGGAAGGACAATACCAGTTATCCGAACGGAGCGTTGGTCGTGAGCTCAGGAAATGCAAGTAGTGGTGTTGGCCTGAGCGGCTTCCTTGGAGGGCGTTATTACTTCAATTCCAACTGGGCGGCGCAAGCGGAACTGGGCTTCGGCTCTGCCGTGCTGAGCCTTGGGGTCGCCTACAAATTCTGATGGCGGTTCGGCCGCAGTGCCGAAAGGATGTTCAGAGCCCTGATCGGGTCAACTCCTTGAACACGTCCTCCAAGGCGCGTTCACTCTTGTGCATGCCAAGCACTTGGCGATCGTGGTCGACTGCGAACTTGAACACCGCCGGGCGGATATCCACGGCAGCGTCGTGAGCAAGTACCCATTGGTTTCCGGTCTTGCGCTCCGCTAGAAGCACGCCGGCGATGTTGAGCAGCAGGTTGGCCTTGACCTCTTGGTCGAATTCCACCTCCAGTGCGACGCGCTGCTGGGTACCGCCGCGCAGGGTGCTGGCCTTGTCATCGGCGACGATCCTGCCTTTGTCGATGATGATCACACGATCGCAGATGGCCTCCACCTCTTGCATGATGTGGGTGCTGAGCAGAACGGTCTTTTTCTCGCCCAACCGTTTGATCAAGGCGCGCACGTCCACCAGTTGGTTCGGATCCAGGCCGCTCGTTGGTTCATCCAGGATCAATACCTGTGGGTCGTGGATCATGGCCTGCGCCAGCCCTACACGTTGCCGGTAGCCCTTGCTCAGTGCCCCGATCCGCTTGTGTTGTTCCGGCCCAAGGCCCACTTGATCGATCATGGTCCGCACACGCTCGGTCCGCTTCTTCAAGCCATGCAATCCGGCCACCATATCGAGGTATTCCTTGACGTAGAGATCCAGGTACAAGGGGGTGTGTTCGGGCAGGTAGCCCACGTTCCGTCGCACCTTCAAGCTATCCGTATACGTGTCAAAATCGCACACGCTGGCCGTTCCGCTGGTCGGCGGAAGGAAGCAGGTGAGGATCTTCATCATCGTGCTCTTGCCGGCCCCATTGGGCCCGAGAAAACCGACCACCTCGCCCGCCCCTACTTGGAAGGAAACATGGTCCAATGCCTTTTGGGCTCCGTAGTTCTTGGTGATCTGCTGAACGATGATCGACATGGATAGGGGACCTGGGGAGTGCGGTGAACGCTGTGCGAAAGTAGCATGCGCACCTTCCCTCGGTCCGCCGGGAACGAGAAGCGGCGCATCTTTGTCGCATGCCGGATGGTGTTGTGATGCGTTCTACTGGTAGCCGTTACCTTGTACGGGGTGTCGACGGCTCGTTGCACAACTGCGTGGCGCGTGGCACCCTGCGTGTAAAAGGTTGGAACAGCACCAATCCTTTGGCCGTGGGTGATCGTGTGGCGTACGAACCACAGTTGAGCGAGGATCAGGTCGGCGCCATCGTGGAGCTCCACGACCGCACCAATTACATCATACGCAGAAGCGTCAACCTCTCGCACCACAAGCATGTCATCGCCGCCAATCTGGACCGGATGCTGGTTCTGGTCACGGTGGCAAGGCCGCGCACCTCCTTTGGCTTCATCGATAGGATGCTCGCTACGGCCGAGGCATACCAAGTGCCCGCCGTGGTGGTCGTGAACAAGATCGACGACCTCGACGACGAAGAACAGGACGCATTGCTTGATCTGGTGGACACTTACCAACAAGCTGGCTACAACGTATTGATGACTGCCGCGCTCAAAGGCAAGGGCATGCAAGCGGTAAAGGATCTTCTCTCGGGGAACGTGACACTCGTGGCCGGTCACAGCGGCGTTGGCAAGAGCACCTTGATCAATGCCATCGACCCGGATCTGGACCTCTTCACCTTGGAGATCAGCGAGTCCAGCGAGAAGGGGCAACACACCACCACGAATGCGGAGATGTATGAGCTGAAGTTCGGGGCTACGGAGCGACCCACTTTCATCATCGATACCCCGGGGATCAAAGGTTTCGGGTTGGTGGACATGAACGTGGAGGACATCGGCGACCTGTTCCCGGAGATGTTCAAACTGAAGGGCGGTTGCCGATTCAACAATTGCTTGCACAAGGAGGAGCCGGGCTGTGCGGTGCGAAAGGCCGTGGAAGTAGGCGAAGTCGCAGCTACACGTTACACGAGCTATCTTGACATGATGAAAGGGGTGGACGAAGAAGGTCCATACCGCGTAGATTGAATACAGCCTGATGATGACCCGTACCCAACTATTGATCGGTCTCACCTTCCTTGTGGCCTGCAGTCCACAGCGCACCGTCGTGGAAACACCAGCTCCACCGGCACCGGTCGTGACGACACCTGCCCCGGTCGGGAGCGATGAGGCCGCCCTATCGCAAATGGGCGTGGATGCCGTGCTGTGGCAAAGCACTTCCGCCGAAGCGGATTGGATCTACCGCCAGGGATATGCTTTCGCGAAGCAGAAGTTGGATGCCAACATGAGCGGATCTGACGCACGACCAACTGCCGTGATCGTGGACATCGACGAGACGGTGTTGGACAACAGCCCCTACCAGGTGAATGCGATCCAGCGCGAGCGCACCTTCGATCAGGCCGATTGGAAAGTTTGGACCGACAAGGCCTCGGCGAAAGCATGCCCAGGAGCGTTGGAGTTCCTGGAGCATGCGAAGTCCAAAGGCTGCACCGTGTTCTACATCACGAACCGCGATGTGCGTGAACGCGCGAGCACCTTGAAGAACTTGACCGATCTGGGGTTCCCGTTCGCGGATGAAGCACACGTGCTCTTGATGGATGGTGCGAGCGATAAGACCGAACGCCGTGCCATGGTCGGTGCAACGCACCGCATCGTATTGCTTGTAGGTGATCAATTGCGCGACTTCGACGAACGGTTCAAGGATCGCTCGGCGGACTATGGGAGAGGCGTTGCAGCAACCATGGCTGATAGCTTGTCGAAGTACTTCGTGTTGCTTCCCAATCCCATGTACGGTACCTACCGCGATGTCATTCAAGGTAAAGGACCGGACGCCGAGAAGCGCCAGCGGACAAAGGCGTGGTTCAAAAGCAATACCTACTGAAATGCGTGCCGTGGTGCAGCGTGTGAGTGAGGCAGCTGTGGATGTACAAGGGGCGCGAAGAGCACACATCGGAAATGGCTTCCTCGTTCTGTTGGGTATCGAAGTGGGCGATTCGGAGGAGGACCTTGAATGGCTGTGCGGCAAGATCATCCGTTTGCGTGTATTCCCCGATCATGCCGCTGTGATGAACCTCGATATCGCGCAGGTCCACGGCGAATTGCTCTTGGTATCGCAGTTCACTCTGCATGCGAGTACCTTGAAGGGCAACCGCCCCAGTTACCTGCGTGCCGCGCGGCCCGAAGAAGCCACGCCCCTGTACCTGCGGGCCAAACAGCGTCTCGGCGAATTGTTGGGTCGACCTGTGCGCTCCGGTGAATTCGGTGCCGACATGCAAGTGCACCTCATCAACGATGGACCGGTCACCATCGTGATCGACAGCAAACTGCGCGAATGAGCAAAGACGCACCGATAGACCAACTTCGTACCGAGGTCGAGGACTGGATCCGCACAACTGGGATCCGCTACTTTGATCCGCTCACCAACATGGCCATGCTGGCCGAGGAGACGGGTGAAGTGGCCCGGATCATGGCACGGCGCTTCGGAGAACAAAGCGAGAAGGAGAGCGACAAACACATGGATCTAGGGGAGGAGCTTGCGGACGTCCTCTTCGTGTTGCTATGCCTGGCGAACCAGACCGGCACCGACCTTCAAGGTGCTTGGGAAAGATCCATGCTGAAGAAGAACAGCCGCGACGCCGATCGACACAAGAACAATCCGAAGCTGGGTTGAACTGGTTTCCGGGTAACGGCATGGCACGTGTCTTGTCAATGGGGCTCCCCATTCGGTTCCTGCCACCTATTTTGCACACCTTCTTTCGTATCCCCATGCAGCCATCCCTCCGCCAGTTCCTTTCGTGCATCGCGCTGATCGCACTGACAACGCTCACCGCCCAGTCGGATCGCACCCGTGTTCGCGTGAAGATCAGCACCGACAAGGAAGCCGACGCTCGCCTTCGGCCGTACAGCATCGTCCGCAGTAGTCCTAATGCGATCATGATGTTCCGCAACGGAGAGTTTGATGTTCGCGCATTTGGAACGCTGAGCGCCCGGTTGGACCTGTATGATCGGGAGAAGCTTACCTACATCCGTTCGCAGGAGCCTGTGGATAAGCTTTCGAACGGAGGCAAGCTCTATCTCGAAGATATGGTCTACTTCGACGGAAAACCGTTGATGATCGCTCGTTCGAAGGGCGATCAGACTGTCATGTACTATCAAGTACTGGAGCGCAACCTCACCAGACTTCCCGCCCCATATGAGCGACTTTGTGCGTGGCCCATGGAGGTGAAGATCAAGCGCCCTGCGGTGGTATCAGCCGGTTCTGCGATGCGCACTCCATTCTTCGTTGATGTCTCCCGGGACTCCAGTCACATGCTCATTCGCAGCCCGGAGATCCGCGGTGAAGAAGGGCAGGCCTATTACCTCATGGCGATGATCGGTCACGGCATGGAGGTTCTATGGCAGCAGGTCATTCCCGTCGCTGAAAAGGCGAAACTTTCAAGCGTTTTGGACGTGGCCATGGACAATACGGGAAGTGCGTACATGGTGGTGAAGAACAACCTCACCAACAAGGACGTTGTGGATGGCGAGGTCAATTTTGAAGTAAAGCTGATCCGGGTTTCTGCAGAAGGCGTTCAAGAGGTGAACGTCGAACTCGGCAAGGATATCTTCCCATCCAGTGCGATACTGCAAGGGTTGGCCGATGACCGTTTCGCATTCGCGGGGATCTATTCGAGCACAAGCGACAAACGATTGAAGACCCTCGGGAACTTCGTCACCACGATCGAAGCGGGTTCGTTGGAACTTAGCGAGCCCATTCTGCTTCCCTTCCACGAGGATGCACAATTGGATGCCGAAGGTGAACCCGAAGAGGAGCCGGGTGCCAAGTTCGTGGAGAAGGACAAGAAGAGGATGGCCGCGGGAACGGACCTCATTGATCTCTTGCCCAAGGAAGACGGTGGCTTCTATTTGGTCAATGAATTGTATTACATGTACACCTACTACGATGCTCAGGCAAAGTCGCAGGTGACACGTTATGTGCATGGGCCCGTGCAAGCGAGGAATATGAGCAGCACTGGTGCCGAACTTTGGTCCTCCACGTTCCGCAGGTGGTTCGTGAGCGGTTCGCCGATCCTTGGTCGCGTTTTCCCTGCTGAATTCAACGATGAACTGTTCCTGTTCTTGTTGGATAGCGAGGAAATGGCGGGTCGCAGGAAGGCTGGCGAAAAGATCAAGCCGAACCACATGAAGGATCCATATTCCGCCTATGTCACCTTCGATGCTGAAGGAAGCTTCAAGATCAAACCCATTCTGCGGAGCGACAAGGATGAAGACTTCATCAGTGGATGGAACCTGGTACGCACGGGAGCCGACGAATACATCGCCCTCGGAACAGAGAAGCTGTTGAGTGGTCGTTTCCTTCCTGTACTGATCGAGTTCTCCACGGAATCCAAGTGACCTAGAGAACATTTCGAATGCCGGCCATGACCTGGGCGGTTGCGCCTGCTCGCTCGGTCACATAGCGCCTCGCGGCCATCGAGGCTTGTTCCAGCGCCACCGGGTCTGTCACGAAACGTTGAAGTAGAGTGTGCAGGTCCCGCGCATTCTTCACCGCGAAACCAGCACTAGCCTCGATCAATCCGTGCGCCTCAGCGAACCGATCGTAGTTCGGTCCGAAGATCACCGGTTTGCCCCAAGCGGCGGCTTCCAACGTATTGTGGATGCCGCTTCCGAAGCCCCCACCGACGTAGGTTATGTCGGCGTACTTGTATAATCGGGACAACAGCCCCATCCGGTCGACCAAGAGGGTTGGCGCGTTCAAGGGGTCTTCTTCCGGGGTGTCCGGGTCGCTCTTACCAGGAGCGTCAAGATCAAGGACTGTCGCGATGTCGTTCCAGCGGATCACGGGGGCTGGCATGCATTCTATAACCGCGCGGAAATGCTCCGTACTCAGTTCGTGTGGGACAACTACGCAGCGAATGTTCTTCGAGGAGGATGCAACAGCTTGTGCGATGATCCGCTCATCGGCGGGCCAGCTACTCCCGGCAACCAGCACGGGGTAGGAAGAAGCTTTGCGGAAGGCCACTGCGATCGGCAGGTCATCCGGTTGGGTCGTGATCTCCACTACCCGGTCGAAGCGGGTGTCGCCGCTCAGCACAACATTCGTTATCCCAAGACCCCGAAGCAATTCCAGCGAAGTGGGATTCTGAACGAAGAGTGTTCGGAAGGTGCGAAGCATCGCGCGGTGCTCCGCACCATACCAACGGAAGAAGGGTTGCGAGGGCCGGAATATCCCACTGACCAGGAAGGTCGGGATCTTCGCTCGGGACAGCGCCATCAAGTGCTGAAACCAGAACTCGTACTTGATGAAGATCACCAGCTTGGGACGGACCAGCTCGATCAACCGGACGGCGTTCGCTGCGGAATCGGGAGGCAGGTACTCCACATGGGTCACCCCAGCGAAATGCCTGCGTGCTTCGTACCCGCTTGGGCTGAAGAAGGTGATCAAGGTCGGCAGATCAGGGCGTTCGCGCTGGATCGCATCCAGCACAGGTCGAGCTTGTTCGAATTCACCCACACTTGCGCAATGGATCCAGACGCAACCTTGAAGCTGGTCCGCTTTGGCCTCGAGTCGTTGCCACAGACCCTTGCGACCTTCGATCCATTGCCGGGCCTTGGGTACGAATGGCGCAACGAGTCGAATGCCCGTGTGGTAAAGCGCGGTGCCAAGCCCTATCAGGAGCGCCATCAGTAGTAGTGGAACCCGGTGTCCAACTTCCGGTAGATCGGGAGGCTCCAACCCACTCGGATCCCGGAGAGCAGGTCAAGGCGTTCGGCCTTGTTGTATTGTTCGGTGTCGAAGTTGAACGGGCGTAAGGCACTTGTGAAGCCTGCCATCAATTCCAGACCGAAGTGGAAGTTGACCCGTCCTCGGTTCCCGAAATATTGGTATCCGATATAGGCCAGTGCGGCAGGGCCTGCGGTTAATCGATCATACCCTTCGAGGTATTCATCCTCCAATTGGGGCACGACGTTCTTCTGGGTCTGCACGCGCACTTTGTGCCGCATATACCCTCCGCCCAACTTCACATGGATCCCCGAATTGGGGTTGGGCCCGAGTACCGGGAAGATCCGCCCGACAGTGCCGAAGGCGGTCCATCCACGCTCGAACAAGAAGACGTCCGCTTGCACCCCCTCGGCATCCACGATCTGTCCAGCGCTATTGATCACGTTGCGCAGGATCCCGGGCTCGCTCACTTTGTTCCCGAACAAGAAACTGCCCTCGCCACCAAGGGTCCAGTTGCTGCGCGTTTTCCTGAAGGCGCCGAGCCCGATGTTGCTGTTGGTCCCGAACCGATCAGCCAGATCGCCACCCGGCAGTTGCTGGGCGTAGTTCGCCTGAACGGAGACCAAGGCCAGCGAGGTGTCGCGAATGGATTGGGCACCGGATAACAACGCAGCACACGTACAAAGGATGGTGACGAGCAAGCGTGGAAGGGCCATGGGTTGCGAAGGTAGCGGGCGAAGAAGGCAATTCGGATCGGACTGGCATCCAACAGGGGAGTTCTGCGGTCCACGGCCCACGGCGATCGTTATCTTCGCGCTCCCGTTCTGCGGGGTATTAGCAACGCATGAAAGCCATTCAAATGGTCGACCTGGTCGGCCAGTACCAGAAGATCAAGTCCGAGGTGGATGTTGCCATGCAGCGTGTTCTCGATACTGCGAGCTTCATCAGCGGCCCAGAAGTGAAGGAGTTCGAAAAGGAGCTGGCGGCCTATCTCGGAGTCAAGGAAGTGATCGCCTGTGCAAATGGAACCGATGCACTCCAGATCGCAATGATGGCCTTGGGGCTGAAGCCAGACGACGAAGTGATCACCCCGTCCTTCACCTTCGTGGCTACCGTGGAAGTGGTGGCTTTGCTCGGTATTGTACCTGTCTTCGCGGACGTACTGCCCGGCACGTACAACATGGACCCGGCCGACGTGAAGCGCAAGATCACCCCGAAGACAAGGGCGATCGTACCGGTGCACCTCTTCGGCCAAACGGCGGACATGGAGCCGATCATGGCCTTGGCCAAGGAACACGACCTATTCGTCATCGAGGACAACTGTCAGGCCGTGGGTAGTACCTACACCTTTTCCAACGGCACCAATCAGAAGGCAGGCACCATTGGACATATCGGAACAACGAGCTTCTTCCCAAGCAAGAACCTGGGATGCTATGGTGATGGCGGGGCCATCTTCACGAATGACGAAGAACTGGCCAAGAGGCTGCGAAAGGTGTGCAACCACGGTAGCGATGTGCGTTACTACCACGAAGTCGTAGGCGTGAACAGCCGGTTGGATTCCCTGCAAGCCGCAGTGCTGCGGATCAAATTGCGCAAGCTGGAAGAGTACGATGCGGCACGGAATGCAGCGGCAGCCTTCTACGACCAAGCGTTCGCTGAACTCAATGACATCACGGTTCCACAGCGCTCTCCGAACAGCACCCACGTTTTCCATCAGTACACCATGCGGGTGACTGAAGGCATGCGGGACGGTCTCAAGCAGCACTTGGAAGCGAACGGTGTTCCGGCCATGATCTATTACCCTGTATCCTGTCACATGCAAGCTGCGTACAAGAGCGCCCGCTGCCCAGAAGGATCACTTCCGGTAACGGAACAATTGACCCGTGAAGTGCTCTCGCTACCCATGAGCACGGAACTTGACAACGAACAACTCACGCACATCACCAACACGGTGAAGAGCTACTTCAAACAATAAACAGTACGGGTGCGTTCTCGTACCCCAACGACCATGAACATCGCAGTAGTAGGAACAGGATACGTCGGTCTGGTGACCGGCACATGCTTCGCCGAGACCGGTAACCACGTGATCTGCGTGGACATCGACGCGAACAAGGTGCAAATGATGAAAGATGGCAAAGTGCCCATCTACGAACCACACCTCGATGTTCTCTTCGAACGCAATATCCGTCAAGGTCGATTGAGCTTCACCACCGACCTGGCCAGTGCGATCAAGGATGCGCAGATCATCTTCTTGGCCCTGCCCACGCCGCCGGGTGAGGATGGTAGTGCCGACCTGAAGTACGTGCTCGGCGTGGCCGATGATCTAGGAAAGATCATCACCGACTACAAAGTGATCGTGGACAAGAGCACGGTTCCTGTGGGTACAAGTGAAAAGGTCCACGCGGCTTTGGCGAAACACGCCAAGGAAGACCTGTTCGATGTGGTGAGCAACCCCGAATTCCTGCGCGAAGGATTCGCCGTGGATGATTTCCTGAAGCCGGATCGCGTGGTCGTTGGCACCAGCAGCACCCGTGCCCAGAAGGTGATGGAGGACCTCTACAAGCCTTTTGTGCGCCAAGGCAACCCGATCATCTTCATGGATGAGCGCAGTGCTGAGTTGACGAAGTATGCAGCCAATGCGTTCCTCGCCACCAAGATCACCTTCATGAACGAGATCGCGAATTTCTGCGAGAAGGTGGGTGCGGATGTGGATAAGGTACGTATCGGAATGGGTACGGACACCCGTATCGGCAAGCGCTTCCTCTTTCCCGGTATCGGCTACGGTGGTTCCTGCTTCCCCAAGGATGTGCAAGCCCTGGCCAAAAGTGGTGGAGATGCGGGCTACCAGTTCGAGATCATCCGTAGCGTTATGGATGTGAACGAACGCCAGAAGACGACATTGACGGACAAGATCCTGAAGCACTATGGCGGCAACGTCAAGGGTAAGCATTTCGCCATGTGGGGCTTGGCCTTCAAGCCGGACACCGACGACATCCGCGAGGCACCTGCCTTGTACATGATCGATGCCTTGTTGGCTGCTGGAGCCACGGTAACCACCTTCGATCCCGAAGGCATGCCGAACGTGAAGAAGTTGAAAGGCGATTCCATCGATTTCGCGAAGGATGAATACGAAGCGTTGAACAAGGCCGACGCCTTGATCATCGCCACCGAATGGGCCTTGTTCCGGACACCTGATTTCAAGCGTGTAGCGGAGAGCCTGAAGGAGCGCATCATCTTCGACGGTCGCAACCTCTATGACCTCGACGAGATGAAAAACCTGGGCTTCCACTACGTAAGCGTGGGCCGTCAAGCCGTGAACGCACCGGTCAAAGCCAAAGCGTAATGGCGAAGAAGAGCACGTCGAAGAAGAGTCCTGTCAAGAAGGTCGGAAAGGCGAAGGCCTCGAAACCCGCGCACAAGGACCGCGTCCTCATCACCGGTGCCGCTGGTTTCCTGGGCTCGCACTTGTGTGATCGCTTCATCAAGGAAGGGTACCATGTCATCGGCATGGACAACCTGATCACAGGCAGCCTGAAGAACATCGAACACCTCTTTCACAATGCGGACTTCGAGTTCTATCACCACGACGTAAGCAAGTTCGTCCATGTGCCGGGTGAGTTGAAGTTCATCCTGCACTTCGCATCACCTGCGTCGCCGATCGATTACGAGAAGATCCCGATCCAAACACTGAAGGTGGGGTCTTTGGGTACGCACAACCTGTTGGGTCTGGCGCGTGCCAAAGGGGCTCGCATCCTCGTCGCTAGTACCAGCGAGGTGTATGGTGACCCCAAGGTGCATCCACAGGACGAGACCTATTGGGGACACGTGAACCCCGTTGGCAAGCGCAGCATGTACGACGAGGCCAAGCGCTTCCAGGAGGCGATGACCATGGCGTACCACAATTACCACGGGTTGGAGACGCGCATGGTGCGCATCTTCAACACCTACGGTCCCCGCATGCGCCTGAACGACGGCCGCGTTGTTCCAGCATTCATGGGGCAGGCCTTGCGTGGAGAGGACCTCACGATCTTCGGCAAAGGCGACCAAACGCGCAGCTTCTGCTACGTGGACGACCTTATCGAAGGCATCTATCGCCTGCTCTTGAGCGACTACGCCGGGCCGGTGAACGTCGGTAATCCGAAGGAGATCACCATTAAGCAGTTCGCGCAGGAGATCATCAAGCTCACAGGCACGAAGCAGAAGATCATCTACAAGCCTTTGCCTTCCGATGACCCGATGCAGCGGCAGCCGGACATCACTCTAGCGAAGAAGCTGCTCGGTTGGCAGCCCAAGGTGGATCGTGCCGAAGGCATGAAGCGGACCTTCGCTTACTTCAAGTCGTTGTCGAAGAAGGAGCTCAACGAGAAAGAGCACTTCAGCTTCGAGAATTACGCGAAGAAGTGAAGCAGCCTGAGGAGAACGAACGGGAACTCACACGCATTCGCGTGGCTGGGGTCCCAGAGCATTTCAACCTGCCATGGCAACTTGGCCTTGAGCGCCGTGCCTTCGTGCGTGCGGCATTGGATGTGAAATGGCGTACCGTTCCGCAAGGCACGGGATCCATGTGCGACCTGCTCGAAGCGGGGGAAGTGGATGTGGCACTCCTGGTCACGGAAGGTGCGGTGCGGTACATCCTGCAAGGCGGAAAGGCACGCATCGTTTCGGCGTACGTGGATAGCCCGCTTACGTGGGGTGTGCACGTGGGTGCGGGATCACCGATCGAAAGCCCGGAACAACTGAAAGGTTGTCGCTTCGCGATCAGCAGGCCCAATTCAGGTTCCCATCTGGCCGCATTTGCCTATGCGCGTGCACGAGGTTGGGCCGTTGAGGAGAATGACTTCATCCTTGTGAACGACTTGAACGGAGCGGTAGAACGGTTGAAAGAACCCGACCCGGTCGCCTTTCTCTGGGAGAAATTCACCACCAAGCCGCTCGTTGACCGAGGGGCTTTGAGCTGTGTGGATGAATTCCGGACGGAATGGCCTGCCTTCATGGTGGTCGTTTCGGAGGCCTTTCTCGCTGAGCACGGCGATCATGTCCAACGCCTCTTGAAAGTGATCCGGGATCAGGCCAACGGGCTGATGCAGAAGAAGACAGCCCCCGAAATGGTCGCGCATCGCTACGGACTCACCCTTCCTGACGCCCAACAGTGGTTCGGGGCGGTTCGTTGGAATACAGGTGACCCCGTTGATCCGCAGACGTTGGGTAATGTGGTTGACGTACTCGCCCAAGCGGGAATGCCTGATCTGAAGGTCGCCTTTGAGGCGGGTTCAGCGACCCTGCTCGCGGCTTCGTCCTAGCCGTGGATCGGCCTTTCCCATCCCGTCCCCCTTCGGTACCTTCGCGGCCCTATCGGCCATGCGTTCATGTTCTCATGTTCACCTGTCCGAACGATCACATGGCATTCACCGCACACCCCACCGCCGTCATCGACGAAGGCTGCACCATTGGCGAGGGCACGCGTATCTGGCACTTTACGCACATCATGCCGGACTGCGTCATCGGTGAAGGCTGCAACATCGGACAGAACGTGGTGGTGAGCCCGCAGGTGAAGCTCGGTCGAAATGTGAAGGTGCAGAACAACGTGAGCTTGTATACCGGTGTGGAGTGCGAGGACGACGTTTTCCTCGGACCATCCTGCGTTTTCACGAATGTGATCAACCCGCGCAGCGCAGTCGCACGTCGTGACCAGTACCTTCGAACATTGGTGAAGAAGGGAGCATCCATCGGGGCCAATGCCACCATCGTTTGTGGACACGACATCGGTCGCTATGCCTTCATCGGCGCGGGCGCTGTGGTCACCAAAGAGGTGCCGGATCATGCAGTGGTGGTGGGCAATCCTGCACGAAGGATCGGTTGGATGAGCGAATACGGCCACAAGTTGAAGTTCGATACCGAAGGCCGAGCGACCTGTCCGGAAAGTGGGGAGCAATACGAACTCAAGGACGGGCACGTCCGGAAGCTTGCATGAACACGCCGATCAAATTCGCAGTGATCGGGTGCGGCCACATCGGCAAGCGCCACGCCGAGATGATCCTGCGCCATCCGGAAACGGAACTCGTTGCCATCTGCGATACGCGAGAGCGAGGGGAGGTCGGTGCGACCGCATTCGAGGTGCCGTATTTCCAGGATGCACGAATGATGCTGGATGGAATTCCGGACATCGACGTGGTGAACGTGTGTACACCAAATGGACTTCACGCTGAACAGTGCTTGTTGGCCTTGGAGCATCGCAAGCATGTGGTCTGTGAGAAACCCATGGCGTTGAGTAAGGCCGATTGCGAATCCATCATCTACAAGGCCCTGCAGGTCCATCGCACCGTGTTCGGTGTGATGCAGAACCGCTATAGTCCGCCAAGCCAATGGATCAAGAGCATTGTGGACCGGAAGCTATTGGGCGATATCCACCTTGTGCAGGTGAACTGCTATTGGAACCGTGACGAGCGCTATTACAAGAAGGGGTCCTGGAAGGGGACCAACGAACTCGATGGCGGTACGCTCTTCACCCAGTTCAGCCACTTCATCGACATTCTGTACTGGCTTTTCGGAGACATCACTGACATCCAAGGAAAGTTCGCGGACTTCGCGCACCAGGACCTGACCGATTTCGAGGACAGCGGTTTGGTCAATTTCAAGTTCCTGAATGGTGGCATGGGCTGCATCAACTACAGTACGGCCGTATGGGACAAGAATTTGGAAAGCAGCATGACCATCATCGGCTCCACCGGGAGCGTGAAGATCGGAGGGCAATACATGGATAAGGTGGAGTATTGCCACATCAAGGACTACGTCATGCCTGATCTTCAGCCGACCAACCCGGCAAACGATTATGGCACCTACAAAGGCAGCGCGAACAACCACGGTTACATCGTCGACAACGTCGTCGATACACTGAAAGGGCGCACTGTGCTCACCACCAACGCACTGGAAGGTCTGAAGGTGGTGGAGATCATCGAACGCATTTACAAGAAGAGGAATGAACGATCTGTATGACCGTCTGCTGAAGAAGGAGGCGAAGTTGGCCGTGATCGGCCTGGGCTATGTGGGACTGCCGATCGCATTGGCGTTCGCGCGCAAGATCAAGGTCGTCGGCTTCGACATCAATCAGAAGCGCGTGGACATGATGCGCAACGGTGAGGATCCGAGCAACGAACTCGATGCGAAGGAATTCGAGGGATGCGACATCCACTTCAGCGCGGATATTCAGGATCTGCGTGATGTGGAATTCTTCATTGTCGCCGTGCCCACGCCGATCGATAGCCAGAACATCCCCGACCTGACCCCGCTGTTGGGTGCAACGCGCACGGTGGGCCAAGTGCTCAAGAAGAACGACTTCGTTGTCTACGAAAGCACCGTCTATCCCGGCTGCACCGAGGAGGATTGCGTGCCCTTGCTGGAGCGCCTGAGCAACTTGAAGTTCGTTGAAGATTTCAAAGTGGGTTATTCGCCGGAGCGTATCAATCCAGGCGACAAGGAGCACACCTTGGAGAGCATCGTGAAAGTGAGCAGCGGCTGCGATCCGGAGAGCGCCGAGATCATCGCGAAGGTGTACGAACTCGTCGTGAAGGCCGGTGTGCATCGTGCGGCAAGCATCAAAGTGGCCGAGGCTGCCAAGATCATCGAGAACACGCAGCGCGATGTGAACATCGCTTTGATCAACGAGCTTTCGATCATCTTCAACCGCATGGGCATCAACACGTATGATGTGTTGGAAGCAGCAGGTACCAAATGGAACTTCCTCAAGTTCTCCCCTGGTCTGGTCGGTGGACACTGCATCGGTGTGGATCCCTACTACCTCGTTTACAAGGCCAAGGAACTGGGCTACCATGCGCAGATCATCGACAGTGGTCGCTTCGTGAACGACAGCATGGGTGGCTACGTGGCCAAGCAGACCGTCAAGAAGGTGATCGCGGCAGGAACCAACCCGGCCGACGCACGCGTGCTGGTGATGGGGGCGACCTTCAAGGAGAACGTCACCGACATCCGCAACAGCAAAGTGGCCGATGTGATCAACGAGCTGAAGAGCTTCAGCTGCACCGTGGACGTGACCGATCCACACGCTGATGCCGGTGAAGTGATGCACGAATACGGCTATGCCTTGACGCCGGAGATGAAAGCACCGTACGATGCGATCATCGTTGCCGTGAACCACAGCGAATACATCGACAAGGATGAAGCCTGGTTCAAGAGCATGCTGAAACCGAAAGGCGTGCTCGTCGATCTGAAGGGCGTATTCCGGAAGAAGATCAAGAACATCACCTATTGGAGCTTGTGACCCACCAACGGAACATATTGATCACCGGCGGCGCCGGCTTCATCGGCAGCCACGTCGTTCGGCGCTTCGTTACAAAGTACCCGCAATACCGCATCATCAACCTCGATGCGCTCACCTACGCGGGAAACTTGGAGAACTTGCGCGATGTGGAGAAGGCAGCGAACTACACGTTCGTGAAAGCCGACATCTGCGATGCAGACGCCGTGGGGAAGGTGTTCAAGGCGTATGCGATCGACGGCGTGATCCACCTCGCGGCCGAAAGCCACGTGGATCGCAGCATCACGGATCCACTTTCCTTCGTGCGGACGAACGTGTTCGGCACGGTGACGTTGCTCAATGCGGCGAAGGATGCATGGAAGGGTGCTTTCGACGTTAAGCGGTTCTATCATGTAAGCACGGATGAGGTCTACGGATCGCTGCATGACGGCGGACTTTTCCTGGAGACGACGCCTTACGATCCGCAAAGCCCATACAGCGCGAGCAAAGCAGCCAGCGATCATTTCGTTCGGGCGTATGGCAACACCTACAAATTGCCCTTCGTGGTGAGCAACTGCAGCAACAACTACGGCAGTCATCACTTCCCGGAGAAGTTGATCCCGCTCATGATCAACAACATTCGCAACAACAAGCCGCTACCGGTCTATGGCAAAGGCGAGAACGTGCGCGACTGGCTGTGGGTGGAGGATCATGCCAGCGCCATCGACGCCGTCTTCCACAAGGGTGTCGTCGGTGAGACGTACAACATCGGCGGGCACAACGAGTGGAAGAACATCGACCTCGTGCATCTGCTGTGCCGCATCATGGACCAGAAGTTGAACCGCCCAGAAGGGGAGAGCGCCAAGCTCATCACCTATGTTACGGATCGCGCGGGTCATGACCTACGTTATGCGATCGATGCTGGCAAGATCGAGCGCGAGCTCGGTTGGAAGCCGAGCATCACCTTCGAGGTCGGCTTGGAACGCACCGTGGAGTGGTACTTGGCGAACACAGAGTGGTTGGACCATGTGACCAGCGGTGCCTACCGTAGTTATTACGAGGCCCAGTACGCGCGCTGATCATGGGGCTTTTCGGAAACCTCTTCGGGAAGAAGGAGCCCGCATTGGGTCCCGTGGACCTGAGCGTGCTCGGCGTTGATGTGCACTCGCACTTCATTCCTGGCATCGACGATGGGTCGCAGAACATGGAACAATCCATGGAACTACTTACCGCGATGGCCGAGCTGGGTTACCGCAAAGTGATCACGACGCCGCACAACATGGCGGATGGCTACAAGAATTCGCCGGAGATCATCCTCGGGGGCTTGGAGCGCGTTCGGGATGAGGTGAAGCAACGCGGTATCGCGATCGAAGTGGATGCCGCTGCGGAGTACTACCTCGATCACGAATTACAGCAGAAGGTCGCGGACCGCAAGGTGCTCACCTTCGGCACCAACATGGTGCTCTTCGAGCTGCCGTTCATCAGCGAGCCCAACATGTTGTTGGAGGTCGTCTTCCAAATGCAGACCGCCGGTTACCAGCCCGTGCTCGCACATCCCGAACGGTACGCGTTCTGGTACACGGATTTTGCGAAGTACGAGCGGTTGAAGGAGCGCGGTGTATTCTTCCAGCTGAATCTGATCGCACTATCCGGCGCCTATGGGCCGCAAGCCAAACAGATCGCCGAGCGTTTGATCGATGCCGGGTACTACGAACTCGTCGGTAGCGATTGCCACAACATGAATCACGTGCAGGCGATCAAGAACACCTTGACACGGCCATACTTGCACAAGCTGATATCGAGTGGGAAATTGCGGAACGCAACGTTGTGACCACACGGACCTGATTGCTCAGTTCTAGCATTTCGCGACCTCTTCCACGCTTTTCGGTATCGGTCTTACTTTTGATGAAAGTCCGGCACCATGACCATTCCACAACGCAAGGCTCAACTGAAGAAGTTGATCGACACGGTGAAGGATCCTGCGGTGTTGGAAAGGGTGGCCAAGGTCCTTGAGAAGCCAGTGCGGCAAAGTGCCATGGTCAAGCGGGCATTGAAGGCGGAGGAGGACCTGAAGGCAGGGCGCGTTCATTCATGGGATGAGGTCAGCGCTGAGATGGATCAGTTGATCGATAGCCTGTACAGCGCGAAGAAGAAGGCGCAGACACGGACCGCTCGATCAAAACCCTCGGTTTGAAGCTCATCGTCAGCGCTGATGCCCGCCACGGTCTGGTACGCACCATTCGTTTGTTGGCGCGAACACACTCCAAGGAATACTTGGTCCGACTGAAGCGGGAAGTGGATCGCAGATGAAGCAACTCCCTGTTCGTCCGTTAGCTGGAGCGTTGGAGCCTGAATTGGAGCACCTCGGAGCGGGGCATCGCCGTGTGGTCGTGGGTCCGTTCAAGATCATCTATCGGCTCACAGCGAATGCGGTCTATGTCACCGACATCTTCGACTCGCGGCGTGATCCGAAGGAGATGAAGGGGTGACCGTAAATGTTGAAGGGTAGGGTCACTTCGTTCGAAGCGATGCCTTTATTAGGTGTCTGATCAACACGAACAGTAGTATAGCTATGACGACGTCGAAGACATGGATGAATGTGCTTTCATCCAAGGTATCCCGGAACAGGGCTTGATGGAGGGCGAACGGGATGAAGTTGAACCCACATCCTGGGCGCAACGTGCAGGTTAAGAAGAGTATAGGCCCAATGGCTGCGATCGTTTCGAGAGCAACACGCCTGAACATGCCTACGCTGCGGCTGTCTCCAACTCCCGGCTCACCTTCTTGAACAATCCCTGCAACACATTCCCAGGTCCCACTTCGATCACCTTCGTCGCGCCACCGGCCAGCATGTTCTGCATGGTCTGGGTCCAGCGCACGGGGGCGGTAAGTTGTTGGATCAGGTTCGCCTTGATGCGCGCCGGATCGGTGTGTGGGCGGGCATCCACGTTCTGGTAGATGGGGCAGCGCGGGTCCACGATCGGCGTGTACGCGATGGCCGTTTGCAGTTCGACTCGAGCGGCTTCCATCAAAGGACTGTGGAAAGCGCCACCGACCTGTAATAGCAGTGCGCGTTTCGCACCGGCGGCTTTCAAGGCTTCGCAAGCTGCGGTCACTGCTTCTACGCTTCCGCTGATCACCAGTTGGCCGGGACAGTTGTAGTTGGCAGGCACCACCACGCCGGGTATCGTGCTGCAGACCTCTTCCACTTTGGCATCGTCCAGACCAAGGATCGCGGCCATGGTGCTCGGCTGCAATTCGCACGCTTTCTGCATGGCATTCGCGCGGGCGGCCACCAGTTTCAAGCCGTCGGCGAACTCCATCGCTCCAGCCGCAACAAGGGCGCTGAATTCACCCAGCGAATGGCCGGCCACCATGTTCGGTTGGAACGAATCGCCTAGCACCTTTGCCTTCACCACGCTGTGCAGGAAGATCGCGGGCTGCGTCACGTTGGTCTGCTTCAGTTCCTCATCGGAACCTCTGAACATGATGTCCGTAAGGTTGAAGCCGAGCAGGTCGTTGGCGTGCTCGAACCAGATGCGGGCATTGCTGTCGGCATCGTACAGGTCCTTGCCCATACCGGGGAACTGGCTGCCTTGTCCGGGGAAGACGTATGCGGTCATAGTGCGTTGGTGTTGGGTCGAAAGTACAAGGCCCGGAGCGTATACACACCCCGAGCCTTGAATGAAGAGTTCGTAAGGATCAGTCCCGGCGTCCGCCGAACAAGCGCAACAGCATCAGGAACAGGTTGATGAAATCCAGGTAGAGGGTGAGGGCCCCCATCAGCGCCATCTTCTGGGCGGTTTCGGTGCCGGTGGCCACTTGCTCGCCCATGCGCTTCAATTTCTGCACATCGTAAGCGGTGAGGCCAGTGAAGACCAGCACCCCGATGATGCTCACCACGTAACTCATGGTATCGCTCTTCAGGAACATGTTCACCAACGAAGCAATGACGATGCCGATGAGGCCGATCATCAAGATGCTGCCGAGTTTGGTGAGGTCCGTCTTCGTGGTATACCCTGCTACGGCCATCACTCCGAACACCGCCGCAGAAATGAAGAACACGTTGGCGATGGAGGTCATCGAATAGATCAGGAAGATGTAGCTCAAGCTGATCCCCATGACCGTGGAGAAGATCAGGAATGTCGCTAGGAGCATCGTGGAGCTCATCTTGTTCACCAAACCGGCCATTGCGAACACCAATCCGAGTGGCGCGAGCATCACGATCCAGCCGAGAATGGTATTGCTGCCTGTTTCGAAGTTGATCAGGTATTGGAGCTTGGTCATGTCGTTCCCGAACCACCAGGCCATCACACCACTGATCACCAAGGCCATGGTCATGTAGCTGAACACGCTGGCGAGGAAGGTGCGAACGCTGGAGGCGGTATCCGGGCCATAGATCACTTGGCCGGTTTGCTGGGTAGGGAAGTTGGTCTGTTCCATGTTGGATGCTTTCGGTCTACAAATGTCGTGCATTCAAGGCCTTTCACGACGTGTTGTCAGCCAGGACTGACAACGAGGCTTGCGCATTCGTCGCTGCCACGGTCAATGCAACCGCGCGCTGATCAGCTTGATGAATTCCTCGCGTGAACGTTGATCGCTGAGGAAGATGCCCGTGAAGGCACTGGTCGTGGTCACCGAGTTCTGCTTCTGCACTCCGCGCATCCGCATGCACAGGTGATCGCATTCCATCACCACCGCTACACCCAGCGGTTTCAATGTATCGTGGATGCAGTCGCGGATCTCATTGGTCAAGCGTTCCTGCACCTGAAGGCGGCGGGCGAAGGCATCCACCACGCGTGGGATCTTGCTCAACCCCACGATCCGGCCATTCGGGATGTAGGCCACATGCGCTTTGCCGAAGAAGGGCAGCATGTGGTGTTCGCACATGCTGTACACCTCGATGTCCTTCACCACCACCATCTGGCTGTAGTCCTCGGTGAACATGGCGCTCTTGAGGATCTTCGCCGGCTCGAGGTCGTACCCGTGTGTGAGGTACTGCAACGCCTTGGCAACACGTTCCGGCGTCCGCTGCAGACCTTCGCGCTTCGGGTCTTCTCCTACGGCACTTAGAATATCGCTGTAATGCCCCGCGATCCGCTTCACCAATTGCGTGTCGTACTGATCGATCCGCTCATAGCCTTCGCCTTGCGGATTGCGTTCGATGCCCTTGGCTCCGGAGGTGCTCTTCTTAACCGCCATAGTATTCCACGTGGTTGTTCTCGGTCTCTTGCAGTTTCACGCAATGCAGACGTCCACCCAGTTCCTTGATGTGTTCCTCCAGTTGTTCCCAGATCGCAATAGCAAGGTTCTCCGTGCTGCTGTAACGACCTTCCATGAATGGAACATCCAGATCGATGTTCTTATGGTCCACCAGGTCGATCACACGCTCCTTCATGATGCGTCCGAGGTCGGAGAGGTCGATCACGAATCCGGTTTCTGTGCTTGGCTCACCCACAACGGTGACCCACAGTTCGTAATTGTGGCCGTGCCAATTGGGGTTGGAGCACTTGCCGAACGTGGTGTAGTTCTTTTCCGGGCTCCAATCGGGTCGGCTGAGCTTGTGCGCGGCACTGAAGCGCTCGCGACGGGTGATGTGGACAACAGGCATGGTAAGGGGCCGGTAAGCGGCGGGGCAAAGTTACGGGCAGTCGGCAGGACGCAGTCGGCAGGTGGCTTTGGACGGAAGCGACCGCCCGTGGCCGAGCGCTTTTGCCTCCTGCTATTGCCAACTGCCAACTAATTTCGTCCACATGATCGTAGTAACCGGCGCGGCGGGCTTCATCGGCAGCGCCCTCATCGGAGAATTGTTGCGCGAAGGCTGGCAGGATATCGTCGCCGTCGACGATTTCTCCCGAGCGGACAAAGCACCGAACCTCGCAGGCAAGCACCTCACCGCCAAGGTGGATCGCAGTGTCTTTTTCTCGTGGCTCGAAACGAACGAGAAATTGGTCCAGTTCATCTTTCACTTGGGTGCCCGCACCGATACCACGGAGTTCGATCGGACCATCTTCGATGAGCTCAACGTGCGTTACAGCCAACGGATGTGGGAGGCCTGTGTCAAGTTCGGGATCCCGTTGGTCTACGCATCCTCCGGTGCTACCTATGGCGAAGGCGAACTGGGCTATGGCGATGAGGACGATACCCTTTCGGATCGCTTGAAACCGCTGAATCCTTACGGCGATAGCAAGAACGACTTCGATAAATGGGCGCTGAAGCAAGAACAGAAGCCGTTCTTCTGGGCCGGGCTGAAGTTCTTCAACGTGTACGGCCCGAATGAGTACCACAAAGGGCGCATGGCCAGCGTGGTGTTCCATGCCTTCAACCAGATCAGTGCTTCGGGTGGCATGAAACTGTTCCGCAGCCACCGCGCAGACTACAAGGACGGCGAGCAGCTGCGCGATTTCGTGTACGTCAAGGATGTGTGCAGTGTGTGCCTCTTCCTGATGGAGCATCGGAAGAACAGCGGCCTCTACAACCTCGGTAGCGGCAAGGCACGCACCTTCCTCGATCTGGCCCGCGCCACCTTCAAGGCGATGGACAAGTCTGAGAACATCACCTTCGTCGATACACCTGCGGATATCCGTGACAAGTACCAGTATTTCACCGAAGCGCGGATGGAGAAGCTCCGATCGATCGGTTACGACAAGCCCTTCACGACCTTGGAAGAAGGGGTGAAGGACTACGTCACCAACTACCTCGCGAAGAAGACGTATTGCTGAATCGCCTGACGCACTAGGTCAAGCTTGCTCAGCAGGCACTTCGGCCAGCGCAATGAGCTTGCTGCGAACGTGTAGCAAACGCTCGCGGAGTTGGTCCACATCCAGACCGTTCGAAGGCTCGACGTTATCCGCCTTCCGCAACTGCTCACGCGCACCTTGCAGCGTAAAGCCCTTCTCCTTCACCAAATGCTGAATGTGCTGCAGCTGTTCGATGTCCTTGCGTGTATAGAGCCGATCGCCTTTGCCCGTGCGCTTCGGGCGCAAATTGCCGAACTCCTTTTCCCAGTACCGGATCAACGAGGTGTTCACGCCCAACTGTTCGGCGACTTCGCCGATGGACCAGTACAACTTCTCGACCGTCTTCTCCTTCAAAGGCATGCGCTGCGAATGTACCTACCCGGTCCTGCGGTTGCAAAGTGATCAATCCAACGACTGGCCTGCGTTGCGCGAAAGCTCCAGCATACGCGCGTATTCCTCGGGCGTGAGGTCGTTGAAATAATAGTTCGCTGGATCCACGGCTTCGCCACCCTTGTGCACCTCGTAGTGCAGGTGAGGGCCAGCGCTGAGGCCCGTGTTGCCGACCAGCCCGATCAAATCCCCCCGTTTCACCCGTTGGCCGTTGCGCACTTTCAATTCGCTCAAATGACCGTAGAGCGTTTCGTAATCGAAGCCGTGATCGATCACCACGTGCGTGCCATATCCGTTGGTGGAATAATCCGCAAAGGTCACGCGGCCATCGCCCGTGGCGTGGATCGGCGTGCCCTGCTTTGCCGTGAAGTCCATGCCAGCATGGAACTTCGGGATCTTGTGGATCGGGTGGATCCGCATGCCATAACCGCTTGCCATCATCGTAAGATCCTGGTCCGGGATCGGTTGTACGGCAGGAATGCTAGCCAACATCTCCTGCTTGCGCAGGACAAGCGAGGCGACTTCATCCAACGAGCGAGACTGCACCACGAGTTGGCGGGTGAGCTTATCCAAACGCTTCTTGGTATCGATCACCAGTTCGCTGCTGGCAAAACCGCTCAGATCCTTGTACCGATCCACCCCACCGGCCCCGGCTTGGCGCATGCTCTCGGGCAATGGGTCCGCTTCGAAGATCACCCGATAGATGTTGTCGTCTCGTCGGCGAACATCGTAGACCACCTGCTCCACCTCTCCCAATTGCTTGTTCAGGAATTCATACTGGAGCAGCAGTTGTTGGTTCTCTCTGCGAAGGGCGGCCTCCTTGGGCGAATCCACGAACTGGTAAACGAGGAATATCCCGAGCACCCCCACCACCAACCCAGGGGTCAGAGCCAGCAGGGTGCGCTTCGACTTCTGCCAAGCCGAAAGCCGGATCCGCTCGAAATTGAGCGTCTTGGGGTTGAAGCGGTACTTCTGTTCGGGCATGGAGGTCCGAAGGTGCTGACTGTAGGGAACGCGAAGTTAGTTCGATGATCGGACCGCGCCTTCTCGGTACTTTCGCGGCGCTTTTACCGCACCCATGCTCACGTCCCAGCAGATCCGCCAGACCTTCCTCGATCATTTCACGAAGCGGGGCCACCGTATCGTGCCCAGCGCGCCCATGGTCGTGAAGGACGACCCCACCCTCATGTTCACCAATGCGGGCATGAACCAATTCAAGGACCTGTTCCTGGGCAACCGGCCAGCACCCGATAAGCGCATCGCCGACACGCAGAAATGCCTGCGCGTTTCGGGCAAGCACAACGACCTGGAGGAAGTAGGAATCGACACCTACCACCACACCATGTTCGAGATGCTCGGCAACTGGAGCTTCGGTGATTACTTCAAGAAGGAAGCCATCCAATGGGCTTGGGAACTGCTGGTGGATGAATACGGGATCAACACCACGGACATTTACGTCACCTACTTCGGTGGCGACGAGAAGGATGGGTTGAAACCCGATGAGGAGACGCGCCAGCTTTGGCTGCAGTACCTGCCAACGGATCGCATTCTACCCTTCGGCAAGAAGGACAACTTCTGGGAGATGGGTGACACCGGCCCATGCGGCCCATGCACCGAGATCCATGTGGATGTGCGCACGGCGGAAGAGAAGGCGGCAAAGTCCGGGAAGTACCTCGTGAACAACGACCACCCACAGGTGATCGAGATCTGGAACAACGTGTTCATGCAATTCGAGCGCAAGGCCGATGGCTCGCTCCACACGCTACCTGCGCAACACGTCGATACCGGCATGGGCTTCGAGCGTTTGTGCATGGTGTTGCAAGGCAAGCGCAGCAACTACGATACGGATGTCTTCCAGCCCTTGATCCAGGAGTTGGCGAATAAGTGCGGGAAGGTCTACGGCGTGGGTGAAAAGGAGGACATCGCCATGCGCGTGATCGCCGACCACTTGCGTGCCATCAGCTTCGCGATCGCCGATGGGCAGCTGCCGAGCAACACCGGTGCGGGTTATGTGATCCGCCGGATACTGCGCCGGGCGGTTCGCTATGGATATAGCTTTCTGGGTTTCAACGAGCCGTTCATGCACCTGCTCGTACCTGGGCTCGTGAAGCAAATGGGAGAGCAGTTCCCGGAGCTGAAGAAGCAACAGGACATCATCGCGAACGTGATCCTGGAAGAGGAGAAGGCGTTCCTGCGTACGCTGGAGCAAGGCACGAAGCGCATCGAGCAAGCCTTGGCTGAAAGCAAAGGGACACTGCCAGGAGATAAGGCATTCGAGCTCTTCGATACGTTCGGCTTCCCGGTCGACCTGACCCAGCTGATCGCGCGCGAACAAGGGCGCGAAGTGGATATGAAAGGCTTTGAAACCGAGTTGAAGAAACAGAAGGATCGCAGCCGCGCGGCGACGACAGTGACCACCGGCGATTGGGTCGAGCTTTCCAAAGGGGAAACCGAGTTCGTCGGGTACGACGAACTGAGCACGACTTCGAAGGTCCTGCGGTACCGCAAGGTCTCTGGCAAAGGCGGTGATCAGTATCAGATCGTGCTGTATCGTACGCCGTTCTATCCGGAAGGTGGTGGGCAGGTCGGCGATCAAGGTTGGCTGATCAACGGTGATGAAAAAGTCGAAGTGCTGGACACCAAGCGCGAGAACCAGCTCATCGTGCATTTCACCAAGGAGCTGCCCACGAACGTGGAAGCAACGCTCACCGCGCATGTCGACACTTCACGCCGCGCCCTCACCGCGCGCAATCACACAGCCACGCACCTTCTGCATCACGTCCTGCGCAAACAGCTTGGCACGCATGTGGAGCAGAAAGGATCACTCGTTGCACCCGATCGCCTGCGATTCGACATCAGCCACTTCGCCAAGGTGACGCCGGAGGAGTTGGCCACCATCGAGCAGGAGGTGAATGCGATGATCATGGACGACATCGTCTTCGAGGACCTGCGCAACGTGCCGATCGAGGAGGCGAAAGCACTGGGTGCCATGGCCCTTTTCGGAGAGAAATACGGTGATCATGTACGTGTGGTGAAGTTCGGACCGAGCGTTGAGTTGTGTGGTGGTATCCACGTGCCACGTACTGGTGTCATCGGTCCATTCCGGATCGTAAGCGAAGGTGCGCTGGCTGCCGGTATCCGCCGCATCGAGGCCATCACCAGCGCCGAGGCCGAGCGCATGATCAATGAGAAACTCGCCAAGCTGGATGCGATCAGCGGGCTTTTGAAGAACCCATTGGATGTCGTGAGCGCCGTTGAGAAGCTCGTGGAGCAACATCACAACTTGAGCAAGGAACTCGAGAAGTTCGCCAAAGAGAAGGTGAAGGGACTCGCCGCTTCACTTCCGACTAGCGCGAAGAAGAATGCTAAAGGCATGGCGGTGATCGTGCTGCAACTCGACCTGGATGCACAAGGTTTGAAGGACCTCGGATATCAGCTGCGCGAACAGCACACCCACCTGGCACTCGTGGCTGGTTCGGTGATCGATGGCAAACCCCTGCTCGCTGTTTCCTTGGGCAAGGCTTTCATGGAAGCCACAGGTCTCAAAGCCGTGGACATCATCAAACAGATCAGCCCAGCGATCAAAGGCGGTGGAGGCGGCCAACCCGATTTCGCAACGGCCGGCGGCAAGGAGCCCGGTGGCATGGCTGATGCGCTGAAGAAGGCCGGAGAGTTGTTGAGCTGATCCATCGATCGCAAAAAGCCGCCCGAAAAGGCGGCTTTTCACGGAAGGATATCTTCAACTCAAGCCACTATCGGCTGGTTGGTGAGCTTGCGTGGGGGAGGTGGAGCTTTTCCACCGTAAACAGGACCCATGTACAAGGTGTCGCTCAGGGCCAGGTTCATGATGTAGAGGCCGTTGAGCACGATCACGAGCACGTAGTCGAGCGTGGTGGTCTTACCGAAGCTCTTGCACACCTCGATCCAAACTTTCGGGATGAAGTAGAGCTGTCCGTAGATCGGGATCAGCATCTTCCAAGCGTCCGAAGCTGGGCGACCGACGATTCGCAGGAAGACGATCACGTTCCAGATGGGCACGAAGGCGGCGATACCGGGCTGGTTCGCTTTCTCGTAAAGGCGGAATTGTGCCAACGCCGCAATGACCGCAACGAAGCCCAGAGCGTAGTAGAAAGCAGTTCCCATCTTCGCGTAGAAGAAGTCGTGCAGGTTCATCAAGGCATCCATCGGCGTGCAGGTTTAAACGGTTTCGGGCAGGCCTATCCGTAGCGGGTTCCTTGGAAGAGACGAGTCGCTAAGGCGAAGGTTGCCTACGGAACGTTAGGTTCCACGCGCATGTTGTGCGTGTTTCCAGCAACGGTCTGTTGGCAACGGCCAACGGTGCTTACGTCCGTTTACTGTTCGTCGCGCTGATCGTATTTCCCTAAGGAACAGTGTCTTACGGCGAATGCTAGGCGCGCGGCACCGCAAAGGCCTTCACATCGGCCTCGCTGATCTCCTTACCCGAAAGGATCACTAAACGCTCGATCACGTTCCGCAATTCGCGCACGTTGCCGGTCCAGGGGAGCTTCTGCAACTCCTTCACGGCTTTATCCGCGATCTCCTTCGGGGCGATGCCTTGCTCGGTACATACCTGTGCGATGAAATGCTCGACCAGCAGCGGGATGTCCTCGGTGCGTTCATTCAAGCTCGGCACGTGGATCGGGATCACGCTCAGGCGATGGAAGAGGTCTTCCCGGAAGTTGCCGTTGGCGATCTCCTTCTTCAGGTCCTTGTTGGTGGCAGCGATCACGCGCACGTTCACGGTGATGTCCTTGTCTCCACCGACGGGTGTGATACGGCTTTCCTGCAAGGCGCGCAGCACTTTGGCCTGTGCAGCCAGGCTCATATCCCCGATCTCGTCCAAGAACAGCGTGCCGCCATCGGCGAGTTCGAACTTGCCTTTGCGGTCCTTGATGGCGCTGGTGAAGCTGCCCTTGATGTGACCGAAGAGTTCGCTCTCGATCAATTCACCCGGTATCGCGGCACAGTTCACCTCGATGAAGGGGGCTTGGGCGCGTTGGCTCTTCTCATGGAGCAGGCGGGCCACGCCCTCTTTGCCGGCGCCGTTGCCACCGGTGATCAACACACGGGCATCGCTCGGACCTACTTTCTCGATCATGTCGCGGATCACGCCAAGGGCCTTGCTTTCACCGATCATCTGCACGCCGTTACCCTTGACCTTACCCACCTTTTGGCGGAGCACCTTGGTCTCTTTCACCAGGTCGCCGCGATCAAGAGCATTGCGCACGCTGACCAGGATGCGGCTGATGTTCGGTGGTTTCTCGATGAAGTCGAAGGCGCCCTTCTTCAGGGCATCCACGGCGGTGTCGATGGTGCCGTGGCCACTGATCATGATCACGGGCAGGTCATCGTTATGCGCGGTGATCTTATGCAGGAATTCCAGCCCGTCCATCTTGGGCATCTTGATGTCGCAGAGCACCAGATCGAACTTGGCCTTCTTCGCTTTGTCAAGGCCGCCAGCACCGTCCTCGGCTTCTTCCACAGTGTGCTTCTCGTGCTCCAGAATATCGCGGAGCGCGTTGCGGATGGCTTTTTCGTCGTCTATAACAAGAATTTTGGCCATTCGTTCGTACGGGTATGAGGCGTAAAGATGCGGCCTATCGGCGGTCTTGCCAATGAAGGGGGAGCACAACTTCAGAAGTGTGTTCCCACTGCCGCTCCCTCCTTCAACGCATACCTGCTCCACGCCATATCCCGGATTCCGCCCGTGCTCAACACGCGCTCGATGGCGATGAGGGCATATGGAAGCGTATCGACGCGGTATTCGGGAAGGCCGGGTTGGGCCATGCGTGCACCGCGATCCATCCGGAGCAGCCGTTCCTTGAGCGCATCGAATTCCAAAGCGGCGAAGGTCATCGTTCGATCTTCCGAGGCGATCGTGTCGCCGCGTTCGGCCGCGATCATGGCAGTGATGCTGTCGAAGCTTCCGGCACTGCCTATCAACAAGTGCGGTTCATGCCGTTCGATGATGGCGTAGAGGGCTTCGAGCCGATCATCCAGATGCGCGGCGATGCGTGCCTCTTCCTCAACCGTGATCGGATCACTGATCGGAATGCGATCGCGCAAGCGCGTAACACCGAGCTCGAAACTGCGTTTCCACATCAGGGCCTTGTTCGTGGCCAGGATGAATTCGATGCTGCCGCCGCCGATGTCCATTACTAAGGCCGGCTTAGCCGTGAACGCAACCGCCTGTCGAGCGCCAGCAAGGATCAGTTCCGCTTCTTGGTCGCCCGGGATCACAGTGATAGTGATGCCGTGGTCTTGAAGTGCTTGCTGAACGAATTCATTCGCATTGCGCGCGTTGCGAAGTGCCGAGGTGCCGAAACCGGAAATGCGTTCTGCTCCATGCGTTCTCGCGATCTCTCGGAAAGCGGCCAGGACCTTTAGACCACGCGTCATGGCTTCCGGGGTGATCACCCCTTTCTCGATCCCACCACGGCCCAAGAAGACGGGCCGTTCCTCGGCATGGATGATCCGAAGGCCATCGACGACAGTGCGCTCGAAGACCAGCAGGTTGAACGTATTCGTCCCGAGGTCGATGATGGCAGATGGCATGTGGTCGATGTTCACGTGGAGCGCAGAAGATCGCCGATCCACTGGACGTTTGCCCTTACCCTTTATAGGTCAACCACTTGCCCATCTCCTTCCAGCTCACCTTCTTGCCGTACATCAGGATGCCAGTGCGATAGATGCGGCCAGCAAGCCACGTGGTTCCGATGAACGTGAGGATGAGCAGCACCATGCTCAAGGCGAGCTGCCACATCGGTGCGCTGCCCATGGCCACGCGCACCATCATGACGATCGGGCTGGTAAAAGGGATCAGGCTGCACCAAAGAACCGCCGGACTTTCCGGATTGTACACCGCCATCTGGGCGATGATGATGGCGATGATCATCGGCACCGTTACCGGGAACATGAACTGTTGGGTGTCCGTCTCGCTATCCACCGCTGATCCGATCGCTGCCAAGAGCGAGCTGTAAAGGAGGTAACCACAGATGAAGTAGAAGAGGAAGACCGCAAGCACCAACGGGATGTTGATCTGCTCGATCAGGTCGGTGATCACGCTCTGGTCGAATGCCCCGGCATCCACACCCTGTTCTTTGAGCAGTTGGGCTTGCATTTCGGCGGTGACACCTTGCTCCGCCAGTTGTTTCGGGTCGTACTGGTCGCCAGCGATCACGGCCAAGCCGATGACCATCATGGTGGCCGTTATCCCGATCCATAGCACGAACTGCGTGAAGCCCACCAAGGCGATCCCGATGATCTTGCCCATCATCAACTGGAAGGGTTTCACACTGCTGATGAGCACCTCGACGATGCGGCTTTGTTTCTCCTCCATGACGCCCCGCATCACTTGCACGCCGTACATGAAGATGAAGATGAACATGAAGTAGCCGAAGAAGAAGCCGATCAACGCGCGTTCCTGAGCGAAAGATTGTGTACCCACCTTCTCGATGTCGAATTTCTTCAGGTCGAGTGGTTTCCGCACGCGGTCGTATGCATCCTTGTTGATGCCTTCATCGCGCAGTTTGGTGAGTTCGATCGCCTTTTCCAGTTCAGTGCGGATCGTGGCCATGGCGAATTCGCTAGGCAAGGTCTTGTAGTAGAGGTCCGCTTGCGGGTTGTTGATCACATCGGCGAGCAGGTTGACCCGCACGGTGTAAGGGCTTGCCTTGAAGGCACTGTCGGACCAGGTGTGCCCATCCAAGAAGAAGGAAACGGCCTTCCCGTCCTTGAGCTTGGTGCCGATGACACCTTCGGTATCGATCACGAGCACCTTGTGGTCCGTTCCTTCCTTCGAGCCGATCCAAGCGGTCAGTAGAATGCCTCCGGCGATGAGCACCGGTCCAAGGATCGTCATGATCAGGAAGCTGGGCTTCCGCACGCGCGTGATGAACTCGCGCCAGATGATGAGGTTGATCTTGTTCATGGCGCTTATTCGGTCATGCCTTTGGTGATGCTATCCGGCTGTTTCTCGCTCACCACCTTGATGAAGATGTCGTGCATGCGCGGGATCTCTTCTTGCACGCCGTGAACCTCAACGGCGGGCAGCAGTTGGCGCAGCACATCGTTCAACGTGGATCCTTTCCCAAGTCGCACGCGTGCTGTGAGGTTCTCCCCATGCTCCTGTGCGTCGATCAGTTCGCCGGTGAAGGAAAGGGCGTTCGCCAAGGCGATCCGACTTCCTTTTATATCGACGCGATAGGTGTTCGTGGCATATTGGCGCCGTATGTCCTGCACGCTGCCATTCAACATGAGTTTGGATCGGTCGATCAAACCGATGCTGTCGCACAGCTCTTCCACGCTGGCCATGCCATGAGTGCTCAGCATCACGGTGATGCCGAGGTCGCGTAAGCGCAGGATCTCGCTACGTACGAGCTCGGCGTTGATCGGGTCGAATCCGCTGAACGGCTCATCGAGGATCAACAGTTTCGGTTCATGCAGCACAGTGGTGATGAACTGGACCTTCTGGGCCATGCCCTTGCTCAGTTCCTCCACCTTCTTGTTCCACCAGCTGCTCATTTCCCATCGCTCGAACCAATCCTTGAGGCGGGCCGTCGCATCAGCCTTCGAAAGACCTTTCAACCGTGCGAGGTAGACCGCTTGCTCGCCCACTTTCATCTTCTTGTACAAGCCGCGTTCCTCCGGTAGGTAACCCATGATCGAAACATCTTCCGCCGACATGGGGCGCCCGTCCATCAGGATCCGACCCTCGTCCGGGCCAGTGATGCGGGTGATGATGCGGATGAGCGTGGTTTTGCCAGCGCCGTTCGGGCCGAGCAGACCGAACACCTTGCCGGTGGGCACCTCCATGGTGATGCCATCCAGCGCAGTGAACGCGCCGTAGCGTTTGACGATGCCTTCGAGTTGGATCATGGTTCAGCGGTCGTCGGCGAAGGTAGGAGCGATCATGCCCGACAGAGTCCCGTTCATCGCAGCACTGTACCGGTGGTGTGATCAAGGCAGGAAGTAGGCGCGCTCCGCTGGTGTCGGTATCCGACAACTGTCGTGTTTTCCGAACCACCGGTAGCGATTGCGCGCGATCCAGTCGTACACCGCATTCCGCAGTCCACGGGGGAAGATCAGCAAGGCAGCGGTCATGCGCCAAAGACCACCCAAGCGCATCGCGATCCGAATGGCCGCATCGGACCGTTCGTAGGTGATTCCTCCGTCCACGAAGAGCACGGTATCCATGCCAGCATGGGTGATGTCGATACCGCGCTGAGTTGCTGTGGTTCCTTGTAACGGAGCGAAGCGCAGCACATGTTCTCGGTCCCAACGCAGCAACCGATCCACGAAGCGGTTGCAGAGGCCGCAAACGCCATCGAAGAGCACGAGCGGGTGTTTGTCGATCGGCTTATCCACGGGACCGCGAAGGTAGGTGAGCCCGCACGCGTGTCGGAAAAGAAGAACCCCCGCCCACCTTTCGGTGAGCGGGGGTTCGTTCAACGGGAGGTAAGGTCCCGTGTATCGTGCTTACTTCTGGATCACCAGACGCTCGGTGTAGGTCTTCTCACCAGCGGTGATGTTGACCATGTAGAGTCCGTTGTTCAGGTCTCCGTTCAGGTCGAGCACCGTGTTCACGTAGCCATCTTGAACAGCGATCGTGCGAGCGCTCACGCGCTTGCCGGTCATGTCGTAGATGTCCACGC
>CADEDY010000002.1:0-272813 GCA_902826215.1 uncultured Bacteroidota bacterium
GAACCGCAGTAGCAGCTTTTGCAGAGCTGTGCCTAGCCACTCGGCCACGCGACCGGGAAGTGGGCTGCGAAGATAGCGGGTTGAGAGGTACGGTAAGCCCTCCGGTTCTTAAGACTCCAACACATAGATGGCCTCCTCCACTTCACCATCGATAGGCGGACGCTCTTTCACCAAGCGCACACGCCAGTGGTAGCCCTTCATCCATTCGGCATTCAAGCCATCAAGGATCCGCCGCGCCACGTGCTCGATCAGTGCGCTACGGATGGCCATTTGCTCTTGTACGATCGCGGTCACACGACCATAGTCCACGGTGGCACCAAGGTCATCCGACCGTTCGGCTTTGGAAAAGTCACCTTGCACGGAGACATCCACCCGGTAGTGCCCCCCGATCATCGCCTCCTCCGCCAAGCAACCATGGTAGGCGAAAACGCGAATGCCGTTGACCTCTATCAGGCCCATGCGCTGCAAAGAGCCAATCCGGCCTGCAATCGGGTAATTACTTCTTCCTTGCCCAGAAGAGCGCTTACATCGAACATCCCCGGACCTTGCATACGACCTGCAACAAAGAGGCGATAGAGCGGCATTACTTGACCGATCTTCAATCCTTTCTCGGCCAACACCGCGTTGAAGGCGGTTTCGAAATGCCCGGCCTCACTGGCTTGTGCGGCATCAATGGCAACGATGAATGCCTCGATCGCGGGGGCAACCTCCGGTTTCCAGCGTTTCTTCAGTTCCGCCTCCGCATCGGCGCTCCCGTTCAATGGTGATCCCGAGGTGAATAGGTAGGTGCCTTCGAGCATGTCGATCGGGAATGTGGCACGCTCCTTCAGCAAGGCGGCCGCACGGGTGGCGCGTTCGTCGGTGGTATCGACACCTTGAGCCTTCAGAAGCTTCCGCAGTTGAGCACCCAGCTCAGCGTCAGGTTGCATCCGCAGGTATTGCTGGTTGAACCACTTGGTCTTCTCCGGATCGAACTTTGCTCCGCCCTTGTGCACACGGGAAAGATCGAATAGTTGGATGAGTTCGTCCAAGCTCATGATCTCCTGGTCGGTGCCGGGGTTCCAGCCAAGCAACGCCAACATATTGATGAAAGCTTCGGGGTAGTAGCCTTTCTCCCGGTAGCCACTGCTTTTCTCGCCGGTGGTCGGATCCATCCAATCCAACGAGAATACAGGAAAGCCGAGGCGATCACCATCGCGCTTGCTGAGTTTTCCGTTCCCATCAGGCTTCAAGATCAGCGGCAGGTGCGCGAATGCAGGACGCTCCCATCCGAAAGCTTCGTAGATCAACACATGCACCGGTGCACTTGGCAGCCATTCCTCCCCGCGGATCACGTGCGTGATCCGCATGAGATGGTCGTCCACGATGTTGGCCAAATGATACGTGGGCATGCCATCGCTCTTGAAAAGCACTTTGTCGTCGATGTTGGCACTGTGCACCACCACCCACCCACGGATGATATCCTCGAATCGCACTTCGGCCTGGCGCGGCACTTTCAAACGGATCACGTATTGATCACCACGTGCCAGGCGCTCCTTCACTTCATCGGAGCTCAGGGTGAGTGAGTTCTTCATGTGCTCGCGCGTTACCGCGTTGTAGGCTGGTGCCGCTACGCCGGCAGCCTGCAAACGGGCGCGCATAGCATCCAATTCCTCCGGGGTATCGAACGCGTAATAGGCTTTGTCATTCCCGACGAGTTCGTCGGCATACTGCTTATAGAGTGGCTTTCGGTCGCTCTGGCGGTATGGACCATCGGGGCCACCGACCCATGGACTTTCATCCGGCACCAAGCCGCACCACTCCAGGCTTTCCTTGATGTATTGCTCTGCGCCTGGAACGTAGCGGGTTTGATCGGTATCCTCGATGCGCAAGAGGAATTGTCCACCGTGTTTGCGGGCGAACAGGAAATTGTACAGCGCTGTGCGCACACCGCCCATGTGCAATGGGCCTGTTGGACTGGGAGCAAAACGAACTCGAACGGACATGTTCTCGGCCGCCGGAATTCGGCGCGGACGTGAACATCACGACCGGCCCATCCTCAGCGGGGCCGCGAAGATACCGGTCTTCTGCTAGGCAGAAGGCTCCCAATTCCGCTCAGATCTCCACGCCTTTCAGCAACAAGCGTTGCCAGGCCGTGTTCTTGCGCAAGTAATCCTTAACGAATTGGCAGTACGGAACCACCTTCATGCGGTTTCCCTCTGCCCAGTTCAGCACGCGTTCGGTCAACTCCACCTCCACGCCTTGACCTTCCAACGCAGGTGGCACGATCAAATGTGTCAAGAAGATGCGGTCACTGCTCCTATCATATTCCATGCGCACACGATGACCATCGATGCACAGCACGAACTGCCTTGACTCCTCCTCGTCCTGCAAAGGGATCGCACTCAGGTCTACAGCGGTGGTGGTTGCTTTGGTTGCCATGGGAAGGGCGACAAAGGTATGGAGAACGGCGATCCGCCAAGAAGTCCATGCAGAAGGGCCCATACCAGCGCTGCTCAGAAATTCAACGTGGCACTTAGGAACGGCAGGCCGATCGGGGTGATCTTCTTGGTGTATTCCTTGTCATAGGCGAAGCCGATATCGATCGCCAGGTCATCCCCAAGTATGCGCGTGCCGAAACTGTGAGCAGCAAAACTGCGATCCGGATCGGAGAATATCCAGTGCTCGGTCACGAGCATCACGTTGGGAAAGATCCGCACGGCCCCACCCACATTGAAAAGTGGACCCCGTGAGGCCTGCTTGCCATCGTGCGACCACCCACCAGCAACGGTGATCTGGTTGTTGATACTGCCTATAGTGACCACACCCATGCCCGCCAAAAAACCCGGTGGCACCTCCTCGCCCTTCGGGACCTCGGCCCCGATCGGCACACGCACGTTCAAATAGCTTGCTGCCACACCGATATGCACGAGTTCGGAAACGCTTCCACTGAGTAGGAGCCTGCCCGAGTACACCGGCCCACCGCTGCGCGCTCGGATCAAAGAAACCAGGTCCAAGGAGCCAGCCGCAGAAAGGTGATCCGTAAGTCCGTACGCCACCGTGTTCAGCGATACCATGGTGTTCTTGTAGAATCCATCACCCTTTTTCAGGGGGATCGCTGTGAAGCCGAGGAAATAATGGGAGCCGTAGGTGTTCCGTGCTCGTCGGACACGGGATGTAGCCATCCTTTTCGGCAGAGCACCTTGGAGCAGACCGTGACCCGAAGGCGGTGTTGGAAGGTAGCCCTCGCCCGCCTGCAACGGCGCATCCAGCAAGAGGGTCATGATCGCTGCGAACAACACCCTCATCGAACAGAACAGGCGGTGTGACCCTCTCAGCATCCGCAAGTAGACGAAGCAGATGGATGCCGGATGCCTCATGCGCAGAAAGGTCGAATAGGGGAATTTGAACGAGGCAACCGAACGAGGCACTGATACGCCTTAGCCTTGGTGCCAAAGTAACCGCTTACCTTCCCCAATTCATGAGCCACCCCTACCACTCCTTTGCTGCCCTGCTTTTTTGTTGCTTCACATCTATTGCCGTATTAGCGCAAACAGATGACACCCAGCGCGGTGGAGGATGCATTCCACCAACGGCCATTTTTAGCAACACGGCGGGTGATACAGCGCGGATCTGTCAGGGTGATGTGATCAGCGTGAACGGCGCCTCCAGCACAGCCGCACCGGGCCACAGCATTGAACAGTGGATCTGGAACTATGGTGTTACTGCGGGCGATACAAGCACCATTCCTTTCGCGATCCTTTCCTTCCCGAATGGTGGAGTGCATCAGTTGACCTTGGAAGTGATCGACGACATCGGATGTTCTAGCGGTCCTTCGGCGGCTATCCCTGTATTGGTGAGCTCTACTCCCGACTTCACGACCACCAACATTCCGGCCTTGTTATGCGAAGGCGCAGTATTTCAGTTATCGGCTTCTGCCGAACAACCTTTGATGATCGGAGCGCCCCCTGGCTGCACAGCACCGGACAATGGAACACCTTTGGTAGACGTCCAATCCCCTGCTTCAACCTCGACGTTGCAGGTCAGCGGACAAGCTAGCGGGGTCATCACGAGCGTTGCTCAACTTGGCGACATTTGTTTGGAGATAGAGCACTCGTATATGGGCGACCTGGTTCTTTCGGTGACATGTCCCAACGGCCAATCAGTCATTCTCCATCAGCAAGGTGGAGGAGGTACATTCTTGGGTGATGCGAATGATTCTGACGGAAATGGAACCATCATTCCCGGCAATTGCTTCCAATATTGCTTCGGCAACAACCCCGAGTTCGGTACGTTGGCCGCGTCCGCAGTAGGGGGCACCACACCCAACACCGTCCCGGTCACCCAGGGGAATGCCATTGCACCCGGTCGTTACACAGCAGCACAGTCACTCTCCCAGTTGGTCGGCTGCCCCCTCAACGGCACATGGACCTTTTCTTCGACGGACTTCTTCGGCTCGGACAATGGGTACCTCTGCGGCTGGTGCATCTCTTTCGGCGCTGAGGCGGATAGCTCGTTCGTTCAGTTCGGCCCAACGCTGGGGTCTTCGGCCGACTCCAGCTTCTGGAGCGGACCGAATATTACCAATACCGTTGGTCTGCCCGGCTCGGCAACGTTCAGCCCTGTCCCGGGGAGCCAAATAGTCACATATAATGTGATCGACAGTTATGGATGTGAACACCAAGTGTCCTCCACGACCACGATCGGCGCTCAGCCCGAGGTGACCATCGTCGAGAACCCGGAACTCGGATTGATCTGTGCTGAAGTGATCGGTGGTCCCGTGACCTACCAATGGAGCTTTCAAGGTCAGGCGGTCGTGGGTGCTGCAGGCGCCTGCTTTACCCCACCCGGGGCCGGGTCGGTCGGTGTAACGGTGCAAAATACGGCAGGCTGTTCGGCGTCTGATGTATTGTTGACGACAAGTCTGAACAGCCCGAACGGTGTCACGAATGCACCTGCCTTTACTGTGACCCCGAACCCGAACAACGGCTCGTTCACCCTTCGATCATTCAGCATCGAGGCTTCAAGGGCGGAGCTTCACGTTGTTGACATGACCGGTCGCTCTGTCCACGAGCGCGTGTTGGGCGCTATGTACGACGCTACAACACGAACCGTGCAGCTCGACGTTGCTCCGGGTGTCTATTTCGTCGAGGTCCTCGGTGCTTCGGTGCGCCTTTCCCAGCGGATCGTTGTTGAGTGATCGACCTTGTCCGCTTCTTGAACCGTGAGCCACCTTCGGGTGTACTGGATGGGAACACCCTACGGCCTGCCGTAGCTTTGTTGGCAACATCGCCCAAGGCACAGCCGTTGTGGCTCTTGACCCATGCACACTGAACACGACTTGTTGATCTCCAAGCTGGATGCTTTCATCCGGAAGTTCTACAAGGACCGTCTGATCCGCGGAGTCCTTTACAGCGTTGGTTTGCTGGTCGCCTTCTTTCTCGTCGCCGCGTTGCTGGAGTTCTTCGGGCGCTTTGGAACCAGCGTACGCACTGCCCTGTTCTGGGGCACTTTGATCGCAGCCGCTCTAGTGGTCTCCCGGTTCATCGCCATTCCATTGTTCAAGCTGTTCCACCTCGGCTCGGTGATCTCTCATGAAGAAGCCGCTCGCATCATTGGTACACACTTCGGCGAGGTGAAGGACAAGCTCCTGAACACCCTGCAACTGCGAGACATGGCTGCCGCACAGCCGCAGCAGCGTGAACTCATCGAGGCGGCCATAGCGCAGCGCAGTCGAGAGCTTGGACCCGTACCGTTCGCGAACGCGATCGACCTTGGCAAGAACACGCGCTACCTCCGTTATGCACTGCCGCCCTTGGCGATCCTGGTGATCGTGCTGTTCGCCGCACCCAGTTTGATCACCGGTCCGACCAAACGTTTGATCGCCCACGGTAGTGAGTTCTTACCTGAGGCACCATTCCAATTCATTCTGGAAACCGACTCGCTCTTTGTTCCAGAGGATCAGGATTTCGAGGTCACGGTTCGCATCGAGGGGCAAGCCATTCCGCAACAGGTGGATCTGGAACTTGATGGGATGCGTGTCCCTCTCGTGAAAAAGGATGCCTTGCATTTCGTTCATCGCTTCCGCAACGTGCAGGAGACGGTCGATTTCCGGTTCACTGCCGAAGGCTTCAATTCGAAGACATATACCCTCCGAACAACACCGGATCCCTTGCTTTTGGATTTCAGCCTCGCACTGGAATATCCGGGCTACCTCGGTAGGCCCAACGAGACCGCCAATAACACGGGTGACCTGACCGTACCCGTCGGTACGCGTATCATATGGAACGTCAGCGCCCGCAGTGCTGATGCCTTGGACATCGCATTCGACGACACTACGTACAACCTCTCTCCTTCAGCCATCAGCGAAGGACGAGGTTCATTCCGCGGCACGCGCCGCCTGATGCAGAGCCGCACCTACCGTATCAGTCCGCGCAACGGCTCGCGCACAGCCCGCGACCCGCTGCAGTACCGCGTAGAAGTGGTGCCCGACCTCTACCCGACCATTCAGGTGGAAACCAAGACGGATAGCTCTGCGCTCAAGCGCTTGTTCTATCGCGGCGAGGTCGGTGACGACCATGGCTTCAAGCGTCTGCTTTTCCACTACCGCTTCGTGGCAGGTGGCGATAGTGTCCCCGCTGAACTGCGCAGTGGCGTTAAAGAACTGCCGATCGACACTCGCAACACACGTCAGGAATTCTTCCATAGCTGGGACCTCTACGGATTCACCATCAGCCCGGGAGACAAGGTCGAGCACTGGTTCGAAGTGTGGGACAACGACGGCGTTCATGGAAGCAAGAGCGCTCGAAGCGCACCTCAAGTATTCGCTGCACCAACGTTGAAGGAACTCGCAAAGCAGGAAGAGCAGCAGAGCGAAGCGATCAAGAGCAACTTGAAGGAGAACATCAAGGAGGCACAGGACCTCCAAAAGGAACTCGATAAACTACGACGCGAGCTACTGGAAAAGAAGGATGTTAACTGGCAGGATAAGCAGAAACTGGAGAACGTGATGCAACGCCAGCAACAGTTGCAACAGGAGATCGAAAAGAGCACCGAGCAGCTCCGCGAGAGCCAGCAACAGCAGCAGGAGTTCAGGCCGAATGATGAACGCCTGCTGGACAAACAGAAGCAGGTGCAGGAGCTTTTCGAGAACGTGCTGAGCGAAGAAATGAAAGAGCTCTACCGGCAGGTCCAGGAGATGATGGAGAAGCTCGATAAGGATAAGCTCCAGGAGCAGCTGCAAGAGATGAAGCTGGATCAGGAGGATATCGAGAAGGAACTCGACCGCGCCTTGGAGACCTTCAAGCGAATGGAGGTCGAGCAAAAGGCAGAGGACATCGCAAAGCAGTTGGAGGACCTGGCCAAGAAGCAGGAAGAACTGAGCGAGAAGACCACCGAGAACAAGGCCGACCAAGAAGAGCTGAAGAAGGAACAGGACGAGTTGAACAAGGAGATGGAGGAACTCCGCAAAGAGATGGACGAGATGGAGAAGAAGAACGACGAGTTGGAAGAGCCAATGGATCTGCCCAAGACCGACGAACAGGAAGAGAGGATTCAGAACGAACAGGAAAAGAGCAGCGAGCAGCTGGACAAGAAGCAGAACAGCAAGGCTGGCGAGTCGCAGAAAAAGGCTGCCGAGGAGATGGAGCAGCTCGCCTTCCAGATGAAGAGCGCCATGCAAAGCAACGCAGAAGAGCAGCAGGAAGAAGACATGGATGCGTTGCGGCAACTGCTGGAGAACATCGTACAGCTCAGCTTCGATCAAGAATCGTTGATGGAGGACCTATCCGCCACGTCCACAAAGGACCCGCGCTTCATCGAGCAAGGGCGCACGCAACGCAAGCTCCGGGACGACGCAAAAGTGATCGAGGACTCCTTGTTCGCCCTGAGCAAACGTGTGCCCCAATTGCAAGGCATTGTGAACAGGGAGATGAACGCGGTGAACGGCAATATGGACGAAGCCACGCGATATCTGGGAGACGCCCGTGCCAACGAGCGCTCCAAGCCGATGGCCGCGGATAAGCAACAGCACGCCATGACCAGCCTTAACAACTTGGCGCTACTCCTTGACGAGGCCCTGCAGCAGATGATGGCGCAGATGAACGCCCAGAGCAAACCGGGTAGCGGGAGTTGCAACAAGCCCGGCGGATCAGGTAGCGGAAAACCCAGCGACAAGGGCAAGATGGCCAAGATGAAGGCCAACCAACAAGCCCTTCAAAAGCAGTTGGAGAAGATGCGCGAGGCCATGGAGAAGGGAAAGAAGCCGGGAGAGAAACCCGGGGAACAGAACCCTGGCGGCATGGGGCCGGGAATGAGCCAACAACTTGCCCAGATGGCCGCTCAACAAGCCGCCATCCGCAAAGAAATGCAGAAGCTCGCTCAAGAGCTCAACAAGGACGGCAGTGGTGCAGGCAACCCGTTGAACAAACTCGCTGAGCAAATGGAGCAGAATGAGAAGGACATCGTGAACAAGCAGATCACCCCGGAGACCATTCGCCGCCAACAGGACATCATGACGCGTTTGCTGGAACATGAGAAAGCCGAGCGGGAACGAGAACTGGATCAGCAGCGTACCAGTAATGAGGGCAATGCGCCAGCACCGGCGGATCCAGCCCGATATTTCGACTACCAACGCCGCAAAGCGCGCGAGGCCGAACTGTTACGAACAGTGCCCCCGGGATTGAAGCCGTATTATCGCGACCGGGTCAATGCCTATTTCGGTACTTTTGACCGACCCTGAAACCGCCCATGGGAGCCTTGACCGAAGAGTTGCAGTTCGCACAGCGCATAGACTTCCCCGCCAAAGCGGAGAATATCGCACTTGCCGAAAAATTGATCGATGAGGCCTGCACGAAGCACAACGTGCACGAGAGCCATTATGGCAACATCCTCATCGCCCTTACCGAGGCGGTGAACAACGCCATTCATCATGGCAATGCTCTCGATCCGGCCAAGAACGTGACCTTGGGCTATCAGGTGAAGGATGATCGCATCGTCTTCATGGTCCAGGACCAAGGTCCGGGCTTCGATTTCGAGCACCTTCCCGACCCGACCGACCCGCTCAATATCGAAAAGCCTCATGGTCGCGGCGTTTTCCTCATGCGCGCCTTGGCGGACAGCGTAGAGTTCGCCGATAACGGCGCTACGGTGGCCATGGCGTTCAGCCTGCAGCCCGTTCAAGATTGATGGCTGCTAGCGGCACCATTGGGTTCATCGTTCAAGATGTACCCGATGCGTTCCGAGATCGGGCACGCTTGCGCAAATGGCTGCGCATGGTGGCCAGCGCACACGGATCGCGTATCGATGCTGTGAACTTCGTTCTGATGAACGAAAAGGCATTGTTGCACTACAACACGACCTTCCTCCACCACGATGATCATACGGATGTGATCACCTTTCCGGTGGAGAGCAACAACGGCGTGGCGGGCGATATTCTCATTAGTTACCCGCGGATCAAGGAAAATGCCCGCATCTACGGGGTCTCCGCCCAGCACGAACTTCGGCGCGTGATGGTACACGGCCTCCTGCACCTTCTTGGTCATAGGGACAAGAGCAAGGCCCAGCGCATTGCCATGCAGGTCCAAGAGAACCTGTTTCTGGGCCGATTCCCGAGGTCCTGAATGCAGAACGGGCCGCCACCATGAGTGACAGCCCGTTCCGATCTCGAAGAGGTCTACTTGCCCTCGGGCATCAACTCTTTCTTGAATCCAGCAAGTTGTTCGGAGGAGGCAGTATTGACATCCATCGCCTTCGTGAAGATCTCCTTGCTCGTGCCAGGGGTAGCCTTGTTCACCAGGTCCAGCTGCTCGTTCAATCCCGTTTGGATGGCCGTCAGGCTCTCTACGGTCTTCACGAATTTCTCAGCATCTTCCGGCTTCAACTCACTTGCTCGCGTCTTGGCTGCACGAATAAGTTGCTCGTTCAGACCCAAGGTATTCTTCAATTCACCCGATAGTTTCCGCTGTGCGTCGGTGATATCATCGGCGGTCTTCATGGAAACCGGAGGGGTCGTTGGGGCCGGTGTGGCCTTGTCTTGGGCGAAGGTTGCCGTGCTCATGATCAGCACAGCGGCTGTTAGGATGAATGTGCGCATTTCTATTGGGTTGTTTGATGGTGACGTGTTGGACGGCCGTTTGGTTGGCTTCTTTTGGCAATGTTCGTGCCGTGAAGGTAGTGGTCGACGAATGATCGGTTCTATTTTGGCACCTTGTATTTCGACGAAGCCCGAATTGAACCCTTCGAGCAAACTCCATCGCGATGCTAAGACTCCTGCTTCTACCTGTCGTTGCGTCCATCGCATTGCCAAGCTTGACCCAGTCCAACTTCACCTTGACAAGCATGAACCTTGGCGGCCAAGCTACCATGGAGCAGGTATTCAATGAATTCGGGTGCATGGGTGAGAATATGAGCCCACAGCTGAGTTGGAGCGGCGCACCAGAAGGCACTAAGAGCTACGCGATCACCATGTATGACCCCGATGCTCCTACGGGCAGCGGATGGTGGCATTGGGTGGCATTCGATATACCGAATACCGCCTCCTCGATCCCCGCTGGCGCAGGATCTCCGGGGGGGCCGGGCATGCCCGTGGGGACGGTGCAGAGCCTGACCGATTTCGGCGCGGTCGGCTATGGTGGCCCTTGTCCTCCTCCAGGGCACGGACCGCACCAATACATCCTAACGGTCTATGCGCTGGATACCGATAAGCTAGGGTTGAGCGAGCAAACCAGCGCTCCCATGGTGGGCTTCAACCTCAACCAACACATGCTGGCCAAAGCAAGTGTAGTGTTCTATTACGGTCGCTAAAAGAGATCAGGGCAGAAGGAATCTGCCCGAGATGGTTCGTCTCTCTCCCGCTATCCGCCAGAGATACAAGCCGGACGCCAGGTTGCCAAGGTCAACCTCGGTGACTCCCTTGGCTATGACCCGAATGGGCGACCGGACGACCCTGCCTTTTGCGTCGATCAAGCTGATTTCTTGATGCGCCATACCCGGAGTGTCGAACCACCACTGCCCAACCTTGCCGTGCAGTGTGAAGCGCGCCAAGTCTGAGGGTTCCTGGATCGGAATGGAGACAGCAAGCTGGGCCGCTTGGAGGCCTACAAGAACGGGGTCGTGGTCGCTGCATCGATATGCATTCGGTTGATAGCGTGATGAATTTGCGTCTGAGTAGTCAAGCGCCGCTGGTTCGTCGCTGTTGATGTGCCAAACTGCCAACCCGGTCACTGCGGTTGAGACCTCCGATGTTCCGAACGCATGATCCAAGGAGCCTGACCGCCCTTGATAAACGTAGCTGTGATCCCCTTCGACGACGAACTCTTGCAAACCCGATGCACGCAATGCGTCCAGCGGGTCCTCTTGGCTATATGCATTGTAGTCCCCCATCATCAGTTGTGCTGGAATACCCGTGCTATTGCGAAGACCCTCCCAATGCGCGACCAAAGCTGCTGCCTGCGCCCGCCGGTTGTCGTTGAAGCAGCCTTGACCGTCGCCTAGATCCAGGTTCAAGCCCGAGGCGTTGTCGCACAATTTGCTCCTTAAGTGCATGGTGCTGAACAGAAACCGCCCACCACCACCGATCAGTTCGAAACCCTGCGTAAGATGTGGTCGCTGGAAAATGCTAGTGTTGATGGAGTATAAGGGTGTTATCGGAAGCAGGGTCGACGGCTTGTAGAAGATGACGGTACGGGTGCCGTTCCCGAAGCCATTCTCCTCCATGGCCGAATACGTATCCTCGCCCATCGCCGCATTCACGCCGGCAAGCAGGTCCATCCACGCCGCATCAGCGTTCTCTACTTCACACAGTGCGAGCACATCGGCATTCATGGCCTGTATGGCGGCTACCAGCTTCGTCCGTTGGCGCCCGAGTTCATTCGCATTTTGTGCGCCCCAATCACCGAGGGTGATGAAGTAATTCAATACGTTCAGCGACGCTGCCCGGATGTCACCCCCGACCGATGGAACCGAAGGTCTATCCTCCGGAGTAATGGGCACTTCGGCAGCGGGCTCCAGACGGTATTCGCCATACGCATAATGCAGCACGCCTGTCAAACCGGTCACCGTGCTGCCGGTTCGCAGCGTTCCATTCGCATCTGCCCATGGGGCAGGATTCGGATAGGTCGAGGTGCGGCCATCGTCCAGGAGCAGAATGCTGCGGGAATTCAGATCTGTACGAGCAAGGATAGCACCTACATTTCCTTGGCCCGAAGTGTTGTTCCCCGACGGCACAGCATCGTTCGGGTCGATCACCTCAGTGGGCGTATAAAGTCGATCCGGCGCTAAATACAATTCTCCGTATTGCACCCATCCCGTATTGTCGATCACGGTCAACTGCGCCGGAAATCGCAGCAGCATTCCTTCGTAACGCTCCCATTGACCCGGGGACGCGATGGGCAAGGACATGTCCGTGGGCACAACACTTCCGCTCCCGATAACTTGAATTGTGGGGTTCGTCAGCTCGGTGACACCATTGAACTCGGTCACCGTGGCGGTCAAGCTCAATCGTTGCCCAACGCTGACCCCGATAGGCGTCGTGTCGTAAACGAAGACCCCATTGCTTGTGCTCGGATCCGCATCACAATCCGGCTGTTCCAAAAAGTACCCGTTCACCGACCCCGAACCTGTGAACAAGGCGGTTACTAACCCTTCCGTTGAGACCTGTTGACCCACATATGGACTGGTCGATCCAGAACCTTGGATCTGACAGATGGTTTGGGCTTGTTGTTCCCCTGCGATGGCGCACAGGAGCATGGCACTTAGGGTCCGGAACATGAGGACGAAGGTAGCGGGCGGTGTGTGTGCCTACTAAATGAGTGGACCACCTTACGGATCAAGCCTCATTGCCTATTCGATCACCGCCTTTCGCGCTCGGAAAAGGCGTGAACATGAAGTGGTCGCTCACAACCCCAACTTACGCTGAAGCCTGCTCAAGTATGGGGTTATCGACCGATCCACATCGGAAGGAAGATTATGCTTCACCAGATTCTTGATCCTTCGGAGCGGGCTCGGTTCGATGAACTGCTCGAAATAGGACAGGTCCCTTCGGTTGTCCACGAGCATATGGCGCGGATGTTGAAGTGGAAACGTAGTGTTCTCTGCATTGTCCCGGTTCCTCGGGTCAACCGCGCTACCGGTATGGGTACTTGCAAGGCCAAAACCGATGTTCCGAATGAGGTTCGTGGACGGGATGATATTCACTCCGCCATGCACGATGCGACCGTGATCAAGTTGATAGTCCCATGAATGGATCTCGCCGTTCCACGACTTCTCGAACATCATGAAGGCCTCTTCCCGCTCGGCCTCGGAGAGAAAGTGCCCCTCAAGTAGCCCGCTATCTCTTTGAGCAGGCCAATCATTCATGGTCAGGTCGTACTTCGTCCACATCCGCCGCCAACTTGCCCAACCCCAATAGGCACCGTACCCATGGGCACTGAAGTAGTACGAGTCATTCAGCGGAGTCTTCCATTCCGGCATGAGGTTATTGCCCATAATGACCCAAACACGCTCATCGTTCCGGTACTTCTCCAGCAATTCATCTGCAAATCGGAACCAAGTAGGCATGGGCAAGCAATCATCCTCCAGAATGATCCCCTCCTCCTCGTGCTCAAAGAACCAACTGATGGCAGCCGGTGGCCCGAACCGGACCGATTGATTCGTCTCGCTGAACCGGGTCTTCAATTCGCACGGCCAGTCCACCAACTCCACCAACGACCGAACGCGCTGCACTTCTTCAGCCTCCCCCGGCTTATCCGGCCGTGCGCCATCACACGCGAAATAGAAACGACCGGGTCTTGCCGCTCGAATGGCATCGAACACTGCTTTGGACTCTTCATAGCGCTTGAATCCAACAAAAAGAACCGCGCTGCGACAGGAGGAATACGACACAATGAAAGGATTACGGATGAGACTGATCGGCCCTGGAGAGTGGGCTTTACACTCAACTGATACGCACAAAAGTAATTTTCGTTCCGGGTCTGATCCCGCCGAACCGGAGAACGCGAGAAATGCACCATCAAGGTAGCGCCGAACTCCTGCACTGCCTTTGGAGAATGCGCTTTGTGTTCACTCTTATCGGTTGACTGCTCGGCCTCTTCGTCTGTGGCCAACACCCCTTTTTCGGGTCTGAGTTGGACGATCCACATCGCTTTCCTCCCCTTCGGTTGGATCAAGCTGTCCTCGCCCCTATTCCAACGAGTTGGAAGTATAGTAAGCTCGGCTCTTCTGCAAATGGGACGTGCAACTGGAACGCCACACGGGCATTCCGATATTCATACGACTGGGCGATGTTCAGCGAGTTGAGCAGTGGGAGGGAAAAGGTGTTTACCACTCCCTGAGGCCCTGAACATAGCTCGGTCGAATTGGCCGGTCACCAATTGACCGGGCGGAGGGCGCGCCCCCCCTATTCGGAGTCGATCAGGTTCATTGGTCAAGGATGTTCGACCCTTGCGACCCATCGTCCGTGAGCAATAAACCAACACGGCGAGTGCGGATTCCAGTCTCACGCGCATGAGATCCGAACCCAGCGTCTGCTACAACATATAGCAGCGTGAGATCAGTAGATCGATCTACCTTTGCTGCGTCCATGGGACCTGTACCAATCAAAGGCGTATAACTCGCTGAAGATCAGGGATCCTGCGGGATCGTTCCACGTGGAACAAGCTATCATGACAGAATCCTATGACATCGTCGTAGTCGGCGGTGGCCACGCCGGTTGCGAGGCGGCTGCTGCGGCAGCCAATCTGGGCTCCCGGACCCTTTTGATCACCATGAACATGGGGGTGATCGGGCAGATGAGTTGCAACCCCGCAATGGGAGGAGTGGCCAAAGGTCAGATCGTCCGCGAAGTCGATGCTCTAGGGGGTTACTCCGGTATCGTGTCCGACCGAAGCGCTATACAGTTCCGAATGCTCAACAAGAGCAAGGGCCCTGCTATGTGGAGCCCAAGAACCCAGAACGATCGGAACCAATTCGCTGCTGAATGGCGGCACATGTTGGAGTCCACGCCGAACGTTCATTTTTGGCAGGACAGTGTGGTGGAGATCCTCGAGGCCAATGGTCGCGTTACTGGGGTTCGCACAGGTCTCGGAACGGTAGTTCATTGCCGTGCGGTGGTCCTCACTAGTGGCACCTTCTTGAATGGGGTAATGCACACTGGCGAGCGTCAAATGGGCGGAGGTCGAGCGGGTGAGAAGGCGAGCTTCGGCATCACCGAGCAACTTGTGCAATGGGGCTTTGAGGCTGGTCGAATGAAAACCGGGACCCCACCAAGAGTGGACGGTAGAAGCATTGACTACAGCCTTCTGGAGCCTCAGCCGGGAGACCTAAGCCCTGGTAAATTCAGCTATTCTCCATCAACCGCTCCGGTGCGCGACCAGCTTCCCTGTTGGATCGCGTATACGGACCAAGCAGTTCACGACACCCTTCGAACCGGCTTCGATAGAAGCCCGATGTTCAACGGGCGCATTCAAGGGATCGGTCCCCGGTATTGCCCGAGTATAGAGGACAAGATCGATCGATTTGCTGACAAGGAAAGGCATCAGCTCTTCGTAGAGCCCGAAGGGAGAAATACCGTCGAAACCTATATCAACGGCTTCAGCACTAGTCTGCCAGAGGACGTCCAAATTGCAGCATTGCGTTTGATACCGGGCTTCTCGAAAGCTAGAATGTTCCGCCCTGGTTATGCGGTGGAATACGATTATTTCCCCCCTACGCAGTTGCTGCATACGCTGGAAACGAAGCTAATCAACAGACTCTATTTTGCTGGGCAGATCAACGGAACCACGGGATACGAGGAAGCTGCATGCCAAGGTCTCATGGCGGGCATTAACGCACATTTGGCTTTGAGCGATCAGGAGCCGTTCGTTCTCAAGCGGGATGAAGCCTACATCGGCGTATTGATCGATGACCTCATTACGAAGGGGACCGAAGAACCCTACCGCATGTTCACCAGTAGGGCTGAGTTCCGTATTCTTTTGCGTCAGGATAATGCCGATATCCGGTTAACAAGGCGCTCATGGGAAATTGGATTGGCGGGCCATGACCGGCTCGACCGTGTGGAAAGAAAGCAGGCCGCTGCGCAACAGCTTGTGAAGTGCCTTAGGTCGGAGAGTATCACCCCAGAAGCAGCGAACGAGGTGATCGTTCCACGTGGAACATCCGCCTTGAGGCAGGGCGTAAAGTTGTTCGAACTTCTCCTAAGACCACAATTGACATACGCGGATATCGAAGGCCTTTCTCCCGCGGTAGTGCAAGTAGCGGACAGTAGCGGGGATCTGCGTCAAGAAGTGATCGAACAGGTCGAGATCAACGTGAAATACGACGGATACCTGGAAAAAGAACGGGATATGGCAGAGAAGCTGGCGCGCTTGGAGGGGGTCCCGCTTGACCTCGATATCGATTACTCACGGCTGACATCTCTGTCTATCGAAGCCAGACAAAAACTCGATCGAATAAGACCACAAACCCTTGGTCAAGCCTCTCGGATAAGCGGCGTCTCACCCTCCGACTTGAGCGTCCTAATGGTCTACCTCGGTCGATGATACCGTACTCTTGAATATATGCGCATCTCTTTACGAACCTTGATCGTTCCACGTGGAACATACTAGCGTGGAAACCTTACACAAATGCCCCGTTTGTGGGTCCTCTAGCAGCACGGTCTGGAATGAGGTTACCGACTACTCTATTAGTGGAGAGTCATTCGATCTCGTCGATTGCGTTCGATGTGGATTCCGGTATACGAACCCCAGGCCACATCAAAACCAGTTGGGCAGATACTACGAAAGTGACGACTATATCTCACATTCGAACTCATCCCGTACGGTAAAAGACAAACTCTACCAGCTAGCTCGAAAGCGAGCTCTAAAAAAGAAATTCAAGATCATCCATCGCATTCAACCTCACGGAAGAGTACTGGATATCGGATGCGGGACTGGCGAGTTCTTGGGCTACTTGATGAGCCGGGGGTACATCGTCAATGGGGTGGAACCGAGCCTTCAAGCAAGAGAGAAAGGTATTGCCGAACATGCCATAAGCGTCGTCCCATCCCTGGATGCCATTCCAGCCCTGGAGCAATTTCAGGTAATAACCATGTGGCATGTACTAGAACATGTTCCGGACGTGCGTGAGACGTTCAAACGTCTACACAGCTTGCTTGCCACTGGTGGTTTGCTGGTCATCGCTGTCCCCGATCGGGGCTCATGGGACGCCGAGCACTATATGACCCATTGGGCTGCCTTGGACGTTCCTCGCCATCTATCCCATTTCCGCCAAAAGGACATCCATACCTTGTTAGAAGAACACGGCTTTGAACGCTCCAAGACCCGAAGGATGTGGTTGGATGCGCTTTACATCGCGATGTTGAGTGAACGCTATTGCGGACACTCAAGCCCTATCGACCTGATCAAGGGAATCCTTATTGGCATCTGGTCAAATCTTCAAAGTATCATCACAAAGCGACCCACATCGAGTTCGCTCTATCTCTCCAAGAAGGCAGAAGCCTGAGAGGCGCGGTTTTGAGCCCTTTATGCTATTCTTACCCACTCTATGGTATCTCACGTATCGGGGAGAGGCGAACGCGTGGCCATGAGCTCAAAAATACGTCTCATAAACCCCTGATTATCAGAGCTTTCATCTCCATACGAAAAATCCACATAGAGGGAGCCCTCCGACCCCACCATCCCACTTGCCCGTCACAAACACATTCGGTGGCCCCGTAATAGGTCTCTACCTTTGCGGCCCGAAAAAGCAACCATGACAACAGCTACAATTACCGCGACGAACCCCATCGCAGATGTACTCAAGAAGCTCGGTGTCCTCGACGTTAATAGTGGGATCTCTACTGGGAATACTTGGCTAAAAGGAGAGGGGGGAGCACTCCAAAGCATCAGCCCCGTCGACGGAACGCTGATCGGTACCGTACATGGTGCAACCAAAGCCGAATATGACTCCGTCATAGCCACCGCCGAAGAGGCTTTCAACGCATGGCGGTCTTGGCCCGCACCAAAGCGAGGGGAGGTTGTCCGTCAGATCGGAGAAGCGCTTCGTGAGCACAAAGCCAACTTGGGCAAACTCGTTAGCTATGAGATGGGAAAGAGCTACCAAGAAGGGCTCGGAGAGGTGCAGGAGATGATCGACATCTGCGATTTTGCAGTGGGCCTTTCCCGACAGCTTCACGGCCTGACAATGCATAGCGAGCGCCCAGATCATCGCATGTACGAGCAGTGGCATCCGCTCGGGGTAGTGGGTATCATCACGGCCTTCAACTTCCCGGTCGCGGTTTGGAGTTGGAATACCGCCTTAGCTTGGATATCCGGCAACGTTTGTGTCTGGAAGCCCAGTGAAAAGACCCCGTTGTGCAGTATTGCATGCCAACACATCACATCCGAAGTGTTCAAGCGTAACGGCGTGCCCGAGGGGGTTTCATCCATCGTGAACGGTGGTCGTGAAGTAGGGGAGTGGTTGAGCAACGATGGCCGCGTTCCTCTGGTAAGCGCCACGGGTAGCACTCGCATGGGTAAAGCTGTTGGGGCTGCTGTAGGCCAGCGACTGGGACGATCCTTGCTGGAACTGGGTGGCAATAACGCGATCATCATCAGTGACCGCGCCGATCTGGACATGTCGTTGATCGGTGCTGTATTCGGTGCAGTTGGCACTTGTGGTCAGCGCTGCACCAGCACGCGTCGACTGATCATCCATGATAAGGTCTACGATGCATTCAAAGCGAAACTGGATAAGGCATACGGGCAGTTGCGAATCGGTGATCCGTTGAACGAGAAGAACCACGTTGGACCATTGATCGACAAACAAGCCGTTGACACATACCTCAAAGCACTTGTTGCCGCAAAAGAGCAGGGCGCGACCATTCTGCGCGATGGCGGGGTTGTGACCGGACCTGGTTATGAAAGCGGTTGTTATGTGAAGCCCGCTATCGTTGAGGCAACACCAGAAATGCCTATTGTCCAAGAGGAGACCTTTGCGCCTATCCTATACCTTTTGCGTTACAGCGGAGACGTCCACGACGCCATTCGTATCCAGAATGCTGTCAAGCAAGGATTGAGCAGTGCGATAATGACATTGGACCTACGCGAAGCAGAGCGCTTCCTTGGTGCCACCGGCAGTGATTGTGGCATTGCCAACGTCAACATCGGCACAAGCGGCGCTGAAATAGGTGGAGCTTTTGGTGGCGAAAAGGAGACAGGAGGTGGGCGTGAAAGCGGAAGTGATGCATGGAAGGCGTACATGCGTCGTCAGACCAATACCATCAATTTCGGATCCACCCTGCCACTCGCACAAGGGATCAAGTTCGACCTCTAGAAGCCGTTACGGATCACAAGAGTCACCGTTATCAGGCCGCCAACCTCCCGGAGGACCCGATACCTTCAGCGCCGTACATGCGTTTCCTAGCTGCGATACTCTTCGTTTCAATTGGGCAACTGCTGTTCGTCGGCTGTGATCGACCCGTAGCGCATCTCTCGGTTCCGCAGACCGGACCATGGCGAATGGAGTTGGACCTAGGGGGGCGGTTGCTTCCTTTCCAGTTCGACCTGAACTGCGACGCAGATTCCGCGTGGACGGCCCACATCCATAATGCCTCAGAAGATATCGTAGTGAATGATGTCGTTCTGCGGGGTGATAGCCTTTTCATTCGAATGCCGCTGTTCGATTCGGAGTTCAAGGGGGTGGTGCGCAACGACAGTCTGCTGGAAGGCATGTGGAGCAACCACTTGAAGGGACCGGATTACCGAATTCCATTCGTTGCGCGTGCCAATTCCGGCTATCGCTTTCACGGAAGCCCCGATGGAAGATCACCGGTCTCGGGTTCTTGGGAAACACACTTCAGCAGCGGTACCGAAGATGCATATGACGCCATCGCCCTCTTCGAACAGGATGCAGATGGCAACGTGACCGGCACTTTCATTACTGAAACCGGCGATTACCGCTATTTGGCCGGCTCCGTTCACAACGACTCCTTGTATCTGTCCTGCTTCGATGGCTCGCACGCGTTCCTGTTCTTGGCCGCTTGCACAGGTGATAGCCTGAGGGGGCATTTCTGGAGCGGTACGCATTGGGACGAGCCTTGGCTGGCGGTCCGAAACCCGGAATTCAAACTGCGTGACCCCGACTCTCTCACCGCCCTGCGCGAAGGGTACGATATGGTGGAGCTGCGACTGCCTGATCTTGAGGGTAATATGGTCTCAACGCATGATGACCGATTCAAGGGAAAAGTGCTTCTGGTCCAGATCATGGGAAGCTGGTGTCCCAACTGTATGGATGAGGCCAGCCTGCTCACCGAGGTTCACCGAACGTACACCGACCGAGGACTGGAGGTACTGGCCGTAGCTTTTGAAAAATACCCGGAACAGGCTAAGGCTTTAGAAGGCTTACAGCGTTTCCGCAGCGTCCTGGGTATTGAATATCCGATCCTCTACGGGGGCGAAGCCACAAAGGAGCACGTCGCAGCTACCTTGCCCTTTCTGGACCACATGATGAGCTATCCAACGTGCATCTTCGTGGATAGAAAAGGAATGGTGAGACGGATACGCACGGGGTTCTACGGCCCGAGCACGGGGGAGCACTACGCCAATTACCGTCGGAATCTATCCAGCTACATCGAGAGTCTCTTGGCCGAACCCGGTCCGCTTGTCGCGGTGAAGTAAGCCCGCGAAGATCAGGGTTTCGGCGGCTTGTCCACCTCGATCCGTTTCTCTTGGTTGGCCAGGATCCAGGCCGTATAGTATACGAGAAGTGCTCGCTGATGGAGGAGATCGAAGTCTATCTTCTCCACATCATCACCCGGCTGATGGTAATCCTCGTGCACTCCGCTGAAATAGAAGATGCTCGGGACCCCTTTGCGAGCGAAGTTGTAATGATCACTTCGGAAGTAGAACCGGTTGGGGTCGTTGGGCGCATTGTAGGTGTAGTCCAGGTCCAACTTGGCATACAGGCTGTTGGCTTCTTCGTTCGCCTCATGCAGTTCTGTGCTCAGGCGATCACTACCGATCACATACACATAGGGCGGCGAATCCGTATGAGCAGTATCTGTGCGGCCGATCATATCGATGTTCAGGTCGGCCACGGTATTGGCCAAGGGAAATACGGGGTGTTCGCTGTAGTACTTCGACCCTAACAACCCCTTCTCCTCACCACTGACCGGCATGATGAGGATGCTACGCCGAGGCCCATGTCCAGCAGCTTTGGCAGCTGCGAATGCCTCTGCGATCTCCAATAGTGCCACGGTTCCTGTTCCATCATCATCGGCACCGTTGTACACCACGCCATCTTCCACACCGATGTGGTCATAATGCGCCGTCAGAATGACGATCTCGGCCTTCTTATCAGTGCCTTCGATGAATGCCAGTACATTCTCCGCCTGAAGTTCTTGTTGCTGCGGAACTGCTTGGATGAGGAAGTCCACCGGCAATTGTCGGCCTGGTTTCTTCTTTGCCAACTTCGCCATGTTCGTGCGGCCTAGCAAACGGTCCATCGTCATACCATCAACAAGGATCATCTGCGCGCGCGACGTTCCATTCCTTCCTTTCTGGGACCCATCATCCAGTCGCACGTTGGAACTCGGAAGGTGAACCTCTCCGATGACTTTTTGAAGGTCGGGAATGCCCACTAGGATCACAGCGGGTTCTGCCTTGCGGATCATTTCCATCCAGGATCGAAGGGTGCTCCAGAAGTCACCTCCCTTGGTCATTCCAGCACCCGCTAGCAATACGACCGCACCCTTGATACTGGTCTTGGGCAGTTGAGTTCCATCTCCCAGATAAATAACCTCCGAAACCGAAAGGTCACCATCCATATCTTCATTGAAGTAGGCGATCTCTTTCTTGTAGGTGTACTCCTCTCCCTTCGAACGTATCGATAGCCCACCGGTGCGCTCCTCGATCAGTTTGTACGGTTGGAAATAGCCATCGATGATCGCGTCCGGATCAACCCCGGTCACTGGGGGTATCCCCGCTCGTATGAATGCATTCTTCAAATAGGCGGCAGCCATTTTCTGGCCTTCCTTTCCTGTGTCCCTACCTAGAAACGAATCACTTGCAAGGATCTGCAGATGTTCGCGCAGCTCGGCATTGGTGATGGTGGCAGCATAACGAAGGGCCACGCTGTCCAACACCGGTTGAGCTGAAAGCTGTGCGCCGAACAATAGAAAAGCGCAAGGAGCGATCAATTGGTACTTCATTCGAGATCAGGCCTTGTGTTCGATCTTCTCCACCCTGCGTTGATGACGGCCACCCTCGAACACTGCTGCAAGGAAGGCGTCCACGATTGCGTATGCGACCTCCACCGTGATGAATCGGGCCGGTAAGGCCAATACGTTCGCGTTGTTGTGTTGCCTGGCCAAAGCGGCCACTTCAGGGTTCCAAGCCAAGGCCGAACGGACACCTACATGCCTGTTGGCAGTGATATTCACCCCGTTACCCGAACCGCAGATAACAATACCCAACGCACCTGGCTCCTGAAGAACGCCGGCGGCCACAGCATGGGCGAAGTCCGGGTAGTCCACACTGTCCTTCACGTGTGTCCCTTTATCCGTAACGTCATATCCGGCGGCTTTCAGGTGATCCTTCAAGTGATGCTTCAGGTCTATGCCCGCATGGTCACTGCCGATCAGGATGTGCATCTCTTCATTTGGTTGGTGCTCAAAGATACCCCGGTGGCTCTACAACGCGGAACCAACACACCGATCGTGGGATCCGGCCATTGACCGTTGATAATGGGTCATAAAGACCTGACACTGTTGATAACCCGCATCCTCTTAACAATGATCATGATCCCACCAAAACGGATCATCGCTCGATCTGCACATCCAACACACGATCGGTGACCCTACTTTGATCCACGTCTTGCGAACGATCCGTATGCTGATCGGCTATCAACGATCGTTGATAGCTTGGATCCAGGCCATGGTAACCAGCAGGTTGCTCGAATCCGACCTACTGATCGATCGTTCATTCAAGGTGCTCTAATTTTGATAACTGATCCACGCAAGTCCTCCAGCAAGCGATCATCAACAGATCGAACCGACCATACTACATCATCACCATTTTAAAGGTTAATCAAGAATACATGAAGAGTGCGTGTATGATCGGTTCTGGACTTTGTTTGCTTATCTTTCCTTTGCAGTTGAACGCACAGGTGGAGACCGACAGTCTACACCGCTTCTTTCACCCGAATGGCAAAGTGGCCAGCGAAGGTCTTTTGATCAACGGAAAACCGGAAGGACACTGGCGCACGTTCTATGAAACCGGTGCGCTTCGAAGCGAGGGAGATCGGCGCGATCTGCAATTGGAAGGGGTCTGGAAGTTCTATGATGCCAATGAGCGTCTGACGAGTTCGATCACCTATATGGGCGACAAAAAGAACGGTCCGACGTTACGCTTCGATACGGCAGGCGTGCTCATGAGCGAGGAATTCTACATCGATGATCTGCGAGAAGGGGTCGCCAAATATCACTTCGAGAACGGGGTCGTACACAAGGAGATCCCATTCAAGAATGGCCTTGAGGAGGGAAGGGGTACGGAGTACGCCAAAGATGGTCGGATAGTGGCTCTGCTTCAATACGGAGCGGGATTGTTGCGCAAACGAGAGGACATCAACGCTGTGGACAGAATGGGCTTGAAACAGGGTCCATGGAAGGAGTTCTACCCCAATGGAAAGGTGAAATGGGAAGGGTCCTACGTCGATGATCAACGCCAAGGCCTGTTCAAGGAGTATGATCAGCAGGGCAGCTTGAAGGACATGGTGAAGTATGATGCCGGTGTGAAGGATCCACAAGCCCAGCAGACGCAGATGCTGGATATCAAGCGCACCTATCACCCGAATGGCAAAGTGGCTTCATTGGGTAGTTATTCCCGCTCCGGAACGAAGGAAGGCTTGTTCCGCATGTACAATGAGAAGGGTGTCTCGACCGGTGCGAGTATCTATATGGCGGATCAACTCATAAGCCAAGGTTCGGTGAATGATGTGGGCGCACTGGAAGGGGAGTGGACCGAGTACTACTCCACGGGCGAGAAGCGTGCTCAAGGCTCGTACAAGGGGGGCAAAAAGGATGGTGAGTGGAATTTCTTCCACCGTAATGGAACGGTGGAGCAGAAAGGGAAATACCTGAATGGCTTGGCACAAGGCACGTGGAAGTGGTTCTATGAGGATGGAAAGGAGCACCGCGAAGAACTCTATCGGAAAGGCAAGGAGGACGGCCACTCGGTGGAATACGATGAGAACGGAGGGGTCATTGTGCAGGGTGACTACATCGATGGCCTCAAGGATGGAAAATGGTTCTACAGGGTCGGTGACCATCAAGAGGAAGGCGCCTATAAGGATGGCCTCAAGGACGGCGTCTGGGTGCACACGTATGATAATGGTCGCAAGAACTTCGTGGGTGCCTTCATCAATGGCGAACCTGATGGAAAGCACAAATGGTTCTATTACAATGGCGAACCCAAGCTGGAAGGTCGGTACGATAGGGGTATGGAGCAGGGCGATTTCACCCACTACAGCGAACAGGGTTTTCCTGTCATGGTCGTGAAATTCAAGGATGGCGCGGAGATACGCATAGACGGTGAGCGAATTCCTGCTCCTTACCATGTCGATGAGATCACACCCTGAAGATCAGCCGATCAATAGCACTAAGTTAGTGGCGTGTCGGATCAAGAGGTAACCAACAGGGTCGCTCTGGAAGGAGCATCGGATCTCGCCCAGCGATTCGAGGCGCTGCAGCGTCAGTATGACAATTTGGTCAATCGGAATCTGGCCGGTGTGTATCGTACCACCTTGGATGGTCGGTTCTTGGAATGTAACGATGCCTTGGCCAGGATTCTCGGCTTCACGAACAAGGAAGAACTCATGCGGGAGGGCGCCAATGCGGTGTACCCGACCACCATGGAGCGAGATCGGTTCCTGGAAGCATTGAAGGCAAAGAAGCGCTTGTTCAATTTCGAGCTTACCATGAAGCATCGGAACGGGCGTGCGGTCGAGGTCTTGGAGAACGTGTATCTGGATGAACCCGCCGATGGTGAGCCTACGATACAAGGCACACTCATCGATGTCACCGCCATTCGACAGGCCGAGATCGAACAGGCTTCGCTCACATCGAGCTATCGCAGCTTGGTGGAACAGATGCGCGACGGCGTGGTGGTGGTTCGCAAGGATCAGATCGTCTACGCTAACCCGGCTGCCCAACGACTGTTCGAAAGGCCTCTGATCGGTGACGGTTTGGAGGACCTTTTCGTTCCAGATGATATTCGAACGGTGATGGATATCGTGCAGTCCCAACCTGTTGTTCCCGTTCAGGTGCGTATTGCAGGGAGAGAACCGCGCGAGGTAAGTGTTTACGCTGCTCATGCTTTGCACGAGGGTTCGCATGCGGTGCAATTGACGCTGCAGGATGAACAGGCTCGTCAAGCCCTGTTGCAAGAACGTTTGCGTGTCCAGATGGCCGAGGAGGTCAATCAAGTCCTGCGTCAAGAGATCACTGAACATCGACGCACGCAAGAAGCCCTACGACACTCTCGGCGTTTTGCGCGCAGCTTGGTGGATAGTTCGTTGGATATGATCATGGCCGCCGACCCCGATGGTCTGATCACCGAATACAACCCGGCGGCTCAGATGCGTTTCGGTTACGAGGTGGAGGAGATCATCGGGACCAGTACGCATAAGCTCTATGCCGACCCTACGGAGTATGCGCGTATCCAGAATGAACTGAACACATACGGAGTCTTCACGGGGGATGTGCGCAACGTGACGAAGGACGGCGAGACGTTCACGTCATTCCTCTCCGCTTCCCGGCTTTTCGATGCCGATGGACAGTTCATGGGAGCTATGGGTGTATCGCGCGACATCACCCGGATGAAGCGTGATCAGGACGAGCTGCGTGCGAGTGAAGAACGGTACCGGGACCTTTTCGAGAACGCGACGGATCTGATACAAAGCGTCGATCGCGATGGTCATTTCGAATACGTGAACAATGCTTGGAGACGCGCACTGGGTTATTCCGATGAGGAGGTTCGATCACTTGAGCTGACGGACATCCTTCATCCGGAACATCGTAATGCATATTTAGAAAGGCACCACAGGGTGATGTCCGGTGAACAGGTCGATCGCGTGCGTACCGTGTTCCTTGCCAAGGATGGTCGCGAGGTGCACGTGGAAGGTACAACGAACTTGCGTGTTATCGAGGATAAGCCGAGTGTCACGCGAAGCATCTTCACGGACATGACCCATGTGGATGCCGCGCGCGATCAAGTGCAGCAACACCAAGCCAAGTTGCGCGCGCTCTTCGAGAGCAGTGACCATATGTTCTGGACCGTGGACAAAGAGATCAAACTGACCTCCTTCAACCGCGGTTATGGGGACATGATCGTTCGATTGCACGGGAAACGTCCGGAGATCGATCTGGTCCCTGATCGACCAAGGGCCTTGTTCGCCACGTCGGAGTATCACGCTTTCTGGGAACAGAAATATGCTACCGCCTTCTCGGGCAAGCCGATGCGATTCGAAACCGAACTGGTTGATCAGGCTGGGCAGCGTGTGTGCAACGAGATCTTCCTGAGTCCTGTTTTCGACCCAGAAGGAGTGGTCACAGAGGTTTTTGGTGTGGGACACGAGATCACGGAACAAAAGGTAGCTGAGGATCAGGTCCGTGAGAAGTCAGCGCGCCTGCAAGCGATCTTCCAAAGTTCCGCGAACATGATGATCTGGACCTTGGACAAGGACTTCCGGATCACCTCGTGCAACGCGCATTTCCAAGAGACCATCAAAGCGGATTTCGGCGTTGAGCTGGTTGTTGGTGATGACTTCTTGGCCGCACCAGCGGCCATGGCGGCCGGCGAGAACAACGATCGGTATGCCAACCAATACAAGGCCGCTCTTCGTGGAAAACCGCTCCAATTCGAAGCTGAACTGCGCGATCAACAAGGAGCGACCATTTGGGTCCAGAACTTCCTGAACCCTATCGTAGTGGACGGAAAGGTGCAGGAGATCTCGTGCTTGGCCTATGATATCACGGATCGCAAACGATCTGAATTGGAACTGCGTCAGAGCCTTACCGAAAAGGAGGTGTTGCTGAAGGAGGTCCATCACCGGGTCAAGAACAATCTCCAGGTCATCAGTAGCATCCTGAGCCTGCAATCCGCACACGTGGATGGCGACGAAAGGATACTTGAACTACTTCGCGTGAGCCGGGATCGGATCCGCAGCATGTCCTTCATCCACGAAAGCCTTTATCAGAACAAGACCTTCAGCTCGATCGACATGGCCAATTACATCGATGGCCTCAGTCGGAACCTGGTCATGAGCTACAGCCTCAATGGAAAGATCAGCATGGAACGCGACCTGCACCGCGCCGAGTTGGTGCTCGACCAGGCCATTCCATGTGGACTCATCCTGAACGAACTCATCAGCAACTCCTTCAAACACGCATTCCCTGGTGGAAGAGCGGGTACCGTCAAGCTTGGACTTCGACTTGACGGGGATCTTGTTTCCATCACCGTTTCCGACGATGGGATCGGATTACCAGAAGGGTTCAGTAAAACACATGGCGGAAACCTCGGCCTTGAGCTGGTCCGCACCTTGGTGGAGCAGCTCGATGGCAAGCTGGAAATAAAGGCTGGTGCCGGGGTGGCGTATTTACTTACTTTTGAACGTCACAAGTAGATCATGGCCCAAACCAATGTCCTCGTAGTTGAGGACGAAAGCATCGTAAGCAAGGACATCCAGCACAGCCTGAAGAAGTTGGGCTACAACGTGGTGGGTGCCGCCAGTACTGGAGAATCAGCGGTCAGCTTAGCTCTGGAGCACATGCCGGACATCATCCTGATGGACATCATGCTCAAGGGTGAGATGAACGGTATCGAAGCTGCGGATGCGATCCGAAAGGAGACGAACATCCCCGTGATCTTCCTCACTGCGTATGCCGATGAGAGCACCTTGGCCAAGGCGAAAGTGACGCAACCGTACGGGTACATCATCAAGCCGTTCAAGGAGATCGACATCCACACGTCGATCGAGATGGCGCTGTACAAGCACAAGAAGGAAACCGAGATACTCAAGGAGAGAGACCTTTTGTATTCCTTGGTGGAGAACAAGGACGCCGGCGGTCGCGATATCATGTTCGTGAAGAGCAACAGTCGCTTGGTGAAGCTCAAGACCAGCGATATCTACTTCATCGAAGCGCTGAAGGACTATGTGGTGATCAACACCTTGAACACACGATACACGGTGCACAGCACCATGAAGGACATCGAGGCGAAATTGCCCGATGCGGATTTCATCCGGGTGCACCGCAGCTTCATCGTGCGTTTGGATAAGATCGTGGCCATCGAGCAGCCCAACCTGATCCTGGAGAACGACAAGAAGGTGATCCCGATCGGCGGTAGCTACAAGGATGATCTCGCGAAGCGATTGAACCTCGTCTAAGACCTCAGCGCCGTTTTCCTTTCGTCCCCTTCTTGGGTTTCTGTTCTTGTTTCGGCCGCTTGCCTTTGCTGCTCGCTTTGCGTGGGGCTATGGAAGAAGCCTTCGTTGGACCGCGCCGCTCGAACTTGCCCGATGTGGTTACTGCGGGCTCACCGGCGAGTACGAGATCAACGGCGCGACGATCCATATCCACGGCCTTGATCGTCACCTCGAGTTCATCGCCCAGGCGGAATTTACGGCCTGTTCGCTGACCAACAACCGTGTAGCGCTCCTTGTCGAAACGGAACACATCACCGGGCAATTCTCGAAGCCCGATGAGTCCTTCGCATTTGTTCTCACGGAGCTCTACGTAGATGCCCCACGAGGTCAGACCACTGATGATGCCCTCGAACGTCTGTCCGATGCGCGCTAACAGGTATTCGGCCTGTTTGTACTTGATACTGGCCCGCTCCGCGTCGCTGGCCTGTTTCTCCATGCGCGAGCTGTGCTTGCAGCTCAACTCCAACTCATCACGGTCCAAGGGTTTGCCACCGGCCAAGTAGTGTGCCATGGCCCGGTGCACCAGCAGGTCAGGGTATCGACGGATGGGTGAGGTGAAGTGCGTGTAATGCTCGAAACCAAGGCCGTAGTGCCCGATGTTCTCCGTGCTGTAGATCGCTTTGGACATGCTGCGAATAGCGACCTGCTTGATGATGTTCTCCTCTTCCGTGCCTCGAACCTCCTTCAACAGGTCGTTGATCGCGTGCGGAAGGTCGTCGCCATCCGCCTGCCGAAGCGTGTAGCCGAAACTTTTCGCCAACGAGCGCAGTTGATCGACCTTCTCCGGATCGGGCAGGTCATGGATGCGATAGACGAACGGGCGTTTGCCGCGCTCTTGGTCGCGCTCTTTGCCCTCGGGCCGCTTGTTCACCCAACCGGCCACGCGCTTATTGGCCAAGAGCATGAACTCCTCGATGAGCCAGTTGGCGGGTCCCATCACTTTCTCGTACACACCAAGTGGCGCGCCCTTCTCATCGAGCTTGAATTTCACCTCGTTCCCGCCGATCTCCAAGGCCCCGTTGGCGATCCGCTCTTTGCGCATCACTTGTGCCAATCGGTGCAAAAGAAGTACTTCTGTTTTGTAGTCGCCATCCGCGCCGTCAATGATGGCCTGTGCTTCGGCGTAGGCGAATCGCCGTTGTGACCGCATCACGGTGCGCCCGAACCACTCGTTCCGGATACGGGCCTTGTCGTCCAACTCGAAAATGGCGCTGAAGCTCAGTTTATCGCTATCGGCATGCAGGGAGCAGAGGTCGTTGCTCAGTTTTTCCGGGAGCATGGGAACCACCCTATCGACGAGGTAGACGCTTGTGGCACGGCTTGCCGCCTCCATGTCCAGCACGCTTCCGGGCCGCACGTAATGGCTCACATCGGCAATGTGAACGCCGATCTCCCAGTTGCCGTTCTCCAGTTGCCGAACGCTCAAAGCATCGTCCAGGTCCTTTGCGTCGTCCGGGTCGATCGTCAAAGTGGGGATGTGCCGTACATCGAGTCGCAGGGCGATCTCCTCGGGTGTAACCCCGTTCGCAATGCCTTCCGAGGCCTTCAAAACGCTTTCCGGAAACTCAAGGGGAAGTCCGAACTCAGCAAGGATGGCGTGCATCTCCACTTGGTGTTCGCCGGCCTTTCCAAGTATCCGTAGCACTTTGCCCCGAGGTTCGTCGCGGGCATCCTTCCACTCGCCCAGTTCGATGATCACCTTCTCTCCTTCATTTCCTCCATTCACCTCACTGGCGGGGATCACGAAAGGGCGTTGAATGCGTTGGTCATCGGCCACGAGGATCATGCGGCCTTGTTTCTTGTGCAAGGTGCCTACGAATTCGGTACGTCGTCGCTTCAGCACCTTAACTACCTTGCCCTCCAGGCGGTTGCCTCGTCCCCCGATCAGCTTGATCACCACAATGTCGCCGTGCAGGGCAGTGCCTATATCGCGTTGTTGAACATATACATCATCCTCGCCGACCACCCCAAGGCGCACATAGCCCGCACCACTGGAAATGATGTCGATGGTGCCCTCAGCGGTGTCCTTTCCACCAGCGGAGGTGTATCGCCCCTTCTTGCCCGCCTCGATCCGACCCTCGTCCAACAATAGGTCGATCGCGTCGAATATCAGGTAGCGCTGCCCCTTGTCACGTATGCCGAGTTGGAGCGCCAACTGCTGACTGGTGACGCCAGCGTGGCCTGCGCTTCGAATGGCCGCGAGTACCTGCTGAACGAGTTGTTCGGGTTGGTTGGAATGTTTTGCCAAAGTGGATTCGGGCGTGCCCGGATTTGTATGGGCCGCAAGTTAGCCGCCTCCCGGTTGTCAATAAGCCGTTGGTAGCGGTTGAAAAGCCCTCCACCAACAGGTGTTGATAACCACCGGAAGATCACTACATTTGCAGCCCTTTTGGGGGGCGTTCACGTCGTATCGTGACCGAACCACCCAAAGGCAAAGGACCACGAGCCATGCAGGAAAGCGCCAAGATCTTCAGCGGTACCGCCACGCGGTACTTGGCCGAGAAGATCGCGGCCAGCAGTGGAGAGCGCCTTGGCGAGGTCACTGTTAGCCGTTTCAGCGATGGCGAGTTCCAGCCTAGTTTCGAAGAGACCGTGCGGGGAGAATTGGTTTTCATTGTCCAAAGTACCTTCCCGCCCAGCGATAATCTGTTCGAACTGCTGCTGATGGTGGATGCCGCCAAACGCGCCAGTGCTAAGCGCATCGTGGCCGTGCTGCCGTATTTCGGCTTTGCCCGACAGGATCGGAAGGACAAGCCACGGGTTTCCATTGGCGCCAAGCTGGTGGCCAACATGCTTACAGCCGCTGGTGTGGATCGGATCATGACCATGGACCTGCATGCCGATCAGATCCAAGGGTTCTTCGAGGTGCCCGTGGACCATTTGTTCGCCAGCAGCATCTTCCTTCCCTACATCAAGGAACTCGGCCTGAAGGACCTGATCATGGCCGCGCCCGATACCGGCGGTACCAAGCGCGCCAATGCATACGCGAAGCATTTGGGCTGCGACATGGCCATCTGTTACAAGCAGCGTAAGGTGGCCAATCAGATCGACAGCATGACGGTGATCGGTGACATCAAGGACAAGAACGTGGTGCTCGTGGATGACATGTGCGATACGGCCGGCACCTTGACCAAGGCGGCCGATATGATGATGGAGCAGGGTGCTAGCAGCGTACGTGCCGTATGTACACATGCCGTGCTGAGCGGTGAGGCCTACGAGCGGATCGAGCACAGCGCTCTGACCGAACTCATCGTTTCTGATACCATTCCGCTGAATGCCGAAAAGGCCAAAGCGACCATTAAGATCAAGCAACTCACCGTGGCAGGCCTCTTTGGCGACGTGATCAAACGCGTCCAGAGCCACGAGAGCATCAGTAGCCATTTCATCATCGCATAACAACTACCCTCGGTCATGAACAAAGTAGCGCTCAGCGGCTCCCTCCGCAACGACACCGGCACCAAGTATGCCGCCCAACTGCGCCGTGAGAAACGCGTACCCTGCGTGCTTTACGGAGGCGATAAGACCGTTCACTTCAGTGTGGACGAATCGGCTCTCAACAAGATCATCTTCACCCCGGAACTGAACGGTGTGGACCTTGATCTGGACGGAACCAGGACGTTAGCCTTGGTTCACCAAAAGCAGTTCGACCCTCTTACTGACCGTGTCATCCACGTGGATTTCATGGAAGTGAACGAGACGAAGGAGGCCAACGCGGTCCTCTCTGTGCGACTCTCAGGCCAGCCGATCGGTGTGCGCAAAGGCGGCACGCTCAGCCACAACATGCGCAAGCTTCGCGTGAAGGGTCTTCCGAGCAAGTTCCCGATGCACTTGGACCTGAACGTGGCAGAACTGGACCTGAACGCCAGTATCCAAGTTTCTGACCTGAAGTTCGACGGCCTGACCTTGTTGGAGCGTCCGAATGATGTGGTTGTATCGGTGAAGGTGCCTAAGAAAGTAGAGGAGGCCGCTGCCGCTGCCGCTCCTGCTGGAGGTGCTCCTGCTGCGGATGCGAAGAAGGCCGAAGCCAAGCCCGCTGCGAAGAAGTAAGAACCCGGGGCGCATTTCCCCTTTCCATGTATCCCGAGCGGACCCTTGACCATGTCAGGGGTCCGCTCTTCATTTACACGGCATGAAGTACCTTATTGTTGGCCTAGGGAACCCGGGACCGGAGTATGCCGATACCCGACACAACATCGGCTTTCACGTGCTCGACGCTCTGGCCTCGACGATGGGTAGCAGTTTCAACCCAGGGCGGTACGGTGATCGCGCAGATATTCGCCACAAGGGTCGTGCGTTCATCCTGATCAAACCGACCACGTTCATGAACCTGAGCGGCAAGGCGGTGCGCTACTGGATGGAGCAAGAGAACATTCCAGCGGAACGCACGCTGGTCATTACCGATGACCTAGCGCTACCGTTCGGTGCCATTCGGATCAAACCAGCTGGTGGTGCGGGTGGGCACAATGGACTGAGCAGTATCATCGAGGTTTTGGGGTCGGAGACCTTCCCCCGCTTGCGTTTCGGCATTGGCAATGAATTCGCACGCGGAAGGCAAAGTGAATACGTGCTAGGTGTGTGGAACGAAACCGAACGAAAGACCCTTGCCGAACGAACGGAGCTCGCTTCCAAGGCTGTGCTTCAGTTCGGTCTACTGGGCATTGATCAGGCCATGAACGGCTTCAACAAACGGTGAGGTCGCTTGTTACAGTGGTTACATTTACGACCTCCCAACAGAACGCAACATGCTCAGTAAAAAGATCGAAGCGGCCCTCAATGGACAGGTGTCCATCGAGGCCAGCAGCAGTCAAGCTTATCTCGCCATGGCTTCTTGGGCTGAGAATCAAGGCTTGAGCGGAACTGCAGCATTCCTGTACAAGCACAGCGACGAGGAACGCTTGCATATGTTGAAGCTGGTCAAATTCATCAATGAGCGCGGAGGTAGAGCCGTGATCCCTGCGCTGAAACAACCCGGAACCAACTTCAAGTCCATAACGGATATCTTCCAATCCCTACTTGCGCACGAGACCAAAGTCACCAACGAGATCAATGGCGTTGTGGATACTTGCTTGAAGGAGAAGGACTACACTACGCACAACTTCATGCAGTGGTATGTGAGTGAGCAGATCGAGGAGGAGGCCTTGGCCCGTACGTTGATAGATAAACTCAATCTGATCGGGAGTGACAAGGGTGGCTTGTACCTCTTCGATCGCGACCTTCAAGGCGCTAGCGCTCCGCCCGCTACGAAGGGTGGGCAATAGGGTCGTCCCACACGTTCGTTCCAAGGTCCGTTGCACGCGTCAACACGGTTCTGTTGACAGTTGCGTGCGCTTTGCACTTTAGGCTGCTGGCCCATCCGCCTACTTTGTGCCGTGGTGTTCATTTCTGTCATACGATCAGTTCGGCGACGCTCCCGTTGCGACGGTCCAGCGTTGATGCGGTCGCTCCGGATCCTGCTGCTGACCCCGTTCCTTCTCTTCGCCGCAGTGCCGCAGCAGCCTAGGGAGGCGGAGAAGGACACTACCGCGATCCTGCAGGCCAATTACTTGTACAACATCGCCAAGCTCGTGGAGTGGAAAGACCAGGGCATGCGCACCGGGAACTTCGTCATCGGTATCATCGGCGGTGAGAACCTGTATCAGGAGCTGATCAAGCAATACTCCACACGCACCATCGGGAAACAGCCCATCGAGATCCGAAAACTCCCCCGATCCGCCGACGTGGAACGATGCCACATCCTCTTCGTCGGCAGAGGTGACCTAGCCCTGCTGCCGGAGATCTACAAACGGATGAAGTCGCAGCCCACCATGGTGATCACGGAATATGCCGGCGCCTTGGAGGATGGTGCGGTCATCAACTTCGTTAAGGTCGATAACCTGCTGAAGTACGAAATGAGCATGGGCAATGCGCAGAAGCATGGCCTGGTCATGGGTCTTACCTTGAAGAACCTCGCATATCGCGTGGAGGAATGAACATGATGCGCCGCCTGCTCATAGCCGTTCTTGCCTTGCTAAGTGCTTCTTGGCTTGCTGCCCAGGTCGACCCCTTGGTGGAGGCCTTGCGGAAGTATCAAGCCGGAGACCTTTCGGGTGCTCGATCCTTGGTGGATGAGGCCGTGCGTACTCCTGAACACATGGAGAATGCAGAGGCGTGGCTGTTACGGGGTTTCGTGTACAAGGACTCGTACAAGAGCGCCAAGGAGACGACGCAAGCGGACGTGCTGCGCGATGAGGCCTTGGCCAGCCTGTACACTTGTTTGGGTTTGGACGAAGCCGGCACGTACCGCGACAATGCGACGCAGGCGTATGAATTCCTCACGCGATCCTATTTCAACGATGCGGCGAAGGCGTTGAATGAAATGGATGAAGTGCGCGCCATTGCCATGTTCCAGAAGTACAAAGAGGCTTCGTTGAGATCAGACCCCAAGGCCGACCTTCGGCTCCGGGAGATCGAGTTCGGTAATGCATTGGGCACGGTGTACACCAAGCGATTCAATAAGGACCGAACGGATACCACTTGGTTCCAACTAGCGGTCGAAGCCTACCGATCGGTGATCGATCAGGATCCGGAGAACTACGGTGCCAATTACAACCTTGCAACGCTGTTCTACAATCGCGGGGTGTACAACATCCAACGGATCAACGCGGACGATGAGATCCCCAGCATCCTGCAGATCCAAGAGGCGAGTCGTGAGTATTTCCAAGAGGCCCTTCCGTTCATGCTAAAGGCCCACGACATGAACCCCGATCGGCGTGAAACCCTTTTGGGGCTGGAAGGGATCTATTACAGCTTACAGGATCAGGAGAACTCCGACCGTTTCAGGCAGTTGTTCGAAGAGATCCCGATGCAGGAGGATCGCTGATAGACCATGGCCTTCCGGATCACCATTGGACGCAAGATCAGTATGGGCTTCGGCCTGTTCATCTTCTTCGCCTTGCTCGTGGTGGTGCTCACCAACCGCACGCTGGAGCGAAGCCGATCGATCAATGATGAGATCAACAATGTCTACTCGCCCAGCGTGGACGCTCTGGTCCGGCTACGGAATCTGACCGTAAGTTCCCACATGCTGATCAAGCATTGGGCCTTGCTGGAAAGTAGAAGTGATGCTCCGGAGAAGACCAATTTGGTTGACATCACGAACCGTGAACTGCCGCAGCTTCTGGATCGCATCGATACGCTGATGGGGAATTGGGAGCACGAGGAAGTCGCGCTCATGGGTCAGATCACAGGCGAGATGCGGTCTCTGTTCGACCTGCACGATCAGATCAAAGCCATGCTGCCTTCGCTGGAAAGCTATAGCGACCCATTCATCCACATGCAACGGAATGACATCGCTGAGGAGGGTGGGCCACTCGATCAACATACTCATCAAGTGATCGCGGACCTCGATCGGCTATTGGAAATGCAGGAGGCCAAAAGGAAGACCCTGGGTGGCGGCATGATCCGAAGCTTCGATTCGCTCAAGTTCATCGTGCTCTACCTCGGCATTGCATTGGTCATCGTCGGAACGATAGTGGCCTTCTTCATCGTGCGCGGTATCGTTAGCCCGGTTCAGCGCTTGCGCAGCGTGCTTTTGAGCTTAGGTCGCGGCGTCTTCCCCCGAACGAAGGTGCGCACGACCAACGATGAGATCGGGGACATGAGCAAGGCGCTTACTTCATTGGTGGATGGCTTGCGGCGAACAACGGACTTCTCCCATGCCGTGGCGGCAGGCAATTTCGAGGCGGAGTTCCAGCCCATGAGCGAAGAGGATATGCTTGGCCACGCCTTATTGAAAATGCGGGACGAGCTTGGTCAACGCGAGCGGATCCTGGAAATGAAGGTGGTGGAACGCACCGAAGAGGTGGTGCGTCAAAAGGAAGAGGTGGAGCGACAGAGCCGCAAGGTGGTCGAGCTTTACAAGAACGTAACGGATAGCATCCGCTACGCGAAACGGCTGCAGGACTCGATCCTACCGCCGGAACGCCGGATGCGCGAGCTGCTGCCCGAGTCATTCGTTTTCTACCGGCCAAAGGACATCGTCAGTGGTGACTTCTATTGGGTAGAGCGGATCGACGATCGTGTGGCCTTCGCCGCAGTGGATTGCACGGGACATGGCGTGCCTGGGGCTTTCATGAGTTTGATCGGGCATAATGGGCTCAACCAAGCCGTGAAGGAGCATGGGCGCTCTAGGCCCTCGGATGTGCTCAAGGTGTTGAATAAGTTGGCCTTTGACGCACTCCACAAGGATCGGGAGCAATTCCTGGTGCGCGATGGAATGGATATGGCACTCTGTAATTATGACCCGGCGCAAAGAGTGCTTGAGTATGCCGGTGCCAATTCCCCGCTCTATATCGTTCGGAACGGGGAGGTGCTTCACTTCGCGCCCGATAAACGGGCCATTGGTAGTTTCGACCTGGAAGGTCAGGTCTTCACGGACCATCGTATCAAGCTGGAGCCGGGAGACATGGTCTATCTCTTCTCCGATGGATATGCGGATCAGTTCGGAGGACCCAAGGGCAAGAAATTCCTTTATCGACGCTTCCGTGAATTACTGATGGAGATCAGCAAATTCCCGATCGAGCAGCAGCGCAGCATGTTGGAAGAGGCCTTCCGAGGCTGGCGTGGCGCCCACGAACAAGTGGACGATATTCTCGTGATGGGTATGCGGGCTTAACCCTGCATGGTCCAACCACCACCGACGCCGGTTTCGCGCGGGTTCATGCACATCACTGGGATCTGGGCGGCATTCGTGAGCACCTCTTGCTCATACGGGATCCCCAGTACGCCGAAGATGTTCCCTTGGGAGAGGTTCATGATCGTGATCAGGTCCGCGTCCACCTTCACGGCGTGCTTCACCACAGCGGTCACGAAATCATTGCTATCCTCTTCTGCAATGGTGGTATCGTGTTCGATCCCCCGCTCCCCCAAGTATTGATGCGCGAATTTGATGCTGTTCAGTAGCTGTTTGTGGAGGAATTCATCGTCTTCCTTGGGGGTGATCAAATGCACCTTCGAATTGAAGGTCTTGGCCATGTCAGCGACCAAGGTCAATTTCTGACGCGTCTCCTTGTGAAGGTCCAATGGCACCACGATGGAGTCGTAACCCCCCTCCTTGATCGCGCGTTCTTGAACAACGACGAAAGGCACATCCGAGCTGGTGATCACGCGAAGCGCACGACTTCCTGTAATGAACTGCATGCCGCGCATGCCGTGGGTGCCCATGATGATCAGATCAGCAGCGATCTCGGATGCCGCATCGCCGATGTCATCGAAAATGGATCCGACCCGAACAAGCTTGTGAACAGGAACATCCTTGTTCCACTGCTTCGCGCGCTCCACTTCGACCGCAAGTTTGTCACGCGCCTCGTCCGCCTCGCTCTGTTTGGGCACCACGTGCAACAGATATACCTCCGCCCCGGTATGCTGTGCCACGGTCATGGCGTGGTTCATGGCCACGTCGGCAACTTTGGTGAAATCGGTCGGCACTAGGATCTTACTCGTCTTGTGGCTCATTGTTCGGGGCCTTGCTGAGGTTCATAGAAGGCGGCTAAAGATAGAAAAGCAAGAGGTGACCGCACCATGATATTCAACAGAGCCCCCGGTTAGCGGGTCGTCCAACAAACGACAGCGAACAACTGCAAACGCCTGTAAACGAAGATCGACCGAATGCGGCGATGGCGCCACTCCAGCTTTGCACCGGTCTTCAACATCAACCAGAAACAAGACACATCATGAGTACCTCGATGAAGAACAAAGTGCAACTGATTGGCAACCTGGGCAAGGATCCCGAACTGAAGAACCTGCCCAATGGCCAAGCCTTGTTGCGTCTGAATTTGGCAACCAACGAGCGCTATAAGGGGGCGGATGGTGAATGGAAGGACAACACGCAGTGGCATCCCGTGGTGATCTGGGGCAAACAAGCCGAGAAGTTAGCGACGCAAGTATCCAAGGGTTCCGGACTTGTTGTTGAAGGGCGCTTGGTACAGCGGACCTACGAATCCAAAGAAGGGGAAAGGCGCTATAGCACCGAGGTGGTCGTCAACGAGTACCAATTACTGGGTAAGCGCTCGGAAGACTGAGCGCCGAGACGCTTCTGTTCAAAGGCCCGGGGTGAATTCTTCGGGCCTTTTGTACTAATGGACCTTGACCACGCGAGTTCGAAGGCGGCGGTCGGGGGCGATCAGCTCAACGATGTATGTACCTGCAGGCAGGTCCCCCAATGCAAGAGAATAGGTCGCACTTGGCGTAGCGGTCCGCTCCAGTAGGACGCGGCCCATTGGATCGGATACACGAATATGGTATCCCTCTGCGGGATCGTCCGTTGCGATATGAAGCATATCCGTGAAGGGAACCGGCCAGGTGCGCATCAGATCTTGCCCTTGCTCATCTAAACCAGCGGCTGGCACGATCTCCGAGGTTGAGCATACTAGGGAGAAGCAGGTATCCATGGTCACAGAGGACCACGCGCCAACCAAGAGACAGGTCTGATACGTACCATATGGTTCATATGCATGCATTCCGATCGCGGACGTATCCACAGTGCCATCGCCGAAGGACCAGATATTAAGCACGGGCGTCACATTGTTTGCAACTATGTTGGGCTGGAAAACGGAAAGGCCCCCATCATTCGTGGCATAGAAATCAACGAAAAGTGAGGGTCCGCAGGTCGTCGCGTTACCATCCACGTTCACCCATCGGCCATAGTTTGCCGAACAATCCCCTTCGGTCTTGTTGAGTGTTACGAAGTGTGGACCCGGAAGAGCCCAGATGTGACTGGGAGCGGGCTCCGAACTGATAGCGCCATCGCCGAATTGCCATAAGTACTCACCGGCGAATGAGCTGACACCGAGGTCGAGGAAGGAGACCGCATTCGTGCCAGAAAGGGAGGGTTCGAAGTGCGCATCAAGCGCCCCCCCACAATCGTTCAACGGAACCACGATGGTGCTGCAGAAAGTAGAAGAGCACGGAGGCTCTTGTGCGCTGAGCGTTAGGCAGACCTCGTATGAGCCGGGTGATGGGAACACATGTTGCGGCACGGTTGCGACGCCGGATCCATCGCCGAAATTCCACACCGCGGTGCTGGCCAATCCGTAGGTGGTGGAACTGTCCGCAAACGTTACCGTTAGCCCTTGGGTCGTGCAATGGAACGCAGGCCTGAGCAGCACATCGCATAGAGGCTGTTGGGCCATGGCTGTGCTGCTGAGCAGAAGGCCAATGCCTATTTCGGCTGACCGGGATCGCTTAGCGCGTCGAGGGGAATTCATATTGCAATCGGAGCTGGAGAGCGGGTTGTGTAAGCCAAGGCGTTGCTTCCTTGTCGAAGACCATCAAGGGTGTGGAGACCATGGGCTCTGCATAGATCCCAAGGAATTCACTGATCGAATACCCGACGCTCAGACCCAGCCGACCGTGGATCTGGGCTTGGATCCGAGCATCGGTACTCGGGTCGGAAAGGTCGGCTACGGATGGTAATGCGTCGGGTGCGGGCCGAACCAATGTGAGGCCACTTCGCTTCGTTGGGATCCACGCGGAGATCCCGCCGAATGCACCATAATTGAAACGGCGTATGGCAGTATGCCATGAGAGGGTCAATGGCACCTGTACGGTTGTGTATTGGTTGCGAGAATCGCGCTGCACTGTGGCGCCGGGTCGGGTTCCAACCAGCGAATCGATGGTCCACGTGTATAGCGTGTACGGTGTGTCCGCATAGGGTGTCGGGGTCCAAGTTGTATCCACCGCGGTATATTCTTCGGTGCCATTGGTGCCCTTATATTCGAAGGAACTGTGTATGCGCGAAAGGCCCAAGCCAGCAGATACGCTCCAGCCGCTCTGCCACGTCAGACCAGCGAGCAGTCCACCTTGGGTGGACGAGCGCCAGTCTTCAGCATCGATCAGGTCATTCGCGCCGTTTCCCTTCCACTGTCCACGCACAGGACCCATGCTTATATAAGGCGCAATCCACCACGTGCCGCGGGTAAGGACGTACGGTATTTTGAGAGTGCCCGGAACCGGCGTGCCGGCATCCAACTTGGGTTCCATACCCATCGTTAGCGGCATCATCGGAACAGCGGCTGCGTCGGGAAGGATGATCGCACCAGCGGCTGACCTAGGAGCACCCATGCTGATGCCCGAGGAAGGGCCGTCCTGCAGGGAACCAATTCCGTCCGCCACATCGCCTTCCGCTCTGTTCTCCATGATCGATGCTCTTGCTTGACCTGTTGCAGCAACGGGTCTCGTGTCTGCTTCGGGAAGTCCGGTTCTCGGGGAGTTTTCGTTCGCTCGTGGGCGATCCGGAGTTCCGGCTCCTTTCGGTGGTTTGATCTTGGCCAAAGTTGTTGAAGTGAATGTCGGAACGGGTTGAGCCCCATTCAAGCCTACTGATCCTTCATCGGTGCTCTGGATACGCTGAGGAGTTGTTGCTGTGGTGCCCGATGTGCGGCCCGCGTCCGAAGCTCGCATCGAGGCGTTCTCCGATGCTTCTTGAGGCTCGGGGATATCTTTATCGGCTACCTCCCGGTCCGATGTTGATGTGTGATCTTGGGTTATCCTCGTATCGGCAAATGGAACAGTTTGGACCGGGTCGGTTCCATTCAGCCCATGGGCGATAAAAAGGCACACGACCAGCACACTCGCACCAGCGATCAACCAAGGTCGCCAAAGCCCCCAACCAGCGGAAGCGCCAGACCAGCCAAGCCTCGCGCTCAAGGCGGTGCGCACCGCGTCAGGTGGTGTGGATTCAGCACCATAGAGTGCGCTGAATCGTTCGTCAATGGGATGTTCTTCCCGCATGCGTCAGATCTTCTTTTCGTTCGATACGAGCTTGTAGAAAGCTCCGTGCTTTGGACAATTGACTTCTTGAAGTGCTTTCACCACAGCCCAGCATGGCTGCGATCTCCGCGTGATCATAGCCTTCGATGGCGTACAAGTTGAACACATGGCGATATCCGTCGGGGAGTTCGCTTATCAGGGCCATCAGCTCTTGCTCGCCAAGATCACCAACGGCCGTTGAGGCCACAGGGGCTTCTGGGAGGTGCTCCATGCCAAAGCGCTCCATCTGGAATGCCTTTTTCCGGTAGTGATTGATGGCCGTGTGAACCATGATGCGTCGTATCCAACCTTCCAATGAGCCCTCCATGCGGAACGCCGATAGCTTTTCATAGACCCGGATGAACCCCTCCTGCATGAGGTCCTGGGCCTCCAGTTCGTGGCGGGCATAGCGCAGACACACGGCGTACATGCGCCGTGAGAACCGCGTGTACAGGGTCTCCTGACACCGCCGGTCACCGCCCAAGCAACCCTGGACGAGCTCACGTTCGGTCAATTCATGCAAAACCGGAAGGCCTTTCCGACCACTAGACAGCACCCGACAACGGAACGCTGCTTGGCCTTGGGGCTATCCAATATACGCGAAGACGCTTATGGGACGGGCCGTTGACATGATCCGGCCATCCAACAACAAACGACAGCAAACGGCTATGAACGACTACAAGCGGTTATCGACCGGATCCGCTTTCCGACTCGCTGAACGTTTGCATCGTCGTTCGGCAACAGCACCGACGGCAAGAACGAAAAGTCAAACCCAAACAACACAGTACCATGAACACGCTGAAGAACAAAGTGAGCCTGATCGGAAACCTCGGATTCGATCCAGAAGTGCGCGAGATCGCCAAAGGCCGCAAGGTGGCCCGCCTTTCCATCGCAACGAACGATAGCTACAAGAACGCAAGTGGTGAGCGTGTTACCGATACCCAATGGCATACCGTGGTAGCCTGGGGTCAGACCGCCGAGATGGTGGAACGTCTGCTCCGCAAGGGCTCACCCGTGGCGCTGGAGGGCCGCTTGGTGCACCGCAGTTACGAGGCCAAGGATGGTTCCAAGCGTTACATCACCGAGGTGGTGCTGAACAACTTCCAATTGCTTCAGGCGAAGTCCGAGGCAGCCGCATAACGCCTTTGATACGATCCTTTGAGAAGCGGTCCCGATATTTCGGGGCCGCTTCGTGTTTTCCGACAAGCCTCTTCCTCCCTCCATGACCGATCATCCGACCAAGCCCCGCCGATGGAAGCGCAAGCTCATTGCCCTCGGGTCGATACTTGCTGTGGTCCTTCTGTTGATCGCGTTCTTCTTGCCCTACCTCTTGAAGCGCTATGTTGAAACGCATAGCGAGGAATGGATCGGTCGTCGCGTGACCATTGATCGGATCGTCTTGAACCCCTTTACCTTTCGGTACGCCATCACCGGCGTGACGTGCTACGAACCACAAAGTGACGAGGTCTTCGTTTCTTGGAAGGACATCCGTGTGCGTGCTGATCTTTGGAGCGGGTTCCAAGAGAACGATTGGCGATTCTCCGGGCTCCGGATCACTTCGCCCTATTGCCATGTTGTGCAAACGGGCGATCGCTTCAACTTCAGCGACCTGATGGAATTGGGTGGCGATGAAGATGCCGCGCCCGATACCTCGGCTCCGACCCGATTCCGGATGATGGACATCGCCCTCACCGACGGTCGCGTGGAGTACAAAAGCGATGTATTGCCAGCCCCGGTAGGCCTGCAGAACCTAACGGCAACCAGCACGACCATCTCCTCGGAAAATGCGCGCATGGATTTCGTTCTTGGCTTCGACCTGGATCAGGGCGGGCGTATGGATGGGGGCTTCATGGTCGATACCGAGCGCTCGCTGTACAGCATCAACGCTCAGCTTCGGACCTTCGATCTGGCCCAGTTGACACCCTACTTGAAGGACTTCTTCGATTGCAAGGACTTTGGCGGTAGCATGAACGTGGATCTTGACCTGATCGACAGCTACACCGATACCACAAGTCTCGTTGTGAGCGCAGGAATGACGCTCGAAAACGTGCATTTGAATGATCCGAACAACGAGAACCTGATCTCGCTGGCCAAGGGTTCGGCGCGATTGGATACGCTGGTCGCGAAGGATCAGCGCGTGGAGGTGGGTGATATGCTGTTGGAAGGAGCGGACCTTCGTTTCGTGATGCTCGCTGATGGTAGCGACAATTGGACACGACTTTTGAAGCTGGATAGTACCTCGGTTGGTGGCGACTCTGTCACAACGCAACTGCAGGCCAGTGAAAGCAATGTTTTCGTCCTGCTTGCAGAGTACATCAGTTACTTGGGTGAGCAGATCGTGGCCAGCGATTACACCGCGAAGAAGCTTGCTCTCACCAACAGTGCCGTTCACTTCGAGGACCACACTCCAGCACAGCCTTTCCGCTACACCATCTCCGCTATCGTTGTAACCGCAAACCGGATCACCTCTGCTGACGAAGCCGGCCTCGTTTCGGCCAGCGCAGTGCTTCAAGAAACAGGAAAGCTGAAGGCCAGTGCCACCTTCGACCCGAAGAACATTCGAAATGTGGTAATGGATATGGAGGTGGATGATCTGGCGTTGAACCACCTTGATGCCTATGGACGCTGGTATGCGGCACACCCGCTGGAGGATGGGCTCCTGAACTATGTGACAACGACGAAGATCAGCGATGGGCTCATTGATTCGCAGAACACGCTTCGCATAGACAAGTTGAAGGTGGGCAAGAAGGTGGAGGAGCACGATGCTGACATCTACGTGCTTCCGTTGCGTTTGGCCGCTGGTCTGTTGAAGGATGTGAAGGGCGTGGTGGAGCTGGATATCCCAGTGAAGGGTGATCTCAAGGATCCCGAGTTCAAGCCGTGGCCGATCATTTGGCAGGTGCTCAAGAACTTGATCGTGAAAGCAGTAACAGCTCCTGGTCGGCTGTTGATGCGCGCCTTCGACGGTGTGGATGAGGAAGATCTGGAGCGGGTGCGTTTTACCTACTTGCAGACTGCTCCCGACAAACCACAAGCGAAGACCTTGAAACAATTGGCTGCTGCACTGAAGGCCAAGCCCGAGATCCAGCTGGACCTCTTGCCCACAGTGGATCCTTTGATCGAGGCCCAAGAAGTGGCGATCTTCCATGCGAAGAAGGGCTTTCTGTTCTCCGAGAAGAGCGCGATCGATGCCGCCGACAGCACCCGCATCAACGAACTCAGCTCTCGGGACAGTTTGTTCACCCGGTATGTGAACGAGCGCACGCCGAGCATGGAGGGTAGAAGCATGCACGACCGGTGTGAGTCCCTCATGGGTGCCAGCGCGGCGATCGCGGTTGCTGCCGAGATCGAGGCTGCACGGAAGGAGAACGTGATGCAACTGATCATAGAAGAAGGCCTGCCGGCGGCTCAGGTGCGATTCCGAGAAGGAACGCCGGAGGAGTTGGCCGGCCAGCGTGGCGTTCCGGGGTATCGCTTCGTGTATGAAGCGGCGGAGTAAGGGGGCTTGTTGTTCTTAACGTCCGGGAATTGAAGAGCGCCGCGTGGTCGATCCACGCGGCGCTCTTCGGTAGTCTTCGAACCGGCTATTCCACCATCACCTTTCGGTAGAAGACCCGTCCTTCCATGTCCAAACGCAGAACATAGGACGCAGGTGCAAGCTCCGCGACCGGTATCCGCTGGATCGAAGAGCTCGCACGCCCGTCGAACACCAACCGTCCGTCCAAGGTGAAGAGCTGTAATTGCGTGTTCGCGGTCAGCCCCGAAACGTGGATCACATCACTTGCAGGTATCGGGAATACGTTGATCGAGGTATTGGCCGCATCCGCAATGCCGACAGAGAAGGGGTCAACAAGGGCGCAATATTCGGTCCAGCAGGTGTCTTGCTCGGCCTCGTTCCAATACCAAGCGCTAAAGCACACTTCGAAAGGTCCGGGCGGCTCGTAGAGGTGCGTGAGGATGTTGGTGTAGCCTTCGGTGCCATCGCCAAGTTCCCAGACCACACCGTTCACATCTTGATTCGCGGTGCCGAAAAAAATCACGGCCGTTCCTTGTACATCATACGTAAAGGTGCACGCGAAGTCGGGGTTGCAGCCGAAGCCGCCCACCTTGATCGTCGTACACGTGCTATCGATACAATCGCTGTGTGCGACGATAAGGCATACGGTGTAGGTGCCCGGCGCGAAAACATGTTCGGGCTGGATCGCATCGCTAGTGGTTCCATCCCCGAAATCCCAGGAATAATTCGCAGGAATGTCGATCGGCAGGATCTGGGAGCAGTTCGAGAAGAAGTAGACCCCGTTCTCGAAGGGTTGTGGTTCGAAACAGGCCACCAAGCTGTCGCAAAGGCCTCCTCCCTCGACCAGCAACGTGGTGCAGGTGCTGTCCACGCAATTCTCCCAATAGGCCGTAAGGCAAGCCGTATACATGCCAGGAGCTTGGTAGTGGTGGTCGGCGATCACCGAACTCTCTTGTGCGCCATCCCCGAAGTCCCAAACGAACTGCGCTCCTTCTATGATCGAAGAGCAATTCTCGAACAGGAATGAGTCGTTACCAAGCTCGCTCACGATGATGCACGCGTCCAGCAGATCACAAGGATCACCACCACCGATGGTAACAATGTTGCACGTGCTTTCCAAGCAAGTATGTAGACCTCCGCCCGCCAGTTCGTAGATGGTCAGCACTTGAAGACAGACAGTGTAGGTACCCGGCCCCGAATAGGTGTGGGAGGGTTGTGCATCGGAGCTGCTTCCTCCATCCCCGAAGTCCCAAGTGAAGGATGTCTGGAAACCAGCTCCCGTGGTTCCATTGCTGAAGAGTGTTCCATTCGGAGACGTGTTCCACGAGAAGTCGACCCCTAGCCCGACACAAGGGTCGGTGACATTCACCAGAACTTCGGTGCAGGCCTGGTCCGTACAGTTCTGCCAAACGGCGATCAAACAGACGGTGTATGCACCCGGCTCTAGGAAGTGATGTTCTGTGTTCGTGACCGTACTCACTGTTCCATCCCCGAAATCCCACGTGTATTGTATGCCGATCGGACCGGTGGTACAGTTGTCGAAGAAGAAGGTGTTGTTGCCGAGGTCGTTCGTTACGAAACAGGCGTCCAGGTCACTGCAGGGGTCGCTAGTAGTCACGGTGAGCAGCGTGCAATGATCTGCGAAACAGGTGTCCTGTGCGATCGGATCCCACGTATACACGACCAGACAAACTTGATAGGCGCCCGGCTCTGCATACGTGTGGTATGGGTTCGGGCCATAACCTTCCGTTCCATCGCCGAAATTCCAGAGATAGGACCACGCATTGGTGATCACCACGTTCGCGAAGTTCACACCAAGTCCAGCAGCAGAGGAGGAGAAGTTCGGATCAAGCGCATCGCAGGGGTTTCCTTCACCGATGGTGATCGTGGTGCAGGTGTTATCTGAACAATTCTGCGAATACGCGGTAAGGCAGACCGTGTAGGTGCCGGGCGCGGCGTAGAAGTGATCCACATTGGTGCCGCTACTGGTTCCACCGTCGCCGAAGTCCCAAACGAATTGGGTATTCGTAGGGCCCTGTGTGCAATTGTCGAAGAAGAATGTTCCGGGTTGTTGCAATTCGTTCACCACGAAGCAAGCGTCAAGTCCGCTGCACGGATCGCCGCCCACAACAAGCTCGGAACACGACTCTACTGTGCACCCCCCAGGCCAAGTACCCGTGAGGCAGACCCAATAGACCGCAGCTTGCGAGTATGTATGGATGGGGGCGAATGAGGTGGACGTTGTCCCATCACCGAAATCCCAAACGAAGGAGGACTCCAAAGAAGGCGAGGAGCAGTTGTTGAAGAAGAATGCGGTCTCCGATAGTTGCGATGGTTGAAAACAAGATTCCAGATCCGCACAAGGGACACCGCCTTCGACCGTTAGGACCGTGCACGCCTCTGCCCAACAACTGTCCTGTGCCAGTTCGTTGTAGTACCAACCAGTAATGCACACCGTATAGGTGCCCCCTGCGTAGGCGTGGGTTTCTGTATTGCCATACCCCTCGGTACCGTCGCCGAAATACCAGTTGAAATACGTGTTCGCATGGTTCGAAGTGGCCGCGAACTGGACCACGTTCCCGGAGATGTTCGTTGTGGCTAGCGCAACAGCGAAATTGGGATCGCATGGCGGTGCAACACCCACTTGCACGAGCGCACAATGCTCCGCCGTACAGGTGATCATTCCATCCTGCCCGGGGTACATACTGAGCACCACCAAACAAACCTGGAAGGCTCCGGGCTCGGTGTACGAATGGTTCGGTTGTGCGTCGTTGCTGGTGCTCCCATCGCCGAAGCTCCACGCGAATGAGGTGGACACTCCGGTTCCGGTCGTGCCATTGGAGAACTGCACGCCGTTGGGCCCGCTGGTCCAACTGAAGTCGGCGTTCAATTGAAGACAAGGGTCACCGCCGACAACGGTGATGATGGTACACGTGCTGTCCACACAATCCTGCCAATACGCCGTTAAGCAGACCTCGTATTCCCCAGGTGCTGCGAACTCATGCGTGGGGGCTGTTAACGTGCTCTCCGCGCCATCCCCGAACGACCATACGAACTGCGAGCTGCCTTCATTCGGTGAACAGTTGTTGAAGAAGACCGAAGATGACCCGACGCCGCTGGGCACGAAGCAGGCTTGAAAACCGGCACACGGCTGGGCCATGGCCGCGGAGAGTACGAGTCCACCGAACAAGGAGGAGAAGATGCGCATGATGTCCAATTTTGAAGGTCTGTTGAGGGTTGACGCTTGTTGTGAACGGAGCGGCGCCTAAGGTGAATGTCGGGAATCTCTTCCGGGTCGCGCTGGTGATGTACTTGGATGGGTTTCCGCGCGTCGGTTTTGCGGAAGAGAAGGATCAAATTGGTGTATATCGCCGATCCTGCTACTTTTGCCGTCCCTTAACGGGGTACCTTCCCTGGTAGCTCAGCTGGTTAGAGCACATGACTGTTAATCATGGGGTCGCTGGTTCAAGTCCAGCCCGGGGAGCGAGAAGCCTCAGCCATTGTGCTGGGGCTTTTTCTTTTCAAGGATAGCCGAACACCCGGCGGCAGTGCAGATGAACTCGTGAACCCTTCGAGCAAACAAAAAGGGGCTTGCCGATCAGCAAGCCCCTTTTCATCTCTAGGTATAGTATCAACGACCCATCAACACAAGCTTCTCATGAAGCACTATGCCGTTGGAGCGGAGGTCGAAAAAGTAGGTGCCCGCCGCCTCATTGGAGAGGTCCATGCGCTCAATGCCCGATTGGAACGTGCTAGTAGATGCAACCTAACGACCACTGAGATCACGCACTTCAAGAGTCGAACCCTTGATGAGCGTTGCAGTACTTCAATGTTCTCGAACCCATTGGTCGGGTTAGGGTACACACACAAGCGGCAGTGCTAAGGACTTCTTTGATAGAAGTGGGTCCGCGCATGATTCTGGGTTGCTCTCGTAGGTGATCGCTGGGAAGCTGTTGTCCGTGGCGTCGTTCGTGGTGCTGCCGCAGGCACCGTCTTCGCTTACAATGATCGGGTAGGAACCCCTTCGCTGGCTGTCCAAGTGCGTTCGCTGGTCGAGCCTTCGTTCAGTCCGAATGCATCCACAGCGCCGCTTGGGGCAACGATGGTGAAGGACAAAGGTCAAGCACCCCTGCCCTCGCCGTTAGATGCGCTGAAGGTGTAGGCGCCACCGAGGGCGACGTTATCCATTGCATCGGCCCCGTCAGCGAACACCTCGAAGTCGGTGATCTTGTTGAAAGGACATCCGGTTCCGTCGTCGCAAGGCGCACCGCCGAATCCAGTGTTGAAATCGCTCCAGCCGCCGGTTCGGTTAGGGTTGGTCCACGTCGTGCACTGTGCTTGGGCGTGTATTGAAAAGATGAGCAAAGCCACCGCAGCCATAGTGCACAATCCCGAGAAGATCGCGTAATTTTCTTCATGAAGTCAGGGTTTAGTTGTTGTGCGGCGAATGAAACCCCGCTATTTTGGAGCTTGGCCGAAATCCTCGAAAAGGACGTTTCCATTTCAAGTGCCACCTTTGCGTCCCTGATCCTGAATTCATGCAACTCATCACCGTAGGTACTGTCGCTTTCGATCGCATTGAAACCCCCTTCGGCGTGGCCGAAAAGACCGTTGGCGGTGCCGCTACTTACATTTCCATTGCGGCATCGGTCTTTCTGGAAAAGATGGGCTTGGTCAGCGTCGTGGGTGATGACTTCCCCGAACCCGTTATGCAACAGCTGCGCGAGCGGGGCGTGGATCTGGAAGGGCTGGAGGTGTTGAAAGGCAAGGAAAGCTTCTTCTGGGCGGGTCGGTATCACTACGATATGAATACCCGCGATACGCTAGAGACCCGCCTCAACGTGTTAATGGACCTGGACCCCAAGCTACCCGCGGAGTACCGCAAGGCGCCATACGTGATGCTCGGGAACTTGGACCCTACTGTGCAGGGCAAGGTCCTGGACCAAATGGAGGAGCGCCCCGCACTGGTGGTCATGGATACCATGAACTTCTGGATGGACAGCGCTCTAGAGAAGTTGAATGAGGTGATCGCGCGTGTGGACATCCTCACGATCAACGATGCCGAAGCGCGGCAGTTGAGTGGAGAGCACAGTTTGGTGAAGGCGGCTGCGAAGATCCTGGAGATGGGGCCGAAATACTTGGTCGTGAAGAAAGGGGAGCACGGCGCCTTGTTGTTCGGTGCTGGTCGCGTGTTCTTCGCGCCAGCTCTTCCGTTGGAGGATGTGATCGACCCAACGGGTGCCGGTGACACCTTTGCCGGTGGTTTCATCGGTTACTTGGCCCGCACGCAGGATCACAGCTTCGACAACCTGAAGCGTGCCATCATCGTGGGCAGCGCCATGGCCAGTTTCACCTGCGAGAAATTCGGTATTGAGCGCATCCTGGAAGTGAGCCGCGAGGATATCGACGAGCGCATCCAGCAGTTCGTGGATCTGGTGGACTTCGATATCGAGCTGGTGGAGAATTAAGCGAATTGTATTCGGCCGGCTCGGCTGTGTGGTATTCGGATATGTTCTCTGCGCATCCAAGCACGACCCTGCCAGCGCTTACGGGCGTTCGAGCTATTGCGGTGGTCATGGTATTCGTGCACCACCATGGTCCATCAGTGCATTGGCTTGAACAGCCATTCGTTCAAGCCGCTATCGGTCAATTGTACACTGGTGTAACTCTGTTCTTCGTATTGAGCGGGTTCTTGATCACGTACCGATACTTCGATCTTCCAGGCACCTCAGTGAAGTGTTTCCTAGCTCGCCGATTCGGCCGTATTGTACCATTGTATGTGCTCCTGACCACGCTTACTTTCGTAAGTTCTTGGGTGACCAAAGGAACCAGCGCTTCGTCCTTGGCGTTGATCTACTTGGCCAATATCACGTTCGTGCGGGGTTGGTTCGAAGACCTTTGGGCAAGTGGCATTCTGCAAGGTTGGTCCTTGACGGTGGAAATGACGTTCTATTTACTAGCGCTGCCAATATTCTGGATCATACGATGGCGAACGTTAGCGATCATCTTCTTACCCGTTCTCCTGCTCAGTACTGGGATGCTGCTTGTTCTCTGGGTCGATGGAATGGCGCCATTGGGATTCATGGGTTCCTTCCCCTTTCTCTTCGGGATCACCTTCTTTGGCCGTTGTTCTGAGTTCTTCGTTGGAGTCGCATTGGCGATGTGGTTCAGGTCGAACAACAAGGAACGCGTTGGACAAAGGTTCACCTATTCAGGGGTCTTGATCAGCATCTTGGTTCTGGTCGCTCAAGCTTTAATTGGTGGCGGTTTCTATGCAACTACTGGAGTGATCCTGAACAACGTCATATTGCCGATCGGTATCGCATTGTTCTTCTATGGATCATTGACAGAAAAGACCGTGATGTCGAGAGTCCTGTCCTCGGTGCCGATGCAGTTCCTAGGGCGGACATCTTACGCATTCTACCTCATTCACATGGGGGTTGTGTTCAGCGCTGTGTACGCTTTAACAAACAGCTTAGCTGCCTCGTTCATCCTGCTACAACTAGGGGCATGGCTGCTCTACCAGTTCATGGAGAGGCCTGTGTATGACCGGATAAAAAGACGCTTTCCGCTTCCTGGATCTTAGGCGATCAAGGAGCCGGGATCAATCCATCCGCTTCGCCACCTCGTCCCAGTTCACCACATTCCACCAGTTGGCTAGGTAATCGTTGCGCTTGTTCTGGTACTTCAGGTAATAGGCGTGCTCCCAAACATCCAGGGCCAACAATGGTTTGCCCTTGAAGTCGCTGACGTCCATCAACGGATTGTCCTGGTTCGCTGTTGATCCGATCGCGAGCTTGCCATCCTGCTCTACCAGCCACGCCCAGCCGCTTCCGAAGCGTTTCATGCCCGCTTCGGTGAAGGCGATCTTGAATTTCTCGAAGTCGCCGAATCCTGCGTTGATGGCATCCATCGCTTTTCCTTCAGGCGCGCCTTTGCCGCCGGGGCCCATCACTTGCCAGAAGAAATTGTGGTTCCAAACACCGCCCACGTTGTTGCGCAGGCCCGTGCTGTACTTGCCGACATTGGCGATCAGGTCCGCTTCGTTCGAAATGTTGATGCTCTCTGCAACGATCGCCGCGTTGGCGTTCTTCACATACCCCGCGTGGTGCTTGGTGTAATGGATCTCCATGGTCTGCGCGTCGATGGAAGGCTCCAATGCTGCGAAAGCATAGGGCATTGGCACCTGCGCGAGCACCAAAGGCGCCAACGGGGTCGTTCCGCCGGCTGTTTCACTGGCCGGTTCTTCCGGTGCATTGCACGATGCAGCGCTCGCCAAGATCGGTCCAGCTACCAAGGCTCCGATGCCGGCTTGCAGCGAACGAGAAAGGAATTGTTTGCGGTCCATGTCCGAAAGGTAAGGACCGGAACCCCGGAACCTGGCTAACTGAAGCTCACCAGCAGTTGGCCCTTCTCAACGGCTTTGCCTTTCACAGCTTGAATGGTGCTCACAACGGCATCGCCCGGCGCTTTGATCAGGTTTTCCATTTTCATGGCTTCGAGCACCAGGATCGGGTCGTTCTTCTTCACGTTATCGCCGGGCTTCACGAGGATGTTCAACACCATTCCCGGCATCGGTGCCTTGATCTCCTTCACCTTCGTAGCGGCCTTATCCAGACCGAGGGTGTGCATCAATCGCGAGCGGTCATCTTCCAGCAGCACGGTGTACGTGTGGGCGCCGATCCTCAAACGGACGGTATTGTTCTCGCGGTCCTCTTTCAAGACCAATATTCGGTGGCTGCGACCATTGCGCACCAGACTGAACGACGAAGGTCCTGTTCGAACGAGGTCCGCAGCGCCTTCACCAGAGGCCGTCCAAGGGGCCGAAGGAGTGGTGCGTTCCAGCACGATGGCATCCTTGGTGTTGTTGATGGTGGCGAAGAGCTTGGCCATTGTAATGCGTTTCGAGCGGGCGAGCGAAGATAGGTGCAGGGCTTACAGCTGTGTTCCGCCTTGCAGCGCTTCGTAGCCCTCGTCCACCGCGAGCACACTTTGGTTGCGCGCAGCAACGGCGAGCTGGTCGCAGAGTTCGTTCAACGGATGCCCGTTGTGGCCCCGTATCCACTGGAATTTCACGGTATGCTGGCGATAGATCTTCAAGAACCGACGCCACAGATCCGGGTTCTTCTGCTTCGCGAAGCCCTTCTTTTCCCAGCCGAAGAGCCACCCTTGCTCAACGGCATCCACTACGTATTTGCTATCGCTTACCACGGTCACGTCCGTGCCCGGATTCTTCAAGGCTTCTAGCGCTTCGATCACGGCCAGCAACTCCATGCGGTTGTTGGTGGTCATACGGAAGCCGCCCCAGATCTCCTTGCGGTGCTTGCCGCTTTCCAGCACGGCGCCGAACCCCCCTGGGCCCGGGTTGCCACTGGCTGCGCCATCGGTATGTATGGTGACTTTCATCCCACGCAAAGAAAACGCGCCATCAACCGTGCGGGAACAACTGTGTGATGTTCGCGGCGAACAACTTCACGGCGATCGCGAGCAGGATGATCCCGAATGCCTTCTTGATGACGATGAGCCCGACCCGGCCCAAGAGCCTTTCGATGCGGCCCGTCAACAGTAACACAAGCAACACGGGAACCATGTTCAGGATGATGGCCACCAGAATGTTCTGTGAATGGAATTCGGCGCGCAGCGAAAGCACGGTCGTGATGGTTCCAGCACCAGCGATCACGGGAAAAGCCAAGGGCACGACGCTGTACACCTTGTTGTCGTCCGACGCCTCGGTCAGCCCCGGGGCGGAAAGGTCCTCGCGGAACAGACGAACGCCAAGGATCATTTCCAGCGCGATGAAGAAAAGGATGAGCGCACCCGCAACGGCGAATGAACGAACATCGATGCCGAGCACGCTCAGGATCGTCTCGCCCAAATAGAGGAAGGTGACCATGATGCCGAGGCTCACCAACACTGCCCGGAGCGGGTAGATCTTCCCTGCTTTCTGTCGCACTTGCAGGATCAGCGGAATGCCACCTACGATGTCGATCACGGCGAAGAGGATCAGGAAGGCTTTGCCGATCTCGGTCAGGTCGAACATGCTTTGTTTGCCGAATGCGTTGGGAGGAAAGCGTCGCGCAAAGGTGCGGAATGCCCCACGGTCAGTGTTCGTTTAAAAGCTGCACCGTGGCTTCTACCACCGTTGGGTAATGTGCATGCTCCAAAGCGTGGATCCTTGTTGCGAGCGTGACGGGGGTGTCATTGGGCAGCACAGGGCAAGTGAACTGAGCGAGGTGTCGCCCTTCATCGTATCGCTCGTTGACCAAGTGGATGGTGATGCCGCTCTCTCTTTCGCCCGCTGCGATCACCGCCTCGTGCACTCGCTGACCATACATGCCCTTGCCACCGAATTCGGGCAGCAAGGAAGGGTGGATGTTGATGATGCGATCCGGGAACGCGCTCACCATTTCGGCGGGGATCAGCCGCATGAAACCCGCCAACACGACCAGGTTGATGCGTTGTGCTTCCAGTTCGCGTAGAACCGAGCCATCCCGTAGCTGCTTTCCATTGAACAAGTAGCTGGCAACACCGGCATCCCAAGCGCGTTGCAGGACACCGGCTTGCGGTTGATCGCAGCCGATCAGCACCACACGCCCGGCCTTGTGATGTTGGAAATGCTCCATCAAACGCTGAGCATTCGTTCCGGAACCAGAAGCGAATATGGCGATACGTACCATCGATCCTGCGAAGATGCGGGTTTGTACGTCGTACAAGTGATCGTCCGTGATCCCGACCTTCGGCACATGGCACAGGAATTCGAACACATCCCGCTTCTGTTCACGCGGCGCACACCGGCGCACATGCTCGAACATGCCGTTGCATTCCGTCGTGAAGCCGAGGCTCGTCGGAGCATACGCATGTTCAGCTCGGATCCAGTACCGTTGGAAGTGATGCAAGAGGTGATCCGCGTGGCCGGTACAGCGCCCAGTGGTGCTCACAAGCAACCTTGGACCTTCTGCCTAGTAGGAAACCCGGATCTGAAAAGGAGGATCCGCGAAGCGGCAGAAGAGGAGGAGCGCACCAATTACCATGGGCGGATGTCCGAAGAGTGGCTGCGTGACCTTGCTCCCTTCGGCACGGATGAGCACAAGCCTTTCCTGGAGACCGCGCCATGGTTGGTCGTGGTCTTCAAACGGATCTTCGAGTACGACGCCGACGGCTCCAAACACCAGAACTATTACGTGAACGAGAGTGTCGGGATAGCCACAGGGATGCTCCTTTTGGCTGCACATCATGCCGGATTGGCCACTTTGACGCATACGCCGAGTCCGATGAATTTTCTTGCAGAGGTGTTGGCGCGGCCTGCGAACGAACGACCTTTCCTCCTGATCCCCATGGGGTATCCGGCTGTGGATTGTACGGTTCCGAAGCTCGCCCGCAAGCCCTTGGATGAAGTCTTGGTGCCCTACCTGTAAATGGCAGGTGCCGCATGTGGAAAATGTCTTTCCTTTGCACCCTGTTCAACCAATAACGCACGGACATGTCGGATATCAAGTCAAGGGTCATCGCTATCATTGTGGATAAGCTCGGAGTCGATCAGGGCGAGGTCACACCAGAGGCGAGCTTTACGAACGACCTTGGCGCTGACAGCCTCGATACCGTCGAACTCATCATGGAGTTCGAGAAGGAGTTCAACATCGCTATTCCCGACGACCAGGCCGAGAAGATCCAGACCGTGGGTCAGGCTGTGGACTACGTCGAGAAGAACGCGAAGTAATTTCTGAACCGCATGCAGCTCAGACGTGTGGTCGTCACCGGTCTGGGCGCGCTCACTCCCCTCGGGAATACTCTCAAGGAGTACTGGGAGAGCCTAGTGAGCGGCCGTAGCGGAGCTGCGCCCATCACCCGCTTCGACGCGAGCAAGTTCAAGACGCGTTTCGCCTGCGAGGTGAAGGGGTTCAACCCGGAGGATTTCATCGACCGCAAGGAAGCGCGGAAGATGGACCCCTACACCCAGTTCGCCGTGGTCTGTGCCGATGAGGCCATCAAGGACAGCGGTCTGGACATGGCGAAGGTGGACCGGGAGCGGATGGGCGCGATCTGGGGAAGTGGCATCGGTGGGCTGAAGACGTTCCAGGACGAGTGCATCAACTTCGGAAGGGGAGATGGCACGCCACGTTTCAATCCGTTCTTCATTCCCAAGATGATCGCGGACAGTGCAGCGGGCCTTATCACCATGCGCCATGGGTTGCATGGCCCGAGCTATGTGACCGCCAGCGCTTGCGCCAGCGGTAATAATGCCATGATCGATGCCTTCAACATCATCCGGCTGGGCACCTGTGTGGCGGTGGTGACCGGTGGCAGCGAAGCGGCGATCTATGAGGCCGGTGTGGGGGGGTTCAACGCCCTGCACGCCATGAGCACCCGTAATGACGATCCCGCAACGGCATCGCGTCCTTATGACAAGGATCGGGATGGCTTCGTGTTGGGAGAGGGTGGCGCAGCCATCATTCTGGAGGACCTGGAGCACGCCCTTGCGCGAGGAGCGAAGATCTACGCCGAGGTGGTCGGTGGCGGTATGAGCAGCGATGCGTACCACATCACAGCACCACACCCCGATGGATTGGGTGCTGAACTCTGCATGAAGCACGCTCTGAAGGATGCGGGCATGCAACCTTCGGAGATCGACTACATCAACACGCACGGAACAAGCACACCGATCGGTGACCCGCAAGAGGTGAAGGCGATCCAGCGATTGTTCGGAGAGCATGCTTATGCGCTGAATATCAGTGCTACCAAGAGCATGACGGGGCACTTGCTCGGCGGGGCTGGAGCTGTGGAAGGCATAGCGGCCATAATGAGCGTCCATTCCGACATCGTTCCTCCGACGATCAATCATTTCACGGACGATCCCGAGATCGACGCGAAGTTGAACTTCACGTTCAACACCGCGCAGAAGCGTACCGTGAACGCCGCGATGAGCAACACCTTCGGGTTCGGTGGGCACAACACCGCGGTGATCTTCCGCAAGTACCGCTAGTCTTCCCGTGATCAGGAGCCTTTTCAGCCGTGCGCGCAACCCCGAAGAACGGAAGGTGCGGGCTTGGTGTCGGCAAGTTCTGGGGATCACCCCGAGCGATCTTCCTTTGTACCAACAAGCGCTCCGCCACGTAAGTGCCGTGATCGACGATCGCGCTGACCTGCCGGACAATGAGCGTCTCGAATTCCTCGGCGACGCGATCCTCGATGCTGTCATCGGCGATATGCTCTTCAGCACCTATCCGGATAAGGGTGAAGGATTCCTGACCCGTATGCGCAGCAAATTGGTGAGCCGTTCGCAGCTGAACATCCTGGCGAAACAGATCCAGATCGAACGGGTGATGGAGAGCAACGTTGCCCGCTCGCACGAATCATCCGTTCCGGGCAATGCGCTGGAAGCCCTGATCGGAGCACTATTTTTGGACAAGGGCTTCGACCGCACGCGCAAGGTGGTGGTGAAACTGCTGCATGCACACTTCGACCTTAAAGAGATCGAAAAGGAGGATCGCGACGGCAAGAGCCGCTTGTTGGAGTGGGGCCAGAAACGTCGGAAGAAAGTGGAATTCGTTGTGCGCGAAGAAGGGGGCACCGGGCGCGGGAAGCACTACGTGGCTGAAGTGCGCATCAACAGCGAGGTGCGAGGCACAGGGCAAGGACCGAGCAAGAAAGTAGCCGAGCAGGATGCTGCCCAAAGCGCCTTCAGAACCATGCGCTCCCGCAAACCACAGCAGCCGCGAACAGTTGAGAGCCCCGCGCCGACCATGCATGCCCCTCGTCGACCGAAGAGCAGTGGCAGAGCGAGAGGTCTTAGGCCGAAGGACCGCGATTGAGCGGGGAGCCCTGCGGGACCAACAGGCTTGCACCGTGGCTAACTTTGACGGACCCTCGCCGACCCACTGACCACCTTTGTGGATCGCGCTCCGCGCAAATGGCCAAACTGAAACTCGACCTCGAACCGGACCCGGATGTAACCGTGATCGGTATCAGTAGCCACGTGCATGACTATCGCCTTTGTTGGTCGATCAATAAGAACTTGGATCTTTCCCTTGCCCGCAGGAGTGAGGACATCGTGGATGAGATCAATGGCATCACCGCTCGATATTCGGTGTACGATCACACGGACGAAGCCACACAATGTCGATACACCTTGATCAACAACCACAGCGGTGATGGGATATTGCTCAAGGACCACAAGCAAGCCGACTACTTTCTGGTCGTTGATAATGAACTTGTCGAAGCTCGGACAGACCTGCTGGACCACATTCGCCGAGCGGACTTCGTGCTGACCGCATTTCCTCTACCCTATGAGCAACTTCGTGCTGGTCATAAACTCTTGCTTTGATATTGATCTGTTAAGCCCTTTAGCCGGACCTTCGGCGACCCAGAAATGAACGACCCAAAGACCAAGATCGTCGCTACCATCGGACCCGCATCGGCACCCAAGGAGGTGTTGCGCGAAATGATGAAGCATGGCATGGACGTATGCCGACTGAACTTCAGTCATGGCAACTACGATTTCTACACCGAGCTGATCCAGAACATCCGTGATCTGAACAAGGAGTTGGACCTCAACACCGCGATCCTCGCCGATCTGCAAGGCCCTAAGATGCGTGTCGGTGAAATGGCGAATGGCCCGATCGACCTGGTGGATGGAAGTGAACTCATCATCACAACGGAACCGATCAAAGGCAAACCGGGTATCGTTAGCACCAGCTACCATTTGTTCCCGCAGGATGTGCAAAAGGGAGAGCTCGTATTGCTCGATGATGGTAAGTTGCGCTTGGAGGTGATCGCCACCGATGGCGACAAGAATGTGACGACGCGTGTGCTCAATGGCGGCCCGCTCAGCGCGAACAAAGGCCTGAACCTACCGAACACCAAGATCAGCCTACCCAGTCTAACGGAGAAGGATAGGCAAGACCTGGATTTCGCCCTGCAACACGATGTGGATTGGATCGGCCTGAGCTTCGTGCGCGGTGCGCAGGACATCATCGAGCTGAAGGAGGTCATTCGTGCACAGGAGAAAAGCGCGCGCGTGGTGGCCAAGATCGAGAAGCCCGAAGCCTTGCTGGAGATCGACGCGATCATTCAAGAAAGCGATGCGCTGATGGTGGCTCGCGGCGACCTGGGCGTAGAGATCCCGATGGAGAAAGTGCCGTTGGTGCAGAAGGACATCATCCGCCGTTGTCTGATCCACCACAAACCCGTGATCGTTGCAACGCAGATGATGGAGAGCATGATCACCAACATCACACCAACGCGCGCAGAAGTGAACGACGTGGCGAATGCGGTGCTCGATCATGCGGACGCCGTGATGCTCAGTGCGGAGACCAGCGTGGGCAAACACCCGGTCGAAGTGGTGAAGGCGATGAACAAGATCCTTGTGGAAATGGAGACCAGCGAGGCCATGTTCAACGTGCAACAGCCCGACCTGAAACACGATGACCGCATGGTGACGGATGCCATCTGCATGGCCAGTGTGCGGATGGCGGCGGCGATCGATATCTCAGCGATCGTTACAATGACGCACAGTGGCTACACGGCGTTCAAGATCAGCAGCATGCGACCCAAGGCGCACATCTTCGCCTTCACCAGCAACCGCACGATCCTGAGCATGCTCAACCTCGTTTGGGGTGTGCGCGCTCAATACTACGATAAGACGGTGAGCACCGATCACACCATCGCGGACATCAAGCACATTCTACGAAGCAAGAAGCTGGTGGATAAGGGAGATCTGGTTGTGAATGTGGCGAGCATGCCCATCGCCGAACAAGGCATGTCGAACATGTTGAAGTTGAGCCCGGTCTGATCGGTGGTTGACAAGATCGTGGATACCGATCCGGCGATCGCCTCATTCAACGTGTTCAGGCCAGATACCTTGCCGTTACGGATCAACCCAACGTAGCGCATCCTTCAACGTTCACCCACGATCGGGTTTTCACATGCGCTGCGGTAATCGCACAACGCATGAACGAAAAGGATTGGGACCAGGTCGCAGAGACCTTCGAAGAGGAGATCTTCAACGTACCGGCCAACGATACCAAGGGTCATATCGTTGAATGGGTGGAACGGCTCGCTGTGCCGGATGCCATTGCAACCGATCTTGGCTGTGGTGTCGGCCGAACACTTCCTATGCTAGCCGAGCGCTTCGGTAAAGTGTATGCCGTGGATGTCAGCAGCCAGTGTCTCGAATTGGCGGAGAAAGCGTGTGAAGGCCACACCAATATCAGGTATGTGCATGCAGACCTCAGCACCGACCGGAACAGCTACCCTGCAACGGACGTCGTACTGTGCATCAACACGCTCCTCAACGCTTCACTCGAGATCCGCGAACCGCTGATCGATCGCACATGCCGTAGTGTGAAACGAGGTGGCCACCTGCTGCTTGTGGTGCCGTCGTTGAATTCAGCATTGCTCACTGCTTTCCGGCATTTGCAATGGAACCTGAAGGATGGGATGGACCCCAGAACCGCCCAGAATGAAGCGGCTCTCCACAGCAAGGAGTTGGAGCATGGCATAGTTCACATCGCTGATGTGCCGACCAAACACTACTTGCGCGAAGAACTCGAAGCGACGTTGGCTGATAGAGGCTTTTCGGTCGAAGCGATCGAGAAGCTCGAATACCCATGGACCACTGAATTCGACGCACCACCCAAATGGATGAAGGCCCCTTTTCCGTGGGATTGGTTCGTTGTGGCGAAGCGGGTGCGCTAAAGGTCAAGACGTGACGCTTCGCCCCAGCATTAGGTCCATATAGAACCCAGGCTTCTTCAACCGCTCTCTTAGGTCGAGGTCGGTGAACATACTGCTGATGGTATCGGCCAATGCCGGGTTCTTGTTGGCGCGGTCCACCACGAAATCGAACAACCAAGCCTGATTGGCCATTTGCTGCAACCGTGTGCTGATCGCCAACTCCTTGCCCAAGCGCTTCCAGACACGCTGGTCGTAGGCTCGCAATCGCGCTGTCGAATGATCCTTCTCCGAAAGTGCAGCCGCTGCCATATCTGCCGCATGCACTCCGCTGATCATGGCATGACTGATCCCCTCGCCGGTGAAGGGGTCGATCAGGTGCCCAGCATCACCGACCAACATATAGCCGTCGCCACTCAGGGGTCGACGCTTGCTTGCCAAGGGCAATCCCATTCCTTGAACGGGGCCTTCGATCGTGGCATCCGCGAAACGATCCTTCAACTGTGGATGCTCGGCTAAAAGTTGGACCAAGAGCGCCTTCAGGTCCACTCGGCGCGACTTCACCACATCACTGCGCAAGCCGAGACCCACATTGGCGCGCCCGTTCGGCAAGGGGAAGATCCACAGGTAGCCGGGCAGGAGGTCCTTCAGGAAGATCAGTTCAATGAAGCCATCAGGATCCAGTGCTTTCACACCACGATAGTAAGCGCGCACACCCGCTGCATGGTGGCGTGGTTCCATGGGAAGCCCGGCCACGTGTCTTGCGAATGTGGAGTTAGCCCCGGAGGCATCGATCAGAAGCGGAGCTTCAATAACAGAACCGTTGATGCCTGTGATCGACCATGTGTTATCGGAACGCGAGAATGACTTCGCACACCATCCTTCGTGCGTTGCGATGCGGGAATTGGACTTCGCCCTTTGGAACAACAGGTCATCGAACCCAAGGCGCGGAAGGATCACCCCGGGCGCTTCACCCAGCCCGGTATTCCGAGAAAAAGGAACACGCAGTGACCGCCCGCTCGGTGCGGTGAAGGTGACGCCCCAACTCGGCATTGAACGGCCATCGCGTTTCACGCGATCGGCCAGTTCCGGGTCCAAACGCTCCAAGGTGCGCATGACCTTTCCACTGAGGGCATCACCACAAACCTTGTCACGAGGGAAGGTGGCTTTTTCCACAAGGACGACTTGAACGCCCTGTGCCGCTAGTTGAAGTGCCGCTGCGCACCCTCCAGGACCGCCGCCTAGCACGCAGACTTCGGTGTGTATGGTCCCGGCCATGACCCTCTGATCAGCGACGGAACGTAGCTGCCGTGAACTGGTCGAGGAAGCGAACGTCGTTCTCCCAATACATCCGTAGATCGGGTACGCGGTAGATCAACTGGGTGATGCGTTCCACGCCCATGCCAAAGGCAAAGCCGCTATACACCTCGGGGTCGATGCCGCAATTGGCGAGCACCGTGGGGTCCACCATGCCGCAGCCCATGATCTCGACCCAGCCGCTGTGTTTGCAGATGTTACATCCAGCCCCGCCGCAAATGCTGCAGCTCATGTCCACTTCGGCGCTCGGCTCGGTAAAGGGGAAATAGCTGGGCCGCATGCGAATGGAAACATCCGGTCCGAACAAGCTCTTGGTGAAATGGTCCAGCGTGCCCTTCAGATCAGCGAAACTCACACCCTTGTCCACATACAACCCCTCCACCTGGTGGAACATGCAATGTGCGCGCGCGCTGATCGCTTCGTTGCGGTAGACCCGCCCAGGCGAGATCGTGCGGATGGGCGGCTGACCGCTTTCCATCACACGTACTTGAACGCTGCTGGTATGCGTGCGCAGCGCAAGGTCATCGCTTTCCACGAAAAAGGTGTCCTGCATGTCCCGGGCCGGATGGTCCGGCGGGAAGTTGAGCGCACCGAAGTTGTGGTGGTCGTCCTCCACCTCCGGGCCTTGGCTTACGGTATAACCGATGCTTCCGAAAATGTCCACGATACGCTGCCGCACAATGCTGATCGGGTGCAGGCTGCCCGTGGGCTCGGTGGCTGCCGGGGCGCTCAGGTCAGAACCGGACCCTTGTTCTGTGCGGGCCTCCTCGGTCGCGGCTTTCAACTCGTCGATACGAGCTTGTGCTGCTTGCTTCAGCTGGTTCAGCCGCTGGCCCAAGAGACGTTTTTCCTCGGACGCTATCTGCTTGAAGGCGTCGAACAGCTCTGTTACCGCGCCGTTGCGACCCAACATGGCCACCCTGAACTTTTCGGCCTCCTCGGCCGATCGTGCAGTGGCATTCTTCACTTCCGCCTCCAAGGCGGCAACGCGTTCCAGTAAGCTCATTGTAAGCGGCGCATGAACATTCGGACATCCTCCAACGGACGGTCCCATTCGTTGCAGGGCAGGGCGGCCAAGGTATCCAGCACTTCCCAGCCATCGACGATCTCGCCGAATACGGTGTAGGCGCCATCGAGCCGGGGCAGTCCTCCTTCGGAAGCATAATCCAGTATTTCCGCTTCGGTATAGGTGTAGGGGCGGCCAGATGCAGTGTTCCGTTCGGCAACCGCATCAAGTTCCTCCTTGGTATAGAGGTCGCCCAGCACGAAGAAAAAGCGGCTACTGTGCGTCCGCCCTGCGCATTCTGGCGTTTCGCCGGCTGGTGCTGCCGATAGAGCTCCCCGCTTGTGGATAAGGCCGGGCGCGATCTCCTCTGCAAGACCGACCGAGTCCGCGTCCATGCCTAAAGCCGTCCCACGCGGGGCATGCTTACTGGCCATATCACCACCTTCAATGGCGAATCCCCGCACGACGCGGTGGAAGAGCAGGCTGTCGTACGCTCCATCGTCCACTAGCCCAAGGAATCGGTCCCGATGCGCTGGGGTTTCATTGAAAAGGGCCACGATCAGGTTCCCTGCACTGGTCCGGATCTCAACCAAAGGGCGTTTAAGGGCGGGCGGGGGTTGTGCCACAAGGCCGACAGGCAACCACAGCCCGGCAAGGATGGTCAATGCCCAGACCACTGGCCGTTGCCGTTGGTGCGTGCGCTTGCTTACATTTGACATCCTTCCAAAGGCCCTGATCCACAAGGCCCACAAAAGTAAACCAATGGCTACTACCGCATTTCATCGCGTTCTTACCAACGCTCTGCTGGTCACCGCCGTCGTTCTCGGCGCTACGGCTTGCAACAAGGAGAAGCCCACCACGGTGATCATCACGGTGAAGGATACCAATGGCGACGTGGTGCCTGATGTTTTGGTGCGTTTGTATGCCAACCCTGCGGTTCCATTGGCCGATGCGTCCCGTCTGAAGATGGAAGCAACAACATCCGGTGGAGGAAAGGCCGAATTCGATTACACGGACTTCTACGAGCAGGGCCAAGCCGGATTCGCTGTGCTGGATATCCTTGCAGAAAAGGACACCCTTTCCGGAGAAGGCATCATCAAGATCCTCGAAGAAGAGACCAATGAGGAAACGGTGATCCTGGAGGTGAACCCGGACTGATCCGCTAGGCGGTTTCGAAATAGGCCAGCACGGCCTCCTTCATCAATCGTTCTTGCTCTTCCGCGCCCAGTGGAGGCAATTCCTTCGTTCGCTCGAAGTGTGGCCAGCCGTCTGCGTCACGGCCCAGTTCCTTGTAGTAACCATAAGGGAGTAGCACTACGCAGATCGCGATGTGCATCAGGGCAATTTTCTCGTCCTTCTTGAATTCACGGGCGTGTTGCCCCAACTCCTGCACCCCAATAAGGAACAGCATGGCGTTGAGGTCCAGCGTTCCAGCGTCGAAGTGCTTGGAAAGAGAGGCGACAAGATCGCGCCAGCGTTTTTCGAATGCGAGGTCCACGGTGATGGTTTGGGCGTGCGAAGATCTTCAGAACTTCACCAACTCACACAACGCGCATGAATTGGTTGGATTGGGGCTTGGTCGTCTTCTTCGCATTTGCTGCATACAAAGGGTTCACAAGGGGCTTCATCATCGAGCTTGCTTCGCTCGTGGCCTTGGTGGCAGGCATCTGGGCGGGGATACACTTGAGCGATCGGGTCGTCGAAGCTATCGGCCTGGAGACGGACAGTGCAGCCATCGCATTCCTGGTCACCTTTCTCATCGTACTGCTTGGTGTGCATTTGATCGCGCGATTCCTGACCAAGCTCATCGATATCGCTCAGCTGAGCATTCCCAACAAGTTGGCCGGGATCGCCTTCGGCGTTCTTCGCTCCGCATTCACGTGGAGCATTGCATTGAACCTGATCGGCAGCTACAGCGACGATGCAGTGCCACCGCAAGAAGTGCGCGAAAGCGCAGTGCTCTACGAACCGGTCAAGGCGCTTTCACCGATCCTGCTTCCTGCACTGAAGGAGAACAAATGGGTGAAAAGGACCATGAACGAAATGAAGTCCGAGGTCGATCGGGTGATCGAGCACTGAGTACGATAAGGGGGTAACTCAGCCCTTCCGCACCCGCACGGCGTTCAAGCCACGTGGTCCACGCTCGATCTCGAAGATGACCTTGTCGCCCTCTTTCAGCTCATCCATCATGCCACTGATGTGAACGAAGTAGCGCTCCCGTGTACCATCCTCGTTGATGAAACCGAAGCCCTTGGAGGTATCGAAGAAATCGATGCGACCGGTACGGTCCGGTGACGTTTCCTCGTCGGTTCTTTTCGGAACACCCAACTCGATCTCTTCAGCATTCACCTCTTGGCGCTTGGTGGGGTCGGGTGGTGTATCGGTGATACGACCGAACTCGTCCACGTAGGCGATCATGTTATCCAGACCGCCACCAGAGGAATTCGCTTTGCGCTCTTCTTTACGGAGTCGCTTCTCTTCCTGTTTCTGTTGGCGCTTCTTTTCCTTTTCGCGCTTATTGAAGGTGCCTGATGATCCTGCCAAGTTGTTGAGGTATTCGTGATGTCCTGCGGGTCAACTGCTTGTGGTGTTCCACCCGAAGACGCGACAAAGGTAGCGTTTAGCCTCGGAAGTTCGACCTGCACGGTCGCACGACTGCACGCCGGAGGCGTGCACAGTGATGGCTGATCCTAGGGCCGTGCGGAACGGATCACTGCTGCACCGCGGCGATACCAGGCAACACTTTTCCCTCCAGGTATTCGAGCATGGCGCCTCCGCCGGTGCTTACGTAGCTGATCTTGTCCGCTAGGCCGAACTGGTTCACGGCCGCAACGCTGTCTCCTCCGCCGACGAGCGAGAAGGCTCCCATATCAGTAGCCTCTGCGACCGCATTGGCAACGGCGATGGTGCCTTGTTGGAAGGGCTTCATTTCGAACACGCCCATGGGCCCGTTCCAAAGAATGGTCTTGCTGCCTAGGATGGCTTTGCGGAATACTTCGATGCTCTTTGGTCCGATGTCCAGCGCCATCCAGCCATCAGGCACTGCGTCGGCAGCACACTGGTCGGTGTTGGCGTTCTCGGCAAAGGCGTCGGCCACCACGGCATCCGTTGGGATGTGGAGTTTCACCCCTTTGGCCTTGGCCTTTTCGATGATCCCCTTTGCCGTCTCCAGCAGATCTTCTTCAACCAATGAAGCACCTGTTTGTCCGCCCATCGCTTTCACGAAGGTGTTGGCCATGCCGCCACCGATGATGAGTTCGTCGCAGCTGCTCAAGAGGTTCTCCAGCACCTCGATCTTACTGCTCACCTTGCTGCCGCCCACAATGGCGATCATGGGTCGCTGCGGGTTACCCAGCACCTTGCCAACGCTGTCGATCTCGGCCTGCATCAAGTAGCCGAAAAGCTTTGCGCTGGGGAAGAACTTGGCCACGACCGTAGTGCTTGCATGGGCCCGGTGCGCCGTGCCGAAAGCATCGTTCACGTACACATCGCCCAACTCGCTCAGCGTTCTGCTGAAGGCTTCATCACCGGCCTCTTCTTCCGGGTGGAAGCGCAGGTTCTCCAGGACCAATATCTCGCCGGGTTTCAGGGCCGCGGCTTTCGCTTTTGCATCTGGGCCAATACAATCGGTGGCGAAGAGTACGGGCTTACCGAGCAGTCCAGCCAAATGTTCGGCAACGGGTTCCAAGCTCATCGCCGGGTTCACCTTGCCTTTGGGACGGCCCAAGTGGCTCATGAGGATGGCGCTGCCGCCATCGCCGGTGATCTTGTTCACGGTGCGTACGATGGCGCGGGCGCGGCTGTCATCGGTGACCCGGCCGTTGGCATCCTGGGGTACGTTGAGGTCCACGCGGACCAGGGCTTTCTTGCCGGCGAACGAGGTGGTGTCCATGGTGAGCATGGCGCGAAATTAGGGGAGCGGTGCCAAGCGGGATGGTCGGCACCCGATCGGGATCAGCTCTTGGGGTGCGCGCTGTAAGGCGTGGAGGGCATTGAGGAAAGCAATTGCAGATGGTGGGTGCTTTTCGGATCGGTGTGGTTTTGTAGATGATCCATTACACAGCAGGAGAACTCACACCCACACGTTCAAATCTCTTATGGACCGCAGGTTCCAACGGTCCTGGCCGGAGATAGGTTTGCCGCCTCTCCCCTATGACTTCGCGGTGATCCCATCGAATCCTTGAGCCCATGCGCGCACTTCTTTCCGGACTTTTCCTCGTGATCCTCGCCATCCGCACCACCGCACAGGTGGCTGTTTGTGGCACCCCCGGCATCGATGGTCCTGCGAACGCAGCGGCGGTGATCAACTCGTATTTCGCCATCAACGGTAACCAGTCGGTCCCTGCTGGATCGACATCGTTGGTATTGGGGGCGGTACCGGCCACGGATGCATCTGGCAATACCTACGGAAGTATCGCCATCGCGCCGGGTGACCTGGTCCTCATCATCCAGATGCAGGATGCGGACATCACTACCGCGAACAGCGACCTCTATGGTGGGAATAGCGCAACGGGTGGCCCGGATGGACTTGGGGGTACGGGATACACCGCGCTGAACAGTACCGGTCGTTATGAATACCTGGTCGCCACCAACAGTGTGGCGCTCACCGGTGGCACCCTCACCTTCAGGGCTGGAGGAACTGGCGGTGGTACCGTATTCGGCTATGTCAATCAGGATGGTACAGCAACGGTATCGCAGAAGCGCTTCCAAGTGGTGCGTGTGCCTCAGTATTCCAATCTGACCTTGACCTCCGACCTGATCTGCCCTCCTTGGAATGGAAGTGCGGGCGGCGTGCTGGCCTTCGATGTGGCAGGCTCATTCAATTTCGGGGGATTCACGGTGAACGCCAATGCACGCGGTTTCCGGGGCGGGTACCAGGACCAAGCGGCCTCGGGCGCCAATGTGAGCACCACCTACGTGACCACCTCCCTGACCGAATCCTCCGGAAAAGGGGAGAACATCGCCGGCACACCGCGCTACATGTGGAACGGCTTCAATCCGGTGGACCTTGGTGCTACGTGGAACGGCTTTCCTGGGGGCGACTTCGGGCGCGGAGCACCGGGTAACGGAGGTGGTGGTGGTAACGACCACAATGCGGGTGGCGGTGGCGGTGGTAATGGTGGTGCGGGCGGTGTGGGTGGTTTGGGTTGGCAGGGTGCTGGTGGTACCAATCCCAGCGGCGGACGTCCCGGAGTGGGCATTCCCCAAGCCTTGGGTCGACTCTACCTGGGCGGCGGCGGCGGCGGTGGCGATGCGAACAACGCCACCACCGGTGTAAGAGGCGGTGTAGGCGGTGGTCTGGTCATCATGAACGTGGGCAACATCGTAGGAGCGGGCACCATTACAGCCAATGGCTCCGATGGCGAGCCCGGCGTGTTCGGAACTGCCCCGGACGGCGCAGGTGGTGGTGGCGGTGCCGGCACCATTTTCGTCAATGCTTCGCAGCCCAGTCCGACCGCCAACCTGACCCTTCAGGCCAATGGTGGCCGCGGCGGGAATACCCTCAATGATAACGGGTTCGAGCATGGACCCGGCGGCGGCGGCGGTGGTGGTGTGATCTGGTACAACCTGCCGGGGGCCACGATCAGTGCCGTAGTGACCGGTGGCGCTTCTGGACGAGCGAACAACGGTGCAGGTATCGTACACGGATCAGCAGATGGTCAAGGCGGTAGTGCCAATGTGTTCGCGTCGGCTTCGCTGCCAACGTACCTGCAGGGTACCAGCGCCAGCTGCCTGCCTACGATGTCCGTCACCAAGACCTCGGCCAGCGCTACTTCCGGCCTGTCCGTGCCGCAGGGCGCCAACACCACCTATACGTTGGTGGCCTCCAACGCTACTTCGGGTGGCGGTGCAGCGGCCGTGCAGGTGCGTGACCTGCTTCCCTCTGGCTTCAGCTTCGTATCCGCCACGGCCACCTATGCCAATGGCGCTTCCGGACCGGCCACCCTCACCAATCAGGGTACTGCACAGGAGCCGGTGTTGGGCGACTTCGCACTTCCCGCTGGTGGGACGGTCACCATTGAGCTGACCGTATCGGTGAATGCCGCCCAGGCACCCGGTGTGTACCACAATGGTGCGGAGATCAGTTACCCGGATCCCACACGCACAAGTGCTTCTCCCGATCGACGCATCTCGCCCGCCACCAACGCCTATGCGGGCAGCAACACCACCTATCAGACCGGTGGGTCCGTTCCTGGAAGCAATTACAGCAATGCCGTCGGCGGCCCTGCTGGTGAGAACGTCTTTGTGCTGGCCATTCCCCGGCCCGGCAACGATGCCTTCACCATGAACGAGGATGCCGTGCTGAGCGATGTGCTTAGCACCAACGACAGCGATGCCGATGATCCACTGTCCTCGCTCATCTGGTCCTTGTTGGACGGAGGTACCGCGGCGGCCAATGGCACCGTGGTGGTGAACGCGAACGGCACCTTCACCTACACGCCGAACCCCAACGTGAACGGCACGTTCGTCTTCGAGTACAACCTCTGTGACGATGACGGCCTGTGCGGTGTGGGAACGGTGTCGATCACTGTGAACGCCTTGCCTGATGCCCCTGTGGCCAATGACGACAACGGTGGCACCCTTACGGAGGACGGCCCCAACGGCTTCGTGAACATCCTGACCAACGACACCGATGCCGATGGTAACCCCAGCGGTCCTACCAATGGTGTGGGTCAATTCACTGTGGACTTGGACCTGACCACTGCCGGGTTGCAGACCACCATCACCACCGCGCAAGGCACCTGGATCTACAACCCCGCGAACGGAGCCATCGACCTGGCATTGGCCGCCAACGTGAACGGCCCGGTCACATTGCCATACCGCCTCTGCGACCCCACGGGACTCTGCGACGATGCCACGATCACCTTCACGGTAACCGCCGTGAACGATGTGCCGATCGCCAACAACGATAACGGCGGCACGCTGCAGGAGGATGGACCCAATGGCACCATCAACGTGCTGCTGAACGACACCGATGCCGATGGCAACCCCACGGCACCCACCAACAACTTCGGGCAATTCTCGGTGGACCTCGATCCCGACGCGGTAGGGCTGCAGATCATCTTCACCACCACCCAGGGCGTATGGACCTACAGCGGCGCCACGGGCGTGGTCACCTTTGATCCGGCGACCGACTTCAATGGCACCGCCACACTCACCTATGTGCTGTGCGATCCGGCCTTCGGTTGCGATGATGCGGTGATCACCTTCACGGTGGACCCGGTGAACGACCCGCCGGTGGCGAACAACGATGCGGTGACCATCGCCGAGGATGGACAGGCCACGTTGAGCGTGGTGACCAATGACAACGACATTGCTGACGGCGGTGCGCTTGACCTCACCTCGCTCACCGTGATCGATGGGCCGAACAGCGGTACGGCCGTGGCCAACACCGATGGTACCATCACCTACACGCCGGGGCTCAACTTCACCGGCAACGATACGGTGACCTACCGCATCTGCGACCTGGGAACGCCGCTGCCCGCCCTCTGCAGCACGGCCATCCTGGTGATCACCGTAACGCCGGTGAACGACGGACCTGTGGCCAACGATGACACCGGTGCATCCTTGACGGAGGACGGCCCCAACGGTACGGTGAGCATCCTGACGAACGACACCGATGTGGACGGCAACCCTGCCGCACCCACCAATGGACCCGGCCAGTTCACGGTGGATCTGAACGCAGGCACCGCGGGCATCCAGACCACGGTGACCAATGCACAAGGCGTGTGGACCTACAACGCCACGACCGGTGTGGTCACCTTCGACCCGGCCGATAATTTCAACGGCACCGCTACGCTCACCTATGTGCTCTGTGATGCTGCGGGCCTCTGCGACAATGCCGTGATCACCTTCGGGGTGACGGCGGTGAACGATGCGCCAGTGGCCAACGACGATAACGGTGGCTCCATCATCGAGGATGGTGCCAACGGCATCGTGGACATCCTCACCAACGACACCGATGTGGAGGGCAACCCCACCGCACCCACCAACGGTCCGGGGCAGTTCACCGTGGATATGGACCTCGCCACAGCAGGGGTGCAGGCCACCATCACCACCGCGCAAGGCGTATGGACCTACAACCCGGCTATCGGCCTGGTGGTCTTCGATCCCGCCAACAACTTCACCGGATCGGCAACCACCTCCTATCGACTCTGCGATGCCGCCGGACTCTGCGACGATGCGCTCATCACGTTCACGGTGACCGCGGTGAACGATGCGCCCGTGGCCAACGATGACAACGGTGGCAACCTTGTGGAGGATGGCGCCAATGGTACGGTGAGCGTGCTGCTCAATGACACCGATGCCGAAGGCAACCCAAGTGCACCCACCAACAACGCAGGACAGTTCTCCGTGGATCTTGATCCCGCCACGGTAGGCCTGCAGACCAGCTTCACCAATGCACAAGGAGTTTGGACCTACAGCGGCGTGACCGGCGTGGTCACCTTCGATCCCGCCACGCACTTCACCGGAACGGCCACGCTCACTTACCAGCTCTGCGATCCAGGTCCGCTCTGCGACAACGCCGTGATCACCTTCGTGGTGGGACCGGTGAACGACCCGCCGGTGGCCAACGACGATGCGGTGACCATTGCGGAAGGCGCCGTGGCCACCCTCAACGTGCTCACCAACGACAATGACCTGATCGATGGCGGCGGACTGGACCTGTCCTCGCTCACCGTGATCGATGGGCCGAACAGCGGCACGGCCGTGGCCAATACGGATGGCACCATCACCTACACACCGGGCCCCGACTTCAACGGCAACGACACCGTGACCTATCGCATCTGCGACCTGGGAACACCGCTGCCCGCCCTGTGCAGCACGGCCCTCTTCGTGATCACCGTGACACCGGTGAACGATCCGCCGGTGGCCACCGATGACAACGGCGGCACCCTCACCGAGGATGGCCCCAACGGTACCGTGAGCATCCTGCCCAATGACACCGATGCGGAAGGCAACCCCACCGCACCCACCAACGGCGTCGGTCAATTCACTGTGGATCTTGCGCCTGGTGCTCCCGGCGTGCAGACCAGCTTCACCAGCCCACAAGGTGTGTGGACCTATGATGCCGCCACCGGCGTGGTCACCTTCGACCCAGCCACCAACTTCACCGGCACCGCCACCACCACCTACACCCTCTGCGATCCGCAAGGCCTGTGCGACAACGCCGTGATCACCTTCGTGGTGAACCCGGTGAACGATGCGCCCGTGGCCACCGATGACAACGGCGGCAGCATCCTGGAGGACGGCCCCAACGGCACGATCAACGTGCTATTGAACGATACCGATCCCGACGGCAATCCCACCGCACCCACCAACGGCGCTGGCCAGTTCACCGTGGACCTGGACGTGAACACCCCGGGCCTGCAGACCACGGTGACCACCGCACAAGGCGTATGGAGCTACGATGCTGCGACCGGCTTTGTGTCCTTCGATGGCGCTGAACACTTCAACGGCACGGTGAACCTCACCTATCAGTTGTGCGATCCGGACGGCCTCTGCGATCCGGCCACCATCACCTTCATTGTGGCGCCCGTGAACGATCCGCCCGTGGCCAACGACGATGTGGACAACATGCTGCCCAACACCACGCTGATCACCAACGTGTGGGCCAACGACAATGACCTGCTCGATCAGTCGCCGGTGGATGCAGCGAGCATCACCATCATCGGCGGACCGGACAACGGTACGGCCGTGGCCAACCCCGATGGCACCATCTCCTACACGCCTACTGCGAACTACGTGGGTAATGACACGATCACCTACCGTATCTGCGACCTCGGTGTGCCCGCGCCTGCCCTGTGCGATACGGCCATCCTGGTGATCACAGTTACCAATGCATTCCCCCTCGCGGTGGATGACAACGTGCTCCTGAACGAGGACGCCTTCGTGGTGATCACCGTGCTGCAGAACGATGACGCCGTGAGCGGGGTGCTCGTGCCCAGCTCGGTGCAGGTGACCGTGGCGCCGGTGAACGGCACCGCCGTGGCCAACGCCGATGGCACCGTCACCTACACCCCGGGCCCGAACTTCAACGGCACCGATGTCTTCAATTACACCGTGTGCAACGACCAGGGCTTCTGCTCCATCGCTACGGTACTGATCGCGGTGAACGCCGTGAACGATGTACCGGTGGTCAATGACGACGCAGCCACCACCGACGAGGATACGCCGGTGACCATCGCCGTGCTGGCCAACGACAACGATGCCATTGACAACAGTGGCATGGACCCCGCCTCGGTGATCGTGATCGATGGACCCGCCAACGGCACCACCAGCGTGAACCCCGATGGTACCGTGAACTACACGCCAGCGACCGACTTCACCGGAACGGACACCTTCACTTATGTGGCCTGCGACCTGGGCGTGCCGCTGCCGGCCCTGTGTGACACCGCCGTGGTGGTGATCAATGTGCAATCCCTGGTGGATGCGCCCGTGGCCGTGAACGATGACGGTGGCGAACTCATTGAAGATGGAGCCGATGGAACGGTGAACATCCTCACCAACGACACCGATGTGGATGGCAACCCAAGCGCACCCACCAACGGCGCTGGGCAGTTCACCGTGGACCTGGACCTGGGTACCACCGGCCTGCAGACCTCCTTCACCAATGCACAGGGTGAATGGACCTACGATACCGCCACAGGTGTGGTCACCTTCAACCCGGCCGACAACGTCAACGGGGTGATCTCCATCTCCTACCAACTCTGCGATCCCACTGCGCTCTGCGACAACGCCACCATCAGCTTCAACGTGCTGCCGGTGAACGATGTGCCCCTGGCCAACGATGATGCGGCAAGCACCGAGGAGGACACTGACGTGACCATCGATGTGCTGGGCAACGACAACGATGACACCGACAACAGTGGACTGGATGTGGGCTCGGTGAACGTGATCGATGGTCCGAACAACGGTACGGCCACGGTGAACGGCGATGGCAGCATCACCTACACCCCGGCTGCGAACTATGCCGGCACTGACACGCTGACCTATGTGGTGTGCGACCTCGGTGTGCCGCTGCCTGCGCTCTGCGACACCGCCATCGTGGTCATCACTGTGGATCCGCTGAACGATGCGCCCATCATCACCGATGGAAATGGCATCCCGGTGGATAGCGCCACGGCCGCTACGCCCGAAGACCAAGCCATCATCCTCTGCCTGAGCGTGACCGATGCGGATGGTGACGTGGTGGATGTGACCGGCGTCCTGAATGGTCCGGCCTTCGGTACCATCAGCGGACTGAACGACAACGACACCTGCTTCACCTATACACCGGACGTCAACTTCTTCGGCACGGACAGCTTGCTCGTGGTGGTGTGCGATGTGAACGGCGCTTGCGACACGGTCTATGTGGGCATCACGGTGACCCCGGTGAATGACGCCCCGCTTGCGGTGGATGATGCGGCGAGCACCGATGAGGACACTGATGTGACCGTCGATGTGCTGGGCAACGACAACGACGATGCGGACAACAGCGGGCTGGATGTTGGCTCGGTGAGTGTGATCGACGGACCGAACAACGGCAACGCTACGGTGAATGGCGACGGCAGCATCACCTACACACCCGATCAGAACTTCAACGGTGCTGATACGCTGACCTACGTGGTTTGTGACCTCGGCGTGCCGCTGCCTGCATTGTGCGACACGGCGATCGTGGTGATCACGGTGATCCCGGTGAACGATGCGCCCTTCATCACGCCTACGGATACCATCTTCACCAGCACCGGTGTGGATACGCCGCTGACCCTGTGCGTGAACGTTACTGATGCCGATGGCGACGACCTGGACATCACGAGTGTGTTGCTGGACCCGCTGAACGGTACGCTGAGCGGCCTGGCCGATGGCGACACCTGCTTCACCTACACACCGGATCCCGGCTACACCGGTGGTGACACGCTCACGATCAGCATCTGCGACCCCTTCGGTCTGTGCGATACGGTGGTGGTGGTGATCGACGTGATCCCCAACCTGCCGCCGGTGATCGTGGATGAGGGTGGCACGCCCATCGACAGCATCGCGATAACAACGCCGGAGGAGGAGGCCATCACCGTGTGCTTGAACGCGATCGATCCCGATGGTGACGCGGTGGATGTGACCGGCTTCTTGGACGGCCCGGCCTTCGGAACCATAACGGGGCTGAACGACAATGACACCTGCTTCACCTACACACCGGACGTCAACTTCTTCGGCACGGATAGCGTGCTGGTGGTGGTGTGCGATGTGAACGGCGGCTGCGACACGCTCTACGTGGGTATCACCGTGACGCCGCTGAACGATGCTCCGCTGGCCGTGGATGATGCAGCAAGCACGGATGAGGATACCGCCATCACCATCGATGTGCTGGGCAACGATAACGATGACGCGGATAACAGCGGTCTGGATGTCGGCTCGGTGAGCGTGATCGATGGACCGAGCAACGGCACGGCCACAGTGAACGGCGACGGCAGCATCACCTACACGCCCGATCCGAACTTCAGCGGCACCGATACACTGACCTATGTGGTGTGCGACCTCGGTGTGCCGCTGCCAGCGCTGTGCGACACGGCGATCGTGGTGATCACGGTGGACCCGGTGAACGATGCGCCGATCATCACCGATGGCAACACCAACCCCACCGACACGCTCTTCACCAGCACGGATGTGAACGTCCCCCTGCTGGTGTGCGTGAACGTGAGCGATGCGGATGGCGACGACCTGGACATCACCAGTGTGCTGCTGGCCCCACTGAACGGCACGCTGAGCGGCCTGGCCGATGGCGATACCTGCTTCACCTACACACCGGACCCCGGATATACCGGTGGCGATACGCTCACGATCAGCATCTGCGACCCCTTCGGTCTGTGTGACACGGTGGTGGTGGTGATCAACGTGATCCCCAACCTGCCGCCCATCGCGGTGGATGATACAGCGAGTGTGGTCACCGGCAACACGGTCGATATCGATGTGCAGGGCAATGACAGCGATCCCGAGGGTGGACCACTCACCACCACCAGCGCCACGGCCGACAATGGTACCGTGGTGATCAACGGCAACGGCACCATCACCTACACACCCAACCAAGGCTTCTGCGGCACGGACACCATCACCTACACCGTATGCGACGATGCGGGCTTCTGCGACAGCGCCATCGTGCTCGTGCAGGTGCTCTGTCCGCCGGTGGCTGTTGATGATGCGGTATCCACCAACGAGGACACCTCCGTGGTGATCGATCCGCTGGATAACGATACCGATGGCAACGGCGATGTGCTCGACATCACCTCCGCCACTGCGGGTAACGGTACGGTCACCATCAACGACGATGGCACCATCACCTACGTCCCCAACCCCAACTACTGCGGTACGGACACCATCACCTACACCGTGTGCGACGGATCCGGCTTGTGCGACACAGGCATCATCTTGGTGACGGTGGTGTGCGTGAACGACCCGCCCATTGCGGTGGATGATGTGGCCAACACCGGCGAAGGCGATCCGGTGACCGTGGACGTGACGGACAACGATAGCGATGTGGACGGTGACATCCTCACGGTGACCAACGCCTCGGCCGGCAATGGGACGGTGGTGATCAACGGCAACGGTACTATCACCTACACACCGAACGAAGGCTTCTGCGGCACGGACACCATCACCTACACCGTGTGCGATCCAGGCCCGCTGTGCGACCAGGCCATCGTGGTGGTCACTGTGGCCTGCGATCCGGACGAGGTGTTGATCCCGCAGGGCTTCTCGCCCAACGGCGACGGCATCGGTGACACCTGGGTGATCACCGGACTGGAACTGTATCCGCAGGCCAGCGTGCAGATCTTCAACCGCTACGGCAACGTGGTCTACGAGGCCACACCCTACGCCAACGACTGGGATGGCACCAACACCAACGGCCTCTCCGTGGGTGACCAGCTGCCCATCGGCACCTACTGGTACATCCTCGATCCCGGCAACGGTGAAGAACCGTGGTCCGGCTATGTCTACCTGAACCGCTGATCGGCCACGAACAACGCAGAACCATGAGCAGCTTCCGCAACCTCTGCACGGCACTGGCCCTCCTTGGCGGCGCCACCGTGACCTTCGCCCAGCAGGATCCGCAGTACACCATGTACATGTGGAACATGATGGCCATCAACCCCGGCTACACCGGCAGCGCCGACGTGCTGAACATCACCGCCCTCGCCCGCCAGCAATGGACCGGCCTGGACGGTGCACCCAGCACGCAGTCCATCGCCCTGCACTCGCCCCTGCGCAACGAGAACATCGCTCTGGGCTTCTCCCTGGTGAACGACCGCATCGGCCCCGTACACACCACCCTGTTCAACGGCAACTTCGCCTACCGCATCCGCACCGGCGAGAACACCCGCCTTTCCTTCGGGCTGCAGGCCGGGGTGAACATGCTGCAAGCCAAGCTGGGCGAACTCGCCAACGTATCGGCGAACGACCCCGTCTTCGCGCAGAACGTGGCCAATGAGCTGGCGCCCAACTTCGGCTTCGGGGTGTACTACTGGGGACGCAAGGGCTTCCTCGGCCTCAGCGCACCCAAGCTGCTGGAGAACGACTACGGTACGGTCGTCACCGCCACCGGCGATGCTTCCACGCTCACCGAACGCCGCCACTACTTCCTCTCCGGCGGCTACCTCTTCCGCCTCTCCGATGCGCTCCACCTCAGGCCCATGTTCATGACCAAGGTGGTGGAAGGAGCCCCGTTGAGTGTGGACCTCAACGCCATGTTCATCCTGCGCGAGAAGCTCTGGCTCGGTGCCGCCTACCGCAACCAGGACAGCTTCGCGGCCATCGCCGCCTTCCAGATCACCGACCAGCTGCGCGCCGGCTATTCCTACGACATGACCACGAGCAACCTGCGCCGCTACAACAACGGCTCGCACGAGCTCATGCTCAGCTACGACCTGCGCTCCAACAAGGACCGCATCCTCACCCCCCGATTCTTCTGACCGCGATGCGCCCACTGCACACCTTCCCGGCCAACGCCACCCTCACCCTGGGTGCCTTCCTGTCGCTGTCCATCGCCGCGGTGGCCCAGAACGGAGCCCTGCGCCGTGCCGATGCCCGCTACGAGGCCCTCGCCTTTGCTCAAGCCGCACCGCTCTACGAGGAGGCCGCGCTCAAAGGAGCACCGCTCGATCGTGTGGCCCCCAAGCTCGCGGACAGCTACTGGCGCATGCGCGACCTGTCCCGCGCCAACACCTGGTACGCCCGCCTGGCCACCCGTCCCAACCCCGAACCACTGCACCTGTACCGCTACAGCGAGACCCTCCGCAGCCTGGGCCGCTTCAGCGCCGCCGACTCGGTGATCCAGCGCTACGAAGCCATCGCCGCCACGGACTCGCGCGCTGAACGCCAGCGCAACGCACAGGCCTACGCGGCCCGACTCGAACAGGCCAACGCCTTCGGGGCACGTCTGCTGAACCTCAACATCAACACCGCGCGCTGCGACATGGGCGCCGCCTACCTCGGCGACCGCGTCACCTTCGCCTCCGCGCACCGCCAGGCCGCCGCCGACCGCCAGCACACCTGGAACGGCGAGCCCTTCCTGGACCTATACAGCGGCAAGCCCTCCAGCAGCGGGGCACTGGCCGATGTCAGCTCCCTCGGTGCACCCTTCAACACCCGCTACCACGACAGCAACACCAGCGCCACCACCGACGCGCGCGAAGTGTGGTTCACCCGCAACAACTACGAAGGCAGCAAGCGCCGCACCGACGACAAGGGAGTGACCCGCTTGAAGATCTTCAGCAGCACCCGCGATGCCCAGGGTGCCTGGGCCGATGCCAAACCCTTCCCCTACAACAGCGACAGTTACTCCGTGGGCCACCCTGCCCTCAGCGCCGATGGCAAGCGCCTCTACTTCGCCAGCGACCGTCCGGGTGGTGTGGGCGGCACCGACATCTGGTATTGCGAGCGCACGGCCACAGGTGGCTGGGCCGAACCGATCAACGCCGGTCGTGCCGTGAACACCGAAGGCAACGAGCTCTTCCCCTTCGCCGCGCAGGAAGGACTGCTCTTCTTCGCCAGCGATGGACATCAGGGCCTGGGCGGGCTGGATGTGCTGATGACCACCGTGAAGGGCTCCTCCTTCGGTGCAGCGCGCAACCCCGGCGCACCCATCAACAGCCGCAGCGATGACTTCTCCTTCGTGCTGGCCGCCGACGGGCTCAACGGCTACCTCACCAGCGATCGTCCCGGTGGCAAGGGCGATGACGACATCTATGCCTTCACACTCACGAAGAAGCCCGGCGTGCGCCAACGCATGGAGGGTGTGGCGCAGGACCCCGTGACCCGTGCGCCGCTGGCCGGTGTGCGCGTGCTGCTCACCAATGCCCAAGGCACACCTGTTGATTCGGTCGTCACCGCTGCTGACGGACGCTACAGCTTCGACGTGGAGCACAGCACCACCTACCGCATCAACGGCACCCTCGCCGACCGCCGTCCCGGTAACGCCGAGCTGCCTGCACTGCCCGAGGCTGACACCCTGGTGGTGCGCGACCTGGAACTGCTGGAGGCCCGCATGTACACCCTGCTCCTGCGCGTGACCGATGCGGCCACCGGCAAGCCCCTCGAAGGGGTGCACACCATCCTTTCCAAGAAGCCGGTGGGCACGGTACTGGTGGATGCCAACACGAGCGCCACCGGTGAGCTGCGCACCACCCTGGACAATGCCGCCAAGGGCGATGCGCTGAACATGACCGTGCGCCTGGAGCGGGAAGGCTACGTGAGCAAGAACCTCACCTACAGCGAGTACATCGGCGCCGATCCGGAGATCAAGGTACACGGCGCGCTGGACCTCTCCATGCAACCGCTGGAAGTGGGTGCCGACCTGGGCAAGCTCATCGACATCAAGCCCATCTACTTCGACCTCGGCAAGCACGCCATCCGCAAGGATGCTGCGGCCGAGCTGGACAAGATCGTCGCGGCCATGAAGGAGTATCCCACCATGATCATTGAACTGGGCAGCCACACCGACTGCCGCTCCTCCATCGCCTCCAATGCCGCCCTCAGCGACCGTCGTGCCAAGAGCAGCGCCGCCTACATCGTCAGTAAGGGCATCGTCGCTGATCGCATCTCCGGCAAAGGCTATGGCGAAAGCAAGCTGATCAACGGCTGTGCCTGCGAAGGCGCCGTGAAGAGCACCTGCTCCGAGGCCGAACACCAGCTGAACCGGCGTACGGAGTTCATCATTGTGAAGATGTGATCGCTGCGTGAGTCCGGTAGCCGAATGCCACTGCTTGCTGCATCCGGTAGGTATGGCGATGCGGACAAGCGCTTAGCTCGTTCCTTTGTGCCGTGCTCTTCTCCAAGGTCATCGGACACGCCACGCTGAAGGCGAAGCTCATCGGTAACATCCGCGAGGGGCGCGTGGCCCATGCCCAGTTGTTCATGGGGCCCCGGGGAGGCGGCAACCTGCCCATGGCCCTGGCCTACGCCCAGTACCTGCTGTGCGAACGGCAAGGCGAGGCCGATAGCTGTGGGGAATGTCCCAGTTGCTTGCAAACGGTCAAGCTGGAACACCCGGACCTGCACCTGACCTTCCCGATCTTCCTGGCCGAGAAGCAGAAGTACTGCGAACCCTTCGTGTCCGATTGGCGCACTTGCGTGCTGGACCAGCCTTACCTGGACGCCGACCGCTGGCGCGATCACCTGGAAAGCGACAACAAGCAACTGCGTATGGGGGTGGACATCGCCCAGGAGATCCAGCGCAAGTTGAGCCTGAAGAGCTTTCGCGGAGGCTACAAGGTGATGCTCATCTGGCTGCCCGAGTTGATGGACACCGCCGCCGCCAACAAGCTGCTGAAGGTGCTGGAGGAGCCCGAGCCCAACACCGTGTTCCTACTCGTTAGTACCGATGCCGAACAATTGTTGACCACCATCCTCAGTCGTGCGCAACTGACCAAGGTGCCCGCCCTTCGACCATCCGATCTGGCGGATGCTTTGTCAGACCGGTTCCCCGGCTTGGCCCTTGAAGAGGCCTTGGCGATAGCGCTTCGCAGCGAAGGCGATCTGCTTGATGCGGTGGACATGGCGGATCAAGGGGAGGAGGAGCTTTTCGTTTTCTTCCGGGATTGGCTTCGGTCCTGTTACAAGCGTGAAGTGGGAGTGGTGTCCGAGTTCGCCGAAGGGTTCCAGAAGTTGGGTCGCGAGCGCCAGAAGTCGTTGATCCGTTACGGTTTGTACATGATCCGGCAGTGCGCGCTGCAATGGCAAGAAGTGCCCGAACTGGTGCGGGTCCTTGGCCAGGAGCAAGAGTTCGTCCAGAACTTCAGCAAACTATTGAACGATGCGAATGCCGAGGGTATTCGGCGGGAACTGGAAACGGCGCATGTCCACATCGAGCGCAATGCCAATCCCAAGATCCTATTCACCGACCTGAGCTATCGGATGATGGGGTTGTTGCGAATGACCGCTCCAGCATAGGCGGCAGCGGGCAGTGGCTTGCTATCTTCGTCCCATTCTCCGGCTTTCAATAAGCTGGAAATGAGAGATATGTCGTGTACAGGATGCAGCAGTGGAGCCGACGGTAAACCGTCCGGGTGCAAGAGCAACGGCTATTGCAGCACTAGTGGGTGCAACAAGTTGGGCGTTTTCGATTGGCTCACTGGAGTTCCGATCCCGGGCGGGCAACAGCCCTTCGACGGCGTGGAGGTGCGTTTCAAGAATACCCGCAAAGCGTATTACCGCAACGCCGGTGGCCTTCAGTTGATGCCCGGTGACCTCGTAACCGTGGATGCCGCCCCGGGGCACGACATCGGTATGGTGAGCCTGACCGGCGAGCTGGTGCGAGCGCAGATGGAGCGCAAGAAGATGACCGCTGAGACCTATGATCTGCGCAAGGTGCTGCGCGTATCCACCCAAGAGGATATCGATCGCTGGCACGAGGCACGCAAGAAGGAGGACGAGACGATGTTCGCCAGCCGCCAAATGGTGCGTGATGCCCGCTTGGACATGAAGGTGACCGATGTGGAGTATCAGGGCGACGGCACCAAGGCCATTCTCTACTACACTGCCGAGGAACGCATCGATTTCCGTGGGATCGTGCGCACCATGAGCGACCGGTTCCAAGTGCGCGTGGAGATGAAACAGATCGGCTCCCGCCAGGAGGCCGGCCGCATCGGTGGCATCGGCAGTTGCGGGCGTGAGTTGTGCTGCAGCACGTGGCTTACTGACTTCCGCAGTGTGACCACGAGTGCCGCGCGTTACCAGCAACTCGCACTGAATCCGCAGAAGCTCGCGGGGCAATGCGGCAAGTTGAAGTGCTGCCTCAACTACGAGCTCGATATGTACATCGAGGCGATCAAGAGCTACCCCTCGCAGAACGCCAAGCTGAAGACCCAACAGGGTGTCGGTGCCCACATGAAGACGGACATCTTCAGTGGCAAGATGTGGTATGGTTTCAAGCGCCCAGGCGAACCCTTCGTGATGGCTGGTTTCCCCATTGAGGTGGTGCGCGACATCCTCGCCCAGAACAAGGAAGGCGTGGAACCGGAGGTGGACCTGAACATGGTGGACGAGCCGAAGGAGACCGTGAAGGCTCCGGATTATGAGAACGTGGTAGGCCAGGATGATCTGACCCGCTTCGACAATAAGACGCGCTCCAAGAGCGGAAAGAAACGCAGTCGCGGTGCGCGCGATCGGGGTGATCGCCCACAAGGTGCCACACCTTCGGGAGGTGACCAACGCGGCCCAAGACCCGAAGGAGGTGCGACGCCCGCCGATCGCGGCCCACGGCCACCGCGCGGCCCACGGCCTGATCGCGGCCCAAGACCAGAAGGACCGCGTACCGGTGATCAAGGACCACGGCCTGATCGCGGCCCACGTCCCGAAGGCCCAGGTGGTGATCGTGGTCGTCGGAACCGGGGACGTGGTCGTCGTAGCGGAGATCGACCGGCAGGCGGAGAAGGCCCACCCAAACCACCAGCTGCGTGAACCGCGCCTCTATCGCCTTTGCATTGATTCTGGCGAGCGCTCTCGTAGGGTGCTCCGAACCCCCTGTTTTCCAGGCCGATATGCCTGTCCCGGGTGAGGTGTGGGGTCGCACGTTCAAGCCCACCTTCGCTTTTGACATTGCTGACACGGTCAGTCGACACGACCTGTACATCGACGTTCGCCATACCGGCGACTATGCCTACAGCGACCTATTCCTTTTCGTGGACTTGGAAGGCCCTGGGGGGCGATCCGTGCGCGATACGGTGGAATGCCTTTTGGCGGATCCGACGGGGAATTGGTACGGACGAGGAACAGGTTTCATTCTGGCACGCCGGACCTTGGATGCCAAGATCCTGTACAAGCTGGGCAATAGATTCCCTGCCTCGGGCCGTTATTCCATCACACTGGAGCAAGCCATGCGCACGGAAGATCTGGCGGGCGTGATCGATGTGGGCGTGAGCGTGGAGCGCTCGAAGAAGCAATGATCCCCAGTGGCGTAGGGGAAAACTCGTCAGTGTACCCACAGGACAGAGGCATTCCTGACGAATAACTTCGGCGACCGATGAAGGAAAGCAAACCAGCCCCCAAGCGCAAACGCAGGTTCCTGTGGTGGTTGGTCGTGCTTTCACCGTTGTTGGGATTGGGCTTCATGCTCTTTCTCGCTGCGAACAGCGACCTCCCCAGTACCGAGGATCTGGAGGATCCGCGCAGTGACCTAGCGACCGCGATCCTCTTCAGTGACGGCTCGCAGATGGGCCAGTACTATCGGGAGAACCGGATCCCTGTGGAGTATGCGCAGATCAGTCCGAACGTGGTGCAGGCGCTCATCGCTACCGAAGACGAACGCTTCCGGGAGCACAGCGGTGTGGATGTGCGCGGTACGTTGCGGGCAGCCGTATTCTTGGGCAAGAAGGGCGGTGCAAGTACCATCACCCAGCAGCTGGCCAAGATGCTCTTCACCGAGCGCGCCGACAATTTCATCGAACGTACCTTCCAGAAATTCCAAGAGTGGATAATCAGTGCGCGGTTGGAGCGGCAATACACGAAGGACGAGATCATCGCGATGTACCTCAACCGTTTCGACTGGATCAATCAAGCAGTGGGCATCAACAGTGCAGCCCGTGTTTATTTCGATACCACCCCCGATTCACTGAAGATCGAACAGGCTGCGATGCTCGTGGGCATGTTGAAGAATCCGGCACTCTTCAACCCGAACCGCGCAAGTCGACTGGATACGGTGATGCATCGTCGCATGGTCGTGTTCGATCAGATGCGCCGCAATGGGTTCATCACCACTGCACAATACGACTCGTTGAAGGCACTTCCGCTGGGCTTGCGTTTCCAGCGGATCGACCACACCGAAGGCCTAGCGCCCTACTACCGGGAAGTGCTGCGCTCGAAATTGCAGGCGTTGCTGGCTTCAAAGGATGCAGAAGGGAACCTGCGTTACGCGAAGTCCGATGGTACGCCCTACAACATCTACACCGATGGGCTGAAGATCTACACGACGCTGGACCATCGCATGCAGGAGTACGGTGAGTATGCGGTGAAGCAGCACCTCGGCACGGAGCTCCAAGCAGATTTCTTCAAGGACATCGGCAAGAAGAAGAACAAACCGTTCGACTATCGCGTGAGCCAGACCGAGATCGAAGGGATCCTGAACACGGCGATGAAACGCAGTGTGCGTTACAAGGTGCTCACAGGCCAGCAATGCGGGAACTGCGAGCGACCCGCCAAGTACATCGAGAAGGTGAAGCACGAAGGCGCTATGCATTACCACTGCAAGCCGGAACTCGGTGGATGTGATACCTATTGGGCGGTGGTGAAGGAAGAGGAGATCCCGAAGGTGTTCGACACACCTGCTCCGATGCGCGTTTTCACGTGGCATGGCGAGGTGGATACGGTGATGACACCGATGGATTCGATCCGCTATTACAAGAGCTTCCTGCAAAGTGGCCTGTTGAGCATGGATCCGCATACGGGCTTCATCAAAGCGTGGGTGGGCGGCATCGATTTCAAGCACTTCCAGTATGACCACGTGGAACAAGCACGTCGTCAGGTGGGGTCCACCTTCAAGCCCTTCGTATACGCCACCGCCATCCGCGAGGGCATGGAACCTTGTCGCGAATTGCCCAACCAGAAGGTCTGCTTCGACATGCCTCCGGGTCAGCCGGATTGGTGCCCGGAGAACAGCGATGCCGTGTACGGTGGCATGGTCACGGTGGAGTACGCGTTGGCCAATTCCATGAACACGATCACGGCGTGGTTGATGAAGCAATACGGCCCCCAAGCAGTCACAGTGCTCGCACGTCACATGGGTGTGCGAAGTCCGTTGGATCCTGTTCCTTCACTGTGCTTGGGTGTTGCCGACCTTACGCTGATGGAGATGACAGGTGCCTTCTCCACCTTCGCGAATAAGGGGGTGTACATCGAACCGATCCTCTTCACGCGCATCGAGGACAAGAACGGGAACACGGTATACGATGTGACACCGACCACGGACGAAGCCTTGGATGAGCGAACGGCCTACGTGATGTTGGACATGATGAAGGGCGTGACCGATGGTGCCTACAATCCGAGCACGCAGAGGACAGTGGGCACTGGAATGCGTCTTCGCATGGGCTGGGGAAACCGCGCGAAGTATGCCAACATCAAGTTCCCTACTGCAGGGAAAACAGGCACTACACAGAACAACAGCGACGGATGGTTCATCGGGATCACGCCGGATCTCGTAACCGGTGTCTGGACCGGTGCTGACGATCGAAGTGTGCGTTTCAGCACCACGGACAAGGGCCAAGGCGCTAACATGGCGTTGCCGATCTATGGGTACTACATGAACAAGGTGTACGCTGACCCGAGCATTGAGATCAGTACGGGGGATTTCGAACGTCCTGGCGGGGATCTGGGCGTGGAGATCGATTGCCGCAAGAAGGGCAATGTGATCAACGGCGCGCAGAAGCCAAATTGGGACTGAGGTCCCTTGGTTCTCTGCTTCTCGGATCTGCGACACGTTCGTCCAATGGCATCCCGCTATCTTCGTCGGCACCATGAACAAGATCGTTGCCAACGCGGATGAAGCCCTGAAAGGGATCCAGGACAACATGACCCTGATGGTCGGCGGCTTCGGGCTGTGCGGCATTCCGGAGAAGAGCATCGCTGCACTGGTGCGTACCGGCGCGAAGGGTCTCACCTGCATCAGTAACAATGCGGGGGTGGATGACTTCGGCTTAGGCTTGTTGTTGCAGACGCGCCAGATCAAGAAAATGATCAGCAGCTACGTGGGCGAGAACGCGGAATTCGAGCGACAGATGTTGAGCGGGGAACTGGAGGTGGACCTGATCCCGCAGGGCAGCTTGGCCGAACGTTGCCGTGCTGGTGGCGCTGGTATTCCTGCATTCTACACACCCGCTGGCTATGGCACCGAGGTTGCCGAAGGCAAGGAAACGCGCGAGTACGACGGGAAGATGTATGTGCTGGAGACCGCGCTGCGCGCCGACTTCGCGCTTGTGAAAGCGTGGAAGGGGGACCGCTTTGGGAATTTGGTGTACAAGCGCACGGCCCGCAATTTCAACCCGATGATGGCCATGGCCGGGAAGGTCACCGTGGCCGAGGTGGAGCTGCTCGTGGAGCCGGGCGAATTGGATCCGGATGAGATCCATACACCGGGCATTTTCGTGAACCGGATCTTCCAAGGACAGGATTACGAAAAGCGCATCGAGCAACGCACGGTCCGCAAGCGAGGCTAGGGGCAGCGCTTGAGATCACTCCGCTGCATCGCTCATCCTGCGCTGAAGGAGTATGGTGTGTGGCCGCTCGAATCGTTGGACCACGTCGTATCCAGCGGTATCCTGTGGCGTGATGTTCCACTCGATCAGGTAGCGAACATCGTCCTTCGGTGAAAGCCCTTTTCGTGTAGCGCGATCCATCCAATCCAATCCACGTTTTATCCGATAGAAGTTGATCGTGGGCTCCATTTCCCAGGAGTTGCCTATCCGAACGCGGCCCTCCTTGCCTTCATGAAGTGCTGTGATCAGCGTGATCGCATCATCGGTCTGCACATCGTAGTACCACTCACCGTGCGTCAGCGGGAATGCGCTGCGTCTTGCGCTTTCGATGGAAAGACCAGCCAGTACGAAGAGGACCGGAACAACCAACCAAAGCCGCCACCCCTTGGCGAATGCGAACAAGAGCTGGATCACGACCAACAGGAAAAGCGGAACCAGGAACAGGGCGAATCGTGCTTCCAAGTAATCCGTGCCCAATAGGTGGTGTTGAATGATGGTGACCAAGCTGACGCCCACCAATAATCCGGTGCATACAGCGAGTTCTGGTGCTTCAACCAGCAACGCTCGCCAGCGCGGGAGCGCGGAGCATGCAACATTGATGAGGGCGAGAGCAACGACCGAGAGGAAGCAGATCTGCCAAAGGATGAGGTCGTCGCCTGGTATACCGATGCCGGGTGTGATCGCGTAAATGGTGGATCGCAAAGTGGTATCGAAGAAGTTCGTCTTGCCCCCGAAATCGAAAGCATTCCACCGCACCACCTGTTGAACAGGTCGGGCGAGGATCTCATAAGCGACGAACAACAAAAGCGCGTTCACCCAAGCGGTTCGTCGCACTATGCGCCAACGCGCGGCACCATCGGGTTGTTTGATCAGTAGGAGCGGATAGTACAAGGCCAGAGCGGTCACGTACACATCGAGCTGCGTGAAACTGCTGAGCACGGCACCGATGAATGCGAAATGCAACCAGATCAAGGTGCGTCTTCTTCCGGTTCGGATGGAGTCGATGAGGAAGTACACCGCCATCAGCATGAATCCGATGGACATGCCGTAGCCTCGTGCTACCGAAAAGGTGCCGAGCAAGTTGGTGTTCGAAGCAAGAAGGATGAAGGCCGGGACCGCCAAAAGAACGTGCTTACGCATCAACAGCGCCCCGCAGAAGAACAGATACACCGCGAGCAGGATCAGGTTCGGCAAACGCAAGGCCCATTCCGATGGACCGAACACCCGTTGCGACCACTTCATCCCCACGGAGTTCAGTAGGTGGTTGTTCGTGTACGGGTCATCCAGCCGGAACAGCCCTTTCGTGCTTCGGAAGATGTAATGAAGGAACGAGAAGCTCTCGTCGTGCGTGAAAGAGATGTCAACGGCCCGGTATGCGGCATACCCAAGCGCAACCGAACCGATAAGGACCAGTAGAACGATCTTGATGAGGCGAATGGAACGTGGGTCGCTCAAGCGCTTGGCCGAATTGGTGGCGATGCGGCGAAGATAGCCGGAGGCGATGCGTGGCCCTTCAACGAGCAACTGCGAACAGACCAAGTCCTACTTTAGCAGCATCCCTTGCGATCGGGGCCCCTCTGCTTCTTGAGGACCCGCACCCTTCACTTGGAGACCAGGATCACATGGCACTCACGAAAGAACAGATGGCGCAGCGCATCGCGCGCGAATTGAAGGACGGATACTACGTGAACCTCGGGATCGGTATTCCCACCTTGGTGGCGAATTATGTTCCGAAAGGGATCAACGTGGTCTTTCAAAGTGAGAACGGGATCCTCGGCATGGGGCCTTTTCCGTTCGAAGGAGAAGAGGAAGCTGATCTGATCAATGCGGGGAAGCAAACCGTGACCTTGTTGCCCGGCAGTAGCATCTTCGACAGCAGCACCAGCTTCGCGATGATCCGTGGACAGCATGTGCAACTCACGGTGCTCGGCGCTATGGAAGTGACCGATACCGGCGACATCGCGAACTGGAAGATCCCCGGAAAGATGGTGAAGGGTATGGGTGGCGCCATGGACCTAGTGGCCAGTGCGGACAACATCATCGTGTGCATGTTGCATACCAACAAGGCTGGCGAGAGCAAGTTGCTGAAGAAGTGCACCCTCCCACTGACCGGCGTGGCCTGCGTGAAGAAGATCGTGACGGATCTGGGTGTGTTCGATGTGACCCCCGATGGATTCAAGTTGCTGGAGCGCGCGCCGGGTGTCAGTGTGGATGAGATCAGAGCGAAGACCGAGGGCCGCTTGGTAGTGGCTGATGATGTGATCGAAATGGCGATCGCTTAGCGTTATGACTTCGCTCAGGGGCTTGTTCCGTGCATTTGGTGGGCGGTGGGCCTTCCTGATGGCATTCGCCGCCATGTGCGCAGTGTATGAGTACGGCCGAGTGCTTCACTTGATGCCTTTGCCCATTCATATTTGGCGACAGGGCGATTGCCTTTCCTTGACCTGGAACTACTTCACCGGCGATGCCACGCTCCTCGAACCCGTGATCCATTCGCGTTTTTCAGGCGGCAGTAAGTTGGGTGTGACGGCAGGCGAGTTCCCGATCCTCTATTGGACCATGGGGCAGATCTGGAAGATCACCGGTCCAAGCGAATTCGCGTACCGTCTCTTCGGTCTGTTGCTGCACGCCCTAGCCTCGTTCATGCTCTTTCTGACCTTGCGTCGTTTGCTCAAGAGCATCTCGTGGTCCCTGTTGATCAGCTTGTTGTCGTTCACCTCGCCGGTGCTGGTCTACTATTCCGTTTCGTTCCTGACCGACGTACCCGCATTCGATCTCGCACTGATCGGGTGGTACGGTGTGGTGCGCTATGGGGAAGACCGAAAAAGGCGCTGGTGGGTATTGGCCATGGTCGCTATTGCCATGGCCATGCTGCTTAAGGTCACCGCGGGGATGAGCTTCTTGGCCCTCTTCGGTGTGTATGCATTGGCGTGTTGGTTCCCCGGATCCTTCGCCGCTGTTCGGGATCGGTTGCCGCCCTGGCGTTTCGGTTGGAGTGCCATTGCTGCTGCGTTCGCAGCGATCGCTGCATGGTACATCCACGCTGAGTTGCTCAATCGCACGCATTTTGGGCGATACACGTTCAATGGACTGTGGCCCATTTGGGAGATGACGCCTGAGCAGATCGATGGAGCAATGACCTATGCGAAGACCATCCTTCTCTTCCAGGTCTTCGATACCTCGGTGTGGTTGGTACTTGGTGCAGCGTTCGTCCTGTTACTGCACGATGTGAGAAGGCTCCCATTGGGCCTTTCCCTGTTGAACGGGTTCTTGCTTCTTGGGACCGTTGTGTACACTTTGTTCTGGTTCCATGCCGTGGATGGTCACGACTACTATTTCATCAATCCCATCATCACCCTTTTGGTTCTTTTGACCACCGCAGTATGGTGGCTCCGCGAAGCCTACCCGCAATACTTCACTTCCCGCGCACTGCGATGGTCCTTCTTCGTGCTGCTCGTGTACAACGTGGCCTATGCACGCACCAACTTGATCATGCGAAGCCAGCCAGGCGGCGCGTTCAGCGAAGAGAACCTTTTGCCCACCTTCCATTGCAAGGAGCCCGATTATTGGAATGCGATCGCGGATCCTGTTTGGAAGGACTTCTACACACTGGCACCCTACCTCGATCAGATCGGAATTTCACGCGATGAGCTTGCCATATCGCCGGATGATGTGACGATCAACACCTCGCTGTACATGATGCGCAGGCATGGATTCAGTCACTTCGGCATCCACTGGAACGAGCCGGGCATGATGGAACATTTGATCGACCTCGGCGCATCCTTCATGGTGCGGCGGAAGGATCGCATTTCGCCCGATGACCAGTACATGCCGTGGATGCAGGAACCCATGGGTCGGTATGGGCCTCTGCTGATCTATGACCTGCAAAGGAATGGTCAAGCAAGCACGGATACCGTGGTCCATTTCGAAAAGAACGAAGGCACGCAGCTTCCGCTGCAACACCGGAACAATGCAGTTCTTTGCGAGGCTGTGGAGGGATGGTGTTTCGGTGGGGAGCAGTACCCGATGGAGATGGAAGATCTCCCTGTGCATCCGCCGGACCTGAAGTATGCCGAGGTCATCGTCTCTGGAACACTCGTTCAAGAGCCGGGTCATGAAGGGTCTTTCAGCTTCGCTGTTTCGCAGGATCTGGGTGATCGGCAGTCGGACTTCATGCAACAACGCATTGAGCCCGGGCCGTTCAAGGTCGTATTCAAACTACCTGCATTCGACCCCGATACCCGCAACAAACTCTATCTGGAGAACAACACCGGATCGCCTTTCCGCCTTACGGATCTGGAGATCCTTGTCGTACGGCATCTGCCATCGCGATGAATGCGAGGGGACCATCACCTTGTTGAGCGGGTCTCCAGTTCGTCGCCGTCAGTTCCCCGCTTCCAGCGAGAGCATGTACGCGACATTGTCGCGCAGCGTGGTGTCGATCGGCTCGCGCTTCCAGAAGGCCTGCCGACGCACCTTGGAGTACCACGCCTCGTCTCGGCGGATCTGGTCGTCGAAGTAGGCCGCGTCCTTTTCCGCAGTGAAGATCCGATGCCCTTGGATGCGCAGCGAGTCGAACGCGCTGGGGTCGGGTCCGACGGCTACGTCGTATGTGTACAGCCATTTTCCTCGGAACTCCCGGGGTTCGCCGATCCGCAACACTGTCGGCACTCCTTCGAATGCCAACAACGTATCGGCAAGTAGCACCTTGTCCTGCATCTTACCGGTTCTGCTGAACACGAGCTGACCATGCGGGTGTTCCCCAAGGAATCCGATCACATCTTCGGCTTTGTACTCTTCGTGCTTCGCGCCGTACATCACGATGGTGTTGGGCAAGGCGCGCCGTACATCACGATGGTGTTGGGCAAGGCGTGCAGTGCCACATAGTAGCTGCGGTCCCAGCCGAAGAAATCCAGCATCAGCCCATCACCCGGTACCCCTGCTCCATTGATGGCCCGGAGAAGATCTTCGGTGTCCGTCCCCTCGATGCGGGGTATGATCTGCAGCTCCCGGTAGTAGCCCATGGCGAGCTCCTCCATGGCTTGGCCGAGCACTCCTTCTCCCAGCCGCTTGGTGTAGTGCACCTTGTTCCACAGAAAGGTCATGGGTATCACGGAGATCAAGCCGAGCACCATCAGTACAGTTCGGAAGCGAAGCCATTTCGTTCCCATGAAGATCACGGGTACGAAGGGCAGGAGAAGGATGAGCCACGTGACGAGGAAGCGGTGGTGGAGCATGAGGGAGCCGTCCCACGCTTTTTTCTGGAACACGGCAGCCATCACCACGAAAGGAATGAGCCAAATGAGCTGATCCTTGCTCAACCGTTTCTTGATCACGGCCCGGATCAGTGCCACAGCAAGAAGTCCCGCAACGATGGGAGAGACGTTCGATCCGAAAGACCATGGAAAGAACAGCACCCGCTTCATTCGTTCGACGGCCGAGACATCATCGTTGATGCCCTCTTTCCCCATGTTCCACACATCGTTCTGGTTCACACTGTACAGGAAGTCGCCGTATTCGAAGTGGTTACCGATCATCCAAGCGGCGGGGAACAACATGGCGAACGACCAGAACGCGAGCGTGTACCGCCAGCTGCGTTGCAGGAAGACCACCAAGGTGAATGCAGCAATGATCACCCAGGCCTCGTAGCGAATGGCCGCGGCGCAGGTCAGGAAGAAGCCGGCGAACATCGCGGTGCGGTATTCGGGCTTGTCCCGAGTTCCCTCGGACAGGGCGTACAACGAAAGCGCTAGGAAGAACCCGTAGGAAACCTCGGAAAGTGGTTGAAGGCTCGTCCACCAGACAATGGGGCTGAAGACGTACAAAAGCGATGCGAGCAAGGCACCTTTACGCGAGTTGAACACGTTGATCGCGAATCCATACAACGGGATGGCCGTAAGCGAAGCGCAGAGGATGTTCAGCACGACCGGCCCGGTGACCTTGCCAGGGAAGATCAGCATGAAGAGCCCGTTGAGGTAGTGGTGCAATGGCCCCCAATACCCTTCCTTGATGTAATACGGATCGAGCAGCCACTCGTATGCGATGTGGACGCGGCTCACCGCATCGGCATGCACGGTTTGTGCCCACGGAAGCGCGATGAGCCGGGCGATGATCCCCGCGAGAACAATGAGCAACACATCGCGCTTGTAGGGCTGCTGGAGGATCTTCATAATAGAGCGGTTGATCGGCCTATTGGACTTGTGTGCCAATGTAGTGCGTGTTTGCAGTACGGCTCTTCCCGAACGGACCACGGCTCTGGTCCAATTGCCGGTGCCGGGCTACCTTCGCCGACATCGGATCCACTCCGCGCATGACGGCCATCACCACGCTTTCCATCATCATTCCCGCGTACAACGAAGAGCGGACGATCCATCGCATTCTGGATAAGGTGCGCGATGTGGTGCTACGCGACGGGATCAAGAAGGAGGTGATCATCGTGAATGATGGCTCGACCGACGCAACGGTGCAGGCCATTGAACGGTACATGGCCGCAGAGCCCGGGATGGGCATCCGCCTGTTCCAACAGCCGCACAACCAAGGAAAGGGCGCGGCGATCCACAAGGGGATCGAACTCGCCACGGGCGAATTCCTCATCGTGCAGGATGCCGACCTGGAGTACGACCCGCGAGAGTACAACGAACTGCTACGACCGATCTGCGAGGGCTTCGCCGATGTGGTCTTCGGGTCACGCTTCATGGGGCACCATCCGCACCGCATCCTCTTCTTCTGGCACAGCATCGGCAACAAGTTCCTTACCCAGCTCTCCAACGCGTTCAACAACTTGAACCTGACGGATATGGAGACCTGTTACAAGCTGATCCGTAGTGACATCGCCAAAGGACTGAAGCTGCAGGAGAAGCGTTTCGGTTTCGAACCAGAAGTGACCGCCAAGCTCGCACGAGTTAAGGACGTGCGGATCTATGAGGTCGGCATCAGCTACTACGGCCGCACCTACGCCGAAGGCAAGAAGATCGGTTGGAAGGATGGTTTCCGAGCGATCTGGTGCATTGTGAAGTACGGACTGGGCTAGGAACATGACAACGACCCAGCGCCCAGCTCCGGCTTTCTGGTGGGTAGCACTTGCCGCCTTGGCTGTTGTGATCCGGTTGCTTTCCACGGGGATCCTTGAATCGGCTGATGGTGTTGTGCATTTTCAGATAGCTCGTTTCTCATGGGATAGGCCGCACCTGTTCCTGGATCACTGGGGAAAACCGCTGTACACGCTACTTTCCTCTCCATTCGCACAGCTTGGTCATTGGGGCATGACCCTGTTCAATGCCCTCTGTTTCGTGGGAACATGTTGGGCGGCAGATGGTGTCTTGCGTCGTTCGAGCGAGGTTGCTCGCTGGGTGTTTCCGCCCGTGCTGCTCTTGGTGCCTGAGTATGGCAGTATGGTCTTGGCCGGGATGACGGAGATCCTCTTCGGCATGTTGAGCGTTCTCCTATTCAGGCTGTTGTGGGTTCAGCGGTATGCTTGGGCAATGGTGGTCGCGTCCTTCATGCCATTCGCACGTCCGGAGTACATCGTGGTGGTTCCATTCGCCGTTGCTTGGGTCCTGTGGCAGAAACAGTACAAGGCACTTCCTTTCGTGCTCACAGGGCACATCATCTATGGGGTCGTCGGTGTTTTCGTTCACAACGATCCGCTTTGGGCCTTTCATATGGACCCGTATACCGGTGCCGAGAGCATCTATGGGCGGGGTCCGCTGTTCCATTTCACCGATCAGATCCAACACATCTATGGCGCTCCATTGGTATGGGCGTGGGCCGTTGCGTTGATCGCCTGTGTCATCCTTTGGATACGGGATCGATTCGTTCGTCCACGTCTATCCTTCTTGATCATCATGGCCATGCTTCCCGTGTTGTCCATTCTTGTGATACACTCATTCCTGTGGTGGCAAGGACTCAAGGGATCTCTTGGTCTGTGGCGTGTGCTTTCAACCGGAGCCCCGCTTGCCGTTCTCTTTGCGATCTGGCCACTGGGGAGGCTTGGTGCCGTGCTGCTAGGATCCTCCCGTCAGCGTATCGTCGCATCCGTATTGCTTGGCACCACCTTCGTGGGGTGGTCCGTAAGCTCCTTCCTTGGTGAACGGACGATCCCGGTCGAGGCGAGCAGCTTTGACCGATGTGTGGAAGAGGTGGGTCACTACGTGAAGAGTGTGAAGGGTGATTTCGAACGTGTGGTCTACTTCCATCCTCAGGTCGCCCTGTTCGCCGAATTGGACCCGTACGACGACAAGGGCATCGCACAGAGCGGACAGCCCCGAGCGAACGACCTCATGGTGTGGGACTCCCACTTCGGATTCACCAGCGGGGCAGGTCACCCGGACTCGTTGTTACAAGACCCGGCCCTGGATGTACTTCGCGTAGTGGCTCCGACGGACAGAGCGATCATGTTGGGTGGCCTACCCTACGAGTTCATCGTGCTCGCCGCTCGACCCTCCACGGTCAGTGTGCTGCACCGTGTCCCTGTTGTCCAGGATGGTTCGCCATGGACCGTGCAGCACCGTTTGGATACGGTATCGTGCTCCCGAGCGAGCGATGCCTGGTGTTTCAAAGAGGTGGATTTCCCCTTCGAGATCCAGCCTTTGGACCTAGGGCCGGTCGACAAGGTCTATACGAAAGTGGTCGTATCGGGCGAACTGAATGCGCCGGCCGCGTTGGTCTTCGAGGAGTGGAGCGAACAAGAGCACTACGCCTATTGGGCTCAGGATCTTGAAGCGGGTCCCTTCAGTGTGGAGTATCTCGTTCCGGGTCGTCCCGCCAAGACAAGCAACAAACTCTACCTGTGGAATACGAAGCAGCTTGCCATCGAACTTTCGAAGTTCAAGGTCGAATTGGATATCGCTACGCGAACCCCATAGGCCATTGAGCTTTCATTCGAGGAAGGCCTGCTCGTAAACCGCACCAAGGCGCTCCCAGGTCCAAGCTTCTCCCTCCCAGGGATACTGGTATAGATCGCTCAACCGGATGTTCGAGTAGATCATCAAAGCGAACGCGACAATAAGTGGAATGCTCTTGAACATACGCCCCTGACGTGCGGTATCAACGAGAGCAGCAAGCGGCACGGCCAAGAACACATAGTATTCGACAAAGCCTCTGTAGCCGAACGCCCCGCCCAACCACCAGCACCACCAACACGCGTATACGTACCACACCAGCGCCCATACCACGAGGATGGTCCGTGTTCCTGGCACGTTGCGCCATGCCTGCCAAAGCAGCGCCCCCATCACCAAGGCCATCAAGGGCGTGTAGATGAACCAACCGTTCTGGTGGCTGAAGAGCACATCGAACAAATGGGGGTCGGCCCAGGTGAAGCCCTCGTCCTTCTTGCCGTACGTGAACACCAACCACGAACCCGTGATCCGTTTCCAGTACAAGAGCTGCGGGAGCCATATGAGGATCACGAGCACTACGCCAACGAGCGTTGCTCGCGGGTGGTCCTTTACCCACGACAAGCGCAACTTCATTTCGGCGATCGGGTCGGTGCCGTAGAAAAGAAGGACCAACAAGGCCAGCACGTTCAATTGCCGGATCAGGACGAGCAATCCCGCGCAAAAGAACAGCGCGACCAAGCGATCGCCCCTTGGCTTTTCCCGCATGCGCACCACGAGGTAGAGTCCCCAAGCCATGAGGCAGAAGCTGTACGTGTGCGACATGCCACCCGAATACACCGTGTAGTAGTAAAGCGTTGTGCCGAACAAGAGCACTACGACGGTACCGAGCGCTGTGGTCCAATGGTACAGGCGACGGAGCACGGCGAAAACAAGCACGAGGCCGAGTGAGGTATACGTGGAAGTGGCTAACAAGCGAGCGAAGACGAAGGGGAGTTCATAGCCCGTCATGGAGCCACCGGTGATCTTGCACCAGCCCATGGCAAGCAAGAAGAAGGGTGCTTGCATGATCGCCACGCCTGTGGTGAACAGATTCAGCGAATTGCCATTCTCCAGCGGATAGGAATAGCCAAGATGATCCCAAGAGCCATCGATGAACAGCCCGGGCAGGTATTGGTAGTAGCCTAGTGGGTCGCTCGCGCTGGTGAGCACCTGCCACATGAACGGCGCGCTCGTATTCCATGCGAACAAGGTGAGCGTACTGGTTAGCGCCACGAACAGCGCAATGGACCAATGCAAAGGGGAAAGGCGCTTCAACAAAACAGGGTGCCGGGCTTCGATGCGGCGAAGATCGCAACTATCACGATGTGATCACACCAAAGTGATATGGCTTTCAGGGATCACGTCCTTCCCGGTCAACCGTAAGTACAGCTGTGTTGTGGCCACCACGTCCTTTTTGCAATACGTGGCGATGCGCTCCAGGTCCTTGTCCTCGTAGTAGACGCGTGCTACATCGGCACCGGAGATGTCGTCCTTCGGCGTGGGGATGCCAAGTACATGCGTGAGTAGCGCCAGCGAAGTATATGCCTTGCGGTCACCGAAGCTCCACAGGTTCATCGTGTCCAGGTGCCCGACCTCCCATGGTTTCAGGCCTGCAATGTCCAGCAACTTCGGCAGCTTGATCCGGTTCACCACACACCGCCTCGCGATATAGGGGAAGTCGAATTCCTTGCCGTTGTGGCCACAGAGCCAATGGTCGTCGGTGTTGAAATGACGACCCAGCAGGTCAACGAAACGGTTGAGCACATCGTATTCGTTGTCGCCATGGAACGAAGTGACCCGCAACCGCAGATCGGTCCCTTCGCGGTGCAAGCTGCCCACACCGATGCAGATGATCTTTCCGAATTCGGCGAGGATGCCACCTTTCTCCCCGTAGATCTCCTCGGCGGACTTTGCGTTCCGTTCCTGCTCGAACCGGGTCTTATCGCTGAAAAGCTGCGCGCTGCGCGGGTCCAGGTCCTTCCAATCGTAGTGCTGGGGTACGGTCTCAATGTCCAGGAACAGGATCCGGGTAAGGTCGCGGGCACTATCGGGACGCATGGCGTTGGATTTACCATGAAGGTAGCGATCGATCCGGAATGCATGTAGGTTCAGGCAAGCGACGATCAGCACCTGTCGACCGCGCTACTCGATCATCACCCCACGTTTCTCCATCAACGGGATGTTGGTGAAGTTCGTCTCTTCGATGCTGCCGGCGAGGAAGATGTACTTCTTGTCGTGCAGGGTCTTCCCGATATAGAAGCTCACCCAATACTGGTTGCTCAATGCGAACACGTCCTCCACGATGCGTTCGATCTTCGCCCATCCCTTTGCCTCCAGTGTTGGTAGGTGGTGCCGCAGTTCACTTGTCCTCCGCGTTTCGCCTTCGATCTCCCCGTAGCCGCGCGAACTCACGAGCACGTTCTCGATGGGCGTGTCCTTCTGGTTGATCAAGTACACGAACCAACCTTCTTCACCGTCTTCGTCCGGTTCGCGCACGACCGCCATGGCAATGCCTTCGACCTTGGGTGGATGGATGTCCTTGCGCATGGTTCGAACTACGGGTCTTAAGCAGGTCGTGCCGCCATTTCACGGGCGATCGCGATCCACTTGAACACGTCGGTGGGATGTCCTGTTTCGTTCACTTCCTCCCGTTTCATGCCGGTGCGAACGAAGACGAGGTCCTCGTTCGGGAGCACCACCACGTATTCACCATGGAAGCCGCGGCAATACCAGACCGGTTGTCCATCCAATTCGGCCAGCCACCAGAAGTAGCCATAACGCTCGTTGGGAGTTCCCTTGTCGTCGATGGCTGCCGGGGTGACCGAAGCCTTCCAGTATTCGCGGTCGATGATCTGCTTGCCCTTCCATATGCCGCTGTCCAGGTACAACTGGCCGATGCGTCCGAAGTCCCGAGCGGTTGCATACAGGCAACAGAAGGCCTTGAAGTCACCGTCCTTGCTGTCCTTCCCCCAATAGGCTTCATGCTCACACCCGAGCGGTCCCCAGATCTTTTCGCGCACCAATTCATCCAACGGTCGGCCGTACGCCGATTCGAGCACCTCGGCCATGATCTGCGTGCTTCCGCTGATGTAGTCGAACTCCTTACCCGGCTCTTCGCGGCACGGTTGGTTCAGACTCAACTCACGGACGTCGGTTCCGTAGTAGCCCTTGGCATTGTCACTGAAAGGGTTCGCACCACTCTCGCTCCAATCCAAGCCGGTGCTCATGGTCTGCAAATGGTACAGGTTCATCTTCGCGTAGCAGCCTTCCTTGTACTCCGGAATGAAATCACCGACGGGTTGGAAGATGTTCTTGATCACCCCTTCCTTCATGGCAATGCCCGTGAGCAAGCTGATGTAGCTCTTCGCCACACTGAAGCTGTTGCTCACGCTATCGGCATCCCAGCCGTTCCAGTATTGCTCGAAGATGAGGCTGTCGTGCTGGAACAAGGCGAAGCCCACGGAGTAGAGGTCCTTCAATTCCTTTTCTTCCTCGGCGGTCAAGGCCAACTTGCCGTAGCGCTCCCCCTTGGGCCAAGGCTGTGGATCCGCAGCAGGTATGGTCGCGTAGGGGAAGAAGTCCCGGTCGTCGATCTCGGGACCGTTCCGCCCCATGAGGTAGGTGAACCGAACGCCACGCACCAAGTGGTCGTTTCCGGTGATGTAGGCCAAGGCGATAAGGCCAACGACAATACCGATGAGCCAGAGGAGGAGCTTGCGGAGGGTGCGCATGGGGATGGTGTTGAGCGAAAGTAAAGGTCAGCCGATCAGCTCCACATCGAACAGATCCGCCAATTCCAACTTCAGCCTGTTCTTCACCGCCTCGATATCGAGCAACCCGCCAAGTTCCTTCGCCATGCAGGTCACGCCTTTGTCGGTGATGCCGCAGGGTACGATGTTCTCGAAATAACTCAGGTCGGTGTTCACGTTAAAGGCGAAGCCGTGCATGGTCACCCAGCGACTGGCGCGGATGCCGAAGGCACAGATCTTCCGGGCCTTGAACGGATCCGCCCGGTCGAGCCATACGCCGGTGAGGCCGTCGATGCGACCGGCTTTGATGTTGTAGGCTTCCAGCGTGCCGATCACCGCTTCTTCCAAGGTGCGCAGGAATCGGTGGATGTCCGTGAAATGGTGGTCCATGTCGAAGATCGGGTAGCCCACGATCTGCCCCGGCCCATGATAGGTGATGTCTCCGCCACGATCGATCGGGAAGAACTGCACGCCCTTGTCGCGCAGTCCTTGTTCGTTCAATAACAAGTGCGACTCCTTACCGCTCTTTCCCAAGGTGTAGACATGGGGATGCTCGCAGAACAGCAGGTGGTCCTCGGTGAGGACCTGTTGATCCTCTGGTAAGTTGCGGTTGGCGATCTTCCGATCGATGGTCGCTTGGAAGAGCTTGGTCTGATACTCCCACGCGGTGGCGTAGTCGATCAAACCGAGGTCTTGGAAATGGACTTTTCTCACGGGTGCAAAGTTCCTGCAGAAGTGGTGACATTCAACGATACGAGCGGCATGTAGGCCGTCCTATCATGCCGCTCGCAATATGACGTTTGACATTTACTTCACTTCCGCCAGCTTCCCCTTGAGCATGTTGATCACCGCGATCTCGCTCGGGTCCACACCCTTCTTCTGGGCCCAATAGAGGCTTACCCAGTCGCCCAAGTTGATCAGGAACAGCTGCCGCGCGAAGGCCGTATCGCCTTGGCTCCAGACCTCGAACACGTTGGGCGTGTACTTCTCGAAGACGCTCTTGTTGATCTCCATGCGCATCTGCGTGCGCTCATGATCCTCCTTGTGGCGGAAGATCAAAACACCGATGTGCTTGTCACCACCGGCCCACCCCACGAGCTCATTGTGGTTCATCTCCGGAATGGCGTGGTGCCAGCACAGCTCCTTGCTGTTCTCGTTCACTTGTTGGCGGAAACGGATGCTAACGGCTTCGGTGTTCGCTTCGCTGTAGATCACCAAACGCCTTCCGACCAGTTTCTCAGTGAGCTCCATGGCGGACTTCTTGATGTTCTCCTTCTCGTGCTCCAACATCTGCGCGGCCGTCTTGATCGCGCCTTCGAAACCATCACCGATGATGCCGAAATGGTGCAGGAGGAAGAACTGCTGCACCAGTGAATAGGCCAGCATGGTGCGTGGCGGATTGCCGCCGGGGATCACGATATGGTCCAGGCCTTTCGCCTTGGCCATCTCCAACATGGTGCCACCGCTGGTGACCACACAAACACGGGCGCCCTTGGCCAACGCCTGCTCCATGGCAGCGATGGTCTCTTCGGTGTTGCCACTGTAGCTGCACGCGATCACCAAGCTCTTGTGGTTCACGTAGCCCGGCAGGTAGTAGTTGTGGTAGACCTCGATGGGGCACTTGGCCTCTTTGTGCATCAACTGGGCGGCGATCTTGCCGCCGATGCCACTTCCGCCAAGACCTGTTACCACCACGTTGGCGTACGGGCCGCCCGGTGCTTTCAGTTGCGCCTTGCGGCCGATCTCCAGGGCTTCTTTGAGTTGTTTCGGAAAGGCTTCGATGAGTTGTTGCATGGTCTATGGTCTGGTGCTGGGTCAAAAGTAGGCGCGTGATACGTGATCACGGGTAATAGAGTTAGGCTAGTCGGTTCGGTTGTTCTTTCCGGGCAACCAACAGGCGTAATGGTAGGTTTATCAGAGAGGCGAGTATCTTTCAGGTGAACTGGCGGTCAAGCATGCACGATCCCGAGCGAACAACCTTTCGGCGATATCATTCCGACCAGGAGGCACTTGCCATGGTCGACGGACTCATTGGCGAGAAGTTGGATGCTGAACTCATGGTCAATGCGCCCAATGGTGACCCACTGTTCATTGGCGACGGTCAGACTTGGTACCATGTGATGCTTCCGAGAGATCAGTTCGAACTAGCCGAACATTACTTGCGTTCTCGGGCGAAGGAGAACCTCGTTGTCATTGAGCCGGATCACCCACTTTGCGGCTTCGACGATCGCGAATTGATGGACGTACTGGTAAGGCCGGACGAATGGAGTGCCGATGATAGTGAGGTGGCGAAACGACTTTTGTCAGAAAGAGGGAAGCCCGTTTCTGAGGAAGCCGTGGAGCTGCTTCGAGAAGCACGATTGGACGATATCAGGCAGACCGCCCCATCACAAACTGCGTTCCTCGTTCTTGGGCTGATATCTGCCTTGGCAGGTGGCTTCTTGGGAATGGCCATCGGGTGGTATATCAATACAGCCAAGAAGACTTTACCCAACGGAGAGCAGGTCTACACTTATCGAAAGGAGGATCGAAAGCGAGCGGTCATGATCTTCGGTCTAGGCGCGGGGGTTTTTGCAACCCTGCTCATCACCCGGTTCCTAGTAGCGGTCTTCCGCTGAAACTCTGGAAAGTAGGTAGTTTCGCGGCCCATTCAAGGAATTCCATGTCCCACGTCCCATCCGACCAAGAACTCGTTCGTCGCGAAGCACTTACGAAGCTTCGCGCCCTCGGTATCGAACCCTTCCCGGCTGAAGCATTTCCTGTTTCGCACAGCGTTGAGCAGGTGAAAGAGGCGTTCAAGGAGGTCGGTCACGCCCCGGAAGGAGTGCAGCCGCCAGCGGACATCGTGTTGGCCGGTCGGCTCATGAGCGTGCGTGTGATGGGCAAGGCCTCGTTCGCGGTGCTGCGCGACGGCACCGGAGACCAGCAGATCTACATCAACCGGGATGAGATCGCCCCTGGCGAGGACAAGACCCTGTATAACGAGGTGTTCAAGAAGTTGCTGCACCTCGGTGATTTCATCGGTGTGAAGGGTTTCATGTTCCGCACACAGACCGGCGAAGTGACCTTGCATGTGAAGGAAATCACTGTGCTCGCGAAAGCCCTACGTCCGTTACCAGTAGTGAAGACCGACGAGGACGGCAAGGTGCACGATGCCTTCGTGGATCCGGAGCAGCGCTACCGCATGCGCTATGTGGATCTGATCGTGAATCCTGGCGTGAAGGAGACGTTCCTGAAACGTACCCGCATCTTCAATGCCATGCGCTCGGCCTTTCAGGATGCGGGGTACTTGGAGGTGGATACACCCGTGCTACAACCCATCCCTGGTGGCGCTGCTGCACGTCCTTTCGCTACGCACCACAATGCGTTGGATGTGCCATTCTACTTGCGCATCGCGAATGAACTCTATTTGAAGCGCCTCATCGTGGGCGGCTTCGATGGCGTGTTCGAGTTCAGTCGCAATTTCCGCAACGAGGGCATGGATCGCACCCACAACCCGGAGTTCACCATCATGGAACTTTACGTTGCGTACAAGGACTACCGTTGGATGATGGACTTCATCGAAGGGGTCTTCAAGAAGGTGGCCATTGCGGCGAATGGCACACCCACGGCACAATTCCAGGACAAGGCCATCGACTTCGGTGTTCCATTCAAGCGGATCACCATGTGTGGCGCCATACAGGAGAAGACCGGTGTGGATGTGCTGAACGCCGACGAGCAGACCATCGGCGAACTCTGCAAGAAGCACGGCGTTGAGATCACTGCGGCCATGGGCAAAGGCAAGCTGATCGATGAGCTCTTCAGCGAACTGGTGCAACCCGGCTTGATCCAACCTACGTTCGTGATGGACTTCCCGCTGGAGATGAGCCCGCTCTGCAAGAAGCACCGCAACGACCCGCGCCTTACCGAGCGCTTCGAACTGTATGTCGCGGGCTTCGAGGTCGGCAATGCGTACAGCGAATTGAACGACCCGATCGATCAGCGTGAGCGCTTCGAAGAACAATTGAAATTGATGGAGCGCGGCGATGACGAGGCCATGTTCATCGACCAGGATTTTCTGCGTGCACTGGAGTACGGCATGCCACCTACCAGTGGCATCGGCATCGGTATGGATCGCTTGGTGATGCTACTCACGGACAATCCCGCGATCCAAGAGGTGCTGCTCTTCCCGCAGATGCGGCCGGAGAAATTCGAGTGAGTGAATAGGCCGCAGAGGCGCTGAGGCGCAGAGCGACGCATTATTCGTGATTCCGGGCTTGATCCGGGATCTCGTATCGACCTAGTCGATCCGCCCCACCCGCTCCATCACATCCCCCACCTGAAGCCGCCACACCACGTCCATCCCTTCCACCACTTCGCCGAAGCGGGTGTAGCGCCCATCGAGATGCGGGGCGGCACTGTGCGTGATGAAGAATTGACAGCTCTCGGTATCGCGCCCCGCTGAGGCAAGACCCACGGAACCCGCCGTGAACAGGTTTCGCCCGATCTCCGTGCGCAGGGTCCACGGCATGCCACCGTAGCCATCGCCGCGCGGGCAACCGCCCTGCACCACGAAGTTGGGCACCATCCGGTGGAAGGCCTTGCCGTTGTAATAGCCAGCCGTGACCAATGAATCGAAGGCCAAGCTGCTACCGGGGCATTCGTTCACGTCGGTGGCGATGATGATGCTGCCTTTTGCGGTACTGATCCGGTAGCGCTGGCCTTGGGGAAGGGCGCGGAGCTTGGCTGGGTCGATGGGGTGGTTGATAGGTATGGATGAGTGCGCCGGAGGGGCTTGACCACGAACGAATGCGATGGTTCGTTCCACGAGCATTTTGGCCTCGAGGTCTCGTGGCAGTTCAAATGCGGCCAGCTTACTAGTTAGTGCTTCAGCAAAGCCAACGTCGAACCCTCGGTATTTGTCCCGGTCAAGTATCTCTTCGCACAAAACCGAGATCAATCCGGGGTCATCCGAGCCGCGTATGACGTCTTCGATCAATTCGACCTGAGCGGTGGTCTTGTCTTTGTAGCAGCCAACTGCAGCACGAAAGGCCTCGATGCGTTCGATGCTCGAAGGCCCTTGCTTGACGATCGGTATGAGCAGATCGGCCGCGGGGTTCCGGCCCAAGGCATTCACCAAGCCGCGTATGGCCATGGCCCTGTGGTAGGGCGACCGTGCCATCCTCGCCATTTCCATCAATCGCTCATTCGCTTGTGCTTTGAAGGTGCCGATCGCGTGCTGGAGTTGTAGGGCGAGTAGACCGATGGTCGTAGCGGTATCGGTGCTGTTCTCAAGGCTTCTGGCGATCATCGCCGGATCCAAGTGTTCGCGGCCCTGCAGCGCTTCCAATGCAGCTTGTCCGATGCAGCCCGGGCCTACCCAGAAGAACAACAAGCTATCGCAAGGGGTGGCGTCCAGTTTCCCAAGGGCCCGTATCGCGCTCGGGATGATCACCTCCGGCTTGTCGGCATCGGCAGAGAATTGAAGGAGCGAAAGGGCATCCGATGTTCCTACTCGAGCAAGGCCACGGACCAGCATGGCTTCCACTTCTTTATCCGGCTCATTCTCAAAGAGGGCCAGGTAGTCGGCAGCGAAACCCCGGAGCGTGCTCTCCGGTAAGCGCTGCAGCACATCAGCCGCTCGAACGCGCTCTTGTCCGGTGTTGCGGTCAAGGAAGTACAGGATCGCATTGGGGTCCTTCAACATGCCGTTGCGCTGCATGGCGAGAAAGGAGGCGCTCAGCAGCGAGCGTTCTACCGCGGTGTCCTGTTCCAGTATGGCAAGCTCCGCCATGTCCACAACTGCGGTGCTGTCCGCGATGAAGCCCAGCGCGAATGCGGCCGTCGACCGTACGCGGGCATTGCGGTCCTTCAGTGCGTTCAAGAGGCATGGAATGGAGGCCGTATCCTGTGCCGACGCAAAAGCCAACGCTGCCGCCTCCCGCACGGTTGTGGAAGAGTCGATCAACAACGCGCAAAGGGCGGGGCTGTCACGGTGTTCCTGCGCCTCGAGTACAGGCCAAAGACGTTCATCGGCCCAGCGGTTCGGCGAGGGTGTTCCCTGCACGCTCTTCCGCGTGCAACCGAATACGAAGAAGCCAAGAAGGACGAAGAGGAATACTCTCATTCACTGTTCTTTCTTGAAGTCAATGGCGGGCTTCTTCATGAACAGTTCGGTGGCGTCCCAGCCGAAATAGCGCAGGGCTGCAAGTAACACCATGGTCGCCGTAGCATCGTCCAGATTGCCAACAAGAGGGATGTTGTCGGGGATCAGTTCGAAGATGCCCAAGGTGGGGTTGAGGATGTAAAGGAAGGCAAGGGCGCCTGCTACTCCAACGATAAGGTTCTTCATGTTCGGGTCGCCAAGGAACGGCGCAGGAATTGGGGCCACACGAATGTCATACCGACTTCATTCCGGCTTTTCGAAGATAGGGCCGAGGTATCTTCGCGGACCATCCCATGAACGCCATCCGTACTTCGCTCATTGCCCTTGCGCTTCTGCCGCAAGTGGTCCTCGCCCAGCTCCGTTCCGACCCCGACGTACTTGATCAAATGCGCAACGATGTGCGCTACCTCGCTAGCGACCTGCTCGAAGGGCGCGAAGCAGGAACGCCGGGCGAGAAGCTCGCAGTGGATTACATCGCTGCCAAATTCGGGAACGTGGGGTTGATGCCGTACGGGGATAGCGCCACCTACCTGCAATCCTTCACGTTCCAAGCCGAGCCTGTACTTGGGCCTGCAAATGGACTTCAACTCGGCCGTACGACCCTTGCTGTTGAAAAGGATTTCGAGGTGTTGCCGTATTCCGCGACCGGCGTGGTGCGTGGCAAGGTGATGCGCGTTGGATACGGCATCCAAGCTCCGGACCTCGGCACCGATGATTACAAGGGCCTCGACCCAAAAGGACGGGTGGTCGCGATCTCGGTCAGTTCCCCGGACGGGATCCATCCGCACAGCAAGTTCTTGGCCTATCACGATCTGCGTGTTCGAGCAGAGAAGGCCGTTGAACTTGGCGCGATCGGTGTGATCTTCTACAACGACGACCCGGCGGCATCCGCACCGGAGGAGCGGCTCAATGCCAAAGTGAAGAGCTGCGGTGTGCCGGTGCTCTTCTTGAAGGGAGAGCGCTATGCTGAGCTCTTGGTCGAGAACAACCCGGTGGTGATCGATGCGGATATCCAACGCACGGAGCGAACAGCCTATAACGTGGTCGGGATGTTGGACTTCGGCAAGCCGGAAATCGTAGTGATCGGCGCGCACCTCGATCATTTGGGCTGGGGTGCTGAAGGCTCTTTGTACAGGGGCGAAAAGGCGATCCACAACGGTGCCGATGACAATGCAAGTGGCATTGCGGTGATGTTGGCACTGGCCAACGACCTAGCCGAAATGGAGCACATGCGCAACAACAACTACCTCTTCATTGCCTTCAGTGGTGAAGAAAAAGGGCTGTACGGATCGAACCATTGGACCAAGCACCCCACCTTGCCGATCGCACGACTCAATTACATGATCAACCTCGACATGGTGGGACGACTGGATACGAGCAATGTGATCGGTGTGAATGGGGTTGGAACATCACCCGCTTGGGCCGAAGTGGACCGCATGAAGGTGGAAGGGTTGATAGCGAAGACGACCACGAGCGGCATCGGCCCCAGTGACCATACAAGCTTCTATCTGCAAGGCGTTCCGGCCATTCATTTCTTCACCGGCTCCCATGCCGACTACCACAAGCCGAGCGACGACGAGGACAAGGTGAACTACACGGGCATGCTGCGGATCACGCGCTACATCGAGGCGTTGGTCGCGACGCTGAATGACGATGGCAAGCTCGCCTTCGCGAAGACCGAAGAAGTGAATACCGAGGACACCCCCCGCTTCAAGGTCACCTTGGGTGTTGTCCCGGATTATCTCTATGACGGTCGTGGCATGCGTATCGACGGCATCACAGAGGGAAAACCTGCGGCCAATGCAGGCTTGAAGGTCGGCGATGTTGTACTGAAGCTCGGTGCGGTCGAGGTGACCGACATGATGGCCTACATGAAGGGGTTGAGCCAGTTCAACAAGGGCGACACCACCAAGGTTAAAGTGCTGCGCGACGGAAAGGAGATCGAACAGGATATCACCTTCTGATGGCAGAGATCAGGACAGGGTTGAAAACCGAACCTCGCTTCGCATGAGCAATGGACAACGCATCGCTGTGGTCGGCGCAGGGTCATGGGGTACGGCTTTGGTGAAGCTCCTATCCACCACACAAGAGCGTGTGGGTTGGTGGGTGCGCAAGCCGACGACCATCGAGCACATCACCAAGTACGGTCACAACCCGGATTACATCAGTGCAGCACAGTTCGATGTTGAACGGCTGTCGATGGACAGCGATATCCACAAGGTGGTCCGCGATGCCGATGTACTTGTTCTGGCGGTGCCTAGTGCCTTTTTGAAGGGGGCATTGGATCAGCTGGATAATGCGGAGCTCGCTGGAAAGACCGTTTTCAGTGCCGTGAAGGGGATCGTGCCAGAGACCAATCAGATCGTCGGGGAATACCTGTTCCAGCACTGTGGTGTCGCGGAAACGGATTTCGGTGTGATATGCGGGCCGTGCCACGCCGAGGAAGTAGCTATGGAACGCTTGAGCTACCTCACCATCGCTTGCCTGCTGAATGATCGGGCCCAAGCCATGGGCGAAGCGCTCAACGGCCGGTTCATGAAGACCACTTTGAGCGACGATATCTACGGCACCGAGTATGCAGCCATCCTCAAGAACGTGGTCGCGGTGTGCGCTGGGATCAGCGTAGGCTTGGGCTATGGCGACAATTTCCGCGCAGTGCTCGTGAGCCGGGCCATCCAGGAGATCGCGCGGTTCGTGAAGGCGGTGCACCCCATCGACCGTGACATCAACGAGCCGGCTTATCTCGGCGACTTGTTGGTGACGGCCTATTCCACCTTCAGCCGGAACCGCGAATTCGGCACCATGGTCGGGAAGGGCTACAGCGTGAAGGCCGCCCAAATGGAAATGAACATGGTGGCCGAAGGATACTACGCTGTAAAGTGTGTGCACGAGATCAACCAGAAGTTGAAGGCGGACATGCCCATCACCGAGGCCACGTACCGCATGCTGTATGAGCGGATGGCACCGGGCATGGAGATGCGCCTTTTGAGCGACCGCTTGGCTTGATCGTCAGGAATTTCTGTGGTTCAAGACTACCGCAGAAACCACCACCTGGATGTACCGCTTTCCGCTTGCTTTCCTTTCTCTTTTTCTCGCTCTGCTCGTTCAGGCGCAAGGCGATCTGAAGCCGTATTACAACGTGGACCCCAAGGGGTTGTGGGTGGAGGGCCATGACCCCGTGGCCTACCTGCTGGAAGGCAAAGCGCGCGAAGGTGACAAGCGCTATTCCACTTCGTACGATGGGGCGACGTTCCGCTTCGCAAGCCAGGCGCATTTGGACCTGTTCAAGAAGGAGCCGACGAAATATCTGCCGCAGTATGGTGGTTGGTGCGCCTATGCCATGGGGGCGAACAACGAAAAGGTCGAAGTGGACACCGAAACCTTCAAGATCATCGATGGCAAGTTGTTCCTGTTCTACAACGCCTTCTTCAACAACACCCTCACGACCTGGAACAAGGATGAAGCACGCCTTCATCGCACGGCCGATGCGAACTGGGCCAAATTCAAGCACTCCAAATAGTTGTTGATCGACCCAGCATGACACACAACTCCGAACCCTCCGGCCTGCGCAAATGGCTCTTTCGCCTGCCGAACATTGTTGCAGCGGTCATCCTTTTGCAGACCCTCTACTTCAAATTCACCGGTGCGCCTGAATCGGTCTACATCTTCACCAAGTTGGGCATGGAGCCATGGGGTCGGTATGGCTCGGGTGTCGCAGAATTGATCGCATCCGTCTTGCTGCTGACCCCTCGCCATGCATGGATGGGAGCTGCCATCGCCATCAGTGTCATGGCAGGAGCTGTCGTCAGTCACCTCACCGAGTTGGGTATTGAAGTGCAGGGAGATGGCGGAACCTTGTTCTTTTTGGCATTGACAGTGATGGTTCTATCGGTATTCATTCTGTTCCGAGAGCGAGCCGCAGTACTGGATCTCCTTGGATCGGTCATGGGGAAGGGAAGAGCATCACGTTAGATGTTGGTTGAGTTTCCTTATTGACCTTTGCGCACCTTACTATGCAACCTCTTATCTCCTACAACATCGATGTTCTTGAGAAGGTCGATGTGATACTCGAACAGTTGACGGCGGATGAATTCACGGAGAAGCAAGTCTTGCTCTTCGGGTCCAGTATCAGCCAGCACATCCGCCATATTCTGGAGTTCTACGAGTGTCTCTTGGGCAATTTGGATAAAGGCTACTTCAGCTATGATCACCGCAAACGCGACCTGTTGCTGGAGACCCAGCTGGTTGAAGCGCGTGGATCGGTGAAGCGGAGCGTGAACATGCTCTCCATGCTGGATCTCGATAAAGACCTTCGCATGGAGAGTGAGCTGCCGGGAGAAGCATGTCACTCAATGCAGTCGACCACCTTGAAGCGCGAGCTCGCCTATCTGGCGGATCATGGTGTGCATCACTTGGCCATGGTGCGCATCGCTTTGGAGCAGACCCTGCCGCACATCACTTTTCCAGAACAGCTCGGTGTGGCCGCATCTACGCGCAATCATCGCGCCCACTGAATGTGTACGCTTACCTACTTGCCCCATGGTGATGATTTCGCCATGGTTTCGAGCAGGGATGAACAGCGGTCACGCGGTGTCATGGGCGCTCCTGTTCCAGACCCGAAGCCCGATGCATTCTACCCAATGGATGTGGCATCCGGTGGTACGTGGTTCCTTGATAAGCCCGGATCATTCACCTTGAACGTTCTGAACGGTGGGCATGTCGCGCATCGCCGAACACCGCCGTACAAACACAGCCGGGGTCTGGTTCCGTTGCGGTTCGTGGAGCTCGGTTCAACGGAACACTTTCTGAGCGAGTACGAATTTGAAGGATTGGAACCCTTCAGCTTGGTCGTGGTGGAGCACGAACCGCGTCGTGTGAGCACCATTGTTTGGACAGGAACGATCGTTGATCACATCGAACAGAATCCCGGTGAACCACACATCTGGTCTTCTGCCACCTTGTACGATGAGGCGGCGCGTTCTCGGCGTGTGGATTGGTTCAAGGCGATGTTGAGCGAGCCGACGAACGAACGGCCCATCGAGCGCTTGCTACGATTCCATCGTTCCGGTGGTTCGCATTGGCCGGATGGGGCCCAAAGGATCCTGATGCAACGAGGGAATGATCTCGGTACCATTTGTCATGTGGCGGTGGAGCATTCGACTGCGAAGGACCGCATGTACTTCCACGACCTCACCGACGGACACGAGCAATGGATCGATCTGCGCGGATAGTCGAGGGGCGCTTCCCGCAATGGAACCACGAGTATTGGCCGTGGTACTTGATCTACTTGCCTGTGCTGCCCCTGTTGGTGTGGCATGCCATCCGCGCACGAAGCATCGCGTTCTTCACCAACGTGGATCCAGGCATCGATATGGGCGGCTTCTTCGGCGAACGCAAGTCAGAGATCTACGCGCTGCTTCCAAAAGGTTCATACCCGACCACATTGCTTGTCGAGACGGGTAGGTTCTGGAATGATATCGAACAAGAGATCGCCGATACCGGGTTCCGCTTCCCGCTGATCGTAAAGCCCGATGTCGGTGAACGAGGTCAAGGGGTAACGCGTGTGCGTGATCGCGCAGCTTTGCAACTTGTGTTAGTGAACGCGAAGGAGGCACTGTTGATCCAAGCACTGATACCCGGACAGCACGAGTTCGGGGTGATGTTCGCCAAAGACCCGGAGACCGACGAGGTGGAGTTGTTGTCGATCACGGGAAAGCGATTCCTCGCAGTGGAAGGTGATGGAATTGCTTCGGTCGAAGCCTTGCTGGGACGTTCCTATCGAGGGGCTCGCCAGATCGAACGGCTTCGTGTTTACAAGGCGGACGTGTTAGCAGTCGTACCAGCGAATGGCGAAAGGGTCGTTGTGGAGCCGATCGGCAATCACTGTCGCGGAACGACATTCCTGGACGCATCGGCATTGCGCACGACCGCCTTGGAGCGTTCCATTTCAGACCTGATCCGCGCGACGAACGGTGTGTACTACGGGCGGGTCGATGTACGTGCTGATTCCATTGAGGCCTTTCAAGCTGGGAGTTACAGCGTGGTCGAGTTGAATGGTGTGAGCAGCGAACCCGGCCATATCTACGACCCTGCGATGAGCATTTTCGAATGCTGGTCGGAGCTCTTGCGCCATACGAGGTACATTCCGCGGATCAGTCATCAGTTGCGCTCTAGAGGTCATCAACCGGTTCCGCTCAAAGTGCTCTTGGAGCGGTGCGAGGAACACTTTGATCCAACTCCGTTCTGGCGCTGGGTGATCCGTACTATCGCAGGACCCCGAAGAGCCCAAGGCCTACAAGAACACCGCCAACTATCCGGAACATCGTTCGGAGCCGACCCGGTGCAAGGCGCTCGGTGAGGGTGTTCCCTAACCGAACGAGCACCAACAGCAGGATCAAGGCGCCGATCATCGCTCCGCCCGCGAAGGCGAACAGTCCAAACGGCCCCGAGATGTTCCAGTCCATCGCATCCACTGAAAGTCGGATCCCGCACCAAAAGAGGAGGAGCTGAGGATTCGCCAATCCGAGTAGGAATCCTTTGGTAAAGCCACGAGGCTTTTGTGCGTTCTGGTCCAGATCAGGCAAATGCGGATCGAAGATGAATAGAAAGTAGAGTCCGAGCGCGACAAGTATCGAACTCGCTATCAAGGTGACGGTGTGTCTATCCGCTCCGAGTTGGTCTTGCACCCACCCCGCGAAAACGAAGGCAATTCCTGCATGAATGAACTCAGGGATCGCACCGCCCAGAGCCATGCGCCTGCCGCTTGCATGACCGAAGCGGACGGTGGTTGCAAGAACAGCCGTGTTCACGAGGCCCGCTTGAAGCGAACCAATGATGCTCACCGTAGTGGTGAAGAGGAAGAGGAAGATCAGGTCGATATTCAGTGCTTCGCTGCTTGTCGGCAAGATATCGCGATGCATCAGTACATGAGGTATCAAGGATCATTACGGACCTTCGTAGCGCCCTTCATCATGCCACGCCTTCGCTTCCACTGGGATTTCTTCGGCCCCGACGCGCTCATCACCGCGCAGCATTTCCTCAAGCATCTGGACCAGTTCTGCGACCGCGAGGGAGTCCGTGACTACCAGCATGCCATCACGAAGAACCCGGTGCGATGCACGGCCGTGCTAGAGTGCGATGAGCAATACCTGAAAGTGGTACGCGATGCGCTGAAGCCGGTTCGCGGAGAACGCGTGTTGGAAGAATGACCTCAGCGAACGAACCGAACTGCGGCGCGCTCTTCTTTAGTGACCCACTCGACGAGGTAGGTACCGCGATCGAGGTCGCGTACATCGTTGTGCAAGCGCTGGGCTCCTGCGGGCATGCGTGCTGAGAGCAGTTTTCGCACCAGACGGCCGCTGCTGTCCAAAAGGTTCAACTCCCCGGTCGTAGCATGTTCCAGTTCCAAGGAAATGATGAGCTGTTCACCATTCGGAGAGAGGGAAACGTCCAATGTGTTGGGCTTGTCAGCAGTGGTGATCACGCCGGTGTTGACATCACGCACCAACAACACGCGGAACACGCGCGTGCTGGCCGCGCTCTGGGTGCCGGTGTTCACGAAGAAGATGTTCGCCGCGCTGCTCTCGATGCCGCCTACGATGTGGCCCGCCAGCACGGTGTCGCCATCCAACGCATTGAGGTCGATCACATCGTTGAATACCGTGGGTACGCCTGGTGCAGTGATGAATTCCGCGCTGGAACCGAGGAGCGCGGGCATGGTGCCGATGGCCGTTTCCAGCATCAAGCCGTCTCCACTCCGTTGCACACGGCTGATGGTATTGACGAAGGGTACGTTCACATCATCCCAGAGCTGTCCGTTGCCATCGAAGTAGTAACGTCCTATGCCGCCGAAGAACACCGTGCTCATGGTGTTGGACGTGCTAGCAAACGCCGGTAGGTGCGCGGTGTGATATTGGTTGAGAAGTTGCTCGAATACCGGGACCACGGTATAGCCTGACGCGGTGACGTCCACCGTGTTGAGCCACGGAATATTGCTCGTGTACTGGAACACACCGGAGAATGCCGTGAAGCCGAATTCGCCATTCGGGAACACTTGCGGCACGAGGTTGTAATCCCGTCGATGGAGGTTGTCGGTGTCAATGGTCTCCTCGTAGTCCGTGATCGACAGGTTCGTGCCATCATCCAGGATCCGGAACTTGCGTATGGCGTTGGTGTATTCCTGGATGAAGCCCGGTCCGAAGTCCGGCCCCATCGGGTTGTAGCGCCCCATGAAACGCTGACCGCCAACGAGGTAGAATTCATCGTTCATCAGTCCCAAGTATCCACCGGTAACGGCCATGCGGCTATCGGCTATCTGTCGGAAATGGGGCGTCAGTGCGGTTCCGTTCTTGATCGCTGTGATCGCGCCGGGTACGTCCACTGCCGTCAAGCGGCCATGGGTGATGTGGTCGTTCGCCGTTGCAGAGAACCCGTAGCCACCGATGATGTACAGTGTGTTCCCGCGTTGGAAGAACTCCAAGTTGGTGCATTGCAATTGCTCATACACGGCCGTGGGCAGACTGGAGATGCTCGCGCTCCATACCTCGCTCGTGGATGGGTCCACCACATGGGTCATGGTGTTGTTGGCCGATGCGAGGAAGGCAGCAAAAGGTTGGCGTTGGTGCAAACCATCTGTGCGACCGCCAAGGAGCAACCATTCATTTCCATCCTGTCCGCAGGCGAAGGACTGCACACCGGGCATGCCGGGGATGGTCACTTCCTCCAACACGATGCGTCGATCTCCGAGATCCTGTGCGGAAAGGTTCGTGAGACCGGCGGAGAGGAATAGAAAGAGTACGGTTCGGCGCATGGATGGAGTGCTTTCCGCAAAGCTGCGCTGAACGGATGGGGACAACGGTGACGAATATCACCGTGGCCTCACCGAAGTAGAACGCGGATGATCCGCTCTTTCCAACTCGAATAGGGTGGGTACTGCACACCGGGGTCGATCAAGGTGCTGGCATGTACGATGCCTTTGTGATGCGAGAACAGGTCGAAGGTGGCCTTGCCATGGTAGCGCCCCATGCCACTGTTGCCCACACCACCTACCGTGAGATGCGCGTTGCCGAATTGCAGCATGCAATGGTTGATGCAACCTCCACCGAATGCGATGCGCTCTGTGAAGTAACGCTGGGCGTCCCGATCTTGGCTGAAGACGTACAACGCTAGAGGGTGGGGGTTTCGCGCCACGATACGGACCACCTCTTCACGCTCCGTCCACGGGATCACCGGAAGCACCGGGCCGAAGATCTCCTCGTGCATGGGAGGGCTGTCTAGTGGAACATCGGTGAGGATCGTAGGGGCGATATAACGATCGTCAGCGTCGTGCTGCCCGCCGATATGGATACGTCCATGCTGCAGAAGATCCTTCACTGCATTGAAGCGTTTGTTGTTCACCAAGCGCGCGTAGTGCGGGCTCTGTTGTGGATCATTGCCGTAGAAGCGCTGCACGTGTTTCGCTGCCGAGGCAAGAAAGCGGTCCATCACATCATGGTGGACGAGTGCATGGTCCGCTGCTACACAGGTCTGCCCAGCGTTGAAGAACCGGCTCCATACGATGCGCTGTGCTGCGCGATCCACATCAGCTGTGTGGTCCACGATCGCAGGGCTTTTCCCGCCAAGCTCCAAGGTGACGGGTGTCAAGTGCGGCGCTGCTATGGCCATGATCCTCTTGCCAACGCCCGGACTCCCGGTGAAGAAGATGTGATCGAAACGGAACGGTTCGATCAACTTCGGACCCACTTCGCTGCCCGGCCCCAACACCACGTGCACCTGTTCCGGAGCGAACACTTCTTGAATCATGCGTTGCACCACAGCTGCAGTAGCCGGGGCTTGGTCACTTGGTTTCACCACCGCACAATTGCCCGCTGCGATCGCGCCGATCAAGGGAGAGAGCAACAGTTGCACGGGATAGTTCCACGGGGCGATGATCAACACTACACCGAGCGGTTCCACGCGTACTTCACTGCTTGCCAGTTGCAGGGCCAGCGGGGTGGGGCGCCGTTCCGTTCGCATCCATTCCTTCAGGTGCTTCAGGGTGTGGTCGATCTCCGCGTAGACCAAGCCAATGTCCGCGAGATAGGCTTCGAAGCGCGGCTTGCGCATGTCTGTATGCATGGCCGCGAGGAGCTCCTCGTCATGCTTCTTCAGCGAGGAGCGCAGACCGATGAGGGCGTTGCGTCGCGCAGCGAATGGACGGGTAGCCCCATTTTCGAAATGGGTGCGCATAGCGCTCAAGGACGTGCTGTGATCTTCCACGACTGCGAAGGAACGCAGTCCGGAGGGCTTTCTGATCGGATGTCGGGTCGGGATAAACCTTCAGGGCATCAGCTCACTTGCCAGAACGAGACCGCGAAGAGCAGCGCACGGTAGGCTGTAAGCGCGAACTGCAGCCCGAACAACATGGCCACGGCACGCCAAACCGCGCCCGCCAAAGTGCAGCCGAAAAAGCGCCGACCGATGCCGATGGTCACCCACAGGTGCAAGAGGATCAACGGAACGCTCAGGTAGCTATCCGCATCCATGAAGGCGACCTGCAGGCCAATCGCGTTCAACACCAACATCAACAGCCCGAAAGCCGTGCCCAAGAAAATGGTGGAGACCCACACGTGGAAGGCCATCAGCTCGAAAGAGGCCGTGATATAGGCACTGAAGTATGCCCGCTTCCGCAGGTAGAACAACGCCATGGGCAACACCAATGAAAAGACCATGAGCACTAGCATCAGCTTGGCATTGTTGGCGGAGACCGGTGCGTAGCGTGCCGTGAGCTCCTCCAGGGTCTCGCCCTTGCGTTCAAGGTGCTGCTCCACTTTCGCATTCGCCCAAGTGCTGTAAGGCATGTAGCGCATGTGTCCGTCCAGCGATGTGTTGAAGGTCTGGAACACCGGAACAGCGAAGTAGATGAAGTTGGCCAGGAAGAAGAAGGCCACGGGACGCATGTACTTCACGCGCTGTCCGGCCATGTACGCTGTGCTCAATTCACCGGGCCTTAGCACCACGGCCTTCAATGTGTTCCAGAATTTGCTGTCGGCGAAGGTGAAGGCGTTGAGCAATGCGCCGAGGTAGTGCTTCAGTGTGTGATCGTCCGGCGTGAGAACCTTCTCGCCACAGGCGGAACAGTAGCGACCGACCACCACGCTTCCGCAGCTCTTGCAGGGGATGGCTTCGCTCATGCCGGCGAAGCTAAGCGGGGGCGACCTTACTACCGGACAAGGTCCGCCAGACGCACCAGCTTGTACTCCGGCGAGCAGTTGAACAGGTGCTTCAAAATACCCATATGGCCGGCCCCGAAGAGCACGAGGATGCGGTCCTCCGGCGAGGTGGTGATGTCCTGGATGTTCCGGAAGATGCGCAGATTTCGGCTGTACCAATGGATGGCATGCACATCGGCGCCCCGGTGGCCGGGCAGCTTGAAGTAGCCATTGAGGTAGGCGCCGTAGTCGCGGTCCAGCGCGTGATCGTCGTTCATGGCCAGAAAGATCTCCAGTAGGCTATGGTGCTTCTTCGCCTTGTCGGTGGCGGCGTACCATGCAGCGTAGCGCTGCGAAAGGACGTCCTCGCCGCCGAAATTCCAGCCCTGATAGAGGCTGTCCAGCCAAGGCTTGTAGCGCAGGCTGTCCGGGCTGTTGTACAGGTCCACCATAAGAGGGAAAGCATCCACGGCGTACATCGTATCCAGCTTGGCACGATCCATCAAGCGGAAGCCGATCTGATAGAACTCGTTGCGGCCCAGCTTGCGCGTCCCACTGCAATACTCCTTGTATTCGTGCATCAGCCAGCCGCCCTGGGTCTCCACACAGAGCTTGTTCGGTTTGAAGCGCATCACCACATCGAGCAGTTCGTTCAACTCTGGTTGGCGCTGTAGCGAAAGCACGTCCACCCGATCGTCCTCGGCGGTAACGTGTTTGTCCAGGTCCGGATAACCGAAGTGGAAGGTACCCAAGAGCAGTACTTCCGGAAGTGGGTCGTTGCCGATCAGGATGGGATCCGGCTTCGGGAATTCGGGCGTTTGCCCGAGTACGAAATGCCCGGTGAGCAGTAGAGGTAGCAGAAGGAAGTGGCTGGTGCGCGCGGTCATGCCTACAAAACTAGGCAGCGTGCTCATGGTACTTACGCTGCGAGAATGAAGTCCTCCCCTTCGATAAGCCCCCGAGATGCAAGGAATTCCGCGATGCGATCGCCGGTTCCGCGCTGGCTGATGAAGGAGATCACGAGCGCTTCTCCCGGACCGGGCAATTCATCGTGCGGGATGAAACGATATCCGGCAACCTCGCGCCGGCGCACGTCCGTGAAGGCATTTATCCGCAGGCCTTCCACTTCCAACAAGCGTGTTCGATCCCGACATAAGGTGCTTGTACCAGCAATGATGATAGGACGTCCGTCATCGAACTTCCTCTGGTACCACGCGCTGATCCACTTTGCTTTGGTACTGAAGAACGCGTCTACGCTGTAGTTGGCATGTGTGCGGCTCAAGCGCTGAGAATGATCGTTCCATGTGAGCAGCTCCTCCGGTAGTTTCGCGAAGCGCACGCTGTAGTGCATCCAGCGCAACCACAACTCGTGGTCCTCGGGTAGCGGCCCGGTGTCATACGCGCCGTGGTGGTCGATCAGTTCGCGGCGGAAAAGCACCGTGGGATGGGCGAGCGGAGCATCCACGAAACGCTTCACGTAGTGATCGCGGGGTGATACGATCACGTTCTGCCAGTTGACGAACCACGCCATGCCGCTGCTCTTCTCAACGGAGGTCTCGAAGCGTGTTCGTGTTCCAACGACCCCGATCTCGGGGTGTGCATCGAGGAAGTCGACCTGCTTTGCAAGTCGCTCTGGATGACTGATGTCATCTGCATCCATGCGGGCGATGTAGGTTCCGCGTGCATGCTGCAGGCCCGTGTTCAAAGTATGTGCGATCCCGATGTTCGGCTCTTCGATGAGAATGATGCGCGGATCCCTCTCCGTCCATGCCTTCGCGATAAGAGTGCTGCCATCCGAGGATGCATTGTCGATCACCAGCAGCTCCCATTCGGCATGGGTCTGTGACGCAATACTGGCGATCGCAGCATCGAGCGTCTTCACCGCATTTCGCACAGGGAGGAGGACAGAGACGGCCATGACTTGCGAAGGCCTCACGACGGCCGAACGAAAACCTGCTCGATGGGTATCCCTAGCATCAAGGCGACCAGTACGGTGCTCAGCAGCACATAAAGCCAGAAGCTAAGCGGAACCATCACCAAAGCCTTGATCACGTTCCACGCCGAACGCTTGTGCAGTGCGATGCAGGCCCAGATCATGATGGAGAAGATGATGATGAAGTTCAGTACTTGAAGTACTGGCCAAAGTCTATTCAACGGCAGCAACGTAGAGGCGGCGAGCAGGTAGGTGCCTGCCGCGAAGAGATAATGGACCAAACGTTCCACCCAACGCAGCGCTGTTCGTGGATAGAGTGCGCGATCGAACAATGCGATCATCATCAACCACAAGGGCAGGAGAAGATTCACGTTGTTCGTCATCCAGTGGTTCACCTGCATGGCGGGTGTTTCGATCCCGGCCGCCCCGGTCATGGTCTCCACCGCCGCATCCACCGGGTTCCAGTCCAGCAACCAGCGCATGATGAAGTAGTAGGCGATGCCGAACAGAAAGTAGCGCACTGGAGGTGTGTACGAAGCGCGTTTACCGGCGAGGAACGAGCGCGTCAACTGCCCAGGCCCTTTGATGAACTCCCGGAATGTGCGCAGGATCGGCGCATCCACATTGAACAAACCGGACGCGAACTCGCTGATCACTTCGCCAAGTTGGATGCCCGGCGGCATGCGCTTCTGTCCGCACGAAGGGCAATACGGGCTATCGAACGGGTTGCCGCAGTTCGCGCAGGGATCCATGGTGGGAAAGGTAGTGGCTAGGCGGATGTCAATGCCTTCAACACCACCTCCGCCTTCTTTGCGCCGATCTCGGCTACCACGTCCTGTGGGTCGGCCTCTTTCACGCCTTTGATGCTACCGAATCGTGTGAGCAATTTCTTCGCGGTACCCGGACCGATACCAGGGATCTCCTCCAAGCCGGTCTTGATCACGCGCTTACTTCGCTTGCTCCGGTGGTGCGTGATGCCGAAACGGTGTGCTTCATTGCGCATGTGCTGGATCACGCGCAGGCTGCTGCTACGTTTGTCGATGTGCAAGGGGTAGGGGTCTCCCGGGAAGTAGATCTCCTCCAACTTCTTGGCGATACCGATCACGGCCACCTTGCCGCGCAGACCCAAGCGCTCCATGGCGCTCAGGGCGGCGCTCAGCTGACCCTTTCCGCCGTCGATCACGACCAGCTGCGGCAGGTCCTGGCCTTCGGTGACGAGCCTGCTGTAGCGCCGTTCCACTGCTTCCTCCATGCTGGCGAAATCATCTGGCCCCTCCACCGTGCGGATGTTGAAATGGCGGTAATCCTTCTTGCTCGGCTTGGCATCCTTGAACACCACGCATGCGCTGACGGGATCGGTGCCCTGGGTATTGCTGTTGTCGAAGCACTCGATGTGCTTGGGTAATTCGCTCAGGCGCAGGTCCTGCTTCAATTGCTCGAGCACGCGGTTGGTCGCGGCGTCGGGGTCCACGAGCTTTTCCTGCTTGCGCTTGTCCATCAAGAAGTAGCGCGCGTTGCGTTCGCTGAGGTCCAACAGGGCCTTCTTATCACCGCGCTGCGGAATGGTGAACGAGACACCCGGCATGTCGATCTCCGGGTCGAGCGGCAGGATGATCTCCGGCGCATCGCTGCGGAAGCGTTCGCGCAGCTCGGCGATGGCGTATTGCAGCAGTTCGGCCTGTGTCTCCTCCAGTTTCGGTTTCAGCTCCACGGTGATCCCATGCACCACAGCACCGTCGATCACGCGCAGGTAGTTCACACAGCCGCCGCTGGCATCGCTGGCCAAGCTGAACACGTCCACATCGCCGATGTCGGCGTGTACAATGGTGTTCTTGGCCTGATAGCGCTCCAGTTGTTCCACCTGCACCTTCAATACCTCGGCACGCTCGAAGTCCAAGGCGTCGGCATGCTCGAGCATCTGTTCCTTCAACAATTTCACCACACCGCGCGTACGGCCCCGCACGATCTGTCGGATCACTTTGATGTCAGCGTCGTAGTCCGCTTCCTCCACTAAGCCTTCACAGGGTCCCTTGCAGTTGCCCATATGGTATTCCAGGCAGCGCTTGTACTTGCCGCGCTCCACGTTCTTCGCGCTCAGGTCGTAGTTGCAGTTCCGCAGGTTGTACATGCGGTTCACCAGTTCCACCACAGTGTGCATCACCCGTGCGCTGGCGTAGGGACCATAGTATTCCGACCCGTCCTTCTCCGGGTTGCGCATACCCTCCACGCGCGGAAAGCGCTCGTTGCGGATGCGGATCCAGGGATAGCTCTTATCGTCTTTCAGCATCACGTTGTATCGCGGCTGATGCTGTTTGATGAGCGAATTCTCCAGCAACAAGGCATCGAACTCGGTCTCGACCACGATCACCTTGAGATCGACGATGTTCGATACCAGCTTGGCGGTCTTCCCCGTATCGTACTTCTGTTTGTTGAAGTAGCTGCTGACCCGGTTACGCAGGTCCTTGGCCTTGCCGATGTAGATGATGCGGCCGCTGAAGTCGAAGAACTGATAGACCCCCGGTTGATGCGGGAGCAGTCTCACTTTCTCACGGACGTCGAGGTCGGACATGCGCTACAAAGATCGACCGATCAGGAGCTTCAACCTACCAAGACGTGCAGCGGAATATCTTGTCCCCATGCAATTCACCGCCACCCAGATCGCTCAGCTCCTGCAAGGCACCGTTGAAGGAGACGCCAACGCCACCGTGTCCAAACTCTCGAAGATCGAGGAAGGTGGTGCGGGCTCGCTCTCCTTCCTGGCCAATCCAGCCTATACGCAATACGTGTACGATACCACCGCTTCCGTGGTGATCATCGGAAAAGACCACGAGCTGACCGGACCGGTGAAGACCACTTTGGTGCGCGTGGCGGATGCGCAGGGGGCGTTCGCCAAGGTGTTGGAGCTTTACAACACGATCAAGCTGGACAAGAAGGGACGCTCACCGCAAGCCGCTATTTCGGAAAGCACCAAAATGGGTGCTGACTGTTACGTGGGTGCCTTGGCCTTCATCGGCGAGAACGTGACCTTGGGCAACAATGTGAAGATCTATCCGCAGTGCTACGTCGGCGATAACGTGACCATTGGTGATAACACCACGCTCTTCGCTGGCGTGAAGATCTACTCGGATTGCGTGGTCGGGAAGAACTGCATCATCCATAGTGGTACTGTGCTCGGCAGCGATGGTTTCCGTTTCGCGACGGACCCGGATGGCGGACAGAAGATACCGCAGATCGGGAACGTGGTGTTGGAAGATGATGTGGAGATCGGTGCGAACTGTGCGATCGATCGAGCTACACTTGGATCGACGATCCTGCGCAAGGGTGTCAAATTCGACAACCTGATCCACATCGCGCATAACGTGGAAGTAGGCGAGAATACGTACTACGCCGCAGGTGGTGTCGTAGCGGGTTCCACCAAGATCGGCAAGAACTGCATGTTCAGTGGACAGGTGGGCATCATCGGTCACCTGAAGATCGCTGACGGAACGATCATCGCGGCGCAGAGCGGTATAAGCAAGAATACCAAGGCGGGCCAAGGCTACATGGGTTCACCGGCCTTCGAGGTACAGAAGTACCGCAAGAGCTACATCCACTTCCGGAACTTGGACAAGCTCGTGGAGCGGATCGAGAAGTTGGAGAGTGAGGGATGACCTAACCCTCGTCACGGCAGCTGCTCCGAACGTGAATTCGTTGGAATGACGCCACCGATGTTCTGCAGGATCGGATCCCGATCGTTCACCTCGCCGGTGTAGTAGACGACACCATCCAAGTTGACGTCCTCGGGGAAGTACCCGCTAACAGAATACGTAGGAACAACGCCCCCGATCTTGGATAGAATGGGATCGCGATCATTGACACTTCCGGTGTATCGGATCACGCCATCGCCGTTGACATCACCGGCCCACAATGCCGCAATGCTTCCCAGGACCTTGCGTGCGTTGGTTCCGTAAGCAGGGTAAGACGGGTTGCTGAGGTCCACGCTCGGCACCGACGCTCCATAGACCTGTGGGTCTAAGGTCATCGCGCCAAGGTGGTTCCGGTGGATAACCACCACGCGATAAGATCCTCGCGGTGCGTTTGCGAAGAGCAACGGACCCTTGCCCGAGGCCATGACAACCTTGCCGTTCGCCTGAAGCATCGCTGCGATCTCGTCCACAACCAAGGTGTTGTTGGCCGGGTCGCGCAGTTGCACAACTATCCAATCGACAGGCTTGGAGCTGCCGTTCCGCTGCATCAACGACACATCTGCATTCATGCCGAAGCCATATGGGTCGGTTGCAGGAAGAAGTCCGTTCGTCACCAGATCGGTGCGCATGGTGTTCACGACGGTCGGGCCTTCCAAGAAAACGGTGAGGTCCAATTCCACATCGCCGTCGATGTAGTCGAATATGCCGTCGCTGTCGCGGTCCACACCCGCACGGATCTTGGTGTTCGGGTGCACGATGGTCCATGTGAGCGGTGCGCTGCCCGATTGCGCGGCAGTGACCAGTTGCGCATGCGTGACCGGTGCAGCACCGTTCAGGTCGGGTTGGTACGTGTCGCTTCCGAGGTAGTAGAAACCACGCTGCTCGCCGTTCCAGATGCCCTTCACGATCATGGCGTACTCTGCTGGCTTGTCGTTCACCAAGGTCTTCATGGTCGTAAGTTGCGTCGTACTTCCAATGGCACCGTTCAGCGTATGTCGCCAGCCTACTGCGGGCATGGCGTCCTGTACCGGATGCACGCGGTCGAAGGTCAAGCTTTGCGGGCTGTTGACCGCATCGATGCCTCCGGACCAGCTCAACAGTTCCGGCTCATAGTCGCCGAGGTAGTGCTGCGTACCCGGCTGGTTGAACAAGGTTTCCATGATGCCATCGCTCATCATCCCGAAACCACTGGTGCATTCCGTGGTGTTGTAGAAGAATCCGTTCTTCTTGTACACCGATCGAAGGTCCGGTACCATGTTGGTGTTGTTCGTCATCACCACCTGTCCGCTGTTGCTGTTCGATCCGTTGCCGGGCAAGTGACCTCGTCCGCTTCCCGATTGATGACAGTGCGAGCAGTTCACGTTCACCGCTACGAAGAGCTTCACACCTGCTGTGGGCACGGTTTGGAAAGTGGTTCCGGTGAAGCGGATCCGGTTCGGGTTGTTCATCCGTTCCACGGTCGCGGCCACCGAGGTTTCCGGACGATAGGTCCTATACGGGTTGGGCACATACCAACTGGCGGCAAGGAAGTCGGAGAACTCCTGCATGCCCACCACGTCGAGTGGCGCATCGGTTCCCTGAAGGTCGGTGAAGGCACCTGCGAAATCGTGGAAGGTCTGCTTGTCCCCGCGCCAGTGCAGTTTGCCGGTGCCGCGATTGATGATGTCGATCAGCGATTGGGTGGTCTTCAATCCCTTCATCGGATGATAGGTCTTGTCGCCGGCAGCATCGGCAACGGTGACCATGTTCCCAGCAGGGTTGCCAAGGTCCCATGCAAGGCGATCCCATTTTCCATCGACGTGGCACGATCCACAGGAGATGTGGCCATGACCGCTACCCAAGTGCGTGTCATACAAGTGCCTGCGACCGGTCTTGATGATCAATGGTGTCGGGTCGAAGAAAGTCGTGCGGGCAACTTCCTTGTCCGTGGTGATGTCGATCGTGGAGATCGAGCCATCGAACTTGTTCAGCACGTACGCTCTATTGAGCGCTTCGTCCAGCACGATGCCTGTAGGACCTTCTCCGACCTCGATCGGATCAGGCACGGTGCGCGCGCCTGTAGTTCCAATGGTGATCACGTTGTTGGATCCCATCCCGGTGACATAGGCCTTGCTGCCATCCGCCTTCCAAACGATACCGCGCGGGTCGCCGATGGAACGCTTGCGTGTTGCAGGTGGTGACGTGTGTGTGCTGTAGTTGATGTGCGGATTCATGTCCACGATGGTGGGGGTGCCCGCAGGAGTGAAGCGAGAGACGTTCACGCGCAGGAATTTTCCACGGAGGTTCGGCTCGAAACGGACCTCGTTGGTTGCATCGGTGCCGATCACATAGACCTCGCCGCTCGGATGCACCGCCATCGACATGAGGATGTTCCCCAAGGTCTGCTTGTAGGTGACGCCGGCTGTCGTTGGGTTGTTCGCATTGATCATGGCGACGTCGCGATCCGGCATGTCCCAGCCCGCAACGCGCGCGGTGTTCGGAAGTCCTCCGGTCACCAAATTGGTCCAGTTCGCGCCGTTCGCGTCCATCCATTGACCCGCCGCGTTCTTGCGCACGACCAAGCTGTTGTTGCCCGGTGGCGGTGGATTGCTTGGGTTCATCGGTGGGTTGAAGCCTGCGCCCGCATTGGGTACCGGAACAATGCCACCATAGGGTCCTGCAGGGTTGGCCACCACATTCGGGATGCTGCTGCACGCTCCCGTCTGCACGGAGCAGAAGCCACCGGCATGGAATTCGTTCCCTGGTATCACCGTCGTGCGGTTGCCACTTTCGAAGAACGCACAGTAAACGGTGTTCCCATCGGGGCTCACGGCTAGTGCACGCGGTTGTTCGCCCTTCAACAAGACTTGTACAGGAGCGGTGCTCAAATTGGCCGGATCGAAGACCTGGATCATTTCCTGTTCCGCAATGCTCACGAATGCCTTTTGAGGACTACCAGCGAACACCACATCGGCCGGTTCGTTCTCGGTGGTCACACTGCGGATGGTTGCTTTCTGGGTCAGGTCCACGATGCTGATGTCGTCGCTCACCGTGTTGATCACCCACGCTTCGTTATTGGTGCGGCAGCGCACCGTCACAGGATCCACGCCGACCGGAATGCTGGCGTTGTGGAGAATGCCGCTCGCGCTGATGGTGTACACTTCCAGCGAGTTGTTCCCCGTGTTCACTGCAAGCAGTTTCGTTCCATCGGGCGTCTTGTCGATCGGATGCACATGCGATGATTCGAAATTGACGAAGTCACTTACCGGCACAGCGGATTTGGCGATCACCGGAGCTTCATCGCGTTCTGCGGTCCCGAACGCCGAAAAGGTGACCACACCAATGACCGTAAGTAGAATGAGCAAGGTATTCCGGTGGGTAGCGAATGTTCTCATGGGAGTGGCTGCTAGTGATGCGGTCCAAGCATTCCTGTGCCCTGGTCTTCGCATGTAAGAATGCCAAGGACCGGCGAAAGGAAAGCCAAACTACTGCATCAGGTCGGGAATCACAACCCAAGGATCGACCCGTCGATCGATCAGTACACGATCAACCTCGGCTCGGTCATCTCTTCCATGGCATACTTCAGCCCTTCGCGACCGAGACCACTGTCCTTCACACCGCCGTACGGCATGCTGTCCACACGGAACCCTGGGACGTTATTGATGATCACACCTCCGACCTCCAATTGGTCGTGGGCCAGCTTCACGTGGGCGAAGTTGTTCGTGTAGACGCCAGCTTGAAGCCCGTAGGTGCTGTCGTTCACTTTCGCGACCGCATCGCTGAAGTCGGTGGCTTGTTCAATGACCGCGACAGGACCGAAGACCTCTGCGCAATTCACCTTCATGTCGTGCTTGGTGGAAGTGAGCAATGTGGCTGCGTAGATGTTGCGCTCGGCATCGATCGCTTTGCCCCCTACCAATATGTGTGCACCACCTTTTACGGCTTCATCCACCCACGTGGAAATGCGCTCGAAGTGGCCTTTGTCGATGATGGGTCCAACGGAAACCGCTGGGTCGCTTGGTTCGCCGGACTTCAAGCTGCCGAACTCCTTTACCAGCAGATCGCGGAAATCGTTGAAGACGGACTTCACGGCGTAGATCCGCTGCGTGCTGATGCAGGTCTGTCCAGCATAAAGGTTGGCGCCCATCGCGACGGTCTTGGCAGCTGCAGTGAGGTCAGTGCCCTCGTCGATGATCACCGAGGCGTTGCCGCCGAGTTCCAGTGCCACCTTCTTCTTGCCGCAGATCGCCTTCAAATGCCAGCCCACCTTATCGCTCCCGGTGAAACTGAGCATGGCGATGCGTTCGTCCTTCACGAGCTTCTCAGCCACTGGGATACCACAGAGCATCACGCTGAACGCACCTTTCGGCCAGCCGATCTCTTCCAGCATCTGGCCCAGTACGAATGCGCTCAAGGGAGCTTGGGGCGCCGGTTTCAACACGACCGGACAGCCGACGGCCATGGCCGGAGCCACTTTGTGCAGCACGAGGTTGAGCGGGAAGTTGAAAGGGGTGATCGCCGCGATCACTCCGATCGGGAAACGCTTGGTAAAGGCGGTCTTCCCAGCACCGGCGCCATGGTCGATCGGCACACTTTCACCCGTGAAGCGAAGGGCTTCCGCAGCTGCGGTGCGGACCGTGGCGATGCACCGTACGATCTCTCCTTTCGCGTAGCCAAGGGGCTTCCCGCCTTCCCGAACGATCAACATGGCGAGCTCCTCCTGTCGCTTGGCGATCAATGCGGCGAGCGCGTCCAGCTTCTCGCTCCGCTCGCCCGCGCTCATCTTTCGCAAGGGTTCTCGGCTTGCCGAAGCGGCAGCGATCGCCTCTTCCATCTGCGCTTCCGTGGCGTGTGGGATCCGCGCCAGTTCCGTACCGTGGTACTTGTCAACGACGGTGTTGAAAGTGCCGTCACCGACCTCGATCCATCGGCCGTTGATGTAGTTGGCTGGACGGACGACGTTGGTCGGGGCGTTCAATGTCTGTGGCATGGGTCAAAGGTATTGCCCATACGAAGTGCCCAATGATCCAAGGAGCGAAGCACACCACTGCGACCACCGTTCACTTGGCCAAATACCGCCCTACGGGCTTCAGCAACACCACCTGAACCTCCTGCTCCTCGAACTTCTTGAAGCTGGCCTCCACCTGTTTTTCAGGCCAAACGATCTTCACATTGCCCTTCGCCACATCATAGACCGCGGTATACAGTGTTCCGAATCCACGCAGGTACTGCTGGCTGTAGAGCGGAGGTTTCAAGAACTGTTTGATGAGCCCGGCCCGTGTCAGTTTCGGATCGGCAACACATTGTTCTAGGACGTGCTTGCGCTCGATGGTGTGTGTGAATGCCGCATACTCGTCCCATTCCACTTGATGTTGGTGGTTGGTCGCAACAGCCTGGTACACCACTTGCGCTGGTCGATCGGGATCGAGGTAGACGGTGGCGTAGTTGCCGGACTTATCCACTATTGTGACGTTGTACGCCATATGCGTCGGGAGGCGCTGCAGAACGACGCACGCTTCCTCCACGTTGCTGCAGGTCTCCAACACGTATCGGATGATAACAGGTATGCCGAAGCCTATACCCGTGACCTTTCTTCCGCCGAAGGCGAGCGCCACAGCAAGACCATCGGCATTCATGCCATCCAATAAGCCCCAGCCACTGTCCTGCACGCCGATCACGGGTTTGCAATACTCCGTGTAACGCATGCGCCCATCGAAGTAACGTGGGTCGAAGTCGTAGTTGCGGATCAGCGTCGGTGCGCCTTTGGTCCATGCCACTTGGGAGCAGCCGGCCATGTAAGGAGGCGGGCACCACATGCTCAGGAACCGAGCGGCCATGTCGTCGTTGTGTGCAAGTCGGCACAGACTGTTGTACACCGGGATCAGCTCCGGCATATGCAGTTCCAGCACGGAACGGCAGGTGACGAGATCGGGACGTGCGTCCTCGCCTTCACTCACATACCAGATCCGGTACAAGGGCCAAGCGCGATCGAAATAGGTCTGCCAGCGGTCGCTGGGCCATGCTTCGTGGACAAGTTTCAGGTGGACGTACATCGGCTCTCTTCGTTCGCAGCATCGGGAATAGGGTATTGAGTATAGCGCAGCGTTCTCGCGACGCGCTAGTCTATACCCAATACCCTGTACTCAATACCCGCATTCTCATTCACATCATCTTGAACCCACCGATCTCCAACAAGTGCTCATGGCCGTTGGAGCCGTGCGCGCCGGGGACCACGCTCTTGTATTCTGCCTTGATGGCGTTGAGCCATTTCCTGGAGCGCTCCAGTAGCTCGAATTTGTCGGTCATCATGCGGCCGCGCATCACGAGGATGCCGATGTCCGCTCCTTCATAGAGCCAATCGCCCACGCGGGTGATGCGGAGAAAGAAGGCTTCGTTCTCTTTCTCTACATAGCGGCGGTGTGTGTCCATCCGCCAGAAGTAGATGCTGCCATCCTCGCGCATGCGCCAGATACCGCTGCGTGGTGCTTCGGTCACACGGCGAACATCGTCCTGGGTGTGCTTGATCACCATCTGACCCCAACTGTCGATGTTCTCCTCCTTGGCCCATCGGCGGTTCAGCGCGTTCACGTTCAATTCGTACGGTTGATCCATCCATTCCATGATGTGGAAGAGGTGGAGCGGCGCATCGCTCATGGCGAAGACAGCGTGGTTGGTGATGCTGCTTGCGCCTGTAATGCGGGGGTTCAATTCACCGAGGTAGATGGCGCCGTTGTCCTGATCGATGAGGAAGTCGAGCTCGAAGTAGCCCTTGTAGCCTTCCTTGCGCAACTGATCACCGAAGAGCTGTGCGTACTTGCGCGCCTTGCGACGGATGGCCGGGGTGAAGGTGTCCGCATAGATCTCGTTACCGCACCAGCCGCCTTTGTAGGGCGTCAGTTCCTTGAAGCCGACAAGCTCCGTCATCAATGGCGCTACTATCGTTCCGTGACGGGTCACGCAGGCCTCCATGGCAGCACCGCGGCAGTTGATGCGCTTCATCACCTTGCATTCCTTCTCCGCTTGGAACTCCTTCGCGTACTTGTCGTAGTCCGCCTTGTTCTTGATGAAGAATGTGGTGTGTCCACTATCCCCGAACGGCGTTTGTACCACGAGGTCGGTACCCAGTTTCGCGGAGACCTTGTTCAAGTGATCGTAGCTTTTCACCGGGCTCAACACGTATGGCACGCACGGCACACCGGCCTTCTCTGCAACCCGGTTCGTGTTCACCTTGTTGTCCATGAAGGTGCGCATCTTGGCACTCGGGAACATCACCTCCAGCCCGATCTTCTTCGCCAGCTTCTCGGTCTTCTCATCGAACATGAGGAAGAGCACCTTGCCGGCCTTGCCCTTCACTTTCCGGCTCTCGATGTAATCGCGGACCTCGCTGTGGGTGAGCAGGTAATTGTTGATGTCCTCGATGCTTTGGAACTCCTCGTGGGGCTCCTCCTTCATCGGACTCATCAGGTTCGGGTGCAACCCATCGAAGCACTCGATGTAGGTGATGAACTTGAAGCCTTTGATCCACTCGTCAGCACCCAGCAGATTGAAATTGGTAGCGCTGATGAAATAGATCGGCGTCTCGTTGCGGTAGAAGAAGCGGCGGATGTCACTGACGCCTTTCACCGTGGGTTTGGAAGAGACGCGATTCGGCTTGATGACCTTGCGTGGTGCGGCCTTGCGTGCCGCTGCACGGGTCGGTGACTGTGCAGCTTGTTTCGCTTTCTTCATAGCAGGACGCTTCGCAGCGACCTTCTTGGTCTTCTTGCTCATGGTCTATTTCGTCTTCTTGGATCGAATTCCTTTACCGTTTCCTTCAGGCGTGGCTGCACTCCGCATTCCTCCCATCGCTGTTCCCGTCTTTTGCCTGCCCAGCGCAGCATCCGTGAAGATGCGCAGACCGAGGTCCTCCCGATAGCCGTGGATCTCTTTCACATCGATGGCCAATAGGAAGTCGATGATCTCGTGGTTGATGACCTGACCGGGGACCAATACCGGGAAACCCGGTGGGTAGGGGATCACGAAGGAGGCGGAAACAAGTTCCTGTCCGGCAGCCATGCGCGAAAGGCATTCGTGCAGCTTGATGTGCTGGCAACGTTCCTCTTTGTACCCGAGGAAATACGCGGCACGTAGGTCCCCACCAGGCACGCCGGGAACCGCTTGGAAGGACGTGTGGAAACTGCTGAAATCCGGCAATGGAGGCACTTCCTCCACCAGTGATCGGATCTTGCTGAGGTGTGTTCGCTTCTCGGCATGGTCCATGCCGGCATTGCGCTCTTCCAATTCATCCGCGATCTCCAGCAGCACTTTGGTGAGATAGGCCAATGAGCCACGAGTGGTACCGATGTTGGTCATGAACAGGACGCTGTTCCGCGCGGTCTTGTTGACCTGGATCGCGTACTTGTCCATGAGGTACTGGTTCTTGAACGTATCCCCGTCGATGCCCGTTTTACCGGTGTACAGGTTGATCTTGGTGGGGTCCACGGCGAAGTCGTCCTGCGCCCATGCTTGTTCGATGTGGTTCCACCCTTTATCGCGCCGGTAGTAGCCATCCACGCCACTGGTTCGGTATTCCTGCGGCACCAATTCGCCGATGGTGATGATGTCGAACCACTTACGCAACTTCTCATGTTCGCGCACGGTGCGGCGCAGTAGAAGTCCCAGTTCGATGGCCTTCTCCACGAGTTCATAGCCCTCGAACATCACTTGCCGACGTCCCACGTCCATGCTGGCGAGGATCTGGTAATTGGCGCTCGTGCTGGTATGCGTCATGTACGCTTCGTGGAATGCGGCCTCGCTCTTACGTTTGAAGTCCTCGTCCCAGATGTGGATCATGCTGCCCTGACGCAAGGAGGTCAAGGTCTTGTGCGTGCTCTGCGTTGCATATACGCGGATACGCACCTTCGTAGGGTCCGGCAATCGCGGGTCTTCACCGGGCTTGAGTGAAGCGATGTGCGCCTTGTATTCTTCCTTGTACGCCTCGGTCCTGTACTTGGCATGGAGTTTCGCAGCCACATGCATCGCGGTGCGTTGACGTAACAAGTAGCTGAATCCGGCAAAGGCGAACCACGCCTCGTCCCACAGGAAGATCATGTCCGGCTTCAGCGCGAGCACCTGTTCCATTACACGCTCCACGTTGTACACCACCCCGTCGAACGTGCTGTTCGTGAGCAGGAGCATCTTTGCTTTCTCGAGCCTTCCTCCTTTGCGCAGCACGAGCATCTTCTCGCGGATATGCTCCAACGGAACCGCTCCGTACATGCTGTACTTCGGCAACGGATAGCTGTGCAGGTACACCGGATACGCACCGCTGAGCACCATGCCGTAGTGATGGCTCTTGTGGCAGTCTCGATCGATCAGGACCACGTCGCCGGGTTCGATCAGGGCCTGCACCACGATCTTGTTGGACGACGACGTGCCGTTCGTGGCGAAGAAGGTCTGCTGTGCTCCAAAAGCCTGGGCTGCGAGTTCCTGCGCTTTCTTCAAAGGGCCGGTCGGTTGTAGCAACGAGTCCAAGCCGCCGGTGGTGGCGCTGGTCTCGGCAAGGAAGAGGTTGCGACCGTAGAAATCACCGAAGTCCTGGATCCAGCGGCTCTTGAACACGCTGTTGCCGCGCGAGATCGGCATGGCGTGGAAGACGCCCATCGGCTTGGTGCTGTATTCCTTCAGTGCAGTGAAGAAGGGGGTCTTGAAGCGTTCCCGGATCCCACGCAGGATGGTCAAGTGCAATTCCTGCATGTCCTCCGTGCGGTAGAAAATGCGCCGGAAGTTCTTGAGTGTGTTGTCCTGCAGACCGGTCACTGGAGTGTCCGTAACGTAGTAGCGGTCCACTTCGGGGCGGAATTGTTGAATGATCTCTCCAAGCTCCGGTCCCATTTGGGAGCGGTTCCTATCGCTCAGGTCCAACCGGTCGAATGCCCGGATGAATTCGTGCAGGAGTCCTTTGGCGTTCGCGCTCGGGAAGGGAACGCCATAGCGCACTACACAGGCTTGGATGTTGTGGTTGAAGAGCAACGCGATCAGAGCGTCCTGTGCCGTGCGGACCACAACCGGGTCATACGCGAAGGGGTCACTTGCGTCACGGCACTTGCGCAGTTTCTGCTTCAGGGCTTCTTCTTCTGCGTCATCGATCTCCTCCACGAAGAGTACTTCGAAATAGTTCTGCCGCGGTTTTCCTTCCTCTTCCACCGCTTCCTCCGGTCCGCTCAACAGGTCGCCTTTGGAAGAAGGATCGTTGCGGAACGCTCCACTGACGAGGTTCCGTACCACGTGGTTCAATGCCTGATGCAAGGAGCGGTATTCCTTGGCATGCAGCAATTCCTGCAACCGTGTCACTCGTTCCCGGCCTGGATAGGCCCAATACATCTCGATCGTTTGCAGATCCGTCAACAGTGCGTCGACCTCTTCGGGATCTCCCCGACCCTCGTCAAGCGCAAGTGCTGACTGCTTCAATTGCTCCCACGTGTGGAAACGCAGGCGAGCGGCGTTGAAATGTTGGCGGTGCGAAATTCCTGGATCGGTGGGCATAACGGAAGGACCTGTTCGTGAAAGATAGCGTCCGCGAATGATCCCGGACCGATTCGACGCCTGCTAGTGAGAACGGTCGTTCCTAGAGTAGGTCACTTTTTCTTGGCTGGTTTCGGTGAGGCTTGTTTGGATGCAGCCTTTTTCGGTGCGGCCTTGGTCGCGGGTTTGATGGCTTCGTTCGTGCGCGGGTTGGCTCGTGCCGGACCTTCATGCAGCGCAAGTCGATTCCCTTCACTGTCGATGAACAAAGCGAAGTAGCCAGCGGCTTCGCTGATCAGGGTCTTCTGCATGATGATGCGTCCTCCCGCGAGCGGAACACGGCGCAGCACACTGTCCAGGTCGTTGCCGGTATTGAGGTAGATGAGCACCCCCGTATCGTTCGGCGTACATCCCGGACCGGCAATGAGCGCACCACCGATCCCTTTGTCAGCGGGGAAGTAGGCCATGGCGAAATCGCCGCTGAAGCCCACCTCCATTTCCATGCTGTAGATGGTGTTATAGAAGGTGGCGGCCCGGTTGATGTCCCACACTGGGATCTCGAACCAAGTGACGAAGTCCTTGAGCCGGATGTGATGCTTGCTGGTCGCTGCTGTACTTCCCATGGCAAATGCGCCGAAGCTCGGCGAGGTGTTGGTCAGAGTCCTGTTTGTTCAGTTGGTGGGCGAACCGAAGACATGATCGTTGTCGGGGAGACGTCAGCGGAGGCGCGTACCTCTTCCAGTATCTGCAGCTGGCCCAATTCCTGCACGCGGCGTGGTTTGATCAACGGACCGAGGCTATCAAGATACGGGTGTTTCACGCCGTTCTGGTAAATGGTCCAATCGATCATGTGGTCGCGGAAGCTCTTGAGCGGTTGCCCTAAGCGCAGAACGCCCAACTCCCTGCTACGCCGCACTTTTTCCAAATTGATCTCGATCGGGAAATACTCCTCGTTGTTCTGGGCCTGGTAGATCACGCGACCATCCGGGCCGCAAACGATGCTGCGACCACTGCCGCCAGTATCCAAGCCGTTCACATCGAAGAAGTAGCATTGGTTGATCGCGGCGCTCGCACGTGCGATGCTCAGTTCGATGTCACGATCGATGGTGCCTGTGAGCGTCGGGTGAAGGATCACTTCGGCGCCCATCACGGCCAATGTGCGCGTGGTTTCGGGGAACCACATGTCGTAACAGATGCTCACACCGAATTTACCCACATCGGGCACATCGAAAACGCAGAATTCGTGGCCCGGCGTAACACCCACTTCGTACGGATAGAAGGGGAACATCTTGCGGTAACGAGTCACGACACTGCCTTCGGGGTCGATCACGCTGGCTGTGTTGTAGATGAGTCCATCCTTCTTCTCGAAGATGCTGCCGGGGAGGAGCCATACGCCGTGCTTGGCAGCGGCAGCGCACATTTCCTGTTCGAACGCGCCGGGAACCTCTTGTGCATTGTGGGTCAAGGGCCCATAGGCACAAAGCTCACTGAACACCACCATATCCACCCAGGGATAGATGTTCATGAGGATATCCAACTTCAGCTTCATGGCCGCCACATTGCTGTACGAGGCGTTCACGCGCATCTGGACGCCGGCGATCGAGAATGGTTTCATACTGTTCCTTTGGTCTGTTGGGTGTTGTACGGTCGGGAGCTGGGCAACTTCAACCCACAACCTCAACCAACGATCTTATCGAGTTCCTCTTCCATGATGTCAAGCCCTTTGTTCAAGAGTTCATCGCTGATCACGAGCGGACAGAGGATACGGATGATGTTCTTTTCGGTACCAGCGGTGATTACCACCAGATCGCGTTTTGCGCAAGCGTTCATCAAGGCAGTGCAGGTGTCGGCATCGGGTTGCATCGGGTCGCCGTTCTTGACGAACTCCATGGCCATCATGGCGCCGAGACCACGCACGTCACCGATCTGCTTGTGCTTCGCCTTCATGTTCTCGAAGCGCTTGCGGATCACTTCACCCACGTGCTTGCCCTTGCTGTTGAGGTCGATCTCCTCCATGTACTGGAGCGTCGCCAAGGCTGCAGCACAACTTACCGGGTTGCCGATGTAGGTGCCACCAATGCTGCTCGGTCCGGCTGCGTCCATGATATCGGCCTTGCCCATCACCGCTGCGATCGGCATGCCGCTGCCGAGGCTCTTCGCCCACGTGCTGATGTCCGGTGTTACTCCGAATTGTTCGTAGGCGCTCCAAGCACCGGTGCGGCCGAAGCCGCTCTGGATCTCGTCGAAGATCAAGAGGATGCCATGCTTGTCGCAGAACGCTCGAAGACCCTTCAGGTAAGCAGCAGGGGCCACATTGAAGCCGCCTTCACCTTGCACCACTTCAATGATGATGGCCGCAAGGTTCTCCGGAGCTACAGTGTTGTGCGACAGCTCTTCCAACCGGTGCAATTCGGCTTTCACGAAATCCGCCTCACTCCGTCCTGCACCGTACCGGTAGAAATTCGGGAATTGCGTGCGATAGACCTCTGGTGCGAACGGTCCACAATCCGGCTTGTAGCCCACCTTGCTGGTCAAGGTCATCGCCATCATGGTGCGGCCATGGAAGGCATCGGTGAAACACAGCACCCCTTGGCGTTTCGTGGCTTGCCGTGCGATCTTGATCGCGTTCTCCACGGCTTCGGCTCCGGTGCTTACCAACAAGGTCTTCGTTGGTCCGCCGTGCGGAAGTAATGTATTCAACTTCTCGCACAGTGCGATGTACGACTCGTAGCTGGCCACGTTGAAACTCACATGCAGGAATTTGGCTGCTTGTTCTTGGATCGCTTGCACTACGGGTGGTGGGCAGTGCCCTGCGTTCACGACACCGATGCCGCCAGCGAAATCGATGAGCTCGCGACCATCCTCGTCGGTGATGGTTGCCCCGCTGGCCATTGCGGCCGTGGCATGGTTGAACATACCTACCCCGTTCGGGACAGCACTTTTCCGGCGCGCGATCAGTTCTTGGCTCTTGGTCATTTGGTCGGTCATGGCAGCAGCTTTCGTGTACGAAGGTCCGAACTAACGGCGAACATGGTCGAAGGAACCAGGATCCGGCAAGTAGCACTGTGTTCAGTTCAACCGGTGCGCAAGGGTCACGGTCTGTTTGTAGCGCTCCACATTGCCTTGTAGGTCGAATACTTCGAGGAGGATGATGTACGGGCCCATGCGGCCGAGGCTTCCGCCTTCGAGCAGACCATCCCAAGAAATGGCACCCGAAGTACCGAGCAATTGGCTCTCCATCAGTTTGCGTGCTTCGCGCCCAGCTAGATCGTAAACGGTCATGTTCCCAACGAAGCCTGGTTCTTGGAATCGGTAACCGATCGTGAGCAGGTCCTGATAGCCATCGTTGTCCGGTGAGAAAATGGCCGGGTTCACGATGATCTCTCCACTCGCCTCAGGTGCTTTGGCATATTGCGAGTTCTGGAACCCTGGCGTGGCCTTGCCTGCGATGTCCGCTGCTGTTTGCCAATTGGTATCGTCGCTGGTTGGACGGTCGGGGTCCACACGTTCCAGGCTATATCCCTCCGTGTTGTTCACCAGTGCGAAGTGCAGGTCGTCGCTGTAATTGAACCGATCGAGCTGGGTGCCTGTCGGGTCCAGAAGCACCACCGACCCCGTTCCGTTGTTGTAGCTCGGCAGGTCGGTTTCGATGAAGCGGTCCGCGTGGCTTTGCGGATAGTTGCTGACGATATTCAAGGTGCTTTCGCAGACCAAGGCATACTCGCCCGGCAAAAGCAAGAAGGAGGATGTAGTGATCGGCAGACCAGCGCTCACTGCCCCGTTCGACACATTGGCCAATCCCCAGCCCGCCATGCTCAGGGTCTTCTGCGAACGGTTGTAGATCTCCACGAAATCACTGCCTGTGCCAAAGGGGTCGTAGAGCACCTCGTTGATCACGACATCGCCGACCGCGACAGGCTCTGGAAGTGCGAAAGTGGCCGTGTTGTTCGCCGCGATGAGGTTGCCCGGACAATCGGAGACATCCTCCACCACGATGGTATACACCGTACCAACGACCAAGGGTTGAAGCAGGTTGATCGTTGCGCCGGTCGTGCCGTTGGGGAAAACATCGCCTGTGCCGATCGACGGGGTGATGAAATAATTGCCGCCGACCAAGCTGGTGGCGTCCATCGCTTCACTGAAGACCAATCCAAGGGTCATCTCATCGGGTACTTGAACAGCGAGAAGCGAGGGTGGTTGCATATCTGGAACGATGGCGTAGATGCTGTTCTGAACACCCGGTGTGCCACCGACCGGAGCGTTGCTTGCCCGCCAGTTGGACGCCCCGCTGCACGGCGATGTCGGGTCGATCTGCTCCAAGGTCCAGCCGCCGGCCGACTTCGCAGCATCTTGATACCAGCTCAGCGCATAGGTCACCGCATCGATCGTGTTCGCATTGTCGTCCTTCAGCACCAAGGCATCGCCATCGTTGTTCAGCGCGGGCAAACTCGTCAGACCGATCTTGTTCGATACCGTCGGGAAAAAAGGCAGGCTTGCGTTGGCCATGAGCAGGACGTATTCGCCGGGGCCGAGCAAATAGCTCGGGAGCACAACAGGCGTTCCGCCATCGCTGAACATCCAGCCCGCCAGGTCGAAGGTCAAGGAAGTCGTGGTGTTCAGGACCTCCACGAATTCGACTTCCGGCAAGCCGACCACGGGTGTCGGGTCTGCCATGAGCTCATTGATCACCACATCACGAAAGGAGGCGGCCTCCGGCACGACATAACTGAAGTTGATGGCTGCCGGACCTGCGTACACATTGCCCGTTGGGTCCTGCGCATCGGCCACGGAAAGTTGATAGGCGCTGCCGCTCGTGAGCGCGATGGCCGGTGTCACATGCACCAAGTTGGGGCTTGTACCATCCAATATCTGTGAAGCGACCCCGATGAACGGGAGGATGTCGTAGGTGCCGATGAATGCGGGGTCAATGGGCTCGCTGTACAGCACGTCCACCTCTGTCGCCGAGATGGCCGTGACCGACACAATGGACGGCGGGGTGAGGTCGACCGGGATCGCACCCACCACGAAGTCATCGAAGTAGTGGTTGTTGACCGCTGAGGCTGCTGTGCTCTGTTCGATCCGTATGCCGAAGTGGGAAGCTGAAGTGAAGTTGTTGTCCGTTATCGTGCCTGCCGATGTATACGAACCCGTCGCACCATCGTCGTAGAAAAGCTGCCATTCGCCCGCTGAGCTCCGTGTCACCTTGATCCGAAAAGGGTTGCTGGTGCTGCTGTTCACCACGCCATCCGGGCTTTGCAGGGTGGTTGAGGTGCCGGTCCCAGCGGTGCTCCGGAACAGTTCCAAACGGTCCGCAGTGCCTCCCATGCGCAGGTAGTATCCGTTCACGCCGGAAGAAAGGTCGACCCCGTTGCTCATGAGGTAGATATCCGTGTAGTTGGCGCCACTGCTGGCGAAGCGCAGGTCCACGAAGAACTCCCACTGAGCATCGTTCACCAAGGTGCTCGGGGTGCTCAAGAAGTAGTTGGCGGCTCCGCTGCTCTGCGATTGCAATACGCCCGTTGCCGCGGTGAAGAAGGTGGTGTTACCGGTCCACGTTGGCGAATTGGTGAAGTCCAGATCGGTGAAGTCGTCGGAGAATTGTCCTTGGGCATTGGCCAAGGTAAGCGTGACGAGAAGGGTGGTCAGCAGGCTTTTCATGGGTCGGCGCTTGCCGCGCGAAGCAGCGGACAAGGTAGTACTTTGGACCACCTTTTCACGTTCATACTAGCACATGAAAGTCGCGGTCGTAGGTGCCACCGGAATGGTCGGTCAGGTCATGTTGAAGGTGCTCGAAGAGCGCAAGTTCCCGGTGGATGAGATGTTGGCAGTGGCCAGCGATCGTGCCTCTGGTCGAATGGTGCGTTTTCGGGGGAAGGACATTCCTGTTGTCGGTATGGAAGCTGCTGTTGCAGCCAAGCCCGATATCGCCTTGTTCTCCGCTGGGGGCGGTGTTTCACTGGAGTGGGCTCCCCGCTTTGCGGAAGTAGGCTGCACCGTCATCGACAACAGCAGTGCTTGGCGCATGGACCCGACCAAGAAGCTCGTGGTGCCCGAGATCAACGGCCAGTTGCTCGAAGAGGGTGATCGGATCATTGCGAACCCGAACTGCAGCACGATCCAAATGGTGTTGGCATTGGCTCCGTTGCACAAGGCGTACAACGTTCAGCGCGTCGTCGTTTCAACCTACCAGAGCGTGACCGGTACAGGCATGAAGGCGGTTGCACAGATGGACAACGAACGCAAAGGCATCGCAGGTGACATGGCCTATCCATTCGCCATCGATCGCAACGTGATCCCCCGGTGTGATGTGTTCACCGACAACGGATACACCAAGGAGGAGATGAAGCTGGTGCATGAGACCAAGAAGATCCTGGACCCGAACATCCGCGTTACGGCAACCGCTGTGCGGGTGCCTGTTACCGGGGGGCATAGCGAAGCGGTGAACGTGGAGTTCGAGAAAGAATTCGAGCTGGATGAAGTGCGTCGGCTGTTGCAGGCAGCACCCGGCATTCTGCTCTTCGATGACATTGCGAAGGATGAGTACCCCATGCCCTTGGTGGCCAACGGGCGCGACGAGGTGTTCGTAGGAAGACTGCGCCGCGACGAGACCCAGCCGCGCACCTTGAACCTTTGGATCGTAGCGGACAATCTGCGAAAGGGGGCTGCGACGAATGCCGTGCAGATCGCGGAACAGGTTGTCGCTTTCGTAGATCGCCGAAGGCTGGCAAATGTCCGTTCGTAATGATCACGTTCCTAGAACCTTCCACTCAAAACCAGGGACCATGGACTCTTTCGTTCCTTGCCGAAACAGCTTGCTGATCCTGTTGATCGGGACATTCCATGTTTCTGTCTCTGCACAGGAGTCGACCACTCGGCGTTCACTGATCGCAGATGGCTACCTCGGCTTCGGCAATGGCTCGGCTTACAGTTCCAAATACAACTTGGACGATTGGCGTAGCGCTTTGCCGAATTCGGAATTGCTACGACGCGATATTCCTCTGTCCAACGGCCAGAACTACGCATACAACGAGGCCATCTATTACGGCAATGGTCCATACGGGCGCTTCGGCTCCACCAGTGGAACCGCTTACGTGGGCATAGGTCTTGACTTCGGTCGGAATGCCCCGGACGGATCCAAGTTCGAGAAACGCTTGCGCATCGGCTTCGCTTACACAGGCTTCGAGAGCGCTGCGGATTCTTGGGGAACTTCCAACACGGCACGGTATGACACGGTGGTCTCCCAATCCACCGGTGCGCAATTCTACCGGGACACCACGTTCAGCGAGACTTACGCAGTGAATGCTTCGTGGTCGCGCATCGGACTCGATGCTTCTTACACGGTGCGGCGTATGAACAGTTCGCGTTGGGCATGATACGTGGGCGCTGGAGCGCAAGTGGGTGCCACGATGAACAGTGACGTGAGCGTTTCCCATCGGATCACCCGGTCGGACCTGAACAACGAAGAACTCTACGCAAGTTACCGGGAGGTCGAAGAGTTCGAAAGTCATCGTCTTCGTTCCAACTACTGGGGCGCTACTTATGCATTGGCTGGTTTGGACTTCCAGCTGAGCCGCAAGAGTCCTTTCCTGAGCAACCTGCACCTGTTCTACGAAATGCGGCCGACCGTGCAATTCAGCGCTCCGGCTGGAGTGGCCGCGCAGGTGCAAGGCGGTGTGCGTTCCGTCTTCGGACTCCGCTTCGATCTGCGTTGATCAAGCGTCTGCTTCAGTCCGACCAACACCTCCTTCCGAGGCGATCGTTGGTTCGCTGATCGGCTCTTCGGGCAAGGTTGGGATCACCACGTTCCGTGGCCCGCGTTGCGCAAGTATGAAGAGTGCCACGCCAATGGTGATCGCGGCATCAGCGATGTTGAACACCGGCCGGAAGAACACGAAGTAGTCGCCACCCCAGATCGGCAGCCAATCGGGCAGGCGGCCTTCCCATACCGGGAAGTAGAACATGTCCACCACAGCACCATGCAGCAGCGGCGCGTAGCCGCCATCCGGAGGAAGGAACACGGCTTTCTCGAATGGCGTGCTGGCGCTGAAGAGCACGCCGTAGAATGTACTGTCGATGATGTTGCCCAAAGCACCGGCCAGGATCAATGAAACGCTGACCATGAGCCCTGTGGAGACACCGCGCTGGATCATGCGGTACAGGCTGTAGCCGATCCCACTGACGGCAGCGATCCGGAACAAGGTCAGCAAGAGCTTGCCCCACGTGCCTCCGAACTCCATGCCGAAGGCCATGCCCCGGTTCTCGATGAAGTGCAAGAAGCCCTTATCGCCCAAGATCGAGATGGACCCATCGTAGAAGAAGTTGAGTTTCACCCACACCTTCAACGCCTGATCGGCGAGGAGGACCAAGAGAACGATGAGGAATGCGCGCTTCATGCCTGGCGACGTATGAACAGGGATCGGCTCGCGCCGAACCGGTCCATCAATTGCCCATCTGCTGCTTGGCCTCGATGCTCAACGTGGCATGCGGAACCAGGCGCAAACGTTCCTTGCTGATCAAACGACCGGTGACGCGGCAGATGCCGTAGGTCTTGTTCCGGATACGCAGCAGTGCGTCCTCCAAGTGCTTGATGAATTTCTCCTGACGGCCGGCGAGTTGGGCGGTCTCTTCGCGGCTCAGGGTCTCACTACCGTCCTCGATCAATTTGAACGAAGGGCTGGTGTCGTCCGTGCCGTTGTTGTCCGTGTTGGCCAACGTCTGCTTCAACAGATCGTAGTCCTTGCGCGCTTCGTCCAGCTTGCGTACGATGAGGTCCTTGAACTCTTGGAGCTCGTCGTCGTTGTAGCGCAATTTGGAAGCGTGCTCCAACGTGGACACATGTTTCTTCACTACCGGTGCCGACATGGGGCGGCTGGGAGCGGAGATCTGGGTGACCAGGGGTTTGTTGGCAGCGGCCTTAGCAAGTTCCTTTGCTAGCGCCTTTTCTTCCTTCTTCGTCAATTCCTTCTTCACGGGTTTGGCTGATGTGCTCGCAGGCTTTACGGCCTTGGGGGCTGGTTTGGTCTCAACTTTCTTCGGTGCGGCCTTCACTGGAGCCGCGGCTTTCTTGGCCACTGGTTTCGGTGCTGGCTTCTCCACCTTCTTTGGTGCTGGCTTCACTACTTTTTTAGCGGCCACCTTCTTCGCGGGAGCTTTCTTCACGGCCTTCTTGGCGGCTGGTTTCGGAGCCACTTTCTTGGCTGGCGCTTTGGTTGCTTTCTTGGGCGCAGGTTTCGCGGCTTTCTTGGCAGCTGGCTTAGCGCTCTGCTTCTTGGGAGCCGCCTTGGCGACTTTCTTCGGTGCAGGTTTCGCGGCCTTCTTTGCAGGCTTGGCGACCTTCTTGGTGGCTGGTTTCTTGGCCATGGCGGTCCCGGGTTTGGAAAATGATCCGCAAATATAGGCGCATTGCCGCGTCAGTTGGCCGACCGGACAAGGGAGACCGTACAGCGCGTGGTCTCGTCCAGCTCCACTTCGTGCGACACCGCACCGCCATTGGGCAACTGATCGACCAGAACCTGTTCCGGTCCAGTGGTTGCCAGCGTTTCTGCTAGGATGTGCGCGGCATGGGCCTTTATGGCCCCTTCGAACCGCTCGTCCCCGTTGCGCTGGATGTGCAATTCGATCCGGTCCGTGATCTCGAATCCGCTCTCTTTCCGCAGGGTTTGGATCCGGCTGACCAGTTCGCGGGCCAGGCCTTCTTGGATCAGGGCTTCATTCAGGGTGATGTCCAAGGCGACCGTGACCGGGCCGACCGAGGCCACGCTCAAGCCGGGGATCGCTTCTGCCGAGATCTCCACATCGTCCCGAAGCAATTCGACCTCCTGCCCTTCGACCTTCAGGAGCATGGTGCCCTTGGCCTCGAGCTCTGCGATCTGCGCCTGATCGAAGGCATTCACCGCGGCTGCCACGCTCTTCATCAATTTACCCATGCGGGCCCCCAATTTCTTGAAGTCGGGCTTGATCTTCTTCGTGAGCTTGCTTTCGTTCGCATCCACGATCACCAGCTCTTTTACGTTCACCTCGCTGAGGACCAGTTCGCGGATGGCTTCAAGGCGGCGGCGCATCGTTGCGTCCGTTACCGGAACCATCATCTTTTGCAGGGGCTGGCGCACACGGTGACCTTCCTTCTTGCGGATGCTCAGCACCAACGTCGTCAGACTTTGCGCCAACTTGGTGCGCTCCTCGAGTTCCGTGTCGATCGATGCCTCGTCATGCTTCGGCCAATCGCTCAAGTGAACACTGTCTCCGGTGAGATCACGGTACAGTCGGTCACTGAAGAAGGGGGCGATGGGCGCACTCAACATCGCGACCACTTCCAAGCAACGATGTAAGGTCTGGTAAGCGGCGTTCTTGTCGGCACCTTGCTCTCCTTTCCAGAAGCGGCGACGGTTCAAGCGAACGTACCAGTTGCTCAGATCCTCTACCACGAAGTCCTGGATGGCACGCGCGGCGATCGTTGGCTCGTAGTCGGTGTAGTTCGTGTCAGCGAGTTTGATCAAGGAGTTGAGACGCGACAGGATCCACCGATCGGATTCCGTGCGTGCAACGCTGGCATCGACGCTCAGGTTGGGCCGGTCGATGTTGGCGTAGAGCGCGAAGAAGCTGTAGGTGTTGAAGAACGCACGGAAGAATTTGCGCTGCACCTCGGTGATGCCTTCGGCATCGAACTTCAAGTTGTCCCAAGGGGAAGCATTGCTGATCATGTACCAGCGCACCGCATCGGCACCGTACTCGTCCAGCGTTTTGAACGGGTCCACCGCGTTGCCCAGGCGCTTGCTCATCTTCTGGCCCAACTTGTCCAATACGAGGCCGTTGCTCACCACGGCTTTGTACGCGACCTGATCGAAGACCAGCGTGCTGATCGCGTGCAACGTGTAGAACCAACCGCGTGTTTGATCCACTCCTTCGGCGATGAATTCCGCCGGGAATTTCTCGCTCAGCGAATCCTTGTTCTCGAAGGGATAGTGGAGCTGCGCGTAGGGCATGGAACCGCTGTCGAACCACACGTCGATCAGGTCGGTCTCCCGCGTCATCGGCTTGCCACTTGGTGAAACGAGCACGATGTTGTCCGCATAGGGGCGGTGCAGATCCACCTTTTCGTAGTTGGCGTCGCTCATGTCCGCAGGATCGAAAGCTGCGAGCGGGTCGGCCTTCATTACGCCGGCCTTCACGCTCTTCGCGATCTCGTCCTTCAGCTGTTTCAACGAGCCGATGCACAGCTCTTCATCGTGGTCCTCGGTGCGCCAGATCGGCAACGGGATGCCCCAGTACCGACTCCGTGAGAGGTTCCAGTCCTGCAGATTCTCCAACCAATTGCCGAAGCGTCCGGTGCCGGTGCTCTCGGGTTTCCAGTTGATGGTCTTGTTCAATGCGATCAAGCGGTCCTTCTTCGCCGTGGTGCGCACGAACCAACTGTCCAGCGGGTAATACAGGATCGGCTTGTCGGTGCGCCAACAGTGCGGGTAGTTGTGTTCGTACTTCTCCACTTTGAATGCACGGCCCATCTCCTTCAGCACAATGCTGAGTTCCACGTCCACGCTCTTCTCTGGTGCCGTGTCAGCAGGGTAGTATTCGTTCTTCACGTATTTGCCCGCGAACTCGCCCATTTCCTTGGTGAAACGACCTTGCAGATCAACGAGTGTGAGGGACCCGATGCCGTGCTGTTTGGCGACGCGCATATCATCCGCTCCGAAACTGGGCGCTGTGTGTACTACGCCGGTACCATCTTCCGTGGTCACGAAATCGCCACCGATCACCTTGAAAGCATCGCCTCCATCCGGGGTTCCGTAGGGTAGCAGCTGCTCGTAACGCATGTCCTCCAATTGGTGACCGTAGAACTCCTGGTCCATGGTCCAGGGAATGTTCTTTCCGCTCTTTTCATAAGCGATGGCAGCTTCATTCCATGCACCAACATCCACGAAATGCTTGTCGGTGAAATAGGCAGCGACGCGAGACTTTGCGAGCACCATGGTCTGGGGCTCGTGCGTGTACGGGTTGAAGCTCTTGATGCGCACATACTCCAACTTCGGTCCGACGGTGAGTGCAGTGTTGCTCGGAAGCGTCCAAGGAGTGGTGGTCCAAGCAAGGATGAACACATCACCGAAAGCATCCTTGAATAGAAACTCACTAGCATCGTCCATCTTGACCTTGAACATGGCCACCGCACTGGTGTCCTTCACATTCTTGTACGTGCCGGGCTGGTTCAGCTCATGCGATGAAAGGCCTGTGCCCGCTGCGGGTGAATAGGGTTGGATGGTGTAGCCCTTGTACAGCAGGTCCTGGTCGTAGAGTTGCTTCAGCAGGTGCCAGACGCTCTCGATGTACTTGGTGTGGTAGGTGACATACGGATGCTCCAGATCCAGCCAGAAACCGATGCGACGCGTCATGTCGTTCCACACATCGGTATAACGCATCACGGCCTTCTTGCACGCAACGTTGTAGTCTTCGATACTGATCATCTTGCCGATGTCCTCCTTGGTGATACCAAGCTCCTTCTCGACGCCCAATTCGATCGGCAGGCCATGCGTATCCCAACCGGCCTTGCGATGCACGAGCTTGCCCTTTTGGGTTTGATAACGGCAGAAGATGTCCTTGATCGCACGCGCCATCACATGGTGGATACCCGGCAGACCATTCGCGCTCGGGGGGCCTTCGTAGAACACGAAAGGCGGCGCGTTCTGGCGTAGCTCGAGGCTTTGGCCGAAGGTGTCCTCGGCGTCCCATTGCTTCAGGACCTCTTCGGCGACCTTGGGCAGGTCGAGTTCGTCGTATTGCTTGAATTGCTTGGACATCAGGGCTTTCGAAAGGGCCGCAAAGATACGGAGAGCCACCAAGCTCAGGTCGGGCGCTATGCGCAGCCTAGCCTCTGACCTTGTCGGCTTGGGCTTGGCTCAAATGATCAGTCGCACACCTCCAAGTTCAGCTACGCGATACGGGAACTTATCCCCCGGCGACCCGATGAACATGAAGTTCGTGGGGATGTTCCATTGCTGACTGAGGTGTTGGACCAGCGACGGACCGAAGGTTCCCTCGATCTCGATGAACTCGATGGAGATATCCGGGTAGGCACGATCCAGGACCTTGACATCATTGAGGAACTCCGCTGGTGTAACATCGCCCGTCTTCTTCACGGTCACGATCTTCAATCGCTTGGTGATCTCGTTCTCCTCCACGTACATCATCACTTTGTTCAGCGCAGCAATACCGTCCCCTTTGGTGAAATACACGAATTCCTGCTGCGTGAGCGAGCGTATCGTGCGGTTCAATCGCAACCTCGTGAAGCGAGCCAGTTCGTCGACGCTTTTCAGGAAACTGGTGACCACCACCGCGAGGTATTCCAGGATCACGTTCCGCTTCAGGAAGACCTGTATGATAAGGACGGCCGGCACGAAGTACTGAAGGAAGACGACCAATAGATCCGGCTGCAGACGCACGTTTCCATACAAGGCCGTGATCACCAGCAGTAGGGCCAATGCGACCACAAAGGGTTCTGCACTTTCCGGCCGCGGAAGCCGTGCACGTTTGATCTTCAAGAGGAAATTCCCAAAGGCGAAGTAGGCCATTACGATCAGGAAGGAAATGGTGTACACACCGGCCAATGCGCCGATGTCGCCCGCGGTGATCAACAGCACGGAGACGCATAGGCCGTAGAACAGGATAAGGATCCGAGGTGAACTGCCACGGGCTGTTTCCTTCAACAGGAATTGCGGCAGCACGCGATCCAAGGTCATGCGTTTCATCAATCCGCTCACACCTACGAAGCTGGTGAGCACGGCACCACAGAGTACGAGCACCGCATCCACGGAGATCACGGTGCTCAACCAGGCACCACCAACTTCCAAGCCCATGAAGCTGAGCAACGCTTCCTTGTGCTCCCCGACCGTGGCCAAAGGCAGAACGGCTATCGCCACCAAGGCCATCAGCGGATTGATGGTGGTGACCGCGAGCCACATGTTGCGTAAGGTCTTCGGGAAAACCCCCTTGTCCTGCTCCTCCACGAAGTTGGCCGAACTCTCGAAGCCGCTGACGCCGAGCATGGCCACGGAGAAACCGAAGAACAGCGATGCCGCTATGCCTCCGGAGGGTAAGGGTGCCTCGAAGTTCAGGGCTGCGATGGAGACGCCATGCGTGATCACATAGAATCCACCGGCGAGGATCAATAACGCCATCGAAGCCAAGTGGATGACGAAAATGACCACGGCCACAACAGCCGATTCACTGATCCCAGCGATATTGAGCAATAGGAAGATCGTGAGCACAACAAGTGTCGCGATGATGACCGGGGTGGCTGGCACCAACGCGTGCAGGTAGTGCATGGCCTCGCTCGCACTGATCACAGCGGTCGCCATGTAGCTAAGGATCGTCAGGCACGCGGCGATGCTGGCATTCGTCTTGTTCGTGGTGTTCAGCAGCACGTTGTAAGCACCTCCGTTCAAGGGAAGGGCACCGACCACTTCGCCGTAGATCTTCCGGAAAAGAAAGAGCACACCTGCGACCATGGCCAGTGCCACGAAGGCCCACGCACCGGCATAGCCGATCGTCAGCGCGCTCACATACAGGCAACTGCTGGTGATGTCGTTGCCGCAGATCGCGGTGGCGCTGAGCGTGCCTAACTTCTTGGTGGGATGTGACATGTCAATACGTCGCGCTGGAACAAGAGTACGATGATCGGTGGCCGTCAACCATGTTGGCCGGATGCTTTCAGCAAGCGGTCCAATTTATGGTCCATCGCATTCATGGTCTTGGATTGGTTCTCTTGCGCTTCAGAGAGCGACCGTATCTCTTCCTGGATCAAGAGATCCATTTTCTGATGCAGGCTCCGTAACTCCAACTCGGCCTTCAGGTTGATGAGGTAGTCGTTCTCACTGCGCTTTCGATCCTTCTCCTCTTGCCTGTTCTGGCTCATCATGATCACGGGAGCCTGCAGTGCTGCGATGCACGATAAGATAAGGTTCATGAGGATGAACGGATACGGATCGAACTCGTTTCCTTTCGGTGCCGTGGAGTTGTAGGATATCCAAACGGCCAGTACTGCGAAGAAGGCGATGATGAATGCCCAACTGCCGCCGAACGCCGCCACCTTGTCCGCTAGCCTTTGCCCGCGCGTGATCTCCTCGCGCGGCGGATTCGCGAGGTTGTTCAGGATCAACTCCTGTTCTTGGATCGTCTCGCGGACGATGCTTTGTAGCTTCTCGATCCGCTCATTCCTGTGGTGGAATTCAGGATCCGATCCGGGTTGCTTCTTCATAGTGGGACGCCGTATTCAGGATCATGGCCTGTGCCAGTGGTTGAAGATACCATCCGGATGTTCCTTTCCATGCCTTGGTCGACGCACTTGCCGGAGTGCTAATTTCGGCGTCCTTCGCTGCAACTCAGGGATCTTCCTTCCCGCTTCATGACCAACAGTTCCCAGGGATCGCCGGCCATACGGCTCAGCCTCCATGATTCCATACACATGATCCACCGCGAGGATTGGATGCATGTGGCCAAAGGCGCCTCGCCCTATTTGAAGTACGATCACCTGCTCGCGTTGGAGGATGCCATGCGCGGCGCCATGGACTTCCATTACGCGATCTACTACTGCGAACAGAACCAGCCCATGGGCATCGCCTATTTCCAAGTGGCGGACCTGGTGGACAATGGCAGCGCCTATCGTGCTGGTGTGCAGAAACTCGGGAAAGGGATCGGCGGTCGTATCGCCAAGGAGATGAAGGTGCGTTGCTTGGTGAACGGCAACGTTTTCCATTGCGGGGATCACGGATCATATTTCAAACCCGGAGTGAGCGATGAGCAACGTCTATCCATCGTCGCGGATACCATGCGGCGGCTGGACAAGGGCTGTTATTTCACGTCGAAGGCGAGTGTTTTGATCGTGAAGGATATTTGGCCGGACGAGTACTCGGCCGCTTCGGCACTTGAGGGGAAGGCGTTCGCGCCACTTACCATGGAGCCGAACATGGTCATGCATCTTTCTCCCGGATGGAAGGATCTGGACGGTTACACGGAAGCGCTCAACGCCAAATCCCGAACGCGGATCCGTTCGATACTGAAGCGCGCCGAAGCGTTGGAGGTGCGGTCGCTTTCCACAAAGGAGATCCGGTCGGCAACACCGATGCTGCAGGCGCTTTTCGATCAGGTCCTGGAACGGTCTCCGTTCACGTTCGGGCGAATGAGGACCAGCGTGTACTCGGCTTGGAAGGAGCAATGGCAAGGGTCGCTGTGCTTCCGTGGCTTCCACCTCGATGGAAAGCTCGTGGGCTTTACATCGGCTTTCGTTCTTGGGGATACGTTGGATGTGCAGTACGTGGGTATCGACTACGCGTTGAACGAACAACACGGGATCTACCAGCGCATGCTCGTGGATCTGATGGAGTGCGCCATTGAGAAGGGAATGCGCAGGATCATCTTCGGTCGCACGGCGGAACAAGCAAAGAGCAACCTCGGTGCGGTTCCCGTGGATATGCGCTTCTATGTAAAGCACCGGAATGTGTTGGCCAACAAACTGGTAGGGCCGTTCCTGCGGAAGTTGCGGCCGGTCGCCTTCGAGCAGCGCTCACCGTTCAAGAAGGAAATGGCTTGAATGGATTCGCTAACGCAGATCGTATTGGGTGCGGCAGTTGGTGAACTCGTGCTAGGCAGGAAGGTCGGGAACAAGGCCATTCTTTGGGGCGCCATTGCGGGAACCATCCCTGATCTGGATGTGCTGAACCGCTCTTTCTTCGATGACCTGCGAGCGAACGAACTGCATCGAGGCATCACGCATTCCATCCTGTTCAGTGCGGTGATGGCGCCGCTATTGGGGCGCTGGATCAAGAGCAACCAAGCTTCCTTGTTGAGCGTGTTCATTGGGCTCGTTATGGCGGTGTTCTTCTTTGGAGCGGACAGTTTCGCAGGGAAGTCCATGGTCGTCATTATCGCTTTCGCGATCATTGGACTTGTGTTGTGGAAAGTGAAGGGCCGCGACCCGGCTTCTGCAAAGGAGTGGAGCTGGTTGTTCTGGTGGAGCTTGGTCACGCACCCCTTGCTCGACTGCCATACCACCTGGGGGACTCAACTGTTCTGGCCATTGCCACTGAAGGTGGCTTACAACAATGTCTTCGTGGTGGATCCACTGTACACCGTTCCATTCCTCATCTGTGTGGCCGTGGCGATGTTCTTCAAGCGCACGGATCCCCGTCGACGTTGGATCAATGGACTCGGCTTGGTGCTGAGCACAGCATACATGGCTCTCACACTCGTGTTCAAGTTCAGTGCGCACAGACAAATCCGGGCTTCGGTGGAGCGCCAAGGAATTGCCTACACCGGGATCTCCACGCGACCTACTCCGTTCAATTCCATCCTGTGGAACACCAACGTGAATGCAGGGGACCACTACGACCTAGGGTACTACTCGCTTTTCGATACCCGGCCGGAAGTCGAACTCGTGGGCATCCCCAAGAACCATCAGCTACTTGGTCCATGGGCCGACCATGAAAAGGTGCAGCGCTTGATCCGCCTGTCGGATGACAATTATGTGATCCAACTGCGTAACGACACGCTCGTGTTCTGTGATCTCCGATTCGGTCAGATGGGTGAGCCGTCCGTGGACAAACCCTTCGTCTATTCCTATCAGTTGATCCCCAACGGGACTGAACTGGACGTCAAATTGCTGCCACCTCGTGCGCCGAACGGAGAGCAGTTCAGCACGATACTGGCCGAACTCTGGACCCGTTTGAAGGGCAAGAGCTGAGGTCCGATCCAGTGTTCGAGGGACCTAGCCGAAGTGTGCCAGCACCATGTACATCAGTGCGATGGTGACGACCCAGTAGCCCCAGTTCAATAGGAAGTATGTGAAGGACTTCCGCTCGAACAAAGCACCGGTTCCCATGACAGGAAGCAACACAAGAATGGAGATGATGAGGCTATGTGCCAAGCCATGGCTCCAACTATGGAAACGTGCACCGTAGCCGTCGATCAAGCTCTTCAGTTCCATGCCGAAGGGGGTTGAGTCGTCAACGCCAAGGCCGTGTTCGGCAACGGGCCGGAAGAAGGCTTGGAATGAAGCATGATGATCACCGAGGACCTTGTACGTGAATGACAGGACGATCGCAAGCACAAAGCTCAGTCCGAAGATCAGGGGCATGTTCCCGGTCTTCAAACGCTCTTCCGTCAACCCCGTGGCCTTCATCCAAGCGTTGCCGAAGACCTTCGGGTTGTACCAGATGAAACCGACGAGCATCGGTATCAATGCTGCAATGATCTGCACGAGCCAATTGATCTCCATGGTGGTTTGATTTTGATCAAATGTAGCCGTCGCCCTCAACCTCACATCCCATCTCCGATCGCCAGAAGGAACATGCGAATGCTGAAAACCAGCAAGACGATGCCGATGCCTATGTGCAGCTTCTTCAGCATTGCTGTGGTGAGCAGTCGACGCAGTCGGGGCGCGTAGAAGGCCTTTGCCAGATCGGTCACAAGAATGCCGACCAGTGCACCGGCAAGAAGCATCCACTGGCCGAGGCCGTGACCGTACGTATTGCCAGCATGGAACGATAGGCTGATCCAAATAGCGAATACGAAAGGGTTCAAGAAATTGACCAGGAAGCCAGTGACGAATAGGCCCATGGCTCCTCGATGATCCAGCTTTTGTTCCCGCTCCATGTTGTACTGAGGTTTCGCGACGTAGTAAACGCCTAGCATGCCAAGAAGGACCCCGGCGATCGATCCCATCCATGGTCCACTGATATGCCGCTCAAGCTGATCCGAGAGACCAGCCGTGCAGATCCCGACCACCGCGATGTCCGATAGGATGATGCCAAGAGCAACTGAAACTCCACCGCGCATGCCATGTCCCAACGATGCCCGAAGAAGAGTGAAGAACACCGGTCCTATCAACAGGGTGGTGGCGAGTCCGATGCATAGACCTTCTACGAAAGGAATGGCATTCATCGATCTGCTGGGATCAGGGCGAACCCTTTGCGCACCCTATCCCGGGAGCGGAACGTCATCGACCTTGGGTTCATCGCGCTTCGCTCCCATGAGGCCGACCGCCATAACAGTACACGTGCCGAGCACCATAGCGAACAGAAGTCCGGTTCCAACTTCCGGTATCTGGAACTTCTCGGGAAGGCTCAGGTACAACAGGATGCTGATCAAGCCGCGCGGCGTTATGTATGTCAATGGGCGAACGTCCATGCGCAAGGCGAACTTGAGGACGATCGCTCGGATGGCCAGGGTAATGATCAGCATCGCTCCCGCCAACTGCAGCATGACCCAGTTCTGGAGTTCGTGGGGCACGATCGTATAGCCGAACAGTACGAAAAAGAACGTGCGCAGCAAGAAGGCGCTCTCCCGTGACAGTTGGTGCATCTGCTCCATGTCGCGATCGAATTGCCCGTAGAGGAAGCGCTCTTGGAACCACCGGAACGGGATCAACTTGGCGTTGGCGAGGAACAGGCCGAAGCCAAGGACCACGACCAATGTGGATAGGTGGAATTGCTTCCCCACGGCGTACACGAGTACAAGGATCGCCATGATCAGGAAGAACTTCACGGAGTGTGTGATGCGACCCAGCAACCACAAGAGCACCATGCAGAACACCGCGCTCAGAACCATCACGGCGGCAATTTCGAAAGCCAAGTGACCGAAGGCCTGCACGCCGAAAGAATCGTTGGAGACCACGAAATTGAACAGGACGATCCCAAGGATGTCGGAGAACGACGACTCATAGATGACGAATTCACGCGTTTTGCCGGCGATGTGGGCTACGGACGGGATCGCCACGGCGGAACTGATCACGCTCAACGGTATCGCATTGGCCACGCAATTCAACCAAGGTGAACCGGTATACCAATGCAGTAGACCAGCGATCGCAGCCGCGGTAATGACCAAGAGACCAAGTGCTGCGACGAACGCTTTCTTGATCAGGATGTTCTTCGATCGGTCATAGGCCAGGTCCAACCCCCCTTCGAAAACGATCATGATCAAACCGACATTTCCCAGCGCAGGAAGTATGTTCACGATGCCAGGTCGATTGATACCCGCATAGTCGATCGCGAATCGCAAAGCCACACCCAAGCCCATCAAAAGGATCACAGCAGGAAGCTGCGTGCGCTTCGCGAACAGGTCGAACAGATAGCTGAAAATGACCAGCGCACTGAGTATGATCAGAAGGGTGTACGCGTTCATTCAGGTCCGAAGATCGTCATTCGATGGCGTGTTCCGATGCGACGATCATCGCCGCATGCGAACGATCGTATGTAGGAAATGTGTAGCGTAGCCTCAGCCCTTGAAACGGACCATCACCATATTTCCCTTTTCCTCGCGGCGCGTTTCGAGTTGGTCCTTCAAGGCGCTAACCAGCGATGACAACGAGGCATGGCCATAGCTACGCGGATCGAACCCTGGATCCAACCGACGCAGCGCTTGACCGATCAAGCTCAATGATGCCTCCTCCTCTTCGCCTTTTGCCACGTTGAAGGCCTTTCGCAGTTTGCGCATCAAGGCTGCATTCGAGGAAAGGCTTTGGGCCGCCGCTTTTCGCGAGCCGGTGCTGCGAGGCTTCGTATCCCTTGGCTCTTCCTGCACATCCAGATTCTCCACGTAGATGAACCGCTCGCAGGCTTTCACGAAGGAGTCGGGGGTCTTCTGCTCACCTACGCCCATCACGAACAATCCGCTTTCGCGCAGCCGTGTGGCCAATCGGGTGTAATCACTATCACTGCTAACGATGCAGAAGGCGTCGACCAATTCGCCATGCAGAATGTCCATTGCATCGATGATCAGTGCGCTGTCGGTGCTGTTCTTGCCCTTTGTGTAGGCGAACTGTTGCACCGGCTGGATGGCGTTGCTGTTCAACAGGTCCTTCCATCCGCTCATGCCGGTGGTGGTCCAGTCCCCGTAGATCCGACGAATGGTGATGGTGCCCTGCTTGCTCACCTCTTCGAGGATGGGGGCCAAGCGTTTCGGGGCGGCGTTATCGCCATCGATCAGCAAGGCGATCGTGGTGTCGTTGATCTTCTTCATGCAGCGGTGAAGGTAGCCTTCGCCACCGCTTGGGAACTTTGAACAAGACCACTATTGCCCGCGAAGTGCAGCTGCCAGCCACCCGCTGTACCGCTCGGCGTTAGCGGGTTGCAGGTGCAATCCATCCGCTGTGCGCCACGTCAACTGCGGATCGGTGCGCAAGAAAGGATGATCGGGAAAGCGTTCCTCGATGAGTTCGCGACTGCGAATGGCCAACGGGCTCTTCGTGATCTCGGGAGAGACCGGGACCTCCATGAAGATGACCTTGATGCCTTTTTCCTCCAATGCTGCTACGTTCTCTGTCAAACGATCAATGAACCGCTGTTGCACACTGTCCGCAGGGACCTGGGCGAAGCTGGCCATGTTCGTATCGAACAGGTTCTGGCTCATTTCCATGCTATCAGCCGCATTGGTCGAAGTTTCTGGTGCCGATCGCATGCGCTCCTTCAGCCATCCGACGAGCACACCGGTGGGTTGGTTCTCTTCCCGGAGGATGGGAACTTCGCGCCGAAGCTCATACAAGCCCGGCTCGAACAACGCATCCAGGAACGCGCGGTCCGGTTCCTTGAAGAGCATGTTGGTCTCGATCAGTACACGTGCGGGGTGCTTCCCCGAACGTCGGATGAGTTCAAGGCCGTCGTAGATGCTCAGGCCTCCGAAACCCAGGTTGCTTGTTCCGGGTGGAAGGCTGTCGAGGACGATCCGAAAGGCGAGTGATGAACCGACGATCACCGTCGCATCGGGTTGGTCCGGCCCGAAAACGAATTGCTCCGCCTTGATGCGGTTGCCGCTGGCCTGATGTTGCGATGTATCGCGACCCACCTTCACAAAGCGAACGAAGAGCACGTAGCCTGCAACAAGGACGAGGAAGACGATGAACGATCGACGTATCATGGCTCCCGATCAGAACTGGAAGTAGATGAAGGACGCTCCGCCACCGGAGTTCACCAAGATCAGAAAGAGCATGATGCCATATGCAACCGGCTTGATCCGTTCCATGATGGGTCGTGGTTGCTTCATCCACAGATAGGTCAAGTGGTACACCACCACAGGCAAGGAGAACAACAGGGTGAAGAAGAGGATGATGGGTTGCAGGTTAGCGATGTGCGTGTTCTGGAAGAGCATCTGCATGTACACGATGACATGGTCGAACTCGGGTAACTTGAACAACAGCCAAGCAAAGGTCACGCCGGTGAAGATGAAGAGCATGTGCACGAAGCGCGGCAGCTTGTTCTTGGTGGACCAGCCAAGGTCCTTGGTCAGTCGCTCCAAGGCGAGGACCAGTCCGTGGAAGAACCCCCACACCGCATAGCTCCATGCGGCCCCGTGCCAAAGACCGCCCAGTACCATGGTGATCATCAAGTTCTTGTAGGTGTAGAAGCCGCCCATGCGGTTGCCACCAAGCGGGATGTACAGGTATTCCCGCAGGAACGAGGACAGTGAGATGTGCCAGCGCCGCCAGAACTCGGAGAAGGTGGTGGAGATGTATGGGAAGTTGAAGTTGTCCATCAAGACATACCCGAACAAGCGCGCTAGTCCGATGGCGATGAGCGAGTAGCCAGCGAAATCAGCGAAGATCTGCATGGAGTATCCGAACAAAAGCACCAGCAAGGTCACGCTGTGCATGTCCTTGAAATAGGGGAAGGTGATCCAGAAGGTCTGATCCTTGAGGTTGTCCGCCACGACCATTTTCAGGAAGTAACCGACGACGAGCGACGCGAAGGCACTGTTCCACGCGATGTCGCGGAAGTATTTGGTGCGGATCTGTGGAAGGAATTCATGTGCCTTGACCACCGGCCCAGCAACGAGCTGTGCGAAGAAGGCGATGAAAGTACTGATGCGCAAGGTGTGTTCCCACAGCCCCTTAGCGACGATCGAGGAATAGTCCGGCACCTCTTTGCCCCGGTACGCATCAACGACCAAGCTGATGCCTTGGAACGTGAAGAAGGAAATACCGACCGGAAGGGGGATCGCTACCAGGAACTCGCCGACACTGCTTCCTTGGAAGAAGGACCGACCGATGAGGGGGCTGTACTTAAAGATGATCAGGACTGCGAGGTTCAGGACCACGCCGAGGGTCGCATATCCCTTTCGATGCTCCGCTTTGCCGAATACGACCGCATGGCTTGCCACGACGTTGATGCCCAGTGAAACGATGAGCAACAACAGCAACCACGGCATGTTGTAGGCATAGAAGATGAAGCTCGATACGATGATCACATGCAGCTGGAAGCGGTGCATGAACGGCACGTAGTACAACAACAACGTCGGTAGTAGAAGTAGAAGAAAGGGAACGCTGTTGAAGAGCATGGACCGGCACCGTGCGCGGCCAAAGTAACGCCACGTCGGCGCATTTGAACGATCAGCGCGGCCCCGGGGTTACGCCTTCACCGCCCGGCCATGGGTCACATCAACCCCTTCATCATCCGGTTCCAATACAGCCAGGGCAGACCGTACTTCTTCAGGAGCCACATGCTCCAAAGCGGCTTGGTCGTGTCGAACAGCTTCCCGAGCAAGGGGTCGGTATCACGAACGTTGTCATACTTGAACTCGGCCAACAACATCTTGCCATAGCCTGTCACCAATGGACAACTGCTGTAACCTCCGTATTGTTCCTTCGATAGAGCGCCATCTTTGATCCGCTGCAGGATGTTGCCGACCACGACAGGGGCTTGCTTTCGAATGGCTGCCCCGGTCTTCGCGGTGGGAAGCGCTGCTGTATCACCCAAGCCGAAGATATTCGGGTAACGTTTGTGCTGCAGTGTATTGATGTCCACTTCCAGCCAACCCTTGCTCGGTCCTTCCGCGTAGGCCAATGGTGACGCCTTGATGAAGTCGGGTGCGCTTTGTGGAGGTGCTAAATGAAGCATGTCGTAAGGCATCACGATGGTGCTTTCCCCCTCCACTTTCTCTTTCAGGCCTTGGTCTTCGTTGATCACACAGGCATTGTCACCCGGTTTGCTCCATTTGAAATGGATCTCCTTTTTCACCGGATCGATCTTCACCGGGTTGTAAAAGGTCTTGAGAATGATGCCCTTCTTGTGGATCACATCCATCAGCGCAGGAACGAATTCCTTGACCCCGAAGATGACCGACCCCGGCGTGGCGAAGACCAGGTTGGTCTTTTTGCGTACCCCTGTTTTCCGCAAGAGGTCGTCGGAGAGGTAGGCGGCCTTCTGGGGTGCTCCCCCGCACTTGATCGGTGTGCTGGGTTGGGTGAATACGGCATTACCGCCCTTGAAGGCCTTCAACACGCGCAACGTCTTTTCGGGGTCGATGTAGTTGCTGCAGACGAAGTCCGTTGCAAGGGCTTCGCGCAAGCCGGGTAGCGCATCGATGTCCAGTTTGATGCCGGGACAGACGATTAGGTGGTCGTATGTGTACCGTTGGCCCGACCTGGTGTTCACTGCATTTGCTTCGGGCTCGAACGTGGTGGCGAAGTCCTGGATCCAATCCACGCCTTGGGGTATCTGGTCCTGTTCTGCCCGTTTGGTATCGGCCATGGCGAACGTGTCCGCACCCACAAGGGTCCAAGCAGGCTGGTACCAGTGTTCCTTACTGGGCTCCACCAAGCCGATGGTCAAGGTGTTCTTCTTGCGCTTCAGCTGCGCGGCCGTCATGATGCCAGCGGTTCCGCCACCGATGATAAGGACGTCGTAGTGTGTTCGGGCCATGGAAAGGTTGTTGAGGAATACGAAGGTGTGGCAGCGGCCACTGGGTGAGTGTGATGATCATCACACGGGCCATTCCAATGCAGAAGCCCCGGACGAACCGGGGCTTCTGATGACGGCCGAGCAGGACCTAGCCTTGCTTGCTCACCTGCACTTCGCAGCTGATGCGTACCTCATCGCTCACCAGAACCCCGCCGGCCTCTAGAGGTGCATTCCAGTTCAGGTGCCATTCTTTACGGTTGATCTTCCCGCTGATGGTGAAACCTGCCTTGGTATTGCCCCAAGGGTCTTTCATGACACCACCCCATTCCACGCCAAGAACGATCGGTTTGGTGAGGCCATTGATGGTGAGGTCACCGACCAGGTCCCAACTACCATCGTGATCCACGGCCTTGGTTCCTTTTGCAACGAAGGTGATGCGCGGGTGCTTTTCCACATCGAAGAACTCGGGGCTCTTCAGGTGTGCGTCGCGCTGTTCATTGCCTGTGGACACACTCGAGGCTTCGGCCCAGAACTCGACCTTGGCTTTGCTCAGGTCGTCTCCCGGTGCCTCGATGTCGGCGCCGAACTTTTGGAAACTACCCGTGACCGTAGTGATCATCAGGTGTTTCACTTTGAATTGGATCTCACTGTGGACCGGGTCGATGGTCCATTTGGTCAGTACAGTTGCTTCTCTTCCCATGGTCTTGTGGTGTTCTTTGCTGGCGCGCGCCGCCGATGGATGGTGTTCTATCAAGCAAGTTGCATCGGTACATCCTGCAACAGGATCTCGGCACCGTTCGGGCCGATCTCGATGTCCATGCGTTCGGTGTCCCAGACGCCGATCGCATCGCGCTTACCGAGTTCTTGTCCGTTGATGGTAGCGCTTCCTTCGATCAGGAACGCGTACACCCCGTTGCCTTTGCGCTTCACGTCGTAGCTCACTGCTTTGTTCGCATCGAAGGTTCCGATGTGGAACCAGGCATCCTGGTGGATCCAAACGCCCGCATCCTCCGGGTTCGGCGAGAGTACTTGTTGGAAGCGGTTCTCGCGTTCCTTCGGGTCCAAGGTCATCTGCTGGTACCGGGGAGTCACTTGGCGCTCACGCGGGAACAGCCATATCTGCAGTGTGTTCGCGTCCTTGTCGTTGTATGGGTTGAACTCACTGTGCTGGATGCCTGTGCCAGCGCTCATCACCTGAACATCGCCGGCGTTGATGATGCTGGTGTTGCCCATGCTGTCCTTGTGTTGCAGTGCACCCTTCAAGGGGATCGTGATGATCTCCATGTTGTCGTGCGGGTGGGTGCCGAATCCTTTCCCTGCGGCAATGATGTCGTCGTTCATCACCCGCAGCACGCCGAAGTGCATGCGTGTGGGGTCGTACCAGTTGGCGAAGCTGAACGAGAAGTTGGCCTTGAGCCATCCGTGGTCCGCAGTACCACGTTCGTTGGCGCGGTGGATGATCATGTTCTTCATGCTGATCGGGGGTGTTGGCGGCAGGTGGTCGAAGCCGACAGGGTCGGTGGGGTTTTGGATCGGCGTTGCCTCCTCAGAGGCCTTGATGCCGGTCGCTCCGGCAAGGAGTGCTCCCGAGCCCAGAAGGCTGCGGTGGAGAAAGGATCGTCGTTCCATGGTGCAAATATATTCCATGGAAAATAATACCAGCAAATGGAAGTGGACTGAATTGTTGCAAGGCTAACCTGAATGGAAGCGACGGAGCGATGCGTTGGACAAGGAGTCCAACCTCAGAGATGCAGGAGCCCTGGGAACAAGCCCAAGAGCATCACGGCGATGCCGCAGAAGGAAATGACCAGCCAGTTGAGCGGAGAGACCACCAATTGTGGTCCCTTATCCCGAGGCGTGAACGCTTCGCGGATGACGATCACGTAGTAGTAGATGCCGACCAAGGCCATCAGTACCGCGAAGGCCGTGGTCTTGAGGAAACCGCTCTCGATACCGATCAGGAAGACCCTGTACTTCGCTACGAAACCGGCCGTGAGCGGAATGCCCGCAAGCGAAAGCAAGAGCAACATGGTGACGATGGCGAGCCATGGGCTGCTTCGGAAGAGCCCTTTGAAGATCCGGATGTTCTCGTCGCCTTTGGCGGCACGCTTGGCTAGTGTGAGCACCACGAACAAGCCCACGGTCGCGATGGAGTAGGTCACCGTGTAGAAGAAAAGTACGCTTGGCGTCAAAGGGTCCCGACCCAGGAATGCCAATAGCAGGAAGCCCGTGTGCGCGATCCCCGAATAGGCCATCAATCGTTTGAATTGGCTCTGACGCAAGGCAACGATGTTACCGAGGAAGAGGGTGAGCCAGGTCATCACCACGAGCATCATGTCCAAGGCCTTGGGCAGGTCCATGTACTGGATCAAGCGATAGAACGCGGCGAAGGCAGCGGTCTTCACTACGGTGCTCATGAAGGCCGTCACCAAAGTGGGTGAACCTTCATACACATCCGGGCTCCAGAAATGGAAGGGCACAGCAGCCACCTTGAACGACAAGCCGGCAATGGTGAAGAACAACCCGAGAAGAAAGAGCATCTCGGTGCCCGGGATCGGGGCGGAGGCATAGGCCTGGATCACCGCGAGGTCGAATGAGGCGCACGAACCGTACAGGAGCGCAATTCCCAAAAGGAAGAACCCGGAGGCAAAGGAGCCTTGGACGAAATACTTGAACGCTGCTTCGCCACTGCGGAAGCTATCGCGCTTACCACCGGCAAGGATGTACAACGGAATGCTCAGGATCTCGATACCCAGGAAGAGGATCAACAAGTGCTGGTAGCTGGTCAGCATGATGGCGCCGACCAAGGAGAAGAGCATCAGCGCATATTGTTCCGCTACGTTCTCGTGCAACCGGGCGTAGTAGTCCACACCGAAAACGAAGAGCAGCACCGTTAGGAGGATCAGCGCTTCGCTGAATACCAAACCGAATCCATCGAACTGGACCATGTGTCCGAAGAACTCCGTGTTCACGTTCCAGCCACTTCGCAAGAGGAAGAGTGCTGCCAATAGACCAATGATCCCCAGCGGCGCAAGGACTTTTCGGGGTGCCATCAAGCCTGCATAGAGCATCAGCACGCCGAGGATGGAGATCAGGATCAGTGCGCTCATCTCACGGCAACATGGGTATGGCGGTGATCAACTGCTGCACCGGTCCGTTGATCAAGTTGAGAATGGGTGCGGGATAGACACCGAGAATGAAGGTCACGGCTATCAGCGGGACCAGTACCAGATGATCGCGCAACGTGGCGTCGTCCATCTCCAACTGCCACTTGTCTTCGCCGAGCATCACGCGCTGATACGCGTAGAGCATGTAGATGGCACCCAGTACGATGGTGGTCACAGCACCGAAGGCCATCCATCCGTTCAGTTGCCATATGCCCGCGAACATGAGCCATTCACCGATGAACCCTTGCGTGAAGGGTAGCGCGATCGCGTTCACCATGACCAATAAGAACAGGGCGGCCAAGCGCGGGGTCCGTGCTTTCAATCCACCCATGGCACCCATCTCGGTGCTGCCGACCCGTTCACGAAGTGCACCGGTGAGGTAGAGCAGGCCTACCACCATGATCGCGTGTGCGAAGGCTTGGTACAGAGAGCCGGTCACCGCATACCCATTCCACGCGAAGAGACCTGCGCACAATAACCCCACATGGCTCAACGACGAGTATGCGATCAGACGCTTCAAGTCCCATTGTCGGAAAGCGATGACCCCGCCATAGATCGCTCCGATCAGACTGAGAATGATCACGGTGTTCTGCCAATACGCAGCACCTTCCGGCACGATCGGGAATACCAACCGCAGGATGCCGTAGAGCCCCATCTTCAGCATCACCGCCGCAAGGACCATGGTGCCCTGCACGGGAGCCATGCTGTACGTATCCGGTTGCCAGCCGTGGAAAGGAAAGATCGGAAGCTTGATCGCGAAGGCCAGGAACAGCACCCAGAACAACCAGATCTGCGTATCCAGCGGAAGGTCCAACGCCGCAAGCGCACTGAAGTCGCCGTTGAAGCCGCCTTCCTGCACCATGCAGTAGAGGATTCCGAAGAGCAAGGAAAGACCGCCGAGCAGCGTGTACATGAAGAAGCGTACGGTGATGCCACGTCTGCGCTCGCCGCCCCAATAGAGCAGGAGGAAGAACACAGGCAAAAGGGCCAACTCGTAGAAGATGTAGAAAAGCAGGGCGTTCTGTGCGGTGAACACACCGAGTAGGAATGCTTGGGTGTAAAGAAGCAATGCGTTCACAAGGGAGGGATGCTGCAAACGCTCCCCGAAACCCGCACCGATGATGAAGGGGAAGACCAAGGCCGTGAGCAGGATCATCAACAATCCGATGCCGTCGTAGCCCATCACCAACCGCAGTCCCCATGCCGGCACCCAGTCACTATCCACGGCGATCACGGGATCGCCTTGATAGGCGAAGCAGAGCCAGCCCGTGAAGACCAAGGTCATCAAGGTGGAGGCCAGTGCGACGACCCGTGCTTGACGGGTCGGTGTGGCTACGACCATGAAGGTGGCCGCTAGGAAAGGGATGAGCAACAGGATCGCAACGATCATCTCAGGTGCTCAGTAAGGTGATGAAGAGGAAGGCGATGATGCCCACCACCATGGCCAATAAATGGAAACTGGCGTTGCCGGTCTGTACGCGACGAACAACGCGGCCGATGCGCAATGCCGCACCGCCAACACCATTTGTCAGCGGGATCATGATGCGCGATTCGCCGACAGTGTGCAGTTTGGTGCTCATCCAACCGAAGGGTCGTTCGAACAGTGCTGCGTACAATGGATCTATGCGCCAACGCTCTGCGAGCAACCGCTTAAACAGCGGCATGGTCTCGGGTTCGCCGTCCAACTCCGCCTTGCGCGCGAACCGACCGTAGGCATAGGCTATCGTGGAAGTGACCAGTAACACAGTGCTGCCCATCAGGATCCATTCCGTGGTGACGCTCAGGTGTAGCGTCTCATTCGATATGCCGGAGGAAGCCGTCGCCAAGAAGTGCTTCAATGCTTCGTGACCGCCGAAGAGGTGTGGCAGGTTGATCACTCCACCGACCACGCTGAGCGCGGCAAGGACCATCAAGGGCACGGTCATCGAAAGTGGACTTTCATGCGGATGTGCCTTGCCTCGGTAGCTGCCGAAGAACACCAAGAAGAGCAAGCGGAACATGTAGAAGGTGGTGAGCAAAGCACCGAACACCAATACGGCGTATACGACCGGTGAGCGCTGGTAGGCGAAGGCGAGGATCAGGTCCTTGCTGAAGAAACCACTGAGCAAGGGCAAACCAGCAATGGCACAGGTGCCAATGAGGAACGTGACGTACGTGATCTTGATCGAGCCTTTCAGACCACCCATCTTACGGATGTCCTGTTCGCCGCCCAGCGCATGGATCACACTACCAGCCCCGAGGAAGAGCAGAGCCTTGAAGAACGCGTGCATGATCACATGGAACATCGCCGCACTGTACGCGCCCATGCCCAATGCTGCGAACATGTACCCCAACTGGCTCACGGTGGAATAGGCCAGCACCTTCTTGATGTCGTTCTGGAACAGACCGATACTCGCCGCAAGCAACGCGGTCGCTGTACCGATCACGAGGATCACATCTTGGGTGAGGGGTACCAGTTCGAAAAGGCCAGAGCAACGGACCACCAAATAGATGCCAGCCGTTACCATGGTCGCCGCGTGGATCAACGCACTCACAGGTGTCGGACCGGCCATGGCATCGGGCAACCACGTGAATAGTGGGATCTGTGCGCTCTTGCCTGTTGCTCCCACGAAAAGCATCAACGTGGCAGCGATCAAGATGGGCGCATTCGCGCTGAATCCATCGGCTTGCTCCAAGATCACACTGTATTCAAGTGTGCCGAACTGTTGAAAGAGCAACACCATCGCCAGCACCATGCCCACATCGCCGATGCGGTTCATCACGAAGGCCTTCCGTGCTGCGTAGTTGTAGTCGGGTACGTTATACCAGAATCCGATCAGCAGGTAGCTGCACAATCCGACGCCTTCCCAGCCAATGAAGGTGATCAAGAGGTTCGACCCCATCACCAACAGGAGCATCGCGAAGCTGAAGAGGTTGAGCTGTGCGAAGAAGGTGCTCGCACGCGCATCGTTGTGCATGTAGCCGATGGAGTAGAGATGGATCAACGAACCGACACCCGTGACCAACAACATCATCGTCAGTGCGAGCGCGTCGTAACGGAAAGCGAATGGGATGTCCATGCCCGTGATCTGGATCCAGTCGAACACGCGCACCGTATGTCCGCCGGTCGAAGGGTCGAAAGTGCTGAAGGCGACCGCCGTCAACACAAAGGCACCGACCATCAAAGCCGTGGCAAGCATTCCGGCGACAGTTCCGCTCAAGTATCGACGCGCCGAGGCGATCAGAACGGCACCGACCAATGGCAATGCAGGAACCAACGAGAAGAGCAGATCCGCCGTCACCATTTCAAGCGGTTCAGTTGGTTCACATCCACGCTATCCACGTTGCGCTTCATCATCACCAGAATGGCCAGGCCAACGGTGACCTCTGCAGCGGCCACGAGCATGATGAAGAACACGAAGACCTGTGCCCGTGGATCGCTGTGGTAGGCGCTGAACGCCGTGAGCAGAAGGTTCACACTGTTGAACATCAACTCCAAGCACATCAGAATGATGATGGTATTCCGGCGGAACACCACTCCGGCAATGCCGATGCTGAAGAGTAGCAAGCTCAGGATCACGTAGTGCTCCAAAGGAACCAATCGGATGGCGGTGATGACCTCTTGTTCCATGTCAACCTTCCGCGTCCAATTCGTGCTCGGTGAGCGGTTTCTCGGTGAAGGCGTTCCGAACGGGTGGCGTCCAGGTCTTTTCCTTCTTCGCTAACATCACCACACCGACCATGGCGCTCAAGAAAAGCACGCTGCTGATCTCGAACGGCAAGAGGAATTCACTGAACAACGACATGCCCACGCTATGCACCAGACCCACGCCAGGGTCGAAGGCGTTCGCGGCGGTTACGCTGATCCCATTGCGCAAAGCGGCCAGCAGCGTAAGGAAGAACAGACCACCTGAAAGTACAGCAGCTACGCGTGTGCCCAAGGTCTTCATCGGTTCTGCAGCACGATTCAGATTGAGCAACATGATCACGAAGAGGAACAGCACCATGATCGCGCCGGTATACACGATGATGTGGACCATCGCCAAGAATTGCGCGTTCAAAAGGACATAATGCCCTGCGATGCTGAGGAAGCAGAGGATCAGAGCGATCACGCTGTTCACCGGGTTCTTCGCACTCACCACGGTCAGCGCGCTGATGACACTGATGGCTGCTATGAGATAGAAGAGGTAGAGCATGCGATCAGCGGTTGTGCGAATGGTGCTTGATCCGTTTGAAACGCAGCACATCAGGCGTTTGCCGCTTGCTCACATCAATGCGCTGGTCGGCTGCGAGGCCTTCCACAAGAATGTCCTTGCCGAAAACGAAGGGCATGCGCAGGTAGGTGCTCTCCACGATGCGATCGGTGAGGAAGATGGCCTCTTTGGGACAGGCATCCTCGCAATCACCGCAGTAGATGCACCGCAACATGTCGATCTCGTAGGTCGCCGCATATTTCTCCTCACGGTACAAGTTCTCCTCGCCAGGTCTGCGTTCCCCGGATGTCATGGTGATCGCTTCCGCCGGACACGCAACGGCACACAGACCACACGACGTGCAGCGCTCCCGGCCTTGGTCATCACGCTTCAGCACATGTTGCCCACGGTAGATCGGTGCTATCGGACGCTTCCGCTCCGGGTACTGGATCGTTGGTCGCTTGGTCCGGAAGAAGTGCTTGATGGTGATGAAGAGTCCGCCGATGATCGCTGGCAGATAGATGCGCTCCATCAGCGTCATCTTCTTGTTGCTCACCACGCGGGAGCGGTCGGTCAGGGGTTGCATCGCGGTTGCCATCTCAGAAACCGTTGATGATGTAATACAGGCCGCCCGTGACCACGATGTTCAGGATCGCCAAGGGGATCAGGCGTTTCCATCCGAGGTTCATCAGTTGGTCGAACCGGAAACGTGGAATGGACCACCGCACCCACATGAAGAAGAAGATGAAGAAGAAGGTCTTCGCGAACATGGCAGCAACGCCGATGATGGTCACGAGGTTGGGATCCAAGCCGAGCGAAGCCAATCCGGGAACGTGGTAGCCTCCGAAGTACAAAGTGGCGATCACCGCGCTGCTCATGAACATATTGATGTACTCCGCGAAGAGGTAGAAGCCGAGCTTCATGCTGCTGAACTCCGTGTGGTAACCACCGACCAGTTCGGTCTCGCATTCGGGCATGTCGAACGGTGCACGATTGCATTCCGCGAAAGCGCAGACGATGAAGATGAGGAAGCCCAAAGGCTGTTGAATGATACCCCAGCCGTGTGCAGCTTGGTATTCCACGATGCCGCTTAGGCTCAACGTGCCCGTCATCATCACCAAGCCCACGATGCTCAAGCCCATGGCCAGTTCGTAGCTTACCATCTGGCTCGCTGCCCGGATCGCCCCCAGCAACGCGAACTTGTTGTTGCTGGCCCACCCACCGAGCATGATGCCGTACACACCGATGCTGACCATGGCGAAGACGTAGAGGATGCCGATCTCCGGATCGGTGCCTTGAAGGTCGAAGGTGTGCTCGCCTATCGTCAGCGTTCCGCCCCAAGGGATCACTACCCCGGTGAGCAACGCGGTGATCATGGCGATCGCCGGACCCATGAAGAAGAGCTTGCGGTTCGCCGTCGCTGGCACGAAGTCCTCCTTCATGAACATCTTCGCACCGTCGGCCAAGGGCTGCAACAAACCGAACGGTCCCGCACGGTTCGGCCCAATGCGGTCCTGAAGAAAGGCGGCTACTTTCCGTTCTCCATACGTTGAGTACGCAGCTACCGTCAGGGTCACCACGAAGAGCACCAGCAGGAAGGTCGCGGTGATCATCATCGGTCCTTCAGCTCTTTGCGCTTCGCGATCTCCGGCACGTTAGGCGCAGGAGAGTTCAGCAGTTGTTGCTTCCGTTGAAGCAGGTAGTGGCCCTGTCCGATCACGCTGTGGCGATCGATCTTCCGCGGGCCCTCCACGCTCCAATGTTTCAGGTCCTTCTTATCGAACCGACAGGTGTTGCAGATGAAGTCCTCCACCTCGCCCCATTGATCCTTGCGACCTGTGACGCGCAGCACTTCCTTGCCTTTGAGCCAGAGCACCGTCTTACCGGAGCACTTGTCGCAGTCGCGGTGCGCATCCACGGGATTGGTGAACCATACCCGGCTTGCGAATCGGAATGTGCGATCGGTCAACGCACCCACCGGGCAAACGTCGATCATGTTCCCGCTGAAGTCGTTCTCGATCGCATTGCTGATGTACGTGCTGATCTCGCTCACATCGCCGCGGTTGATCACACCATGCACGCGTCCATCGGTTATCTGTTCGGCCACCTTCACACAACGGTAGCACAAGATGCAGCGCGTCATGTGCAGCTTGATCGTTTCGCCGATGTCGATCGGGTCGAAGGTGCGCCGTTCGAATTCGTAGCGACTGGTCACGGCGCCGTTCTCGTAGCTCAGGTCCTGCAGGTGACATTCACCGGCCTGGTCGCAGATCGGGCAATCCAACGGGTGGTTGATCAGCAGGAACTCCACCACCCCTTTGCGCGCTTCCAACAGTTCCGGGCTCGTGGTGTTCTCCACTACCATGCCGTCCATCACGGCAGTGCGACAACTGGCAACAGGCTTCGGCATGGGTCGCGGGTCCTTCTCACTTGCCTTGCTCACCTTCACGATGCAGGTGCGGCAATAACCACCGCTGGTCTTCAGCTTGGTGTAGTAGCACATCGCTGGCGGCACCACGTGACGGTCGGCAGTGTTGCGTTCGCCGATCATGCGCGCTGCCTGCAGGATCGTGGTTCCCTCCGGAACGTCGATCGCGATGCCGTCTATGGTGACCTTGGGCATGGTTAAGCGGTCGCGAATTTGGGGGATCGCACGAAAGGAGCATGTGCGAAATGCTTCGGGTCCTTCACTTTCTCCGGATGCAGCACGTGATACTCGAACTCATCGCGGAAATGCCGGATCGCGGAAGCCACGGGCCACGCTGCTGCATCACCCAGTGGGCAGATGGTGTTGCCCTCGATCTTGCGTTGGATGTCCCACAACAGTTCGATGTCCTCCATGCGGCCTTCGCCATGCTCCAAGCGGTGCAGCACTTTCTCCATCCAGCCGGTGCCTTCGCGGCAAGGGCTGCACTGGCCGCAACTTTCGTGGTGGTAGAAGCGCGTGTGGTTCCATGTACTGCGGACGATGCACTGCGCATCGTTGTAGGCATAGAATCCGCCCGAGCCGAGCATGCTGCCGCTCGCGAAACCGCCGTCCGCAAGGCTTTCGTACGTCATCAGCCGTGCATCACCGTTGACGGTCTTGTAGTAAAGGTCCGCTGGAATGATGGGGACGCTGCTACCGCCTGGCACGACCGCCTTCAAGGCTCGACCATCCACGCCACCGCACCATTCCTCGCTGTTCATGAATTCGTCGCAGGTGATGCCGAGCTCGATCTCGTAGACACCGGGTCGTTTGATGTTGCCTCCTGCGCTGATGAGCTTGGTCCCCGTGCTCTTGCCCACGCCGATCTTCGCGTATTCCGCCCCGCCGTCGTTGATGATGGGGACCACGGCGGCGATCGTTTCCACGTTGTTCACAACGGTCGGGCAGCCGTACAATCCTTTCACCGCAGGGAAGGGGGGCTTGATGCGCGGGTTGCCACGTTTGCCTTCCAAGCTCTCCAGAAGCGCGGTTTCTTCGCCACAGATGTACGCGCCAGCTCCGACCTGCACGTGGATGTCGTGATCGAAACCGCTGCCCAGAATGTTCTTGCCCAACCAACCTGCGGCTCGTGCCTCTTCGATGGCACGTTCCAGGATCCGAGCAACGTAGAAGTACTCACCACGGATGTAGATGTAGCTCGTGTTCGCTCCCAAAGCGAAACTGGAGGTGATCATGCCCTCGATCAGGAGGTGCGGAATGCGCTCCATCAAGTAGCGATCTTTGAACGTACCCGGCTCGCTCTCGTCAGCATTCACGACGAGGTAGCGTGGGACACCCTCTGGCTTGGCCAGAAAACTCCACTTCATGCCGGTGGGGAATCCCGCGCCGCCCCGACCGCGCAGTCCGCTGGTCTTCACTTCGTCCAGAACCGCTTCGGGGCTCATCGTCCGCAATGCTTTCTCCACACTGCGGTAGCCACCGTGCGTACGATAGCCATCAAGACCTTGGATGCCGGGCTTATCGTCGTGTTCAAGGAGGAGTTTACGGCCCATTACTTATCGGTGTAATTGGTCCGTGAATTCCGTGCGCGCAACTGCTCGATCAGCGCATCGGCTTTGTCGATCGTCAGGTCCTCGTGGAACTGTGCGCCGCATTGCAGCATGGGCGCAGTTCCACAACTGCCTAGGCATTCTACACCCTTCAAGGTGAACATGCCGTCGGTCGTGGTCTCTCCGCAATGCACGCCTAGTTTCTTTTCCAAATGCGCGATGAGGTCGTCGCTACCGCGCAACATACATGGCGTCGTGCGACAGACATCGAGCACATAGGTACCGACCGGGTGCAGGTTGAACATGCTGTAGAAGCTGGCCACTTCATACACCTCGATGTGCTGCAAACCCATCACTTGTGCGACCGCATCCATGGCGTTCACACTGAGCCAACCGTCGTTCTCCGCTTGTGCGATGTGCAGGATCGGGATCAGTGCACTCTTACTCTTGCCTTCAGGATAGCGGGACATGATCGTTCTGCATTCCGTCAAGGCCGCCTCGCTGAATGCGAATGGACGGGTGCCGGCAATGGTGGTGATGGGTCGTGTGCGGGCACTCATTACGCGTCGAGTTCACCAGCGATCACGTTCATGCTGCTCATGGTGAGGATCGCATCGCTCAACATGCTGCCTTTGATCATCTCCGGAAAGGCTTGATAGTAGATGAAACATGGGCGGCGTAAGTGCAGCCTGAACGGGGTGCGCCCTCCATCACTGACAAGGTAGAAGCCGAGTTCTCCATTGCCGCCTTCCACGCAGTGGTAGATTTCACCAGCGGGCACATCCGTTTCGCCCATCACGATCTTGAAATGCCAGATCAATGGCTCCATGGCGCTGTAGACTTCCTCTTTCGGTGGGAGCATCCAGTCCGGAACATCCGCGTGGATCGAGGTCTTGTCGGTCATCGCATCCAACTTGTCCAACGCTTGCCTGATGATGGAGAGGCTCTCCCACATCTCCTGTTGGCGGACCATGAAGCGATCGTAGGTGTCGCCGCTCTGGCCGACCGGGATAACGAAATCGAACTCCTCGTAGCTGCTATAGGCATCGGCGACGCGCACATCGTAATCAACGCCGCAGGCTCGCAGGTTAGGGCCGGTGAAGCCATACGCCAAGGCGCGCTCGCCGCTCAAGGGACCGCAGTTCACGGTACGGTCCATGAAGATCCGGTTGCGCACCAGCATCTTCTCGAATTCCTTGAGCACGGGAGGTAGACCCTTGAGGATGCCACCGATGCGCTCCCATACCAGCGGATTCCAGTCGCGCTGCCAACCGCCGATCCGACCCATGTTGGTGGTGAGGCGCGCTCCACAGATCTCCTCGTAGATATCGTAGATCTTCTCGCGCCATTGATAGACGTACAAGAAGGGTGTCGTTGCGCCAGCGTCCTGTCCGATGATGGTGTTGCAGATGATGTGGTCCGCGATCCGGGCAAGCTCCATCACGACCACCCGCATGTACTGCGCTCGCTTCGGAAGCTCGATGCCGCAGAGCTTTTCCATCGTCATGTGCCAACCCATGTTATTGATGGGTGCACTGCAGTAGTTCATCCGATCGGTAAGGGTCGGGATCTGATAGAACGGCCTGCGCTCCGCGATCTTCTCGAAGGCTCGGTGGATGTAACCGATGGTCTGTTCGGTGTCCAGGATGATCTCGCCGTCCAAGGTCAGCACGTTCTGGAAAATGCCGTGGGTCGCAGGATGGGTAGGGCCGAGGTTGAGCGTGGTAAGCTCCCGCAGGTCCTTGCCTTCGACCAGGTCGCGCTGCCAGAAATTTGGGCGTTGCGGTTGTTTCATCGACCGAAGAAACTATCGTCCTTGTCCTGACGTGTGGGGTCTTCCAGCGGATAATCCTTGCGCAATGGAAAGGCTGGGAAATCCTCCATGTTGAGGATGCGCTTCAGGTTCGGATGGCCTGTGAAACGAATGCCGAAGAAGTCCCAGGTCTCGCGTTCCATCCAATTGGCGGCGGGCCAAAGGTCCACAGCGGTCCGGAATTCCGGATGGTCCATTGCGGTGCGGCTTTTCACGCGGATGCGGTGGCCTTCGCGCATGTTGTGCAGGTGATACACGACACTAAGCTCCAGTTCTTCCCCCGGAAAATGCATGCCGCAGAGCGTCGTGAGAGATCCGAATCCGAAGTCGTCCCGTAACACACCGAGAACATCATGAAGCGCTTCCTTCTCAACGCTGATGCACAGCAGGTCCCGTTCGTGCTCTACTTGGAGAATGGTTCCGCCGCGCGCAACCATGGCCTCTTTCACCAATTGGTCGCGCTCCGTCTTCACAGCGAAACCCAGCATCTCAATCAATGGCGTATTTCTTCAGGAGGTCTTCGTACTCCTTGCTGTAGCGCCGGCGAAGGCTCTCGTTCGCGGCCAGCTCCTGGATCTTCAGGATGCCATCGATGATCTGCTCCGGACGTGGCGGACAACCCGGGATGTAGACATCCACCGGGATGATCCGATCGATGCCTTGCAGCACGCTGTAGGTGTCGAAGATCCCGCCGGTGCTGGCGCATGCGCCCATGCTCAACACCCATTTGGGCTCGGCCATCTGCGTGTAGACTTCTCGCAGAACGGGAGCCATTTTCTTGGCGATGGTGCCCATCACCATCAGCAGATCGCTCTGGCGTGGGCTGAAACTAAGTCGCTCCATACCGAAGCGACTGAGGTCGTAATGCGAGCTCATGGCGCTCATGAATTCGATGCCGCAGCAGCTCGTGGCGAAGGGCAAGGGCCAGAGGCTGTTCTTGCGCGCCAGGCCTATCGCTTGATCGATGGACGTGGCGAAGAAACCCGTGCCGGTGTGACCCTCGGGGGGGGGCACGATGGTCGGCTTGGGGCGTTCGAGGGACTTCTCTTGGCTCATTCGAATTTCATGACCCCCTTGCGGAGCACGTAGTAAAGACCGGCCAATACGAAGGTCACGAAGACCAACATTTCCACGAAACCGATCATGCCCAGCTCCTTGAAGTTAACGGCCCAGGGGTAGAGGAAGATGATCTCCACGTCGAACAGCACGAAAAGGATCGCGATGAGCAGGTACTTCACGGAGAAGGGCATGCGCGCGTTGCCGTGCTGTTCGATACCGCACTCGAAGCTCTCGTCCTTGTGTTTCCCGTGGATCCGAGGTCCGAGCCAAGCGGCCGCAGCGAGCACAAAGCCCACGAACCCCAAAGCGATCAAGGTCTGGAGCGCGATCGGAACGTAGTCGGCCGGGGAGGAAACTGTTCCCATAATGGTGCGGGAAGGCGAATAAGGTGGCCAAAGGTAGGTCGCTGCTTAATCTTGCTTCAGCATTGATACGGGTACTTTTCCCACGAACGGCCCGTTGATGACGGCGATCTCCATGACTCCCACGAACCAACGGACCGTTAACTTTGTTCGATAGTACGACCCATGGGCAAGACCGACCCCACCTATCCGCTCCTTAGTGGGATCCAACTTCCAGAGGATCTTCGGAACCTGTCCGAAGAGCAGTTGCAACAGGTTTGCACCGAACTGCGCGACTTCATCATCGATGTGGTCAGCGTGAAGGGTGGCCACTTCGGTGCCAGCTTGGGCGTGGTGGAGCTTTCCGTTGCCTTGCACTACGTGTTCAATACACCATACGACCAATTGGTCTGGGATGTGGGCCACCAAGCCTACGGCCACAAGATCCTTACCGGGCGGCGCGACATTTTCCATACGAACCGCATCCACAGAGGATTGAGCGGCTTCCCGAAGCGCAGCGAAAGCGAATACGATACGTTCGGCGTGGGGCACAGCAGTACCAGCATTGGTGGGGCTTTGGGGATGGCCGTCGCCAGCAAGTTGAAGGGCGAAACGGATCGCCATTGTGTAGCCGTGATCGGCGATGGTGCCATGACGGCCGGTATGGCGTTCGAGGCCCTGAACCATGGCGGCACCGCGAACAGCGACCTGCTCGTGGTGCTCAACGACAATTGCATGAGCATCGACCCGAACGTCGGTGCACTGAAGGAATACCTCACGGACATCACCACCAGCCACACCTATAACAAGGTGAAGGATGAAGTCTGGAAAGTGCTCGGGAAAGTGAGCAAGTTCGGCCCGAATGCACAGGCCGTTGCGCAGAAGGTGGAGAACGCTGTGAAGAGCGCTCTTCTGAAGCAGAGCAACCTGTTCGAAAGCCTTCGGTTCCGCTACTTCGGCCCAGTGGATGGCCACGATGTGGACCACTTGGTGAAAGTGCTGCGTGACCTGAAGGACATCCCTGGCCCGAAGATCCTGCACATCGTTACCACCAAAGGCAAGGGCTATGCTCCGGCCGAGGCGGGTAGCCCAACAGTATGGCATGCGCCAGGGCTCTTCAACAAGGAGACCGGCGAGATCATCAAGGTGGTGCCCAAGAGCCCGCAACCGCCCAAGTATCAGGATGTCTTCGGGCATACCATCGTGGAGTTGGCCGAGAAGAACGAGAAGATCGTTGGTGTGACACCCGCCATGCCCACAGGCTGTTCGCTGAATATCATGATGAAGGCCATGCCCGACCGCGCCTTTGACGTAGGCATCGCTGAGCAGCACGCCGTCACCTTCAGCGCCGGCATGGCCACGCAAGGATTGATCCCGTTCTGCAACATCTACAGCTCATTCATGCAACGTGCGTACGACCAGGTGGTACACGACGTGGCCTTGCAGAACTTGAACGTGGTTTTCTGCCTGGACCGCGGCGGATTGGCAGGTGCCGATGGCCCGACCCACCACGGTTCGTACGACCTCGCCTATTTCCGTTGCATTCCGAACATGATCGTGAGTGCCCCGATGAACGAGGAGGAGTTGCGCAACCTCATGTATACCGCGCAGCTGCCCGAACAAGGCCCCTTCAGCATCCGCTACCCGCGTGGCGAGGGGGTGATGACGGAATGGAAGACGCCGTTCAAGGAGATCAAGATCGGTACCGGTCGCAAGCTGCGCTCAGGGACGGATGTCGCAGTGCTGTCCATCGGGCACATCGGCAACATCGCTGCCAAGGGGATCGATGCCCTCGAAGCGGATGGATACAGTGTGGCCCATTATGACATGCGCTTCGTGAAGCCGCTGGACGAAATGTTGCTGCACGAGGTCTTCGGCAAGTTCAAGCACGTGATCACCATTGAGGATGGCTGCATCCAAGGCGGCATGGGCAGCGCCGTGCTGGAGTTCATGGCCGATCATGGATACAGCGCGCAGGTGAAACGCCTCGGCATTCCCGATCGCTGGGTAGAGCATGGCTCACAGAAGGAGCTTTACGCCGAGTGCGGCTTCGATGAGGTGGCCGTGGTGGCTGCCGTGAAGGAGATGCTGGCCGATCAGAAGGTGAGCAAAGGGAAACGGGCCAGCGCTTGATCCGGCGTAAGGGTCCCGGAAGCTATCTTTTCGTCAGTCTGGCGCTACCTAACGTGCCATTCGTGCCCACCCAGGAAAGGGTGTATTGCCCGGCAGGCACACTGGCCACATCCAGGGTAAGCCGTCGCGTTTGGGGCGAGTTGAACTCTTCCAACCACTGCAAGGCAACGGTCCCTGTCCCATCGACCAACTGAAGTATGGTCCGGTCCGCTTTGGGTGCTGGTAGGTCAACGGTAATGATGTCCACACAGGGGTCCGGGAAGGGCCGCAGTGCGATGGGTTTGAAGAGGCTCGATGGATCTTCCTGCCAAGAACCATCCAACCAGCGCATGATGCGATCGGGCGGCGCCCAACCGCTGCGTTCGGTGATCACGAGGAGCGGCATCGGGGTCTTCGGGCTGTACCAGGCATAGCGCGTTTCGCTGCGCACGGGCGATTGCCTGTAACGTCGGTCAAGGAATACCAGATCACTGCGAACGCGAAGGACATTGGAGACCACGCCGTATGGCATGATCAGCGTGCCCCAAGCGTCCGCCTTCACGATGTGCCGTACCTCTAGGATCGACATGCGACCGGCTCCCGTCACAGCGACAATGGCCGAATCGATCCATTGATCGTTCATGTTGTTGGGAACGAGCAACTCGCGCAAGGGCGGGTCGAAGCGAAGCAGCGCGGTGTCCGAGTAGGTGCCCATCCACATCAACGCGGTATCCAATTCCAAGAAGTAGGCGGCTGGCTCACCCGGAACTTGCCGAACCAATGAATTGGCCGGGAATGCACCTGCACCCGGTGCAATGTCGGTGGTGGACCACGTGTAAGGAACCAACGTGCCGGTCGGCAGGTTGCTATAGTCCCAGCGCAGCGCTTCACCTGGTTGACCAGCTTTCAGGTAAGGGATGTCGTGATACCCGAAGACACTGCCCGTGATCGGCATGATGTTGTCATCCAACACAGGCTGGGCGACCAATGCGATCGAACGCGCGATGATCAGCAGGGCGAGCAAGCGTGTTAGGGTCATGGGTTGAATTTAAGGGTTCGATCAGTTGGCCAAGGTGTATTGGTCCGTTCGAACGTGTTTTCGGTCCATCGACACCAAATGTCCGTATCGAGAAGATCGATCCTCGTGCCTCTAAAAGTGATGTATGTCGCGCCCTTGTCATCGGTACGTAGGTCGGTGGCACGGACGTCGATCAGTAGTGCCTCTTTTTTTCCAGCAAGCAGCACCGCCTCCGTGAAGCCATTCCGGAAGATGAAGGCACCACGGTACGCATCCGGCAGATCGAGCAGATAGGCCGGGCCTTCCGGAAGGTGTTCTAGGATGCTGCGCGTCTGGTCCGAAGCCACCCGCCAATGCGACTGACCGATGCGTTGTTGGAACATAGAACCGACAAGGAGCAGGCCCATCAACGCGGTGCGTGGGATCCGGGATGGAACTCGAGCAAGGAATGAGGCGACCAATGCTGCTAGGAATGCGGATGCGAGATAGAGGTAGCGATCGCTCTCACTGGTGCGTGTGCTCACGGCGCCGATCATCGGGATGAGCAGGGAAAGGGCCATCCACCACCACCAAATGCGTGGGATGAATTTCGGAGCACGTCCTTTCCAAAGAAGGTACGCTGCAGTGATCGCAAGGAGCCCGAGCAGCAAGCCACCCTTGATGAGTTGTTGATCCGAATTCGGGTCGGGTGGCAGGAAAAGGCGTACAAGGACTTTGGGAAGGTTTATGATGAACGCGCCATGCTTCCAAGCGAAGAGTTGGTTGAGGTAGGAGTCGGGGCTCCATCCAACGGCCAACGAACGAGCCAAGAGATAGGCTGAACCAGAAACAAGCATAGCATACATGAAGGTGCGCCGCTCCGTTCGCTCGGTCATCGGAAGCAGGAACAAGGGAAGAAGAAGTGCGCTTTCGTAGCAAAGCGCTCCAGCGAACAGGATGGAGCCGACAACCCAGTATCGACGCGGTGAACGCGAACTCGTCGCGATCAACAGGCCGGCAAGAATGGTCGTTGTGCCCAGTACTGATTCCCGGCCGACCAACCAGATCACGCTTTCCTGATGGAAGGGATAGGCAACGAACAACAGTGCTGCCGCCCAAGCGGTCCAGCTGCTGGCCGTGTTATCGTTCTGGCCTCTGCTCCGAACCAGTTGGAAGAGCAGGTATGCATTCGTCCCATGCAACACGATGTTGAAGCACCGATGTCCGAAGGCTTCCGAACCCCATATCCAATAGCCTACCCGGAAGGTGAGGTCGGACAACGGACGGAAGAAGCCATTGCGCCAGGGAATACCGTTCACACCCGCATTCCACAAAGCAGAGTGATCATCGCTGAAGGCCGAGAACCCGAGTGTTCCTCCATGGGTCAGGAATGACGCGATGATCAGGACCGGCAGGGCGATCCATGTGTTATAGCGTGTCGTGCTCCAGATCATGATGGCGTTCAAAGCTAGATGGCTTCCGCTCTACCGTAAGTTCGCTGCATGTCCCGACGCGAGGTGCTCGTTCTGCTCTGTGCCTTCGCTCTCAGCGTGGCCGTGCGCTGGCCCTTGCTCAACAGGCCGCTCTCCGCTCATCATGAGTATTGCACGGCCTTCACCCTGATCGCCCTGTCCAATTGGTATGATGATGGTTTTGCGGCACATCACGGGGTACCTTCCGGTGGTTGGGTCAAAGAAGGTGCGAGCTTGTACGCTGACACGTTCGATCGGAATGAACGCGCGGTCGGGGTCTATTACTTCTCGCATCCGCCATTGGCCTACGATATCCCGTACGCGGTGTTCCGGCTCCTCGGTGTGGCGCCGAACGTCGTCGGGCTTCAGGCCATCAACGTGTTCTTTCAACTGATCGCCATCGGAGCCTTGTTCTTCGCGGTGCGTTGGGGCTGGCCGCAGGCACCCTCGTTCGCAGCCCTCTTCGCGTCCGTGTTGTATTGCTTCTTGCCCGCAACACTTTGGTTCCATGGCAACGCGTACATGAGCGACCTGTTCGTTCAGGTGCCTTGGCTGTTGCATGTGGCTGCTGCAGTGCGCATGTTCCGTTCACCATCCTACGTTGCTCGACGTGATCTTTTCTACTTCGGGCTTACCCTCTTTCTTACCGTGTACACCAGTTGGTTGGGTGTGTTCGCCGGTGCTGCTGCAATCGTGTTCGTTGGTCTACGATGGTGGCGGGATCGAAGGGCTCCATTGGCTTCTGTGATCCTCGTTGTGTTCTTGGCCGTCGGTTCCGCACTTGCGATCACAGCGTGGCGATATCTTCAGGTGATCGACGCAGGAGCGCTTTGGGCACAGATGGCTTCGCGTTTCGCGGCGCGCGGCTCATTCGATCCGAGCGCAGGGATCACCGTACATCTCCGCCAACTGATCGAGAACTATCGCATCGGTTTCCTTCCAGTCCTCTTGCTGCTCGCTGGGCTACTATTCCATCGTTCCATTGTGCGGAAGGAACGCCTCCGGATCCCGGTCGATGGTTCGGCCTTCCTCGTACTGACCGGCTTGCCCGTGGTTTTCGACCACGCATTCCTGCTTCAATATGCCGACCATGACTTCGCAGCGCTGAAGGCCGCTCCTTTCCTCTGCGGATGCGCGGGTGTGTGGCTCTCAAGGGTCCCATTCCGAGCTGCTGCGATCGCATTGAGCGCGACCTGCCTGGCGGGTGTGCTCTACTTCTATCGTCTCAACCCCTTGCCGGGGAAGGACCACGGTCGGTACACGCAGGAGATGGAACTCGGTCACTTCATCGCGGAGAATGCATCGCCGGATGAAGTGGTGTTCGCCATCGGTCTTTCAACCGAACCGCAAGTTGCATGGTATGCCCGGCGCAATGTGATCGGCATTGGAACAATAGAAGATGCTCGACAATTCCTTGTTGAGCACGAAGCAGAGCGAGGAGTGGTCTTCCGCAAGCAAGGTGATTCCACTTCCGTGGAACACATCATGCGCTGATCCTCATTTCCGCTCGAAGACCTGCACCCGTAGATCGTCGATGAGGTGCGCACCGCCGTGCTGGTTCCAGACGTACACCTTCATCCTGTCGTTCACGGAGCGCACTTCCGGCGTGATGTATTCCACGGTCGCGGTCACCCAAGTGTTCCATGTTCCCGGAGGTATGGACCAAGCGACGGCTTTGTACTTGTACGCGGCATTGTCGTGCTGGAAGCTCACCACGATGCTGGGCGGAGCTTGGGTCGTATCTCCCACCCACAGCCGGGCCGTTGTGCGGATCCATGCATGATCCGTCCAGGTAAGATCCTTGTACGGCACGTCTGGCCCAGGACTGAACGGACTTTTTGCGGTGAGCAGTAGTACGCTGTCGGGTCTATCGTCGAACCGATCCATGAACAGGTCTCTGCCGTTGTACCGTTCCTCATCGGTGAAGTGCTCTACCTGCGTGAGCGGGCGCTGTACGAGTAGCAGTTCCTCAGCATTCGATGGCGGTGCGGTGCGACCGAGAACGGCCATGAAATACGGTCTCGTCATGCGCTCCTTGCTGAGGATGCCCTGTGACCATTGCCAGGTCTGGAAGAGATTCAGAAGGATCGCCGTGCCGAGGCCGATCAGCATCGGAACGCGCACCCACTTCCTCGACCATAAAGTTCGTAGGAATATGCCAAGCGGGATAGCAAGCAATGGATAGGTGGGCACCATGCTCCTTGCGCTGAAGCTGCCACCAGCGTACCACCAACAGCTCCAACTGGAGACCACCCAGAGGTCGGTGATCAAGAAAATGGCGATGGCCCATGCAGCGGCCGGTAGTCGTCTCCAAAGCAACGGAATGCCACAGATGGCAAGGAGCATCAGCGGCGTGTAGATGAACCACCCCTTCCGGAAACTGACGAGGTAGGGCCAGGTGTGCGGTTCCGTGAAGTCGAAGCCTTCCCCTGGGTTCACGTATGAATAGAACACCCACTGCCCGGTGACGCTCTTCCAATAGATGAGCTGTGGAAGGGTGGCCATCAGGAATGCAACTCCTGCAAGGCCGATATGCCCCGGATGTTGATTGATGCATTTCCACTTGGAGGTGCGATCAGTTGCACTTCCAAGTCCCCAGAGCAGGGGGATCAACGCACACACCAATTCCGAAGGCCGTACCAAGGTGATGAAGCCGACCAACCCGCCGATCCACAAGGAGCGAGAAGTGGACGGCGATCGGTGCCACTGGATGGTCACTAGGATCAGTCCGGCGTAAAGGGTGAACAGGAACGAATGGGTGAGGAGTGTCCCATCCCACGCCGTGAGTTGGAAATAGTTGGTGCCCAAGGCGATGAGAACGAGCAGCAAAGCCGTCCATCGATCAGGGAAATAATGAAGCAGGATCCGTCGGAAGAGGAAGAGGCTGAAGAGAGCAAAGGCCAAGCAACCGATCGTAATGCTCACTTGGTACGGTGCCGAGAAACCATCCGATGGGTAGCCCAACGGCCCGGCCAGCGCATGTGCGATGAAGAAGAATGGCGCATACATCACGGCCATCCCCGAGCTGTACTTGATCACCCGGCTGCCATTCGGGCCGTCGACCAATTGATAGAGCGTGGACGACGGTTCGTACGTGGTCATCACTTCGTCCAACCAAGCCGGGTCATGGAGCCCGATATCGTCATGGATGAAGGTGGCCGGCAGATAGAGGTAATAGCCGAAGACATCCCAGGTAAGCACGTCGCGCTTCGGCGCGGACCAGCGTGCCGCAACGATCAACAAGACCATGGCCCAAAGGACCAAGCGTGATTCCCTGCCGGACATGGCAGAAAGATAGATGCGAACCAGAAGGCCTATCTACCCCGGCTTCTTGATCTCGAAATCCTCCAAGAACTTGGTAGTGAAGACGCCCTTGCGGAACTGTTCGTTCTGCATCAGCTGCAAGTGGAATGGGATGGTCGTGTTCACGCCTTCGATGACGTACTCGCTCAAGGCGCGCTCCATTTTGGTGATCGCCTCTTCGCGCGTTTGGGCGCTCACGATCAATTTGCCGATCATGCTGTCGTAGTTCGGTGGGATCGTGTAGCCTGCGTACACGTGGGTGTCCACGCGCACACCGTGCCCTCCCGGACTGTGATAGCTGGTGATCTTGCCCGGTGATGGACGGAAGTCGTTGAAGGGATCCTCCGCATTGATGCGGCACTGGATACTGTGGCGCGTGGGTTCGTAGTTCAAACCACTGATCGGGATGCCCGCTGCGATCTTGATCTGTTCGCGGATCAGGTCGTAGTCGATCACCTCTTCCGTAATGGTATGTTCCACCTGGATCCGGGTGTTCATCTCCATGAAGTAGAAGTTGCGGTCCTTGTCCACCAAGAATTCCACGGTGCCGACCCCTTCGTAGTTCACGCTCGCCGCTGCCTTGATCGCCGCTTCGCCCATCTTCTTTCGCAAGGCCTTCGTCATGAACGGCGACGGCGTTTCCTCCACCAGCTTCTGGTGACGACGTTGGATGCTGCAGTCGCGCTCGCTCATGTGGCAGAACGTGCCGTACTGGTCGCCTGCGATCTGGATCTCGATGTGGCGTGGCTCCAGGATGTACTTCTCCATGTACATGCCCGCATTGCCGAAGGCGGCACCCGCCTCCTGGCTTGCCTTCTCGAAGGCTTCTTGGAACTCTTCTTCTTTCCAAACGAGGCGCATGCCTTTACCACCGCCACCGGCCGTGGCTTTCAGGATCACGGGATAGCCGATCTTCTTAGCCTCCTTCTTCGCGACGGCGAGGTCCGTGACCAGACCTTCCGTGCCTGGCACGCAGGGAACGCCCGCAGCGATCATCGTACTCTTGGCCGTGGCCTTGTCGCCCATCGCCTCGATCTGTTCGGGCAGGGCGCCGATGAACTTGATGTTGTGCTGCTGGCAGAGCTTGCTGAACTTCGCGTTCTCGCTCAGGAATCCATAGCCCGGGTGGATCGCATCCGCGTTGGTGATCTCTGCCGCAGCGATGATGCGCACCATGTTCAGGTAGCTCTCTTTGCTAGGCGGCGGGCCGATACAAACAGCTTCGTCCGCGAAGCGCACATGGAGGCTTTCCTTGTCGGCGGTGCTGTATACGGCCACCGTCTTTATACCCATCTCACGACAGGTGCGGATCACGCGCAGGGCGATCTCGCCGCGGTTGGCGATGAGGATCTTCTTGAACATGGCCGTAGGTTAGGATGGATCCACCAAGAACAGTGGCTGGTCGTACTCAACAGGCTTGGCATCGTCCACCAACACCTTCACGATCTTGCCGGTCACGTCGCTCTCGATCTCGTTGAAGAGCTTCATGGCCTCGATGATGCAGATGGGCTTGCCCGGCTTCACTTCGTCGCCCACGTTCACGAACACCGGTTTACCGGGTCCTGCGGAACGGTAGAAGGTGCCGATCATCGGCGCCTTGATGGTGATGTACTTGGCATCGGTGGCTGGAGCTGCAGCAGGAGTAGCGGCGGCTACAGCAGCAGGAGCGACTGCCACAGGGGCGGCTGCAGGAAGTGGTGCAGGGGCCGCAGCGGTGATCACTTGCACTTCCTTCTTGCTTGAAGGGGTCTTGATCGTGATCTTGAAGTCCTTCTGCTCGATCTCCACTTCGCTTACGCCACTCTTGGCAACGAATTTGATCAAGTCCTGGATCTGCGTAAGGTTCATCGGTTGAGGCGCTTTGTTAGCGGACATGGCTGGCGAAGGTAGGGAAGGATGTGTTTTTCGACGGATGGCCCAAAAGCCTTTGGTAAAGTGTTGGCGAACAGGGGAATACACGACCGCTTTCACCTCGTTCGGGCAGGCTTATGGCATCAAGTTCAGCTTCCATACGCCCACTTGAGCCAGATCGCCCCCCACGTGAATCCGCCGCCGAATGCCGAGAGGATCACGTTGTCGCCCTTCTTCAAACGCGATTCCCATTCCCACAAACACAGCGGAATGGTGCCGCTCGTGGTGTTGCCGTATTTCTCGATGTTCACCATCACCTTGCTGTCGTCCAGCCCCATCCGGTTCGCAGTGGCGTCAATGATGCGCTTGTTGGCCTGATGGGGTACCAGCCAGGCTACGTCGTCCGCGGTCAGGCCGTTCTTCTCCATGATCTCGGCGCTCACATCGGCCATGTTCGTGACAGCGAATTTGAAGACCGCCTTGCCTTCCTGATAGACGTAGTGCTCCTTCCGCTCAACGGTTCGCTCGGTACTGGGGCGCATCGACCCGCCGGCCTTCTGGTGCAGGTGTTGGCAACCGCTACCGTCGCTGCGCAGGATCGTATCCATCACTCCTACGTCCTCCATGGTGGGCTCCAACAGCACCGCCCCGCAACCGTCACCGAAAATGATGCACGTGGTGCGGTCCTCGTAGTCGATGATGCTCGACATCTTATCGCCGCCCACGACAACCACTTTCTTGTGCTTGCCGCTTTCGATGAACTGACTGCCCGTGCTCAATGCATAGAGGAATCCGCTGCACGCCGCCATCAGATCGAAGCCCCAAGCGTTCTTGGCGCCGATCGCATCACAGATGATGTTGGCGGTTGCAGGGAACACGCGATCGGGTGTCACCGTCGCCACGATCATCAGGTCGATCTCGTCAGCTCCGATGCCGCGCTTCTTCAACAGACCGTTCACCGCTTCGACCGCCATGACGCTGAGGCCCTGGTCCTTGCCGGTCTGGATCCGTCGCTCGGTGATACCGGTGCGCTCGGTGATCCAGGCATCGCTGGTCTCCACCATGGTCTCGAGCACTTTGTTGCTCAGTTTGAATTCCGGTACATATCCATTCACGGCGGTGATGGCGGCGCGGGTCTTCATGGGTCGAGGCGTTGTTCTCTAGCGGCCTCCGGGAGCGATGGATACCCGTGGTATGGTCCGAAAGAGGGTGCCAAGGTATTCATCGGTGCGATCCACCTCAATGGTGCATGGGGTCTTCGGCAGATCGGAGCCGCCTACTTTTGGTCCGTGCGGTTGCTTGTGCTCTTCGTTGCATTCGGTCTTGCGGAATGGAGTTCTGCGCAGTCCTCTGTTGTCATCAACGAACTGCAGGGAGCCAACCGGAATACCGTCATCCAAGCGGATGGCAGCACACCTGATTGGATCGAACTGTACAACACGGGTGATAGCCTGATCGATCTTGCAGGGATGCGTTTTTCCGTGGTCGGAAGAATGCATGTTCTGGAGGCACAGCTCTCCATTGCACCAAAGGAGCACCTCCTGCTTTGGTTCGATGGCCATCCCGAACGGGGTCCACAGCATGTGGGGTTCACCTTACCGCGCAAAGGCGGGACCTTGCTGCTGATCGCCGCCGACGGGGTGAACATGCTTGATGTCTTCACCTATCCGGCCATGGCCGGTGACCTCAGCATCGGTCGTTTGCAGGATGGCAGTGCGGCATGGACCTACTTCGAATGCCCAACGCCGGGCAAGCCGAACAACGGAGAGCTGGAACTGCATGGCCGAACGTTGACGCCGGGGATCGACAGCTCCCGCACCGCGCATTCCGATACACGCGAAGTGGCACTTCTTGCTGAGCACGCGGATCGTATTCGGTACACCACCGACGGCACGGAGCCGACCTTGATCAACGGTTCCGACTATACCGGACCGATCACCTTCGACCGTGATCTGGTGATCCGCGCTCGTGCCTATTCATCCACCGCGCTGCCGAGCAAGGAGTTCTGTTCCACCTACAACATGGAAGGCCTCGCGGATGTCGGAATCACCATCGCCATGGACCAGGAAGGCCTTTCGGATGACAGCATCGGCATCAATGTGGAAGGCGCGTTGGCCAACTTCAGCAGACGCGGCCGTGATTGGGAACGGCTGGCCATGGTGAAGTTCAATGGCACAACGGATGTGCCCATCCCCATCGGGATCAGTATCCACGGTAGCGGATCGCGAAGCCTGCCGAAAAGGTCCTTCAAGCTGCACGCACGCGACCGATACGATAGTCCGGTGAAGGGACTGCGCCTTTCGGGGGAAGAGCATTTCCAGGAAGGTATCCTGCGGGCCGATGCTGGGGCCCACACATTCTTGCGAAATCGTTTCATGGAATGTTTGGTACTGTCCAATGACCTGCATGTGGATGTACAACCTTCTATTCCCGTGCCGCTGTACCTGAACGGTCGATATTGGGGACTCTACCGTTGGATGCCCCCCAAGGACAAGCAATGGCTGGAGCGAATCAGTGGCAGTGAAGCAGTGGATGTGCTCGAAGGACCTGCTGCGGTCGTGCGCTCGGGTAGCGATTCCCATTTCAAACCGGCGATGGCCCAGCTCTTCGGCGGTGCACCGTTGGATAGTATCGCCGCGCACATCGATGTAGCCAACCTGATCGACCTCGCCTGCCTGGATCTGTACACGGGTCGGGCAGATCATGACCTCAATGTGCGCTGCTATCGGCCTCGCTTGGCGGATGGTCGTTGGAGGTGGGTGCTTTACGATATGGACCTGTGGGCGCCGGCCGGGGAGAACAGCGTGGAGCGCATGGCTTCGGCTTCCGGCTCAGAAACCCCGTACATCCCACAACTCTTGCATCAACACGAACTGCGGAACGCCCTACTGGCCCGCATGACGGCCTTGCTCGCAACGGCTTTGTCCCCTGCGAAAGCACAGCGGTTGGCCGACAGCGTGTACGACGCATCCTGCGAGGAACTGGTCGCTGATCACGAGCGCTGGCAGCCGGAAATGGATCGGCCGGATCCAGAAGCGTGTCACGAGGCACTCGCGACATTCATCCAGCAGCGCCCCACTGACCTGATCTCCTTCCTCAGCGAACGAACAGGCCTTCGAACACGCTCTGTAACGATCGAAGTGCCATCGGTCGAACGCGGCGCCATGCTCCTCGAAGGATTACGCTTGCCTTCGGGAACACAACGTATCATCTGTTTCGAAGACGTTCTGCTGGATGTGGAAGTGGTTCCGGTTGAGGGCCAGAGCCTACTGAGTTGGCGAGGTGCCGATGGCGCCGGAACCAAAGTGACGATCGATCCGGAGCATACGCGGACCTTGCGGCCGAACCTCGTTCCTGCCGTGCCGTGATCAGGCCAGGACAGCCTGCAACAACGAAGTGAAGAGTGACTTGCCGTCGGTATTTCCCAAGCGCTCATCGGCGGCGCGCTCAGGATGCGGCATCATGCCGAACACATTGCGCTCCTTGTTGCAAACGCCCGCGATGTTCTCCTTGCTGCCATTGGGGTTCGCTGTATCCAGCACACGACTTTCGGCATCGCAATAGCGGAAGAGCACTTGGTCATTGTCCTTCAGGGCCTTCAACGTGGCCGCATCGGCATGGTAGCGTCCTTCGCCATGAGCGATAGGGATCTTCAGGGCTTTATCCGGAACCGCATTCGTCAGCGCCGTTCGCTTGGTCGCAGAACGGATCCATGTATTCCGTGCAATGAATTTCTGCCCCTCGTTGTGCAGCAGTGCCCCCGGAACAAGGCCTGCTTCGCAGAGCACTTGGAATCCATTGCAGACGCCGAAAACGAGCCCGCCTTTCTTGGCATGGGCCGCCACTTCCTGCATGATCGGCGAGAACCGCGCAATGGCACCGCTTCGCAGGTAATCACCGAAGGAAAAGCCACCGGGCAACACCACCATATCCACCCCTTTCAGATCGTGATCCTTGTGCAACAAGCGCTCCACGGGTTGTCCCATGACCGTGCCCAGCACGTGGATCATGTCCTCATCACAATTGGAACCGGGGAAGATGACAACGCCGAATTTCATGGATCGATCGCTTGGAATTGGTCCTTGGAGCGATGGCGCGAAGGTAGTCCCTTGCAAGGGCTCCGCTCAAGATGCGACCATGGAAGGTCAACCATATTGCTGCCACACCGCCAAGACGATCAAGCTGAACACCGCCAGTTCGGTGAGCCATGGCCTGCGCGTACCGAGGAAGGCATACACGAAAAGCATGGAAAGCGGCACCGCTGCAAGTACTGCAGGCGTGCGATGGCTGAGCACGGAGACGAGAAGGATCAGAACGCCCAATGCTGCGGTGAAGGCGAGGAATGCGCTGCGCACGTTCTGCATGCGCACGACACCGCGATTGTATTGGTCGGCGAATTGGTAGAGCGCGACCAAAAGGATGGCGGAACCGATGATGAGCCGGGTGATGCCTTGCGCAGAGGAGCCCGTGAATCCTGCGGTGGTCGAGCCTACGACGGTATACAGCGGCCGCCAATGATCCACATCGAACAGGAGGAGCGTGCCCCAAGCCAGGTAGAACACGACGATGACGCCGACCAGTGGAACGAGGTACTCACGCCATTGGAACGGGCGGATCACAGAGACGGAGGCCCAAACGACCACGACCAGAAAGGCATACGGCACGTAGAACATCGAAGCCAGACCAAGTAGGATACCTGCGTCGAAAAGCCTCGCCAGTGCTGGTCCTCCGCTGTTCATGCTCCAGGTACGCCGCATTGCGAAGACCACGAAGGGCATGCCGAGCAGGGACGGACCAAGTGCGCCAGGGCTGGAAAGCACCGCCAAGCATACCGGAAAAAGCAGGACGGGCAAGTGGTTCCGGCGATCCACGAGCTCGCACTCGTTCATCAACACCGTGATCTGGATCGCGAGGATCCCGATGGTAAGGATGTGGACCAAAGCGAAACCTCGGGGGGCATTGCTGAACCAAGCGTTCAAGATGCTTTGGAACGGCATGGCATCCGATACGAGTACGGGCGCCGCACGGAAGTGGCCGAGGAAGAGCGCGGGAAGCAGTACCAGCAAAGCGATAAGTACGCCGGGTTGGTTGCTGCGGAAGAGGTGAGTGAGCATACTGGACAATGGATCCGGTCAGCGATCTATCTTTGGCCGGTCAAGCCCGAAAACATGCAGCAGATCTCCTTTGCCATCGGTCATTTCCTTGAGGACACCTTCAAGATCCTTTCCGCCATGGGCTGGATGCCGGTGATCGGGATCTCCATTGTACTGGGTCTAGGGTTCCTTTATTGGATGAACCTACAGGCCAAATACAGCCGCAAGGCCCAGAAGGACGGCACCCTTATTTAACGGCTTGCTGGGCGCCTTTGCCCGTTGGTTGTTTGATCACGTCCAGGCCGATATCCGGTCTCAGGTATTTTCCTTCGTAAGCGATCAACGCTGCGCTCCTTTGCGCGGCGAGGATGGCTTGCTCTAGATCCTTTCCGAACGAGGTCACGGCCAGTACACGGCCACCTGCGGTCACCAATGTGTCGCCTTTCAGTGCGGTGCCGCTTTGGAATACGTAGGCATCACGCACCAGCTCCAGCCCATTGATCGGTGCTCCGGTCTCGAAGTCGTTGGGGTAGCCTTCGTTGGCGAGCACCACGGTCACCGCCGTGCGATCATCCACATCCACATGCCGTTCGCTCAACGTGCCGGATGCGATCCCTTCAAAGAGATCCAGAAGATCGCTTCTTAAACGGGGGAGTATGGCCTGTGTTTCGGGGTCGCCCAAGCGCACATTGTATTCGATCACGTACGGCTCGCCATTCACGTTCATCAGCCCCATGAACAGGAACCCGCTGTATGCGATGCCTTCCTTGCGCAAGCCCCGTATCGTGGGTGCTGCAACACGGTCATGCACTTTCTGCATGAAGTCCTTATCGGCGAACGGCACTGGAGAGACCGCACCCATGCCACCGGTGTTCGGGCCGGTATCGCCAACGCCGATGCGCTTGTAGTCCTTGGCTGCGGGTAACATCTTGAACGCTTCCCCATCGGTGATGAGGAAAGCTGATAGTTCCACCCCCTTGAGGAATTGCTCGATCACCACGCGCGATCCAGCGGCGCCGAAGCGACCACCTTCCAGCATGTCCTTCAACACTTTCGCTGCTTCCTTGCGGTCGCTCGTGATCACCACGCCCTTGCCGCTGGCCAAGCCATCCGCTTTGATCACGAATGGGGGTGTTACCCGTTCGATGTGCTCCACGGCTGCCTTCAATTCGCCTTGGCCGAAGACACGATGCGCCGCTGTCGGGATGTTGTGACGGAACATGAACTCCTTGGCGAATTCCTTGCTGCCCTCCAGTCGCGCGCCGGCCTGCTTCGGGCCGATGACGGTGACGATGTCCTTGAGCTGCGGATCGGCCACGATGCGATCATGCAAGCCATCCACCAACGGCGCTTCGGGTCCTACGACCACGATGCGGATCCGCTTCTCGAGCAGGAAGGCACGGAGCTTCTTCTGGTCGTTGAGGTCCAGGTCCACATTGCGCCCATGGCGAACGGTGCCGGGGTTGCCGGGTGTAACGTAGAGCTCATCGAGCAAGGAGCTCTGCGCGATCTTCCACGCCATGGCGTGTTCCCTTCCCCCGCCGCCGATCAATAGAACGTTCATCTCAAGTGCCTTTCGCACAAAGGAACAGTGCTCCACTGCGGGATCGAAATGTTGTTTTCAACAAATGAACAACGCCGCGCACCCCAAGGGACACGCGGCGTTGTTCGTGGTATCGGTGATCAATGCTTGTGCTCTACAGCAACGCGCTTGATACTGCATCCAACGTTACGCGTGGTCGCCGGGTCGATCGCCTTTCCCTCGGCCAAGTTCGCAATGGCCTTTTGCACGTAGTGTTCCTTCACCTCGGAAGCACTTCCCACATTGTCATCGATCGCACCTTTGTAAGCGAGCTTCATGTCCTTGTCGAACAGGAATACGTGGGGTGTGGTTCGAGCACCGAATGCATCGGCTACCACGTTGCCCTCATCCAGTACATACGAGCCGCTGTACTTCTTCTCCTTGTAACGGGCCTGCATATCAGCGAAGCCATCACCACCATCGCGTTTGGCTTCGTTGCTGTTCACGAAGACCACACCCACGCCAAAGCGTTGGCTGTAAGCGGCCAATTCCGGGTAGCGACCTTCCCAACCTTCACTGCCTTCACTGCCGATCACGAATGGACAGGTGTTGCAAGAGAAGACGACAAGCAGGCCGGTGCGGCCCATGGCGTCCTTCAGGGAGAGTTCCTTGCCGTTCACATCCTTCATCTTCACTTCCGCAGCGGGCATGGCGCTGCCGATCGCGAGATCGGGAAGGGGTTCATGGGGCATGACGGTGAATGTGGTGAGAGCAATGAGCGCAGCTGCTTTGAGGATCATGTTCGAGGCTATAATGTGTGATCGGTACGAAGGTATCCCAAGCAGCAGGTTTCGTGCCGAAATGAGCCGAACGGTCTGCGGCCTACCATTGGAGACCCTACATGGGCTACTTGACCAGACCCGACTTGATCGCCACACGGACCAAGCCCGCGAGGTTGTGGATGTCCAGCTTCTTCATCAGGTTGGTCCGGTGGGTATCCACCGTGCGTGGGCTGATGAAGAGCCGTTCGCCGATCTCCTTGTTGCCCAGGCCTTCCGCCAAGGCAGCGAGCACTTCCACTTCCCGTTCGCTCAATCCAGCGAGCAACGTGCTGTTCTCCTGCACCTTGCCGCGCTCCTCCATGAGCGATGCCAGCAGGTCGCTACTGAAGTGTTTTCGACCTGCATGGACATTCCGGATCGCGAGCAATACTTCATCTTTTCCGGCACTTTTTACAAGGTAACCGTCCGCACCACTCTTCATCAGCCGTTCCACCATGGCGGGTTCTTCGTGCATACTGAGTACGATCACCTTGGGGCGGTCTTCGCGAGCCTGGATCCGACCCACGAGTTCCGCGCCGTCCATCTCCGGCATGTCGAGGTCCGTGAGCAGCACATCGGTTTGAACATGATCCAGCAGGAACAGTGCCTCCACACCGTTCTGTGCGGTACCCACGCACTCAATATCCGGAACTTCGGCAAGGAGACGCTGTAGGCCGTCGATCACGATCCGATGGTCGTCACACAGCACGATACGGATGGGTTGCATGCCGCGAAGGAACGGATCGTACCGGTCTAAGGCAACGGTATTCGCAAGGTGGCCGAGCTACCTCCATTCGCAACCCTCTCGAAACCGATCGTTCCGTGCATCACTCGGGCACGATCCATCATGTTGCGCATCCCCAATCCATCCCTTTGCAGGTCGGGATCGAAACCCTGCCCATTGTCCACGACGATCATGATCAAATGGCCTTTGTTGCGCAAGAGCTGCACGTTCACTTCCGTGGCTTGCGCGTGTTTCAGAATGTTGTTCACCAGTTCCTGCGCAATACGGAATACGCCGATCTCGATCTCGGAGGGCAGCCGTTCTTCGAGTCCGAATTGTTCGAATTCGTAGCGCATTGTTGGTGCAGGTATCGCTTTACGCAACATGTCCTCGATCGCCGGAGCTAGGCCCAGTTCACCCAAGGCACGCGGCATCATGCGGTGCGCGATCCCGCGCACATCCCGTCCGGCATCGTCGGCGATAGTGCGCACATCGGCGATGTGCTGCCGTTCCGCAGGCATCGCAATGGCCACGCGCTCCCCAAGATCTTCCAAGCGGTATTTCAATCCGGTCAATTGCTGGCCAACACCATCGTGCAACTCCGCAGCAATGTGTTTCCGTTCCGCTTCGGTGCTCGCGATCACGGCTTTCAACCCTTTTTCGCGTTCGGCGATCAGTTCTTGGTTGAGCCGAGCAGTATGGCGCGCGCGCTGGCGCGAAATGAAGAGTGCCGCCAGAGCGATCAGAAGCAACAATCCCGTGATCAAGGCGCCTTGTATGAGGCGACGTCGTTGGATCTCGGATCGTTGCGCTTCCTCCTTTTCCCGCGAAAGAGCCAATTCCTTTTCAGTCCGCTCGGTGTCGTATTTCACCTGCATGTCGCCGATCACGGTCAAGCGGTCCGCTTTGTACACACTGTCCCTCAATGCGAGCAATTCACGTTGCCGCTCGATCGCACCGCGCAGATCGCCGGTCGCTTCAAGTGCTTTGATGTAACCGATGAGCGCACTCATGTGCTGATCCGCATAGCCCTGGTCCCGGCAGAGCATCAGGCTTTCTCGATAGTAAGGCAGAGAAGCATCGACCCGTCCGGTCTCGAGCAGCACGTTCGCGACATTCAATCCGTAAGTGGCGCGGCCGGTATCATCACCGATCTCTGTGGCCAGTTCCAGTGCTTTCCGGTAGAAAAGGAGACCTGTTGCATCATCACCACGAGACCGCGCGATCACACCCATTTCGTTGTTGAGGCCGGCGATCTCCTGCTTCATACCCAGTGATCCGAACATGATCAACGCTTCTTTGCCGACAACCTCTGCCTCCTCGAGCTTCTTGCTTTGCTCCAATACCTGGCAAAGCTGGCCCAGGTTAGTTGCGAGCGGATAGCTCACGCCTTGGTCACGCAACTGTTCCACGGTTGCACGAATGATCTTTTCTGCTTCGTGCAGATCACCCATTTGCTGGTACAAATGCCCGATGTTCCCTCGCACCTGTGCCGCATGTGGTAGATCTCCGACCTGTTCGTAGATCGCTGCCGCCGCGTAGTTGTGCACCAAGGCCGAGTCGAAGTTCATCTGGTCCGTGTATGCAACGGCGATCTTGCTATGCGAGGCAGCTGCGCCGATGGTATCCCCGAGTGAACGCCTGATCAGCAATGCCCGCATGTTGAGGTCGATGGCCCGCTTGAGGTGACCGAGACGGAATTCGGTGATCGAAAGATCATTGGCCGCTTGGGCAACAGCAGCACTGTCCTTCAAAGTCTCAGCGATTTTCAAGGCTTCCAGACCGTAGGCCAAAGCTGCCGCAGCGTCATGCATGCCGAGCTCCCACTGGATGTCTCCCAACAGCGCCACCCGTTCCTTGCCCCGGTATTCCGGTAGGATCCGGATCAAACTGTCGACGATGCTCTGCGAAAAGGCCGTCCAACTGACCAACACGGTCAGGACCAGTGCGACATTGCGCTTGGGGTCGATAAATGACTTCGAGCCGAAGCGTTGCATCCACCTTTGATCAATGACTTCTGTTCTTCCAGTGCCATGTCGGCTTGGCCACATTGTGCAAGCGTCGTTGTGCAGAGACGCCGGTCGCCGGATCCGCGTCGTAGACCGCATAGTCGAAGGGTTCTTGTCTGTAGTATCCGTCCATGAACTTGCGCGCATAATCCGCTCCACGCACAAGATGCTCTGTAGCGCGATGCCAAGGGGACAAAGCACCATACACCGAGCGGGTCTCCTTCACAGCTTGCGGGCTCATGCCCAGGTTGCCGCCATCATCCACGAAGGTGGAAAGGAAGCGTGGGATCCGCAGCATGCGCGCACCGCGGTCATTCAGTGTCTTCAACCAAGCCCAGTCGCCCATGGCCTTCCATTGAGGATCGAAAAGCACAGCGTCCGGACCGGTGACCAACTTGGCGCGGAAGAAAAGCGAACTGCTCTGTACCGGTGTTCGCCCTAATCGCAGGATGCCTTTGGTCGGCACCACTGCCTTGCGATGGCAACCATACTCGTTCTTCGCATCCACTACGACGGTGTCGCCGGCGACCATGTCCGCTTCAGGATGTTCCTCGAAGAATGCAGCGACCGCAGCGAGCGTGCCCGGTAGGTATTGCTCATCGCAGTTCAGCCAGGAGAAAACATCCCCAGTTCCTTTCAGGATCCCTCGGTTGATGGCATCGTACATGCCTTGGTCGGCTTCGGCAATGCCTTTTATATTGGGCTGCGTCAAGAGCCATTCACGCGTGCCATCCTTCGAACCTCCGTCCTGCACGATGTGCTCTACTTCGATACCCGGCTCCCGCTGATCAGCGATCGAAGCCGCATTCAATCGGAGGTACTTGAGCTGACCGAAGCTGGGTGTGACGATGGTGAACTTCATCTGCAAGCGCCGTTGATCGCGGCGAAGCCGCTGTTACGCATGTCAGAGCGGAATGTTCCCATGCTTTTTGCGCGGCAACTTCGCCACTTTGTTCCGCAACATGTCCAAAGCCGCGATGATGCGTTGACGTGTTTCGCTCGGCCGTATCACCGCGTCCACGTATCCGCGAGCCGCCGCCTCGTACGGGTTGGCGAACTGCAGTTTGTATTCGTTCTCTTTCTCATGCAGCTTGGCCTTCGGGTCCGTGGATCTGGCGATCTCGTTCTTGAAGATGATCTCGGCAGCGCCTTTCGCACCCATCACCGCGATCTCCGCACTGGGCCACGCGAAGTTCATGTCCGCGCCGATGTGCTTCGAGTTCATTACATCGTACGCCCCGCCATAGGCTTTGCGCGTGATCACCGTGATCCGTGGAACAGTTGCTTCACTGAAGGCATAGAGCAACTTCGCTCCATGGTTGATGATGCCCCGCCACTCCTGATCCGTTCCCGGAAGGAAGCCCGGCACATCAACGAACACGAGCAATGGAATGTTGAATGCATCGCAGAAGCGAACGAAGCGCGCTGCTTTCACGCTCGCATCGATATCGAGAACGCCTGCGAGACTGGCGGGTTGGTTCGCCACGCAACCCACCGTGCGGCCCGCAACACGCGCGAATCCGACAACCATGTTGCGCGCGTATTCCGCATGCACTTCCATGCTGCTGTCCGGGTCGATCACCGCATTGAGCACCTCCCGGATATCATATGGCTGGTTCGGATTGTCCGGGATGATCGAATCCAAAGAGGGACGAGTTTCATCCCCCGGCGTATAGGGGAGTGCCGGTGGTTCTTCTTCGCAATTGCTCGGGATGTAGGCCATCAATTGCCGCAACTGCCGAAGGGCATCAAGCTCGTTCGGCGCGGTCAAATGCGCGACACCGCTTTTGGAGGCGTGCGTGCTGGCACCGCCGAGGTCCTCGCTGCTCACTTCTTCATGCGTCACGGTCTTCACCACGTTCGGGCCGGTCACGAACATGTAGCTGGTGCCCTCCGTCATCAATACGAAGTCGGTGAGCGCAGGGCTGTATACAGCACCTCCCGCACAGGGCCCAAGGATCGCGCTGATCTGGGGGATGACCCCGCTGGCGCGCACGTTCCGGTAGAAGATGTCCGCATACCCCGCGAGGCTCACCACACCCTCCTGGATACGCGCGCCGCCACTGTCGTTCAGCCCGATCAGCGGTGCACCGTTCTGCATGGCAAGATCCATGATGCGGCAGATCTTCGCAGCATGTGCCTCTGCCAAGGAGCCGCCTAGCACCGTGAAGTCCTGTGAGAAGACATAGACCAAACGTCCATCGATGCGGCCGAATCCGGTGACAACGCCATCGCCAAGGAATACCTGATCCGCCAAACCGAAGTTGTCGCTGCGATGTGTGACAAGTTGGCCGATCTCCTCAAAGGAACCCTCATCCAACAAGAGGTCTACACGTTCACGTGCCGTGAGTTTGCCTTTCTTGTGTTGCGCTGCGATGCGCTCCACGCCACCACCGAGCATTGCTTGGGCGGTCTTGCTGTCGAGTGTGTCGAAGTGTTCCTTCATGATCGGGGGGGGCGATGCCTTTGAAATGGGGTGGCCAAAGGTAGAAGCCCAAGGAGCCTGATCGTCGATAGGGGACGAGTACCTTACTTTCGGGCGAATATGAAGTGGCGCTTCGCGGATCTTCCCGTCCGTACCAAGTTCATGATCACCTTGGGCATACCCGTTCTGGGTATGGTGCTGCTCATCGGCAAGCAGGTGGACTCGAGCATCAAACGGCGTTCGGTCATGATCTATGTGAATGAGCGCTCCAGTGTCATCGGAGCCATTTCCGAGGTGATCGATCAACTGCAGCGAGAGGGCGCTCTTTCGGTGGGTTATCTGACAGGCCAACCGGTCAGTTCCCAAAAGCTCGTGGTGCAGCAACAGCATGCCAACATGAGCATCGGCGCCTTGCGTGATCCGGCCCGTCCAGATGACCCAAGGCTGAACGATGGCCTTCCTTTCGATGGCTTGAACATCTTGCGTAAACGGGTATTGGATAAACGTATAGATGCTACGGCCACGAGCCGGGCATATGCCGAGATGGATCACGGGCTCCTGAACGAGGTGGAGCGGATCATGCGTACCGGCTTGGACCCGGAGACCAAGGACTGGATGTATGCGTACCAGCGCTTGCTCAATGCGAAACAGGCACTTTGCACGGTCCGTGACAGGCTCAGCATCGGGGCGCAAGGCCCTATGAACGACAAGGATCAGGCTGAACTCAGCAACCTGATATCGCAGTACGAAACGAACCTGCTTCTGTTCGAGCGCGATGCTCAGCCAGAGGTGCTTGCCATGTACCGTGAGCTTTTCCAAGGACCGGATGTCAATTTCCTCCGCGCTTTGATCGGCACGGTGAAAGAGCGTCGAATGGCTGAACCCGCCGGGATCGCTCCACGTCAATGGTGGGAATTGTCTCTGCAGGCCTTGGATAAACTGAAGCTCGTGGAAGATCGTTCATTGGGCCTGATCCAGGAAGTGACGGCAGCGAACGCCCGAAGTGCTGAATTCCGCTTGTTGATCGTACTCGCAGCGCTGTTCGGTGTGGTGGGGGCGGTAACGGTCATGGGCTTCGTGATCCTGCGTGGAGTGCGGAATACGGTGAATGAGGTGGGGCAAGCTGCACGATCACTGGCCATGGGCGATATCCGAGCCGAAGTACCCGTGAACAGTGCGGACGAGATCGGGCAGATGGCGCGCTCCTTCAACGGCATGATGGACAATATCCGATCCCAAGCCAGCAGTGCGGAAGCGATCGGAAAGGGCAACTACGATACTTCTGTGATGGTGCGCGGTCCACAGGATGTTCTGGGCAATGCGCTCTCGCGGATGAAGGAGAATCTGAAAGCCGCTCGTTTGCGCGACAACGAACAGACCTCGGCCTTGCAGAAGGAGAAGGTGAAGCTCGAAGAAGCGAACGAACGCATCTTGGTGTTGATCAAAGAGATGCACCATCGGGTGAAGAACAACCTGCAAGTGGTAGCCAGCCTATTGCGTTTGCAGGCAGGCACCATCGCCGATGAACGCCTCCAAAGCGCCTTTGATCAGAGCCAGAGCCGTGTGACCTCCATGGCCTTGATCCACGAGAAATTGTACAAGGGCGATGAGTTGGCAACGCTGGATGTGGGCTTGTATATCGAAGAACTGTTCGCCGACCTGGTGCGGGTGAACGATGTGGGTGATCGGATCGAGTACAAGGCCTACATCGATCAGGAACTCGCCTTCGATATGCACACCATGGTTCCGCTAGGCCTGGTGCTGAACGAGTTGATCACCAACAGTTTCAAGCATGCTTTCAAGGGACGTCCTTCAGGCCATATCAAGCTCACGATTGCGCGCGCTACGGATGGTTCGTTCGACCTGATCTATACCGATGACGGGGTTGGCATTCCGCTGGAAAAGATCCAATCGGATGGCGCCACGCTCGGCGTGAGTCTGATCGAGAGCCTGGTTGAACAGCTCAATGGACGAATGACCGTGGAAGGGGGCAGTAAGGGCACCTATTACCACATCCGATTCCGCACGCGCGGGGAGTGACCCAAGGTGGATCAGCCTTCGGCGAGCGCGTTCTCCACTTCTTCGCTCAACTCCATGTTGTGGTAAACGTCGTTCACGTCCTCGTCCTCATCCAAAAGGTCGATCAGGCGCATCACGTTCTTCGCCACATCCACATCGGTCACGGGAATGGTGGACAAGGGGAACCGTTTCAGTTCGGCACTCTTCGTTTCCACGCCCAGTTGTTCCAGCTTCTGGGCCATGCTTCCAAAGGCCGTATAGGGGGCGAGGATCACCATGCCTTCTTCATCACGATGGACATCGTCCGCTCCAGCATCGATGCATTCCATCTCGAATTCGTCCGCATCGCGGCCTTCCAACGTAGCAGCCTCGACAACGAATTCGGCCTTGCGGTCGAACACGTGCGCCAGTGATCCCGTGGTGCCCAAGGTTCCGTCGCATTTGCTGAAGAAGCTTCGCACATTCGCCACGGTGCGTGTTGGGTTGTTGGTAGCCGTTTCCACGAAGATGGCCACGCCTCCTGGAGCATAGCCCTCATAGGTCATTTCCGAGAAGTCGGCCTCGCTTCCTCCCGCGGCCTTCTTGATCGCGCGATCCACGTTGTCCTTGGGCATGTTCATGCCACGTGCGTTTTGGATCGCCATCTTCAGCCGGGAGTTCGAATCCGGATTGGGGCCCCCGGCCTTCACGGCCATGGCGATCTCTTTCCCGATGCGGGTGAAGAGTTTACTGAGTTTGGCGTTACGTGCGAAGATCTTGTGCTTGCGCTTCTCGAAAATGCGGCCCATGGCAATAGGTGATCGATCGTTGATGGTGCTACGTTGTGCAGCGAATGCCCAAAAGTAGCCGGTTCATCGGGATGAAGCCGGAGAAAGGGGGGAGCCGCAGACCATCATCTTCCGATGCGGCTGCGGCTCCAAGGTCCAACCCCTCGTCGCATGGTGGATCCTGATCGGATCCAGGACCGTGCTAGTTGAACCCGATGATGGTGAGGCCGACATTGAACGGTGTCAGCTCAGGTCCCTTGTTATCCGCGAACAGCGGTGTGAGTGCGTATTCGGCGAACAAGTTCAAACTTCCATAGCCGATCCTGACCGAAGCGGCAGCGCGGTACGGGAGCAGGTAGTGTTCTCCCTTATCGATATCCTTCTGCGTGGTGCCATCCAAGCGATACTTCTGCTTGTACATGCTGTCGTAGTACCAGGTGCCCACGACGCCTACTGCTACATGGAAGTTCTTCTTGTTATTGAATTCATAGCTCGGCGGGCGCTTGCCACCGACCGTATCCCGGGAAGCGGTTTGCATTTCCTCGGCTGTGGGCATCTTCGCTTTCTTCGAATTGAACTCCAACATCAACGGGACGCGGATGCCGCTCTGGCGCAATTTGTTCTTGCGGAACTGTGGACTTTCGACCGGTATGGCGAAGATCGAGTCGTTGGTGAACTGAAGCAGGTTGTTCCCTTTCAAGCGATAGCTGGTGAACTCCCATCCAAGTCCGGTGAGCAGACCGAAATGGTGCGAACCGAACTCGATCTTCTGTTCCATGAAGTTGATCGATACGAAACGGGAGTTCGCTTGATCCAACTCCATATATTCCGATCCCTTGGGCAAGTTCGTGCTGCCATCCGGACCGAGTAACATGTTCAATCCCACGTCGATACCGCTCCAATAGGTGAACTGGTTCCGTCGCTCTGTGCGCAAGTCCTTCAAGCGGTCGGCGATGCTATCCTCCTCCGATGCCCAATCGCGGGGTTCCGAGATGATCGTGATCTTCTTGCGCTGGGTCGTGATGACCAGTGGATTCGACTTCTTGGTGGTGTCGATGGGTGTAACCCGGGCGAAAGCCCCGTCCTTCGAGTTCACCCCCAAGGATAAGGCGTGACTTTCCGATTGCTCGGGTGTAGCCGTGCTGTCCTGTTGGGCTTGCGTGAGCGAGCCAAGGGATATCAGTAGGATGGAGGCGAGGATCTTCTTCATGGTCGTGGTCTTCTGTATCTAGGACGGACTCGTGCAGGCGTTGTTACAGGCGTCTAAGAAAAAGCAGAAGCCCCGCTTAGCGGGGCTTCATAAGCTTTAGGGTGTTCAGCTATCAAGCCTTCTCACGGTGGAAGTTGAACCGCATGTGCGTGGTCTTCCAGCTACCCTCCGGGTTATCGCCGATGTCGATGCGTGCCAGCTTGCGGAGTACATAGCTCTTGAGGCGCTCGTTCGCCGAGTTGCACTCCAGCACTTCGATCCGTCCTTCCGTGTTGATCACGAAACTGACGAAGACCTCTCCGGTCATATCCGCTCGATCCAGCAATGGATACGAGATGTTGTTCCGAAGTGCGCGATCCAAGCTCCGTTCCAGGTTGGAGCGCTTTGTATTCGCGGGAACACGGAGTGGTTCTGCGGCCCGTGTATAGCCGAAGGTGAATACCGTAGCGAACAGAAGCAGTGTGCGGGTGATGGTGGTTTTCATGGCCGTGTGGTGTTGGTCCTATTTGTTCATAGGACGGTGATCCTCCAGGGTCAGTTACAGGGTTCGGGAGGGATCGTGATGAACGGCGAGGAGGGTGGTATGAGCGGAGATGCCGCCACAGCTTGTACCGAAAACGCGTGATCGGATCAAGGATCAACGACTCGCAGTGATGCCGAGCTTCCGCCCCAATCGCAACTGGAAAGCGTTCACACCACCGTCTTCGCCACGGCCCACAGTGAGTCCCGAGTGATGGCCACCAACGACCTTCAGGCCACGATCCACGGCGGCCACTGCATCATCACCGTCCAAGGGGTCGGTGTTCCGGTCGGTTTCATCCAAAACCGTTCCACGGACCGTGGCAGCAAGTAATCCGCCCAGCGATGTCGGTTGCTCCATAGCACGAACAGTGGAAGGGGTGCGCTCCGGCACTTGGGCCAATTGCTCGACCGGCGGGGCAGTAGTATCCGGCACTTTCTTGGGTGCCTGTTGAGGCAATTCCTGGTGTTCGGGAACCGGCTGGCTAACGGGCGTGCCACCTTCAACGGGTGCTACTGGCATCTGCGATCCAGAGCCCTTGATCGGAAGTACGGATGGTTTTGGAGCTTGTTGGTTATTCACCTCCGGGTTTTCCGGGACGATAGCTCCTTCGGGTTCTTTTAGTGCTGTCTGTGCCAATGCATCAGGCGTTGCCTCGGTGGCCGGCGTGATTGTCGGTGAAGCATTCTTCGGCACCTGAACGATCTCAGGGGCTCGTGGGGAACGCATCAGTAGGAACCAAGCACCAAAGCCGAATAGAAGAGCAATGGAGGCGGCAGCCGCAAAACGTAGCATCGAGCGCCCAGCCCCGATCGGAATGGCACGCCCACCCTTCTTCAGTTCCGCCTTCGACCGGTAGGGTAGGAGTTCCGGATCGATCCGTGCGGCTTGCACCAACCGTTGCTGTTGCCGCGCTTCTTGATGTTGGCTCAGGTATACTTCGAGCGCTTGTTCTTGCGAGGGTTCCAAGTCCCCTTCCAGTTGCGCAACAAGATGGTCGGTCAAGGTGAATGCATTCAGATGAGAAGTGGGTGGGAAATGGCGCTCCAGCTCCTGTTTCCCAGTGAATCGCTCCGAAATGGACTCCGACCGCGTTAATGTGTACAGCCGCTCCACACGTTGCAGTTCGGGGTGCTCTTTAAGGTAGGCGGCCAAGGCCACAAGCTCCTTGGCTCCAAGGTCACCTTCCAGTCGAGCGATGATATGGTCCTCCGCATTCACACGACTGATCGGCCCCGTTGGTGGAAGTGCACGTTTGAGCGCTTCCTTCTCCGCAGTGGATAACTGGTCGGCGATCGCCGTGACCGTGGGCAGATCATCCACGATAGGAACCAGTTCCGGATACAGCAACAGAAAAGCATCGAGTTCCCGTTCTTGGTCAGGGGCGAGCATCCCATCCAGACGGTCAAGCAGCCAGGCTTCGTAGTTGGTATGGTCGATGTGTCCGTTCAAAGCACGAGGTCCAATTGTCCGATGTAATTCTTCAAAGCCGTGCGTCCACGGTAGATGTACACTTTCACCTGGGCCAAGCTCAAACGTGTCAGTTCGGCGATCTCATCATAGCTGTACCCCTCCAGATCGCGCAACAGCACTACACTCCGTTGAATATCGGGTAAGGTGGCGAGCGCGGAGTCGAGGATCGCCTTCAGGTCCGGTTGAGCGGTCGTTGTAGCCGAAAGATGGGTGTGGTGGTCTTCCATTCGCTGGCTCCGTTGTCCTTTGCGCACTTCATCCACCATGATGTGATGCGCCGTGGTGAAGAGGTAGCTTTTAGCCTTGGTCCCCTCCACGTCATCCACCCTGATCCACAGCCGGGCGAAGCTCTCCTGCACCACATCCTTGGCGAGGTCTTCGTCGCGGAGGTGTTTCACCGCGAAGCGATAGATGCCATCGGCATGCAGGTCCACGGCGGTATTGTAATCAGCGAGCGTCATCAGCGGGTGAGGGAACCCGTTATTCTCCTGTGTGACGAGGGAGTTCTGCGAAAGTTACAGGACGGACGAGTACACAAAAGCACGGCGGCGTCAGGTCCCCCGAACGCCGCCATGCACAATGGTCCGCCGCGGTCACTTCACCTCGACCACCATGTACTTGCTCATTTTCCAGAAGGCCGCAGGATCCTTGATCTCCAAGTAGGCCAGTTCGTCACCTTGTTCCACGATCGTGTAGCTGTTCTTCGGGTGCTCGGTCACGAGATGTGCTTTCTTGGCTCCCAATGGGACTCGGTTGGTCTGACGCATATCCACTTCCTTGAATTTGTCGGTGGCAACATCGCCGCTCATGGATGCCGTTTTGCCGAGGCCGATCAGTCCTCCGGAACGGGTCACAACGCCGCTCTCTTCCAATTCCTTGGTCGTGCCTACAACATAATAGACCGTGTTCATCACATTGGTCTGTTGTTCGATGATCGCTTCGCGCTTGGCGACCTCCAGTTCGATGCTGGTGAGTTGTTCATTCACCTGTTCGATCTTGAAATCACGAGCGAGCAGTTCTTCCTTCATACCAGCGATGGACGAATCGCGTGAAGCCAACATGTTGTCCAGGTCCTTCAGTTTCTTGCGCAGTCCGCGTGCTTCGATCTTGCTCTTGTCCAACCGTTCAGTGAGTTCGGCGATCCGATCGCGGCTCTCCTGCATCAAGCCATTCATCAGCTGCAGGTCCTTTACCATGCGGCCGCGTTTGTCCATGTTCAATTCGCCTTCTGCATTCTCGCCAAGGACCTTTTCGCGATCGTCCATCAACGCGATGTTCTGCTCGATCTCATCGAAGGAGAGTGTCATTTCGCCGATCAGGGAATCGCGCGTTTGTAGTTCATTCTGCAAGCGTTCTACCTCGTTCCGCGCTGCGACCTCTCCTTCGGATGGACCGGAGGAACAGGAAGCGAAGCCAACGGCGATCACGATAGCAGCAATGCCTGCCTTTGAGACGCCGACCGATCTGATGACTGGAGTTTTCATGGTTCTGGGGTTAGGTTCCTTTGATGATCGGTCATGACCGGAACCGTGCCAGTTGCCCTCCTGTGTTCGACCTACTGACGATCAGTCGTTTATGCGAACAAGGGGTGACGCGGTCCGGGGCTTTGATTCCCCAAGAATGTGGCTCATAATCCCCCGGTTCTCGGTCGGGCCGGGTCAACTTTGGGGGGATGCGAAGTGCAGCGTGAAGGTGGTGCCTGTACCCAATGTGCTGCGAACGGTCAACAGAACGCCATGACCGTTCAGAATGCTCTGAGCGGTGGTCAATCCGAGGCCTAGGCCGCCGGGGCGGTCCGTGAAGAAAGGGTCGAAAAGGCGGGCAAGGACCTTCTCCGACATCCCTTTCCCGTTGTCACGGATCTCCAACCGAATGGTGCCACCTTCTTCGGTTGCGCTAATGGTGAGTACACCTTTGCCAGGTTCCATCGCCTCGATCGCGTTGACCATGAGGTTGGTCATGGCGAGTATGATCAGGTCGGGATCGACGGCCACGAAAGCGCCTTCCAAGGGAATGACGTTCGCCTCCATGCTCTTCAATGCCAATCGGTCTGCCACTTTCCGCACGGCCCCCTCTACAAGGTCATCGACCGGGACCGAGGTGAGCCGAAGGTCCCTGGCTTGGGTGGACTCAAGCATCTGTTTCACTAGGTCGCCGATGCGCTGCAAATTCCGCGAAACGATCTGGAAGTAGGGTCCGAGTTCGTCCTTTTCCGGATCCGCTTCGCTCTGGATCTCTTCCATGGCGAGGTGGATGTTGGTCAACGGATTGCGGACTTCATGTGCGATGGTCCGCGTTACTTGACCTATAAGGTGGAATCGTTCGGCATCCATGCGCAACTGCTGCAATCGACGCTGCTCGGTGATGTCCTGGAAGATCACCAAGAAGCCATCGTCGAGCTTCACGGCATGGTTTGCGAATCGGCCCTCGAACCCGGTGCCTTCAAAATCGAACTCACTGATGTACGGTTTGCCGGTCTCTACCACATTGACATATGCATCGAACAAGCCGATGGAGCGGTGAACTGGCATCTCCTTCATAAGATCACGACCTACGAGATCATCCCGTTTGACCAGTGTACAAGCCATCTTATTGGTCGACAGCCATTCGAAATCAACGATGATCCCTTGTGCGTTCCGGATGCTCCGAAAGGACATGATCCCACTTGGAGAAGTGTCCAGGATCTTTTGAAGCATGGCTTGAACGCTGGCCCGCACACGAACCTCTTGATCAAGGTCCATGACCATGTTGCGTAGATCGCCACGAACGCGTTCTGTTCGATTGAGGGCACGAGACAATCTCCAGAAAAGCAAGGAGGAAACGGCGACCGCGAGGATCGAGAACGCTCCGATGAAGATCGGCGATGCCAAGCGGTCGGACTGCCATCCCTCAAGAGCGGTGCGACGCTTGCTGCGGAGTTCATTGGTGATGAGCGCGTAACGGGCGCGAACCTCATCCATGTCCACCTTGGCACGCTGCAGCCTGCGCAGGCTGACCGATCGTTGATCGCCTGTGCTGTCTTCCGCTTGAACCAACAATTGGGCGGTGAAGGAGGCGCGTTCGATGGCACTGAAGAACGGAAGGAGAGGTTGTTTCCATTCGGTTCCGCTTGTGATCCGGGCCACATCGTTCACTTCCGCATCTCGCCTTCGTAAGGCTTCGAGATAGGGGATCAAAAAGGTGGAGTCGCGAGCGAGCAAATAACCACGCGCGCCGGTCTCCTCATCGTGCATGGTGCCCATCACATCGTCAAGTTCGATCATGACGGAGTTCAGAAAGCTGACCTGTTGAACGGAGGTTACATAGGCCTCCATGTTCGAGTACGTCACATAGGCGAGCATCAGCATCAACGCTGTTACGCCTACGAACAGCAGTCGTGTGAGTTGTCGTTCTTGACGCTCCATCAGCAGTGCTGCTGTATCATGATACTAGGCGCGCAAAAGGGCCGATCGCGTACATGTCGTTGCAGCCCTCATTGTTCAAGCCCAAGCGCCTTGATCTTGTTGTACAAGGTCTTTCGATCGATGTTGAGCTGCTCGGCGGTCTTGGATTTGTTGAACCCATTGCGTTCCAATGCGGTGAGGATGGCCTCGCGTTCGGCTTGATGGGCCACTCCCCGTAAGCCTGGGTCGGCATGCGAACGGGCATCAGTGTCGATCGGGGTGCCGGTTGGCGTATGTGCTCCCATCAGAACGGTGGCCGGAAGGCAATCCGCAGAGATATGATCTCCTGAACTCAGGAGCACAGCACGCTTGATCACGTTGCCCAGTTCGCGCAGATTTCCTGACCAGCCGTGGTCCATGAGCTTGGTCATGGCGGCAGGTTCGAAACCCTTCACGGATCGGCCGAGACGTTGGTTCGCTTGTTCCACGAAGTGCGAGGCGAACCGAGGGATGTCCTCTTTGCGTTGGCGCAAGGGCACCAATTGAATGGTGAATTCATTGATGCGATGAAAGAGGTCCTCGCGGAAACGACCTTCATTTACGGCCTTTCCGAGGTCCTCATTGGTGGCGGCAAGGATGCGTACATCCACATCCACGTCCTTCATGCCACCGAGTCGACGGATCTTCCTTTCTTGTAGTACTCGCAGCAGTTTCATCTGGTTGTCGTAGCTGAGGTTGCCTACTTCATCCAGGAAAAGTGTGCCGCCCTGCGCCTGTTCAAAGCTCCCTGCGCGATCAGCCACGGCACCAGTGAATGAGCCCTTGACATGTCCGAAGAGCTCGCTTCCTGCAAGGTCTTTTGGCAGTGCACCGCAATCCACTGCAACGAATGGAGCTTTCGCGCGGTCGCTTTTCGCGTGGATGCGCCGGGCCACGAATTCCTTGCCCGTTCCCGTCTCGCCCGTGATCAAGGTGGTCATGTCCGTTGGCGCGACCAGCGCGATGTGCTTCGCGATCACATGGGCTGTGGTTCCTTCTCCTTCAACGAATTCATCGCCATCCGGCACTTTCTGTTCCTTCTTGGAACCCGAACCAGCAACGGTACCCCCAACTCGGGTGCTGTCGAGCGCGTCCTGCACACGCATCAGCAATTCATCCGGATAGAGCGGCTTGCCGATGTAATCGAAGGCGCCGTGGCGCATCAATTCCACCGCAAGCCGAACTTCGGAGTAGCCCGTGATGATGATGACAACCGTGCCAGGTGCATTGGCTCGAATGAACTGCACCATTTGCAGGCCATCCGTATCGGGAAGACGATGGTCGCAGAGCACCAGATCGAACTTGGATCCGGTCAGTAGCTCTTTTGCACGAGACCCTTTTCCGGTGCTTTCCACCGTGTACCCTTGCTTGACCAGTAGTCGGGTCAACAGCAGGCAAAGGTCTTGGTCGTCATCAACGATGAGGATGCGGGCCTTGGTCATGATGGTTCGGATCATTGGTCGGTATTGGGTGAATACGATATGGGGCTGAGCGCGCTCAGGATATCCGCTTGCGAAAAAGGCTTGGAGATGAATCGGTCCGCGCCAGCACGCTCCGCATTCACGCGCTCCGCGTCGACCGCGCTGATGGCAATACAGAGCACGGGGTTCGGAGACTTTCGCAGATCGCCGATCAATTCATAGCCGAGTCCATCGGACAGGTGTACATCGAGGAACACGGCATCGTACCGGTCCTGAGACACTGCTGTGCGGGCTTCCTTCAGACTGTTGGCGATACGGCAATCCATACCTTGCCTGTTCAACAGGTTGCGGAGCAGGAAGCAGATCTCCGGCTCATCATCAACAAGGAGTACACGTTTCTTCATTTCGCCTCCACAAGATAGTTCCCCTGGCCTTCGGCAAGCGCCGGGCCGTTCCTTCGTGTGCCATCTCGCAATAGCAGGCAGGACGCAACCTCAGGCCGCGAAGAACGGTTTGGACATGTCCTATTGAACGATGCGGTTGGGGTGGGAATTCCCCGATCTGAGGGTGTAAGTTCCCACTTTCACAGGACTTCTCTGCACACGATTCGGTTACCGCTCCAACAGCAATAGTGGCTTTGAATGCTCTTGCCGGATATGACGCGAGGCATTGCGGTCATGGATGGATACGGCCCGGTCTTTGGCCTGCACAAGTATCATGGGCAGCTTTCCATATCGATCACCCGACTTGGGGTACAGGCCGATACCATCGAGCAATTTCTCTCCTGTTAGTTCGGAAGGAGTCTCGCTGCTCGTGCGGAAGATCCAGATGGATCAGAGGTTGAACCATGTGTAGAATATACAGAGCATGATACTTGATCCTTGCTGGATCCTCATACCATACGCAAGCAGCTGAACTTAATTAAACGTAGAACCACGAACATGAAGAACCTAGTCCGAACAACCATGACCATGGCGGCAGCAATGATGCTGACCTCCCAAAGCGTGAAAGCGATCCCCGAGCACACTGGACGCGAAGTCCGGATCGAGACCGCGAACTTCAACAAGCTTTCCGCAGATGACCAGACGCGTGTGTTGGAGATCAAGGAACGGCTGGAGTCGATCATCGCCACGGATCGCGCCACACTGAGTTCTTCTGATCGCTCTGCCATGCGTGAAGAATGGAAGGACTTGAAAAAGGAAATGAAGCACTACAACGCCGGAGGTTCGGTGATCTACATCTCTACGGCGGGCATCATCATCATCCTGCTCATCCTCATCATCTTGCTCTGACGAATACCCTAAGCAAAGAACGCCCGTGCGTGGATCTTCGGATCTCCGCACCGGCGTTCTTCGTTTCAGTGGGTCTGATCATTGATCCAGCGCACACCCTTGTCGACAGCCCGTGGGGGTCGCTTCAGTAAGTGCTTGGCAGCGATCATTTTCAGGTTCCCCACGTCCCATCGGTAGCCCTGTGCGCGTTCACCGACATAGCCGATGAATTCCTGACTATAGATAGCGCCAAAGAACCACGATCGACTGTTGGAGGCGGCTCCGGCACGGGCTTGGAAATGCCACGCTACGTTCGCTCGCCATTGGCCGCCATCATCCAAGCCGCCGCTGAAGCGACGCGCGCCTGGTCCCACGCCTGCCGCACCGCTCGCTGTGAAGAACCAACTTCTCTTGTGAACGATGGTGACTGCTCGCCCCACCATTGGACCTAGATCCATCGACAGCGCTTTGGTTGTTCCAAGGGCGTCACCGGTACCATTCGCCAAGCGCGTTGGCACTATCGCCGAATCGCCTCGCACTGAGTAACTGGTGAAGTAACCACCTACTAGCCAACTTCCTTGCGTGCGGTATTGTATCGCATCTTGGTTGAAGGTTGCTCGATAGCTGAACCGTTCGGGTTGAAGGATGCGCAGTGTGCTGATACCGATGTTGTACTGCACGAGTTCCGATCGATAAGGAAAGTCCGTTTCCTGCACCCACCCCAATTGTGCTTTGGTGTGTGAGGTGATGTGATAACCCTTGTACACCTGCAGGAACAGGTTGGTCGCTTGCCTATCACCGTAGACATTGGCTTGTGCGTCGAAATACCGCGTTCGACCCTTGCTATCCACGTCGGTGTTTGCGAAAGGGGTGGGCACCCCGATGTTCAAGGTCAATCTCCGGTAACTTGCACCTACCCCGATATTGTAGTGACTGTTCGGGCGATATCGGAGATCCTCTTCGGGGCCAATGGATCGCACGAGCAAGCTGTTGAACTTGTTGGACAGGTAGAAACGCACCGTGGGTCTGCGCGAAAGGTCCACCACATAGCTGGAATCCAAAGTGACCTTGCGACGGGGTTCAGTTGACTGCGCTCTCGCTGGAATGCAGGACCAGAGAGCCAACCATACCAGAATAGTGGTGCAAATAGTTCGGAAGGGCGATCCGAAATAGACGTATCGAATGATGTTCAATTCTTTTCGGTTGTGTTCAGCAGACCCGGCATCACCGTGTTCTTCACTCCTTCACGCATGCCGGACCAGAGGTAGTTGAAGATCGCTCGGTCCCGGCGACGGGTCACATCAAAGGAAACGGTTTCAACACGACCATCCACTTCGCGGTGGGATCTACGGAGCAGACCCAGTGCTGCGGTTACCGCAGATCCCTTCATGTCCTTATCGATGCTTCGCACGCGCAGATCATCGTATGCCATGGCGATGGATCCGTGACCATTGCGTGAATCTGCCGACATGCGGATGATTAAGGTATCCATATGACCTTCATTCGAGGAGAGCCCCGTGAGTGGTCGTAGCGCTGGATCCAATGACCGGAACGCGAGTCGGCCGATATGCGCGATCATGGTGAACTGTTCAACCGAGTCTGTCGCTGGGGCTTCGATGGATAGCGTGACCGGCGTGCTGCCGAACAGTGTTGCCTGTGCTTCTACCTGAACGACAGCATCCGGCAAGGAGCGCATTCCGATGACAAGCGCTTGAAGCGAGCTTATCGGCACATGTGCGAATCCATGTCCTTTCTCCGCGTGCTCTAGGTAGGTGATATCCACGTTCGAGATCCGGATGGTATCAAGCCCTTGTCCCTCCTCGAATTCACGGATCAGCCCGGCGATCAATGGCTTCACCGCGAAAGGTGGATCGGGGCGTCGTTTGTCACGGAGCACAGTGACCGCACCAGACGAAATGCGCAACGATCCACCAAGTGCCACGTGATCCAGGTCGACATCAGTTAGGTTGAAACCCGAGAAATGAAGCGTATCCACATGGCCCGCGAAGACATCCTTTTCACGTTCGACCTTGGCGCCATATGTCGCGAGTTCTTCATGCGGTCCGAAACGGATCCCGTGCAGGTCCATGGTGCTATTTTGGCCAGAAAAATTCATTTCGTCCAGTTCGATCAGGTACCCGTCCGGGGCTTCCTGATGGAAACCAAGAACGGTTGCCGATAGTTGGGACCATCCTGCGTGATCTCCGCTTTCTTTCTTCATCGGAACGTGAAGTCCCGTTGTGGCTATCACGATGTGCTTCGCGGCCCGTTCCACTCGGGTATTCGATGTGTCGATGTATGCTGAATTGTCCAGTTTGACGTTGAGTTGTTCGACAATCAAACTCTTGAGGTCGATGAGGGCTTTGGACTTCTTGCGAGTGCTAGAGGAGTGGTCAGTGGTGTCATGCTTCATCAGCCGAAGGTCATGTCCGCGTACGTCCACACTGCCTATCAAGCATAGACCCGAAGTCAAGGTGCGGAACCAATGGATGTCATGTACCACAATGGTATCCACAGTTCCGACGATGGTGAAGCGGTCTTGATGTCCTCTTGTTATGGTGTCGAAGCGCAGATCCGTGATCACAACTGATCCATCCCACAAGCTCGTGGTCAAAGCGTAGCCTGTAGCCCTTGCGCCGAGGTGCAAGGCCTGCTCCTCAAGCCGATCCCGGACCTTATTGTGCACAAGCCGCTCCAAGCCGAACCAAGCCGCTACGATCACTGCAACTGCAAGGACGATCCCGACGGACCAGTTTCTCACACGGGAGGTCACCATCCGCAAAGAGCTGTGGTCATGCTCGTTTTCGACCTTCCAACAAACGGAAGATGATACCGACCACGGCGACGATCAAGAGCAAGTGGATCAAACTGCCAACCACTGCTCCGAAGCCGATGAAGCCGACCAACCAGCCGATTATAAGCAAGACGATGATGATGTTGATGAGGCTGTTCATGTTCGTGTGGTTTTGATCGGAAGGAGGCAGCCATCGTGCCAAGCTAAGCCGAAGACGTTCGAACTGAAGTTGTACTACTTCGGTGTATCTCTGTTGAGGTGTTTCTTCCCCATTCGACGGTTCCTTGGGTTGTTGAGTGCTCAACTAGGCTATACGCCCTGTTGAGAGAGAACACCGTACACGGCGAAACCAGAATTGCAATGGTGTGATTGAAATAGGCCCACTTCGGGACTCTCGGCGATCGACGTAGACGCCGCATGTATCCACGGATCCCACTACTTTTCCGACGTGCACTCGAGGTCATGCGTAATTCCCTCCTCATTCTGATCGGCTTTTCGCTCTGTTGCTCTGCTGTCGTTCGAGCCCAGAGTGCACCTATCCTAATGGATGGTTCGTCCGATGACTGGACGAACGGCCTGTTCACATTCATCGATCCGGATGCACCAATTGGTGGCGTGGACCTGCTCAGTGTTCAGGTGTCCAATGACGACCAGTACCTGTACATCAAGTTGGCACTTGGGTCCGAGACCGACCTGCTCGATGATCTGACCCCACAGACGATCCGTTTGTACATCGATGGAGACAACAATGCCTCCACAGGTACGGCGGTGCAGTCCGGTTACGGAGCAGAGCTGCAGATCCGATTCGACACGCGCACCGTGACCGAGTACTTCGGCGCGAATTCCAACGTTTCTTGGAGCACGATCGATCTGGTGCCGCTGCCTACCGTCACGAGCGATACGTTCGAGGTCGCCATTGCTCGGAACGCGATGCCCGATGGTGTCAATGCGCTGTTCTCCTCACCCACGATCAAACTGCTTTTCAAAGAGACGGACGGAGGAGATGCTCTGCCCAATGTGGGTAGCACGTTGAGCTACACGTTCGACGAGACACCCGTTCCTGCTGCTGCCTCGATCGAGGTTGGACGTTCGGACCCATCGTTGGTTCGGATCATGTCCTGGAACGTGCTCTCCGATGGGATCACGAATGCTTCGTTGCAAGGAAATTTCCAGCGCATGCTCGCGGCTACGTCGCCTGACATTCTCGGATTGAGCGAGTGCGTTTCCAGTACTGCTGCGCAGGTGAAGACCAGACTGGATGCGTGGTTGCCTATCGGTGGTGCGGGTTGGAACGTTGTGAAGGACGACTTCGACATGATCGTCGCTTCGCGCTGGCCGATCCTGCAATCATGGCCCGCCCTTTCCCGGCAATTCCCAACGCTGATCGATCTGCCCGACACCTATGCAACGGATCTGCTCTTCACAGCGGCCCACTTGAATTGTTGCACGGCTGATGCAACTCGGCAGAATCAAGCCGATGCGTACGTTCAGTTCGTGCTGGATGCGAAGACCCCGGGTGGTGTGATCGACCTTCCAGCAGGCACACCCATGGTCTATTCCGGCGACCTGAACCTGGTGGGATATGCGCAGCAACTGAGGACCTTGGTCACCGGTGACATCCAGAACAACGCTACTTATGGTCCCGATGGTGCGATGGACTGGGACGGTACTTCTCTGGTGGATGTGGTCTGCCGACAGACGGAAGGGCGGATGGCCTACACTTGGCGGAGCAATACGAGTGCTTATCCGAGTGGTCGATTGGATCTGCTCCTATACAGCGATGCTGTTGCTACGGTCGAAAAGTCCTTTGCGTTGCGCACAGGGATCATGTCGCCAACATCGCTGAGCGCACTCGGCCTGTTGAGCAACGATGCAACTTCTGCCAGTGATCACTTTCCGATCGTGGTGGATATGGCGATCCCTTTGAGTTCGGTCAGTTTGAATGTTCGAGCCATGCTCGAAGGTCCGTTCGATGCAGGCCTCGGATTGATGCATGACAGCCTACGTGTGATGGGCTTGATACCGCTCAACGAACCGTACACCTTCTTAGGCTTCGGACAAGTCGGTGGAGGTGGAGAAGCAGTTGATCCGGGCGTTTTGGATCTTGCGGGTACGAATGCCGTGGTCGATTGGGTCCTTGTTGAACTGCGGGACCATAATGACCCTACCGTCATTCAGGCCACGCGATGTGGTCTGATCCAACGAGATGGCGACATCGTGGATGCGTCCGGCTTCGGCCCTTTGAAATTCGATGTTGGACCTGGTGTCTATTTCGTTGCTGTTCGCCATCGGAACCACTTAGGTGTGTTGACCGCGGACCCGATCACGATCGGAACCAATGCGGCATCGATCGACCTGACCGAACCGAACACGATGACATACGGTACGCAAGCGCAAAAAGCGTTGAGCGGAAGCACGGTCCTGTGGGCAGGGAACGCACGGCTAGACAACAAGTTGATCTACACTGGACAGGACAACGATCGTGATCCCTTACTTTCCCGGATCGGTGGCGTGGTGCCAACGAATGTGGCGCTGGGCTATTTCGGCGAAGATATGAACCTGGATGGACGGGTGCTCTACACGGGAGCGAACAACGACCGCGACAGGATCCTATCGAACATCGGAGGGGTGGTTCCTACGGCAACGCGCACCGAGCAACTTCCATGAAGCCGATTCCCGCAAGGGGTGTAGGAGATGCTATCGGTTGAATGCCTTGGTATCACCAGCGGTCAAGGAATGCCCGGATCTTGCGGTTCACCAATGCCTCATCGTAAGGCAGCGTGTATTCATCCTTAGGGAACAGGTCCGTATTGATCTCTTTCTTCGTTGAAGCTGAAAGCTCCAGAAGCACGAGCTTTGATTCCAGTGGGCCCACTAAACTGTCCACAGAGATGCCTGCTCGAGCGAAGTGGTCCAACGTGTACGGGTCATGCATGCGCTGCCTGATGGCGGCCCAGTCCAGAGAGATCGGTGAATCGCTGCCGATGAGCAGGAAGCCTTCCACTGAAGCAATGTGCGGGAACACTTCCCGGAAGGTGTTGAATACCCGTGGCGTAGGGCACCAAGTAACGGCCAGGCCGCTGGGCTTCAAACGGGAGCGGAGCAATTGAAAGTACTCCTTTGAGTAGATGTTCCCCGAGAAAGCAGAACTGGGGCGCAAGGCATCGGCCTCGATCACGTCGTAGAGGTCGGTCATCGTGGTGAGTTGGTAGCGTCCGTCGTGCGTGATCAGTCGAAGGCGCGGATCGTCCAGTGCTTCCAGGACGGCCCTGTCCTCGAAGCGTGTGGCATAGGTCCGAAGCACATCGGGCTGGTTGCTCATGATCTCGAAGCACACGATCTCCTTGGTCTCCGCTCGGCAGGCCATGCCGTGCAAGGTGCCAGCTGAGCCAAGCCCGATCACCGCGATGGAGCGCGGAGCCGGATGTAACAGCACGCCCATCGCCCCTAACTGCGAATGAATGGGGTCCTTCCTGTATGGCATACTGCTTTGTCCAAGCCCATTCGCGAAAACGATACCGGCCATGGAACCGTGGTGTTCCAACCGTTTGATGATCGAAAGGCCCGATTCGTTCTCTTGATGGATGAAACGGTCTTCTTCGGCCATGCCATTCAGCGTGCGCCAGAAGTCGAAGTCGCCGGGCAATGCAACAACCACCGTGAGCACGACCAAGGTCAGGATAGCAGCCCGCCCAAGGCGCGCATGGCCGCGGATCAGCAAGACGACCACATAGATCAGCCCAATGGCGGTCAGCACCTTCAAAAGCACTGCAGTGCCCAGTATGTTGAATCCGACCCAGGTGACCAACCAGGCCCCTGCTGCGGAACCCACGATATTGACGAATTGCAGCCAACCCAATCTGCGGCCTACCTCTTCCCAACGGTCCTGGATCAACGATTGTGAAACCGCAAAGCTCACACCCATTAGGAAAGTGGGGACGGCCATGAGGAAGAGCGGAATGAGAACGTAGACCGGCACCGCGATGCGCATGGTGAAGTTCGGTTCGTAGCTCTGGAAATAGTCCCAGAGGAAACGCAGCACATCCCATTCATGGATGAGGCCTAAGAAGAGCAGGAAGGAGGCACCGGTGTAGACATATAGGGTCAATTGGGCACGAAGGAATAGCCGCTCGCGCGCTTGGGTACCTGCGAACCTGGTCCAACGCGTTCCTGCTATGGTGCCGAAGGCCATGCATCCCAAGTAAATGGCCAATAGAATGGAGAACGTCAGGGAGACCGATTTGATCAAGGCCTCCAACACTCGGAACCAGATCAATTCCAAGGAGAGGGCTGCAAAACCGGACAACGCATATTGCATGGACCAGGTGACCAATGTCCGCGATCCTCGCTTTGCATGCTTTCCCGTGGGTCTATCAGCAGTGGTCTGCACTTTTTGAGCAGGTATGCGTTTGCCCAGCCACCAAGCTCCAAAAGCGCATACGCCATTGCAGAACACGCCAACCCATAGTGCATCGTGGTAGCCCAACGTGCGAACGAGCAGTACGCCGGTCACCAAAGCACCTACTGCGGCACCCAAGGTGTTCACGAAGTAGAGCTTACCGATGTAGCGCGCTTGGTCGTCCAGGGAGCCCAAGTGATACGCTCGCGCCAGCAGCGGCAGGGAAATACCCATCAGAAAGGTGGGCACGACGAGCACGCCCACCACCACCAAGTACAGCAGCACCGTGTTATTGCCAGTGCGGGGTCCGTTCAAGTACAACCAGTCGTAAAGGATCGCTTTGCTTCCAACCGCGAAGAGCAATATGCCAACCTCAGCGAGAACGAAGAGCAATAGGTTGCGCTTGGGGGACCTGTGGTCGGCCAACTTGCCACCCATCAGATAACCCAAGCCCAAGCCGGACATGAATGCTGTCACGATAAGGCTGATGCTGACCGTATCGGAGCCCGTGTAGAACACCAACATGCGCTGCCAGATCACCTGATACAGCAAGGCGGCGAAACCAGAGAGGAAGAACAGGACCAGCAGCATTCGCATGGACCACTTGGATGTAGCAGCTTGCTCGCCGAGGCGATCGAAGGAGGTTGCCATGCCTGCGTGGGCGAAAGATATCCGCAGAGCGGCTCTCGACCAAAGGTCCACGACGATCGTTCTGGCGGATCGGCCTCGGAGTTCCAGAAAGTTGGAACTCCGAAACATCTTGTTCCGCTCAATCCAACTTCAGCACCGCGAGGAACGCATCCTGAGGAACCTCCACGGAGCCCACTTGGCGCATCCGCTTCTTTCCCTCTTTCTGTTTCTCCAGCAACTTGCGCTTCCGGCTGATGTCACCGCCGTAGCACTTCGCGGTCACGTCCTTCCGAAGCGCCTTCACGGTTTCCCGGGCTACGATCTTGGCACCGATGGCCGCTTGGATCGGGATGTCGAATTGCTGACGCGGCAGGAGTTCCTTCAGCTTGCTGCACATTTTCTTGCCCAACTCGTGCGCGTGGTCGCGGTGGATCAACGCACTTAGCGCATCGACCTTCTCGCTGTTCAGCAGGATATCCAACTTGATCAGATCGCTTTCCTTGAAGCCGATCGGGTGGTAGTCGAAACTGGCGTAGCCGCGGCTGATCGATTTCAACTTGTCGTAGAAGTCGAACACGACTTCACCCAATGGCAGTTCGAAGGTGAGTTCCACCCGGTCCGTGGTGAGGTAGTTCTGCCCGACGAGCATGCCACGCTTCTCGATGCACAACGTCATGATCGAACCCGTGTACTCACTTTTCGTGATGACCTGCGCCTTGATGTAAGGCTCTTGGATAGTGTCGATGTGCATCACCTCAGGCAACTCGCTCGGGTTGTGCACATTGATCACATCGCCATTGGTCTTCGTCACGATATAGCCCACGTTCGGAACCGTGGTGATCACGGTCATGTTGAACTCACGCTCCAATCGCTCCTGGATGATCTCCATGTGCAACAGACCGAGGAATCCACAGCGGAAACCGAAGCCCAATGCCGCGCTGCTTTCCGGTGTCCATGTGAGGCTGGCATCGTTGAGCTGCAGCTTTTCCATGGCATCCCGCAACTCCTCGTACTCGTCGGTATCCACCGGGAAAATGCCCGCCCACACCATCGGTTTCACGTCCTCGAAACCCTTGATGCCTTCGGCGCACGGGCGGTCCTTGTGCGTGATCGTATCGCCCACCTTCACTTCGCTGGCGGTCTTGATCCCGCTGATGATGTAGCCTACGTCGCCGGCCCGCACTTCGGGTTTCGGCTTGATCTCCATCTTCAGGCAGCCCACCTCATCGGCATCGTAGACCACGCCGGTGTTGAAGAACTTCACCTTGTCGCCTTTCTTCAGCACCCCGTTCATCACCCGGAAATAGGCGATGATCCCACGGAATGGATTGAAGACACTGTCGAAGATCAACGCTTGCAGAGGCGCTTCCGGATCACCTTTTGGCGCTGGCACACGCTCCACGATGGCCTCCAGCACCTTGTCCACGCCGAGGCCTGTCTTGCCGCTTGCACTGAGGATGTCCTCCAGCTTGCAGCCGATCAGGTCCACTATCTGGTCCTTCACCTCTTCCGGATTGGCGCTGGGCAGATCCATTTTGTTGAGCACTGGAATGATCTCCAGATCGTGCTCCAGTGCCAGATATAGGTTGCTGATGGTCTGCGCCTGGATCCCCTGGGTGGCGTCCACGATCAGGAGTGCTCCTTCGCATGCCGCGATGGAGCGGCTCACCTCGTAGCTGAAGTCCACGTGGCCCGGGGTGTCGATCAGGTTCAGGATGTACTTCTGCCCGTTCAGGGTGTAGTCCATCTGGATCGCCTTGCTCTTGATCGTGATGCCGCGCTCGCGCTCCAGGTCCATGTCGTCCAGGTTCTGCGCCTGCATGTCGCGGTCGGCGATGGTGCCGGTCATGTGCAGAAGTCGATCGGCCAAGGTGCTCTTACCGTGGTCGATGTGGGCGATGATGCAGAAATTGCGAATGTGCTCCATGGGGTCCTCGTGGCCGATCCGGCGGATGGCCGAAAAAGTTCGCGAAGGTAGCCGATCGCCGGGCGCTTGCAGGTGCTGCGTAACTTGCACTGGATGGACGGTTATGGCTTTGGGCAACTTTTCCCTTGCGGATCGCATCATTCACGTGGATGGCCCTAACGGATGAACAACTCGTTCTAGGTTGCGTCAAGGGTGATCCTGTGGCACAAAAGGCTCTGTATCAGGAGTTTTCGCGGAAAATGATGAGCATCTGCATGCGGTATGCCAACAGCAGGGATCAGGCCCAGGATATTCTCCAGGACGGGTTCGTGAAGGTGTTCCAAAAGATGGATCACTACCGGGGCGAAGGCCCTTTGGGTGGCTGGATCGCTCGCACCATGGTCAATACGGCCTTGGATCATATCCGCCGGAACAAGCCATACGATCACAGTTTGGACCTCACGGAAGCGGAGCACCTGCACAGTGAGGACGAGCACGTGCTTTCCGACATGAGCACGAGCGAGCTGATGGACCTGATCCAGGCTCTCCCGATGGGTTATCGGACGGTATTCAATCTGTTCGCCATCGAGGGTTATCCGCACAAGGAGATCGCCGATATGCTCGGGATCTCGGAGAACACCTCGAAATCGCAATTCATGAAAGCGCGGGCCTACCTGCGCAAGTTGCTGCCCAAACATTTGGCAGCGCAATACGGGCAAGTGCATGAAGGATAGCGTCAATAGCCTTTTCCAACAGCGGTTCCAAGGGCATGAGATGCCCGTGGATCCAAGCGTTTGGGCCGGAATCGAAAGCCAGGTCGGTGTGCCTGTTGCTGACGGCGTGAATGACCTCTTCCGGGACCGGTTCCAAGGACATGAGATGGCGGTGGACCCAGCCGTATGGAGCGGCATCAGCAGTCAGCTGGGGCACACGGCTGTTGTAGGGACCACAGTGGGAACGATGCTCGGCTGGGCAGCTGCGAGTTCAGCTATTGTGTTGACGGGAGTTGCTGGTTTTTACTGGTTGAACGAACCTCCAGGTTCCAGTCAGATCGCTGTATCAGCTCCGGCGATCGAACATGTTGAAGTAGCTGAAGCTCCGGACTTGAAGGAGACAAACCCAGCTTCATTTGAAGTTGAGGCTGCCCTCAAAGACTTCAAAACATCGCCGGCAAACGTGGATGGGCTTGCCGGGTCCTTGGACCCTAAGAACGGTGGTGAACGTGTTGATAGGCCCCTACCACCGGTGCGAATGCAACCCCTGCCTAGCATTGGTGAAAATGATCTTAGCCCTGCTATCGATCCCATCGACGAGCGGACTCGCGAGGGCACTGCCCGTGTGGAGAGCATAATCCAAGAGTTGACGACTAAAGCCCAGATGGAAGCGAAAGCGCGGAAAGAGGAGGACAGGGAAGATGAAAACGGTGATGAGTTCAGATCCGGTCCGAACTCACTATCATTGAGCCAAACCACTCTGCCTGAGTTATACATACCCAATACGTTCACGCCCAACGGAGACCAGCTCAACGATACCTACTATGTCGTAAAGGTCCCTGAGTACGAGACGATGATCCTTCGTGTCTATTCTGTCCAGAACGGGCGCCTTGTGTTCAGTACGAATAGTGGGGAACCATGGACCGGAGTGGGCTGTGAAGATGGGATGTACATGGTGGCTGTGGAAGTGGTGACCAGAGATGGGCGAACCGTCAGCGAAGGCAAGGTCGTTTGGCTTAACAGGAGTCCGATGAATTGACCATCGCCGATCTCGGAAAGAAGTTAAGTTTGGCAGCCGATACGAACAGGTGTTCATAACATTGTTCCAAGAGGTAGGATAAGCGCAATGACACGAATGAATATGCGAACCACTAGGAAGACGTTCCTGAGCGCGGTACTGACCCTTTGCACGATGGGTGCAATGGCTCAAACCTTCACCATCATCGACGGCAACGTCATCACCTGCACCGGTGCGATCCTGGATTCGGGCGGCGAAGGCGCATCCGGTTACACGAACGGTGAGGATTTCGTTCTGCAACTGTGCCCGGACCAGCCCGGTAATGCGATCAACTTGGACTTCGTGACGTTCACCTTATCCCAGGCAGGTTCAGCCCCTACCGACCGCTTGATGATCTATGACGGTGACGATACCAACGCACCGCTGCTGGGCACATGGAATGGATCGGATTCCCCCGGTGTGGTCTCTGCAAGCTTCGACAACCCAACGGGTTGCTTGACCCTTCACTTCATCAGCAACGAAGTGGGTACGGGTGTGTTCGCTGCTTACATCACATGTTATACGCCTTGTCAGCCACCGATCGCGAATGCGGTCATGCAGGGTCTCACGGTTCCCGCCTTGGTGTGCCAGAACCAACCGATCACATTCGACGGTTCGGCCTCAACGGCTGCCCCTGGGTTTGAGATCGCAGAGTACCGCTGGTTCTTTGACGATGGTTCTGTGGATAGCACGAGTGGCGCGGTCGTTACACACTCGTTCAGCGATCCGGGCGAATACATCGTGCAGCTGCAGTTGACGGATAATTCAGCAGCGGGCTGCATCAACACGAATCTGGTGGACCTGCAACTTTTGGTGAGCACCACTCCTGATTTCACCGCCGCCTTGTTGTTGGATACGACCATATGCCAGGGCGCTACCTATTTGTTGAACGCCACAGGCGTTGCACCGACGGAATGGAGCGCTATCCCGATCATCGATTTCGGGGAGGGCATCTACCTGCCGGATGATCAGTCCATGCCCTTCATTTCACCGATCACGTTCCAGGGATTCACCCCCGGCGCCATTTTGGCCAATGTGGATGATCTGGTCTCCATCTGCGTGGACATGGAACATTCCTACATGGGTGATCTGGTGATCTCCATCATTTGCCCCAATGGCCAACAGACCATCTTGCACCAGCAAGGAGGAGGAGGTACATTCATCGGTGACGCTCTGGATACTGAAGAAGTGCCACCGGTCCCGGGTACGTGCTTGACCTACTGTTGGACCAACGACGCCACCAATGGCACATTCGGCGAGAGTTCCGCAGGTGGGGCAACCCCGAACGTCCAGCCTTCGACCGTTACTCCAGGCAGCAGTGTTCTGGTCCCTGGCGATTATTCCAGTGTCGAGCCATTGAACCAATTGGTGGGCTGCCCTTTGAATGGCACGTGGACCTTCCGTGTGGCGGATCTCTTCGGGATCGATGATGGCTTCATCTGCTCGTGGCAGCTTCAGTTCGATCCGTCTCTGTATCCAGAGTTGACCACCTATACCCCGGAGCTCGGTTTGGATTCGCCTGATTCCGCGTATTGGAGTGGCCCCGGCGTAGTTGTCGACCCACAGAACCCATTGATCGCAACGGGAACTGCCACCCAAGCGGGTGATTTCGAATACGTTTTCACTGTCACGGACAACTTCGGTTGTTCCTACGACACCACGATCACCGTAACGGTCGATCCCGCTCCACAAGGCCCGATCTTCATCACCGGGAACAGTGTGGTCTGCAATGGTGGCATCACACAGCTTTCTGCTCCTGCTGGATATACGACCTACGCATGGAGCAACGGTGCTGTGGGCCCGAATATCAGTGCCGTTCCGGGTACGTACACGGTATCGGTGAGCCTTGGCGGCTGTCCATTGCAATCCGAGCCGTTCACCGTTACTGCGGCAGCAAGCCCTGAGCCGGTCATCACGGGTCCTCCTTCCAGTTGCGGGGGTCAGCCTGCTACGTTGACCACGACCGAATCCTATGTGAGCTATGTGTGGTCCACATCGAGCAATGCGCCATCGATCACGGTCGGTTCGGGCAACTACTCCGTTACCGTGACCAACGATGCCGGTTGCTCGGCAACATCGGCACCTTATGAAGTAGTTGTTGGTAGTAACCCACAAGCCAACTTCACGGTTACGCCGCCTTCTCCCCAAGGGATCGGCGCAACTGCGGTATTCACGGATGCCTCTCAGGGTAGCGGTTCGCCTTTGACGCAATGGGATTGGACATTCGGCATCGAAGGCGAAGGCTCTACTTCGCAGAATACCAGCTTCACCTACAATGCGCCAGGTACCTACACGGTTACACTTACCGTTACGGCGGCCGATGGTTGCGACGCGACCTCGTCTGCGATCTATGTGATCCTCCCGGAGCAGATCATCATTCCCAATGTGTTCACACCCAATGGCGATTCGAACAACGAGTACTTCGTCATCGAGAATGGCCAGTATTACCGGAACAGTCTTGCGGTGTACAACCGTTGGGGGCAAGCCGTTTACGAAGTGAGCAATTACCGGAACACGTGGAAAGCGACCGGTGTTCCGGATGGCACCTATTACTATGTCTTCAAGACAGCGGATGACGGCAAGGAATACACCGGCCATGTGACCATTCTGCGCTGATCAGCCCACCGTATTCTCCTTGAAAGGCTTCGCCACGGCGAAGCCTTTCTACTTTCGCACCCCGCAGACCACCGCGCATCCATGAAGGTCATCGAACATCTCCGCAAGGCGGACCGGACATTGCTCTCCTTCGAGATCCTCCCTCCGTTGAAGGGCAAGGACATCAACTCCATCTATCAGGGGATCGATCCATTGCTGGAGTTCAAGCCCAGTTTCATCAATGTGACCTACCACAGGGAGGAGGTCCTGTACAAGGAGCGCGGACAGGGGCTGCTTCAAAAAGTACGCGTGCGGAAACGGCCTGGAACCGTCGGTATCTGCGCCATGATCAAAGCGAAGTACAACATCGACTCGGTACCGCACCTGATCTGTGGGGGCTTCACCAAGGAGGATACAGAGGACGCATTGATCGAATTGAATTTCCTGGGTATCGACAATGTGCTTGCCCTTCGTGGCGATGCCATCAAGAGCGAGCCTTCCTTCATTCCTGAGCGCGACGGCCACGCACATGCCAAGGACCTGATCCACCAGATCGCGGGGTTGAACAAGGGCAAGTACCTGCACGACGAAGAGCTTGAGGCCGCTCCTACGGATCTGTGCATCGGTGCGGCGTGTTATCCGGAGAAGCATGCCGAGGCCTTGAACCTCGATACCGATATCGCCTACCTGAAACAGAAGGTGGACGCGGGTGCGGAATACCTCGTGACCCAGATGTTCTTCGACAATGCGCGGTACTTCCGATTCGTGGAATTGTGCCGTGCTGCGGGTATCACAGTGCCGATCATTCCAGGACTGAAGCCGCTGACGACCTTGAAGCACATCGCGTTCATTCCGAAGACCTTCGGGATCGACCTGCCTCAACCGCTTGCTTCGGAGCTCGTGAAATGCAAGACCGACTCGGATGTGAAGCGACTAGGTGTCGAATGGAGCATTGCGCAGACCAAGGATCTTATGGAGAAGAAGGCGCCTTGCGTGCACTATTACACGATGGGCAAGAGCGAGGCCGTGCGCGCTATCGTGAGTGCTGCATTCTGATCCCCGGATCAAGCCACAGGGCGCGCGACGATGCGCTCCACGTATTTACCGAGCACATCGAACTCGATATTGACCCGATCACCGGCCTCCAGATCGCGGAACGTGGTGTGCTCATAAGTGTAGGGGATCACGGCAACACCGAAGGACCATTCGTCCAATACGGCGATCGTAAGGCTTACCCCGTTGATGCAAACGCTGCCCTTGTGGACCAGCAAGTGCTTCTGTTCGGGTAGCTCGAATACGAAGGACCAACTGCCGTCGAGGTCCGTAACAGAAAGGCATTGTGTGGTCGTATCCACATGGCCCTGTACCATATGGCCATCCAGCCGATCACCGATACGGAGGCTCCGTTCCAAGTTCACATGCGTACCGGGCTCCAATGTGCCTAGGTTGCTCCGCTGCAAGGTCTCGTCCACCACCGTGACATCATATTGATCATGTTCAACGTTCACGACGGTGAGACAGACCCCGTTGTGCGAAACGCTCTGATCGACCTTCAACTCCGAAGCCATGGCAGCTTGGATACGGATGGTCCGGCTCGTGCCCTCTTCGAGAACGCTCACTACTACGCCCTCTTGTTCAATGATCCCCGTGAACATCAGTTGACCTTGCCTTGCGCGCCGCTACCGAGTATGTGCACATAGCCGTTGAGCTGCTTCACCTCGGAACCAGCAAGGCGCGCGAAGGTGACCGTGCAGAGGTAGTAATAGACGCCATCGGGCATGCGCTCTTGGGTCTCTTTGTAGGTTCCTTGCCAGTTGATGTCCGGATCCTGCGTTTCGAAGACCACGTTGCCCCAGCGGTTGAAGATCTGCAGGTCGATGCGCTCGACACCCCGGTACGGGAAGGGGCCGAAGAGGTCGTTGGAGCCATCGCCGTTCGGCGTGAAGATGTTCGGCAAGCTGTACTCCGGGCAGTTGTCGCCACAGACGGCTTCGCTGAATTCGCTCTCGTTGCCCAACGTGTCGAGTGCCGTGATCCGGTAGCAACCGGCGACGGAGCTTCCGTTCGTGTGGGTGAACAAGGTGTTCTCCGCACCGGAGATCTCCGCGATCAAACGATAACCACCGCCCAGACTATCCGTGAAGTAGACCCGATAGCCGTACGTGTCGTCCGCGCAGCTTTCGTTCGGGTTGTTCCAGGTCAGCGTGTTCAAGGGAAGTTCACAGTCGTTCTCGATCATCGCGGACGGCGCACAGGGTGGCGTTCGGTCCTCGGGAATGCCACACACCTCTTGGCTCCAATTCAACAAGGGAGAAACGATCGAGGCGTCGCTATAAGCCCCGGTACTCACGATGTAGTAGCAATATTCCTGCCCGTTGACCAAGTTGGTATCGGTATAGCTCCCCGTGGTGCTGTTCCCGATCAGCATCCAAGCACCTCCATCGAAGCGATACACATCGTAATTGCTGTTGATCCAAGGGGTGTTCAACGTCCAGAAGATGGTGAGTTGCTCATCGTTCGGTTCTGTACTGATGAGAACGGAAGAGGCAGCGCTCGTCGATCCGATGATATCCGGTGTTCCCTGATCCGCTCGACCGAGCAACTCGACACGATAGACATAGGCTTGCGCTCGGGTGTTCAGCTGATCAACGATCCTCAACGTATCCGGATGGGCAAGGAATGGATGCACCGGACTCGTCCAGATCAGTTCATTCGCCGTGGTAAAGCCCACCCCACGATATAGCCTGAACTGATAAGGGCCTGGGCGGGCCATGGTATCCAGATCGTAAGCGTTGCTCCACTGGACCGTATCCACACCTGCGCTGAAATCGGTAACACCCACGCTCACTTTGGTGATCACCGGAACCTGTCGGTCGAGGATCGCGCAGAACTCTTCGCTCGCATAGCTCTGCGCTCCATCGGGGAAGACCGCCACCACCATGTAGCAATACTGGTTGCCGATCACCAAGCCATCGCTATCGAAGTAGCTCGTGCTGTTCAATCCATCGACCGATGCGAGGAGGCTGTAACCGGTGTAATCTGGCACGCCCGTTTCGCAATGGCCTGGATCGAAACCGAACAACCCGCTTCGGCGGTAGATCAGGTAACCAGTCGCATTGCTGCAAATGCTGGCATCCCAGTTCAATTGGATCGCATCTCCGCTCGGCATCGCCGTGGGGTTCTCCGGCGCAGGGGCCACCACGGTGATGTTCACGACCCGATAATCCTGCAGTGAAACCGGTTGACCGTTGTCAACGGCATTGAATATCACTTGATACGGTTGCAGACGAACGTGGCTGCATACCGTATTCCAGTTGAATGCACCGCTAACCGGATTTCCTGCTGAAGGCTCGATGAAACTGGCTGGCGAATTGGCCAAGGTGAGGGGTTGTCCCAATGCTGTAAGTGTGACCAACTGCGCACTGTTCGGGTCGGAAGCCTGTACACTGAACGTGAGGAAGGTGCCGGCCTCCACACAGGTATCCGCCTCTTGCCTTATGATGGGCGCCACATTGCTGCAAGGAACCACCGTGATCTGCATGTCGCGGGTGACATATCCTACTTCCACCATGGTGCCGTTCGGGCGTCGACGCCACTCCCTCACAATGAAGGCGATGTTGTACTCTCCAGCAATGCTTGGCGCATTCCACGTGATCGTGCCGTTCGAGGAGTCGATGTTGTAGTTGGGGCCAGGGAACGTGTAGCCTTGGATCGGCTGGCTGTTCAGCCCAAGGCAGATCGCCGGTTCGTAGGAGAGGCTGTCCCCATCGGGGTCAACGGCAGCCGGGTTGTGGATCCACGGTTGATTCAAACAGGCATCCTGGATAGGTGAATTCAAGAATCGAACGGAGCAGTTACCACCTGTGATCGGGGAGATCACCAACCGCGTTTGAACACTGAATGATTGGGCGATCGAATTCGGAACATTGATGACGCCGCCATTGCGATTCTGATCATCCATCTGCAAGATGAAAACTCCTGGCCCTGCATAAGTGTGTGTTGTAACGTATTCGCTTCGCCGCAGGTCGCGCGTGACGTCGTCCTGGATATTCGTCCGCGGGATGGTATCCCAGATCGGAGAGTCGCCGTAGTTGATGGCCAGTTCCGGGCGATCAGCCGGTGCGCTCAACTTGGTGTGCGTGATGATGGTGATCTCGTAGAGCAAGCTGCTCGGTCCTCCCACTTGGCAAACGATGATCTCCCCGGCGCGGTTGTGCGTGGCCCATGCTCCCATGGAACAGCCGATCGCAAGAAGCAAAAAGAGGGGGCGGAATAGCTTCATCTAAGGACCGTACAAAGTACGGCATTCCCTTCGGGGCTAACGCATGGGCGACGTAACGAATTGCCGTGCGAACCGAACAGTTCTGGCCATGTCGGCACCTTCCGAACAGCTACTCGTGGACGGCTATCTTTAGCCCCCGCGCAGCGCCTACTTCGACCACCACGCTGCGGAACCGCCTATGATCACGCTCTCGAAGAGTTCACGCCCCACCGCTTCACGGGACACTTTGGTCATTCTGGACAACGTGACGCAATTGCGCAACCTTGATCTGGAGCGCAACGATCGACAGTACCTCACCGAGCAGTTGCAAAGCGACCCCCAGTTCGCGATCTGCGATGTCAGTGGCCGTTTGTTCATGGCGCATCTGGTGAGCAAAGCCGAACGATCGGTGCAGTTGGAAAAGGCCCGCAGAGCAGGCGATGCGATGGCTGTTCGGCTCAATGCGGCAAAGCGGTTGGATGCTCAAGTGATCAGTTTGCAGGATGGTGCTTCGCTCACCCTGGCGTTGGCCGAAGGGGTTACTTTGGGGAGCTACGCGTTCCGCAAGTACAAGAGCGACGAGAAAGGGGCGCCCACCTTGGAGAAGTTGTCTATCATCGCCAAGGAGGTCACCGCTGCGGACGTTGAAGAGCTGACCGACATCTGCGAAGCCACATGGACCGCCCGCGACTTGGTGAATGAGCCCGTCAGCTTCCTCAATGCTGTCCAGTTAGGTGCCGAGATCCGAACTTTGGCCAAGAGTTCCGGCTTCAAGGTGGAGGTAATGGAACGGGCACGCATCCAAGCTCTCGGCATGGGTGGATTATTGGCCGTGAACAAGGGCAGTATCGACCCACCGACCTTCAGTGTGCTGGAGTGGAAACCGAAGAACCCGGTTAACAAGAAACCCATCGTACTGGTCGGGAAGGGTGTGGTCTACGATACGGGTGGTCTGAGCCTGAAGCCCACACCGAACAGCATGGATCAGATGAAGTGCGACATGGCCGGTGCTGCCGCCGTGGCGTGTGCCATCTCCGCCATCGCGAAGCAAGAGTTGCCCGTGCATGTGGTGGGCTTGATCCCGGCCACGGACAATCGCCCCGGCGGGAATGCCTACGCGCCTGGTGACGTGGTGCGCATGCACAGCGGCCTCACCGTGGAAGTGCTCAACACCGACGCTGAGGGACGCATGATCCTGGCTGATGCGCTCAGCTTCGGCGAGCGTTACAAGCCGGAACTGATCATGACCATAGCCACCCTCACCGGTGCTGCCGCTCGTGCCATCGGTACATATGGAACCGTGGTCATGGGAACTGCTCCCGATGGCGAGTTCCAGAAGTTGGACGTGGCCGCGAATGCCGTGTTCGAACGCGTTGCACGACTGCCCTTTTGGGACGAGTACGGCGATGAGATCCTCAGTGATGTGGCTGACATCAAGAACTTGGGAAGTGATCTCGCCGGTGCGCAAACGGCAGGCAAGTTCCTCGCACGTTTCACCACCCACCCATACATCCACTTGGACATCGCAGGGCCGGCCTTCCTCGGTAAGCGCGATAGCTACCGTACCAAAGGTGGCACCGGCGTGGGCGTTCGGTTGTTCTACGAATTCATCAAGCAACGCAGTAAGTCGCCACGCGCTTGATCAAAGACCTTCACGGTTCAAGTGCGCTCGTTCTTGGATCGATTCAACTCCTTCAACCCGATCATCAGTTTGGAACCTCGTCCTCCCCTCCGTGTCGGCATCAGTTGCGGCGACCTCAATGGCATCGGCATCGAAGTGGTGCTGAAGTGCTTCGAGGATGCACGCATGCTTGCCGATGTGACCCCGGTGCTCTATGCCAGCGCACATGCCGTAAGTCACCATCGCAAAACACTGAAGTTGGACGAAGTGCAGTTCCACCGCGTGAACGATGCGCGAGAAGCGTTGCCCAAGAAGCTGAACCTCGTGAACGTCTGGGAAGAAGAAGTGGCCATCGAACTGGGAAAACCGTCCGGGGCGTTGGCGGCCTATGCGATCAAAAGTCTCGAAGCGGCTGCACAGGATCTCGCAAGCGGCAAAGTGGACGTGCTCGTTACCGCTCCGATCGATAAGCACGCCATGCAACAAGCGGGCTTTGCCTATCCCGGTCACACCGAATTCTTGCAGCACATGGCTGGCTCCGAAAGCGATGTGCTCATGCTGCTCATGGCCGAAGGGTTGCGCGTAGGCACCGTTACCGGTCATATCCCGATCAGCGACGTTGCACAGGCCATCACGACCGACCGGATCATGGCCAAGGCGCGATTGCTTCATCAAAGTCTGTTGCGCGATCTGGCGATCGTGGAACCACGCATCGCGATACTAGGCCTCAACCCGCATGCTGGCGACGGCGGGGCCTTAGGTAGTGAGGACAAAGAGCGTATAGCACCCGCCGTGCGGAAATTGAACGAGGAGGGCATCGGCGCCATGGGCCCATACGCGGCCGATGGTTTCTTCGGGAACGGGAGCTACCAGCATTTCGATGGCGTGTTGGCCATGTACCACGATCAAGGCCTAGCGCCTTTCAAAGCACTCAGTTTCGGCAACGGGGTCAACTTTACTGCAGGCCTGCCCATTGTTCGCACCAGTCCCGACCACGGAACAGGATTGGACATTGCTGGGCAAGGCATTGCGAATGAAGCCAGTTTCCGTGCTGCGGTATGGATGGCCGCGGACATCTACCGGAACAGGGAGCACTATAAGACCATCGGCACCAACCCCCTTCAACCCCAGAAAAGGGAGAAGGAGCGGAGGGAAGGGTAGCACAACGTTCTGAACGTCAGGGAAATGGGACGATATTTGCCGTGGACAGCCTTGGTCTTTGGGGATCTCGGGATGGAGGAGCGAGAGGCGCTGATCCACCGGCTCTCCGGATCCCTCTAAACCGCTACATTTGCGGTCCATTTGTCGGAAAGTTCCGATCCCATGGACGCGCTACAGGAACATACCATTGCTTTTTCCAGCCTCAAGGACGGTGAGCACGCGTTCCAATTCCGATTGGAGCAGCCTTTCTTCGACGCCTCGGGCGAGGAGGAATGGGAAGGCGGTAACGTGACCGTGGAGGTGACCATGGATAAGAGCAGTTCGCTGCTCGTGACCAAGATCCATACGCATGGCCCGGTGAACCTGCACTGCGACCGTTGCAATGGTCCTTTGGAGTTCATGGTCGAAGGCGAGCAACGGCAGATCTTCAGCTTGCACGCGCAGGAGGACATCGACGATGATGAACTGGTGAGCTTGGACGACAGAGCCCACAGCATCAATCTGACACATTACATCTACGAGTGCCTTCGTTTGGCACTCCCCATCCGACACGTTCACGCTCCCGGCCAATGCGATCCCGAAGTGGAGAAGGTCCTGAGCAAGTTGGTCGTGGAGCATGAACCCATTCCCGACCCCCGTTGGGAAGTATTGAAGGAATTGAAGAACCAGGAGCGCAAGCCCTAACGCAAGCAGCCATGCCAAATCCAAAACGCCGATTCTCGAAGACCCGTACCGCCAAACGTCGTAGCACCAAAGTTGCCGGTGTGCCAACGTTGAGCAAGGACCCAGGAACGGGGGAGATCCACATGCGCCACCGTGCGTTCAAAGTAGGGGAGGATCTCTACTACAACGGTAAGCTCATGGTCTCCGGCTCCGAAGCTGCTGAGTAAGCTCACCATCCTGAACGTGCCTAACCGCGCCCTCACTGCATGAGGATCGGACTGGACATCATGGGTAGCGACCACGGACCGGTCGTACCCGTTCGTGGTGCCGTTATGGCGGCGCGTGAGTTGCCTCCTGATGTGCGTTTGGTGCTGATCGGCGACCAAGCTCGGATCATGGAGCTGTTGCAGGCTGAAGGCGCCGACGCCAGCCTGTTCGATGTCGTTCCCAGTCAGGACGATATCACCATGAGCGACAACCCTACGAAGGCTTTCCAAGCGAAACCACAGAGCAGTATCAGCATCGGCTTCCACCTGATGAAGGAAGGAAAGATCGATGCCTTTGCCAGCACCGGGAATACCGGTGCCATGCTAGTTGGAAGCATTTTCATCGTGAAGCCGATACCCGGCGTCATCCGGCCATGCATCCCAACACTGGTGCCTAAGGAAGGTGGTGGATTGGGTGTTCTTCTCGATGTTGGTGCCAATGCAGATTGCAAGCCCGATGTATTGGCTCAATTCGGATTGCTCGGTTCACTCTTGGCGGAGCACGTCTATCACGTTCCTTCTCCGAAAGTGGCGCTGCTCAATATCGGTGAAGAAGACAAGAAAGGTGATCTGTTGCGCCAAGCCACTTTCGAAGTGATGAAGGAGCAGAAGCAGTACAACTTCGTGGGCAACGTAGAAGGTCGCGATCTCTTCAATGACAAGGCTGCCGTTATGGTCTGCGATGGCTTCACCGGCAACGTGGTGTTGAAGGTGATCGAAGGCTTCCACGATCTGTTGGAGGACCATGGTGTGGACGATCCGTTCCTTCACCGATTCAACTACGAGAACTACGGCGGGCTGCCCGTGCTCGGCGTGAACGGCAATGTGATCATCGGTCACGGCATCAGCAACGAGATCGCCATCAAGAGCATGGTGCTGGCCACCCGTGAAGTGGTCCTCAGCAAGCTGAACGATCGGATCCGGGAGGCGCTGGTCTGACAGTGTTCATACTGGTCACTTCAAAGCGCGCGGTAGGTCACCCAGATCCGCCAGCCGACCAACAGCTTCTCCAATTTGCTGAGCCGAGCGAGGTCCTTGTGCCATTGCTTTGGCAATAGGGCCTTGTTCAACTTCGCCAAGGCGCGGTAGAGGGTTTTCGGTAGCGTCATCGTTCAGTGATCTTCAAGGCTGCAATGGTCGTTTGCCCATTCCAATTCGATGGTCGCGTGATCGATGCCATGGGCTTTCAACAGGTCCCGCGCTCGGCCTTTCACGATCAAGGCTTGCGCCAAGTCCACATCACCCACCACCACATGTACCGTATGTACCACGAGTGTGCCGTCGAGTGACCACGTGTGTTGATCGTGCACATCGGTCACGTGCTGCAGTTCCAGCAGCTCCATACGGATGGTCGAGAGGTCCAGACCATGCGGGATCTCCTGCATCAGGATCCCTGTGCCTTTGCGGAACGCGCCCACCGCATTCCATAGGATGAACAGGCTGATCGCTATGCTCATCAACGGGTCCACGAATGCCCAGCCGGTATAGCGAATGATGATCGCGCCCACCACAACGGCTGCCCAACCGAGCACATCCTCAAGCAGATGCAGGTAGGCGCCGCGCTCGTTCAAGCTGCTTCCCCCGTGCAGCTTCCAGGCAGCGAACCCATTCATGATCAAGCCGAAGATCGCAATGCCGATCATGCCCGTGGCATCGGGTAGCTCGGGAGTCCACAGTCGCGGCGCCGAAACGCCGAGCATGAAAAGCGCTCCAACGATCAGCACCACGCTGGTGAGCCAACCGCCCAGCATGCTGTACCGACCGTAACCGTAGCTGTAGTGCGCATCCCGTCCTTTCAGTGCCACACCTTGCAACCACCATGCAGCGCCAAGCACCAGCACGTCGCCGGCATCGTGCATGGCATCGGTGAGCACGGCGATGCTTCCCGTCCACCAACCACCGATCGCCTCAACAACCGTGAAGGCCAAGTTGACGAAGAAGGCGATACGCAAAGCGGAGACACTTGCCGCATGCCCGTGGCCATGGGAGTGCCCGGAATGATCGTGTGCGTGGCCCATGGTCGGCGAAGGTAGAGGGCTCACCCCACCACCACCCTTCCCGTCTTCTTGGCCAAGCGTTTCTTCGCTTCGGAGAACTGGATGATCTCCTGCAACAAGGCCATCACACCCAACTCGTCGGCGGTCTTCAATTGCTCCTGCCGCTCGCGGATCATCCGGTCCACGCGACGTTCCTTCAGGATATCCACGGCTTCTTCCAACGCGTCGTAGAGGGTTTCACTTTCTCGCTTCACGTGGATCTTGTGGCGGTCCTTCCAATTGGCACTGAGCACGTGCTTTTCGGTGAGCAGGTCGATCGCGGTGGTGCGCCATCCTTCCTGTTCGTGGCCGACGTAGCGTTGTGCATCCACGGGATTCCCGAGGTTACTGCTGTGTCGGTAGTCGAGGTAGATCTCGCGGAAGATGGCGTCGTCGAAGAGGATGTCGTCCAAGGCAAGCAACTCGAACATGAGCTCCGCAACGCTGGTCTCCTCGTCAAAGGTACTGCCGTCGTCATGTTGCACCGGAACGGTGATGCGTTCGTGACCGTAGCTCAACAACATGCGCAGGAGGTCGCGCTCCTGCGGAGTGGTGCCGACATCCTCGATGGTCGGCTGCGGCGCGGCGATGTCCGGCGCGAGGTGCTCTTCCGGGAGTGGTCCATCACCTCCCAACTTCTTGCGGTACTGCTTGCGCAGCACCTTGTTCATCTCGCTTATCAGCGCTTGCTCGTTCACCTGCAAGAGGCGACTGCATTGTTGGATGTACAACGAGCGCAACACGAGGTCCGGCACCAACGACACGCTCTCGACGATCTCGTGGATGGCGGCGGCTTTCTTCACCGGATCATCGCCGCTGTCGGCCATGAGCAGTTCCGCCTTGAAGACGAGGAAGTCCTTGGCATTGCCCGTGAGGTGCGCGGTGACCTCGCTGCTGCTGTGGCTCTTGGCAAAGCTGTCGGGATCTTCTCCTTCGGGGAAGGTCACCACTTTCACGTTGAGGCCTTCCTTCAGCACCAGGTCGATGCCGCGCAAGCTGGCCTTCATGCCGGCCGCATCACCATCGTACAGGATGCTCACAGTAGGGGCGTACCGCTTGATCAACCGCACTTGGTCCTCGGTGAGGCTGGTGCCGCTGCTTGCGACCACGTTGGTGATGCCCGCTTGGTGCAAGCTGATCACATCCGTATAGCCTTCCACCAGGTAGCAGAGACTTTGCTCCACGATCGACTTCTTCGCGTGGTGGATACCGTAGAGCGAGCGGCTCTTGTTGTATAGAACGCTCTCTGGACTGTTGAAATACTTCGGAAGCTTCTTGTCACTCTTGAGCGTGCGTGCCCCGAAGCCGATGGGCTGTCCACTGAGGCCGAGGATCGGGAAAGTGACGCGCCCTGAGAAGAAATCCCAAGGGGTTCCATCCTCGCGCCGCTTGATCCAACCGGCTTTTTCGAGGACATCCGGGTTGAAGCCGTTCGCAATGGCCGCGGTCGCGAAGGCATTGCCCTGCTCCGGAACGTAGCCCAGCTGGAAGGTCTTGATGGTCGCGTCGGAGAAACCGCGCTCATGAAAGTAGGAAAGGCCGATACGCTTGCCTTCGTCCGTTGTCCAGAGATGCTCTACGCTCCAATTGAGCGCCCATTGTTGCACCACGGCGACGCTCTCCCGCTCGCTCTGCTCTAGCTGCTGCTCGGGGCTTTGCTCTTCTTCCGGGAGGTCGATGTTGTACCGCTTCGCCAGCCACTTGATCGCCTCCACGTAGCTGAGGTGCTCGTGCTTGGTGAGGAAGGTGATGGAGTCGCCAGCTTCTCCGCAACCGAAGCACTTGTATATGCCGAGGTTCGGGCTGACGTTGAAGCTCGGTGTCTTCTCGTTGTGGAAAGGGCAAAGTCCAAGGAAGCGTGGCCCTTTGCGTTTGAGCGCCACGAATTCGCCCACCACCTCTTCCACGCGGGCGGCTTCCTTGACTTGCTGTATGGCGTGCGGGGCGATCACCGGAACTTTCCTTTTGCGGGGCCGTGAATTTACCACCTAAGGGTGCGCCGTCTTCGACTTGTGGAGATCGATCCGGATCCGTGGTCCATTGTGGATCAGTAGTGCCACGTCACAGAAGGGTCGGTGACTGAGCCTCAGACTCCTGTGCGTTCTGATCGGCCAAAGTGCCGAAGCACTTCTGAACACGTGTTCAACGATCAACGAACAAGTGCGCCAGTGCTATCGTGCTCCACCCGCTTCAATTCGTTGCCGTTCGGACCGAAGTATACCCACTCACCGTAGGGTTGGCCATGGAGGTAAGCGCCGGTGTACATGGTCATTCCATTCGGGTGGTAGACGATGGTGGCCCCTTCCTCAAATCCATCCACGTATTCCGAACGGCTGCGGATCCCTCCTGCCGGGTGGTAGGACGTCCATGTACCTGTTCGCTTCCCATCCACCATCTGGCCTTCCATGCGACCTCCATCGGCGAGATGGATCACGTGCTGGCCCTCTTGGCTCGTTGTCGAGGTCGCCGAGCTATCTGCAGTCGGCAGCACAGCCGATCCGCTCGTACGTTCTCCGCAAGCAACGATCAGCCCTGTCAACACGACCATGCGGATCGTGATCATCCAATGCCTCATCATTTCTTTCGTTCAACGGTCAATTGCACCAAGCCCTCCAAGGAGTCCCGTGCTTCGGTAGGCGGGAATTCGTGCAGAATGGCGATGGCCTTGTCGCGATAGGCATACATCTGCGTGATCGCGTGGTTGATGCCGCCTGCCTTCACGACCGCCTCGACCAAGCGGGCAACGGCTTTGGTGTCTTCGTTCTTGTTCTTCACCACATCCACCATCCAACGGCGATCCTTGCGGTCCACCTGCTGCAAGGCATGGATCAGGGGCAGGGTCAACTTCTTCTCCTTGATGTCCAATCCGGTCGGTTTTCCGATGTCCTGGCCGCTGCCATAGTCGAAGAGGTCATCCTTGATCTGAAAGGCGATGCCCGTGTACTCCCCGAAGAGCCGCATGCGTTCCACCTCTTCTGGTGGGCGCCCTGCAGCACTGGTCCCGCTCGCACAGCAAGCCGCGATCAAACTGGCGGTCTTCTTCCGGATGATGTCGAAGTACACGTCTTCACTGAAATTCAATCCTCGTGTCTTTTCCAGCTGAAGCAACTCACCCTCGCTCATTTCACGAACGGCGGAACTCACGAGGCGCAACAGTTCGAACTCACCCTTGTCGATGGCCATGAGCAAGCCGCGGCTCAGCAGGTAGTCGCCGACCAACACCGCGATCTTGTTCTTCCAAAGGGCGTTGATGCTGAAGAAGCCGCGACGCATGTTGGCGTCGTCCACCACGTCGTCGTGCACCAAGGTGGCCGTGTGCAGCAGCTCGATAAGGCTGGCTGCTACGAAGGCGCTTTCCTGCACCGGGCCGAACTGGCGAGCGCTCAGCAAGGTGAACATCGGCCGCATCTGCTTGCCCTTACGCTTCACGATGTAGTGCATGATCCGGTCCAAAAGGGCCGCTTTGCTACGCATCGCTTCACGGAAGTGCGGCTCGAAAGCCTTCATTTCGGCAGCGATGGGACGCTGGATCTCTTCGAGCGTGAGCATGGACAGTTGGCAAAGATGCACAGGATGTCCTTGCCCGACGGACAACCAAGGGCACCTTTGTTCGTCCATGGAGAAGTGGCTGGTTGCCACCTACCTTCGCTCCGCATGACCCTGAGAAGTACCCCACTCCGCACTTTCCTCATCGCCCTCCTGTTGCTGGTGGGTGTGGGTGCGACCGCCCAGCCGGGCAAGACCAAGGTGGTGCTGTACAAGGACCGGCTCGCTGCTGCTTTTGATACGGTGAACTGCGTGAAGAACGTGATCAAGTTCAATCCGCTGGTCTTCTTCCGCGGAGAGATACCGTTGTACTACGAACGCGCATTGACGCCTCGTCTGAGCTTGGAGGCGGGCATCGGTGTCACGCTCAGGAACTACTTGGCCTTGTCCTTTGCGGGTGATGATGCGGATGAATTCGGTGCGGGTACCGAGATCATTCCAAGACCCAGCTTCCAGGTCGGCTTCAGGTACTACCTGTCAGATGACATCGAGCCGAATGGTGCGTACCTGCAGACTTCGTTCGCGCACCTGAACTACACGAAGGACATTCGGACCAAGGGACCGACCGGAGAATTCACGGATGAGAAGTTGCGGGACGACCGGACGTACAATGATGTGCGGTTCTTGCTCGGCTACCAGATGCTCAGTTCGAACAGCAATTGGCTCTTCGACGTCTATGGTGGCCTGGGTTACCGCGATCGTTTCAACCAGAAAGTGATCGAGCGATTGGATCTGACCCAGGATCCCATTCAGCGGGTGTACACCACCGAGGAGTCGAAGGATCAAACGATCGCCTTCTTCCTTGGCGTGAAGTTCGGTCTGGGCTTCTAGCCGAACTACTTCATCGGCCGCTCGCCCTCTTTCAACGCGGGTTCATTCTTGTTGGCCAACTGCCCACATGCCGCATCGATATCACGTCCGCGGCTGCGTCGGATGCGCGCCACGATACCCTTGTTCTCGAGGTAGTGCATGAATGCGATCGCGTCCGCTGTATCGGTTCGCCCGTAGTCTCCGCCATCGATCGCGTTGTATTCGATCAGATTCACCTTGGCGTGCACATCGCTGGCATAGCGCACCAATTCCTGAGCGTCGGCCAGTGAATCATTGAAGCCTTTGAGCAGGATGTACTCGAAGGTGACCTCGCGCCGGGCCACGCGGGTGTAGTATCGCAGCGCATCCTTCAACTCGCCCAAGGTGTTCTGTTCGTTGATCGGCATGATCCGATCGCGCTTTGCATCGTTCGCCGCGTGCAAGCTCAACGCCAAGTTGAACTTGGCACCGTCATCCGCCAGCTTCCGGATCATCTTGGCAATGCCGGCGGTGCTAACGGTCACCCGCCGTGCACCCATCGCAAGGCCATCCTGTGCGGTTATGCGCTCGGCACTACGCATGGTGTTGGCGTAATTGAGAAGGGGTTCACCCATGCCCATGTACACGATGTTCGTCAACCCTTTCTCGAAGTACTTCAATGCGAGGTCGTCGATCATGGTCACCTGGTCCACGATCTCAGCCGTGTCCAGGTTACGGATGCGTTTCAGTTTTCCCGTGGCGCAGAAACTGCACGTCAGACTGCACCCGATCTGGCTGCTGATACAGGCGGTGAGCCGTTTCTCCGTGGGGATGAGCACGCCTTCCACCACGTGGCCGTCCCAGGTGCGGAAGGCGCATTTCACGGTGCCGTCCTCGCTGCGCTGTTCCTCGGCCAAGACCAATGGGCGTAACAACGTGCGCTCGGCGAGCTGGCTCCGGAACGCCTTCGGCAGATCGCTCATATCGTCCCATGCACGGGCCTTCTTCTTCCACAACCACTCCCACAATTGCTTGGCGCGATAGGGTTTCTCACCGAGCTCAGCCACCAAGGCCTTGATCTCGTCGTGCGAGAGGTTGCGGATATCGGTGCTCGTTTCGGACATGGCGCAAAGGTCGGCACTAAGCACTGGCCAAGCTCGATAGAAAGACCTCGGCTACACGCAGGTCCATTGGCGTGGTCACCTTGATGTTGTGTTCTTCGCCATCGACGAGATGTACGGTGTACCCTGTTCGCTCGACAAGCGTGGCTTCATCGGTGAACGCGGGATCGTAAGGTAGTTCGAAGGCTTTTCGCAAAATGTCCGTGCTGAAACACTGCGGTGTTTGAACAGCCCGAAGGTGCGAGCGGTGAACGGCGCGACTTGTTCCTCCTTCCAACTCGCGCACCGAAGAGGGGATGGCGACGACCGGAATGCCCGAACCATGCTCCGCCGCAGACATGAAACAACGGGCGATGAGATCCGTGCTCACCAACGGACGAACGCCATCATGTACCGCGACAAGGCCATCGCCTTCCACGGCCAGCAGCCCGTTGCGGACACTGTGAAAACGCTCTTGGCCCCCAGCAACGACGGAATGTTCTGTAAGGAAGCCGTGACCGATGCACAAGCTCTTCCAGATCGGGATCTGTGCCTCGGGCAACACCACGACGATGGGCATCTCCGCATCAAAAGCGTGGAAGGCGTCAATGGTCCAACAGAGCAACGGTTTGCCCTTCAACAAGAGGAACTGCTTCGGCACCGACGTGCCCATGCGCTTGCCACTGCCGCCTGCTACAATGATGGTGGATCGATCCATGGAGTTGTCGTTTGCCGCAGAGGGTCTGAGGAATTGCTTTCTGTCCAACGCGAGCCCAAAGTTCGTTCAAGGCCGAAGAGAAGGGTCTTGAACGACGAAGGCGCAGAGTTACTCTCTGCGCCTCTGCGTCTCTGCGGCAAGTGTTACTCAGATGATCAACATCGCGTCGCCGTAACTGAAGAAGCGATACTTCTCCTTGATGGCCACTTTGTACGCGTTCCACACGTGGTCGTAACCACCGAAGGCGGCCACTTGCATCAGCAAGGTGCTTTCGGGCATGTGGAAGTTGGTGATCATGCTGTCGGCGATGCTGAAGTCGTAAGGCGGGAAGATGAACTTGTTCGTCCACCCGTTGTACGGCTTCATGTGGTTCTCCGTGCTCACGCTGCTTTCGATGGCGCGCATGGTGGTGGTGCCCACGGCGCACACACGCTTCTTCTTGTCCTTCGCAGCGTTCACGATGTTGCAGGCTTCGCGATCGATGATCACTTGCTCGCTGTCGGTCTTGTGTTTCGTGAGGTCCTCCACTTCCACCGGACGGAAGGTGCCAAGGCCTACGTGCAGGGTCACTTCAGCGAAGTTGATGCCCTTCAGCTCCATGCGTTTCATCAGCTCACGGCTGAAATGCAGGCCTGCCGTTGGTGCCGCAACCGCACCTTCGTGCTTCGCGAAGATGGTCTGGTAGCGTTCAGCGTCGCTGGCTTCGGTCTCGCGCTTGATGTAACGTGGCAACGGCGTTTCACCCATTTCGGTGATGGCCGTCTTGAACTCTTCGTAAGTGCCGTCGAACAAGAACCGCAAGGTGCGTCCCCGGCTGGTGGTGTTGTCGATCACCTCAGCGACCAACTCATCGTCCTTGCCGAAGTACAATTTGTTGCCGATCCGGATCTTGCGCGCGGGGTCCACGATCACATCCCATAACAGGCTGTCGCGGTTCAATTCGCGTAGCATGAAGACCTCGATCTTGGCGCCGGTCTTCTCCTTGTTGCCCCACATGCGGGCCGGGAACACCTTGGTGTTGTTCAGGATGAAAGTGTCGCCCTCATCGAAGTAGTCCAGGATGTTCTTGAATTTCTTGTGCTCGATCTTCCCATCCTTGCGGTGCAAGACCATCAGTTTGCTGCCGTCGCGGTCCTTGGTGGGGTAAAGGGCGATCTGCTCCTTGGGGAGCTCGAATTTGAACGAAGTAAGTTTCATGTGAGCGAGGTGGGCTTACGGGCCCTAGCCGTGGAGTTTGGGGGGCCGAAGATAGTGTGATCGTGACCCGAACGTTAAGTCCACTGATCAATAGGTGATTAGCCTTCTTTTTAAGGGTGGCTAGAGAGCCCCTGAAAGCCGAACTTCCAACGAGGCTCAACCACCGACCGGTGGAACGATGCGTTCCGACCATTGGGCAGGGGACAGCGAGTCGTCCACATGATGGATGCCGATGCGCGTCCGACGCAAGGCGGAAAGGTGCGCACCGCAGCCCAAGGCCTGCCCGATATCGTGCGCCAGCGAACGGATGTAGGTGCCTTTGCTCACATCCACCACGAAGTCGACCTCCGGGCCACGGATGGCCGTGACCGCCAACCGATCCACGCGCACGCTCCGTGGCGGTAGCTCGACCAGGTGCGCCCGCTCTTCATCCCGCGCAAGCCAATAGGCCCGCTCGCCCTCGAAGCGCTTGGCCGAGAAGTTCGGTGGACGTTGCATCAACTCACCATGGAATTGAGCGAAGGCGGCATTGATGTCCGCTTCGTTCAAATGCTCCCAAGGTTGAAGCTGCTCGGGCGTGGTCTCCAGGTCGTAGCTGGGAGTGACGCTGCCTAGGGTGAGCGTTCCCGTATAGGTCTTGTCGTGCCCGGTGATGTGCGGCAATTGCTTGGTGAAAGGACCATAGGCAAGGATCAGAAGCCCGGTTGCCAACGGATCGAGCGTACCGGCATGCCCCACTTTCAATTTACGGCCGGCGGCGATCCGCATGGCAATACGCAGCTTGCCGACCACGTCGAAGCTGGTCCAGGTCAGTGGTTTGTCAACCAATACAAGGCCGCCTTTTTCTGGATCGAATCGGAAATCCTTCACGCTCAATACATCTGCATGGATACACCGGCGAAGTGCAGTGCGATGATGATACCACCGATAGCGATGCGGTACCAGCCGAAAGCGCCAAAACCATGTTTGGTGAGAAAGGTGATGAAGGAACGAATGGCGATGATGGCCACCACGAAGGCCACCACATTGCCGATCGCGAACAGGGTGTAGTGCTCACCGGTGATCGCTCCGCCATCCTTCACGTAGTCGTAGATGGATTTCACTGTTGCCCCGAACATGGTGGGGACGGCCAGGAAGAAGCTGAACTCGGCAGCGTGCTTGCGGGTGAGGCCTTGAGTCATGCCCCCGATGATGGTGGCGGCGCTGCGCGACACACCGGGCACCATGGCGAAGCACTGCCACACCCCGATGGTGAAGGCTTGGCGGTAGCTCAACGGCTGCCCATCCGAGTCCTCGATCGTAGTGGCCAAGCGGTCGATGAAGAGGAAGACGATGCCGCCCAGGAAGAGCATGACGCCCACCACGAGCACGTTCTCCAACAACATATCGATATAGTCCTTGAACAGGAGGCCGGCGATCACGGCGGGAATGAAGCCTGCGAGCAACTTCAGGTAGAAATCGAGGCTCTGGAAAAAGCGTTTCCAATACAGCACGACAACGCTGAGGATGGTGCCGAACTGGATGGCGACGGTAAAGAGTTTGACGAATTCGTCCTGTTGGATCCCCATGATGGTGGACCCGATGATCATGTGTCCCGTGCTTGATACCGGGAGGAATTCGGTGATCCCCTCGATGATGGCGAGGATGATCGCTTGAAGGATCGTCATGCCTTCTCTTTCGCTCCGGACTTCTTCAGGATCGCGTAGACCACGAAGAGGTATCCGGCCAGCACTACGATCGGTGCCACGGTGATGCGACGCGCACTGAAGATCTCGGCCTCATCGAAGGCATTCGGATCACCATTGCCTCCACCGGTCATGAGCAGGAAGCCAAGAACCACCACGGCCAATCCGATCAGTAGCAACCGGTAGTTGGTGGTGGTGAAGGCGAGGTCGTTGTTCAGGTCTGGTTTGGCCATGCGGTGCACGCCTGTGGTCGGCGCAGGTGTTGATCGATGTCTGTGGTCAGCTCCAGTGCAGGTCCTCGGAGTTCATGCGAAGGTAGCGCCCCACGGCGAACCATGTCGATAGCAAGGAAATGACCAGGCCGAGGGCGAGCACGCCGCCGAAGAGGATCGCCAAGGTGGGCATATCGGTGAAGGCAAGCAGGTCCGGCATGTACCGCTGGGTCAATTGCAAGAGCCCCACGAGCAGGCCGACCGCCAGCACACCGCCCAGTATTCCTTGCCACAAGCTCTGGCCCAGGAACGGTTTCTTGATGAACCATTGCGTGGCACCCACCAAGTGCATGGTGCGGATCAGGAAGCGCTTGCTGTAGATCGCCAACCGGATGGTGTTGTTGATGAGCGCGATGGCGATGATCAGCAACAGGGCGGTGAAGAACATGATCCATAGTCCGGCTTGGCGCATCAAACCATCTACGCTGTCAACCATCATCGCGCTATACGCTACTTCCTGCACCCGGCTGTCTCGTTCGAGCTGTGCCACTATCCATTTCAGACTATCAGTAGATGCGTACATAGCGTTCAACCGCAATTCCACGGAAGGCAACAAGGGATTGCTTCCCAACACGCCGAGGAAGTCCTCACCGAGTTCTTGCTTCAACTGTTCTGCGGCTTCGTCGGCGGTCACATAGCGCGTCTCGTGCGTATACGGTTCGGTGTCGAGCTCCTTGCGGAATCGCATGACATCCACCTCTTTCAGGTCGCGCTTCAAGAAGAGTTCCACCCGGACATTTTCTTTGAAGTACCGCTCCAACGCTTGGGCATTCAGGACCAAGAAGCCCAGAACACCGAGCATACACAGCACCAGCGCGATACCGATCACCGTGCTTACACCAGCAGTGCGCGTGCGGCCCTTGTAATGACGATCCACTCCCATGGGTCGCAAATGTAGCTGCCGGGCCTTCAGCGCCTTCTACCTTTGGCCTCAGTAGATCAACATGCAATACGACCACTCTGATATCGAGACGAGGTGGCGCGAGGAATGGCGGAAACGCAGCACCTATCGCGTGGAGAACGATACCACGAAGCCCAAGTACTACGTCCTCGACATGTTCCCGTACCCCAGCGGCGCCGGGCTGCACGTGGGGCACCCGCTCGGCTACATCGCGAGCGATATCGTGGCGCGCTTCAAACGGCACCAGGGCTTCAACGTGCTGCATCCCATGGGCTACGACAGCTTCGGGCTACCTGCGGAGCAGTACGCCATCCAAACGGGCCAGCATCCCGCCAAGACCACCGAGGAGAACGCTGCGCGCTATCGCCAGCAACTCGACGCCATCGGATTCAGTTTCGACTGGGACCGCGAGGTGCGTACCAGTGATCCGTCCTTCTACAAGTGGACCCAATGGATATTCATCCAACTCTTCGAGAGCTGGTATGATCATGAAGCACAACGCGCCCGACCCATCACCGAGTTGATCGCCCGGTTCGGCGAACAAGGCTGGCACCCGACCGATGCCTGCGCCCTCACCGGTGATGTGGAGGAGGAGCTCGGCGCCTTCACGGCCTCCGAGTGGAACACCTTCGACGAACGCACCAATCAGCGCATCCTGCAGCACTTCCGCCTGGCCTACCTCAGTGAGGCATGGGTGAACTGGTGCCCCGCATTGGGCACCGTGCTGGCCAACGACGAGGTGAAGGACGGCGTTAGCGAACGCGGCGGCCACCCCGTGGAACGCAAGCGCATGCCGCAGTGGAGCATGCGCATCACCGCCTACGCGCAACGCTTGATCGATGGACTGGACACACTGGATTGGAGCGACAGCATCAAGGAAGCACAACGGAACTGGATCGGTAGGAGCGAGGGTGCCCTTGTCAAGTTCAAGTTGAAAGCGGGAGAGGGGAACATCGAAGTCTTCACTACCCGCCCCGACACGCTCTTCGGTGTCACTTTCGTAACACTCGCACCAGAGCACGAGCTTGTAGAGAGCGTCACACCGACCGAGCGCCGCGAAGAAGTGATGGCCTACGTGACCACTGCGAAGAACCGTAGTGAGCGCGATCGCATGGCCGACGTGAAGAAGGTGAGCGGGGTCTTCACCGGCGCGTATTGCATCCATCCCTTCACCGGAAAGGAGGTGCCCGTGTGGGTGGGCGATTATGTGCTCGGCGGTTACGGCACCGGCGCTGTCATGGCCGTGCCCGGTGGCGATCAGCGCGACTGGAATTTCGCCACGCACTTCGGACTGCCCATCATCGCGGTGACGGAAGGGGCGGACATCAGTAAGGAGGCCGATGAGCGCAAGGATGCCATCATCTGCAGCGAAGGTTTCCTCCAGGGTCTTGCGGTGCCCGAGGCGATCACGCGCGCCATCGATGAACTGGTGAAGCTTGGTGCCGGGGAGCGCCGCATCAACTACCGCCTCCGCGATGCCGCCTTCGGACGCCAGCGCTACTGGGGCGAACCGATCCCCATCTACTACAAGGATGGTGTGCCCTATGCGTTGCCCGAGAGCGAGCTGCCTTTGAAGCTACCCGAAGTGGACAAGTTCCTGCCCACGGAAGATGGCGAGCCACCACTCGCGCGCGCAGCGAACTGGAGCTACCAAGGCCATCCGCTGGAAACCACTACCATGCCCGGTTGGGCCGGCAGCAGCTGGTATTTCTTGCGCTACATGGATCCGCAGAACGAGGGCCGCTTCGCCTCGCCGGAAGCCATCGACTATTGGCAGCAGATCGACCTCTACGTGGGCGGCAGCGAACATGCCACCGGCCACCTGCTCTACTTCCGCTTCTGGACCAAGTTCCTCCACGACCGCGGCTACATCAACTTCGATGAACCGGCGAAGAAGCTGGTGAACCAGGGGATGATCCAGGGTCGGTCGGCCCACATTCAGAGATTGAACCTCTCGGCGACAATCAATGCTGGGTCTACCGTTCTGGACAACACTGAATCATTCGTTGGGTTCCAAAAGGGCGATGCAGTCGCATTATACAACCACGCCCCAGGTCCTAAGCTGTTCATCTCAACAGAACTCCTGAACGAATGGAAAAGAGTTCATTCGGACCCTTCTCATCCGGTTGAGCGTTTCATGAACGGTAAGCTCGTGTCGCACGGGAAGCTAGTGAGTCAAGCAATGGGTGAAGAAATCACCATCCATGTTGGAGGCGATGTCGAACATTGGACTACTTCGACAATCATCCCAACTGACTGCATAGAAGGGGAGACACTGGTGAATTTGGATATGCTCCGCCAATGGAGAGACGACTTTGCAGACTCTCAGTTCATACATAAGGATTCAGGCTTTCATGCCTCACGTGAAGTGGACAAGATGTCCAAGTCAAAATGGAACGTCGTCAACCCCGACGACATCATCTCGAAATACGGCGCCGACACGCTCCGTCTCTACGAGATGTTCCTCGGCCCCATCGAGCAGAGCAAGCCGTGGGACACCAACGGCATCGAGGGCACCTTCCGCTTCCTGCGCAAATTCTGGAACCTGTTCTACGAGAGCGATGTGTTCAGCGTGAGCGACGAGGCCCCGACCAAGGCCGAGTTCAAGGTGCTGCACGCCACCCTGAAGAAGGTGACGGAGGACATCGAGAAGATGAGCTTCAACACCAGCGTCAGCCAGTTCATGATCGCCGTGAACGAATTGGGTGCGTTGAAGTGCCACAAACGCGATGTGCTGGAGCCGCTCACCATCGCCTTGGCACCCTTCGCGCCGCACATCGCCGAAGAGTTGTGGCAGAAGCTGGGACACACCACCAGCGTCACCACCGCCATTTGGCCGAAGTGGGACGCACAACACCTGGTGGAGGACAACTTCAGCTACCCGATCAGCTTCAACGGGAAAACACGTCTACAGCTGGAGTTCCCCATCGCGCTGGATGCCAAGAGCGTGGAAGCCGCCGTGCTCGCCAACCCCGAAGTGCAGCAGCGCCTCGAAGGCAAAGCGCCCAAGAAGGTGATCGTGGTGCCCAAACGCATCGTGAACATCGTGGTTTGATGAAAGCGCTGCTGGCTGTTGGCCGCTGGCCCCTAGCTCCTTATCGCCGGTCTAGTTGGCTGATACCAAGCAAGGGGACCGTCTCTATGGCGCCGGACCGCGCCGACCAGCCGAAGTCCGGAAGCCAACAGCGAGAGGCGAATTGGCACCCCTTTTGCGTTATCTCTGGCATGGCACGTTCAACCACCGTCGTGATCGCTGGCATGGCCCTGCTCACCATGGGCTTCAGCCAGTCGAATCGTCCGCAGATCGCCGAAGGCACCGCTAAGGATGCGCTTCCATTGCGCAGCATCGAGCACAACGCCTTCAAACCCGGCGAAAAGCTCACCTACGTCGTTCATTACGGCTGGGTGAATGCGGGCGAAGCCGTTGTTGAATTGAAGGAGAGCGACCGCAGTGTATTGGGCCGCAAGGTGTGGGTGGCTACCGGCAAGGGCCGCAGCCTGGGTGCCTTCAATACCTTCTACAAGGTGGACGACCTGTACGAGACCCACTTCGATGCAAAGGGCGTGTTCCCGTATGCCTTCATCCGCCGGGTGAGCGAAGGCGGCTACAGCTTCAGCCAGGACTACGTGTACAACCAAGCGCGCGGCGAAGTGACCACCCAGAAGAAGGTGACGCACAAGGTGCCCGCCAACGTGCAGGACATGTTGAGTGCCTTCTACTACGCCCGCACACTCGACCTATCGAACGCCAAGCCTGGCGACATCTTCACCATCGAGACCTTCTTGGACGATGAGCTTTGGCCCCTGCGCATGAAGTTCGTCGGCAAGGAGACGGTCAAGTTGCGCAACGGCAAGTACAATTGCTTGAAGTTCCAACCCGTGGTGCAGGAAGGTCGCATCTTCAAAGGCAACGACGACCTGAACGTGTGGATCACCGACGACGGTAACCGCATTCCGGTGCTCGCCCAAGCCAAGGTGCTCGTGGGTTCCATCAAGATGGAGTTGAGCGACTACGAGGGGCTCGCGCATCCGATCGCGAAACAGTGATCAGGTGATCGCAATACGTCTTTGCGGCAGGTGAACACACCGGCGTGGATAAGGAACACCGACCAGCGTGATGAAGATCGCCTTGGTTGCTGTTCCTTGCACCTCCGATGAAGGTGTGGCAGAAAGGACTCGCGGCAACGGCCGCAACGGGTGCGGTGGTTTTCTTCTTTCTCTCGGTGGACGTGCGTCCGCGGGAGGAGTATGTGCCTGAGCCAATTGCTGTCGTCGAGGAGGACACAGAACCCTTGCCACCTGATGCGTATGGGATCCCGATGTCGGGCTATTCCATGGAGCAAGGCCATGTGAAGTCTGGGGACACCTTCGGCGGTCTGCTGAGGTCCCGCGGTGTGGACATGAGCAGTATCCATGGTATGGTGGAACTGGCGTTGCCGCATTTCGATGTCCGGAAGATGCGCGCTGGTCATCCGTATGCCTTCATCTTCAAAGAGGACGATACGCTGAACCCGGACTACTTCATCTACGAGGTCGACCCTGTTGAGTATGTCGTGTTCCACCTCCGCGATGACATCAGTGTGCATGCGGGCGAGCGCCCGGTGAAGACCACCGAACACAGTGTGGCGTGCTTGGTCACCGGTGCCTTGTACAACGACCTTGCTCGCGTCGGAGCCGATCCGCAACTTGCCATGCAGCTTGCCGATGTCTTCGCGTGGACCGTGGATTTCTACCGGATCCAGAAGGACGATGTGTTCTCCATTGTGTACAAGGAGAAGTCGGTGGATGGAGTTCCATACGGACGGCCGGAGATCGTTGGCGCGCGTTACCTCAGCGGAGGAACGGTGCGGGAGGCCTACCACTTCGCCCAGACGGATGGTGCCGAACAGTATTTCGATGAGGAAGGGCGCAGCATGCGGAAGGCCTTCTTACAGGCACCGCTGAAGTTCAGCCGGATCTCGTCGGGCTATAGCAGCAGGCGCTTACATCCGGTGCAGCGGGTGATGAAGGCGCATCTTGGCACCGATTACGCTGCACCCTATGGCACACCGATCCTGGCCGTGGGCGATGGGATCGTGGAGAAGGCCGGTCGTACTGGAGGCAATGGCAATTATGTGAAGATCCGCCACAACGGCACCTACAGCACCCAATACCTGCACATGCGGAAGATCCTTGTGAAGCAAGGGGAAGCGGTGCAACAAGGGCAGGTGATCGGCGAAGTAGGAAGCACTGGCCTCGCCACGGGTCCGCACGTTTGTTTCCGCTTCTGGAAGAACGGTGTGCAAGTGGATCATCGCAAGGAAGAGTTCCCCAATACCGACCCGTTGGCCGAGGAACTGATGCCTGCCTTCAACGCCTTCCGCGAACCGATCCGCGAAGAGCTCTTCGCTGCGGAGAAGGTCGCGCGAGGCCGCGTGGTCAATTTCTAGTTCGCGAGTTCCAAAATGGAGCGGTACGTGTGCAGATGCGTGCCCGTATCCGACTTCAGCTCGGCGTTGATCAAGGCCTTGGCGAGCGTATCGTGTGGCATCGGTCGGTAATCGGCGGGGAGCAACGGACCTAGCGCTTTCATCACGGCAAGTCCGATCCGTTCTCCCGTTCTGTTCTCTTTCCGAGGCCCATCGAGGATCGAAGGCCGGAAGATGTGCAGGGCGGCGAAGTCCATCTCCTTCAGTTCCTGTTCCACGGTTCCTTTCACTCGGTTGTAGAAGATGCGGCTGTTCGGATCGGCGGCCATGGCACTCACGACACAGAAGTGCAAGCCTTTTCCGCTGGCCCATCGACCCAGTCCGAGCACAAGCTCTTGGTCCACATGGATGAACGCGGCCTTGTCCCCGCCAACGTTCTTGATCGTCGTCCCCAGGCAGCAGATCACGGTGTTCACCGGCTCCGATCGCAGACCGGCCAGGAGGTCGCTCCCATCCGGCCCCCAGTGGGTCACCTTGGTTGGTGCATTCGGGACCGGACGTCTACCCCAGGTGATGATCCGATCGATGCGGGGGTCCATCGCCGCTTGATCGACCACCGATGAACCGACCAGGCCCGTAGCGCCTGTTATGAGGAGAGTTCGTGCCATGCCACAAAATACGGGGGACTTGCGCGGATCGATCGAAATGCATTATGTTTGTTCTATAAACAAGTTTAGAATGGAACAATCCCTCACCCCTCAAGAAAGCCTCAAGCTGATCGAGAGCATGATCGGACAGGCAAGGCGCAACTTCAACCGCATGAGCTTCTACTTCCTGCTTTGGGGCTTCCTGCTGATCAGTGCCATGGTGGTGACCTACCTGCTCCGCGACAGCGTATCGGGCTGGCAGCACGGTGCAGCGTGGGGCATGGCCGGCATCTTGGGCGGCCTCATCAGTGCAGTGCGCGGTGCACGCGACGGCCGAAAGGAATTGGTGAACAACCCAATGGACACCACCATCGGCTGGTTGTGGAGCGCCTTCGTGATCACCATGATCCTGCTCATCGCTTTTTCTGTTCGCTCCGGGGTCGACCCCACCATCGTCATCACCATTCTAACAGGACTGCCCACCTTCATCACCGGCCAAGCCATGCGATTCCGTCCGCTTATGTTGGGCGGTGTGCTGTTCTGGATCGCAGGCGTTGCCATGTTGTTCGTTCCGGATGCACTGGGCGTGCTGGTGATCTACTGCGCCTCCATGGTGTTCGGGTACATCCTGCCGGGGATCCTGCTTAAGCGCCACGAGGATGGGCTTCGCACCGCTTGACCCCATCCTGCACAATCAGCTACGGCTCGCGATCATGAGCCTACTGGTTTCGGTGGAAGAAGGGGATTTCAACTTTCTGCTCGAGAGCACGGGTGCCACGCGCGGAAATGTGAGCGTGCAGATCACCAAGTTGAAGGAGGCCGGCTATATTCTGGTCAAGAAGCGGTTCCGGAACAATTATCCGAACACGGTATGTAGCGTGACCGCCAAGGGTCTGAAGGCTTTTGAGGCCTATGTACTAGCCCTGAAGGGGTACTTGGGCCAACAAGCAGGTTGATCACCTCGGTCGGTGGAACATTAGGACCGCCGACCGATCTCATCCTAGGCCATTCGTCGGATCAAGGAGCAGGCCTGTCGGACCCCGTTCCCTCTGTGTCGAGGTTCTGCACACCTATCGGAACCTGTCCCGTACACAGCCACGAATCTCTCCACGTGGCTACCCTTTCCACATATTCCATTCGCCCATTCCACTGCCTGCTTGTGGCGTTGCTCCTGCTCGCGGCCTGCAAGAAGGAAGAAGTGGTGGTGCGACCGAACAACCAAGCACCGGACTACGCGGGTGTGCCTACGGTGGTGGTGCAGAACTATGTGAATCGCCTATTCATCGATCTGCTCGGCCGCGAACCTGTGGATGCGGAGATGAACACGGAGGTGGGTGCGCTGGAAAGTGCGGGACTCTCCGTTGCAGCGCGAGTGGCCTTGGTGAACAAGCTCATGACCAGTACCGCATTCGTGGAAGGCGACTCCTCATACAAGCAAGCCTACTACCAGCGTCAGTACGAGGCCTTCAAAGCGCGTTTTCTCGAAGGGGTCAGTGACGAGGTCATCGATGGTTACATCGACAATGCTGCACAGGCCGCGCTGGCTGATTCCCTCGGCGGGAACGGACAAGGTGCCAGTGAGAACAAAAGTGCGCTGCAGAAGTTGTTGCGTTTGAAGAACAGCCGCACCGACTTCCGCGACGGCCTGATCTCCGTGAACGAAGTGGTGAAGCGAATGCTCTTCAACGCTGTGTATGACGAGATCAACATGAACAGCTTCAACTTCGTCAACGCCTCGTTCGATAACCTGCTGTTCCGTTTCCCGACCAATGCTGAGTTCGCCGCCAGTTACAGCATGGTCGATGGTAATTCCTCAGCGATCCTCTTCGGCCAAAGTGCCCAGAACAAGGGCGGATATCTGGACATTCTCGTGAACAGCGCAGAGGGCCACGAAGGGTTGGTGCGCCTGAACTACCGCGCATTCCTCGGCCGTGAACCCAGCACCTACGAAGCCTATCAGATGACCAGCGCGTTCCAGGTCGATCACGATCTGCAACGCATGCAACGCACCATTCTCACCGGTGATGAATACGCCGGTCTTTCGAACACCAACAACTAAACCACCAATACAATGGAACCCAAGTACCGCACCCTCGTACAAGCCGCTTTGATGGTCCTCGTTCTTGCCGTGATGATCGGCCTGCACGACAGCTCGGATCAGGAACAAGCATTCGCCCAGCAGACGGAGGACCTCCGTTGAACGCACAATTGATCCACAACAAGGATGAGAACCTTCACCACGCGACACCGGCTTGCAACAGGATGCTTCCTGTTCGCCATGCTGTTCATGTCAGCGTGCAAGAAGGATCTGTTCATCTACGAGGTGGACCCCGTGGATCTGGGGCAGTTCGACGGTGCCAAGGACCGCGAGAAATCGAACCAGGAGTTCGCTGCGATCCTTCATGCCAACCTGTTCCAGACCGCGCTTTCACCGAACGATCTGTACAAGATCGATCAGTGCATCCAGAGCATCGGTGACAAGCAACTGGCGCGTGAAGTGATCATCAGCAACTTCATGAACAAGCCTGGAGTGATGATACCGACATCGGAGGAGATGCAGGCCGATGTCGATGCCTTCATCATAGCCACGTACAACCGTTTCCTGGTGCGCAACCCCACGGAGGCGGAGAAGACCTGGTTCCGCAACATGATCGCTTCAGACCCGAACGTGACACCCGAGCTCATCTACTTCTCCTTCGCACTGAGCGAAGAGTACCTGTTCTACTGAACCTCGCACGATGGACCGCAGAAAATTCATCCAACGCACTGGTGCCGCTGCAGCGGGTCTGTTCGCAGCGCCGTACATCCTGCCGAGCGGTCGCTTGTTCGCCGCTTCCGGTGCGCAGTTGGCGGAGCACGTCGTGCTGGTGATGTTCGCCGGTGGTGTGCGACAGCAGGAAAGCGTCCTGCAACGGTACATTGCCGACGCGCAGAACGACACGGTGGAAGGGAATATCCTGTACAACATGCTCGATGGTGCACCTCCATCCGAGAAGATCGTCTACGGAACCGGACTCGGTGGTATCGATCCCATCCAATCGATCCTCGGTCAAACGCTCCAACAGCAGGGCACCTTGTTCCGCGAGATGCGTGCGGTGAGCGCCGGGCACTACAGTGGATTGAATTCGTTGTTGCAAGGCAATACGGCGGCCACACAAGGGCTTCAACAGAAGCCTTTGAACCCGACGATCTTCGAGTACCTGCGTAGGCACGGTGGCTTTCCCGCCACCAAGACCTGGTTCGTGGGCAACACGATCGGGAACAGTGTGCCCCTGCTGAACCACAGTATCCATCCGAACTACGGATCGCAGTACGGCGCGAATTTCTTCGCGCCCAACGTCACCTTCGGTCCAGCCGGTGACCAGTACCTCTCAGATGCCAAGGTCTATCACCCCGAGGATCAGTTGACACCGATCTACGAGATGAAGGCCTTCCTCGACAACAGCTTCGAACACGTCGGCCATGTGCCGTCGGGTCTCGGCAATACGCCGGAGGAGAAGCAGGACATCAAGGCCTTCATGGCGGAGATGTTCACGAAGACACAGAACGGCACGATCGCCCACCCTCCCGTGCACGACAGCGGTGACCTCACCACGGTGGGCTACGCCTGCGAAGTGATGAAGTGGTTCAAGCCTGCGCTCACCGTGGTGAACATGAGCGGAGTCGACGGCTGTCACAGCAGCTTTACGGGTTACCTCGCGGCCATGCACCGGGCCGACCACGCCGTTGGGCACCTCTGGGATTTCATCCAGAACCAAGTGCCCGGTATGGCCGGCAATACGGTGATCATCGCCGTACCCGAATGTGGTCGCAATGCCGAGCCGAATGCGATCCTGGATCAGAACGATTGGGTCTCCTTCGATCACAGCGACAGCAACTCCATGCGCGTGTTCGGGATGATGGCCGGAGCCAGTGTTCCCGGAAACCTCTCCGTTGGAGGTGAAGGGAACCAGGTCGGTATCGTGACCGATGTAGTGCCGACGATCGCCGAGATCCTTGGGGTGAAGAACGAGGTGATGGGAGCAGGCATGCTCGAACCCGGAACGCTTTCATTGTTCGATCGGATCTGAAGCATGCGCAAGCACTGGACCATATCCGTCGTGCTCGTGTTGGTCATCGCGGCCTGCCAGAAAGAGACGCCCAACCCGTACGATGAATTGGAGCGGCGATCATCGAACCCTACCGTGGACGCGATCCCGCAGGACAATTTCGCGTGGATCCACCAGAAGATACTACGCCCTAACTGCGCTTTGAGCGGCTGTCACGACGGCACCTTCGAACCGGAGTTCAGGGGTATCGGAAGTGCCTACAATTCGTTGGTCTTCCATCCCGTGATCGCGAATGACCCGCAGAACAGTTTCGCCTATCGCGTGGTCCCCGGCAACGTGAGTGCTTCCTTCATCCATGCGCGCATGAATGTCTTCGTTCCGAACACTTCTGGGATCATGCCGCTCGGTTACGCCGAGGATAGCGATTGGCCTGCTAACAGTGCGGCATACAAGGCGGTGATCGACAATTGGATCGCTACGGGCGCGAAGGACATGTTCGGCGCCTCACCCAGCCAAGGGAATCTGGAGCCGCAAGTGACCGGAGTGCTTGCATTCGGTGCAGGATCCACTGCGGATCCCTTTCCGCGGGGAACCGGCGAAGGGGTGCAACCCATTGAAGTGCCGGGTGGTTCCGTGGATCTCTGGTTCGCGTTCTCCGATGACGTGACACCGTCCAGCGCGCTCGCCTACAACAAGATCAAGGTAGCAACGTCGACAACGGCGTTCGAAGCCGTACCGGAGATGGCCCTGGTGACGAGCTCCACCATCACCGGCCCCGACCTGAGCAACAGCACCACCACCTTCACACACAAGGTGCAGCTCGCATTGGGCACGTATCCAACGGGCACCACACTGTTCGTTCGGGTGTATGTGGATGATGGCGATCACGATGGTCCGACCGAGATTCCGAACGATGGCACGACGGCTCCGATGTTGAACTACTTCACCCTACGCATCAACGGATGAAGTGGCTCGCTACCCTCCTCATTCCTTTCGCGTTGACCTCCTGCAAGAAGGAATCGGCCTCGATCATGCCGTTGGAACCGAGCATTGAACTGATCTCCGTTGGTCCGGACCAAGTCGTGGAGTTCGGGACCCCCGTGCGTCTGCGGTTCAGTTACACGGATGGCGATGGTGACCTCGGCCGTACCGACCCGGACGATCATTCGTTGTGGGTGAAGGATAGTCGCCTTTCCGTTGCTGATGGTTACCACATCATTCCGCTGGCCCCTCCGGATACCGAGATCCCCATCCAAGGGGAACTGGAGGTGGAGCTGCATCCCTTGTTCCTCTTGGGCAATGCGGATCAAGAAGTGATGACCTATTCGTTCTACGTGGTGGACCGTGCCGGTAATCGGAGCAACGAGATCACCACGACAGCGATAGCCATCAACGCCACGGACAGCCTGTGAATGCACCCGCATGTTGAACCTGCGATCACACCTAGCCCTCGTCGTCTTGGCTCTTTGCAGTGGAGTTACGGCGCAGGTGCTTCCGGAGTTCAATATGAGCGACACCACGGTGACGATCTGCAAAGGCATCCTGCTCGACAGTGAGGAAGGTCCAGGTGGTAACCTCTACGGCAACAACGAGGATCTGATCTTCACCATCGATGCTGGAAGTCAGATCACCTTGATGTTCTCACCGGTCTTCTGCCTGGAGCAGGGCTACGACTTCCTCACGTTCCACAACGGCCCGTCGATCAACTCGCCACAGATCGGCCCAGCGTATTCGGGTACAACGGCGCCACCGCCGATCGTAGCCACGAGCGGGGTGTTGACCATCCACTTCGTGAGTGACCCGACCGTAGCCTATTGTGGATTCGAAGCGCAATGGACAAGCATCGTGGAGCCTCCTGTTCCGCCGGTAATGGCGATATCGGCACCACCAGCGTGCAACAGCGGTGTGGTCGCGGTGCAGTTCAGCTACCCGATCGCCTGTGATTCCATCGCACCGGCCGCATTCAGCATCATTGGTCAAGGCGCGCCCGATGTGGTTGGCGCGACACCCTTGAGTTGTGTGGGTGGAGAAACGCAAACCATGCGATTGAATGTGGCTCCGGCCTTCGATCGCAACTGCCCGTACACGATCTCCTTCCGCATCGGTATCTACGATCGCTGCGATTCGTTGTGGTTCTTCACGCTCACTGCCAACACCCAAGTGGCTTCCTGCCCGATCGATGTGGAGGTGATCGCCACGCAGGACACGATCTGCGCAGGAGCGTGTACCAACCTTATCGCCGATGTGAACGGCTGCTTGAGCTATTCCTACGCGTGGGACAATGGGTTGGCCGCGGTGCAAGGCCCCATTGCCGTTTGCCCGACAGTGACCACCACCTACTCCGTCATGGTAACCGAGAATGGCACCGGTGCGCAGGCCACGGATCAGATCACGATCGTGGTGCTGGATCCACAAGTGATAGGGGCGCCGAGTACGGTGTGTCAATCGTTGGACGCGTTCGATCTGGTAGGATCACCTCCAGGAGGTTGGTGGAGCGGAGACGGCATTCTCGACAGCCTCTCGGGCACCTTCGACCCTGACACTGCAGGCCCTGGGTCCCACGGTCTGATCTACGGTATTCCGGGCGGATGTGAAGCAACCATCACCCTCTTGGTGGATAGCATGGACGCTGGTCTCGATGAAGCGGCGTGTCCGGGAACTGCTCCGTTCCTGATCGTGGACAACACGCCTCAGGGTGGAACCTGGAGTGGACCGTTCATCCAACCGAATGGGCTCTTCGATCCATCGACCGTTGGGTCCTTCGTGGTCACGTATTCGGCCGGCAATTGCTCCGATACGAAGACGATCAACGTGGACAACATCACAGGTCAAACACAATTGGATACGGTGTGTCAAAGCACTTACCCGTTCGATATCCCGGTATCGCCATGGGGCGGAAGATGGTACGGTGCCGGTATCGTGGATTCTTTGCGTGGCACGTTCGACCCCGATGAGGCCGAGGGCGGGACCCATGTCCTCACATACGCACTTCATGGATGCGATGAACAATTCACGATCCATGTGAAACCGGTGGATATCGGAGGGAGTCGGAGTGCGTGTCCCGATCAATCTGCACCTTTTGCATTGGATCCGGTCGCGGTTCCGCCGGGTGGGTTTTGGAGCGGCGATGGCATCGTGGACGCGACTGCGGGAACGTATAATCCTGTGCAAGCGGGAAATGGCTGGGACGAGTTGCTCTACGTCGCACCGAATGGCTGTGTGGATACGATCGGCGTACTCGTAGGCTATACGACACTTGACGTCGACACGCTCTTCTTCTGCAGCGATTCCAACGTGTTGCGTCTGAACGAGAACACCACAGGCCGTACACCTTGGGACGGTGATTGGTCCGGCACTGGCATTTCCCAGAACAACGAGGGCCACTGGTTCTTCGATCCGCAGATAGCGGGTGTGGGTGTGCATGTGCTCCGCTTCGATGCGAACACCTGCGGCGACTCTTTGCTTGCCATCGTACATCCGGCTTCGCTTGGCATAGCGGACATGACCGTATGTAGTTCGGTGGCTCCGTTCTTGATCGCTTCGGTACCGCCGGGAGCGATGTTCTCGGGTGTCGGTATCACCAGTGATGGCTTCTTCGACCCGGTGTCATCGGGGGCGGGTGATCATGTGATCCACTACGATGCACCGGCCGGTTGTTCGGATTCGCTGATGATCACCGTCGTTCCCTTTCAACAAGCCCAGTTGAGCGGGGTGCAGGACCGGTATTGTTCCAACGATGTCGATGTGACCATCGGTTTTTCGCCAACGGGTGGCGTGTTCTCCGGCTTGAACACCGCAACGTTCAACCCTTCGACATTGGCCGATGGAACGTACACGCTCATCTACACGGTCGGCTCGGGGGATTGCGCGAGCAGCGATACCGTGGTCTTCGTGGATCACCCCGCGCTAACGACCGACCTGGTGGTGACCAATAACCCTGTTTGTTCGGGCGGAGGTAGTGGAATACAGGTGATCGCCAGTGGAGGTGACCCGCTGGGGAATGTGTCGTATCAATGGGACAATGGTCTCTTCCCAGCAGCGTCGGCCAGCGTAGCGCCTTTGACCACCACCACCTTTCATGTGCTGACCAGCGATGGATGCAGTGACGCCGTTCTGGACAGCATCACCATCGTGGTGCACCCACCTTTCGAACCCGCGTTCTCCTTCCCACCCATGCAATGCTACGGTGAGCCTGGTTACGTCATAGGTAGTGTGAACGGTACGGGTACGTATTCCTTCAACTGGGAAGTGGGCTCGTCGGAGGAAGTGGGGGATAGCCTGAGCCTGCCCGCTGGTGGCTTGGCCTTCGTGACCGTCGCCAACAACGAAACAGGTTGCACTACCGATAGTCTGATCCGTGTGCCCAGCTGGCCGGTGATCACGGCGCTGTTCAGCAGCAATCCCAACGAGGCCTGTATTGATTTCGATCAACGCGATGTCACCTTCATCGACCTCAGCAACAATGCTGTTGGTGGGTTCTGGGTGATCAATAGCGACACCGTGCCGTATGAACTCGGCGTGAACCCGCACTACGACCTGGGAACCGCCGGCTACTATGAGACGAGTCTTGTCGTGTGGAACGAAGGCAATTGCGTGGACAGCATGGCGATGGATCTGTGCATCCGGGATAGTGACGCGATCTTCATTCCCGATGTGTTCAGCCCCAACGGCGACGGCAACAACGATGTCTTGTTCGTCCGCGGCCCGACCATCATCGAATTGGAATTCGAGGTGTTTGATCGCTGGGGATCCAGCTTGTTCAATACGAACAGCACGGCGCATGGTTGGGATGGGACGGTAGCCGGTGCGCAAAGCGCAAGCGGGGTGTACGTGTACGCGCTCATCGCCCGCACCGAGGAAGGCGAGACCATCGAACGGACCGGCAACATCACCTTGGTGCGATGAATCGGGTTGTGTATGGACATAACGCGCTGATTTACCTGCGGTCGTTGGTGGTCGCTAGCGTTCTTGCGTCAGCTGTTCTTGTGCACGCGCAGGACATCCATTTCGGACAGTTCTACAATGCACCATTGGTCATCAACCCGGCCAACGCAGGTGATATCGAAGGCGACCAGCGGTTCGCGTTGATCCATCGCGAACAATGGCGCAGTGCAGGCAGTCCGTTCAAGACCGACGCGTTCAGCTACGATCTACCCATCCTTGCTGGGAAGCTTGGTGGTGGCCGTTATCTGGGTATCGGCGTGCACGCCTTCAGTGATCGTGCCGGTGCCACACGGTTCGGCGATACGCAAGCGAATTTGAGCCTTTCCTATGCGATACGAAGCGGTGATGCTAGCCTCCTATCCTTCGGCTTACAAGGTGGATACGGGCAACGCAGCGCTGTATTCGATGGCTTGCGTTGGGACAGCCAGTACAATGGTGCGGGTTACGATCCGACGTTGCCGACCAACGAATCCGTACCGAATGCGAGCTCCGGTTTCGTGGACTTCGCCGCTGGGATCCTGGCCAAGGGCGAGCTGAAGAGCGGCATTCAGTGGAAAGGAGGTGTGTCGACGTTCCATTTGAACCAAGCGCGAGTATCCCTCTTCAACAGTGCAGAGGATAGACTGGTCCGACGCTTCAATGCCCACGGTGAATTGCGGATCGAAGGGGAGAAGTGGATCTGGTCACCCAAGTTCTTCGTGGCCCAACAAGGTGCGAGTCGAGAGATCAACGTGGGTGGTTTGATGCATCGCAGGATCGGGGTCGATAGCCGGTACACCACGGACAAGAATTCATCCGCGCTCTACTTCGGATGTTTCTACCGGGTCAGCGATGCCGTGGTGCCAACGGTCCAGATCGAGTACAAGCGAAAGCTCATGGCCGGGATCAGCTACGATGTGAACATCAGCAAGCTGCGCGCACAGACCATGTACCGTGGCGGAATGGAGATCAGTCTGCAATGGATCGGTATGTTCAGCGACAAGCGTTTGCGACTGCCGAAGGGCCTTTCGCGCTGATCACATGACGGTCATTGGCGCTTCACGAAGCGGTAACCGCCCTTCTCCGCACCCCAGACCTGTTCGCCTGCGTCGTTGTAGCCACGGTCCCAACTCACCATCAAGCCCGGTAGGATCGTGACCTCGCTCGTGGCGTAGGCGGCCTTGCCCCATGCGTTCGAACATTTGCGGCCCTCGGTGCTGCCGACATAGTTCTTCCCTTGCTTGTGCAACGTGATGGTACATCCTTCGAGCACACCCACAGAGTCCATGCGAAGCTGTTCCAAGAGCAATGGGTCCTTGTAGGCTCCGAACAAGGCATCGCCGCTCTTGATGGTGAGGATGTCGCTGGTGAAGGTGCTGTCGTTCACTTCCTGCACATGATAGACACGTTGTCGGTAGGGTTTCTCCTTGCTCGCGGCTGCTGCCTGTTCCACATAGAACCAAGCGCCATCCTTGCGCTTCGGCCAGATGCGCACCATCTCCAATTCGATCTTGAAGTAGGTGGTGTCCTCACTCGCCTGCACAGCACTGGTATACGAACCGGCCATGGTGGAAGCGAGTTCTTCGAGCCCGCGGGTGCGCTGAGCATTCAGTGCAATTGGAATGATCAGAGCATAGAGGAAGAATGTGCGCATCACCATCATGTCATTCAACTTTTGCGAGATCTTATTCTCCAGCTTCCATTTCGACCCAATCCCCGTGCGTGCGGATCAGTTCGATCAGCTCATCCACGGCGTTTTCGCTGGGCACGTTGCGCTTCACCACTTCCTTCTCCTTGTACAAGGTGATCACGCCCGGGCCGGTGCCCACATACCCGTAATCGGCATCGGCCATTTCACCGGGACCGTTCACGATGCAGCCCATGATGCCGATCTTGATGCCTTTCAAATGGCTCGTACGCGCGCGGATCTTCGCGGTGGTTTCCTGTAGATCGAAGAGCGTGCGGCCACAGCTCGGGCAACTGATGTACTCGGTCTTGCTGGTGCGCGTACGTGTAGCTTGGAGTATACCGAAGGCTGTGCGGCACACGAGGTCCTCACGACCGCCATCCTCATCCGCGAGGAAGATGCCATCGCCGAAACCGTCGAGGAACAAAGGGCCCATGTCGGTGCTGCTCTGCAGCACAAGGTCGTCCTTGCTGATGTTGCCGTATGCGCGGCCAATGATCACCGGTACCTCGCAACCGCGTTCCAAGAGCTCGAAGAACAAGCGACGCTGCTCGGCCATGCCGTGTGCGTTGTACGTATCGATCAAAAGGACCGCAGTGGGGTCCATCTTCAACTTCGTGATGAAGGCTTCATCCAGATCCGCAAGGGTAGCATACACCAGATTGAACTGCGCATGCTGTTCCACGCCAGCGATGTAGTTCTTCTTTTGGATGAATGGATAGTGTCGATCCTTGGCCTTGTTCAACAACCAGGTGGCATGGTCCTGCACGATGCCGAGCGTTCCCGGAATCTCGAAGTCGATCGTGTTCTTGCCGATGAAGGCATAGTCGCACGCCTGGTCGCCGATGTTCCACTTGTCCAAGGGAACGCTGTAGCGATAGCCCCAGGCGAAGAGTGTAGCTGGTGTGATCTTTTCCTTGTTGCTCAGGTCGGCCATCACGACCGGTACGTGACGGACACCCATGTTCAGCACCTCGTGCGCATGGCGACGGGCATGCGTGAACGGATCCACTGGCATGTGTGTCACTTCAGGGATCGGGTCGTGCCCTTTGCGTGTTGCGTAGCGATCGACCAATGCTCGCGCCACAGGGATCTCGAATTCGGGCTCCTCGGTGAGGCTCACGCGCACAGTATCGCCCAGGCCATCCTCCAATAAGGCACCGATGCCCGCCGCGCTCTTCACACGGCCATCCTCGCCATCACCGGCTTCGGTCACGCCCAGATGCAACGGATAGTCCCAGCCTTCGGCCATCATGCGGTGCACGAGCAAGCGGTAGGCCTGCACCATCACCTGTACGTTGCTGGCTTTCATGCTCAGCACCAGCTCGTGGTAGTTCTCGTCACGACAGATCCGCAGGAACTCGAAGGCGCTTTCCACCATCCCCTCCGGGGTATCGCCGTAGCGGTTCAGGATGCGATCGCTCAGGCTGCCGTGGTTGGTGCCGATGCGCATCGCGGTTCCGTGCTCCTTGCAGATCTTCACCAAGGGCGTGAAACGTTCGCGAATGCGTTCCAACTCCGCTTCGTACTGGTCATCGGTGTACTCGCGGACGTCGAATTTCTTCTTGTCGGCGTAGTTACCGGGATTCACGCGCACTTTTTCGACGATGCGCGCCGCGATCTCTGCAGCGTTCGGTGTGAAGTGGATGTCGGCCACCAAGGGGGTGCTGTACCCGGCCGTCACCAGTTGCTTCTTGATCTCGGCGAGGTTCTCCGCCTCCTTCTTGCTGGGTGCGGTGATGCGCACCAACTCGCAACCCGCTTCGATCATGCGGATGCTTTGGGCCACGGTCGCTGCCGTGTCCATCGTATCCGAGGTGGTCATGCTTTGCACCCGGATCGGGTTGTCGCCTCCGATGCCGATATCACCGATCCGCACGGCGCGGGTCTTCCACCGCTCATAGTGCGTTAGGCTTGGACAGTAGATGGTGGAAGCAAGGGTACCGGTGGCTTGCATGGTGCGAAGATACCGGGGAACAACAGCCCGCGCGCTTTGTTTCAGCCTTTCAAGCGCAGGCGACCGTCCTGCGGAGAAACGCGGTCGTCGAAGGTCCATCCGGCATTCTCCACCACGGCCTTCAGGACCATCAACATCTCATTGCGCTGCGCTGCTGCGGCTTCGAAAAGACCGCTCGCATTCACTTTGCTGCGGATCAGCTCTTTCGCTTGGGCGTTGATGCGTGTGTGATCTGCTGCTGTGAAAGAGGTGAAACTGCCTTCATCAAGATCGTAGTAATCCACGTCATGCTCCAACGAAAGCAAGCTCGGTTGGTCCATGCCCAGCAAGCGAACGGTGTGAGATGCCTCGTCGAATTCCAGCTTCATGCCTTCGAGGTCGTAGCCCACGCTGGCCCGGCCTTTCACGCAAAGAATGGCTTTCTTCTGGAAAGGCAAGAACTGCTTCATCCAGTCGAATGTGGCGTCGGCATTCCGGTACGTGTAAAGCTCGGTGAAGTCGCCTTCCGCCGTCACCAACTTCAGAACGGGGCGCACGCGTTCAAGGAGCACGGTCGAACTCACTTCTTCGGTACTGGCTTCCGGCTCGTAGACCGACCGCGTGATGAAGAACACCAGCAATGCAACAGCTGCGAGAACGATGAGGCCTTTGATCCGGTTCATGGTTCAAAGGTCGGATTTGAGGGGCCGCTATCCATGAGAGAGTGGGTCGGGTTCGACCACCTCGTTGCGCGTCTTTCGTTTCTGGTACCAGCCGTTCACCAACAAACACGCGAGTATCAATGCGATGCCGAGGTAGGATCCGGTGTGAAGCTTCTCTTCGGAACCCCAGATCAGCAAGGCGATGAGGATGGTATAGACCGGTTCGAGGTTGACGGTGAGCACCACAGTGAACGGCGATAGTTGCCGCATCACGGCTATGCCTGCAACAAAGGCGAACGAGGTGCAGACCAGGCCGAGGATGAGGTGATAGACGATGTCGCTCGAGGGCAGTTCCCATAGCGGTGGAGGCAGGTCATTCTCGTAGACGAGATAGGCGCACAGCACAAGCACAGCGCCGACCATTTCGTAGAAACCGATGCGTAAGGCGCTGTCCCGTTTGACGAGAACCCCGTTGACGATGTTGAACCACGCGCTCAATAAAGCGCTCAGCGTGGCAACGAGGATCCCTTCGCGGTAGCCGCTTTCCAGGCCGAAGATCAACACCAAGGCCGCGACCACGATCACGCCGAGCACCACTTCATACAACCGCAGTTTCCGCTTGAACCAGAAGGGCTCGAGCAGTGCGGTGAAGACCGTGCTGGTGCTGAGGCAGGCCGCCGCGATGGAGGCCGTGCTGATCTTGATCGCGAGGAAGAAGGTGAGCCAATGACCGGTGATCAACAGGCTGGTCAGCAGGTATTGTCCGATGTCCGGAGTGAAAGGGGACAGGCTCCTTCGTCTCCACAACGCGATGACCGCCAAGCCCGCGGCAGCAATGGCCGTGCGGGTGTAGACCAGGTGAAGAGGGCTCTGCTGGATGAGCTTGCCCAAGATGCCCGTGAAGCCCCAGATGAACACCGTGAGGTGCAACAACAACAGGGCGTTGCGGCGCGCGTGCATGCGCCGAAAGGTAGCTGGCCGAATGCTCGGTCAGCGGATCGTCGACAGCTTTTCGCGTAGGCTGTTCACCAGCGTTTCCTGCTGGGCGATGGCCTCGCTCTTCCGGGCTTGGTCCTCCACGTTCTTCTTGATGTCCCAAGCGAGGTCGTCGGCCTTCTTCGTCATACTGCGCTCTTCCCCTTCGGCCTTGCGTTGGCGATCGACGGCCTTGTTCCTTTCCTTCTCCAAATCGGCGAGTTCCTTGGCCTTGATCTCATCCGTACTGGCGGAGATGTCCGCTCGTAAGGCCGTGATCTGCGGATCCAATTGTTGCACCTCGGCCATGGCTTTGTCGCGGTCGCCTAGTGCTTCGGCCGCCCGTTGTTTGCTCTTTTCGATGCCCGCTACCGCCCGTTCCTTCTCACGCTGGAGGTCGCGCAATTCGTTCTGCAGTTTGGAGAGCCCCTTTTCCGCCAAGGTCAACTCCTGGGTGGCCAATTGGTGGCGGATCAGTGTGCTGTGCTGTTGCACGAAGGCCGCACCTGCATCATAGGCTTTGGTATCGCCGGTGGGTGAAAGCGGCCCCGAAGTGGTCAGTATCGCCACATGTGCCGTGGTGAGCGGACTTCCCTTGCGCTGCTCCGCCATCATGAGGATGCGCACCGTGTCCGCGGAGATCTGGGGCAGCAGGGCAGCGGTAGCGATCAGTTCTTTCTTCGAGGATACCGAGCCGCTCACCTTCTTCAGTTCATCCTTCCAATAGCTCTCCACGTATTTGGTATCCGTGCCTTCGAACACGAAGCTGAACGTTGGATGCACCCCGTCGCTGAAGGCATGGGACGAAGGCTGCACCGTGTTCTGCGCGGCCAACGTGGTACACAGGAAGGGCAGCAGAAGTACGAGGGTGCGCATGGTTCTCATCGTTCCGGGTTCAAGCAATGGACGTGCCGAACACCATCGGGTCACTCGTCGTCGTCCACCTTGGAAACGCCACCACTCACCACGAACTTCATGATATCCGCAGCCCGTGCATCGATCGGCGTGACGTTCTTGGCCGGCACGATGAGCAAGTTACCGCTCCAAGCGAAGGCGTGGGGCAGGTATACCGCCACTTTCTCGATGCCCATGCCGAGGTGTTCGAGGTCGTGCTGCGTGAGGAAGCCTACCCGTTCCGCTTCAACGCCAGGTCCGATGCGAACGAGGACCGGGCGATCGAATTTCTTCTTCTGGCCCACCAGCGCTTCCACCAGGTCCTTCAGCGCCCCGTAGAGGGTCTTCAGGAAGGGAATGCGTTGCAGCAGCTCCTCGCCGAAATTGGCCAAGGGTTGATACAGGATGGAACTGCCCAACCATCCAGCACCGACGATGATGAGCAGGAGGGAGAGGATGCCGAGGCCTGGAATGTCCAGCGGGATGATCCCATCCAAGAAGGTCAAGGACTGCCAGATCGCCCACAACATGATCGTGATGGGCACCAAGAGCAGAAGACCTCGGAAGAAGAAGCTCAACAGGATGCCTCCGAATTGGCGTAGCGTCTGGTTCATGGGAGCAATTGCGACGCAAAGCTACACGGCGCACCGCCGATGGATCAGAGGGAGTCGCGCAGTTTCTTCGGCAAGGAGTCGCGCACCAACTCGTAGGAGTGGTCCGCCAATTCCAGGAGCAGCTTGCCCGGCACACTGCCATCGGTTGACACGGTATTCCAATGCTGCTTGTTCATGTGGTAACCGGGGATGATACCCGGATACTGCTCCCGCAACTCAACGGCACGCTCGGGGTCGCACTTCAGGTTCACGCTGCTGAACTCGTTGGTGTCCATCAGCGCGAAGATCTTGCCCGCCACACGGAACACCAACGTGGTCTCGTTGAACGGGAAGTTCTCGCTGAATCCGGGCTTCTTCAAGCAATGGTTCCGGAAGTCGTCCAGGGTCATGGCAACAAGGCGTACAGCAACGGCCTGCTCGGTGCAGCATCGTTCATGAAGTGCGGGAGTTGCAACTCCAGGAGGTATTCTCCATCGCGGACCTCCGCTGGAACATGTAGCAATTCGCTAATAGTTCGCTCGCGATCCACCGTGTTGGGAAAGTCCCAGAAGGCATGGTGCGCGGCCAGTACGCCGCCATCTTCTTCGCGGTCCACGCTCGGGAGGTCGAGCAACAGGTGTTTCACGCCGATGCTGCGCAACCAGGCGCAAGCCGTGCTTTGCATGTAGGGCGGATTCGTTCCGCTCCAGTCGCGCGGCACGTCGTCGAATGCAGGTAGGGTGCGGATCACCAAAGCTTCCGGCGGGCGCTCGTTCACCACGCTGCGAAGTTGCTCCAGGGTGATCACCAGGTCGGTCTTGGTATCCGGCGCACGACGATCCTCGGGTCGTAAGCTCACCACCTGCGCGGTGAAGAAGTAACGCTTGAATTGATCCCCGACCGGATACACTTCCGGAGCGATATGCCCGACGCTTTCGGTGTGCGTGCCGTGGCCATGCGGGTTGAAGAAGATGTTCCGGAAGTTCACCGGGCTGCCTTCACTGACCGCGTAGATCGCGTCTTCGTTGCGCACTGGTTCCATCCGCACGGGGTCGACCCACCATGCACGAACCTGTGGTTCACCATCACGTAACGGCAAGGAGAGGTCCAATGGTCTGGCGAGGTCCACCTTGAAGGTGCGGCCGTGGTGGGAGATCTCAGCGATCATCGTCGGTGACGAAGAGGTCCGAGGCGATACGGTCCGCGAAGTGCCGACCGGCCTTGGTCAAAACTAATCGCCCATCGGTAACGGACAGGTGACCGTTCGACACATGGCTTTGGAAGGCCGACGAGTTGATCCGCAACGCATCGATCTCCAAGGCCGGGATCTCCACGCCACGTGTGGTCCGCAGGCCGGTCATCAAACGTTCGTTGGTGCGCTGGGTCGCGGTCAATTCCTCGCTCTCGAAGTAGGGCGTTCCTTCGGCCAAGGCAGCGGTGTAGCGTGCGTTGTTGGCCACGTTCCAACGCCGCACTTTGCCATCGAACGAATGCGCCGAAGGGCCGATGCCGAGGTAGGGAACGCCTTCCCAATACGCGGTGTTGTGCTTGGACAAGTGCCCTTCCCGAGCGAAGTTGCTGATCTCGTAGTGTTGCAGTCCGGCTTGTTCCATGCGGTCGATCAACCGATCGAACTGTGCGCTTTGGGCATCGTCCTCCGGCATGCGTACTTGTCCCTTTTGCACTTGATGCGCCAAGGCCGTGCGTGGTTCCACCGTGAGACAGTAGGCACTCAGGTGCGGCATCCCATGGTCCAATGCGATCGTGAGTTGTTCGTCCCATTCGGCCAGGTCCATGCCGGGCAAGCCGTAAATGAGGTCGATGGTCCACGATGCGAAACCGGCCTTCGCGATCAGTTCGATGCTCTTCAAGGCGTGTGCTGCCGTGTGTGCGCGGCCCATGAACCTCAACCGATCTTCGCGGAAGCTCTGCGTGCCCATGCTGATGCGCGTGATACCGCTATCGAGCCAGGCATCCAAGCGCTCTTGCGTGATGTCATCGGGGTTCGCCTCCAAGGTCACCTCGGCCGTGCGATCCACACGGAAGAGGTCCTGCGCTTGTTGAATGAATGCTGCGATCCGATCGGGTTCCAATAAGCTCGGCGTGCCACCACCGAAATAGATCGTAGACACACTCGCGTCACCCAGCTCCTTGCTGCGCCGGATCAGTTCCAGTCCCATGGCATCCAACACCGAGTCTTGGTGCGCTTGGTTCGTGCTGAAGTGGAAGTCGCAATACGTGCACGCTTGTCGGCAGAAGGGAATGTGGATATAAACGCCGGCCATCTTCAGCCGGCCGTGTTCTCGCTAACGAGGACCTCATTCAACACTCCCTGATTCAACGTGATCCGGAACGTCGTTCCCTTTCCCGGTGCGCTGCGCTTCACAAAGATCTTGCCGCCGTGGTACTGCTCGATGATGCGTTTGCTCAATGAGAGACCAAGACCCCAGCCGCGCTTCTTGGTGGTGAAGCCGGGTTGGAAGACCGTGCGGTGCTGCGATTGGGGCATGCCCTTGCCGCTGTCGGTGACATCGATGTGTACCTGGTTGCCTTCGGGGATGATCTCCAGTTCGATGGAGCCTTCGCCTTCCATGGCGTCGATGGCGTTGCGGATCAGGTTCTCGAACACCCAGCTGAAGAGCGCGCGGTTCAGCGGAACCAGCATGTCGGGGTCGGCGGGTTGCACGACTTCGATGCGCACGCGACCGGGCAATCGCGGACGCAGGTAGAGCACCGTGGCGCGCAAGGTGTGGTAGAGCTTTTCGGAGGTGAGGTCCGGCGCGGATCCGATCTTGCTGAAGCGTTCGGTGATCACTTCCAAGCGATCGACATCCTTGCGCATCTCGGTGATCGCCTCGGGGTTCTGGTCCTTCAGCAATTCCATCCACGCCATCAACGAACTGAGCGGCGTGCCGAGCTGGTGTGCTGTCTCCTTCGCCATGCCCACCCACACCTGGTTCTGTTCGGCGTTGCGGAAGATGCTGAAGAGCGCGTAGGCCACGATCAGGAAAAGGCCGAGGATCACGAGCTGCACGTATGGGAAGTAGCGCAGCTGGGTGATCACCAAGGACTCCTCGTAGAAGATGTAGTTGCGGCCTTTGCCAGGCAGGTCGATCGCGATGGGCTTGTTCGCTTGCTCCATGGTGCGGATGCGCGCTTGCATGGCCGAGCTGTCCCGCATCACCGCCGGTTCGATGTGACCCGATTCGATGATGTGCGTGCGCGTGCTGTCCGTGTAGATCACCGGCACGGCGGCGGTGCTCATCACCGTTTCGGAGATGAAGGAGCGGATGATCCCGTCCATCACATCCTGCAATTCGGTCACCACTTTCGAGTCCTTGTAGTGCAGGAGTTGTTTCTCCACTCCCGGCACGGCGATCTCGATCGGTGGATGCAGCGCGGCCATCGCGTCGATCTCCTGTGCCAACCTTTCCGGGTCGTTGATGATCGCCGGATCCACGTTGCGGTCGATGAGCTTGTGCTTCTTCGTATCGGTGATGATCACCGGTACCGTGGTGTTGTCGCTCACCACGCGCAGGTAGAACGAGAAGTCGGTGTCGGCGCTGCTGCCCAAGCGCTGCATGGCTTCGGCGAGCAGCTGCACTTTCTTGCGCTCCTCCTCACGCAGCCGTTCGAAGAGCCGCTCGGTGTAGTTCACCAGCTCGGCGCGGTTCTGCACAGCTTCGGCCCAGAGTTGCACCTTGCGTCGCTCCTCGAAGCGCACGCGTTCCACGATGCGGTTGCTGTACCACAACGAGGCGCCCACGATCAGCATGGCCACTACGGCCAAGGCCAATTTCCAGCGCTGTTTGCGGGAGTACAGATCCATGCGTCGGGGTGAAGTTCGCGATCGTTACGGAACCACGCGGCCTATCAGCGGTCAATGGTCGCTTTTCGAGGGCACTATTGCTCCAGCTCGAAGGTGGCCTGTTCCTCCGGTTCCGGTTCCTTGAACAAGCGTCCCAGCCCCTTCTTCTCGCGGCCCTTGGTGCTTTGTGCACCGGCGGTCGGCAGGGTATCCGTGCCTTCGGGCAACACTTCGAAACGCGGTGCAGCCGGGTCTCCTTTCGGTGTTCCGCTCTTCGGCTCGGTCTTGCCCTTGAACAGGCCCAGCTCTTCGCGGAGGATCTGTTTCAACTCCTGCTTCTGTTCTTGGAACTGTTGTTTCCGCTTGGCCGCGGCCATGGCTCCATCGTTCCCGAACTGCGGGTCGCTGGTGGTGCCGTACATGTGCAGGAAGATCCGCATGCCCGTGCCGTCGTCCACCACAGGGCCGAATTCATCCTGACTGCTGGCCGTGCGGAACAGATCGCTCAGGCGAAAACTCAGGTGGTGGTCGATGCGGTCGTCGAACCAATGTGTGCCGCTGAGCTCGATGTCCATCACGGTGCTGCTCACCAACATCTGCGGAATGTGTACCGCGCCATCGCGGATCTCGATCTGGTTCTCCAGCTTCGCGAAGCGCACATCGCCGAGGCGTTGCCGTAATTGCGGAATGTCCACGAAGGGGGCCACCAATTTGTTCTTCTGCAAGTGATCGGCGACTTCCAGCAAGGGCGCATGGCCTTTGATCGCGCCATTCTCCACGCCGATGTCGATCACGCACACGAGACGTTGCATGTCCAGCTGCATGCTCGGGGAGAGCGGTGCGTTGAAAGCGACCTCGGCATGCGTGCGACCGCTCAAATGCTTGCTGCCGATGAAGTCCTGACCGAAGTCCTGGAACTCGCGGAAGAGCTGTGTGAGGTCGATGTCCTTCAATGTGGCGTTGATGGCGAGCGGATAGGCCGATCCGTTCCCATGCGTATCCAGTTCCAGGTTGCCGCTTACGGTGCCCGATGCACTTTGGAAGGTGACGGGGGATACGCGCAGCACGCGGTCCTTCATGCGCACGGTTCCGCGGATGTCATCGGCGACGAAGTCCTCGAACACGAGCTGATCCACCTTCACCTGCAGGTCCATCTCGATCGCTGCTGGAAGGCGCAAGCTGTAATCCTTGGCATCGGCCGAGGCATCTTCGCTGCGGATCAACGCGGCGAGGTCGATGTGCGGCGAGGAGGCCTTCGCTTCGATCACCAAGCGCTGGTCGTCGAAGAGCAGGTAGGGCATCAGGTTGCGCAAGGTGCCGCTCAGCTCGATGGGGCTCTGTTGGAATTGCAGTTTCAAGCCCTGCACCGTGGCATCGTTGCCGTGTACCGCGAGGTCGGCATCGAGGTGTTCGATCCGGTGCCGCACGCCTTTCAGTTTCAAGGTGGCATCACGCAACGCGACGTTACCCCCGACCGCCAAGGCACGCAGGTCCTTGGGTCGGATGTCGCCGACATCGCGGAGCTTGCCTGTCATGTGCAGCTCGGTCTTCAGGCGGCCGCTCACTTGCTCAAGGGTATCCACCTGGGCGAAGCGCAAGAGTTCGGCCAGGCCGATGTCCGCTTTCAGGTCAGCCTTCACCGCGGCGTTGGTGAGGCCGTTGCTCTGCCAGTTGCCACTGAGGCTGCCGCCCGCGCTCTTCGCCGAGAAGCCCTTCACCACCAATTTGCTCGGGGTGCCGTTGGGCGTCAACTCCAAGGCCAGCTCGCCGAACACATCGGTGAAGGTGGCGCCGCTGCGGGCCTCCTTCAACTTGCCCTTGATCACCTTGGCACCCACCGACAGCGACGGACCACTTTGGATAGGCCCCGCATAATGGATGGCGAGGTCCACTTCGCCGCGCATGGTGTAGCGGCTCATTGCGGTCGTCATGCGCTGCGGCAACAAGGCCACGGCATCACCGAGGTCCAGGCCCAACCCGTTGGCCCGCAGGTCCAGCATAGTGCCCTTGTCACTTTCGGTCACGGCCATGGTCAGTTCCAAGGGCACGCTGCCGCTCAACACCTCGCCCTTCGTGATCCGGAACAACGCATCGGCGCCGCCGAAAGCCAAGTTCAACCGCAGGTGGGCCTGTCTGTCGGCCAGCATCAGTTCGTCGGCGTTCATCCACGAGAGCAGGTGGGCGTCGCCGTTCAGCGTCAGTTCGTTCAGCTCTTCGCTGAAGCGGCCGGTCAGGACGAGCTGCTTGCTCTCGGTGGTCACCGCCAGCTTCGAACGGTCGTCGCGGTAGCGCACGTGCAGGTCCTTGAAGCTCACCTTCTCCAAGTTGATCGGCGACGATCCGGTGGCCGTGCTATCGGTCTTCCACACCAGGTAGTTGCCGTTGCCATTGCCGTCCAGCGCGGGGTACAGCCGTACCTGCACACCGTGGATCTCTTGCACGGTGTAGCTGCCTTGGAACAGGTCCCACAGGCTGAATTCCAGAAAGAGCTCCTTGGCGTAGAGGAGCGTATCCGGCGTTGCGTCATCGGTACGCACCTCCATGGCGAGCACATCGTGTAGTCGCATGCTGGCCTGTGGAAAGCGCGCCACCAGCGTCAGGTCCATGTCGCTCACCGTCACCGGGGCCTTCAGCTGCATGTTCAAGGCGCCCACCAGCTTCACTTTCACCTCCGTCTCGTACACGCTGGCCAGCACCACCAAGGCACCGAAGCCCACCACCACCAAGGTAGCGAGCACAAGAAGCGCGTTGCGGAGTCGACGTAGCATGGGTAAGCTGCGAAAGGTATCCCGGTGGTACAAGGCCTAACGGCAAAACCCGTGCTGTTCGTTCACAGGGGGGTGTTAGGGGGCATTTCACCAGCTATCTTTGGTGGGATGACCAAGGCCAAGGAGAAGATCACCATTTCGCGGAAGCTCAGTGCCGAGGGCGAAGCCATGAACATGGCTTTCAAAAAGGCTACGAAGCGTGCTACAAGTGAAGCGTTCACTGTGCGAAAGACCATTCTAGTTGAACGAGGCGGATGGTTGGTCCGCGTTCGTCAGGATGGTAGAGTTTGGCGCAGGGTGAAGAAGTTGCAACCCGTCGAGATCCCGAAGGGTCAGGTGTGAATGGGTCGCCAACCGCGATTACGGGTGTTCGCTGGGCCCAATGGTTCGGGCAAGAGCATCATGAAGCGGCAAGTCGAACGGACCGTGGTGGACGGGCGTGAAGTTCAGTTGGGCGTTTACGTGAATGCCGATGAGATCGCCGCAACATTGCGCGAGGCAAAGCTTTTGGACTTTTCGAAGTACAAGGTGAGCGGCGACCCGGACAACTTCAGGAGATCGCAGCTGGTTCCGGTCTGTTGAATGGATCATTCACCCGGCATCATTTCTGCACAGAGTATCGGATCTCAGGGGCACTCTTCCATTTGGTCCGCATGGTCCATGTGGAGCATTTCGCCCAAATGCTGACCGCGTACATCTGTGAGGAACTGTTGAAAGCCAAGGTGAAGTTCTCCTTTGAAACGGTGTTCAGCCATAAGAGCAAGCTCGCTTTCATGGAACGTGCGAAGGCAGCGGGATACAAGGTCTATCTGTATTTCATCGCTACTGAATCTCCGGAGATCAACGTGGAACGTGTGGGGATCCGCGTGAGCAATGGCGGCCACGATGTACCGCGGAAGAAGATCATCGATCGGTATGAGCGGGCTTTGGGTCAACTCTTGCCGGCCATCGACCTGTGCTACCATGCGTTCGTTTTCGACAACTCCAAGGCATTCGTGGCATCCAATGATGATCCATTGCTCTTTGCCGAAATGAAACGAACTCCCCAAGGGTTGAACTGGGCTTGGAACACGGAAAGAATTCCATCATGGTTCATCCGTCATTACTTGGTTGCAAGTGGAGATCCACTCTATGTGGATGTGGCCCGGATCGCGTTGGAAGGGCGGAAGTAGACGTGTAGTTCGCAGTTCTCAGGGCAGACACAATACAAGGTCATTGCCCGGGTATGCAGCGAGCATCCTGTTGAAGTCCAAAGCCGGAAAGGAAGAAGGCAACACAATGACTTGGACCCTCGGAGCCGAACAAATTGCTTCACCGTCCTCACTTCTTCCCGCCCAACCGGAATTGACCGCCGAAGACCACGCTGCCTTGGTAGGCCCAGAAATGCTGGCTGGCGCGGTCGTCCGCCGTGCCGGTGGTGAGCACGCTGGGCAGGTCGATCCAGCTGCCTTTGGCGGTACCGCGCACGAAGAGGTGCTCCAGGAAGGTGAAGTGAAGGCCCGCTTGCGCCCCCACACCCACACCGGCCACATGGAACGCGTTGTTCTTCCCTTCGCCGAAGAGCCGCACATCGCTACGCGGGATCACCGGCCCGGCGTGGAGGCCTTCGAAGGCATGCAACCGTTGGCGCCCATTGGTGCTGGCCCACAGGCCGTCGTAGTGTTCCAGGTCCGCGCTCAAGAGGTTGAGGCCATCGGTGTGCTCGTAGGTCAGGAACTGGGGTGTCAAGGTCACGTCCTTCGAGTCGCCTTCGGCTGCGGTATAGACGGTGGAACACGTGGGATCCACCCAACCATCCATGCGCACGGTCTGGTCCTGCACCATCACGTACTTCATGTGGTCCAGCCCGAGCGAGAGGCTCCAGCGCTCGGCCAAGAACCAACCGATGCGGTAGTTGTACTGCGGCACCCACATTTCCTCCGGCGCGAAGTAGTTGTCCACGCTGAAGTTCCGCGGCTTGTCCTTCGCCACCACATGCCGCAAGGTGAAATCGTACCCCGGCCCGTCGAAGTGGATGTCGCTCCAGCTGAACCCCGATCGGTTGTAGCCCCAGTCAAGGAACACCGACCCTTTGGGGGCAGGTGCGCTCGGGATCTGCGCCTGCGCTTCATCACTTGCAAGAAGCACGATCACCGCAAGGAAGAGCACACTACGGAAGGGCATGGGTCGGAACGTGTCGCCGTTCGCCGCGAAGGTAGGGTGGGGGTGTGCGGAAGAGACCTTCGCCTAACTTGGACACTTCGCCGGTGCAAAGTGCCCAGCGCTGATATCGTTGGACCTCAAGAGAAACTTCTGATCCAGCTTTGCCAAATGCATCACATATACACGTTTCGACACCGTGGGGATCTCAGCGGGAGCGATCCTTCTGGTGCAGTGCGGAAAACTCGTGGACCCGCGCGCACCCTGCTGTTCACGGTTCTCCTTGGTGTGTCTCCTTTTCTTTCAAATGGCCAGTCGTTCGGGGTATCGGCCGGTTGGTTGCATGGCAGCGGCAACCAGATCGGAGACCTACTGTACCAAACGCCCACAGCAGAGTTTCTTCAGCCAGGTCTATCCGTAGGCGGATATGTTCTAGCGCGTGATAGTGGCTCCACCTTTCGACTCGAAACAGGATGGGAACGTCAAGCATGGAAGCAGAAGTTGGGCTATCGTTTCCCAACGTCTTCGAGTAGTGTAGTAGGTGAACGACATGGGGTCATCACAACGAAGATGGACTTGTTGCGGATCGCCCCTCTTGCGTCGCTGTATGTGAGTCGCAGAGTGCGTGTTCTTCTGGGTGCGGAATTCAGGATCCTCATTCACGCGAGGACCACTGAGATTGCCTCGAACATCTATTCGTCCACTTCTGCGGGCCCTGCGCCCGTGGGACAATGGTCAGAGTCTGCTGATAGCACTTACACCAGCTTGGACGGGTTCAACAAGTACCAAGCCGCCCTGCTTGTCGGTACAGATGTCTACGTGACCGAGAGCGTGTCGATATCCGGGACTTTTAGCGCAGGTCGATCGCTGTTTGTCGAAGCGGTCAGGCACCCAGGTGATGCGATACCAACAACACTGCGTATCAGCTTGAATTGGCGGATACGGTAGTTCAAGCACGGCTAGAGGTTACCCACGGCCCCGCCGCCTCACTTCCGCTTGCTCAAGAACAGCACCTCCTTCTCCGTCAGGTGCCGCCATTTGCCGCGTGGCAGGTCCTTCTTGGTAAGGCCGGCGAAGACCACGCGGTCCAGTTTCACCACCTCGTAGCCGAGGGAGGCGAACATGCGGCGCACCACGCGGTTGCGGCCCATGTGGATCTTCAGGCCGATCTCCTTCTTGCTGCCGCCCACCACGTAGCTGGCTTCATCGGCGTTGGCGGGGCCATCGTCCAGGTGTACGCCGGAAACGAGTTTCTCCAGGTCGGCCTTGGTCATGCTCTTGTCCAAGGTGGCGTAGTAGATCTTCTCGGCGCCATGGCTGGGGTGGGTGAGCTTCTTGGCGAGGTCGCCGTCGTTGGTCATCAGCAGCACGCCGGTGGTGTGGCGGTCCAAGCGGCCAACGGGGTAGAGGCGCTCGGTGCAGGCATCGTCGATCAGGGCCATCACGGTGCGGCGGTCGCGCGGGTCGTCCGTGGTGGTGATGAAGTCCTTGGGCTTGTTCAGGAGCACGTACCGCTTCTTCTCGGTGCTGAGGCGTTGGCCACCGTAGTGCACCTTGTCGCCAGGGCCCACCTTGGTGCCGAGTTCGGTCACCACTTGGCCATTCACCGATACCACACCGGCGGTAATGAGCTGGTCGGCTTCGCGACGGCTGGCCACACCGGCGTTGCTCAGGTAGCGGTTCAGGCGGATGCGACCATCGCTCGGGCCTTCTTCTTCGGCGCGTTTGCCGCGTTTGCTGGCGCGGTCCGGTCCACGGCCCACGTAGCGTTTGGTGCTCCCATCGCGTTCGCGGAAGCCGCGTTGGGGCGGGCGGCTGCTGGGGCGTTCGGTGCTGTCGCGTTCGCCTTCGCTGCGGGTGCCGGGTCGGCTGCTGGGGCGTGCGCCGGGCTTG
>CADEDY010000002.1:272823-410801 GCA_902826215.1 uncultured Bacteroidota bacterium
TCGGGGCGCGGGCCTTGGTTGCCTTTCCAGGGTGTGGAGCCATCGTCGCGAACGGCCTTCGGTGGTCGCTTGCCCGCGCGTTTGCTCGCAGGGCGGCCGCCTTGTCCGGCCCGGGTGCGGCCTTCGCTGTAGGGGCGTTCCTTGGGCCCATCGCGGCGCGGCCGCTCCTCGGCGCTTTCCTCTTTGCGACCGGCATCGCGGGGGGTGGCCGGGCGCGATGCGGTGCGCTTGGGGCCGGTGGGACGGGAGGGACGGCCTCCAGCAGGGCGGCGGCCTTTAGAACGGTCGGTCATGGAGCGTGGGGTAGAAGGCGTCGGTGATGTGATGAATGTACGGCTTGCCCGAGGGGTGCAGGATCACACTGATGATGTCGAAGCGGAGGGGAAGCTGGCAATCGGTGGCTAGTACGTAGGCGTTGGCACCCTTGATGATCTTGCCGCGCTTGCCCTTCTTCACGGCTTCTTCGGGTTGGCCGTGCTGGTCGGAGCTGCGGGTCTTCACCTCCACGATGACCAATTCGCGCGTTGTGCGTGCAATGATATCCAATTCGTGGCGGCCGTCGCGCCAATTCCGCTCCAACACCTCATATCCGTGCTCCTCCAAGAAGCGGCACGCGACTTGCTCTCCCTGCTCGCCGGTCAGGTTATGTTGTGCCATCCGTGGAAAACATCGGCGTAACCATGCATCGGTCCACCTCGTTCAAGCCCTAAAATTGAGGAACATTCTCAAGACCTCTACAATGCCTCCGCAAAGCCTCCGGGCCGAGCGCGGCCGGAACAGCGACCCATCCATGCGATCCATCCTTCGTCCATTCCGCCTTCTGGGACTTTCCCTGGGGCTGCTCGCCACCACCATGTACGCCCAGCCGTTCGAGGGCATCTTGGAATTCTCCAAGCATACGGGGCCGGTGCTCACCACCTACAAGTACTATGTGAAGGGCGACCGCGTGCGGATCGAGGAGATCAGCGCACGGGGCGACGTGCAGGGCATCATGCTCGTGGATACCCGGGACAAGACCGTAACGGCCATCAGCCCGGAGCGGAAGCTGTACATGGATGTGCCGAATATGCGCCTCCCCAAGGATGTGCAGACCACCGTGCAGAAGACGAGCGAAATGAAGGACATGGCCGGCTACAAGTGTGAGAAGTGGATCGTGAAGAGCCCTGTTGAGGACCGCATCCTCACCTATTGGGTGGCCGCCGATGAGTTCAACTTCTTCGTTCCCCTTTTGGAGACCTTGAACCGCAAGGACGAACAAGCTGTGTTCTTCTTGGAGATCAAGGACAACAAAGGCGTGTTCCCGATGCTCGGTATCGAACAGAAATTGGACGGCGCCGAGGTGAGCCGCCTGGAAGTGACCAAGGTGGTCAAGGGCGAGCAGAAGGGTTCGTTGTTCGAGATCCCGGCAGGCTTCAACAAGTTCGAGCGCAACTAGTTTGCCGCAGAGGCGCTGAGGCGCAGCGAATTTTCGAGCGCAAATAGGAGATAGGGAACGCAGATGACGCGGATCCGTATGATCCTCGCGGATCTGGGATCTTCTTAGCCGGCAGTTCCACCGAAACTCAGCGTTGTGCCGTTCGCGGTGACGCTGAGTTCTGCTTTTTGGCCCAGAACCAGCGCGCGGTTGTCCGCGATGTGGCCTGCGGGAAAGCCGAAGCATACCGGATAGTTGACCGGCCCTAACGCATCGGCGATGATCTGTTCCCCGGTGCGGCCGAAGGGATCGCTTTCCAGCTTGTCGTGCAGGTCGCTGAGGCCGCCGATCACCAACCCGGCCAGCTGCTTGAACCAGCCCGCCAGTCGCATGTTCTGCACCATGCGATCCATGTGGTAGAGCAATTCGTCCAGGTCCTCCAGAAAGAGAATGGTGCCGGTAGGATCCAGATCCCAAGGGGTTCCGCGCAGCGAATAGAGCACCGAGATATTTCCACCTACGAGCGTGCCCGCGCAGGTGCCTTCCTTGGAACAGGTCGCTTCCGGGCTGTGGATCGAGTAGGCCGTGTCGAACAACGCTTGGCGCAGGCTTTCGCGACAGGCATCGGTCTTGCTGCCGATCATGAAGGGCATCTGCGCGTGGATGCTGGGCACGCCAACGGTACGCGCGGCATTGTGCAGGGCCGTGATGTCGCTGAAGCCGACGATCCATTTCGGATCCTTTCGTAAAGCCGAGAGGTCGAGATGATCCAGCAGGTGTACGGTGCCATAGCCGCCGCGCGCGCACCAGATGGCCCGCACCTCGGGGTCGTTCAAAGCAGCTTGCAGGTCGGCGGCGCGCTCCTGGCCCGAGCCCGCTTGTTGGAAGAGCTTCCGCCCGACTCCCGCACCCAGCCGTACCTGCAAGCCCCACGACTCTGCGAGGGCGATGCCGTCCTGAAGTTCGTTGGCGGTGATGGCCCGTGCCGTGGGTACGATGGCGATGGTATCACCGGTCTGGAGCGCTCGTGGTCGCATGGTCTGGGACATGGGGCGAAGTTGCACAGCTATCTTGCGCCGCGAATGCGCCACCGGCGCGAGTTCTCGACACCGTGAAGGAGATCAAGCGTACCACCGTCACCGCCGCGTTGCCCTACGCGAACGGTCCATTGCACATCGGCCACATCGCCGGGGCCTACCAGCCTGCGGACATCTACGTGCGTTGCTTGCGCTTGCGTGGCAAGGAAGTCCTCTTTGTTTGTGGCAGCGATGAGCATGGCGCGGCCATCACCATCCGCGCCCTGAAGGAGGGCATCACACCCAAGGCCATCGTGGACAAGTACCACGCGATGATGGGCAAGGCGTTCACGGACTTCGGGATCAACTTCGATATCTACCACCGCACCAGCTCCGAACTTCATCGCAAGACCAGCCAGGATTTCTTCTTGCAGCTGCACGCGAACGACGCATTCACGGAGCAAGAGGAGTTTCAGTACTACGACGAGGAGGCCAAGCAATTCCTCGCGGATCGCTACATCAAAGGCACCTGTCCGGTCTGTGGCAACACCGAAGCGTACGGCGATCAGTGCGAAAAGTGCGGCACCGCGCTGAGCCCGAAGGAGCTGAAGGATGTGCGCAGCACGTTGAGCGGAAGCGCCCCGGTACTGAAGCCGACCTCGCATTGGTACCTGCCCATGGAGCGCTCTCAGCAATGGGTGGAGGAATGGATCAATACCGGCATGCTCGACGGCGAGCAGCAGCACCTGGCCAGCGAGTGGAAACCGCAGGTGCTCGGCCAGTGCAACAGCTGGCTGAAGGATGGCTTGCGGCCCCGGGCCATGACACGTGATCTGGATTGGGGCGTGCCTGTGCCACTGCCGGGTGCGGACGGCAAGGTGCTCTATGTCTGGCTGGATGCGCCGATCGGCTACATCAGCGCCACCAAGCAATGGGCGACCGACAAAGGTGTTGAGTGGGAGAAGTGGTGGAAAAGCGACGAGACGCGCTTGCTGCATTTCATCGGCAAGGACAACATCGTTTTCCACTGCATCATCTTCCCGATCCTGCTCAAGATGCACGGCGGGTTCATTCTCCCGCAGAATGTGCCGGCCAACGAGTTCCTCAATCTGGAAGGGGAGAAGCTGAGCACCAGCCGCAATTGGGCCGTGTGGCTCCACGAGTACATCGAACGTTGGCCCGACCGACAGGACGAACTGCGCTACACGCTCGCGAGCATCATGCCCGAGTTCAAGGACAGTGAGTTCACGTGGAAGGATTTCCAGGACAAGAACAACAACGAGCTCGTCAGCATCCTTGGCAACTTCGTGCAACGGGTCTTCGTGTTGTGCAACAAGTATTACGACGGCAAAGTGCCGGAGCCTGCACCTTCCAGTGTTGAAGCCGGTGAGCAGGACACGGTGTTGTGGGCCGAACTCCATCCACTTCCCGCGAAGGTGGCCGACGAAGTGGATCGTTTCCGCTTCCGCGAAGCCATGGCCTCCGCCATGAATGTGGCGCGCCTCGGCAATAAGTACCTGACCGATACCGAGCCGTGGAAATTGGAGAAGACCGATCCAGAGCGCGTTCGGACCGTGCTGTACAACAGCCTGCGCATCGTGGGTGCTTTGAGCGTGGTGCTCGATCCCTTCCTTCCCTTCACCGCCGCCAAATTGCGCACCATGTTGGGCATCGGCATCCTGCCTTGGGACGATGCCTTCCGCAACGACCTGATCGTACCCGGCGCATCGCTCGGCAAGCCGGTGCATCTGTTCAAACCGATCGACGATGCTTCCATTGCCGCCGAGGTGGAACGGTTGCACGCCAATAAGCCGAAGGAGGTCGCACCGACCCAAGCAGTTGCTGCTAAGCCCGCCAAACCCATGATCACCTTCGACGATTTCGCCAAGCTGGATCTGCGCATCGGTGTGATCCGTACGGCCGAGGCCGTGCCCAAGGCGGACAAGCTCTTGAAGCTCACCATCGACATCGGCGAAGAAGTGCCCCGCACGGTGGTCAGTGGTATTGCGCAGCATTTCGATCCAGCGGTTCTGCCAGGTACCGAGGTGCTTTTCTTGGCCAACTTGGAGCCTCGCAAGATGCGCGGGGTCGAGAGCCAAGGCATGGTGCTGATGGCCGAGGATGCAGAAGGCAAGCTCACCTTCGTGCGCCCTGCGGCGGCTGTGCCTGCGGGAAGCGAAGTGCGGTAGCTCGCGACACCTTGGCGTCACCTACTTTTGCGGCCCCTATCCGGCCCCATAGTTCAATGGATAGAATAGGAGTTTCCTAAACTCTAGATCCAGGTTCGACTCCTGGTGGGGTCACCACGCCGACCTGACGTTCGTCAGTCCAACGCTGTTCCCGTCACCTCAATTTCGCGGCATGTCCGTCCGCGAATTGACCACCCTCACCTGCTACCATTGCGGGGATGCTTGTGCGGAGGATCATCGGGTACACGACGATAAGGATTTCTGCTGCCACGGTTGCGAAGTGGTGTACGACCTGCTGAACGAGAGCGGGCTGTGCGACTACTATGCGTTGGAGGCGAAGCCCGGCGTGAAGCAGCGCAGTTCGGTGGATGAGCAACGTACCGAGCTGTTCGACCTCTTGGAGGTACGGGATCGGATCGTGGAGTTCAGCGAAGCGGGCATCACACGCGTCCGTTTCCATGTTCCACAGATGCACTGTAGTTCGTGCATCTGGCTGTTGGAGAACCTGCACCGCATCGAACCAGCGATCCTGCGTTCGCGCGTTTCATTCACGCAGAAAGAGGTGGCCATCACCTTTCGCGAAGAACGATTCCCCTTGGCGCAATTGGTGAAGTTGATGCGGCGCATCGGCTATGGACCACAGCTCACTGCGGCCAAGGAGCAAGTGCACAAAGGCGTGCCGCACATGGTGTACATCCGCCTGGGTGTCGCTGGGTTCATCTTCGGCAATACCATGATGTTCAGCTTCCCGGAATACCTGGGGTCGAACACCGAAGCTGGGCTGCGGACCGGCTTTCAATGGTTGACTGTTCTCTTTTCCTTGCCCGTGGTCTTCTTCCTGAGCACGGAATTCTTCCGCAGTGCATGGGCCGGGATCCGTTCGCGAACGGTGAACATCGATCAACCCATCGCGCTCGGCATCGTCGCTTTGTGGACGCGCAGTTTGTGGGAGGTGATCACCGGCATCGGCCCGGGCTATTTCGATTCACTGGCCGGGCTGCTGTTCTTCCTGCTGATCGGTCGATGGTACCAGGCCTACACCTACCGCGCCTTGCGGTTCGATCGGGCCTTGGAGGATTTCCTGCCGCTCGTGGTGATCCGCAGAACGGCGGAAGGCGAAGTGGCGGCAAAAGTCAGCGATCTGGTGCCCGGCGATCGGATCATCATTCGCGATCAAGAACTGGTACCGGTGGATGCCGTGCTTCGCGATGGCGTAGGGCATATCGACAACAGTTTCATCACGGGCGAACCACTGACCACCCGCAAGGAAGTCGGTGGAACGATCAAAGCGGGTGGGCGACAGCGCGGTGCGGTGATCGAGTTGGAGGTGCTTCGCTCCTTTGCGGATAGTCGGTTGAAGAAGCTCTGGGCGGAGCAAGCTTCCCTGCAGGACCGACCGACCATGCCACGATTGATCGATCAAGTGGCCCGGCGATTCACGATCGCTGTGCTGCTGATCGCCCTCGGGGCTGCACTCTATTGGTGGGGCAAGGATTCAGCACAGGTGTGGCCCGTGGTCACCGCGGTATTGATCGTAGCCTGTCCGTGTGCCTTGGCGTTGAGCATGCCCTTCGCGTACGGTCATACGATCCGGTTGATGGGCAAGAAGGGCTTGTTCCTGCGCGACGCCGAAGTGGTGGAGCGGATGGCCCATGTGGATACCGTGGTGTTCGACAAGACCGGCACGCTGACCGCTCGAGAGGCGCACGAGGTCGTTTGGATGGGCGCATCGCTCTCGACCGAGGAGAAGAGCATGGTGCGTTCCCTCGCACGCAACAGCACGCACCCGTTGAGTGCTGTGCTCTACAGCGAATTGAAAGAGCCGCTCTTGTCCGTGCTCGATGTGGATGATCATGCTGGCGAAGGCGTGTTCGGTCTTGTGAATGGCGTTGCCGTACGACTTGGAGCAGCGTCTTTCAGCGGTGGCGTTGAGCAACCGCGTGCGAATGGCGCTGCGCATGTGCACCTCGCTATCGGTGGCGTTTGGCGCGGATATTTCATGGTCCGGAAACGGGCTCGAACGGGGATCGCACAAGCGGTGGCTCGTTTGCGCACACGGTTGCGCGTCGCCCTGCTCACGGGTGATGCCCAGGTGGATGCCGAGCTGACCGACGCTTTTCATGGCACGCAGGTGCGTACCGGATGCAGTCCACTGGACAAGACACAGGCGATCGTACAGGAGCAACAAGCCGGGCACCGCGTGCTGATGGTGGGAGATGGCCTCAATGATGCCGGTGCCTTGGCGCAAAGCGATGTGGGGATCACGGTAACGGAGACCACTGCTGCGCTGACACCCGCTAGTGATGCGATCCTGGATGCCCAAGCCGTTCTGCTGCTGCCCACCTTCCTGCTACAGGCTCGCCGTGCACGACGCATCGTACTCGCGAGCTTGGCCATCTCGCTGTGCTACAATCTGGTGGGCGTATCCTTCGCGGTATCGGGCCACTTGACGCCCCTTTTCGCCGCCGTTCTGATGCCGCTGAGCTCCGTCTCCGTGGTGGCTTTCGTGACCGTCGCGGTCACCCTCGCCGCACGCTCCAAGCACTGAACTGACGGAAGTCAGTTTCCCTCCTGACGGTCCTCATGTCACGCTTTTCGAACGGGCGGCACTTTCGCAGCGCAAAGCAACAGAACTGATGTCCGTCATCTTCCTGCTCATCGCTGCAAGTACCGTGGTCGCTGGCGTTTTCCTGGCCGCGTTCATCCATGCGGTGCGCCATGGGCAGTATGACGATGACCGGTCACCGGCCGTGCGCATGTTGCATGATCCGGCTCCCCCCTCCAACGAAAACACAGTGGATCGATGATCGAGCGTTTCCAGTACGATAACCGCATCGTCAAGAATTTCCTTTTCGTCACCATCCTTTGGGGCTTGGTCGGCATGTTGGTGGGCCTCACCGCCGCCATTCAATTGATCGCGCCTTCGTGGAATTTCGCCGACTGGGGCAGCTTCGGTCGTCTACGTCCGTTGCACACGAACGCGGTGATCTTCGCCTTCGTGGGCAACGCCATTTTCGCGGGCGCTTACTACAGCCTGCAACGCTTGCTGAAGACCCGCATGTTCAGCGATGTGCTGAGCTCCATCCATTTCTGGGGCTGGCAGTTGATCATCGTTGCGGCAGCCATCACTCTACCGTTGGGGATGACCACCGGCAAGGAGTACGCGGAACTCGAGTGGCCCATCGATATCGCCATCACCTTGATCTGGGTGGTCTTCGGCATCAACATGATGGGTACGATCATCAAGCGTCGTGAGCGGCACTTGTACGTCGCGATCTGGTTCTACATCGCCACCTGGGTCACCGTGGCCATGCTCCACATCGTCAACAGCATCGAACTACCGATCTCGCTCACCAAGAGCTACAGTTGGTATGCCGGTGTGCAGGATGCACTCGTGCAATGGTGGTATGGGCATAACGCGGTGGCCTTCTTCCTCACCACGCCTTTCCTAGGGTTGATGTACTACTTCCTGCCCAAGGCAGCGAACAGGCCTGTATACAGTTACAAGCTCTCGGTGATCCACTTCTGGTCCTTGATCTTCCTCTACATCTGGGCTGGCCCGCACCATCTCCTCTACAGCGCCCTGCCCGACTGGGCACAGTCGCTCGGCACGGTGTTCAGCATCATGCTCATCGCACCGAGCTGGGGTGGTATGCTGAACGGCCTGCTTACGCTCCGTGGGGCATGGGACCGTGTCCGCGAGGATCCTGTTCTGAAGTTCTTCGTGGTGGCTGTTACGTGTTATGGCATGGCCACCTTGGAAGGTCCTCTCCTCAGCCTGAAGTCGATCAATGCGATCGCGCACTTCACGGACTGGATCATCGCGCACGTCCACATCGGCGGCATCGGTTGGAACGGCTTCATGATCTTCGGAATGGTGTACTGGTTGGTGCCCCGCATGTATGGCACCAAGCTGCACTCCGTGAAGCTCGCGAATGCGCACTTCTGGTTGGGCACGTTGGGTATCATCCTGTATGCGGTGCCCTTGTACTTCGCCGGCTTCTTCCAAAGCCTGATGTGGAAGCAGTTCACACCGGATGGTTTCTTGGTGTATCCGAACTTCCTGGATACGCTGTTGGAGATCCGGACCGCGTACATCTTGCGGGTGATCGGCGGAAGCGTCTACATCACTGGTGTGCTGCTCATGATCTACAATGTGCGCAAGACCGTTTTAGCCGGAAAGCTGATCGCCAACGAGGACGCCGAAGCTCCCCCCTTGGAGAAGTTGGTGGTCGCAAAGGAGAGCGGTCACTGGCACCGTTGGATCGAGCGTCGTCCTATTCAGATGCTCGTGGTCAGCTTGGTCGTGGTGGCGATCGGTGGGTTGCTCGAACTGGTTCCCACGTTCCTCGTGAAGAGCAACATTCCTACGATCAGCAGCGTGAAGCCCTACACACCGCTTGAACTGCAAGGAAGGGACATCTACGTTCGGGAAGGATGTTACACCTGCCACAGCCAGATGGTGCGCCCCTTCCGCAGTGAAACGGAACGCTACGGCGAGTATGCCAAGGCCGGCGAGTTCGTGTACGATCATCCGTTCCAATGGGGCAGCAAGCGCACGGGTCCGGATCTGTTACGTGTGGGTGGCAAGTATCCGCACAGCTGGCATTACTACCACATGTATGACCCCACGAGCATGAGCCCGGGTTCGTTGATGCCGGCTTATACCCACCTGTTCGAGGACGCACTGGATACCACGACGACGCGCAGCAAGATCGAGGCGATGCGCACCATGGGTGTGCCGTATGCCGAAGGATCTCCAGCGCTTGCGAACGCCGACCTACAAGCCCAAAGCGAAGGCATCGTCGCTGGGTTGAAGAAGGACGGGATCGATGCATCGGCCGATCTGGAGATCATCGCGCTCATCGCCTATCTCCAACGCGTGGGTACCGATATCAAAGCAAAGCCTGCACCGGTTGCCGTTGCCGACGCAGCCAAGTGATCGACCGAAGCGATGTTGAAGTTCATCAAACACCACATGGATACGATCTCCGGGATAGGTATCTACCCGGTGATCTCCTTCGTCCTGTTCTTCTCCTTCTTCCTTGGCATGTTGTGGTGGATCCGGTCGGTGAGCAAAGGACACATCGCTCACATGACGGCTTTGCCCCTCGTCGAGGATCTCAACACAAACGACAGCGTTCACCATGCGAACTGATCGGATCAACCTCTTCAAGCCAGTCAGGAATTTGCTGGCCCTATTGGCGCTCGCGCCACTGACCTTGCATGCGCAGACCACCGCTGCACCAGTGGAGCCACTCGTGCAAGTGGATACCAGCTTGATCTATGCGCTGATCGCATTGGCGGTCGTGCAAGTGATCTTCATCCTTGCCATGGCCGGGATCATGCGCACGATGGCTGGGCCAGGTGCATGGGCGAAGTGGTTGGCAGGAAAGGGAAAGGCAGCCGTGTTGGTGCCGGTCCTGTTCCTGGTTTCGCAACACGCCGATGCGCAAGCCTATGTTCCAGAGGATACGCCCATCAACAACTATGCGATGTTCTGGTGGCTGGTCGGGATCAATGTCTTCCTCTTCATTTTCGTCCTGGCACAGATCAATGTGCTCCGGAGTCTGACGCGAGCGATCACCGGGGCAGATGCCAAGGAAGCCGAACAGGAACCGGCGAAAGGTCCGACCTGGGTCGATAAGGTCTTGATGCGGTTGACCCGTCAAGTGGCCGTGGAGAAGGAGCAGGACATCCTGATGCATCACGAGTACGATGGGATCCGGGAACTGGACAACGTGCTTCCGCCATGGTGGTTGTGGTTGTTCTACTTCACCATCGCTTGGGGCGTGGTATACCTGATCAATGTCCATGTGATCAATGTGGTGCCAGATCAGAAGACCGAGTACGCGCAGGAGATGGAACAGGCCAGGGTCGACGTGGCGGCATATATGGCGACGTTGAAGAATTCCGTCGATGAGAACAACGTGACCCGGACGGATGACCCTTCGGTGATCGCGAACGGGAAGGCCATTTTCACGCAGTACTGCACGCCGTGCCATGGTCCCGATGCCGCAGGTTCCGAAACCTCTGTGGGCCCGAACCTCACGGATGCCTATTGGTTGCATGGTGGCGATGTGAAGGACATCTTCAAGACGGTGAAGTACGGCGTCCCAGAGAAGGGCATGATCAGCTGGAAGGCACAGATCAAGCCGGTGGAGATCGCCGCAGTGGTCAACTACATACTCACGCTCAAAGGCACCGGTGGTCCCACGCAGAAAGCTCCGCAGGGTGACCTGTGGACGGGCGGTGGATCGGGGGAGGCACCAACGGATTCCGTCACTACCGCTATCGATACCACGCGCATGGCGGCCCGCTGATGGCGCCACAACCAGAGCATATCAAGCGGGATAGCGCGGCGAAAGGAGCCGTTCGTGACGAGAGCTATCGCGATGCGATCAGCACGGTCGATAAGCAAGGGAAACGTGTTTGGGTGTATCCGAAGAAGCCCTCCGGCAAATTCACCCGGTGGCGCCAATGGTTCGGCTATTCCTTGCTGACGCTGCTCTTCGTTGGTCCGTTCATCCGGATCAGCGGTGAGCCACTGTTGATGATCAACCTCGTGGAGCGGCGTTTCGTCTTCTTCGGTCAGGTGTTCTGGCCACAGGACTTCTTGATCTTCGTTCTGGGGATCCTCACCTTCATCATTTTCGTAGCGCTGTTCACCGTTGCATTCGGTCGGCTTTTCTGTGGTTGGGCCTGCCCACAAACGGTGTTCATGGAGATGGTCTTCCGCCGCATCGAGTATGCCATCGAAGGCGATTGGAAGCAGCAACAAGCGCTCAACAAGGGGCCGATGACCAATACGAAGATCGGGAAGAAGACCCTGAAGCATGCGATCTTCTTCACGATCAGCTTTCTGATCGGGAACTTGTTCCTCATGTACATCATCGGTAGCGATAGCGTGATCCGCATCGTGCGCGAACCGATGTCGCACCATTGGGGCGGCTTGCTCGCCATGGGTGTTTTCAGTGGCGTGTTCTATGGGAATTTCGCCTTCTTCCGCGAGCAGGCCTGCACCACGGTATGTCCATACGGGCGCTTGCAAGGGGTGCTCCTCGACCGCAAGAGCATCGTCATCGCGTATGATCGTGTGCGTGGTGAAGTGCGTAGTTTATTCCGCAAGGGAGAGGATCGCGCAGCAGTGGACAAGGGTGATTGCATCGATTGCCACGCATGCGTGCACGTATGTCCCACCGGGATCGATATCCGGAACGGTACCCAACTGGAGTGTGTGAACTGCACGGCCTGTATCGATGCCTGCGATCACATGATGACGAGCGTTGGACTGCCGACGGGCTTGATCCGTTATGCCAGCGAAGAGGAGATCACGGACAAGAGGCCGTTCCGCTTCAATGCCCGAATGAAGGCGTACAGCGTTGTGCTCCTTGTCCTCGTTGGTGCACTGACCACCTTGATCCTGATGCGTACCGACACGGAGACCACCATCCTGCGCACACCGGGTATGCTCTACCAAACGCGTGAGGACGGTCGGATCAGCAACTTGTACGCGATCAAGACCGTGAACAAAACACCGTACGACCTGCCCCTGCGGTTGGAGTTGATGAACGTAGAGGGCGAAGTGGAACTGATCGGCAGAACGCTCGACCTGAAGGGCGGTGAACTAGGGCGAGGTGAAGCCTTCATCATCCTGGACAAGGACCAGCTCAACGGCATGAAGACGAAGGTCGTCGTCGGCATCTACAGCGGCGATGAATTGTTGGAGGAAGTAAGCACCTCCTTCGTTGGACCCATCAATACCACGAAGAAATGAATTGGGGAAAAGGACTGGCTCTGGCGCTGATCGCCTTCGCAGGCATGATGGCTTGGTTCGTGGTGATGGCCTCGCGCAATCCATCACCGTTGGTCACGGAAGAGTACTATGAAAAGGAACTGGTTTTCCAAGAGCGCATCGATCACACGCAGCGTGCGAATGCACTTTCCAAGCCCGTTCAATTCGACGTCACTGCGGAGCACCTTCGCTTGCAGTTCCCCGAAGAGTTCCACGGGAAAGCCATCACCGGTGAGTTGACCCTTCTGCGACCCAACGACCCACGTGCCGATCAGGTGATCGCCGTGAACTCGAACGGTGTTTTCGAACGTAGCGCCATGGCTCTTTGGCCGGGACGATACAATGTGTCGTTGGAGTGGACCGTGGATGGTGCGCGCTACTTCACCGAAGAGAAGCTGGTGGTGCAATGAACCCGATGCTCGCGGCGGCTTTCGTGCTCGGCGTTGCGGGTAGCGCCCATTGCATCGGGATGTGCGGCCCCATCGCCTTGGCGGTGCCGTCCCCTTCGCCACGATGGAGTGCGCGTCTTTGGTCCACGTTGATCCTGAACAGCGGCAGGCTTTTCACTTATGCCATGCTCGGTGTTGCTTTCGGCGCATTCGGTGCCGGATTGCGCTTGGCCGGACTCCAACAAGGGGTTTCCATCGTTGCGGGTGTGGTGCTTCTGCTATCCGTTGCATTGCCGGGCATGCTTGAACGGTGGCTTCCCCAAGGCCGACTATCGGTGTTCATCGGTCGTTTGCGCAGCATCCTCGGCAGGAACCTGCGTCGAACGGCGCCCGAAGCCTTGTTCTTTTCTGGAGCACTCAACGGCTTGTTGCCCTGTGGTCTGGTGTATGCTGCCGCCATCGGTTCAACGGCAACGGGTACCCTCAGCGCTGGTGTCGCTTTCATGGTCGCATTCGGCCTCGGTACATGGCCAGCGTTGATCGCTTTGCGCATGGGCGGATCACTACTGGCAACTGATGTTCGACAGCTTCTTCGCAAAGCATCACCGTACCTTGTGAGTGCCGTGGCGTTGCTGATGATCCTCCGTGGTCTCGAACTTGGAATTCCCTTCGTGAGCCCCGGAGCGATCACGCAGCCTCTGCAAGCAACGGCCTGTCATTGAACCCAACTCAACATTCCGAAGAACATGACCACCTCAACCGTCAAACGGGTCCACATTGGCGACCTCCACAACGACCACAAGCTCTGGCTCAACACCCTCGATTTCTGCAAGCAGGAGATCGATATCCTGGAGCACCGCATGGAAGAGATCGCGAAGCGCAACACGCACACGGATGTGATGGCCGAGCTGGAGCACTTCCAGAACCAATACATCCGCCAGCGCGAAGTGATCGACGAATTGCGTCACGAGCTCAAGCTGCACGAGAACGGCTTGGTCAAGGAGGCGTTGGATAACCCGGTCGCGATCGATCACCGTCTTTTCGGGGATCACACCGCGCACCGCGACGCCATGCATACGTTCGAAAAGCTGTACAGCGAGCTCAAGGCCGAGTTCATGCGCTGGCTTGCCAAACGCATGTGATCCTTGTCGCTTGCGATCGAGCGTATTTCTTGCGGTTCACTGACGAAAGTCACCCGGCAGGCTTGGTTGCTCCGCTAGGTTTGCCGAAGCCATTGCGCTTCGCGAATGACAATTGCGGAACCCATTCATACCATCGGAGAACTTCTACGGGAGTTGCTGCGTCAGCGTGATGTGAACGTCTATCCAAGACTATTGGAACGGTATGCTGTTCCCGGCCACGATCTGGAAGTCTACTTCCGTTGGAATACCCGGCATTACACGCGCACCTGTATCCATCGCAACGAGGATCTGGAGCTGCTCGTGATCTGCTATGAACCCGGCCAGAGTACGAGCATACACGACTTCAATAGCCAGTCCGCGTGGGTGTATCCATTAGTGGGCGAAGTGGTCGAAGAACGATTCGAACTGAGGCCGGACGGTAACCTGCAGCGCACGAACGAGGTCCAACTGAGTGCGGGCGATAGTGGGTGCTTCACGAGCAACAAGGGGATCCATCGTTTCAGTAACCGGGGTACCGAGCGCGCCGTAACGCTGAACCTTTACGCCAAGCCAATGAGCCAGTGGCGGGTATATGATGAACGAACCGGTAATGCCACGCTTTCACCTGCGGGACCTCCGCGATGAACAAGGTCGATAACTTGGCGCCCATGGAAGTGGAAGGTCGCCCGGAGCAGGTCTTGGATATCGCTCGCGTTTGCGAACTCCTTTTCACAACTGCTGCTGAAGGACTTGTCGTGGTGGATGTGCAGGGTCGCATTCTCATGCACAACCCCCGGCTCAGTGCGTTGTTCGGATACGGCGAGGGTGAACTCAATGGCCGATCCGTGGATGAGCTCTTGCCGAATGCCTTACGCGACCGACATACCGTGCACCGTGCCGCGTATAACAAGCAACCCGTGCAACGTAGCATGGGCATCAACATGGGGTTGCTCGGCCAGCGGAAGAACGGGGATGTGTTCGCAGTGGAGGTGAGCCTCAATCATTTCAGCGTGGATGGAACCCTCTATGTGATGGGACTGGTTTCCGATATCACCTTGCGCAAGCAAGCAGAAGATGCCTTGCTTCGAACGAACTTGGAGCTGGAAGAACGTGTGGAGCAGCGAACGGCCGAGTTGAAGGCCGCCGAGCGAAGTGTGCGTGAAGCCTTGGAAAAGGAACGGGAGCTGCATCAATTGAAGAGCCGCTTCGTGGCGATGGCGAGCCATGAGTTCCGCACCCCGCTGAGCACCATCATGAGCAGTGTGGATCTCATCGGGCGCTATACCGATGGACAAGAGAAAGTGGATAAGCATGTAGCGCGCATCCGCAACAAAGTGCGCGAGCTCACCTCGATGCTGAACGAGTTCCTCTCCTTGGAGCGGATCGAGCAGGGTCAGGTCAGGGTGGCTCCAGTGGAAGTGGATATCGTGGATCGGTGCATCGAACTCATCGAAGAACTTCGTGGATTGGCGAAACCCGGTCAGTCCATCGACTATGATCATGGTGGCGACGAACGCACTGTGACAATGGATAGCCAGATGATCGGTCAGGTCATCACCAATCTGGTCTCCAATGCGGTGAAGTATTCGCCTGAGGATGCTTCCATTTCCCTACGCACCAACATTCAGAACGGGGTTCTGGACATCGTTGTTCGTGATCAAGGCATGGGCATTTCGAAGGAGGATCAACAACACCTTTTCGAACGCTTCTTCCGCGGTAGCAATGTCATGACCATCCAAGGTACCGGGCTCGGATTGAACATCGTGAAGCGCTACCTCGAACTGATGCAAGGGACGATCGAATTCACCAGTGAACCCGGGAACACCGTTTTCAGCGTCACCCTGCCGCAGCACGTGCCTGCTTCACCCAACGAACCGATGAACGGATGAGAACGATACTGCTGATCGAGGATGATGCGGATATGCGTGATAACACGGCCGAGATCTTGGAGCTGGCCAATTATCGCGTGTTGAAAGCGGAACAAGGGCGTCGAGGTGTGGATATCGCTCGAAAGGAGAAGCCGGATCTTGTCATCTGCGATATCATGATGCCCGAACTCGATGGGTATGGCGTGCTGCATATGCTCGGCCGAGATCCTGCTACGGCCGAGATCCCTTTCATCTTCTTAAGTGCGAAAGCTGAGCGTGGAGATGTCCGTAAAGGCATGGAACTCGGCGCGGATGACTACCTCACCAAGCCCTTCGAGGAAAGCGAACTACTTAATGCCATCGAGGGACGATTGCGGCGCAGCGAATTGTTCCAGAAAGGGTTCGGGTCCGGTTTCGAAGGCCTGAACAAGTTCATGGACCAAGCTCGTGGCGTCGATGCGCTCAAGGGGTTGAGCATGGATCGTAAGACGCGCAAAGTGGCTTTGAAAGAAGTACTCTTCCACGAAGGTGACGAGCTGCGCGGTCTGCCCTACTTGGTGAAAGGCAAGGTGCGTACCTTCAAGATCAATACCGATGGCAAGGAGCTTGTGACCGGTCTGCACGATGCTGGGGACCTGATCGGATACATGGGCCTGCTGGAGAACGGCCACGCCATGGAAACCGCTGAAGCACTGGAGGACTGCGAGGTGGCCACCATTCCACGTGAGGATCTGCTGGCCTTGCTCTACAGCGATCGGGATGTGAGCATCCGGTTCATCAAGATGTTGGCCCAGGACGTCAAGGAGAAGGAACAGCACCTGTTGCAGTTGGCATACGCCAGTGTTCGGCAACGGGTGGCCCAGGCCATTCTTCGTGTGCACGACCGCTACGCCGATCCGTCGAATGCCGGCTTGGGCGTGAAGATCAGCCGCGAGGATCTCGCAACGATCGTAGGCACGGCCACCGAATCCCTGATCCGGTGCCTCACCGACCTCAAGCAGGAAGGTTTGATCGTCAGCGAAGGACGGGACATCCATATTCTGGACAAGAAGCGGCTTGAGCGTTTGGCGGCCCGCTGACCTTGGAAGGCTGCGTGATCCAGCGCGACCTGCTCAGGACTTGTTCGAACGGATCACGAGGGCGGGAACCGCAGCCCTCAACAGTATATTGTGCGAAAGTGCGCACACCGTGGCCCATATCGCTGCAATGCGTCCGTCTACCTTCGGCGGGGCCGTGCGTGTATTCGTTCGCGGTCCAGTTGGTAGCGACCATGCGCAACGTATTCACCTTGGCCCTTATCGCATTGGCCTCGTTCAACCTATACGCCCAGCCTCCCAACAGCACGTGTGCTACGGCGGCGTTGTTGTGCGCCGAGCTGCCGCAGGCCGGTACCAATAATGGCGCTGGTGGCATACCCGGTTTCTGTCCAGCAACCGATGCCATGGTCTGGTACACTTTCACCACCAATTCGCTCGGTGGGCCGGTCACCGTGGCGGTGGATGGGATCAATTGCCTCCTTGCTCCTGGAACGGACGATGAATTGAGCGCCGTGGTGCTGTCCGGCGATGGCTCCTGTACCCTCCCGTCGTTCAGTGCGGTATCTTCTTGTGCTCTGGGGACCGCTACCATCGAGCTCACTTCGCAATCGTTGCAGCCCTTTACGCGGTATTGGATCCTGATCGCCGGCGCGGTGAACAACGGCGCACTGAGCCCCGCACAATGCGATTTCTCGGTGATGGTCTCCGGCGAAGGTGCTGCTATCCTTGGGGTGGATGTCACAGCCGGGCCGGATGTGGAGATAGGCGAAGGGGAGAGCACGCAACTCCAGGGTCTTGGTGGGCCTATTCTGGATTGGTCGCCGACCGCAGGGCTCAGTGGCAATGGCATCCCGGATCCGATAGCTGCTCCAGCAAGTACGACCTTATATACGTTGACCACGGAGGTTGCAGGTTGCACGTATACCGACAACGTGATCGTGCAGGTCATCCGCTTGGTGAATCCACCGAACACCTTCACCCCGAACGGGGACGGATACAACGACGCCTGGACGATCCCGGAGATCGCCGACTATCCCGGTGCAGAGATCATCATCCACGATCGCTGGGGGCAGGTGGTTCTACGCACGACCGGTTATCGCGAAGCGTGGGATGGTACCAACAACGGGAAGCCACTGCCGGTGGGCACTTACTACTACCACATTCAGCTGAACCAGCTCGAGGGGCGCTCGCCGCCGTACACGGGCTTTGTCACCATTGTACGATGAATCTGCGCTGGGCCCTTCTCTTCCTGTTGGTGAGTGCCGGTTCGGTGCGTGCCCAACAGATCGCGCAGTATTCACAGTATGTCTTCAACCAGTTCAGCATCAACCCAGCGGTAGCGGGCAGCAAGGATTGTTTGGACATGCGATTGGGCTATCGCCAGCAGTGGGTCGGTTACCCCGGTGCGCCCACGACCGGTTGGATGAGCATCCACGGTGCCCTGCGACCCAAAGGCAAACCCTTCCAAGCGAACAAGCATGGCATCGGTGCCTTCATCGAGGCGGACGACGCTGGCAATTTCGGCTACACCAGCTTCTTGCTGGCCTATGCTTACCATGTGCAGATGTCCCGTAATTTCTACGTCTCCATGGGGATGTTCGCCGGTGCTCGGCAAGTGAAGTTGGCCGTTGGGGACATCACCCTTTCCGATTACAACGATCCGGTGGTGAACAGCAAGTCGTCCGTGCTGGTGTATCCCGAAGTGACCCCGGGGATCTGGATGTATGGTAAGAGCGGTTGGGCAGGGTTGTCCATTCAGCAGATCCTTGGCAACAAGATCAAGGACATGGGCGTGGATTCGCGCATGGCCCGGCACATCATGCTCAGTGGTGGATACAAATACCGGATCGGGCGCAAGACCGCCTTCATTCCAAGTGGTCTTTTGAAGTTCGCCGGGGGTGCCCCGCTTGCCTTCGATATCAACGCCATGGTGGAATGGGACCGCACGTATGCGCTGGGCGTTGGTTACCGCAACGGCGATGCCGTTGTGGCCATGTTGAAGATCGGCTTCCTCAAGTACTTCCAACTCGGATACAGCTACGACATCACCACATCGCGCCTGCGAGTGGCCAGCTCCAACACGCACGAGGTCATCTTGGCCGTAACCCCGTGCAGAAAGGCTGAATCCGGCAAGCGTATGATCAGTTGTCCAGCATTCGACTAGATGCCCGTGAAAAGAACCCTTACCCTGCTCAAGTGCTTCTTGGTCCTTCTGGGATCGGTCACGTTCGCTGCGGTGCACGCGCAGTCCAAGTACTGGGTGGGTGGCTCCGGCGATTGGAGCGATGCCGTACACTGGAGCAGCACACAGAACGGCCTAGGTGGCGCTGGCGTGCCTCGCGTGAACGAGGATGTATGGATCACATCCAACACAGCAACATCGATCACCCTGCGGAATACGGCGTGGTGCAAGTCCCTTTCCATGGATGGAAGTGCGGCGCCCATTCACATCGTCGGTAGCGCTGCTACGGATGTGAACATCAGTGGTGGTTGGTCGATGCAAGGTGATGTGTCCTGGAATGCGACCGGACCGATCAACCTGGTCGTCCGGCGTGAAGGCGTGGAACTTGATCTACGTGGAAGGCCGATCGCAGCGGACATCGTCTTCAGTGGCAATGGGTCATGGTCGCTGATCAGTGACCTGAAGACCACGGGCGACCTGCGGTTGCAACAAGGAACGTTGATCGGCAATCAAGCGCGGATCGATGCGCGAGCACTGCGGGTCGAAGGACGTGGACAGAAGGAATTCCTAGCAGGCGGGGCAACGGTGTTCTTGATGGACGCCCCGAATACCGCTGCGCTTCAAGGCATCGTTCGACCATCAAGCTCAACGCTCGTAGTGCAGGGTGTTACCCGATCTTGGGGTGTTGATGATCCGGCGGCTGTCGATGTGGATCGGGATATCAATGTCTGCGGCACGGGACCGGGCCAAACACCGTTCACGGTGAACGCCCAGTTGGTATCGAACTTCAATGGATTCGGCGTGCGTTGTCGGGGCAATTGCAACGCAACGGTCACAGTAACACCTACTGGAGGAGTTGGGCCGTTCACGTTCCAATGGCTCAACGGAGGACCACCGACCGCAACATGGACCTCGGCATGCGGCGGGCCGCAGCTGGTGATCGTCACCGATGTGGGTCAAGGGATCTCTTGTCCAGCTCAGGTGAATGTGACAGAACCGGCTCCGGTTGGCGTGATCTTCTTCGGACAGGGAACGGCCCCGAGTTGTGCCGGCGTTTGTGACGGCACACGGACGGCGTTGGCCATCGGCGGTGTATCGCCGCATACCTACAGTTGGAACAACGGAGCGGGCACCAATTCTTCCTTCAACGCCTTGTGCGCAGGGTCCAATACGTTGCGCATCACGGATTTCAACGGCTGCATCTTCGACACCACCTTCATTTTCAACTTGGCGCCAATTGCACCGAACTTGACCTTCACCGATGCAGGCTGCTTTGGTGAATGCAATGGAACGGCGTCCGTGGCACCGGCTGGTGGAACAGGCACGCTGACCGCCACGTGGGGGCCGGGGACCATTGTAGGTCAAGGCACCTTCTCGGTAAGTCAGCTTTGCGCGGGGAACTATACCGTTACACTTGGTGATGCGAATGGGTGTGACACCACGGTGAACTTCACCATCGCACAGCCGCCTCCCATTTTGGTGAATGTGACCACGACCCCGGCAAGTTGTTCGGGAACCTGCGACGGTACAGCCATTGTCGTTCCGAGTGGTGCAGTCGGACCGTACACCTTCCTCTGGTCGCCAGCGCCCGGTGGAGGGCAGAACACCGCCAACGCCACCGACTTGTGTGCAGGAGTGTACACCGTTCGTGTAACGGATCAACCCTCAGGCTGCGATACGTTGATCTCCATCACCATTGATGCACCACCCGCGCTAGATGTGCAAGGTGCGGTGACGGATGCGACGTGTTCGAACACCTGTGACGGTACGATCACACTCACCGTGTTGGGCGGATCACCCGGCTACTCCTACTTGTGGGCACCGGCTCCACCAAGCGGACAAGGCACACCAACGGTTTCAGGGCTTTGTCCTGGTCCATGGAGGGTCACCGTCACGGACATCGCGGGGTGCGATACCACGGTCATTTTCGTCGTGAATGCACCACCACCGATCGACGTTGCACTCACGACCACCGATGTGACCTGCGCAGGCGCGTGCGATGGAGCGGCCAGTGCTGTGGTCTCTGGAGGTGTGCCGAACTTCACGTACCTGTGGACGCCTACACCCGATGCTGGTCAAGGCACACCGAATGCCACCGGGCTTTGCGCTGGGCCGCACACGTTGCTCGTTACGGACAACAACGGTTGTGATACCACTCTCTCGTTCACGATCCTGGAGCCACCACCGCTGGCAGCCACGCAATCGCATACGGATGTTACCTGCGGAAGCCTTTGCGATGGAACCGCGACGATGGTCGTCTCCGGCGGTACACCGAACTACACCTACTTGTGGACACCAGCACCGCCGACCGGACAAGGAACGGCTTCTGCCAGCGGCCTTTGCGCAGGCAACTATTCGGTGCTCGTCACGGACGCTCGGGGATGCACGCTCACACAGCAATTCACCATTCTTGCCGCTGTACCCATCACCATCTCGTTGCAGTTGACCCCCGCTACATGCAGCAATGTGTGCGATGGAACAGCGGGTGTGATCGTGGGTGGCGGCGTTCCGAACTACACCTACCTCTGGGCACCGGCTCCAGGTGGCGGCCAAGGGACCGCATTGGCCACGGGACTGTGTCCTCAGGCCTATTCGCTCACCATCATCGATGCTGTGGGTTGCGATTCCACGATCTCATTCACGATCACTGCGCCTCTTCCTATCGTTCCCAATGAGACGGTGAATGATGCCGCGTGTGCTGGCGATTGCAACGGAAGTATTCAACTGGCTCCAACAGGCGGCTCAGGCGCATACACGTACAATTGGGTTCCTGCACCACCTGTGGGACAAGGCACAGCAAGTGCCAATGGGTTGTGCGCTGGCGACTGGACGGTCACCATCGCTTCGGGCGGTTGCGATACCACCATCACGTTGACGGTGAACGAACCACCGCCCATCGTTGCCTCGATCGGGAGCACGGATGCGAGTTGCGCTGGGGTGTGTGATGGAACGGCCACGGCGACCGTAAGTGGTGGAGTGCCGAACTACAATTTCGTATGGACACCTGCTCCGGGAAGTGGGCAGGGAACGACCGATGTGACCGGGTTGTGCGCGGGTCCGTACACCTTGCTCATCACGGATGCGAATGGCTGTGACACCACGTTGAACTTCACGATCCTGGAGCCGCCACCGTTGGTGGTGGTGGCATCGCAGACCGACCTTACTTGCGGCGGCACGTGCGATGGAACTGCGACAGTGCAGGTTTCTGGAGGGTCACCGGGGTACACGTACTTGTGGTCCCCAGGTGCGCCCACGGGTCAGGGGACGCCGACCATTACCGACCTATGCATCGGCGACTACGAAGTGCTGATCACGGACCTGAGCGGTTGCACGTTCACGCAACAGTTCACCATTGTCGACGGAACGCCGATCACGCTTTCTCTACAACTCACACCCGCGTCGTGTAGCAATGTCTGCGACGGTGCGGCCGGTGTGATCGCCGGTGGTGGGCTGCCGAACTACACCTACTTCTGGGATCCGACCCCGGGTGCTGGTCAAGGAACGTCTTCTGCTTCTGGAATGTGTCCGCAAGCCTATTCGCTTACCGTTACCGATGCTGCCGGTTGTGATACCACGGTGTCCTTCACCATCACGTCACCCTCACCGATCGTTCCGAATGCCGTACAGACCGACGTTTCCTGCGCAGGCGATTGCAATGGGACCATTCTATCAGCAGCGACCGGTGGAAACGGAACCTATACCTACAACTGGGTCCCACAGCCTCCGTTCGGCCAAGGCACCCCCAATGCTGGTGGGCTTTGTGCCGGCGATTGGTCGGTGACGATCGCTTCCGGTGGTTGCGATACGACGATCACCATCACGATACTTGAACCTTCGCCGTTCGACATCACCCTCACCACGACTGATGAAACGTGTGCGAATTCGTGCGATGGAGCTTGTGGGCTGTCCGTTTCAGGTGGTACGCCGACGTATACCTACCTCTGGACCCCAGCTCCAGCTGCTGGCCAAGGCACCCCGAACGTTTCCGGCCTTTGCGCAGGGAATTACACAGTAACAGTAGGAGATGCAGCGGGTTGCGATACCACGTTGACCTTCGAGATCCTCGCTCCACCGCCGATCCTTCCGGGCTTGGTGACCACACCAGAAACATGCGCCGGACCGTGCACAGGAACAGCGACCCTAGCGCCGATCGGTGGCACGGGGACCATAACGGCGAACTGGCAGCCAGCTCCAGGTGGCGGTCAAGGAACATTGCAAGCCACGGGTCTTTGTGCAGGCATCAATTATCAGGTCACGCTGACCGATGGCAATGGCTGTGATACGACGCTGGCCTTCACCATTCTCCCGAGCGCGTTGATCACACCGAACAGCAGCAGTACACCGGCATCGTGCAACGGCGTTTGCGATGCAACTGCGACCGTCGGGCCAACAGGTGGAGCCGAGCCCTATACCTATTTGTGGTCGCCACCGCCAGCGACAGGGCAGGGCACTCCTGCGGCCACGGGTTTCTGTGCGGGAACGGTGAACGTGACGATCACCGATAACGCGGGCTGTTCCATTGTTGCACCGATCCTGATCACCGAACCGACACCGATCCTGAGCAACGCCACGGTGACGAACCCGCCTTGTGCAGGAGTATGCGATGGTTCGATCGTACTGAACACTTCCGGCGGTCAAGGACCCTATACCTACAGCTGGTCTCCGGCGCCGCCCAATGGTCAAGGGACGAATACCATTACGGGTCTTTGCACCGGAACGTGGAATGTGACCATCACCGACTTCAATGGTTGCACAGCATCTTCATCACACAACATCGTTGAACCAGCGCCGATCACCCTGTCTGTTTCGTCGAGTCCGAGCCAATGTCAGGTCTGCATCGGAACGGCCACAGCGGTCGTTGGTGGCGGCACCGGACTCTTGAGCATCGTGTGGACGAACGCATTGGGCGTCCAGGTCGGTAACACACCGGATCTGACGGGGCTCTGCGCGGGGATCTATACCGCTACGGTCACCGACTCGAACGGCTGCACCTTGGCACGCACGGTTGTGATCACGGATTCGGACGGGGAGGAGCTTACAGTAATGGACGGAACAACGAGCTGCCCTAATACATGCGACGGTTCGGTTGGTGTCTCCTTTACGTGCGGTGATGAACCCTGCACGATCGCTTGGTTCGATGCATTCGGCACCGATCTGGGGAACTCCACCAATACAGTAATTGGGTTGTGTCCGGGTGATTACTACGTCTCGGTCACGAATGCGTCCGGCTGTGTTTCCATTGATACGGCCACGGTGGTCGCCCCCGTGGTATTGACCACGAACTTGAGTTCCACGCCGGTTTCTTGCACAGGGTTGTGCGACGGTACCGCTACGATCGGGATCGTTGGAGGAACTGCGCCGTTCACGTTCACGTGGACCCCTGCTCCGCCTACTGGGCAAGGTACGCCGAGCGTTTTCGGGTTGTGCGCTGGAGTGTACGAAGTGGCCATCACCGATGGCTCGGGCTGTATCACAACTGTTGAGGTGCTCATCACTGAACCTCCCCCTCTGGCACTCTTCAATTCCATTGTCATTGGCGCATCGTGCAACGGAGTCTGCGATGGCAACATCACCTTGCTCTTGGCAGGTGGAACGGAACCCTACAGCTACGTTTGGTCACCAGCGCCGGCTGCCGGTCAAGGATCATCGGCTGCATTTGGTTTCTGTGCGGGAAATGTGACCGTGGATATCACGGATGACAATGGCTGTTCCTTGACACGCTCGTTCGTGATCAACGAACCGCAACCGTTGCAGGTTTCTGCGACCAGCACGCCGAGCAGCTGCCCGGTCTGCGATGGCACCGGTTCGCTCACCGTTACCGGAGGTACCGCGCCGTATACGTTCAGTTGGCTTCTGGGCGGCGTGGAAGTGAGCACGGATCAATCGCCGGTCGGACTTTGCGGCGGTGTATACTCCGTGACCGTGCGTGACGATTTCGGATGCTTCGTCCAGACCGTGGTCACCATTTCTGATGGTAGTGCCGAGGTGCTCGAAATGGTGGATGGCATGAAGCTCTGTTCCTCGGATTGCAATGCCGTCGTGTCCGTGAACTTCACCTGCAGCGCGACACCATGTACCATTCAATGGACCGATGTGGACGGCAATGTGTTGGCCGATGACGTCAATACGCTGACGGATCTTTGCGAAGGGATCTACACTGTTCAGGTAACGAACGGCAACGGTTGTGTGGCGATAGGCACCGCTTCCGTGATGCCGTCGCTCACCATCATTCCGAACTTGAGCAGTACCCCGGTATCGTGTGCCGGAGCATGTGATGGAACAGCGACCGTGGGACCTTTCGGAGGGATCGGACCATACACGTTCGTTTGGAGCCCCGAGCCCGGCGGCGGTCAAGGATCTCCTCAGGCCACTGGCCTATGCGCAGGAGTCTATGAAGTGACGATCAGCGATGCCACGGTGTGCGATACCACCGTCTCCGTACTGATCCTCGAACCAGCACCTCTGGTTCAGGATGCCGTGGTTGTCGATGCATCCTGCAACGGGTCGTGCAATGGCAGCATCGTCGTTTCACCATCCGGTGGAACAGGTGGGTACACCTACTTCTGGTCGCCTGTCCCACCCAACGGACAGGGCAGCAACGGGGCCTTCGGTCTATGTGCCGGCGACTACGAATTGGTGGTGACCGATGGCAATGGCTGCACGATGACACGTACATGGACGGTCGCGGAACCGCTGCCTTTGACTTTGGTCAGTGGTTCGGTTCCGAGTGAGTGCGGTGAGTGCAATGGCCAAAGTTCAATCGCGGTATCGGGTGGCACCCAGCCATACACCTACCTATGGACGAACAGTGGCGGCATCTTCGGAACGCAGGACACCTTGAACGCGATCTGTGCGGGTCTATACAGCGTGCTCATCACTGACGCGTTGGGTTGCACGGCTTCCCTGTTGGTGCCCGTTCAGGATCTCAATGGAGAAGTGCTCACCTCGCTCGGCGACACCACCAGTTGTCCGGGGATCTGTGATGGAACCGCACAGGTCTTCTTCAGCTGTGGAACACCGAATTGCACGGTGGCCTGGTACGACATCGGAGGCACTGATCTGAACAATACGGCCGATGTCCTTACCGACCTATGTGCAGGTAGCTACCTGGTGCTGGTCACGAACGGGCTCGGCTGCGTCAGCATCGATACCGTCGTCATCGAAAGTCCGGATCCGGTGATACCGAACCTGAGCACAACGCCCGTATCCTGTTTCGGTGTGTGCGACGGAACAGCAACGGTCGGACCTACGGGTGGCGTTGGACCGTACACCTTCTTCTGGGATCCCGAGCCCGCGTTGGGTCAGGGAACCCCTCAAGCGGAAGGCTTGTGTGCAGGCCCCGCGACCGTGCGGATCACGGACGATGCCGGTTGCGTGCTTGATGTTGCCGTGTTGATCCTTGGTCCGGACCTGCTCACGGCCGATGTCGCCACTGTTCCGATCACGTGCAACGGCGCTTGCGATGGCAGCATCGTGGTCACCCCTCAAGGTGGTACGGGCACCTATACGTTCACATGGTCGCCTGAACCACCCAACGGCCAAGGCAACAATGCTGCACTTCAACTATGCGCAGGTGATTGGACCGTGCTGATCGTGGATGACAATGGTTGCGACACGACCATAACGATCACCCTTGTCGATCCGCCCTTGCTCGAAGCTCAGCTCACAACGACCGATAACGCCTGTTTCGGAACGTGCATCGGCTCGGCCACGGCAGCGATCACTGGAGGTGTACAGCCTTACATGATCGTTTGGGCGGATGCCAATGGAAATACGATCGCGCAGGATACGACCCTGATCGATGGCCTCTGTGCAGGTGACTATTCCTTGACCGTTACGGATGCGAGCGGGTGCACCACCTCGTTGCCCTTCTCGATCACAGAAGGCACTGCCATCGATGCAGCACTCGTGTTCCTTGGTGAAACCTGCAATGGACCTTGTGATGGTACCGCAGGTGTCACGCCTACGGGTGGGGTTGGGCCGTACACGATCGTTTGGGGTCCAGAGCCTATTGTTGATCAAGGCAATGAGCAGATCGCTGGACTGTGCGCGGGCAACTATACGGTCACCATCACCGATCAACTGGGCTGCGACACCACCTCTTCGTTCACGTTGTTGCCTTACACACCGATCCTCGATGACGCGACGCTGACCGATGTGCAGTGCAATGCAGCCTGCGATGGTTCGGTGATAACGAATGCCTCTGGCGGTATCGGCGGGCTTGTTTACAGCTGGTCGCCAGAGCCACCGAACGGACAAGGCACCACTTCAGCCACAACGCTTTGCCCCGATACCTATTTGCTTACGATCACCGACGGCGTAGGCTGCGACAGTACATTCAGTTACATGGTCACCGAGCCCATGCCTCTTTCGCTTTCCGTTGACCTGAACACGCCAGCGAGCTGTGCCGATGCGTTGGATGGCGCGCTAGGTACAACCATGTTCGGTGGTGTGCCGGCCTATGTCTTCAGCTGGAATGGGCCGATCGGATTCACCGCTAATACCGAGGACCTCACGGATCTTGTACCAGGGGTCTATGACTTGCTGGTGACGGATTCTAACGGTTGCACGCTTGATACGGTGATCACCGTCGATGCGCTGTCGACCGTAGTGGCCGACGCGGGTGCGGATCAGAATGCTTGCATAGGTACCTCCGCGACGCTCGACGGGTCGAACAGCATCGGTGCCGCAACGTATTCATGGACAGATGACCAAGGCTCAGAGATCGGGACCACCCCGACCGTGACCATTCCTATCGGAGCAGCAGGTGTTCAGGTCTTCACCTTGACGGTGACCGATGGGCCTTGCACCTCCGCGGATCAGGTCACGATCACCACATTGGCTTTGCCGATCGCCGATGCTGGCCCCGACCATACGATCTTCCTCTCGGAGATCGTAACGCTGGGTGGCACTCCGGCCGGTCCGATCGGCTCCACGTTCACGTGGCAACCGGATACGCTGGTCAGTGATGCAGCAAGCCCCAACCCGACCACCTCGCCAACGGTGACCACGTGGTATACGCTAACCGTGGTGGGTCCCAATGGCTGCGTTGATGTGGATAGCGCGCTCGTGACCGTGGTGCCAACGGTGGTGATCCCGACGGGCTTCACACCCAACGGAGATGGGCACAACGATACATGGGTGATCGACTTCATCGATCTCTTCCCCGATTGTGAAGTGGAGGTGTACAACCGTTGGGGTGAGCAGCTCTTCCGAAGCGTGGGCTACAAACAACCCTGGGACGGCAAGTATCGGGATGGCTTTGTCCCTGTGGGCACCTACTACTATGTGATCGAGCTCAACGACGAGCGCTTCCCCGAACCGTACACCGGCCCGCTTACCGTGATCCGTTGAACCATGCTCGCCATTCACCGCACCCTTCTTCTGCTGTCGATCCTCCTGGTCGCACAGGTCGATGCACAGCAGCTGCCTCAACTGACCCAGTACCAGTTCAACGACTATGTCGTGAACCCCGCCGTCGCTGGTAGTCGCCCGTTCTTCGAGATCCGAAGTGCGCATCGCTATCAATGGGTCGGGATCCAAGATGCCCCGCGCACCTTCACCTTCAGCGGATCAACTCCGGTGGGTGAGAAGATGGGTGTCGGCGGGTACATCTTCACCGATATCGTCGGACCGACACGCCGCACGGGATTCCAGTTCTCCTATGCTTACCACCTCAAGCTCACGCAGGATATCAAGCTTTCCTTGGCTGTCTCCGCAGGGATGCTGCAATTCCTCATCGACGGCTCGAAGATCCAGTTCCATGACCCCGGCGATCCCGTAATGGATAACCAACTGCGCGGTGACCTGCTGCCCGACGCCAAGTTCGGCTTCTACCTCTATGGCCCACGTTTCTGGTTCGGAGCCACCGCACCCCAGTTGTTGCAGAACAAGGTCTATTTCCTGGATCAGGCATCCACACTGAGCCGCATGGAGGACCACTATTACGTGATGGGTGGATATCGCTTGCCCATCGGTGAGGATTGGCGCGTGGAGCCTTCGTTCCTGCTGAAGTACACGACCCCGGTTCCGTTAAAGATCGACGTGACCGCTACGGTGCGTTACAAGGACACCTTCTGGATCGGAGCCGGCTATCGCACCAACGATGCCTATTGTGCCATGGTGGGCTATTGGTTGAAGAAGACCTTCCAATTCGGGTATTCGTACGACATCATCAGTTCGAACCTGCGCAACTACAGCACCGGCACCCACGAGGTGATGCTGGCGATCACCTTGGGGAAGACTCCGGCTCCATCGACCGTATCCGCAACGCCCTAAGCAGCGTCCAACCTGGATGGTTGGTCTTGGAGTGTGACCTACTATTCAACCATCGTCAAATTGGTCGACGGATCAGGTAGGACCGTCGATCATTCAAGCTCAACATGTTGATTTCAGTGGCATTCGGTGCGCGATCAACCGTAAATTGCGCGTCCATCTTACCAGGGTGCTGTTGAACGAGCGTGGTGTTACACCTATTCCCCACTTCCTTGAATACTCACTATCGCCAAGTATTGATCCTTTGCTGCGCTCTGTTCGCTCTTGCTGCGTTCGGTGCGACGGAGGTCCGGCCCTCAGCGGATCGTGTACCAGGCAGCGAGTGGATGGAAGTGGCCGCTGCTGATGCGGGCACCAACGGAACTGCGGTTTTCTGCTCCAACGGGGCAAGCGAACAGTTGATCGATTTCTTGGGAGGTTCGCCTGATCCGGGCGGAACTTGGGTAGGACCCAACGGCGCTCACTCAGGTGTGTTCGTACCGGGAAGCGATCCTGCCGGTGTTTATACGTACACGGTTGTTGAACTTCCCGATCCACCGGTATCGGCAACGGTTACTGTAACCGTTCACGCGCCGCCGAGCGCAGGGGGGAATGGAACGCACACGGTCTGTGTGAATGGAGCACCTTTCCAGTTGGTCGATCACCTTGTCGGGGCCGTGACACCGGGTGGTTCATGGACCGGCCCGAGCGCAACACCTGTCTCCGACACTTTCACCCCCGGAACTTCAGCTCCCGGAGTCTATACGTACACTGTTGCAGGCACTCCACCTTGTGCATCCGCTTCCGCAACGGTAACGGTTACTGTGAATAGCCTTCCGAACGCGGGCTCCAACGGTACGCACACGGTATGTAGCAACGGCGCACTGTTCGACCTGTTCGATCACCTGACGGGCTCGCCGCAGAACACAGGCGCTTGGACCGGACCCGCTTCGACACCGGTGGTCAGTACCTATACCCCTGGTACTTCGACCCCAGGAGTATACACGTACACGGTTCCGGGAAGCGCCCCTTGCGCATCTGCCTCTGCCACCGTCACAGTGACCCAAGTAACTGCCCCTAATGCTGGAGTAAGCCGCAGCATTTCAGTGTGCAGCGATGAAGCATCTTTCGACATGCGCTCGCGATTGAACGGGACGCCGGATGCGGGAGGTACTTGGACCGGCCCCGGAGGAGCGCACGGACCCATGTTCAACCCCGCGGTGGATGTCGGAGGTCCCTATGTGTACACGGTTCCAGGAACTTCCCCGTGTGCAAATGCAACCGCGACCTTGACGATAACCGTGCGGCAGGCGCCGCGTGCAGGTACTAGTGCTTCAGTCACCTTGTGCAGCACGGATGGAGTATTCACCCTGTTCAACGCGCTTACAGGTAGCCCTGATTTAGGCGGTACGTGGACCGACCCTGGTGGACAAGCGCACTCGGGTAGTTTCGCACCGGGCTCGAGTACCGTTGGTATATACACCTACACGGTAACTGGCCAAGCCCCCTGCACTTCTTCGACGGCGACCGTTACCGTCGCTGTGAATCAAGCCCCGAATGCCGGTGTCGGCGCTACGGTGACGCGGTGTTCGAATGCAGCTGCGTTCAGCTTGTTCGCGCAATTGACAGGCTCGCCTGCTGCTGGGGGGGCTTGGACCGGTCCGAGCGGGTCACACGGTGTGACCTTCACTCCAGGAACGGATGAGCCCGGTGCATATACCTATACCGTAACAGGCTTATCACCCTGCGCCAACGCCACTGCTGTTGTGAACGTTGCGATCATTCGAGCACCTGTTGCTGGAACCAATGCGACCACTACCGTCTGCGGTAACGATCCTGCATTCAACCTCTTCGCGCTTTTGGGGGGTACGCCCGATGCGACCGGGTCTTGGACCGCTCCCGGTGGAGGGGCTGCCACGGCGACCTTCACCCCAGGCACAAGTCCTGCAGGTGTATACACGTATGTTGTACCTGGAACAGCGCCCTGCGCCAGCGCACAGGCCACGGTAACGGTGAATGTGATCGCACCTCCGAACCCCGGAACGAATGGCTCGGTGACGATTTGTAGCAGTGATGGGTCAGTGAATTTGTTCAGTCATCTGGGTGGCACGCCTGCTTCCGGTGGAACGTGGACCAGACCGGATGGTACTGCGCATAGTGGCACCTACTTACCGGGCTCCCAGCCGGGAGGGAACTACACCTATACTGTTCAAGGAACGGCCCCCTGCGCCAACAGATCGGCCGTGGTCCAAGTGGTGCGCGTCATCGCCCCGAATGCAGGGACGAATGGTACCATCACCGTGTGCAGCACCAATGGCCCTTTCCCTTTGATCTCCGTATTGGGAGGATCACCGAACGGAACAGGAACATGGTTGGGGCCGACCAACACACCCGTCATTGGCACGTTCGATCCGTCGACAAGTGCTCAAGGTCAATACAAGTACGTGGTACCGGGAACCGCGCCTTGTGTGAACGATACCGGCTTCGTGACCGTCACTGTGCGCCAAGCGCCGAATGCAGGAACGAACGGAACCGCTTTGGTCTGCAGCAGTGCTGCCCAATTCAACTTGATCGGTTCGTTAGGTGGAACCCCGAATGCTGGGGGTACGTGGGTGGGACCTGACGGTCCGAACAACGGTACGTTCGTTCCAGGCACATCCACACCGGGCGGCTATACGTATACGGTTCCGGGTCAAACCCCTTGTATTGCCACTAGTGCTGTTGTTGTTGTGAACGTGAACCGACAGCCGGTTGCTGGTACGAGCGCGACCGTTACGCGCTGCTCCACTGATGGCCCTGTGGATCTGTTCACCCAACTCGGTGGCACACCGGATGCAGGCGGTTCGTGGAACGGACCAGCCGGTGTAAGTTCTGGGATCTTCATTCCAGGAACCAGCCAAGCTGGGGCGTATGTGTACACGGTGAGCGGTACGGCGCCATGCACCAACGCAACGGCAACCATCACCATGGTGGTGAATCAAGCACCCGATGCCGGGGTGGGTGGGACGCTTACGGTGTGCCAAGGAACAGCCTCCGTTGATCTCTTCGCGGGCCTTACCGGTACGCCGGATCAGACCGGAACATGGACCGAATTGACCTCTACCGGTAGTTTGAGCGGCAACTTCTTCAATTCAGGTGCACTTCCGCCGGGTAACTATGATTTCCTGTACACGGTAGCCGGTATCGGCCAGTGCGGGAACGCAACAGCCATGGTACGAGTAACGATCGTGCCTATCCTCGAAGCAGGTAGCAATGGCACCTTGGCCGCTTGTCGCACCAACACGCAGGTCGATCTCTTCACCGGACTGGGCGGCGGACCGCAACCCGGGGGACAGTGGATCGATCTCAGTGGAGTTGGCCTGGCGTTGAATGGACAGTACCTGAACGCCTCAATGGTCACTGCGGGCACGTATCAGTTCCGCTATCGGCTTTCCGGTATTGCTGGTTGCGATTCGGATTCTTCGATGGTGACCTTGACCGTGGTCGCTGCGCCGAATGCGGGTACCAACGGAAGCACGATCGCATGTAGCAATGGAGGGACCTTCGGGCTGTTCCAATTCCTCGGTAATAACCCCGCCTCTGGCGGAACTTGGCATGTTGGAACGGTGAACGGACCTCCTTTCTCGGGAACCTACAATCCTCCGGCGAACAACCCGAATACCTATTTCTACGTTGTGAATGGCCTTCCCCCGTGCGCTGCCACGAGTGCATCCGTTGTGGTCCAGGAAGTGCCCGAAGCCAATGCCGGGCAAGATGCCCCTCGGGTCGTGTGTTCGAACAGTGCACCTTTCAACATGACACAGGCCTTGGGCGGAACACCGGACCCGAACGGTACTTGGTTCTTCAATGACCAGAACCACGGTGTGCTTTTCGTACCAGGTCTGGACGTGCAGGGGGTCTATGAATACCGCGTTCCAGGCTCCTTCCCGTGTACGCAGAAGATCGCCTTCCTCAATGTTTCCGTGATCTCGGAAGCATTCGCTGGCCTCAACAGCTCAACTACCGTTTGCTCCGAGGATGGCCCGTTCATCTTGTTCGATGCCCTAGGTGGTTCCCCGAACAATGGCGGATCATGGTTGAACGGAAACCTGAATTCGACGTCCGGGACCTTTACTCCTGGTACCACTGCCCCCGGTAATTTCTACTATGTCATCAACGGAACAGCGCCGTGCATCAACGACACCGCGCTTGTTTCTGTCTTCGTCGACCCCTCGCCCAATGCTGGTACACCGGGTGCGGCATCCTTGTGTGCAAATGGTCCGATCGTGGATCTGTTCTCCTACCTAGGCGGAAGCCCGGATCCTTTCGGTACATGGACCGGTCCTGCCCCTGGCGATCCACCGTTCTCCGGTCAGTTCAACCCTGCCTCTTCAGCACCGGGCCTGTACACCTATACGGTCTCGAATTCCTGTGGCTCCGATGTTTCCACGGTCAGCGTGCAGGTGAGCCAACCGGCCAACGCAGGCTGTCCCGCTTCTATTACGGTATGTAGCTCAGACCAAGCTTTCGCTATGATCGAGCGGTTGGGGTGCTCCCCCTCAGCCCTGGGTTCTTGGGTAGGCCCATTGCCCAGCACGGCTGCGGTGAACGGGGTGTTCACGCCAGGAGGATCGAGTCCTTCCGCGCCGGGTACCTATCGGTATACGGTTCCTGGAACCGGTGCTTGTCCTAGTGCATCCGCGACCCTCACCATTGTGTTGAATCCATTGCGCAATGCCGGTAACGATGCCTCTGTTTCATTGTGCCGGTCCGATGGTGTTTTCCAACTATTCCCACTTCTTGGACCTGCTGCTCAAACGGGTGGCTCTTGGTTCTACGACCTGTTGCCGCATACACCGACCATTCAACCATCTGTTGATGTCACGGGGACATATACCTATGTGGTGTACGGCTTGGCGCCTTGCCAGAACGATACGGCGAGGGTGTTCGTGCAGATCTCCCAGCCATCGAATGCCGGCACCGATGGACTGGTCCAGGTCTGCAGCAACGCACCTCCTTTCCAATTGATCAACCACTTGACCGGCGGTCCTGCCTTGAACGGCAATTGGTTCGGTCCTTCGGGCGCAGCATCCACAGGGATCTTCACGCCAGGCGCGGATCAAGGTGGCGTGTACAAGTACCGCGTTCCGGGCAATGGCGGCTGCCCAGCGGATTCATCCTTCGTGACCGTGATCCAAAGCGATGCGGTGGATGCTGGTGACCCGGGTGGTCAGGTAGTGGTGTGCAGCAATGCGCCTGAATTCGACCTGTTCGAACATTTGAACGGTACGCCACAACCGGGTGGAGATTGGTACGACCCGAATGGTGTGGCCTTCACGGGGACGTATTTCCCAGGCCTCTCCGTGCCCGGTGTCTACAAGTACAAGCGGGTCGGAACGGCACCCTGCGCAAGCGATTCGGCCACGGTGACCGTATTCCAAAGCACCGCCTCCAATGCGGGCATCAACACCTTGGCCGAGATCTGTTCATCGCAAAGCCCAGTGCCGCTGATCGGTCTGCTTGGTGGCTCTCCCGACAACAATGGAACGTGGACCTTCGACGGGGACGAGCATGGCCCGTTCTTCGACCCTGTTACGGATCCAGCAGGAGCGTATGTCTACACGGTATTGGGTCAAACTCCTTGTCCAACAGCTGTAGCGCAGGTGAACATCACCGTTGTGCAAGCGCCGCGTTCCGGGACCAATGGCTCCATTCCTGTGTGCGCAGGCTCAACTGCGGTGGATCTGTTCCCAGCATTGAACGGAAACCCGACGACCGGTGGAACTTGGAGTACGTCCTGCAGCCAAGGGACCTTGACCAACGGTGTCTTCAATGCTGCGGGCATGTTGGCCGGGGCGAGTTGTACGTTCACCTATACACATGCAGCGACGGGTGCTTGTCCATCAGTTTCGGCACAGGTCACAGTTACGATCGTGGATGCGTTGGACGCTGGGGAGGATACAACCCTGCAGGCGTGTTCCGGTCAGTTGGTCGACCTCTTTGCAGAACTCGGTGGTACTCCGCAGACGGGCGGCAGCTGGATCAACGTTGATGGCGCTCCTGGTCTGATCGGTGGGGTGTTCAATACAGGCACCGTGACATCCGGTACCACGTGGCGTTTCGATTACACCCTTGTCGGTTCTGGTGAATGTGAACCCGATACCGCCAGAGTGACCGTTGAAGTGCTGGATGGTCCTTATGCAGGCTGCGATGGCAGTGCATCGATCTGCTCGAACTTCCCACCGGTGAATTTGGGAAGTAGCTTGGGTTGTGGACCGGACGGTGGAGGTTTCTGGCTAGACCCCGACCACCAGGCACACGGCGGCACCTTCGTTCCAGCAACAGACCAGGTCGGTATTTATCGTTATGTGGTGGAAGGCTTCGGCGCATGCCCTTCGGATACAGCGAACGTTACGGTAACCCTGACAACCGCACCGAACGCTGGGGCCGATGCGAATCTCTCGATATGCTCCACCGATGCCTCGGTGGACATGTTCACGCTGCTGGGGGCCAATGCTCAGCCCGGTGGTACGTGGGTGTATGTGACGGGTGGCAACGTTTCGCACAGCAACATGTACAATCCCGCGATCGATAACCCGGGGGTCTATCGCTATCGCCTTGCGGGTCAGTTCCCTTGTTCTCAGGACGATGCGTTCGTTACGGTTTCCGAACCACAGGCTCCCAATGCCGGTTGTGATGCATCAGTCACCTTCTGCAGCAGCCAAACGCCGCAATTGATGCGCAGTTTCTTGGGCTGTTCGCCTGCTACCAATGGAACGTGGACCTTCGTTACCGGTGGCGATGTGCCGCACGGCGATCAATTCGACCCAGCGAGCGATGAACCCGGCGTATACCGGTACACGATCGTAGGCCAATCGCCTTGTGCTTCCGCTAGCGCTGAACTCACTATTGGTCTTGTACCGGCCGGGAATCCTGGGCAAAGCACGTCCGTGCAGGCTTGCTCCTCACAGACCGAAGTGAACCTGTTCGTGCAATTGGGCGTGGAGGCCCAGACCGGTGGATTCTGGACCGACATCAACATTTCCCAAGCTTTGGAGGACAGCTTATTCGATCCTTCAGAAGCCGGCAATGGCGTTTGGAATTTCAGGTACACCATTCCTGCGTCCTTGCCTTGTCCGTTGGTCTTCGCCACGGTCACCGTGAATGTCGGTTCCGGATCGAGTGCTGGGGGGGATAGCACGTTGACCATCTGCGGTGCTGAAGTGAACTATCCGCTCATTGATGCTTTGACCGGTGATCCGGATCTCGGCGGAACGTGGACGGACGTGGCCGGTTCCGGTGCGTTGTTGCCGAACGGAATTCTGGATGCAAGTCTGTTGCCGGTGGGCGGACAGAGTGCGTTCGTGTACACGGTCGAGGATGCTGGATGCGGCAACGTGCAGGCTACCGTCCTCATCACCACCACGGAGTATCCTGACCCGGGCGTCGGTTCGCCCTTGGTGCTTTGCGCTTCGGATGACCCGATCGTCCTCTTCGATCAACTGACCGGAACTCCGCAGACCGGGGGTACATGGACCGGTCCACAGGGCGGTGCAAGCAACGGTACGTTCAACCCGACGGCTAACTCTCCTGGACCTTATCGATACACCGTTACCGGAAACGCGGCTTGTGCGGATTCCGCAGCTGTGATCCAGATCACGGTGAACCAACCACCGGAAGCGGGCGGGAATGGTCAGATCGTCCTCTGTGATACGCTCACCGCATTCCCACTGATCACCGGACTGCAGGGCTCACCGGATGCAGGCGGCTCATGGACCGACCTGACCGGGTCAGGAGCCATGACAAGTGGAACATTGAACACCACGCTGCTGACACCCGATGAGTACGAGTTCCGTTACCTCGTGGAAGCCGCCGGTTGTGCAGATGATGCAGCGATCCTGAAGATCGATGTGGTGGGCAGCCCTGAAGTAGTGAACCTCCAGACCACTTGTAACGAACAGGATCGTACGTACGTGGTCACCTTCACGATCGAACAAGGTGATCAGAATTCATATGAGGTCGTTGGAGCCCAAGGGACGATATCGACCGGTGCACCATTCGTTTTCACGAGCGACCCGATCGTGATCAGTCAGCCGTTCTTCGCTACGTTGTTCGATGGCTATGCATGCAGCCAAGTGCTGGTTGAGGCATCAAGTCCATGCGAATTCAATGATGATGTGTTCGTACCGGAGTCGTTCTCCCCGAACGGCGATGGGATCAATGAGACCTTCAAGATCCCCGGGATCGAAGGCTATCCGAACAACTCCATCATCATCTTCAACCGATGGGGTTCAGAGATGTTCAAGGGATCCTCCTACGACAATCAGAATGTGGTCTGGGACGGTTCATCACCGGATGCACTGCTGCCGGGTAGTGCTCCAACGGGAACCTATTTCTATGTGTTGGAACTCGGTAACGGCACAGAAGCGATCACTGGTTTCATTCAGCTTGTGCGATGATGGGACTGCGCTTCATACGACCTCTGTTCTTCGTTCTGATCTACCTCGGCATGAACTCGGCACGAGCTCAACAGGATCCGCTGTACAGTCAGTACATGTTCAACACACTGGCCTTCAATCCAGCTTATGCGGGAAGTGCTGATGTGTTCACGGTCATGGCCTTGTCGCGCCACCAGTGGGTAGGCTTCGAAGGTGCTCCGGCTACCCAAACGGTTCTTGCACACTCACCGCTGAAGGCGGAGAATCTGGCACTCGGCTTCTCCGCGATCAACGATAAGATCGGTCCATCGCACCAGACTTCCGCCTACGGAGATTTCGCCTATCGGGTGCGAACAGGGACGGATACACGGCTTTCGTTCGGTCTGAAGGGCGGTGTCAATATCTACCAAGCGGACCTCGCGTCACTCACTTCCGTCGAGGTCGATCCTGCCAAGGTGAATGTCTCTTCCCAGCTCTTGCCCAATTTCGGGTTCGGCCTGTATTGGCATAGCCCCCGCTACTACCTCGGCGCCTCGGCCCCGAAACTGCTTGAGAACAAATTGGACGCGGTGAACGGCACCGTGGTCACCACGACCTCGGAAGCCAGGCACTATTTCTTGATCGGTGGCTACGTGTTCGATCTTTCGCGTGATATCAAGTTCAAGCCATCCTTCATGTTCCGTGCTGTGGAAGGCGCACCGTTCTCCTTGGATGTGAATGCGAACTTCCTGTTGCGCGAGCGCATCTGGTTCGGGGCGATGTACCGACTAGGCAATGCCTTTGGGGCCATGGGTCAATACCAGGTGAATGATCAGTTCCGCATCGGTTATGCCTTCGACCTCACGACCACACGCATCGGGGCGTACAACGCAGGCACGCACGAGATCATGTTGAGCTACGACTTCCGCTTCGTGAAGGGAAGGACCATTTCACCCCGTTATTTCTAGTCGGATGCGGGTTCTCTTATTCCTCCTCACGATCTTCTTTGCATCGCTTGCTTTCACCAGCAAGGCGCAAGGGAATGCCGATGCTTACATCAACGAAGGTGATCGCTATTACCAGCAGATGGCATACTCCCGTGCGGTCGAGGCATACACCGTCGCTACCGAACTGGGTGCGGTGAACGAACATGTGACGAAGCGCCTTGCCGAAAGCCAAATGAAACTGGGGAACAGCGAGCAGGCCGAGCGCTGGTATGCCATGGTGGTGAAGTTCCTGAACCGGGAACCGATCGACCTGTACAACTATGCCGAAGCCCTCAAAGGCAACGGTAAGTATGCCGAGGCCGAGGATTGGATGGATCGCTACCTCGTCATCACCGATGCGCCCGTAAAGCGAAGCAACATCAGTGGCTTTGCCCGCAAATTCAGCGCGGATCCGGATCGATTCAGCATCCACCCGGTAAGTGTGAATACCCCGTACTCGGATTTTGGGGCCACTTGGCTGGGCTCGGATCGTGTGGTATTCTCTTCATCACGGAATGCGAAGGTGGGGATCGAGCGCCGAGCAGCTTGGAACGATCAACCGTTCTTGGACATGTATGTTGCCGCCGTCGGCCCGGGTGGTGATCTCGCCAACTTGCGATTGATGGAAGGTGCTGTGAATTCGAAATTCCACGAAGGACCCGCAACGGCCAGCGCCAATGGTGACGTGATCTGGTTCACGCGCAACGGTTACTTCAATGGTCGCTCACAGCGCAGTTCCAACGGAATTTCCCGATTGGCGATCTACAAAGCCTACAGCAAGGGCGATGGTTGGGGGAATGTGGAGCAATTCCTGTACAACAACAGCGAGATCTCCGTTGGGCATCCGGCCTTGTCGCCGGATGGAAAGCGCTTGTTCTTCGTAAGTGATATGCCGGGAGGATATGGAGGGACCGACATCTACGTCTGCCACGATCAAGGCGGGCAGTGGGGCGAACCGGAGAACCTGGGCTCTCAGATCAACACGGCACAGAACGAGTCCTTTCCGTTCATCGGGGCGGATGGCACTTTGTACTTCTCGAGCACCGGACATCCAGGCCTTGGTGGCATGGACATCTTTGCGGCGAAGTACTTCGGGCTCGATGAATTCGCTGCCCCGATCAATGTTGGAACCCCGGTGAACGGAACGAAGGATGACTTCGCCTTCATCATCGACGCAGCGGGCAAGCGCGGATACTTCTCCAGCAATCGGCCAGGCGGACAAGGGGATGATGACATATATGCCTTCGAAATGCTGGCGCCTTTGACACAACGTTTCCTGGTCACGGGTATTGTCATCGATGACGAGAATGCTTCGCCGATGGCCGATCTGGAAGTGAAGCTCTTGGACCAGGATGGCGCTCTGATCGCCACGATGAATACGGACAATAGAGGGGAGTTCTCCTTCCCGGTGGACAAGAACAAGGAGTACTTGCTCCGCGCCGAAACGAAGGGCCGGTACCCGGGTGAACAGCACTTGAGCACGGATCAGATCGAAGAGCAGCAGATCATCACGCGCGATATCCATCTCGTGCCGAGTGCGGGCATCTGGCTGCGCGGTACGGCGCGTTACAAGGATCGCAGTGGTTTCCTTTCGGGCCTTACGATAACCGTGGTGAATACGAGCAGCTTCTTCTCCGAGACCTTCACAACTGGAGAGAGTGGGGATTTCAGCCTCCGGCTGCAGAGCAACGAAGAGTTCGAGGTGTTGTTGGAGAAGCCGGGTTTCTACAGCATGAGCTTCTCGGTATCGACGATCGGTATGAAGGAGGGGCTGATCCTCCTGAACGAGGTACGTGATCTCGATTTCGAGCCGATCGCATTGGGCACTCCGGTCGCATTCCGATTCGTGCGTTGGGCCAAGGACGATGTGAAATTGGATCCCGTGGCGCGCACCGAGCTGGATGCTTTCGCAGAAAGGTTGAACGTGAATCCAGGAGTGAATGTGGAGATCGGTGTGCACAGTGATGCGCGTGATGGAGCCGATGCCAGCAAACTGGATCAGCGCCGGGCAGATGCCATCGCCGATTACTTGGTCAAACGGGGAATCAAGTGGGATCGCATCATCGCCAAGGGCTATGGTACTTCAAAACTGAAGAACCATTGTGCACCCGGTGTGGTCTGCTCCGAAGCTGAACACGCACAGAACCGACGCGTGGAATACACGGTAACGGAAGTTGCTCCATAAGGGCCTTCTACAGCGCCCTGAAGCGATACCCCTCTCCTTTGAAGTATTCCAAGGTTCGCGGTAGCGCATATCGCAATCGTTCTTCCGCCTTCAAACTGTCGTGGAAAACAATGATGGAACCTGGCTTGGCTGCAAGGAGCACGCGTTCAAGACATTTCGGGCCATCTATCCGGGTGTCGAAATCGCCACTGAGCACATCCCACATCACCAATTTGAAACGTTTGCGCAGAGCCAAATACTGTGTCAACGTGATGCTCCCGTATGGCGGTCGGAAGTAGGTGCCACCGGTTCTTGCCTGCGAACGCAGCACGTTTCGCAGGTAGCTCCGCGTAGAGGTGACGCCGCCGCGCGGATGATCCCAAGTATGATCCCCGACGGTATGACCTTCCGCTCTGATCCGCGCCATGATCTCCGGCTCCGCTTCTGCATTGCGCCCGATGCAGAAGAAGGTCGCCTTGGCGTCAAAGACCTTCAAGGTGTCCAACACCCACGGGGTGAGCTCCGCTATAGGCCCGTCGTCGAAGGTCAAGAACAGGTCTTTCCCTTCACGTGCTTTGTGCCAAAGGAACCCCGTGAGCAATCCGCTCACCAAGCGCGGGATACGCGTGGGGTACATGAGGCTCAATGTCAGAAGCGCATGCGCGATGAACTCTTCCTGCCAGCGGACTGCAGCTCCATCAACTTTCCTTGGTATTGCTCTTCAATGGCGTCGAAACGTTCCTGCATCGGTGCGCCGAAGGCCGTGTCCGCACGCGAGGTGGAACTGGCCAAGCGACCCATTACAGCATGGGTGATGGCCATGTCATCCTGAATGCGGCTCGCGAATTCCGGCTCCAAACTGAGGTAGAACTCGAGGTTCTCTTCCATGATGGTGAAGAGCCTTTCGGACAATTCGTTCCCTTTGTCCTTATCGCCGATCGCGTAGTACGCTTCCACTGTTGGGAGGAGGATGCGATCGAACGGCACATTGCGTTCCGGCATCTTGGCAAGCGAGAGGTCGAGGATGGTCCGGGCGTCGTCATCCCGTCCCTCTTCGATCAAGGCTTCGGCCAAACTGCTCAATTGCAAGCGCAGGTTGGTGGTCATGCGGAGGATGTTCTCATCCAAGTAGATGTCGCCCTCCGTTTCCATGTTGCCCCAACGGAATTTCTCCGTCACGTTCTGGAACATGATGTCCGTTGCGACGCGTCCTTGCAGATTCGGATTCCTGTTGGGCGAGAACGCCGGTACCACGCGGTAGGTAAGTCCCTCCAGCTGGAAGTAGTCCTGGAGATCGATGTAGCTGTCGGGACCGGTGGTCACCGCGAAGTAGATCGGGCGCTGCCAGTTGTTGGTGGCCAGAAGGTCCAGCACCATCAAGTGGTTCTTCATCAGCACTTGGCGCTTGATCTGCCACTCCACACGCGGCACCCACCCGCTATCGCCAACGGCCAAGGTTCCTGAGCCGAAGACCGTTACGCTATCCGCTGCAATGCTGAATTGGTCGGTCGGGAAGTAGGAGTCCTTCACGCCGCGTTGGAAGAGCACTTGACGATTGCGGTCATTGGAAACGAAAGCCATCATTTCCTTCAGGTCCTTGTAACCGGTTCCCTGTGGGATCAACGCCACCACGTCGCGCGTGCCTTGACGGTACTTCTCCGGTGCCATGGAGAACGGTACGGGAGCACTCTCGTAGGCCTTACGTCGCATTTGATCGATGTACCAGTCGGTGTTCAGCAAGCTCAGGTTCACCACGCGAACGTCCGTACGGATGCCTTCCACTTCTTGCGCATACCAAAGGGGGAAGGTGTCGTTGTCGCCATTCGTGAAGAGGATCGCATTGGGCGCACAGCTCTCCAGGTAGTCCCCAGCAAGATCGCGAGCTGGTGTGCGGGTGCTCCGATCGTGATCATCCCAGCCTTCGGCCACCATAACAGCGGGAATGGCTAGGCCGAGCACAGTTGCCAAGGTTCCATTGAGTACATCGTTCTTCACCACTTTGCCGAGCAAAAAGAACAGGCCGAGCGCTCCGCCGCCGAGCAGACCCATGTATAGGATGGAATAGGAGATGGCATGGCCGCCGCCCCACTCGACCACGTACTTCAGGACACCCAGCCCAAGCGCAGCGCCTACGACCATGCCCAGTTCCTTCTGGCTCAGGTTCTTCGCAGCATCGTATAAAGCGAACACGCCAAGGCCGATCCAGATCGCGAAGGCATAGAACGAACCCACATAGGCGTAATCACGTTCCCGAGGCTGGTAGGGCGTCTGGTTCAGGTAGATCACAATGGCCACCCCGGTGAAGAAGAACAATAGCATCACCACTGTCCAATCCTTCGAATGGCGGAGCAGCTGATACACCAGACCGATCACACCGAGCAGCATGGGTAACAGATAGAGTTTGTTGAACCCCTTGTTCAACGTCATGCTACTGGGCAGGTGTTCCTGGTTCCCCAAGCGCTCCGCATCGATCGCATTCAGGCCCGTGAGCCAGTTGCCATCCAGAATGGTTCCATGCCCTTGGATGTCATTCTGCCTACCGGCGAAGTTCCACATGAAGTAACGCCAGTACATCCAGTCCATCTGATAGCTGAAGAAGTACGTGATGTTCTCTACGAAGGTGGGCTTGTAGATGATGGTGGGCTTCCCTTCACGATCCAAGGTGCGCACAGGGCGGCCTTTGAAATCACTCCACTCCTTGTAGGCTCCTATGTGGCTCTTCTGCGAACTGTACATTCGAGGAAAGACCATGGTGAACTCCGGCTCGTACACCGGTTCACTTCCTTTTCGTGCGTCGGTGATCACGTAAGCATGGTCGATGGTGTGGCCGGGGTTCTCGTCCACGAAATGCTGGGCACTCCAACGGTCATACACGTTCTGTACCACCCGGTCGCCTTTTTTGATCTGGTAGGTCGCGGTGTACACCGGATTACCGTCCTCGCGTTCGCTGGAATAGGGTGAGTCCCAGAACTGGCCCATCAAAAGCGGACGATCGCCATACTGCTCCCTGTTCAAATAGCTCAACAGGTTGAAGACATTCTCCGGGTTGTTCTCGTCGATCGGTGGATTGGCCGTGCTGCGGATCACGATCATGGCATAGGTACTGTAGCCCACAAGGATCACGCTTACGCCGAGGATCACGGTGTTCCATAGCACCTTTCCGTTGCGCTGGGTCCACATCAGGCCCCAGACCACAAGACCGATCAGCACCAGCGTGTAGAACAGATTACCGGAATTGAACGGCATCCCGATATCGTTCACGAAGACCAGTTCGAAGGCCCCCGCCATTTTCACCAGTCCAGGAATGATGATGGCCTGAATGGTGCCAAGGATCAACGCGGAAACCACGAAGGTCATGATCACCCCTTTCAAGGAGGGCTCGTAGCGCTTGAAATAATACACGAAGGCAATGGCCGGGATACACAACAAATTGAGCAAGTGGACCCCGATGCTGAGACCCATGAGGTAGGCGATGAGAATGAGCCAACGTGTGCTGTGCGGTTGCTCGGCCTCGCTTTCCCATTTGAGGATCGCCCAGAACACGATCGCGGTGAAGAAGCTGGAGAGCGCGTACACTTCACCTTCCACGGCGCTGAACCAGAAGCTGTCGCTCCACGTGTAGGCCAAAGCACCGACCACACCACTGCCCAGAACGGCGATGATGCTTCCGGTGGTGAGAGCGGTACCATCGCGTGTGGCCAGTTTGTGCGCCATGTGCGTGATGCTCCAGAAGAGGAAGAGTATGGTGAAGGCGCTGGCCAAGGCGCTGAGCACGTTCACTGCAACGGGCACATTCTCCGGGCTCACGAATGCGCTGGCGACCCGGGCCAGGATCATGAACAGCGGAGCTCCGGGCGGGTGACCCACCTCCAATTTGTAGGCTGTAGCAATGAATTCGCCGCAATCCCAGAAGCTACTCGTGGGTTCGATGGTAGCGATATAGGTCCAGGCAGCGACAAGGAACACCAGCCAACCGGTGATGATGTTCAGCTTCTTGTAGTCCATGCGGGGATCGGGTCGGTGGGGTAAGGGCCGCAATTTCAGCCGAAAGACGGCGCGGTCGGTGGCGAAAATACCGAAACTCCCGGCCCCTTCGCGACGGATGTTTGGGTAGCACCTGCCGATCGTTTACTTTTGCCGCGCTTTAGTGCCAGCTGAAGCGGTACTGACCGATGGTGTAACTGGCAACACGTCTGATTTTGGTTCAGAAGAGTCCAGGTTCGAGCCCTGGTCGGTCAACGGAACGAAACCCCGCCCTACGGCGGGGTTTCTCGTTCTTCACACCAACGGCATCATGGGTCGGATCGGCCAGGATTTGTGTGTCGGGCGTCCACGGAAGCTTCGGTCCTTCCTATTCATGCGGGCGGGATCCAGCGGGGATCGATTTCTTCACTTCTAACAGGGATCGACATTTCTTGGGAATGGACCAATTCGAGGCTATCCGCGAATTCTGGGCCCCTGTGTGGATCAGCTGATCGCCGGATCCTGCTTCAAAAGCCCGCTCAAGGTTGCATAATGCTCCGGAAGCGCTTGCTTGAATTCGTTCGGTTGCTCGAAGAAATATTCCACGGCCACCGCGAAGAATTCCGCTTGGTTGGTTCCGGCGTAGTCGCGGAAGAAACTCCGTTCATGTGCTTTGATCCGCTTGACCTCCGTCTGAGCAAGCTCGAACCAATCACTGAGCAGCGCCTTATCCAGAAAATTCTGCTCGCCGTTCGGTATCGCATTTTCGAACCACAGGGCATGCGCCATCTCGTGAAGACCCACGTTGTGTGCGTCCCGGCTATGTGCATAGCCATGCAGGAAATCGTCCCAGGAGATCATGATCATGCCAACTTGCGGGCGCACTTCACCTTGGTGAAAGCGACCGTCCTTGCGTGATCGATAAGTGTCCGGAAAGACGACGATGCGATCGAAGTGTTTCAGCTCCACCTCTGGAAACCCACGCAGGAGTTGCGCCGCACACGCACCGATCATCACCTTCATGGCCGGGTGGATTTTGATCTCCGCACCGACCCAGGTCTTGTCGTGTATGAATAGCGAGACCGTTCTTTCGAAGGCTTGCTTGTGCTCAACAGAAAGGCCTTGGTAGCTGATCGCATACTTGGTGAGCAGGCTGCGCTCTTGTGCGCTCAACGCTGGAGCTTTTCGCAGGTAGCCTGAACTACGAGCCAGCGCTGTAATGCTGAGGCCCACCAATAGAAAGAATAAGAGCAGCCCCAAAGCAGAGGGTCAGTAACGGACCTTGTCCTCTTTCGCCTTCCAAGCGTCGAACACTTCCTGTGCTTCCTCTCGCAACAGGTGTTCTGTGGGGATGCGACGCTCGGTGTAGGGCAGCGGCAGCTCGTCGTAGATCAATTGGTCATCGAACCCTGCGTCGGCGGCATCCTCGCGGGTACAAGCGAACACGATGCGGTCCGGGCGTGCCCAATAGATGGCACCCAAGCACATGGGGCAGGGCTCGCAGCTCGTATACAGCACGCAGCCATTCAGTTGGAAATCACCCAGTGCGGTGCAGGCCTCACGAATGGCGACCACCTCCGCGTGTGCCGTGGGGTCATTCGTGCTCGTAACACGGTTGTTCCCACGCCCCACGATCCTCCCGTCCTTCACGATCACACACCCGAAAGGCCCTCCATCGCCCCGTTCCATGCCGGCCTTGGCGGTCGCGATCGCTTCGCGCAGGTAGTCCAGGTCGTTCATTTCGTGTTCGCGTTCGTGGGCGTGATACCGAGTTCCCTCAGCTGCACCTCATCGATCCTGCTCGGTGCATCGATCATCGTGTCGCGCCCCGCATTGTTCTTTGGGAAGGCGATGAATTCCCGGATGTCACTGCGGCCACCGAACAAGCTCACCCAGCGATCGAAGCCAAAGGCCGCGCCACCGTGCGGCGGTGCTCCGAACTCGAAGGCATCCATCAAGAAGCCGAACTTATAACGCGCATCCTCATCGGTGAAGCCCAGTACACGGAACATCGCTTCCTGCATGCTGCGATCGTGGATGCGGATGCTGCCGCCGCCGATCTCCGTACCGTTGATCACAAGATCATAAGCATTGGCCTTCACCGCGCCGGGGTCGCTTTCCAGCAGGTGGGCATGCTCAGGAATGGGGGAGGTGAAGGGGTGGTGCATGGCGTGCCAGCGTCCACTTTCCTCATCCTTTTCCAACAGCGGGAAGTCGACCACCCAAAGCGGTTTGAAGGTCCACGGATCACGCAGGTTGAGCAGGTCGCCCATGTGCAAGCGCAACTCATTCAGCTGCTTGCGGGTCTTGTCCGCTCCACCGGCCATGATGCACAACAGGTCGCCTTGTTGCATGCCGAAGTGTGCTGCCCATTTCCGCAGGTGTTCAGGTGAAAAGAACTTGTCCACGGTGCTCTTCAATCCTTCCTCCGTCCACTTCAAGAACACGATCCCGGATGCGCCGACCTGTGGCCGCTTCACAAAGTCGATGAGCGCATCGGTCTGCTTGCGGCTCCAGCCAGCGCAGCCTTCGGCCTTGATGCCGACGACCAATTCTGCTTCGTCGAAGACCTTGAAGCCGACGCCTTTCACCAGTTCGTTCAGTTCGTGGAAGCGCAAGTCGAAGCGCAGGTCGGGCTTGTCGCAACCGTACAACTGCATGGCATCGTCGAAGCTCATGCGTGGGAAGGCCTCGACGAAGTCATTGTCCAGGATCGTCTTGAACAAGTGCTTCGCAAGGCCCTCGAACGTGTTCAGGATATCCTCCCGTTCGACGAAGGCCATCTCACAGTCGATCTGTGTGAATTCCGGTTGACGGTCGGCGCGCAGGTCCTCGTCGCGGAAGCACTTCACGATCTGGAAGTAGCGGTCGAAACCAGCCACCATCAACAGTTGCTTGAAGGTCTGCGGGCTTTGCGGCAGCGCGTAGAACTCGCCTTGGTTCATGCGGCTGGGCACCACGAAATCACGGGCCCCTTCTGGTGTGCTTTTGATCAGCACGGGCGTTTCCACCTCCAGAAAATCCTGTGCACTGAGGTAGTTGCGTACCTCGATGGCCATGCGGTGCCGCAGCTCGAAGTTCTTACGCACGTTGGCACGACGTAGGTCGAGGTAGCGGTACTTCATCCGCAATTCATCGCCGCCATCGGTCTCTTCTTCGATGGTGAAGGGCGGTGTCTTCGCACCGTTCAACACCTTCAATTCGGTCACGACCAGCTCGATCTCGCCGGTAGGAATGTTCTTGTTCTTGCTCTCGCGCTCCTTCACTACACCGGTAGCCTGCACAACGAATTCACGACCCAAGGAGTTGGCTTGATCGCTCAGCGCCTCGTCGCGTTCCGTGTTGAAACTGAGCTGGGTGATGCCGAATCGATCACGGAGGTCCACGAAGCTCATGCCACCAAGGTCACGGGTGCGTTGGACCCAGCCGGCCAAGGTCACGGTCTTTCCAGCGTCGGGGAGGCGGAGTTCGCCACAGGTGTGCGTGCGGTACATCGGGATCGGTCGAGCGCTTCCGCTGCGGATCGCAGCAGGAATACGGTGCGCGAAAATACCGGAACCGCTGATACCCGGCGGCCTTACTCCACCGTAAACGTCAGTGACCGCTTGATGACGTCACCATCGTTCTCTTGCACCCAGAAGGTCCATTTCTCCGTTCCGGCCTGAGCTCGGGTAACGATGGTCTTGTCGAATTCGAAGGTCTCTGTGCCCATGGGGAGGCTGTCGGCTACCACCGCATCGTCGTTGTCATAGGTCGCCAGGACCTTGAATGTCCGAAGTTGGTCATCGCCTTTTTGGATCACCACCCCGACCCGAAGTGTATCGGACGGTGGCACCGTATCGCTCAGGTAGGTATAGCCCTCGGAGGTCAAGAACTCGATGGTCGGGTTCACTTGGGGCTTCGCGTTATCCTGGACGCAACTCGACTGAACACTGAGGAGGACAACATAGGAAAGCCCAATGACAAAGGAGCGTGCGAATGCCTTCATGTTCACCAAAGGTAGCCATCTTACGAACGAATGATCGAATTCGACCACGTCTCCGTTGAGCCATTCTCGATGGGGACTGAACTTTGCACCACAGGTTAGGCAGCGATAACCTTTGGTATTCGCATCTTGGTGGAAAGACACTCATCATGCGAGCAGTACTACTTGGGTCCTTTCTCGTTTCATCCTTCATTTCCTTCGCATGTTCCTGCTTCGGCCCGTCGACATTCTGCACAACGTTGGATCCACCGTACCCAGAGCCGGAATGGTGGGTCCCTGAAGCCGTGGTGATGGCGGTGGTCGTTGGTCAAGAAGCGTACGGTGTGGATGTCCGTATCGTCAGATCCTTTTCCGGGGCACTGCAGAACGACGAGGTCATCCGTGTTTGGGGGGACTGCGGAGCGCTGTGTCGACGCTATGTCAGCGGCAGCGCGATCGGTGACACTGTCCTATGGGCCCTTCAACCCACGGACTATTCCGGGAACGTGATCTGCGGAACGCAGTTGGAAGGAGATGGCGACTATCAGCTTTCGGTATGCGGTGTATATGCGCTGGCCTATGCCAATGGCCTGGTGAGCGGCCCGCTGACCACCGAGACGACCGAGGTTATGGACCTTGAGGATTTCGCAGCGCTGGTGATCGGCTGCCTTGCAACCGGACTGGAGGACTTGTCAGGCCGGGATGAATTGAAGGTCTCACAGGGGCCTGATTGCACCACGCTTTCACTTGCGACTTCGTCAAATGTGAACCTGTCCATCGTCGATGCCGCTGGCAGGGTTTGCGTTTCCCGGTCCTGGAATGGTGCGCCTTATCGGATGGATCAGCTACCCATGGGCATGTACAGCGTGGCGGTGCTCACCAAGCAGGATCGGTTCGTGCGGAAAGTACAGGTGCAGTAGACGCTTGGTTGGTGTCGAAGGACCGGGCCGATAGCTTTGATCCACCATGACCGATCTGTTGAAGAAACTCAACTACAGGGATCACGATCCTGTGGTGGTGTTGAACGCACCACCTGAATTCGCGCCAATTATTGAAGCGCTGGAGACCACCGCAACAGTTCACCGTACAGTTGGTAGAACGAAGTCATTTGCTTTTGCGATCGCCTTCGCAACGCAACAACGCGAAGTGGATGCTGCCATCAAAGCACTAGCGCCGAAACTGGATGGCGACGCCGTGCTCTGGATCGCCTATCCGAAAGGCACTTCCAAGCGATACACGTGCGACTTCAAACGTGATACCGGCTGGACAGCCGTTGGCGATGCCGGATTCGAACCCGTTCGACAAGTGGCCATTGATGAAGACTGGACCGTACTCCGATTCCGGAAAGTGGCCTTCATCAAGAAGATGACGCGCAGCTTCGCGGTGACGAAGGAAGGAAAGGCGAAAGTCGAGAGTAGGAAGTAGTCCCTGATACCGCAGCTACTGAAGCCGGTCCTCGCTCACAACGTCCCTCTATTCTCCTGCTCCCGCTCGATCGCCTCGAACAGCGCCTTGAAGTTGCCCTTGCCGAAGCTCTTGGCGCCCTTTCGCTGGATGATCTCGAAGAACATCGTGGGGCGGTCCAGCACCGGCTTGGTGAAGAGCTGCAACAGGTAGCCCTCATCGTCGCGGTCCACCAGCACACCGTGCTGCTTCAGCACCGCCAGGTCCTCGTCGATCTCGCCCACGCGGTCCATCACCGTGTCGTAGTAGCTGGGCGGCACGTAGAGGAACTCCACGCCCCGGTCCTTCAGCGCGCCCACCGTTTCGATGATGTTGTTGGTGGCCACCGCGATGTGCTGCACACCGGCGCCGTTGTAGAAATCGATGTACTCCTCGATCTGGCTCTTCTTCTTGCCCTCGGCCGGCTCGTTGATCGGGAACTTGATGCGGCCGTTGCCGTTGCTCATCACCTTGCTCATCAGCGCGGTGTACTCGGTGCTGATGTCCTTGTCGTCGAAGCTCACCAGCTGCGCGAAGCCCATCACGCGGGCATAGAAATCCACCCAGGTGTTCATCTCGCCCCAGCCCACGTTGCCCACCATGTGGTCGATGAACTTCAGGCCGGTGGGCGGCGGGTTGTAGTGGCTTTTCCACGCCTTGTAGCCGGGCAGGAAAGGGCCTTTGTACTCGTTGCGCTCCACGAAGATGTGCACCGTCTCGCCGTAGGTGTGGATGCCACTTTTCACCACGTAGCCGTGCTCATCTTCCTCCTTGATCGGCTCCATGAAGCTCTTGGCGCCGCGCTTGGTCGTCTCCTCCCAGGCCTTGCGTGCATCGGGCACCCACAGGGCGATCACCTTCACGCCATCACCGTGCTTGCGGATGTGCTCGTTGATCGGGCTGTCCGGCGTCATCGGCGTGGTCAGCACCAGGCGGATCTTGTCCTGCTGTAGCACGTAGCTGGTGCGGTCCTTCATGCCCGTCTCCAGGCCGGCGTAGGCCACGCTCTGGAAGCCCCATGCGCTCTTGTAGTAGTGGGCGCTCTGCTTGGCGTTGCCCACGTACAGTTCCACGTAGTCCGTGCCCAGCAGGGGCAGGAAGTCCTGTGCATCGGCCATGATCTTCTCCAGGCCGTAGTCGACGTCTTTCAATCCGGTTGCCATGGTAGTAGGAGGTTGGTTCCTCGCGCTGTTCAGTGCCTCAAAGTTCGGACATTTTGCGGGGCTGTGGATGATGGAGGTCATTGGGGCGTGTCCCTCGCAAATGCCTCGGGTCGGGCTTTCCCCTTCAAGTCCTCGGCTGGATTACCAGCCTCCGGGCTTTCCGGTACAATCCCTCACGCGTCCTCGCAAGGGCTAACTTGTTCCTCAGTATTGCAGCGAGTCAAATGAGAAGGGGCAGTCGCAAAAGAGAATTTCGATCAGATGACGGATCGAAGAGGCACCACTATATCCCGGAGCACTTTGTCAAGGGATTTGCGGATTCCGATCGAAAGGTGTGGATGTATGACAAGCAGGCGAAGCGTTTCTTAGGAAAGAAGGCTCCGAAGCAAGTCTTCTTCATCAATGATGATAACACGGCGTTCATTCGAGGACAGCGTAACACAGTAGCGGAACAGTCATTTGTACGGATTGATCACGTTCAAGCAGAGCGGGTGAAGGAGTTTCTCGCATGCCCGAACACTGATGACGGCATATCGGACGCACTTCATGCTCGCATGTCCGAGCACATGCTGATGCAGTACTTCAGAGTGCCAAGGAACCGGGCGAAGTACGATTTGTTGTTCGACAACATGAAGAACTGGTCCGGCATGCTCGATGGGGTAGAGTTCGATCCGAAACGGTTCGGCGCTACACATACGTTGAGGCAGCTTTCTAAAGCATACTTGCCGAAGGAACTCTTCTCAGCACTTCTTTCGCGCGTTGATGGCCAATGGATTGGAAAGACTTACGACAAGTGCAACCCAGAGATTTTGGTGCTCACAGACAATCCTGTCGTCTACTTAAAGCAGCCCGTGAACCTGATGGATCTCCTAGGGTCCTGTATGCTGGCAATGTCAAGCGGGCGACTCTATGTTCGGGACTTTCAAAAGGATGATGATAGTCCGTTGATAACCATGATCCAGTACAACGTCATGGCTATCCAGCAAGCGGATCGGATTGTATGTGCTTCGAGCAAAGAATCTCTTGTGAAGGCGGTTGATGCTTGGGAAGCTGCGATACAGGTCCACGATGAAATGCTTGCGGCTCGAATCACAATGGGGGCCGAATAGCCCAGATGTACAACCATCCTGCGGTTGGCCCGTCAAGCACGGAAGGATTTCTTAGTGAGGAGGTTGAGGGGTGCTTCGCGTGAGCGATTGCAGCGGAAAGCCCACAGCGAGGAACGAGCGAGGACTTGAAGCGGAAAGCGCGACGGTGCCGCATTTGGGCACCGGCACGCCCCAATGAGCCACCATTACTCCACCCAACTCTTCCAGTACTTCCCGTCATCGATCTTCAGGCACTCCTCGGTGACCATCAGGGGCTTGAAGGTGTCCACCATCACGGCCAGCTCGTCGGTCACCTTCTTGCCGATGCTGCGCTCCATGGCGCCAGGGTGCGGGCCGTGCGGGATGCCGGCGGGGTGCAAACTGATGTGGCCCGGGCCGATGTCGTTGCGGCTCATGAAGTCGCCGTCCACGTAGTAGAGCACCTCATCGCTGTCGATGTTGCTGTGATTGTAAGGCGCGGGGATGGCCTGCGGGTGGTAGTCGTAGAGGCGCGGGCAGAAGCTGCACACCACGAAGGCATCGGTCTCGAAGGTCTGGTGTACGGGCGGCGGCTGGTGCACGCGGCCGGTGATGGGCTCGAAGTCGTGGATGCTGAAAGCGTACGGGTAGTTGTAGCCGTCCCAGCCCACCACATCGAAGGGGTGGCTGGCGTACACCAGCTCGTGCAGCATGTTCTGCTTCTTCACCTTGATCACGAAGCTGCCCAGCTCGTCGTGCGTTTCCAGCTTCTTGGGGCGACGGATGTCGCGCTCGCAGAACGGCGAATGCTCCAGCAGCTGGCCGAAGTAATTGCGGTAGCGCTTCGGCGTGTACATGGGGCGGTGGCTCTCCACGATGAACAGGCGGTTGTCCGCGTCCTTGAACTCCATGGTGTAGATCATCCCGCGGGGGATCATCAGGTAGTCGCCGTACTTGAAGTCGATGTTGCCCAGGAAGGTGCGCAGGGTGCCGCTGCCCTTGTGGATGAAGACCATCTCATCGCAGTCGGCGTTCTTGTAGAAGTAGTCCACGCTCTTCGCTTGCGGCGCGGCGAGCACGATGGCGCAGTCGCTGTTCACCAGCATGGTCTTGCGCGCGGCCAGGTGGTCCTTCTCGGGCTTGGTCTTGAAGCCGTGCAGGCGCAACGAGCGCATGTTCTTCTCGATCGCGATCTTGGGGCTCACGTCCTTCGGCTTCCGCAACTCCTTCACCATCGTGGGACGGTGGGTGTGGTAGCTGAGGGTGCTCATGCCATCGAAGCCGATGGTGCCGAAGAGCTGCTCGTAGAAGAAGCGGTCCTTGCCGTTCTTGAAGACGGTGTGCCGCTTGTGGGGGATCTTGCCGAGGGTGTGATAGATGGGCATGGGCGAAGATTGGAACGCAAATGACGCGGATCTTGCTGATGTGCGCAGATAGCTCCTTGTCCGCTGTGTCGTTCGGGTTGTTGGCGTAAGACTATCCGTTCAGGACTGGGTGCGGATTGATGGATGTCAGTTCCGGATGCAACGTGCCGTTCAGCGCGAGTAATTCTTCTTCTTCGCGGATACGTTTCCGCAGACCCTCAGGATCGTTGATGGCCTTGGTCTTCGTGCTGCGGGTGCTGCGTCCTTTGCGCCAAGCGCGCTGGGATTCGATCGGCAGTTGGTGGATCTCGCGGCAGCTCGGTGAGCAGCAATCGGCGTATTTCTCAGCGCAAGCCTCACACTGCACGAGCAGCACGTTACAACTGGCCTCGTGGCAGTTGCCGATGCGGTCGCTCGTGGTGCCGCATTGCATGCACGTGCTCACCACATCGTCGGTGATGCGCTCGGCCAGGCGCTCATCGAACACGAAGTTCTGCCCGAGGTACTTGCTCTTCAGGCCGTCGGCCTTCAGTTGGCGTGCATAGTCGATGATGCCGCCGTGCAGTTGCGCGACGTTCGTGAAGCCTTCGTGTTTCAGATAAGCACTGGCTTTTTCGCAGCGGATGCCTCCGGTGCAATAGAGCAGGATCTCGGGGGCGCTGGTAGGTCGAACCAATGGGTCGACGCTACGGGCGCCCTGATCAAGCGTCGGCGCATTCTGCTGGCGCAGCATTTCAACCACCTCGTCGATCGCGCCGCGGAAATTGTCGGCCTTGGGCAGGTACGCGCCTTCGAAATGCCCGATCAGGCATTCGTAGTTGTTGCGCATGTCGATCACCACCGCCCCTTCCTCCATCTTCCGGTTGAAGGTCTTCGCGTCGAGGTGTGCGCCCACGTTGGTCACGTCGAAAGCGTCGTCAGCCAATCCGTCGGCCACGATCCTCTTCTTCACCTTGAGGATGAGCTTGAGGAAGCTCTTACCATCGTCTTCCACGGCGATCTTCCAAGGCACTGCCTGGAAGGCTTCGCGGCATTCGAGGTTGGCTCGGAATGCGTCGAGGTTCGCTGTAGGCAAGCTCACTTGCGCGTTGATGCCTTCTTGGGAGAGGTAAATGCGGCCCAGCACGCCCAATGCCTCCCATTCCTGGTATAGGGTGTGCCGGAGCGCTTCCACATCGGCCAGCCGCACGTAGCGATAGAACGAGAGAGTGGTACGCGTAAGGCCCTCCTTTTCCAACCGCTGCCGGAGCAGGTCGGGATGAAGCAGGTTGCGCAGGTGGTGGGTGTCCATCGGTGCGAATTTACGGACGAGGCGGTGGTGAAGGGTGCCGGGAATAGCTTTGCCGCCCTACTGCACCTTTATCCCTCCCATGTCCCAGACCAAGCGCATCCTCGTCATCGGCTCCAGTGGCCAGATCGGTACCGAACTCGTGGAAGGCCTCCGCGCCCGTTTCGGCAACGAGAACGTGGTGGCTTCGGACATCAAGGAGCCCCAAGTGAAACAGGAGGGACCCTTCGCCATGGTGGATGCCATGGACCGCCGGGGTATCGAGCGCATTGTCGAGAAGTACGAGATCAATGAAGTGTATTTGTTGGCCGCACTGCTCAGCGCAACTGCGGAGAAGGACCCCGCCTTCGCCTGGAAGCTGAACATGGAAAGCCTCTTCATCGTGTTGGAGCTTGCCCGTGAAGGAAAACTGAAGAAGGTCTACTGGCCCAGCAGTATAGCGGTCTTCGGCCCTACCACGCCCAAAGACAACACCCCGCAGCACACCATCGCCGAACCGAGCACCGTGTATGGCATCAGCAAGCAGGCCGGCGAGCAATGGTGCGCGTATTACTGCAAGCGATATGGGGTGGATGTGCGTAGCATCCGCTACCCAGGTCTGATCGGTTGGAAGAGCGCTCCAGGTGGTGGTACCACGGATTATGCGGTGCACATCTTCCACGAGGCGATCAAGAACGGCAGTTATACCAGCTTCCTCGATCGCGGCACCACGTTGCCCATGATGTACATGCCTGATGCCATCCGGGCGACGATCGATCTGATGGAAGCGCCGGCCGACCAAGTGAAGGAGCGCACGAGCTACAACCTCGCCGGTTTCAGTTTCGCGCCGGAGCAGATCGCGGCTGAGGTGAAACGGCACGTCCCTGCTTTCACCATGAACTATGCGCCGGATTCGCGCCAAGCCATCGCCAACAGTTGGCCACGGAGCATCGACGATTCCGCCGCACGTGCGGATTGGGGCTGGAAGCCGAAGTACGACCTGAAGGCGATGGTGGATGAGATGATGGTGAACCTGAAACAGGTGTTGAAGTAGAGCCTTCGACAGCGCATGAAACCATTCTGTCCTTCTGCACGTATCCCGTGCGACTTCAACCGTTCGTAACATGCTCCCGTTCCGTCACTCCGTGCTCTTCACCAGTGGACTTTGCTTATTGCTCTCGATGCAGGCCTCCTTCGCCCAAGGCGGAACTGCCGTGCAGGACACCTTGAACCGTGTGGACGAGATGGGCCGCAAGCAAGGCTATTGGAAGGTGACCGCGCCAGTGGCCGAGAAGCCGGGGTATGAGAACGGTGAATTGATCGAAGAAGGACGCTACACCAACAGCAAGCGCATCGGTGTGTGGCGCCGTTACTGGCCCAACGGCAGTGTGATGAGCGAGATCACCTACCAAATGGGGCGCCCACGCGGCGAGTACAAGACCTTCTATCCCAACGGAAAGGTGGAGGAATCCGGCAGCTGGGACCTCGATCGCAATACGGGCAAGTTCCAACGCTGGCACCCCAACGGACAGCTGGCGCAGGATTTCGTGTTCAATGCGAACGGTGTGCGCGATGGCGAACAGAAGTATTACCACGAGAACGGCAAGCTTGCTGTACAAGTGGAGGTCAATGAAGGACGCGAGGATGGTGCCTTGAAGCGCTACACGCCTGATGGTCAATTGCAGCAAGTGGCCGAATTCAACAACGGCGTGATCGATGCCTCGAACAGCAAGTACATCAAAGCCGTGCCGAAGGCCGAAGAAGTGAAGGTGGAAGCCCAGGCGGCAGCGGCACCAGTCGTTACGAAGGAGGAGACCACCAACGCCATCACCTTCCGCGAGAACGGGTACAACACGCTCTATGACCGCCAACTGCGCATCTCGCAACAAGGCGATTTCAAGGGTGGTCGCCTATGGAACGGCAAGCGATACCACTACGACAAGGACGGTATCCTCCATCGGATCCAGATCTTCAAAGGTGGTCGCTACCTCGGTGATGCTGTGATCACGGATGAGGATCTGCAATAGGAGGGCCTTCACATTGCGGTAGCACGGTGCCCTGTACCTTCGCGGGCGTTCAGTACCGCCATGTCCGACTTGCTCAAAGGCCCTTTTCACCTCACCAACACCCTAACCCGGAAGAAGGAGGAGTTCGTTCCTCTTCGTCCGCCACACGTGGGATTGTATGTGTGCGGTCCTACCGTTTACAGCGATGTGCACCTAGGCAATGTGCGTAGCTTCCTCACGTTCGATGTGCTCTATCGCTGGCTCACGCATTTGGGCTATAAGGTGCGCTACGTGCGGAACATCACCGATGTGGGCCACTTGGTGGGCGATGTGGATGAGGGCGAGGACAAGATCGCGAAGCGCGCCCGCCTGGAGCAGTTGGAGCCGATGGAGATCGTACAGAAGTACACCAACGGCTTCCATGATGTGATGCGCTTGTTCAACATCCTGCCGCCGAGCATTGAACCTACCGCCACAGGCCATTTGATCGAGCAGATCGGGATGGTGGAGCGGATCGTGGAAAGCGGTTACGGTTACGAGGCGAACGGCAGTGTGTATTTCGATGTGCCGAAGTTCGCCGAGAAGCATGCCTACGGCGAGCTCAGCGGTCGGAGGATCGATGAGCTGATGTCCAATACCCGCGACACGGAGGGCCAGGACGAGAAGCGCAGTCCGCTGGATTTCGCGATCTGGAAGAAGGCCGAACCGCAGCATCTAATGAAGTGGCCCAGCCCATGGGGTGAAGGGTTCCCGGGCTGGCACTTGGAGTGCAGCGCCATGAGCACCAAGTACCTCGGGCTCACCTTCGATATCCATGGTGGTGGTATGGACCTGAAGTTCCCGCATCACGAATGCGAGATCGCCCAGAGCGTGGCAGCCGATGGAGTGGCACCGGTGCGCTACTGGATGCACGGCAACATGCTCACTGTGAACGGCCGGAAGATGGCCAAGAGCGAAGGCAACGGCTTCACGCCGGAAGAACTGCTCACCGGAAACCACAAGTTATTGGAGCAAGGCTACAGTGCCATGACGGTTCGGTTCTTCATGCTCCAATGCCATTACGCAAGCACACTCGACTTCAGCAATGCAGCGATGCAAGCGGCAGAGAAAGGCTTGGAACGGTTGATGGCCGCCGTGGTGACGCTACACAAGTTGAAGCCGGGCGCGACGGATGGCGCTGACGTTGAAGCACTTACAGGGCGTTGCTATGCGGCCATGAACGACGACCTGAACACACCTGTGATGATCGCGGAACTGTTCGAAGGCGTGCGCATCATCAATTCGGTGCACGACGGAAAACTCGAATTGACCGCCGCTGGTATCGACTCGTTGAAAGGACTGTATCAGAGCATGGTCTTCGAAGTACTCGGGCTGAAGGAAGAATCTTCAAGTGCTTCTGATGATGGTGCCATGGACGGCCTTGTTCAGGAGTTCATCCGCATGCGGGCCGAAGCCAAAGCGCGCAAGGACTTTGGATCCAGTGATGCCATTCGGGATAGACTTCTGGCCTTGGGCATTGTGTTGAAGGATACCAAAGAAGGGACTACATGGGAGCGGGCGTGATGACTTCAAGAGCAGTGGGCATCAGGCCTTGGCAGGTGCCGATCCGTTGTGCCATTCTGTTCGCGCTTCTCGGTGCTATGCTTGAGGGATGCACACCCGAGACTCCTGATCAGGACGTGCCGGTGGTGAAGGTCGAGGAGCCCGCTCTGCCAGCCACGCCGCTTTTCGAACCGGATAGCGCCTTTGCGTTCGTTGCGAAGCAGGTCGGTTTCGGTCCACGCGTACCAGGGACCAAGGCGCACCAAAGCTGCGGGAATTGGATGGTAGCCCGGTTGGATGCAGCAGGTGCGAACGTTGTGGAGCAGACCGGTACCGTAATGGCTTTCAGTGGTGAGCGATTGCCGTTGCGCAACATCATCGGGAGTTTCCATCCAGAGCGGAAGGAGCGTATCCTGCTCTTCGCACATTGGGACACACGCCCGTTCGCCGACAAGGATGATGAGCGAACCAATCAACCGATCGATGGAGCGAATGATGGCGGTAGCGGAGTGGGTATCCTTATGGAGATCGCGCGTCACTTGTCGCAAAAAGAACACGGGCCGGGAGTTGATATCCTCTTCACCGACGTGGAGGATCACGGTCAACCCACAGGAGCGATGGGCATGGACGAGAACAGCATCGACACGTGGTGCCTCGGTTCTCAGTATTGGGTGAAGAACACACATGTGCCGAACTACACCGCGCGGTTCGGGATCCTCTTGGACATGGCGGGAGCTCGGGATGCCCGATTCTATCAAGAGGCGTTGAGCATGCAGTATGCCCCGGCCATCGTACGCAAAGTGTGGAAGACCGCGGCGTCGCTGGGTTATGGTGATCGGTTCGTGCAGGAAACGAAATACTTCGTTGGCATCGATGATCACATTCCGGTGAACAAGTCGCTGCGCATTCCGAGCATCGACATCATTGAGTACGATCCAGCCACGCAGGCGTTCGGCCCATACTGGCATACGCACGACGACAACATGGACGTGATCGACCCAGCTACCCTGAAGGCGGTCGGGCAGACCGTTCTTGAAGTGGTCTGGAAGGAACGCTGATCCTATTGGTCCGATCGGGCTGCAACCATATCACCGGCCTGCGGAAATGCAGGTAGACGGATCGTGTGGTGTGCATCTTGATGCCAGACCGTGAGGAGAAGGGTCTCCGATGATCGTCCGCCGAGATACAATCGGTAACCTCCATCGGTAGGTTCGAAGGCGGCGGCTTCCACCTTGCGCCCAAAGCCATCGGTAAGTAGCCAAGTGGGTTGCACCAAAGCTCCGCGTATCTCCCAGCTTTCCACGCCGTCGAACAACGCATACAGCGGTAGGTCGGCTCCGATCTCAACGGAGATCACCGAGCTGAATGTGGTCGTACCATCAGTGTCCGTTTGACGCAGACGGTAGTAGTTGATGCCTCGACCTGGAGCCATGTCCTTGAAGCTGTAGTGCTGAAGGGTGTTCGATTGGCCAATGGCAGCCACTCGACCGATCCCATCGAACAAGACGGCATCGCTGCTGCGTTCGACCGTGAAGTGATCATTGTCGATTTCCGAAGCAGTGGACCATTTCAGCAGCACACCGGCTCCTTCCACGCTGGTCTCGAAACCCACCAGTTCAATGGGTAGCAGTAGGCAGCTTCCGATGAAGAGTGAGCGCGAAGCAGTGTTCTCTATAGGACAGGCACCATCGCTGATGTCGATGAAGATGTTCGCTGGGAGCATGGCAAGGTTCGCCGTCCAGCAGATCCTGGCCGTTGCGGGATTGGTGCCTAGGACCTGGAAGGTGGCGCCCGGAAGCAAAGCGGTTACATTGGAGGTCATGGTGATGACGGATACTGCATTGGCATCCGTAACGACCATATCGGCGCAGAAGGATTGCCCGTTGCAAACGGCTACGCTGCTCGTGCCAGAAGCAGCCACGCCTGTGACATTGGTGATGGGGGAGGGGATGGGTGGTGAGCCATCACAAGGTCGGACCACGAACATGAGATCGCGCATCACGTGGCCGATCTCTTGGTTACTGCTGTTGTAGGTCGTGACCTGTATCACGACGACGTAGTTCCCGCTTACGGTTGGAACGAAGTTCAATTGACCTGTCGTGGAGTTGAAGATCAAGCCCGGGATCGGGACCGTTCCAGAGAATCCCGCGCGGTATACCACCGAATTCACGGAGTCGAATTGGGCGCTGATCAAGGAGAACAACATCGTATTCCCGTTGGGATCGGATACCCCAGGGTTGTATGAGACCGGAGCGTTCACACACAGGAATGGAACACCATTGTCCGCGAATCGCGGTGAGTTATCGCACACTCCACCGGAATTGTTCAAGGTCGCTGCGGCATAGGTGCCCGGGGTGTTCAGTAGATTCTCGGTGGTGTTCCTGCAGCAGATGTTCCAACGCATCGTCCAGAAATTGCATGGTGAGAGATAGACCGTTGTGGAGAAGCGGTATCGTTTGAAACCCGGGAGGGTGCCGCCTGGTTGGCACGTGGTATTCGCCAGCTGGGAGGCACAGGTAGGAGAAACCTCTTCACTGAACAACAGGGGAAGGTTGGCCTGTTGGAAGAAGACGCCACATTCGTTCTGGAACCTGATCTTCTGTGCCGTGATCGGAACACCCGAGCAGTTCAGGTAGAGGTCCAGATAGACCGTGTAGAAATTGCTGCCCAAACAGGTGTACGTGATCGTAGCACCAGCGTAATGATCAGCACGCACTGCTCCGCTCGACGAAGAAAGCCAAACGAGCAGCACGAATGTCCAGCGGAACAGTGTACTGGGTCTTCTCGAATGCATGGCCATACACATTGTGGGCTTCGCCAACCGTCCATCGAAGATAGACTGTCGCGATGCGCTTGTCCATTAGCGAGAAAGCCGGACCGACCAAGGCTGGTCGATCCGGCGTTCCCGTTCTGACGTCGAGTTATTCCTTGGTAAATGCCGACTGGAAGGTGCTTCCGTCCTGCGTCACCTTCAGGATGTATATGCCATTCGTCAAGCTCGATACATCGATCTGGTTGTCGAAGAGGACATCCACGATGACCTGCTTGCCGGTGATGTCATAGACCGCAGCAAATCGCTTACCGCTTGTAGCTGGCAGTTCCACACGCAACCGATCAGCAACCGGGTTCGGGTAGACGCGCATGCCAGCGCCGTTGGCGGGTTGGCTGATGCCGGTGCTCAATCCTTCCACTACTTCGAAGGTGCCGTTCACTGGAACGTCGGTGTACACATCCACCAGGCCCGAGGGCCAACGGATCTCCACTTCGTTCACAACGGTGTTCTGGCCGAGACCGAAATAGGTATTCAAGCTGCTCATGGTGCTGAAGGCGTCACCGGCTTTCACGTCGCGGATCTGACTTCCCAGTGCACTGGTGATGCGAACGCGAGCCCCGATACCATCCTTGTTGGATACCACGCCTTTGGTCACCATTTTCAACCAGTTGTTGTCGTTGCCGTTGTTGATGGAGGCACCGCCCCAGTTCACGATATCGAGGAAGCCATCGTCATTGAGATCACCGACCGCATTGGTACTCGGCGCCGTGTTGTCGGGGGAGAACGTCATGTTGCCGTTGCCGTACATCAACGCGCCTCCTCCGATCACGTCCAAGTATCCGTCGTTGTTGAAGTCATGGGTGGCCCATTCGATGGACTGACCCGAGAAGTTGTCGAAGCCGGATCCGGCGGTGACGTTCGTGAAGGTGCCGTCGCCGTTGTTCTGCATCAACTTGTGGTAGTTGCTCGAACTCGAGCCGATCAGGATGTCCATATCCCCATCGTTGTCGAAATCACCCCATGCGCTCGACCAGGATTGGTGATTGTCAGCAAGGCCCAAGGAGGGCGCCATGTTCGTGAAGGTGCCATCACCATTGTTGCGCATCAAAAGGTCCGTTGGGTCGCAACCGCACTTCGCTACGAAGCAATCAACGTCACCGTCGTTGTCGTAGTCGGTCCAGATCGATCCGTAGTTTCCGCAAGTCTCGCCAACACCACCTTGTGTGAAGGTGAGGTTGCCACTGCCGTCGTTGATGAAGCGCACATTCGCGTCCACATCATGACACGAGAAGGCATCCAGATTGCCATCCGCATTCAGGTCCACCATGTTGGTGCGCTGACAGAAAATGTACTGTGCGAAAGAGACCTCGGTGAATGCCGTTCCCGTCGCATTGGCCATCATGAAGGTGGCGCCTTGTCCTCCACCGTACATCAGATCGGTGAATCCATTGCCGTCGATGTCGCCGGCTACTATGCTCCAGCTCGGGGAGTTATCGGCTTGCGAGGTCGGAATGTTCACCGAAATGAATCCGCCGCCGGCTTGCTGGTATTGCACATTGATGTTCGTGGCGGAAGCACGCACCACATCATCCAGGTCATCACCGTTCATGTCCACCACACAATCGCCACCCGAAAGTCCGGGAATGGCAGTAGTGGACCAGGTCACGATGCCTTCCGCAGGCACAATGGGCGCCACTTCTGTCAGGCTGAAGCTGAAGCCAGCACTGGACCAACGGTTGTCGAAGGCGAAGCGATAGGTCACACCACCGAGCACGTTGAATGCCGCAGAAGAGGTGAGCCATGTTCCGCTGTCGTCATCGCCGGCCACGCACACCAACGAGCCACAAGATCCCGTGAACACATGGAAGCGGGTGTCTCCGCTTCCGGGCAGATCCGTTGTGAGCACTACCGCGGTGTCCAACAAAGGCGTGTAACTGTACCATTCCGCAGCTGTTGCGATCCCTGTGTTTATGCACAAGGGCGACGGTGCTTCAGGGCCATCAACGCCGTTGACGACATAAGTGCCAGGGGTGATCGGCAAGGATGTGGAACAGCTGTTCTGCCCGTAGGCGAACGGTGCCGTCAAGATCAACGCGAGTCCGAGAGTTCTCATTTGCAGGGTTTCAATGGTGAGCTATTCGAGGTGACGCTCCGAGGTTACTATACGTTGCTTGGCCTAGGGGCTGATGGATATTTACTCTTTCGAGAAGGACGCCTGGAACGAACGACCATCACGCGATGCTTGGAGCACATACACTCCAGCAGGAAGGGATGAAACGTCCACGTTGTTCGTGACCATGGTGGAAGCCAGCACACGCTGCCCCATCGCGTTCAGGACCACCAAGTTGATCGGTCCAGTTCCCGTGATGTCGAAGTACAACCGATCCGTTGTCGGGTTCGGGTACAGTTTCAACACGTTCTGCTCCTTGTTGGTGCTCACCGACGTGTTCACCTCTTCTACCACGTCCAATGTGGTGTTGATCTCCACATCGTTGAGCACGCTGATCAAACCAGAAGGCCACAACACACGAACCTCCTCTATCACATCGTCCGTGCCTAGGCCGAAGTGCGCCATCAAGCTGCTCATGTAACGGAAGCCATCGCCGCTGCGGATCTCGCGGATCTGCGTGCCAAGGGCCGTGGTGACCAGAATGCGAGCGCCGATAGCATTGCGGTTCGAGATGGTGCCGATCGGGTTCACCCGCAACCAGTTGTTCGCGTTGCCGTTGTTGATCCGGATGCTCTGGGTATTGAGAATGTCCAAGAAGCCGTCGTTGTTGAGGTCGCCGACCGCGTGATTCCCCACGGAAGTACCCAATTCGAATGTGAGATCGCCGGAGCCTAGGTGTATCGCGCCACCGCCGAGAATGTCCAGTCGCCCGTCGTTGTTGAAATCATGTGTCGTCCATTCCGTGGAAAGACCGGTGAATTCCTCGATGCCCGATCCAGTGCTTACATCGGTGAATACCCCGCCATCGTTGCGGAAAACTTTGTGCAATCCGAAGGACGAGGAGCTAGCACCTACGACAACGTCCAGGTCACCATCCCGGTCGAAATCGCCCCATGCAGAGGACCAGCTTTGGTGGAACCCGTTGGCCAAGCCGATGCTCTCCGCGATCTCGGTGAAGGTGCCGTCACCGTTGTTGCGATGCATTTGATCGATGGCGGCCAACGATTCCCCGCCCCGGCACTTGGCGATGAACAGGTCCATATCCCGGTCGTTATCGAAATCGATCCAGATCGATCCGTAGTTGCCACCGTCCGGATTGTCGCCGAGGCCGCCTTGGTTGTAGTTCAGGTTGCCATTGCCGTCGTTGATGTAGTAGACGTTCGGGTCGACATCGTGGCACATGAAGGCGTCCAAGTTCCCGTCGTTGTTGATGTCCACCATGTTCGAGCGCTGGCAGAAAACGTACTCGGGATAGCTCTCCTCAGTGAACCCCGTGCCGCCTGCTGTAGCCATCATCATGGTCACACCTTGCGATCCGCCATAGACCAGATCATTGAACCCGTTGCCATCGAGGTCGCCGGCGCACAAGCTCCACGAAGGCTCGTGATCCGCTTCCGTCGTGGTATACGTGGTCACATTGAAGGTGCCATTGGTTTGTTGGTAGTGGATGATCACTCGGGTGCTGTCAATGGTGACCACGTCGTCCATGCCATCATTGTTCATATCGACAGCAGCGAGCACACGACCTTCCGTGGGGTTCGGTAGCGTGCCGAAACCAAAGGGTAGCACGAACACGGGACCTTCGATCAATTCGAACGTGAAGCCGCCGGTGTTCCAGCGATCATCCCAGACAATGGTATAGGTCACTCCGGCGGTCACGTTCATGCTATCGACAGAGAGGTAGCCATTGCCGATCACGCCTCCGTCGTCATCGCCGCCTACACATGTGAGCGAGCCGCATGTGCCGGTGTAGATGTGGAAGCGGGTATCACCCCCACTGTTGATGAGCAGATCCGAGGTGATCTTCAGACCGAGGTTGGTCGTAGGTGTGTACGTGTACCATTCGCCGAAATCCACATTCGTGCTGTTGCCGAAGCAATCCGGCGAGGGGACCTCTGAGCCGTTGATGGCAGCTACAACGTGCGACCCGGCCGTGATCGGCAAGGCCGTGCTGCATTGATCCTGCGCATGGAGTGTAATGAGACAGATACCAGCTATTGGCAAGAGTAGGGTTCGGAGCATACGTTCGATGGTTGTTGAGCCGACCAAATGTAGGTTGTAATAGGAGCGGAATTCTGCTCGAAGGAGCGCAGAAAGGAGGGTTCTCTTTGAAAGCCGAACGGTGATCGACCTCCAAGGACCAGCCGAACCTTCGTTCACCGGTCGGATCCGAGCATCCGTCCTTCAATTAAGCCCGATCATGCCATCGCGAACGCGAATTACCTTGGCGGCATGTCCGACGAGAACGACGATAAGCGACTTTTCCTGCTCGATGCCTTCGCATTGATCTACCGTGCCTATTTCAGCTTCATCCGGGCGCCACGGGTCAATAGCAAGGGGCTCAATACCAGCGCTGCTTTTGGGTTCACCACCACCTTGCTTGATCTGATCAAACGAGAGAACCCCACTCATTTGGCCGTGGTCTTCGATACGGCTGCGCCAACCGAGCGGCACGAGACCTTGCTGGATTACAAGGCGAATCGGGAGGAAATGCCCGATGACATCCGGAGCAACCTGCCCTACATCCGGCGCATCATCGAGAGCTTCAATATCCCGATCATCGAAAGCGACGGCTACGAGGCGGACGATGTGATCGGCACATTGGCCAAGAAGGCGGAGGCTGAAGGCTACACCACGTACATGGTCACCCCCGACAAGGACTTCGGGCAGTTGGTAACCGACCGGATCATCATGTACAAGCCCGGTCGAGGTGGAGAACCGCCGGAGAAGTTGGGACCTGTAGAGATCTGTGCGCGTTGGGGACTGCAGACCACCGATCAAGTGAAGGACATCCTCGGACTCATGGGTGATGCGGTGGATAATATCCCTGGTATTCCGGGGATCGGCGAGAAGACGGCGATGAAGCTGGTACAGCAGTTCGGCAGTTTGGAAGGGGTGATCGAGAACGTGGAGCAATTGAAGGGCAAACAGAAGGAGAATGTGATCGCCTTCGCCGAACAAGGCCGCATGAGCAAGATGTTGGCCACGATCATCATCGATGCGCCTGTTGAACTGGATCACGATGCCCTGCACTTGGATCCGCCGGACAAGGAGAAGGTCATGGAGGTCTTCAGCGAGCTTGAGTTCCGGAACCTCACAGGGCGTGTTCTGGGTGAAGCGAATGGCGCTCCGGAAACCAAGGTGACGAAAGGAGGCAAGAAAGCTTCACAGCAGGCCTCCTCTGCGCAGGTTGACCTGTTCGGCACATCGGTCGATGAGGACGGGAATGTGGAGTTGAAGGAATTCGCCAATATCGACACCGTACCACATCGCTATTTCCTCGCCGAAGGGAATGAGTCCTTGTACATGCTGGCGGCCCAACTCAAGAAACAGCCACGGTTCTGCTTCGATACCGAGACCACCGGAACGGAAGAACGTACTGCGGAACTTGTCGGAATGGCATTCAGTTGGAAGGCGCACGAGGGACATTACGTGCCAGTTCCGGAAGACCCGACGGAGGCGCAACGCATCGTGGAGATCTTCAAACCGATCCTCGAGAACGAAGAGATCGGCAAGGTTGCGCAGAATGCGAAGTATGACATCCGCATTCTGGCGAAGTATGGCGTGGTAGTGAAGGGCCCGCTCTTCGATACCATGGTGGCGCACTACATGTTGAAGCCTGACCTGCGACACGGCATGGACTACCTCAGTGAGACCTACCTGACCTACCGGCCTGTGAGCATCGAAACCTTGATCGGTGAGAAAGGGCGTGGCAAAGTGCAGAAGAGCATGCGCGATGCCGATATCAATGCAGTGAAGGAATATAGCGCCGAAGATGCTGATGTCACGTGGCAACTCGCCGAGAAGTTCGGGCCGATGCTGCATGCCGATGAAGTGACATCGCTGTTCAACGAGGTGGAGATGCCCCTGGTGAGCGTGCTCGCCGATATGGAAACCGAGGGGATCCGCATCGACATCCCCGCACTCAATGCCTTCAGCGAGGAGCTTGGGACGGAACTCGTTCGTTTGCAGGACGAGATCCACAAGGCCTGTGGTGTGCCCTTCAACATCGATAGCCCGAAACAGCTGGGTGATGTGCTCTTCGAAACACTGAAGCTCGGTGGGGATAAAGTCAAGAAAACGGCCAAGACGGGCCAGTACCAGACCAGTGAGGACATCCTGCAGGAGTTGAGTGCTACCCACCCTTCGATCCCGTTGATACTCGATTATCGAAGCTTGCGGAAGCTGAAGGGTACGTATGTGGACACCCTGCCCCTTGCGGCTGATCCCGTAACACACCGCGTTCATACGAGTTATCTGCAGACCGTTGCTGCGACGGGTCGCCTGGCCAGTAATGATCCGAACTTGCAGAACATTCCCATTCGCACGGAGAAAGGGCGCGAGATCCGCAAGGCCTTCGTTCCCCGGGATGAGAACTACCGGTTGCTCAGTGCGGATTACAGCCAGATCGAACTCCGCATCATCGCGCACATGAGCGGTGATCACAACATGCAGGAAGCCTTCCGCAACGGGCTTGATATCCATGCCGCTACAGCTGCCAAGGTCTTCGGGGTGGAACTCGGTGCGGTCACTCGTGAACAGCGAAGCAGGGCGAAGGCGGTGAACTTCGGGATCGCGTATGGTCAAGGAGCCTTCGGTTTGGCCCAGAATCTGGGGATACCTCGTGGAGAGGCCAAGCAGATCATCGACGATTACTTCGCGCAGTTCCCGGGTGTGCGCAACTACATGGATGAAATGATCGGGTTCTGTCGCACCAACGGCTATGTGAAGACACTGATGGGGCGTCGACGATATCTGCCTGATATCACCAGTGGGAACAACACGGTCAGGGCCCAAGCAGAGCGCGTGGCCATCAATGCGCCCATGCAAGGCACCGCCGCAGACATCATCAAGGTGGCCATGGTCAGCATCCACCGCGAGTTGAAGCAGCAACGCCTCCGCAGCCGCCTGCTTTTGCAGGTGCATGATGAATTGGTCTTCGATGCGCACAAGGAGGAGGCCGAGGACCTGAAAGGGTTGGTTCGTGATCGGATGGAAGGTGCCATGAAGCTCGACGTGCCGTTGGTTGTTGACATGGCGCTGGGGAAAAACTGGCTGGAAGCACATTGATGCCCACCACGCCACAAGGGACCTTTACGCCCGACTCTCCACTAACCGATGATCGCTATGCGTACTTATTCCTGGTTGTTGACGCTGGCCGTTGCAACGTTGCTCACTGCTTGTGGTGGCGATCCGCCCGCACAAGACACCCTGAACGTCGATAGCGCTCAGGACAGTGCCATGAAGGCCGAGCGGATGAAGAAGACGAAGAACATCTTCTACAACATCCCTTCGCCGATGGAGACCGCGGCCTTGTTGAAGAAGACCGGCGCCGCCTATAACGGGAAGATCCTCAACGATGTGAAGAACGTGGATACCTACACCTCAGCGAGCCAGCAGGCCCTGAACCTTGGGGTATATGGTGCGGACCTCAGCTACGCCAGCGTATTCAATCACACGCAGGAAAGCATGTTCTACACCTCCTGCTCCCGCAAGCTCGCTGATCGCCTGAGCGTGACCAGTGCATTCAACGATAGTACGCTTGAACTCATGCAGAGCAAGATGAACGATCGGGATGCTTTGTTGGACATCATCAGCGAAACGTATTGGAGCGTTGATGCCTACCTGAAGGATAACGACCGTGATAACATCAGTGCGTTGATGATCGCCGGAGGTTGGGTCGAAGGCCTCTACATCGCCACACAGATCTCCACAACGAACGACAGTCCTGAGCTTCGCCAGCGTATCGCAGAACAGAAACTTTCACTCAACGATCTGATCAGCCTCATCGATTCCTATTCCGTGGAAGACCCGCGTTTGGAAGGAGTGAAAGTGGATCTTGCCGATCTGCAGAAGCTGTTCGCTGACGTGTCCTCAACAACAGGCGGTGCTACGGCGACGGAGGAGAATGGAGTTACCGTAGTGGGAAGCACCGGTACAGCCGCCTCCCTTTCGGATGATCAACTTGCAGCGATCCGCGAGAAGACAAGCAGTATTCGTAATTCCTACATCAACTGATCACCGCCATGCTCAACGTCCGAACGACATTCGCGAAGACCTTGATGGTCGCCGCATTCCTGGCGGGAACCACCGTGGTAAGTGCCCAGTGCCGCAGCTTCGCCAAGAACAAGTGCGTACCTGACCTCGCCCCTTTCAAATTCAACGAGTCCTTCAATGCTGCGCAGTTGTCGCCAGGTGAAGAGGCTGAGGTGAATCTTACCTTTTACAGCGGACAGGAATACCGCGTGATGGTATGCGCCCATCCGATCCTCGGCGAGGTCAACTGGAAGCTTGTTGACGCGAACAACAAGATCGTATTCGAAAGTCTGGCTGATAACCCCAAGCATACCTTCGACCTGAAAGCCGCTAGCACCGTGCAAATGAAGGTGGTGGTGTGGGTGCCGGGGGACAGCAAAGGCGACATGGTCCACGTTGGTTGCGTGGCGATCATGATGGGCTTCAAGGAGTAAGGGCGGTGTTCGCCGTTCAACTACCGAACGGGATCGACCTACCTGATCACGACCCTGCTTTTCCGCTCCAGGTCCGTTCGTTCCTGGAAAAGGATGGTGTGGAAATCAGCGCTGCCCGCAGGAAGGTCAACGGCAAAGGCGCTTCGTCCCATTTCGCGACCCTCTTCATCGAATGCGGTGGCGTGTAGCGTATCCTGGATGCTTCGGTCCGTACTAAGATAGATGATCAAGGTGTTGGCTGACCCAGCACTGTTGGTTTCCACTTGGACCTTGCCCACCACCAAGCCGCGTGCAACAAGATCCTGGCTCGGCTCGATCGTGAGGCCCCAACTTCGTTGCACACCGCTGGCAACTCCTTCGATCACTTCTGTTGCCGCAGAACCAGCGATCTCGCCTCCTTTGTTCAAGGCGCCTTTGGTGCCATCAACGACGCGACCGCAGCCGACCGCAGCAATACTGAGAATGATCACAATACCAGTTGGCCTCATCGCACCACGAAGCGCGCCACTTCCTGATGGATGCCTTGTTGCATGCGCACGAAGTACAATCCCGAAGTAAGGTCTGCCACGGGAAGTTCGAAGCGGCTGTGTCCTGCGACCAGAGTCCCATTGTGCAGGGTCTTCACGGTCCTGCCGAGCACATCCAAAAGTTCGATGCGGGTCTGTCCGGCAGAAGGAATGTTCACCACTGCTTGGCTTGCTGAAGTGGCAGGATTCGGCACGACCATCAAGCTGGTTGAGCCGTTCGCAAGCACTTCTTCCAATCCCACAGGCATGCCATTGATGTTCACGTCATCCAAATAGAAGTTGTTGCCACCGTCGCTTTGGAATTCGAAACGGAGGCGCAGGTCGGAGACGTGGTAGGTATCGCTGATCGTGGTGATCTCCTCGTAACCCCATTGGTCGGGTCCGTTCGGGATGAAATTGCTGGTGATCACGCCTCCCGTGTTCAACGTGGAACTGGCATACATCTGTTTGCGCAGGCTCCAGGTCTCGCCGCACGTGTTGCTCACGTACACACGAAGTCGATCATCATTCGAGGAGGTTCGGCGCGCATAGGCGTAGCGGAAGGTCACCAGGATGTCCGTGGCTGAGCTCATGTCCACCGTCGGTGTGATCAAGTTATCGATCCTTCCGGCCATGCTGCCGGAGTTCTGCAACCGTGCGCTCTGGCTGCCAGTGTACGCGGCGGTCGTTGTGATCGTGAACCCGTTGTCGTTGTCGGGGTTCTCCACAGCCCAGCCGTGATCGGGGAATTGGTTGGAGCCCTCGAAGCTTTCCACGACTGGAGGTGCTTGCCCAGGATTCGGTGCTACAACAACGAGGTTCTGCGTTGTCGTGCTCAGCGTTCCGCTGCCATCGCTCACTTGCAAGGTCACGGAGTAGGTTCCGCTTTCAGTGTAGGTAACGAGCGGGTCCGCTTCCGATGAGGTCGCTGGTGTACCGCCCGGGAATGCCCAGTTCCTGGTGGACACATTGTGGTAGCTCTCATCGGTGAATTGCACGGTACCACCAGCGCAGATCTGCCCGCTGTTGCTGCTGAACTGCGCAGCGCAGAGGGTGGCGTTCCCATTGACACCGGTATTGATCAGGTTGCTCAGTTGCCACACTTGATTGCGCTGAGCTGTAGTGGAATTCAAGGCCGCGATCATACGTGTGGCCTGCCCTTCGGTGAACATCTTGGAACAATACGAGTAGTCCATGTAGTTCTCCACATTGTCCAAAGAACCGCAAGTAGTGCCGTTAAGTGAACAGCTTGTCCAGCCGATCGTGTTCGGCGTATCGCTCACGTTATCGTCCATGTTGCAATTAGTAGCGATCGCGGGATCGTTGCCATCACCCCACGTGTGCAGGAGATTCAACCAATGGCCTACTTCGTGTGTCAAGGCGCGGGAGCGGGACACGGCTCCAGTGCCGATCGCCCCTACGTACAAGTGCTGCATCACGATACCATCCTCCGAAGCGAAGAACGCAGCACTTCCTGGCCGGAACGTATACCCAGCTGCTCCATCTGCCGAAGCGGCCACCCAGACCTGTAGGTATTTGTTCCTTGGCCAGCTGATCAAGGCTTTCATTTGCGATGCGCCTTCGTTGGTCAGCGCAGAAACCGTGCGAGTGATCCCATTGGTGCAATTGCCGTTCGGGTCCTTGGTCGCTAAGCGGAATTCGACCCCTACGTCGGACACGATGTCCTGGAACTCTGCACGGACGTTATCCCAGTCCGGGTTCAAACGGTTGAAATCGTCGTTCAGGATCCGCACGGCGTCACGGACCTGTGCATCGGTGATATTCTCCGGACCGTTGTTGTGGATGATGTGGAAGACGATCGGGATCACATAGCCACTGCCACCACCACGCTCCCCATCCGAGATGTATTGCTGCGTGAACGACTCCAATTCATTGTTGGCTTGGGCAACCCGCTGTGGAAAATCGGCTTCGCGCACTGCGGGAGCCCCAACTCGATCGAATTCTCCAGCACCGCAATGGAAAGGCACATTCTGCCCTTGAACAGAAAGTGCAATACAGATCAACAGCGAAGGCGTGAGGATTCGGGTCATGGGTGGTTGTTTGAACGACGCTACCGGAAGGGGGCACAAAATTAGACCGGGACCACCAAACCACGGGCCACAAGGCCTCCCCTCCGGAGCGTGTCGTTCGTGTTCCTAACGCATGGGTCGAACGATCGGTTCGTGCCTGACGCCACCGGCGAAACCTGTCGGGACCCACTCTGGATCCGACGAATGTCATTTTATGACCTATGTACGAGAAGCTTACTACGCTCAAGGGCCGGGAATAACCAACGAGGCGATTCGAAACCCACCACCTGACAATGCGGTAACGTGACGATCACATGACATGCTCACGTGCTGTTATTCGCCGACAGCGAAGCGGGCGAAGCGCGCGCTGTTGTCCACACCAACGACCAGGAGATAGCTACCTACGGCCAGATCTTCGATCGGTAACGCTAGGGTTTGGGGTCCAATGTTCAGGAACATCACTCGATCGGCAACCACTGGCCTTCCGAGAAGATCCATGATCGAAATGGTGTGCCGACCCGCTTTCTCGACCACGATATCAGCTTGTGCAGAGGTGCGTGCAGGATTCGGTCGTATGCGGAGGTCGCCCGTGTTTGCCGATAGTTCGGATAGACCGACTGAAGTACTGTTCAGATTGATGTTGTCCAAGTACAAGTCGTTGCCCCCTGCATGTTCGAATTGGAACTTGAAACGGAAGCCCCCCACCTGTTGACTAACACCGATGTTCGCAACGACCGACTCTTGCCATTGCGATGCAGTTGGCGTGAATGTTCCAGTAACGACGCCAGCGGTGTTCAACGTGGAGGTGGCATACATCTGTTTGCGCAGGCTCCAACCCGTGCCGCAGGTATTGCTCACATAAACACGCAGAACATCCAACGCGTCGGAGTTGCGTTTCGCAAAGGCGTAGCGGAAGGTCAGTGTTGTGTTCGAATCGTTCGATAGGTCGAAGGTGGTGGAGATCAGTTCATCCTTCAAGCCGTATTGAGCGCTTCCATTCGCGAGCCTAATGCTCTGCTCACCAGAAAATGCACTGTTCCCCGTGATCATGAACGTGCCATCGCCATCGGGGTCCCATGTCGTCCATTCGGAGTTCTCCAGATCATCGATCTCCTCGAAACCTTCAGAGAAGGGGATCGAACTGCCCGGGAACGGAAGTACTTCGACCGCGATCTCCTGCGTGCTTTGCAGGGTGTTCGTGCCATCGCCAACGATCAAGGTCACGGGATAAATGCCGGGTTCGTTGTACTGCACCGCGGGTGTGGGTTCGGTGCTTGTTGCGGGCTGTCCTCCCGGAAATTCCCAAGTGCGACTACTGACCTGGTGAAAGCTCACATCGGTGAAGTTGATGGTGCTTCCTGCACAGATCTGCCGGCGGTCGCTGGTGAAAGCAGCAGCACACAGTGTAGGCTCGTCATACACACCGGTGAAAGCCAGATTCTCCGGTTGCCACAGGTTGGATCGATCCGCTACGGAACTGGTCAACGCAGCGATCATGCGATCCGCTTGGCCGAGGGTGAACATCTTATCGCAGTACGAATACTCCATGTAGTTCTCCACGTTGTCGATCGCGGAGCCACAGGACGCGCCATTCAGCGAACAGAAGGTCCAGCCTTTCGTCAGTGGAGTATCGTCCACATCATCATCTGTGTCGCAATTCTCGGCCAAGCCGGGATCATTGGTGCCTCCCCAGCAATGCTTCAAATTCAGCCAGTGGCCGACCTCGTGCGAGAGCACGCGCGAATGACTTGCGCTGCTGCTTCCGATGCTGCCCACATAGCTCGCTTGCACCACGATACCATCGCTCTGCGGTGAGCCGTCCAATACCCAGGGGTAGTTCGTGTAGCCAGCAGCGCCGTTCGCACTCGCACCCACCCACACGTTCATGTAGTGCTCACGAGGCCACTGGATCAATTGCGTCATGGCGTAGTTGCCTTCATTCGTCAGCTGCGAAACGGTTCGAGTGATACCGTTTGTACAGTCGCCGTTCGGGTCACGTTGTGCCAGCTTGAAGGTGATCCCCACATCGGCCACCAGGTCCAAGAAGGCCGGGCGCACGGTTGGCCAGTCGGGATTCAACTTGTTATAGTCCTCGTTCAGGATCCGAACGGCATCCTCGATCTGCGCGTCGCTGATGTTCTCGGAGCCGAACTGATGGATCACGTGGAATACAACGGGTATAACGAAGGCCTGGCCGCGGCCGCGAACGAAACCTTCCGTGCGGTTGTCGAGGGTCGCCCGGGCCTGTTCTGCATGGGCCAAGGCTCCTGGCTCGTTGCCGAAGATCTGTTCCAAAAGGAGCGGATCGTGCGTCTTGCACGTGAACCCGACATCCCCTTCCTGCGCGAACGCGGACGAAGTGAATAGACAGCAGAAGAGGAAGGGCAGGGGTGCTCGCATCACAATGAACTTGTCCGAAATGGTGTCGCAAAGTAGGAGGAACGGCATCCCGACCAACGCGGAACGCGCAACCAAATGCTCGCCTGTCTTGTGATCCGACGCGATCCGCAAGGTCAGTCCAAGGCCTGTTCCAGGTCCGCGATCAGGTCCTCGACATCCTCCAAGCCCACGCTCAAGCGGATCAGGGTGTCGTCTAGGCCGTTCTTCAATCGTTCCTCCCGTGGAATGCTGGCGTGTGTCATGCTCGGCGGATGCCCAAGCAAGCTTTCGACACCGCCAAGGCTTTCGGCGAGGGTGAAGAGCGTCGTGCTGCTCAACACCTTGGTGGCATCGGCCATGTTGTCGCCCTTCAAGGTGAAACTCATCATGCCACCGAACCCGCGCATCTGCTTCGCAGCAATATCGTGGTTCTTGTGCGTTGTGAAGCCGGGCCAGTACACCTGATCGACCTTCGGATGCTTGACCAGCCACTCGGCGATCGCCTTGCCGTTCTCGCAGTGGCGTTGCATGCGCAGATGCAGCGTTTTCAGTCCGCGAAGCACAAGAAAGCAATCCAGAGGGCCTGGGGTCGCTCCACAACTGTTCTGGATGAACGCTAGGCGCTCCGCCAAGGCCGCGTCTTTCACCACCAAAGCACCCATCACCACGTCGCTGTGACCGCCGAGGTATTTCGTCACGCTATGCATGACCAGATCAGCGCCGAGGTCCAACGGTGTTTGCAGATAGGGGCTTGCGAAGGTGTTGTCGATGCCGAGCAAGCAGCCCTGTTCCTTCGCGATCGCTGCAAGACCAGCAATGTCGATGATCCGCAGCAACGGGTTGCTCGGGGTCTCGGCCCAGATCAGTTTCGTTCTAACGGTCAACGCTGCTTTCACGTTCTTCAGATCACCCATGTCCACGAAGTGGAACTTCACACCGAAGCCTTCGAAGACCTTGGTGAACAGTCGGTAGGTGCCGCCGTAGAGGTCGTTGGTGCTTACCACCTCATCGCCGGGCTTCAACAGTTTTACGATGGCATCGATGCTCGCCATGCCGCTGGAGAAGCAAAGCCCATGCGTTCCGTTCTCCAGCGCGGCCAAGGCGTTCTGCAAGGCTGTCCGCGTTGGATTGTGGGTGCGGCTGTACTCGTACCCCTTGTGATCGCCGGGCGCTGCTTGCACATACGTGCTCGTCTGGTAGATGGGCGTCATGATCGCCCCGGTCGTGGGGTCCGGTTCCACGCCCGCGTGGATGGCTTTGGTGCCGAATTTCATCAGGAGGAAAAGGTTGATGGTCGGTGAAAAAGGCCGCGAACGTTGCACCCTTAGGCGGGTGAGGTCGAGCGCTTATTGGTGTTGCGCAACCAACGCGGCAAGGTGATCACCCCGATGATGAGGTAGAGGTAATAGGTAAGCACCCGCCACAGCAAGGCGATCGCACCGATATAGCCGACCGCTGGTAATAGATCGCGGAAGAAACCGCTGAAGGCCACTTCGGCAACACCGCTACTGCCGGGCGTGGGGCTGATCAAGAGGATCACCCACATGATCAACTGGCGTGCGTATAGCAGCAGCGGCTCCCCGATGTTGAAGAAGGCCGCAGCGATGAAGTTGATCACCAGGAACCGTGACGCCCAGGAGAAGCATGTTGCTCCGAAGGCCTTGACCCAGAAGCGCTTCGGTTTGCCGCGCAGTTCGGAACTGGTGGTGGCGATGTCGTCCCCCACGCGGATCACACCCGGCCGCCAGCGCCTCAAGAAAGGCAGCTTGAAGATCTTCAGCAACACGAACTTGAAGGCCCGTGGCTTGAAGAAGATGGAGTAGAACACGATCAACACCAACAACATGATGAAGCCATACCCGATCCAGAAGATGGATTTGATCGGCAAACCCCAGAATGCATGATCCAATTGTGCAGGAAACAGGTTCTCCATACCAACAGCTAGGAACACGATCGGCACCGCCACCACATAGAACAGTTCATCCATCATCGCCGTGACCAGAACGATGGCCGTGGCCCTGCCCAGGGCAATGCCTTCGCGCCCGATGATGAACATGGCGATGCCCGAACCTCCAACTACGCTGGGTGTCATGGCGGATGCGAATTCCCACAACATCGTCACATTGTATGATTGTCGCCAATCCAAATGACCATCGGATAGCACGCGCATCCGGTAGATGTAACCGAGGTCGCGGAAGGCCGTGGCCAAGACTGCCAATAACATCCAGAACGTGCTCTGTCGGGTCCAGTTGATGGTGCCGAGCACTTCCATGGTGCTCATCTTCCGGTACTCGCCAGCTCCTTCGGCTACTTCGCGAAATTCATCGGGGTCGCTGAGGTCTGGCAGCCCATTGGCGTTGCTGTCCACCCACACCATGTTGCCGGTGCCGTCCAACGCACGCTCGTAGCGCTCCTTCCCAAGGTCGCGCCAAAGCAAGTAACCCGCAGCGATCAAGCCTATCAATACCGGTACCAACACTTTGCGCATGCTGAAGGTGCTGCGGATCTCTTTCTCCTCCATGGTGCTGTCTGCGGGCTCCATCTACCTTCGCGACCTTCGCAAAGGCCGGGGTTAAAGGTATCCGTTCGCCTACGTTGGATCGCATGCAGCAACGCACCCGGGCACACCTCGCCCTTTTCACCGTCAACTTCATCTATGGCGTCAATTATGTGGTGGCGAAGGGCCTTATGCCGGAGGTGATCGGTCCCTCCGGTTTCATTCTGTTGCGTGTGCTGGGTGCAGGAGCGTTGTTCTGGTTGGTCCGTCTGTTCCGGCCGGAGCGTGTTGCCTTTCCGGATCTGGCCCGGCTGTTCGCTTGTGCCTTCTTCGGGGTAGCGCTCAACCAAATGATGTTCTTCCACGGGCTCATGCGCACCACGCCGATCAACGCCAGCATCATCATGGTGGCAACCCCGATCCTGGTGTTGGTGTTGGCCGCCGTCCTGCTCAAGGAACGGGTCACGTGGACCAAGGCAATAGGGGTGCTGCTCGGAGCCACCGGTGCATTGTCCTTGATCCTGCTCAAATCGGATGGCGATCGCAGTGGTGCGTCGGTCCTGGGTGATCTCTTCATCCTCATCAATGCCACCTCCTACGGTGTGTATCTGGTGATCGTGAAACCACTGATGCGCAAGTACGATGCAGTGACGTTGATGGCCTGGTCCTTTCTCTTCGGACTGCTAGTCGTTCTGCCTTTCGGCTTGCAGGAGTTCAACGCGATCGCATGGTCGGCTCTCACCACCCCCATTTGGCTGGCGATCGGCTTCGTGGTGGTGTTGGTCACCTTCGTGGCGTACCTGCTGAACACTTGGGCGCTTGGTCAGGTCAGCCCCACGGTCGTTGGAACGTACATCTACATGCAGCCGATCCTCGCGGCCGGGTTCACCTGGCTCTTCGTACGCGTTGGCACCGAGCGCTTGGGTATACCCGGGCAATACACCGCCCACCTCGGGTTAGCACAACTGTTCTGTGCCGCAGCCATTTTCACCGGCGTGTACCTCGTAGGTCGTGCGGATCGTGTTCCGTGAACGCGGCTACCTTTGGCCGCACTCAACCGTAAAGCGACGCGATGCTACGCTCCATGACAGGTTTCGGCCGCGCTGAAGGCGTGGTGAAGGATCGGAAGGTCACCGTGGAGGTGCGTTCGCTCAATAGCAAGCAGCTCGATCTCCTGCTGAAGCTACCCGGTGCGATAAAAGAACATGAAGCCACCTTACGCCAGCTCGTTGGTGAGCGCGTGGTGCGCGGCAAGGCCGAGGTCTTCATCAGCAGCGAAGGCCTGCATGCCTCCAAGCGTACGTCATTCGACACGGAGCTTATTCGTGCTTACCACGAAGAATTGAAGGCTGTTCGTGCTGCCGTGGCACCCGAAGCCACCACCGACCTTTTCGCGCACGTTCTGCGCATGCCCGATGTGGCCAATACCACCACCGATCGTTTCAGCGAAGAGGAGTGGGAGGCCACACGCGCGCTGGTGGAGAGCGCCTTGAAGACCTACGACGCTTTCCGGATCAGCGAAGGCGATCGACTTCGGACCGAACTCGCTGCACGCGTGGACCGCATCGGGGATAAACTGCAAGAAGCAGAAGGCATGGACGTGGGTCGCGCCGAACGGACACGGGAGAAGCTGCACGCCAAGCTCGCCGAGTTGCAAGCCAAGGTAGATCAGGACCGCTTCGAGCAAGAGCTGATCTTCTACCTGGAGAAGATGGACATCACCGAGGAGAAGGTGCGGTTGCGTTCACATTGCACCTATTTCCACGAGACCATGGGTCATGACGAACCACAGGGCCGTAAGCTCGGGTTCATTGCGCAAGAGATGGGTCGCGAGATCAATACGCTCGGGTCCAAGGCCAACGATGCCGCCGTTCAACAAGTGGTGGTGATGATGAAGGACGAGTTGGAGAAAGTGAAGGAGCAGGTGCTGAACGTGTTGTGATGGAGAGCGGAAAGTGTGTGATCATTTCAGCGCCCAGCGGAGCCGGCAAGACGACCATCGTGCGCAGTTTGCTTGCCAAAGGATTGCGGTTGGCCTTCTCCGTAAGTGCCACGAGCCGCGCCAAGCGAGGCTATGAGGTGGACGGCCAGGACTACTTCTTCATCACACCGGAGGAATTCAAACACCGGATCGACGCCGATGCGTTCGTGGAGTGGGAAGAGGTCTATCCCGGCCAGTACTACGGCACCTTGCGAAGCGAGATCGATCGCATCTGGTCCGAGGGCAACAGCGCCATCTTCGATGTGGATGTCGTGGGCGGCCTGCATCTCAAGGAGGTTTTCGGTGACCGTGCCTTGAGTGTTTTCGTAAGTCCTCCTTCCGTGGAGGTCTTGGAACAGCGTTTGCTTGCCCGCAACACCGAAACGCCCGAGAGCCTTCGTAAACGGGTGGACAAAGCCGCACACGAAATGACCTTCGCCCCACGCTTCGATACCATCGTGGTGAACGACACGCTCGAGCACGCCTGTCAAGAAGCCTATGAGCAAGTGAAACGCTTCCTCGCCTCATGAAGATCGGCTGCCTTTTCGGAACATTCGACCCTCCGCACAATGGACATGTGGCCGTCGCGGAACACATGCGCACCGCCTGCCAACTGGATCAGGTCTGGTTGGTGGTCACGCCGCAGAATCCTTTCAAGAAGGACCGGCCGTTGAGCCCCGATCAGCATCGTTTGGCCATGGTGCGCCTCGCCGTGCAAGGCAAGGATGGTCTTATGGCCAGCGGCTTCGAGATCGACCTGCCCAAACCGAACTATACGGCGGACAGTTTCCGCTTCATGCGCCACCGATGGCCCGATCACGAGTTCTCCTTGATCATCGGTAGTGATAACCTCGCGGCCTTTCACACGTGGAAGGACCCGGAGGAGATCCTGGAGCACCATCCGCTATTGGTCTATCCGCGGCAAGGGGTGAAGGAGCATTTAGCGGCTACCATCTACCACGGCCATCCGGGTGTGCGCTTGGTGGCGGATGCACCGTTGTTGCCGATCTCCTCCACGCAAGTACGCGCCGATATCAAGGCTTGGCGTCCAGTCGAGGACCGCATCTCACCCGCGGTCCACAGCTACATCCGGCAGCACCGGCTCTACAATCCTTGAAGATCGATCGGCTCCACCACACCAGCGGTCTGTAGGAGGTGGTCGCGCAGTACGTGCACAGCGCGGTCGAAGCCGCTTTCGTTGACCACGTGCAGATCGCACAGGTGACGATAGGGGAGCAGGTAGTTGCGGTAGGCGGGGAGCACGTGGTGCTGCCATTGGTACAGAACATCCTCCGTGCCGTACCCGCGTTCCTTCGCATCGCGCTTCAGGCGACGGTCCAGTTGGGCGCCCTCGCTCGCATCGATGAAGATCCGCAGGTCGAACAACTCGCGCACAGCCTCGTGGTGCAGCACGAAAAGGCCTTCGACCAGGATCACAGGTGCCGGGCGCAGCTCGATCAGCTGCGGCTCCTTGCCTTCTTGGTTGAAGGTGTATTCCTTCTTGTAGATCGGCTCACCGGCCACCAGGTTGCGCAGGTCGGCGGCAAGGCCATCCATGTCCACCGCAGTAGGCAGGTCGAAGTTGACCTTGCCATTGGGATCCACCGCCTGGTCCTCCTTCGGGTGGTAATAATCGTCCTGGGATACCTGGCACACCATGCCTTCGGGCAAGGCATCGCGCAGCGCGCGCACCAGCGTGGTCTTGCCGGACCCGCTGCCTCCTGCCACTCCCACAAGGTAGGCGCCTCGGTGCATCGGCAGCGAAGATAGGAGGTGAGGCTACTTCTTTCGCTCTTTGGTCAATTGGAACCGGATCTCCGCTCCATCCGGACGGACGGTGATGAGTACTCAGAACGCCTCCCCAACACACTTTGGCACGCCGCTTGGCTGTTATCCTATCAGAGACCAGAACCGAACTGCCATGCTTACCCCCAAAGAAGCCTACCTGAACTTGAAGCGCCAAGCCAAGCGACTGATGTTGACCGGTGATGTGGAGCGCTATATGCGCACCTTGCGGGCCCTGAACGAGCTGCGTATGCTACAGACCGGGAAGTTGGCTTGAGGAGAGCGCGTATCACGTGTTCGTGCGGATCAAACCGGGCCTGACCCGGAGCAAACGCACCTGCGCCCAGCAAGGCTTTCTGACCTTTTTCACGGCTCTTTGGATCCTTTTACCCGGGGTCACCGTAGAAGGCCACATGACGAAGAAGGATAAGATAGCCTTCATCAAAAGCAGCAAGCGCAAAACGCACGTGTACAACAACCTGGAACGATACACGGAACAACAGCTGAATGACGTGATCCGAGAGATCGTGCAAGGGCTGATCCGCGAAAGCGAGATCATCGCCAATGCATACATCAACGGATACCGTTAGACAACTGTCGCGTTCGCCCTGCTTGAAGGCTGAAGCCCTCAGGTAACGGAGCCCTTACGAAAGTGAGGGCTTTGTTACGTTCTGACCAATTGCTCAGTGACCGAAGCCGATCGCCAGGCCGATCTGGAGGTTGAGTGGAGAAAGCTCGCTTTCCTCAGTGAGGTACGGTGCCTTGGTCAAGGCATCACCGCTACCGAGTGCATAGCCCACACCCACGTACAGATCAGCAAACCCGGCATCCAATCCACCCCGCACCCCTAGTCGAAGGCCGACCGGGAAAATGACGCCACTGCCCTTATCAATGAATTCCGTTGTCGAGTAAGAGTATTGGCTGGACCCGGTGATGATGTCGCCCGTTACGGTCTGTCGCACATATCGAAGTCCGAAAAAGCTGCCTAAATAGACCGAGGTTCCGTCGTTGTCCGAGAAATGGTACTGGGAACGGTACTGGATGCCGTAGACCTTGAGCTTTTCGTAGTAGTAGTCGGTACCGTATGTAGAACCGGAGGTGGCTGTCTCTCGACTCTTGCCGTACGGGTCCCAATTCGTATCGATCATCAGATCCACTCCACAGCTGGTGCGATCGCTGAGGTCGAAGTCGAAGCCCAGGCCGATGAGCCAGAGGTCGAACGGGCCTGCCTTGGTCACTGCTTCTGTTTGCGGAAGTACATAACGGATGCCCCATTGCGCGTGCAGCGTTGATACCAAGAATGTCGCCATCACGAAGAGAAGTGCTGCGCGCTTCTTCATGGTGCTAAGGCGATGTTGAGCATTTCCAATGCAACGGAGATGGGCACCCCGAAACCGAGTCCTTCGAGACCCTTCCCGGAGATCTTCATGGTAGCCACACCAATCACTTGCCCGGTCTCATCGATCAACGGCCCACCGCTGTTCCCGGGGTTGATGCTCACATCCGTTTGCAGGTAGTTGCGGCCTTCCAATTCGCGGCGGCCACTGAGGATGCCGCGTGCAACGCTTTGCCCCAAGCTGGTTTCCATGGGTGTGCCGATGGCGAAGATCTCCTCACCGAGCATGAGGCCCGCATCGTTGCCGATGGTGAGCGCTGGTAGGTCGGTGGCCTGTACTTTCAGCAGCGCGAGATCGAAATCGGGGTTGGTCTTGATCACCTGTGCATCCAAGGTGAAGCCCTGTTCGAACTTCACCTTCACCACACTTTCCTTTTCCACCACGTGTTGGTTGGTGAGAAGGTACCCGTCATTAGTGATCAGGAATCCGCTGCCGTGCCCGCGTTCCGTTTGTATCGTGACCACCGCTTTGACCAGTGCTGATAGCATATCCTTGCGCCCTTCGAAGGTGATCGGTTTCGGTTTCTGGAGGTCCAGAGCGCTTCCTTTGGAAAGAGCAAGTCCGGTGCCGTATGCCGATGATACCGCAGCGGGCAGGTCCGGGTCCTCTACCAGGCGCCTTGCGGCATGGCGGAAAGCATCGGACAAGGCCTGATCGGCATGGTCGCCAGAAGCATCGTAAATGGTGGTGGTCCGGCGTTCGAACAGGATGCTATCGCCCTTGAAGCCGCTCATGAATTTCCAGCGCACCGCCAGTTCGATCGGCCCGTAGACCTTTCTGCGCTCACCGGTCAGGGTGGCGTGCAGTTTTTCCACTTCGGGAACCAGAACCAGCTTGGCCCGCTGCACCAGTTCTTCGCTCTTCGTGGTCCCGGACCGCACTGAACGGGCGTCCATCCACGAATCCTTCAGCCCAGCGAGCACGGCGCTGGAAAGGCCATCCGTATAGTTCAGGTCCTGGAACACACCATCCTTACCCGTCTTTATCGGAGCGGTCTTCAGGGTGCCCAGATCCGGCCGATCACCCAAGGACAAGGCAACGGAAGAAACAGGAACAAGGAAACGCTGCTGATCCGGATCCATCTCCTTGTACAAGTTGGCCCGGAACGAACCGGTGCGCATCTCATACAAGGCAGGGCTCTTGCGGTCGGCGATGTACGGAATGCCCAACAGCATCGCATCCGCGAAGAGCACACCGTTGTCCATTTTCGGGCGCATGGAGAAGGTCGTGGGCTTGTATCCGTTCTTGCGCAATTCGAACATCACCTCGGTGCCATCGGCCGGGTCGTAGTTATAGCTGAATGGAGTTGTACCCCGTTGGTTCCCGTTCACGAAAACCGTGGCTTCAGGCGGGTCGGAGGTGATCTCCATGCTGCTGCCACCGCCATTGAGCACAGAGGCACAACTGCTCAGGAAAAAAGCGAGCAGCATGAAATGGGTCGGTCGCATGGGCGTGGATAAGGATGCGCAAGATGGGAAAAGGGACGGATCCGATGCCGCTATACTTGTGCTCCTTTCCTGATCGCCATGAAATACCTCGACCTGCCTACCGTCTGTTTTCGTGAACCGGGTCCGATCGATCTGGACCGCCTGCCCACGGACCTGGGGGATGATCTGCGCAAGAAGGAATTGAAGGACTCCTTGGAGAAGGACCGTGCTCGGATCGCCGAATTGCAAGAGGTCCTGTATGCCGGTAATTCGCATGCGCTTTTGTTGATCTTCCAAGCCATGGACGCGGGTGGCAAGGACAGTTGCGTGGAGCACGTGATGACGGGCGTGAACCCGATGGGCTGCCATGTGACGAGCTTCAAGGCGCCGAGCAGCGAGGAGCTCGCCCACGATTTCCTTTGGCGTCATGCGAAAGCGATCCCGGCAAAAGGCATGATCGGGATCCACAACCGCAGCCATTACGAAGAGGTGCTGGTGGTGAAGGTGCATCCGGAGTACCTCTTGGGTCAGCGGATCCCAGGCATCACCGATCCTGGTAAAGTGGGTCAGGAATTTTGGGAGGAGCGCTACGTTTCCATCCGCGATTTCGAAGCACACCTCGCTCGGCAGGGCGTCACCATCATGAAGTTCTTCCTGCACATGAGCCGAGCGGCGCAGAAAGAGCGGTTCATGGAACGCATCGAGGATCCCAAGAAGAATTGGAAATTCAACATGGGCGATGTGAAGGAGCGCGGCCATTGGGACGCCTACCAAGAAGCCTATGCGGATGCCATTGCCGCCACCGCTGTGGCGCATGCCCCGTGGTTCGTGATCCCTGCCGATGATCAATGGGAGAGCCGCGCCATCGTAGGGCGTTTGGTGCGTGAACAACTCGAAGCGCTTAACCTGCGGATGCCTGAGCTGGATGCGAAGGCGAAGGAAGCGCTGCACAACGCAAAGGACCTGCTGGCGAAAGAGGGTAGTTGAACGCCGGTGTTCCGATCCCGATACGGCCGTTACCTTCGGTGCATGGATGCGCCTCGTATCAAACGGTGGAAACTGAAGCCCCAGCCAGAAGAACGGATCGTTCAGGGTTTGGTCCATGACCGCTGCCCGCTTGTAGCGGCCCGGTTACTTGCACAGCGTGGTATCGCCGATCACGCAACCGCTTCCGCCTTCTTCCGGCCGGTGATGGATCAGCTGCATGATCCCTTCTTGATGGCCGACATGCAAAAGGCCGTGGAGCGTGTGGAGCAAGCGTTGGGCGACAACGAGCGCATCATGATCTATGGTGACTACGATGTGGATGGCACCACCGCAGTAGCTCTGGTGTATTCCTTCCTGTTACGGTTCACGGGCAATATCACGTTCTACATTCCCGATCGTTATGCCGAAGGTTATGGCATTTCGAACCAAGGCATCGATCATGCGAAGAAGGATGGTGTGACCTTGATCATCGCGCTGGACTGTGGTATCAAATCCATCGACAAGGTGGACTATGCAGCAGAGCGCGGCATCGATATGATCATCTGTGATCACCATCGCCCGGGCGACACGTTGCCTGCTGCAGTCGCCGTGTTGGACCCGAAGCGAGGTGATTGCGCGTATCCGTTCAAGGAGTTGAGCGGCTGCGGCATCGGTTTCAAATTGGTGCAAGGCATCGCCGAGCGCAACGGCGTGGATCCGTTGGAACTGGAACCCTTGTTGGACCTGGTCGCGGTGAGCACCGCGTGCGACATTGTTCCGGTGACCGGCGAGAACCGGATCCTCACACATTTTGGATTGAAGCGCGTGAACAACGATCCGCGTCCCGGCATCAGAACGATGTTGCAGATGGCGAACGTGAAGAAGAAGCTCGGCGTGACCGAGTTGGTCTTCACCGTTGGCCCACGGATCAATGCGGCCGGGCGCATCGAACATGGCAAACAAGCGGTGGAATTGTTGCTCGCCAAGGACCAGGCCCAAGCAGATCACATGGGGGTCCGGGTTGATGGTAACAATACGGCACGTCAGGAACTGGACAAGGATATCACACGCTCAGCGTTGGATAGCATCGCTTCGGATCCCTTCCTCCGATCCTCTTGGAGCACCGTCGTGTTCAACGAGCAATGGCACAAAGGCGTGATCGGGATCGTGGCGTCCCGACTCATCGAGCAGTACTACCGGCCGACCATCGTGCTGACCGAAAGTCAAGGCCTTGCGGTGGGCTCTGCGCGCAGTGTACGAGGCTTCGATGTCTACGAGGCGATCAACGCGTGCAGCGATCTGCTGCAACAGTTCGGCGGACACATGTATGCAGCGGGCCTTACCATGCCGTTGGAGAATGTTCCGGCTTTCCGTGATCGCTTCGAAGCAGTCGTGCGTGCGACACTGCCGCCCGCGCTGCGGGTACCCGAGGAAGAGGTGGATGCGGAAGTGGCCTTCACAGACCTCACCGATGGACTGGCGAGGATCCTGCACCATATGGCGCCGTATGGACCGGGGAACATGAAGCCCGTGTTCCTGACGCGCGGCGTGGTGGACACGGGCAGCGCGCGCATCGTTGGTGAGGACCATTTGAAGATGAGCCTGCGGATGGCCGGTCAGCAAGGGCCGTCGTTCGATGCCATCGGGTTCCGATCGGGTGCGCACTACGAAGAGGTGAAACGCGGCATTCCGTTCAGTGTCCTCTACACGTTGGAAGAGAACGAATGGAATGGGCGACGCACCCTTCAGCTGAACATCAAGGACCTGAAGGCCGGTAGTGATAATGTGCTGGAGAAAGCCGACGCGGTGCATGCCGAGTCCGTGGCAACGAATTGATCGATGCGAACGCGGCACTTCATTCCGAACCACGCACTCTTGTCCATCACCGCATGATCATTCAGAATGGGGACGAGCATTTCATGCGCCAAGCCTTGAAGGAAGCCGAGCAGGCCTTCAAGGTGGATGAGGTGCCCGTTGGTGCGGTGATCGTGTGCGCGGATCGCATCATTGCACGCGGGCACAACCGCACAGAACGATTGAACGATGTGACCGCGCATGCGGAGATGCAATCCATCACCGCGGCAGCGGAACATCTTGGTGGCAAGTACCTGAAGGAGTGCACGCTATACGTAACCCTAGAGCCGTGTGTGATGTGCGCAGGAGCCCTGCATTGGTCGCAAATAGGGCGCATCGTGTTCGGTGCGTTCGACGAGAAGGCCGGCTACCGGCGCATCGGTGGTTCACTGTTGCACCCCAAGACCCAAGTGACCGGCGGCGTGCTCGAAGCGGAGTGCAGCGATCTTCTCAAGGCGTTCTTCAAACGGAAGCGGGCGCTTTAACGGAGTCTCTTCTTTCTACGCAAGGCAAGAACTTCCATGTTGTATTCCACGGCCTCGGCGATCAACCGGCGCAACGCCGCTTCGGGCAATTTCCCTGAGGTCGGTGGTAGATAGTGTTGGATCAACTTGTGGTCCGTTCTCGCAAAAAGACCATCGGGATCCAAGAGGTGAACGCCTTCAACGAAGCCCAGGACGAGCTGTTCTTTTTGAAGGGACAAGTAGCACATCCACCGGCCGTTGCCATAGAATGGTGTCTTGTATTTCCATTCCTCCTTCATGTTCGGTGCAGCTTCCATGAGCAGCTCACGTATCCGCTGCGCGGGTGTTTGCCATTCTTCGGGCAGCGCATCGAACCATGTTTCGATCTTCGTGGACATCGCCAGCAAGGTTATTGCTTGAAGTTGAGCGACGAAAGGTCTGGGTGCTCGAGTTCCCTAAATTTGTACCGCGCAGCCGCCCCATACCAGAAGGCGTGCGCACTTTCGAACCATGTATCCCCCAGAACTCGTTGCCCCCATGAAGACCGACCTGACCATGGCCGGCTTCGAACAATTGCAGACCCCCGATCAAGTGGACAAGGCATTGACCCAAGCAGGCACTGTGCTTTGCGTGGTGAACAGTGTTTGCGGTTGCGCCGCTGGTGCTGCCCGTCCAGGTGCCAAAATGAGCTTGCAAGGTGCAAGGCGCCCAGCTCATCTGGTTACCGTCTTCGCCGGTGTCGACACCGATGCCACCAATCAAGCACGCAAGCACTTCCTGCCTTATCCACCTAGCAGCCCCGCCATGGCGTTGTTCAAGGATGGTAAACTCGTGCACTTCTTGGAGCGTCACCACATCGAAGGTCGCAGTGCCGAGATGATCGCGGAGAACCTCCAGATGGCGTACGACGAGTTCTGTTGAACCGTTCTCTTCGTTCAGGAAAGCCCTCAGGAATGGGGGCTTTCTTCATTCAAGGGTGCGATGCCAAGAGTACGTGGCACTCGTGTGTCAGGATTCGGGACTGACAACGACCGTCATGCACTGCACGATCGTGTTGCTTTTGTGACAGTTGCTGGATAACTCCAAGGTAAATTTTCCTCATAGAAAGAAACACACATGACCGCACGACTTCTCTTGATCAGCGTCTTCGCGTTATCTACCCTCGCTCACGCTCAGGATCTGGTTTCCACTCAACCTGAACCGCGCACGGCGTTGCTCGAGAAGTTCACCGCCATTCATTGCGGGAATTGTCCTGCTGCTTCTGCTGTTTCCAACCAACTCGCTTCGCAATACGGAGAAGATCTTGTCCGCATCAATATCCATGGTGGGAGCTTGGCCACGCCTTCTGGATCACAACCGGACTTCCGCACGACCGACGGTGAAGCGCTCTGGGATCAGTTCAATGTTCAGTTCCAGCCGCAAGGGATGATCGACCGCCAAGGGTTGCAAGGTGCTTCGGGTTGGAACAGTTCCATCACCGGTGTGCTTGGAGAATTCTCACCGGTGAATATCGGCGCGCGATCCACCTTCGATGCTGGCAGCAATACCATTACGGTTGATGTCGAGTTGTATTACACGGATGATGGTCCTGTAGGCGATGATCGGATCCACGTTGCATTGACGCAGGATCATATCATCGGCTGGCAAACGGACTATGTGAACGGCAACCAACCCAGCTACGACCATCGCAATGTGTTGCGCGAGCTGATCACGCCATTGGCAGGTGATCCTGTGACCGCCACGAATGTGGGCGATCTGGTGCAACGTAGCTATTCGTTTTCCTTGGATCCTTCATGGACCTTGGATGACCTTATCATCGTGGCTTTTGTAAGTGAAGCGGGCGGTATCGTCCATCAGGCCCGAAGCGTTTCGGCCAATGGAGGCGCTACGGTAGGAATGGAGGAATCGGATCGCTACTTGGGTGTTGGCGATGCGTTCCCCGTGCCTGCGAACGAGCAGGTCACCATCGGCCTTGCCCCGGAATTCTCCGGGAGTGTGCTGTATGTCCGTGATCTTCGTGGACGTGCCGTCGTCCAAGTGCCCGTGGCCGCGAATGTTGCTTTGGTGAACGTATCAACGCATGATCTCGCAGCTGGGGTGTACACCTATGGAACTCCCGGAGGTGCTGTCAAGCGTATCGTGGTTGCGCATTGAGGCGCATGACCTCGGAAGTGGCGTTACACGGTGAAGTCGTAGCCGTCATAGCAGCTCAACCCGTCCATCGTGGCGAACCACATGAAGCCATACCTGTCCTGGGTGAAGTGGTTCACCATTCCCTGGGACAGGCCATCCTCGATGGTGATGGCGCGGAAAGGAAGCGAAAGGGTGTCGAACTGCGCCGATACACTTTGCGCGCATAGCAAAAGGATCGGCAACAGTACGCTTACGGATCACATCGTTACGGCGTATGGATGCCTTTGGTCATGGCATATACCACGAGACCTGCGATGTTGCGATCCCCGGTCTTCAGCAACAGGTTGTTCCGTTGGAACTCCACGGTGCGCGGGCTCACGAAGATCCTAGCGGCGATCTCTGCGGTGGTCTGCTCTTGGCAAATGGCGCGGAGCACTTCCAGCTCCCGTTCGCTCAGCGGGTCGATGTCGTTGAAGGTGGGGCTCACTTGCTTCTTCTTCACCAAGCCGTGCAGCAGCACCTTGTTCACTTCATCGCTGAGGTAGAATCCACTTTCCGCAACGGAACGGATCGCCAGATCGATCTCGTCCGGCTCAGCGCTCTTCAGCATGTAGCCATTCGCGCCCAGTACCATCAAGTGCGTGATGAACTTTTCTTCATCATGCGTACTCAAGACGATCACCTTCACCGTCGGGTGCTCGATCCGGAGGCGCCGCATGGTTTCCATGCCATCCATCACGGGCATTTCTAGATCGAGCAGCACAATGCTGACCTTGGTCTCTTTCAAGCCATCGAGCAGTTCTTGGCCGTTGGCACACTCGAGAACCACACGGGCGCCGGCCAAACCGCTGAGCAACATCGCCAGTCCTTTGCGGACAATCGTTGGTCGTCGGCGAGTGCCAAATGGATCATCGGGTAAAGATCGCCCGTGTGTATCGGAACAGCACCTCGTATTTCCACCAGTTCTTCAGGTGGTCGAGCGGGTCATGGCAAGGAGTTCCACATTGATACTCGTGCTCAGTTCCAGAAGCTCCTCTACGGGCATTCTACACGATGCTGCGCCTTCCATTCTTGCGCGTTCTTCAACGGCGACGAGCAATTGAAGCATCCGCTCCGAGCCGAGGTAATGGGCTTGCGGTCGAAGTTCGTGCGCTGCCGAAGCGAGACCGTTGGTGTCTCCTGCCGCAAGGCTATCGGATAGCAGGGTAAAGTAGGTCGGCGACTCCTCCAAGTAGAGTTGGTTCCATTGCGTTACACGCAACCGTTCACCTTTGAACAAACGACCCAGATCCGCCAGGTCGATGCAACTCTCTTCCAAGGCCCTAAAGTAGGATCACGGAACGAGCCAAGGAAGGACGAATACAACCTTCTGGTCAACCGCGAAAAGCGCGATAGAGGCTTCTCTTCACAATGAGCCACAGAGCACAGTTCCAACCGTGGCTCAACGGCATGAAGCACAAAGGCACAACCTGGAGAAAAGCAAGCCTTGGCGGCTCCTGAGGCAGGGGTTGCCCCGGTCCAGTGTGTATCGTTCACGCCACGTTCCTTTGGGTGTTTCGGCTTGAAGTTCCACTTGCCGACCCCGAACTTTCCATTGGCCGCGCACATCCACGTGTTCTTCGCGATCCAGGTTGTTCAAACAATGGAACGTGCCATCGCCGTTCAGTACCAAGGCGAGGTGTGCGGAGTTGAATGCTGCACCTCCACCGCACACGCCATAGGTGCCGGTGGGTACTCTGGCATCGGGTAGGGGTGTTGCTGAAACTGCGATCGCTGCGGCCAGGAGGAAGAGTGCACCTTTCATGTTTGACGTGTGTTGTTGTTCGAGTTGCTGTGCCAGATCACTCGAGCTTTGTTCAGTAGCTGTTCGGAGGCGGCTCCCTTCTGCTTCCGCGCCGGTCATATCCCTCATCGTGAACCTCGCCGCTGCCCATCACGGCTTGATCGATCGTGCCGGTGCAATTCGTGTACACATCACCCGAGCCGCTTACTTGAACGTTGCACTTCAGCGCTTCGAAATCGCTGAGGACCACATCACCGGAGCCGACGACGGCTACGATGACTTCTTCCGTGCGACCTTCAAGGCGAATGTCCCCGCTGCCCGAAAGTTCGATGCGCGTGGTGCCCGTTACCAAAGCTTCGGTGCCCAGGATCTCGCCGGACCCAACGAGGTTCGCTTGCAAGGTGTTGAGGCCTTTGAACGAAACGAAATGGATGGCCCCGGAGCCGTTCAGATCGAGTTGTACGGCACGCATGTTCGTGAATTCCTCAACATGCACATCGCCTGATCCCATGAGTTGGATCCGTTCGATCTCCGGCATACGCACGTGAACCGTGGCCACACTGCCGCATGATCGTTTGCCGCTGGATCCTCTGCTGGACCCACCGCTGATCATGAGTTTCTTACCGTCGGTTGAGATCAATAGTACCTTCAACACGTCATCGTCGCCTTCTGCATGCACATCGAAGGGGCCTTGGGTGATCTCCACATCCAAGGCACCGTTGACGTGGATGCCGGAAAAACCACTCAGATCGTAGTGCTTTCCTGAGTCGCTGGTCCATGTTGGGGTCGATGCGGGCGTTGGTTCAGCCGGTTCGGGTTCGGTTGGCGGTTGGGTCGCCGCTTGGGGTTCGGGTTCGCCGGGCGTAGTCGTGGTCAAGGTAAGTGGTGGTGCCTTCTTGACCACTGCGGGTGCTGTCCATACTACGGCATCCGGTTCAACTGCAACAGGTGCGGCAACGAGCTCCACCTTGGGTTCAGGCATATCGAAACGGGTGGCAGCGGGCGCTGGTTCCGTGGCCGTGAGCAGGTAGGCGGTGCTACCGATGAGGAGTGTGCCTGCGGTGGTCATGAGAATGGAATTGAGGTTGATGTGACTGAGCCATGAGCCGGTCGGTTGCAGAAGCGGGAACGCGGCGACCATGGATCCTACTTGCTCGATGGATACCTCTGCAGGCAGTTCCCGCAGCAGTGCGAAAGCCTTGTCGGTGGCGTCTTGCGGGTTCATAGCAGAAGGGTCTTGAATGCGTTCAACAATTCGGGGGTGGTGCTTTGTGCACGGCCGTCAAGCAGGCCACGGACCTTGGCGCGAGCACGGCTCACCCGGGTCTTCACCGTTCCTTCCGAGCAGTTCTGGATCTCCGCGATCTCGGCCATGGGTAAGCCCGATACTTCGAAGAGCACCAACGCTTCACGCTGGTCGCTGGGCAGTCGATCCAGGGTGGTGTAGAGGATCTTCACATCCACCAACATCTCTGCCGTGGCGCCCCGTTCCTTCAGCCGTTCGGCTTGCTTTTCGCAGATGGCTTCGCTGCGTCGTTGGATCCGCCAGACGCTGATGGCCCTGTTCCGAGCGGCGCGCACCAGGTAATGCAGCAACTGGTCCTTTTTCTCAATGGACTCGTACTTGTGGAAGGTGCTCAGCAACACGTCCTGTACCAGGTCCTGGGCATCCATCTTTCCATAGGCCAGCGCCGAGCAATACCGCACGAAGGGCTCGTGGCACTTCGCGTACGCTTGCATGAATTCGGTTTGTTTGGCGTTGGACACGATCCGGGGATTCTGCTGGGATAGTCGCAGAAGTTAGGGAAAGGTTACAGCGCGATCGAAAGGTTCTGTGGAGTGGATCTTTTGTCAACGGGTACCAAGTTCAAGAAGGACCCATCGATCCAACCTGAACTGGAAAGGCAGGGTGTACTGGACGGCCACAGCTTGACCTCGCTGTCTACCGGGCATCTAATTCGGCATCTCGCGCACCAACCGCAAGGCTTCCTTATCGAGCCCCGGACCGCCGGGAACGCCCCGCAGCACTTTGGCATCCCGAAGTGCCCCATCCTTATTTACAACGAAGGTCACGAAGACCTTGCCTTCTACCTCCGCTTCGCGCTCGGGTCCAGGATAGTGCAGGTTCTTCTGAATGTAGGTCAACATCGCTTCATGACCACCAGGGACTTCCGGCATCTCTTCCACGATCGTGAAGATCTGCGGCTCAGCCTGGGTCTCTGGAACCAGCTCTATCGTCCCTTCGTGTAAGATGTCCGGAGGGGGTGGTTCGGGAGTGACCTGTGCCACGCCAGTAGCGGCGAAGGCAAGGCTGAATGCCATGAGCAGCGCGCGAAATTCCATCGGGTGAAGATAGTTTGCGCCCGATCACGAATGAAGAAGCACCTGACCGGATGGCCAAGTGCTTCTTACGTTCCTGAGCAGGAAGGGGCGTATGCTCAGGCGTTCAGTTTGTAGCCGTGCTCGTTGGCCCAAACGCGAACCTCTGAAGCTTCCTTCAGCGTGCTACTGCGAATGTTGGTCCAGGTAGGGTCATCCGATTCTTCAACGGCGACGATCAGGCGATCCATACGCTCCAGACCTTGGGCCAGGTCTGCGGCGCGCTCCTTATCCTTCTTTGTGGCCATTTCGTCCCTGGTGCCATCGTTGAGGCGCATACGAATGGTCTCCAATTCGGCCATCAACATGGCGCGATAGCCACGCACATCCTTGCTTGCAGCATAGCGTTCGTCATAGGCTGGAGTGCCGACTGCGCTGCCATTGATCATGATCTCGTTGCCGTCCATCATGGTGGTGCCGTTATCGCGCATCATCTCGTTCTGGGTGGTTTCACCATCGCGCACTTCCGCAGCGTGGCCATCCACATACGTATCGGTCGAATTCATGTGCGTGCTTTCCATGGCGTCAGCATCGCGGTGTTCGGTGCTGTCGCCGCAGCTTGCCATGACGGTGGTGAGCGTTACGGCAACCGTTAACAGGGATAGGTTCTTGAATGTGGACGTCTTCATGTTTACTTGGAGTTGGTTCAATGGAGCTTAAGCAAGCGTTGGGCCATGCGAACCTCACCCCGTTGGGAAGCATGGCGCGTGTTCCTCTCGAATGGTCACTGAATACATTGTGGGTAAGGGCTTTGTGATCACTGATCGCTTTGTCAGCAGGTTGCCGGAGGTTGCGGAGGTGTGGACCTTCTCGAACTGAGCCTGGGGATGCTCTTCCCCGATCGAGAACCCCCGGTAACATGGACCAGAAATGAGAACGGCCCGATGGATCATTCCATCGGGCCGTTGTTCAGAAGCCGTGTATTACGCTTTCGTAGTTTCTGTGGTGCTCAAACGATCGATGATGGTATTCACCTCATCCTTCGTTTTGCCCAAGCCTTTCTGCAGGCGACCGAGCAATTCATCCTCCTTGCCTTCTGCGTACATCAGGTCATTGTCGGTGAGCTTGGAATACTCCTGCTTGAGTTTTCCTTTCAGTTCGTTCCAGTTCCCTTTGATCTTGTCGTTCGTGCTGTTCATGGTTTTTCGTATTTGCATGTTGTGGTCCCATGCATCGTGCCATTTCCGTCAAGCACTGTTGAAAGCGGGCTGTACGGGGTCATCCACTTCGCGTGTGTGTAGGATCCGCAACGGATCGTGCGTTCGCGCCCCGATCATTCCACGATCCTTTTCGATCTGTCCATGGAAGCTTGGATCTATAACCAAGGTTCTATTGTGGATGGTTCGGGGATCGCCGCTCTTTGTGATCAAGACCCAACGACATGCGAACACTCTTCCCCACACTGCTCTTCTTCGTTACCTCCATGCTCCATGGCCAAGCCCAGTGGGAGCAAATGGAAAGCGTGCCGGCTGCAGGCCGTTACTGGGCCGCCGCGACCGGTAATTCCACGCATGGATACGCTGGTGGCGGTCGGTTGCAATTCTCCGGAACCAACAATACAGTGGCCGATATGTACGCTTATGAACTCGCTACCGACACTTGGACGACCATACCGGACTACCCCGGCGGCGTGCGTGAAGGCATGGATGCCTTCACGATCGGTGAACGGATCTTCTTCGCTTTCGGATCACCGTTCATCCAGTTCACAAGAACCGTGTACGAATACCTCCCATTGACCAACAGTTGGGTGCAGCACGAAGATGTACCCGGTATCGGATTCGCCTATTCGCATGGCTTCGTTGTCGGGGATACCTACTACATCGGTCCTGAGAACGGAACGAACAACGTATATGCCTTCAATGGTTCCACCAATTCATGGAGTACGGTAGCGTCCTTCCCCGGCGAGGATCGAAGGGCTCAATGTGCTTTCTCTGCGAATGGCATGGGTTATCTCGGAATGGGCGCAGGTGTCTTCAGCGGTGTGTATGGTGATTGGTGGGAGTACGATCCGATCGCTGATGGCTGGACACAAGTGGCTGATATTTTTCCCGTGTCCGATCAAAGCAGCGCCACGGCAGTGGAGAATGTGGGATACGTCTTCAACGTCGGCGGCTCAGGTGGTGGCAAACAGCTTTTCCGATACGACGGCGCAAATGACGAATGGATACAGGACGCCATCCTCCCAACGGACCGTATCGCCAATGGCTCGCTCTTCTCCATTGGTACAAAGGGCTTTCTTGTGTTCGGCCAAAGCATCACGAGCGGCGGCAACTTCTCTTCCAATGCGTTGTGGCAGTTCACGCCCGGTACCACAGGCGTTCCGGATGAACGGTCGGATGAGCTTGGTCTGGTAGGTTTCGCCGTCGATGGTACCATTGCGCTACGGAGCAAGGAGGTACTGGATGATGCGGGCATGGTGAGCCTTTTCAACGCCACCGGCCAACTGGTACAACAGCAACGCATCAGCGCACGAACCATCATCGACCTGCGCTTGGGCAATGCGCTGGCTTCAGGAGTGTACCATGTCCAGGTGCGTATTCCGGGGCGGACGAGTTCACTGCGGGTGATAGCGCTCGAATGAACGGAGTTCGGTCACCATGGTGCTCCGCTTTGGTCCGAATGACCGAACTTCGAAAGTGCACGGTACTGATCCGCCTCTAAGGTCTGTAGTGTGAGTATTTCTTTTCGTAGCCCGCTCTGATGGTCGTCGTCCAGTGCGTCCAACAATTCACTCCATGATCGGATCGCGTGCAGCCGCAGCGACCGTAGCGCATTCCGCAATGCTATTGGGCGTTGGTGCGCTATCGATCGATCGCGATCAGTGTGTCGGACTTCTTCGAGAACGGCGGTGCTGGAAAGGTTGGCACTCGGGCCAGGAGGCATGCCATGTTCGCTGGCAACGGATCGCAAGCGACCTGCGATGTACTGGTCAACGACCGTTTGATCCTGCAGGAGATCGCGCAGCGGGCGGTGTGTTTCCCGTGTTGCGATGGATGACATCAACGAAGCCGTACGCTGGTGAAGGAAATACAGTTCGTTGATGAGGGTGCTCCGGTGGTGCAGATCCGTCCGAAACCGGTCGGCCACGCTTATCGGTCGCACATGACTTCTATCGTTGACCTGTTTCATGATCTAGGGTGTTGGGGTGGAGGCCGTTCCTCGGCCGAGCGTTTCGTAGAGTTCCTCCAGCTTCGGGATCAGGATGATCTCGGTGCGACGGTTCTTCTGGCGACCCTCCTTCGTGCTGTTGTCCGCGATGGGTACGAATTCGCTGCGGCCTGCGGCCGTCACCCGGTGCGGGTCCAGTCCAGCACTGATCAGGATGCGCACGATGCTGGTTGCCCGCGCAGTGCTCAGGTCCCAATTATCGCTGAAGCGTGCTTTGTTGATGGGGATGCTGTCCGTGTGACCTTCCACCATCATGCTGATGTCACTATTGCTGTTCATGACGACTGCCAATTTTCCCAAAGCTTCCTTGCCTTTCGGCTCCACGGCTGCGCTGCCACTTGGGAACAGTAGTTTCTCTGAAAGTGACACATAGACCTTGCCGTCACGCATGGACACCGTGAGGTCCTCTGCTTTGAAGTTCACCAAGGCATCGGCTACTTTCTGTCGCAAGCTGGTCATCGCATCGGTCTGTGCTTTCAACCGACGATCCAGATCATCCATGCGCTTCGCTTTCTCCTGGAGTTCGGCGTCCTTCATGGCCAACTCGCGTTTGCGTTCGGCCAATTCTTCAGCGGTGAGCTTCGCGTTGTCGGAGAGACCATAGACCTGTGCACGCAGCCCGTGCAGTTGGTCTTCGAAGGCTGCACTGTCCGCGCGCAGTTGCTGTACGTGCGAGGTTGCCGCACTGTATTTCTTCTTGGATACGCAGCTGGTGGTGATCAACACACCGGCGATCAGGATCAGGGGTAATGTTCGCATACTGTAGTTCTGTCCATATCCATGCCGATGGTGATCCCCCTTCAAAGCGTTGTTCTAAGTGAGCGGATCCTCCCCGATCATGGGGAATAGGGCTGCTTCTTCCTCAACTGAATACGCCGTTGCATCGCAAGTGCACATGCCGCACGTAGTTGGACGCTGAGCCTTTTGCATTCGCCCGCTCAACACGTGCGCATTTGAGGATCCACCCTTTGTGGGTATTGCATTCGGGGCATCATAGGTCTAGCTTCGTTCATGTAACTGATCCACTAACTCCCTAAATCCCCACTACGATGGCATTCAGCACCATTCTCGGACAAACTCCTTTGGGCACCACGCTCCCGTCCAACCTCAAAGCGACCATCCCGACCATCATGGCCCTTCCGAAGAACATCCCGCAAGGCTATAACGTTGTCGTGGCGGGCATGCTCCCCAGTTCGAACCCCGGGGTGTACGGTATGGTCTTCGGTTATCAAACACCGGCCGGTACCATGGTGGATACGAAGACCACGGGTAGTTGGAAAACGCCTGGAAGCGAGAAGTACAATATGATGAAGGTGATGACCACGACCGACCCCGGAACGCGAAGTGCGCAGACCGAGTACTGGGAGGTCTGGTACAGCGATGACGATGTGAATAGCGATACGTGGAGTACGGAGGTGGCCATGACCGTGAACGGGACGCAATACCCTTTCACGTTGACGAAGAAAAGGACCGGCGATGGCTTCGCGGACGAAGCCACTGATGCGGTCACGGAAGCGAAGCTCGAGCCGAACGGATACGATCGGCCTGTGAAATAGCCCGCTCCACACATGGGTCGATGCCCTTTGCCTCCACCCTAGCAACGATGTGCGCCCTTGTACGGCGCACATCTTGTTTTCGGCTGGCCTTGGTGTAGGTCACTGTTACCAGGTCATCGCCGTTGAAGAACCGCACGGGCTCGTCCTCCTTCAGATCCAAAGCCTCGACAGGAAGCGATGCATGGTTGTTGCTCACGACCAATGCTACCCGTTCCTGTTCTGGCTCGTGTTGGGCCAAGCCCAGCGTCAAACCATCTATACTCGTGGTTTCGCCTGGTTTCAATTTAGCGCGCACTTTTCTACGCTCGGAGACCTTGTCCAACACGAATTCCGGCTCGCCCTGCATGGCCGGCGGAGGCAGCGGGTCACGGGCGATGTACGCCTCGGTCACGTGGCAACCGAAGACATCGTAGCGAAGCCGGCAGAACCCGCCTTCGCCCCAATCGGGTCCCCAGGAATTCATCACCAGAAGGGTGCTATCGGCATCGTCGTAGCCCACGGCCAACATCGCGTGGCTTCCCGGCATTGAACCAGCGCACGTCGGGTGCCACGAAAATGGTGTGCCGGTGATCGCAGCCCGCCTACCGCCGTATTTGAACGCGGTATCGATGCCCATTGCGAATGCGATGGGTGTGCCTTTGGCAAGGTGGTCCCGGAGCTGATCCAGTTCCCAAGGCGTTACCCTTAACGGCATGGCCACGCTGCCGCGCAACGCTCGTTGCCGGGTCATAACGCTCACGGGCTGGAAACAACCTTTTGGTGCCGGATCGTACGGCATATCGGCCCATGTGCAACATCCTTGCTCCATCAGCACGCTGAACACCTTGTCGAAGTGGCTGCCCATGCAGGTCACATCGCTGCTGTCGAATTCCGTCTTCGTCAAGTTGTAGGGATAGGCCGGGCTGAAGGTGCGCGTCGGGTCGATCGTCCCGCTGCTGTCCACGGGCGATGTGCCTTGGCGCACAGCTTCTTGATAGGACATCATGCCATAGGCCAACGTCCAAGCAATGCACGAATTCTGGCGACCTTGATCGCCGGGTGGCGGAAAGTTCGGGCGGAGATCGACGCGCGATGGGAGGTGGGTTCCCTTTGGCAGACCATTCCACACCTCACTGGGAATGCGCATCAGCGTTGCTCGCGTAGGTAACAACGCGCCATCCATCGGATGCGGATCGAGGTCCTGCCCTGGTACCGAGAAGGGTATGTGGATGAACACGAACAGCGCGAATAGGAGGTGGGTTCTCATCCTTTCGTTCTTCTTTCCACGAAATACATCTCCATTTCGCCTTTGCCTTTCGCTTGGATCTTTCCACGCGGCGTGAAGGTGAATTGCGTTGCCTCCTTCAGAAGAAGGTACGTAGCCTCGCTGATGTTCACCCGACCGGGTTCACCGGATGATTCCATGCGACTGGCGGTGTTCACGGTATCGCCCCAGATGTCGTACTGGAACTTCTTCACGCCTACGATCCCGGCGACCACCGGTCCCGTATGCACACCGATGCGGATCTCGAAGAACGGCTTACCCATTGCGATCTTGCGTGCCTTGCCTTCGGCGATGAAGTCGCGCATTTCCAGTGCCGCTCCTACCACATCGTTCGCATGGGTCGTATTCGTAACGGGAAGGCCACCAGCCGCCATGTACGCGTCGCCGATGGTCTTGATCTTCTCGATGCCGTACTTCTCCATGATGTGGTCGAATGCGCTGAAGCACTCGTGGATGTCCTTCACCAGTTCTTTCGGACTGAGCACTTCGCTGATCGCGGTGAAGCCTTTGAAGTCCGTGAAGAGCACCGTGACGTGGTCGATCAACCGAGCTTCGGCCTCCCCCTTCGCTTTCAGTTCGGCTGCGACTTCTTCCGGCAGGATATTCAGCAACAGCCCTTCACTGATATCCTTCTCGTGTTGTATGGCAGCGCGTGATCGGTGCACGAAGCGCAAACGGCTCCAAAGGCCCAACGCCAAAGCGACCACACCGATACCAGCGAAGAGGTAGATGTTGCGGGTGCGTTTCAACTGCACTTGGCGCAGCTGTGCGTCAAGCTTCTCCACCTCCAGTTCCTTGATCTGGCGCATGCGTTTCTCGGTATGGTACTTCTCACGCACGTCGCTGATGGCACGCACCTTTTCCACATCCAACAAACTATCGCGCAACACCACGTACTGTTGTTGCAGCTCCCATGCACGGTCGTTATCGCCTTGTTCGTGTGCGGCTTGGGCCTGACTTCCCACGATCGTGACCTGTAATTGCAGGTCGCCTACAGCGGTGGCCAGAACGAGCGCACTGTCCAGCAGCATACGCATCTTGGCGGTATGCCCTTGCGCACCGGCCACCGAGGCGAGATTCTGCAAAATGTTCGCACGCAGGGGGCAGTTCACCTCGCGACATATCGCAAGAGCGTGCTCCAGATGTTGCTCCGCACCTACGTTGTCCAGTTGCATGCCGCGCAGTGCACCACGGTTCATCAGGGCATCGATCTCGTTGATGGCATCGCCGTTCATTCGCGCCAATTCCTCCAAGGTCTTGAACTGGGCTTCGGCGCCAGCCAGATCACCTTGGTTGGCCAAAGCCACCGCGCGGTTGAAGAGGAGGTCCGTCTGATGCTTGCTCGAGCGACCAGCGGTGAGCCGACCCAGCGCGAGCGTGCAGATCGAATCGGCCCGGTCGAACTCTTCCAGGCTGAGGTAAACGGAGGAGAGGTTGAGCGCTACGCGGAAAGGAAGTTCCGGAGCACACTGGTGATCCATCCAGTCGCTTGCGTTCAACAACACAGCAACAGCACTATCCAATTTGCCCAACGCGTCGTAGCAGGAGCCCATCGCAACGTTGGCTTCGGCCATGTGGCACGTGTCATTCAGTTCGCTGTAGAATTGGAATAGCCGACGGGCCAGCGGTAGTGTGGCTTCGTAGTCTTCGATCGGGTGCCCGGCAACTTGTTCCAAGGTGCTATCGGCCCAAGCTTTAGTGATCGGTTGCGCATTTCCGAGCCCCGGAAGAAGGATCAGTATCGGGAACACGGAAGACCAGGAGCGGAGCATTACGGCAATGTACTCCGCTCACGTGAAAGGTACCCGGTGTGTTGCTCACGGAACGACCTCCTCCAACCAAGCTCGGGCTTCAGCCTCATTCATGAACACCTTCCACGGGAACGTGGGCACACCACGACCCACGGCCAGGCGAGTTATGTGCATGTCTTCTGCACTGCGCACCAGCCACGCAACGGCTTCGGTATTGGGTTGGGGCGTAACAGTGTAGTGCTCCACCTGCACGATGTCCACATCGAAGTCGATCACCTCAGGCAGGATCATCAGTACGCGGTGCTTGCCGGACACGCCAAGCTTCGCTCGTACTTGCATGAGTTCCGCGATGCGCGCCGACGTGAATTCCACGCCCGGTTTGAAACGCACCTCCACCCGGTCCGGTGCGGTGTATGCAAGGGTTGCGATCTCGACTTCCGCCTGTGGGAGAGGAACGGTCATCACGACCAAGGTAGGGCATGAGATAGACAATGCGCCTCTGTGTGACGAATAGTTGACCGAACGTCAAGCGCCTGCTCGTTCTTCTTTTCGCTTTCGAACGGATCCTATCGACAGGGTACATCCATCGGCACTCGCCCTTCCCACTGGTGGCCGCTCATGACATAGGAGAGGCTATCCGTGAACCGTCGCGTAACGGTGTCCAGGTTGCGGGTGGGTGTGCAGCGGTCGGTCTTCAGCATACCATTTTCTTGTGAGGTGAACACGAGGTAGTGCTGACCTGGGATGAAGTAGAACCCGCATGCGTCGTGGTCCAAAGTGGTCGCTACGTCCACGATCATCGTCGCCGATCCTTTCAGCACGCGTTCCACTTGGAAGCGCACGGCCACATGGTCCATGGTGTTGTCCGAAGAATTCTTCATCCCTCCACGCACGAATACCGTATCCATCTTCACCGGGATACCTTCGAATACGAGGTCAGAACGGCAGAAAGCATCGTCCAGCTGCACGGTGGGACAATCGCACGCGGTGGGTCGCGCTGGGGCACTGCGCATGCTCATGAGGGGGAGCACTAGAATGCCGAGGAGGCCGACGAGTGTAGCGAATGGAACGATGCGTTCGGAGGTAGCTATGGACATGCCAAGGTCCAGTGCAAGGGGCATGCCTCCGTGCGAAGAATGCCCCCGACCGCAAGCTTCTCGCGATGGGCAGAGCCTTGAGATGATCCCAGTCGGTGTCACTCCCTTGCGGAGTTGTGGAATGCCTTCCACATGGGCAGTACAGGTTGAGTGATCCTTCCACGCCATTGGCTCCGTGGATCCATACGAGGATCCTGTCGGCTACACCACCAAGGCGGTGAAAGCATCTGCGTCTCCTTCGCCGCGCATCACCCCACCGAATAGGTCGTAGGCGAATTTCAAGAGCAGGATGGTCCGTTCGTCGATGGGTCGATCGGCAGCCAGAACGGTTTCTGTATGCACTCCGCCTTCGGTGGCCAAGCGGAGGCTCAGCACATCAATGTTGTTGGTGTCGCGAATGACCAGCTTGGCCAGTGATTCATTGGTCCACTTTGGTGTGTAGGTCGTGCCACCGGCCAGCACGATCCGTTGCGGTTGGAAGAAGCCTGCGCTCGTGGTCCGCAGCGCTTCCACACCGTCCCGTTCGATCACGGTGCGCGGAATCCAGAAACCAACGTGGTGCAGTGTGTACAGGTGGCCGTCGAATGTGGATCGCTTGCTTCCATCGGTCGCGTGTACGATCTCGATCACGTGCTCATCGTAGTGGTATACCTGTGCCCGGTCGGTGCCCAAGCGCCAACGGAGTAGGGTGGGGCGTGCGAACGTATCCATGCTGCAAGTTTCAACGCACAGCGCATAGGACTGTGTAAAGCCCATGTGAAGTTGGATGAGCGGCGTGAGGATGCCGTGAGCGGGTAGAGCATGGGTTGTTGCGTACGGTATGATGCGCAACTGTTCGGCCATGGGTCACCCATCCGCCCCCGGCCAAGCATCGTTCTTCCGCAACGACACGTCCTTGATGGGTGAATTCGATGCGCGCCTTGATCCTCGTTCTCGTCTGTTCCGTGCTTGCCCCCTTTGTCATTGCACAATCGCAGCACAACTTCTGGGCATTCGGTTTTGGCGCTGGTCTGGATTTCTCCAGCGGATCGCCTGTGCCAGTAAGTACGTCACTCAGTACCGACGAGGGCACTGCAAGCATCTGTGATGCTTCTGGGCAGTTGCTGTTCTACACCAACGGCGAGAACGTGTGGGATCGCAACGGCAATGTGATGCCGAATGGCAGTGGGCTATTCGGCAGTTACTCCACCAGCCAGAGCGCCTTGATCGTACCTTTTCCGGATGACCCACAACGCTACTACATCTTCACAGCACCCGCTGAAGCTGGGCAATGGGTCGGTCAACCGAACGCGGCATACAGCGTGGTTGATGTGAGCACGAACGTCGGTAACGGCGATGTGGTCTCTGCGAATGTGTTGCTCGACGGACCAGTGACCGAGCGCCTCACTGCTGCGCGCCATGCGAACGGTCGCGACGTGTGGGTGCTCTATCACCGCGCGGAGAGTGATGCTTTTCTCGCCTACCTCGTCACTTGCGACGGGGTACAAGGACCGGTGGTTTCCAACATCGGCCGACCGATGATCACCAATGCCGATGGTTCCGGCTCATCGATCATCGGTTGCATGAAGATCAACCAGCAAGGCACGCGGTTGGCCAGCGCATGGGGGAACCTCGTTCCGTACAGCGTTACCGACTGGTGGTGCGCTACCTATTTCGATTTGCTCGACTTCGACAACAGTACGGGACAGCTCACTAACATCCTCAGCGATTCCATCGGCGGAACGCCCGAGCTCTTCAGCCGTGGCTACGGTGTGGAGTTCGCGCCGAACGGCAACGTTGTGTACATGAGCGATCATGGTCTGTTTAACGGTGGCGGGTATAGCACCATTCGCCAATACGACCTCGCAAATGCTGATCCCATGAATACCGAGTACGTGGTGGCCAACGGCTTTCAGGCCTTCGGTAGTTTGCAGCTCGCACCCGATGGTAGCATATACAGTGCCCGCCTCAATGGCGCCACCTACCTCAGCGCCATCACCGCACCGGATGTCGTAGGGCCATCATGCAGCTACTTGGACTACGCCGTGAGCCTTGGTGCAAACGTCAGCACTTGGGGTTTGCCCAACCATTGGGATACTTATCCCGATCCACCGCCGGATGACCCCATCGCCCTGCATGATACACTGGTTTGCGCCGACGGCGAACCGATCACGTTGGATGCCACATGGAGCCATCCCTTCCAAACGCCGACCTATCTGTGGAGCACCGGTGAAACGAGCGCGAGCATCACCGTGAACACCAGCGGCCGGTATACCGTGGAAGTCCAACTGCCATGTAGCACCTTGGTGGATACCGTGGACGTGCAATTCGGCGGCACACCCATCGACCTCGGTGCTGATGTGAGCACATGCGACGATGTACCTGTGACGCTGGATCCCGGGCCACTATCCGGCAGTACGGTATGGAATACCGGCGACACCACTGCCAGCATCGTCGTGGAGGAACCAGGTACCTATACGCTCTACCTTATTGATACGCTTGGATGCACGAGCAGTGATGCGGTCACGGTGACCACTCGCAACTGTGCATGTCCGCTCTACCTGCCGACTGCTTTCACACCGAACGGCGATGGCATCAACGATGTGCTCGCGGCGGGCATGGACTGTTCACCCACCTCCTTCGAGCTGGAGCTCTTTGACCGTTGGGGCCACCGTGTCCACCGCACCACTGATCCCACCTTCGCATGGACCGGCGATGAATTGCCGATCGGGGTGTATGCCTACATACTACGTTACGCTTGGGAAGCGCAGGACGGCGAACGCAACATGCGGCGCAGTGGGAATGTGACCTTGGTGCGTTGACCCTTTTCGGAACCGCCTAGGGATCCATTCAAGTTGTTATCCAACATTGCCGATCACTGCCATTTTGGACATCCTCTCTACATTGGTTGGATGAACTCCACCACGCGTCACCTTGCAACCGGTCTTTTCATCAGCATGGGGTTGTTCAGCGCGCGTGCGCAGGACTGTTCCATTTCCTTCATCACACCACAGTTCGCAGTGCGGCAAGAACTCGATATCCTCTACGGAACCGGTGTGCGATACAATGGTGCGACCCAGGAGTTACGGCTCAATCTCTTCAAGCCGATCGGCGATGGGCAGACCGAACGTCCGCTCATCATCATGGTGCATGGCGGCGGATTCACCGGTGGTGATCGCAGCGATCTGAATGCACTATGCCAAGAGTACGCGAGCATGGGCTGGGCCGCTGCGACCATCAGCTACCGCCTCGACTTCTACGGTACATGGTTGCTGAGTTCGCCCTTCGCCTACGACCCGGCGGAGGTGGTGCGTGCGGCGTACCGGGCGCAGCAGGATACACGTGGTGCATTGCGCTATCTGAAAGGACGCAGTGCGATGGATAGCACCAGCACGGTGAACGTAGTGACCCTCGGCTTCAGCGCCGGTGCCATCTCCGTGTTGCACGCCGCTTTCGTGGACGACCCCTCCGAGAAACCTGCAGCGTGTGGTGCCATCAGCAATGTGCAACATTTCCTGAGCACATATCCGCGTCCGGATCTCGGCCCGATCACTGGCAACCTGAACCTGAACGGACAGAGCGATGAGGTGCTGGCAGTGGTCTCCTATTACGGTGGCTTATTGGATACCTCCATGGTGTCCAACCCGATCGATGCAGCGCTCTACCTCTACCATCAGAGCGGTGATCCAGTGGTGGGATGCAACCGCCAACAAGGGTTGTGGGGAATGCCGCTCGGCGTTGGCGATAATTATCCCTACCTCTTCGGTTCCTGCGTGATCGACACGCGCATCCAGCACCTCGATCCCGCTCCGGGTCGTTACTTCTATCATCCGTACGTGGGTGCTGAGCACGCCTTGCACGATCCACCAGCGATCTACGCGGAGACGCGGGAGTTCTTGCGGCCGCTCTTCTGCTCGCCAACGGTCCCCGCCCTGCAGATCGCTGCACGTGTGGTGTTGGAAGGGCCTTACGATGCCAACACCGGTTCGATGAATGATGCCCTGCGCAGCTTGGGTACGTTTCCGCTCGCGGACCCATACCCCGGTCTGGGTTATGTGCACACAGGAGCTGGCAACGGTGGGTCAGTGGCACCCGCAGTGATCGCAGCTGGTGGTGACGACGCCATCGTGGATTGGGTGTTGTTGGAGTTGCGCGATCCCATCGACCCTACCGTGATCGTGGCCAGCCGCAGTGCGCTGGTGCAACGCGATGGGGATGTGGTGGATCTCGATGGCACATCACCCGTGAGCTTTGCATTGTCGCCCGGCAGTTACCATGTGGCCGTGCGACACCGCAACCACTTGGGTTGTATGTCGGCAACACCCGTCGCCATCGGTGCGGCGCCCTTCGTGTTGGACTTTTCTCGACCGCTCACGGCTGTGCATGGCACCGAAGCCCGCAAGAGCGTAGCGGGGACCTATCCTGCGGAAGTGCTGTGGGTAGGGGACGTGAGTTTCGATGGGGTGGTGATGTATACCGGCGAAGACAATGACCGCGATCCGATCCTCTTCGCGGTCGGCGGGGTGGTGCCTACCAATACGGTTGCAGGGTACCGGCAAGAAGACACCAACCTCGACGGCACCGTGCGTTACACCGGCGAGAACAATGATCGCGATCGGATCCTGCAGACGATCGGCGGTGTGGTGCCTACCAACACGCGTGTGGAACAATTGCCTTGAGTGTCGGTCAGCACACCTCGTGATCGTGTCTATCCCGCTCGGTCGTGAACTCAACATCACCCTTCATCACGCTGCTGGGCCGTTCGTATCAATGACGAGCATGAGCTTTTTCGGTGCTGATACCTTGCCGCCTCGCCCATCATGAAAGCCATCGTTTGCGCCCGTTACGGACCACCAGAGGACCTGCAATACCAGGACATACCCGAACCGTTACCCCGTGGTCGCGAGGTATTGGTGCGTGTGCACGCCACCGCTGTGAACGACTATGACTGGAGCTGGGTGCGTGGCAAGCCGGCGATCTATCGTTTGCTCTTCGGGCTGTTCAAACCCAGGCACCCGATCCCGGGCATGGAACTCGCTGGTACCGTGATGGGTCTTGGTTCGAAGGCCACGCGTTTCCAAGTGGGCGATGCGGTGTACGGCGACATCTCGGCACACGGCTTCGGCAGTTTCGCGGAGCAGGTCGCCATCCACGAGGATGCGTTGGTGCACAAGCCGGCCGATCTCTCGTTCGTGGATGCGGCGGCGACACCGCACGCTGCGTTGTTGGCGTACCAAGCGTTGGTGACGCTCGGAAAGTTGCAACGTGGCCAGCGCATCCTGATCAACGGTGCGGGCGGCGGTGTAGGCAGCTTCGCGGTGCAGATCGCGAAGACCTACGATGCGGAAGTGACCGGTGTGGATTCCGCAGCGAAAGCGGAGTCCATGCGTGCGCAAGGCTTCGATCACGTGATCGATTACGCGCAGGTGGACTTCGCACGAACCCATGAACGGTATGACCTGATCCTGGACTGCAAGACCAAGCGTGCCCCTCGTGACTCTGCGCGTGCACTGGCACCGGACGGACAGTACATCACCATTGGCGGTGACCTTCCGCGGCTCCTTCAACTACTCTTCGCAAGGATGTTCGGAGAACGTCAGTTGCATATCCTCGCGCTGAAATCCAACGTGGGTCTGGAACACATCCATGCCCTCTATGCGGCAGGTACGCTGAAGGCGGTGGTCGATGGTCCGTATCCTCTGGCCCAGGCAGCGAAGCAGATCCGACGTTTCGGCGAAGGATCGCACGTGGGCAAGGTGGTTCTTGGCGTGGTGCCCGAGGCGTAAGCCGGCACCTCGGCCAGCGAAGATCCTGATTCAACGCCCCTCCAAGGTGCGCTGCACATAGCCCACCCAGCCCGACTCTGGAATGCCCTCGTCCAAGTAGTGGTCCGGCTGGATGCCCATCACATCCACCGGCATGCGCGGGAGTCGGTGGCTCATGCTCATGGTATAGCCTAGTTGGAAACAACCGTCGAGCGAAGTGACCTGACGCATGTTGGAGACGTCGAGCGAACCCATCGTCGGATGTCCGAAGAGCTTCACCTTGGAGCTCGTGCGCGCCTCTAGCAGGAACTGCTCATCGGTGCTGCCGTTGCCACCGTTGCAGAGGATGCCCACGCGCTGAGGGAATGGAGAAACGGTGTGCGAACTATCAACGGACCACGCCTGCTCGTTCATATCCACCCAGGTGCCCAATGCGGCACGCATGCTTGCTGCGATCGAGAGGCACTCGCGCCCCTCATCGGTATCGCGTCCGAACATGTCGGCATACGCTTCGTATCCGGCTGCGTTCAGTTCGGTTGCCCACAGCTTCACGCCCACCGAACGCATCGGCCCGGTGTAGACGTAGGGGATCAGTCCCGCGTAGCTGGCATCGCTTCCACCGGTGCCGTTGCGGATGTCGATGATGAAGTTCTCCGTGCTGCGGATCAGCCCATCGTTCGCGGCGAGCACACTATCGATAAGCACCTTCTGCTCGAACGCGAAGGACGGGATCCGCAGGTAGAGCGTACGTACGTTCAGACGTTCCAAGAAAGGCGCTTCGGCGTCCATGGCGCGCTGATGAAGAAGTTCGGCTTGCGAGAACTGTGGCGCTGGCACTTCACGCGTCCAAGCTGCACCCATTTGCAACATGCTGCCGCTCTCGCCCTGCAGCACGGCTTCCACGGGCTCCGTTGAATGGTCGCCCATATAGAAGGTGCCCGTGTACCTTCCGTCGGCTGTTCGCTCCAACTCCACCTTCACCTCACCGGGCTTCCAGTTCGGATTCTTCGAGGCAAGGATCACGGCATCGAAGCGGGTGCTGTCCTTCGGTTGACGTACGATGCCTACGCGGTAGGGTCCACCGCTCCATACGCCTTCCAACGGGTGCCGTGCGTCGCCCAAGCGCACGAGGCGCTTCACCAGTTCTGCTTCCGTGAGCTTCACCGTTCGGCCCGCAGGGAAGGTTGCCACCGCCGTGGACGTGTTGGACCTGTGCTGCTGATGCGCTTGTTGTGCCTGCATGGCCTTCTCCGTGGGACCGATCCCGATGTGCCCATGCCGGAACCACTGCAACCAATCGTTCAGCAACTCGGTGCAGACCATCAGGTCTTTCGCCTCGGCGACCTGGTTTCGGAACGCTGCGGTATGCTCGGAATAAGCTGCTTTGCCCTTGCGGTCCACGACGAGTTGGAAGCCCGCATCGTTCTGCTCGAAGGTGCTCACCATCCAACGGAAGGTGGCCGGGCAATCGCAGGGTTGGGCGTGAACGCTGGTGGAAAGGAGGAAGAGGAAAGGCAGCAGGTGTTGTCGTGACCGATGCATGCAGCAAAGTTCATGAATTGACCGGCAAGATCCATTCGGAGCGCATGGTGAAGGGTCGCATGGTGGGAGGTTCTTGCCATAAGGGAGAAACGATGTGCAGGTCGTGGGATCGTAGTGATCGATGCAGGATGATGCCGTTGACCGGTGGATCAACAACAACAGTGATCAAGATCATGACGCACTTCATCGAACAGACCCTGACATGCGCGGCTTCACTGCCCAGCCGTTCGACACATCCGGGTCGCCGGGCTTTCTTGTCCGGGCTTACCGTTCGCCCTTCCTCACGATCCCCTCGAACCACGTGGTCAGTTGTGCTTGTTGGGCGGGGGTGAGCTTGGCATGGCCATGGATCAGCGCGTAGTTGCCCGGTGGCATCTCGCCTTCTTCGACCACCTCGCCGAGTTCGCTCGCGTGCTTGTTGGTGGCGTATGTGTCCCAGCGGGAGAAGTTCATGTGCTTGCGCCCATCGTTGATGTGGTCCTGCAACCACCAATTGATCGGCGTGATGTGGGCGTAGAACGGATAGGTGGTGTTGTAGCTGTGGCAATCGTAGCAGACGCCTTGCACCAAGGCGCGGATGTCCGCTGGCGCATCGGTCATCACCAGCAGGTCCGTCGTGGGTTCCGATACGGGCACGGAACGATCCGGTTGGAAGAACTGGCCCACTGCGAGAAGAAGGAGGGCTATCAAGGCGATGCGTTTGATCATTGTCTTCGCGCGATACGGTGTCAAGGTTGAGCGGTTGCGGCTGCTGCGGCGGAAGGTAGGGTGCCGGTCAGCACTTCCAGAAAAGCCAACAGGTCGTTCACTTCCCGATCCGTGAGCGCCGTGTCCAATTGCACCGTGCCCATGATGCGTATCGCCTTGTCCAGTTCGGCCACGCGCCCATCGTGGAAGTAAGGTGCGGTGCGTGTTACGTTGCGCAGGCCGGCCACCTTGAACCTATCGCGGTCAAGCTCGGCGCCGGTCACCTGCTTGCGCCCTTGGTCAGCGGTGGTGCTGCCGGTGAGCGCTCGGAAATCGCCGTGCACGCCGAACTTCTGGAGCATGGTGCCACCTAGTGCCGGACCCATGTGGCAGTTGGTGCAGCCCACGGACATGAAGGTGCGTAGGCCAGCTGTTTCCTCAGCGGTCAGGGCCGTGGCCTCGCCCTTCAGGAAGGCGTCGAAGCGCGATGGGGTCATCAAAGTGCGCTCGAATGCACCGATGGCCTCGCGGATGTTGGCGTACGTGAGAGGGTCCTTGTCCGTTGGAAACGCGGTGGCGAACAGGGGCGGGTACGCCGCTATGCCCTTGAGCTTCTTCTCCAAAGTGCCTTCGGTGGGAATGCCCATCTCGATGGGGTTCATCACCGGCATGCCGGCCTGCTGCTCTACATCGGTGGCGCGGCCATCCCAGAACTGCATGGTGTGCAACGCGGCGTTGTATACCGTGGGCGAGTTGCGCGTGCCCATTTGCCCACCCACTCCGGTGGAAGTGGCAGTGTGGTCCACCCCGTAGGTATCCAGCTGGTGGCAGCTGTTGCAACTGATGGTGCCGCTGGTGGAGAGTTGCGGATCCAGGAAGAGCATGTTGCCCAAGGCCACCTTCTCCGGCGTGTCCGGTCCGGCCGGATGCTCCACTACAGTGGGCAATGGACTGAAGTAGGTGAGGGCCTCCTCACGCAATTGCTTATGGTCGCTCAGCTCCGCAGCGGAGTGGTTGACGCCCGGTGGAGTTTTCGGAGCCTCGGCGCCACAGGCAGGCAAGAGGGACAACAGGAAGAGGGTATGCACGGGGTGCATCGTCAGTGGTTTTCGTCAAACTAGTCATTTGAGGAGGCGATGTACCTGACGATGGTCATGTGCGCCGCTACGCCTGCTGAATGCCTCCTACTGCTAAGGCCGATGTTCGCGGAACAGGACGATGGCCTGTGAGGCATCCATGCCCGTGCGCAGTAAGAACCGTTTGCGGCCATGACCCGCGCGCACAGTGGCGATAGCGGTGTTCGGCGGCACCCGCCCTTCGTTGTGCGCGACCGCCAGTACCGTGTTCGCGCCGGGGGCGAGGTCCAGATCCACCCGGTGCCAGTGGTCGGTGAGGGCATGGGCAAGCAGCACCGGTTTGCCGTTCATTAGGATGCTCAAGGTGTCGCCGTCCTGCTCGGCATTGTCCTTCACCCAAAGCACGATGTGCTCGCGTCGGGTGTGCAGTGTGTCCAACACGTTCCATGCGCGTTGCTCCCGCGCCACGTCAGGCACAGGCGGCGCCGCCTCGGGTGCGCGACGGATGCCGATGTGGTAGCGCAACACCAACGCCAAGTGGTCACCGCTGGCTGTGAAGGTGGCCGTGCCGACAGGACTGGTGGCCACGGTGGTCCATGCCGGAGTGCGGTCCAAGTGGATCACGTAGCGAAGCGATACCTCGGTGCGCGATGCACCAACCCGGAAGAAGCGGCCCACTTCCGGCACCAGGTACGGTCGGGCCTGCAAGGGTTCGTGGAAAACGAACTGCACGTTGTTCTTCTCGTCGTCGCCATCGTTGCGGTTCTGCAGGTGATACCCGAATCCCAGCCCCATGCGCAGGCTGCGCAGTTGGCCATCGCGCGGCCGCAGCATCCACCAGGTGCGGGCCTCGAAACGTTGGGTGCCGTGGTAGAGGTCCAGGCACACCCCGTCGGCACACAGCAGGTAGCCTTGGGCCAACAGGCTTCCCTGCAACGCAAAACCCCAACGGTCGCGGTGCATGAGCGAGCCGCCCACATCCACACCGAGCCCGATGAAGGGGAGTGCGGCCGCACCGGGTAGTGTGCGTTCCACCAGTCGCGGCCCTTGGAACATCAGCTGTCCGCCAAGCATCGGCCTTACTTCGTTGGCCCGAGCCCGGTGCGGTTTGTAGGATCGGGCCTGCGCGGGCACTGCTGTAGCTGTGATGAGCACGAGGAGCAGTGGACGAACGACGGCGATCAAGCAGGGCATGGCTGGTGGTTCGAATTCCAGGGCGGTAAGGTCGGCACCCGTGCGCTGATGCGGAGGTCCGGTCCGCTTCAAAAAGAGTACCGCCATTCACTTGGTCCGTACAGACTTCCACCGAAGTGTTCGTGGGACGCAGGATACTTCGGTTCCCGCGTGCGGCGATCAATGGGTGTCGAACAGCCCGATCGTATAGTCGAGCAGCGCTTGGTCGCCATGTTCTCCGTGCCCGGGAACAATCACACGCGCATTCGGATATGCTGTCCGGACACGTTCTACCGTGCTTGACCATTCGGCAACGTTCGCATCGCCCAAGTAGCCCTTCGACGCATTCAACTCCTTGATCAAACATCCACCGAAGAGCACGTCCTCGCTGGGGAAGTAACCCACCACGTTGTCCGGTGTGTGGCCTTCGCCGAAGTAGCGGACAATGACCGTTCCGGAACCGACATCGAGGACGAGGGAGTCGATGAAGCTGTTCTGCGGAACGGGTTCTCCATGGGTGCGTGCGAGTTCAACGGTCTTGACATTCGCATAGGAAGGAATGTTCATCGCGTGGAAGGCCTGCAGCCCGCCCAAGCAGTCCGTATGGAAATGGGTGGGAACGACCGCCTTGATGGAGCACCTCAGGGAATCCTGCAACCAATGGATCAGTTCCGTGGCGCTGCTGTCCGTGGTCGGTGTATCGAAGATGATCACCTCATCAGCGTTGCGCACAAGGAGTCCGTTGCATGGCACGTTGCCGAAATCCTCGGTCTGGTGATAGGATGTGTGGATGAAGGTGTTCGCACTGACCTGGGTGATGATGAGCGCATCGGAACGGCGGACCTCCGTCGCCTTGAACGCGGTGCTTTCTTCCGTTGTGCAACCCGAGCAAGAGATGGATATCACGAAGAGCAAAAGGATGTTCAGGCGCATGTTCTTGGGGCGCGATCGATCAGTGCGTCCGCGTCATCTCCTCCGTGACGCAGATGATGATGTCGGCTTGGCCGCGGAATTCGGTTTCCAAATGGGTCAGATCCTTCTGCAGCACGGTGGCGATGGTGACCACCTTGAGCTGTGGCACGGCGCGTTGCAGGTACCACCCGATGCCTTCATGGAAGTCCGAATGGAAGCTGCCGTTGAAGTGAAGGAAGCGGGCACCCGGGATCACGTGCTGCGTAATGAAGTAGGCCATGGTCGCATCCTTCAGCGCTTGGGCCTGTACCATGGCGGGTGTGCCGTGGTCCTCCATCATGGCCAGCATCCGCTTGTATCCGGGCAGGTCCGGATCGAAGGCGATCGGCATGGGGGCCACCCAAGCGCGTTGCGCATCCGTTAGTGTATCCAGCGCGGTGAAGCCTCCTTTGCTCACTGCGCGGGCGAATCGGCGCGGCACGTTGGTAGCCACGAAGGGCAATCCTTTTTCCTTGGCCAGGTCCACCAGCGGTGCGTAGTCGGTGCCGTGGTTCTTCCACAGCCGGGCCAAGGTGTCGAAGGCGGCCTCGTCGATCTCGCCGCGCAAGTAGCGATCCAAGGTGGCCTGGTCGTCAGCCTCGATCATTTCGGCACCCAGCACCAGCGGACCACGTGCAGACAGGTCCTTGGCCACAACAAGCTGCAGCCAATGCGCGATCGGGTCGTCGTGCTCCTCGCCGAAGAGGATGATGTCGCCCGCGGCCACGATGCGCAGGAAGCGCTCGTGCGAGAGCTTCTTCCCCTGCCCATCGAAGAGCGTGTATGCGGGTAGCACTTGCGCGCCGACACCAGTGCTGAAGAGGTAGGCCGCCAGCATCGCGCAACCGCGAGCGAACGACCGGATATCCTTTGCTTGCATGGGCACAAGGTGCGAAAAGCGAACGGAGCAACAGGACCTGATGATCCGTTGAAAGCGTCGTTGCGGGCCCACCACTTCCCGGGGTCCTTATCGACGCTGTGGAACCTAGGCGTTCAACGCCGCTTTCTCCGACTCATCGATCCGTGCCACATCCACGGTGATGCCGTCGGTGCCGTAGCTGATGATGCCCGCGAACTTCTCGCCCCAGCGCACCTCCGAGGGCTTGTAGGAGGAGCGGGAATAGACCGTTTGGGAGAAGCTCTCATTGAAGGCCTTCAGCATCACGATGAATTCCGCATCCTTCTCCATCAGTTCCGTTTCCGTAACACCATGCAGCGGACTGGTGTGGTCGATGGGATGTACCACCGTCCACACCGATGGGAAGAACACGATGTGCTTGCGCTCGAGATCCAAGAAGTGGAAGTCGCGCAGTTCAGAACCGGGGCGTTTCATCGAGAGCGTCACGTTCACCTCCACTTCAAGCAGCTCGTCGCCTTGCGGGTTGATCACACGGAACATGAAGCCGTTGATGTCGCGGTACGGCGCGATAACGGCGTGGTCGCTGTACCTCATCCGTACCGACGGCTTGGAGAAGCGGCCGTAGAGCATGCCTGTGGCCAGCGCGAAGGTCAAGAGGCCCACCATGGATTCGATCGCCGCCACCGAGTTGGCCACCAGGCCCATGGGCGCCACTCGGCCGTAGCCCAGTGTGGTGATGGTCTGCGCGCTGAAGAAGAAGGCCTCGAGGAAATCGCCTGCGAGCGTGGTGTGCTCGATGCCGGTGAGGTGCTCCAGGCCGATGGCGGTGTACACCGACGCAAAGACGAGATTGAGCACGAAGTAGCCGAGGAGGATGACGCCGAAGAAGCGGCTCCACGACATGGAGATGAGCGTGTGGAAGATGTTGAAATGCTCGAAGAAAGGCACGTTGGCCTTGGTGACGTTGAAGCTGCCGTCCTTGTTCAAGGACCGGAACTGACCCGCGCTGGCCCGCGCGCCCAAGCCGAGGTCGTTGAATTGCTCTTTGTTGGCTGCCATGGTAGCGCTGATGGTGCAACAAGGATAGGGAAGGCAGTAGGATACTCCACCGCGCTCCGTTGCAGCCGATGGATCCACCATGACCATCCGGTTCTTTCGACCCTCCATTGGATCACTTGTAAAGGGCATTGAATACCGCCTCCCGCATTGCACGGATCAGCGTGGAACTCGACCCAAAAGCAACGAGGCAGCGTTCGAGTATCCGATCGCGGAACGGACTACAATTTCACGATGCGCTCACGCTGCACTTTTCCGTTGGTCGAGATCAGGAGCGTGTACGTGCCGGTTGCGAGCGCTCCCAATTCCAAGGAACGGTCCGTGCCCGACGGCAGGTTCTTTCGAACGGTTCATCTTTCCACACAGAACAATAGGAACAAGCCGGATCCCTTTCGCCTACCTTCACCACTCACCCCGATTCCACCAACACCATGAAGACCTTTCTCTCCCTTTCCGTTCTCGGCGGCGTCGCCTTGTTGTTCGCCTCCTGCGGCGAGCAGGCGCCACCGCCGCCACCGCCTGTTGATATGGCCGCCCTCACCGCCACGATCCAGGCGATGGAAGATGCGTTTGCAACCGGCTATACCGCCAAGGATGCCGATGCCGTGGTGGCCTATTACGCCGATGACGTGGTGAGCTACAGCAAAGAGAAGGAACCGCTGCGGGGCAAGGACGCCGTGCGGCAGGATCTGATGGACAGTTTCGCCAAGGATACCGTGGGCGTGAAGCCATCCTACAAGGTGGTGGAGATCTTTCTGGAAGGCGACCACCTCACCGAGATCGGGTCGTCCACCAGCGTGGATGCCGCAGGCAACGAGACGAACCATGGCACCTACTTCAGTGTGTTCAAGAAGGCGGGCGACCACTGGCAGTGCATCCGCGACATCAGCGTGAGCCACAAGCCAGCTGAAGTGCCGGTTGCGGCCATGCCGTGATCAGCGTTCGAAGTCCTTGGAAGAAGTGCGCTCCTTGGGGCGCATTTCTTGTATCCAACTGCTTCTTCGTGCTCCCGTCACGGGGCGGTAACGGGGTGTTCCTTCCCCCCCGGAAGGACCATTTCCTTTAGTTTCGCGCACGGATCCACTGTGGCATGGCGATCGCCCGGTGTGTATCATACCCCACCACCATGGATACCTTTTTCACCACGCCGGACGAACCGACGGTCGTGTATGTCGACCGGTTGATGCGTCGGGTGTTCATTCCGCTGTTGCTGATGGTCGGGGTGTACGGGCTGCTGCATTATGTGCTCGGCATCGACCTGGAACTGAACACGATGATCGACCAGGTGCTTGTGCGCCGCATGTCGTGATCCGGTCGGCTCCGCGGTCGAGCTGATCAGCCGACGATCGGCAGGCTGCCACCCGATCCTTGTATGTACGGTCCGCCCAGGCCCACCCTTACATTGGCACGACACTTCTCGCAAGAGGGTGGGTTCCGTATTTGAAGCACACCTGGGTTCTTTCGCGCCGAGAATTACCTTTCGTGCTCTTTCCACCAAAACCCCAAACCCATGAGAACACGGAATTTCCTAGGTACCGTTCCATTTCTTGCCTTGCTCGTTGTCGCAGGTTGCGGCGGTGCGGGCCACGAACCGGACCCTGCCATGGCCAAGCACATGGAGATGATGAAGGCCGATAGCGCTGCCGATGCCCAAATGGCCGCGCAAGAGGCTGCCGTGAAGTCCATCATCGATGTGCTCAATAGCGGCAGCATGGAAGGCTTGGATAAGGTAATGGCGGCTGATATCGTGGACCATCAGCAGGACCCCACCGTTACCACCACCGGCCTCCAAGGTGCCAAGGACATGTTCGCCATGGTGCGCACGGCCTACCCCGACTTCAAGCAGGAGATCCTGGGCATGAGCACCAGCGGCGACCGCACGTATATCCACTTTCGCATGACCGGTACCAACACCGGACCATGGGGCGATATGCCCGCCACTGGCAAGACCACCGATGTGATGGGCGTGGACATTTTCCGCTTCCAGGACGGCAAGTGCGCCGAGCACTGGGGCTACATGGAGGAGATGAAGATGATGACCCAGCTGGGGCTGATGCCCGCACCCGGTGAGGAACCGAAGAAGAAGTGATCCGTGAACGGATAGCAAGCAGAACGGCGCGGTGATCCCGCGCCGTTCTGCATTCCGTTCGTGCCTTGCGGCCACGTGATCGGTGTTGCGATCACTGCACCGAGCAGCGGTGCATTATCCTTCACCCACCACCAACTTGGTCTGCGCCGTGCGCCCATCGGTGCCCATCCAACGGACGAGGTAGATACCGGGCGTGAGGCCTCGCACTTCCAGGAGCATGGTGCTGTTCCGCACGGTGAATGTGCGCACTACGGCGCCGGTGATGTCGATCACTGCGAGGGTGGAGGCGGTTCCTGCTGGCAGGCCTTCCAAATTCACCCGCACGGTGGTGCTGGCCGGGTTCGGTTGCAAGGTGAGCGTGGGCTTCCCTTGCGCATCCAACGCGTGGATGCCCGTGCCGGAGCAGGCGTTGTGCGCATCCACTAGCAGGTTTGTGGTGGCCGGGGCGATGTTGGTGTACGCGAAAGTGCACGGGCTGGCCACCACGCCGCCGGGGTTGGTGGGGAGGTCGAAGGCCGCTGCGGTAGCGCCGCTCAAGCTGTCGTTGCAAGCGGTGTGGCCCAGCGCATCGGTGCGGGTGAGGAAGGTCGACGACACGTAGGTGCCGGGGTTGTGGTAGCCGGCGAGGGCCACCGAACCATCGGGCAGCAACGCCATCGATCGCGGGAAGGAAGGAACCGCGTTGTACCCGAGGTTGTTCGCGCTCAACGGCGCCCCGGAAGCGTCGGTATGCACCAGTTTCATGCCAGTGGCCGGGGCGTCCGCAGTGGTCAACAGCAGTTGCATCGTTCCGTCGGGCAGGATGCGGTTGAACACATGGTCGTTGGTGATGCCTTGGCCGCCGAGTGCGGGTAGGGCGCTCAACTTGTTGCTCCAGAGCACCGCGCCCGAAGGGTCCACCTTCATCACGATCGGTTCAACGACGTTGTTGGGGTTGAGGGCACCGAGCGCAACGAAGGAGGTGCCCGTGAGCACGTAGTTGCCATCGGCCGTGGCGCGGATGTCATCGCTGTAAAGCAAGGTGAAGATCTCGCTCGATCCATAGCGTTTGCTCCATTCCACAGCGCCGTTGGCATCGAGCTTCGTCAGCAGCAGATCCATGTATTGCGTTTGGTGGTTGCGGTAACCGAGGCAGAGGAAACCGTTGTCCGGTGTTTCCAGCACGCTGGTGAAGAACTCGCTGTCCTCCGTTCCGGTGCCGTAGAACTGCGACCAGGCGATGTTGCCGTCCAGGTCGGCCTTGATCACGAAGGCATCGTAGGCGTTGCCTTGGCGCTTGCCGGTGAAGAGGATGTTGCCATCGGATAGCAGCAGCAGTTGGGTGGCGAAGTTGAAGGTGCCTTGGATGCGTTTCGCCCAAAGCATGGTGCCCGCGACGTCGACCCGGGCATAGAAGAGCTCCGGCGCAGCACCGGCCACGAAGTAGCCGCCATCAGGCAATTGGACCATGGCGCCGATGCTGCCTTCGCCGAAGCCATCGCCCGTGATGTCGTACGCTTTGTTCCACGTGGGCAGGCCGGCCTCGTCCGTGTGCATCAAGCCCACGCCGAACAAGGAGCCGAAGGCGGGACCACCCAGCACATAGCCGTCGCTCACCTTCAGCAGGGCTTGGGGCCTGCTCCCTATGGCGGTGCCCTGGTAGTCCCAGTCGTAGGTCTGTTGGAAGACGCCTTGGGCAAGGCTGAGCAAGGGCAATACAAGTGCGCATAGCGCAGTGGAGCTACGTGACATCGGGTGGTGGTAAAATGGGTGTGGAAGAGAAGAGGCCACGCTTGCGGAGCGCAGACGTCGGCCTTATCGGGGTAAGGTAGACCCATTGCGTGCAACTCTTGCATCGCCGATGAAATATGGTTCGACCCGAACGGATGCACGTGTGAGCGAAGCCCTGCCCGCCGATCAGGCGATACACCTACGTGATGGAGCTCGCAGGGCCCCCTCAATGCACCACCAACAACCGCATGCGCTGCGGGCCGTCCGTTGTGTTGAACTCCAGGAACACCACGCCTGCTGGCCAATCCGTCGCGTCGATGGACCGACCGGCTTGTACAATGCCTTGCCAGATCACGCGCCCACGCAGGTCCATGCAACGGGCGGCCCGTGTACCGGTATCAGGCCCCGCCAAACGGAACAGGGTGCTGGCCGGGTTCGGGTGTACGGACCACAGCGGTGTGCCATCGCCTTCGGTTAGGCCGGTGCATACGCTCACGACGAATTCGGCGGTGTACGGGGTGCTTTCACCGTTCGCATTGGTGCTGGTGAGCGTCGCCGTGTAGGTGCCGGGTAGGGCATAGGTGACCTCGGGCATGGCCAGCGTGCTGGTGGCCGGTTCGCCGCCCGGGAATTCCCAAGCCCACTCCGTTGGACCATAGAGCGAGGCATCTGCGAAGACCATGGTCTGCCCGGCACACGTGGCCTCCGGTGCCGCGAAGTAGGCTTGCGGCGCGTTGGTGTTCACCGGCAGGTCGGGCAGCAGGCAGCCCAATGTGCCGTACACCAAGCCGTGGTCCTGGGTGCCTTGTGGCAGTGGGTTCGACCATCCTGTGTAGGTGTAGGCGGTGTCCGTTCCCGCGATGAGCGGAAGACGGAAGACGGCCCACAGCGCCATTTGCTGCCCATCCGGCGCGAGCGCAAGGGCGTTCGGGCCGGGGATGGTCATGGCGTACGTGGAGGCGGCTGCATGATCGTAGATGCGCACGGCTTGCGGGCTGCCGCCGTTCAGGTCGTAGGAGAGCATCCAGGTGTCGTAGGCATTCACGGGCAAGGGGTCAAGCCCTTGCATGCGCAGCGAATCGGTGCCGAAGAAGGCCACCGAGAGGAACATGCGCTCGCCGTTCACCACCATGCCCAGGTGACGGACCGCCCCGGACATCTCGAAGGTGCGCGTCCACAGCACCTCGCCGGCCGCGCCGCGCTTCGCGAAGAAGTACACGTAGTGCTGGTTGCTACCGCTGGTGCCGGAGCCGGAGAGCGTGTCTTCGCCGATGATCACTTGGCCTTGGATGTTGTGCAGTTGGTAGATGTTGCCGGCGGGGTCGCAGGCGGCCTCCCAGCCGTTGAGGCGCGTAAGGCCCGTGGGTGGCGGCGTGGGTGTGTAGTTCGGTGTGGTCTGCAGCAAGGTGCCATCGTTGGCATATTCACGCATCACCAGGTCGAAGCGGTCGGTGACCCAGATGTGGTCATTGGGCGTCACCGTGAGATCGCGGAAGCCATAGGACTCGGACTTGAGCCACACCTGCGCGCCCGTTCCGCGGTCGTACTGGACCACCCGGTTGGTGCCCTGCACCAGCACATGGCCCAGGCCGTCCAGTTCCATGTTCACCTCCTCGGTGGCGTAGGATTCCAGGAAGGTTTTCACCCAGCGCAAGCGCCCTTGTGGGGTGAAGCTGGTGACCACCACGCTCTGTTGGCTGCTGGCGTGCGGTGGGTTGATGGTGGTGCGAGTGCCACCGGCATCCACGATCCGCAGGCTGTCCAGATAGTCGCCATGGAAGTAGGCCGTGTACACGTTGCCTTCCTCATCCACCACCACGTCGCCGTGTTCCGCCCAGGTGCTGTTGTGCCAGAAGTTCGCTACCCATTGCGGCACGCCGTACGTGTCGAATTTCATCAAAGCGCCGTTGTACTGGTAATCGTTCGCGTAGGGCAGGTCCTCGTACAGGGTGTCGGTGCCGCCGCTGAAGGCGATGAATTCCGGTGCGTTCTCCGCACTGATCCACCCGTACATGTTCCCTTGGGCATCCAGGGCCACCGCGGCATCGGCCGGGTTGCCGCCGTTGAGGGTGAGTTGCGACACACCACAGTCCTGCGGCAGTGGCTGCGCGATCACGTGCACCACCTGCACGAGGGTATCGCGACAGCCCTGTGGCGTGGTGCCGATGAGCTGCACGGGGTAGGCGCCGGGTGCATTGAATACCACGCCTTGCGGTTCGAACTCGCTGCTGGTGGCCGGGGTGCCACCGGGAATGGTCCACGCGTAGGTGCCTTCCAAGGTGTTGCTGCCATTCATCAGATCCACTGCCGTGCCCACCACCGGGTTGAAGGCCGTGGCGCCCCAGTTGATGGTGGGCACCTGCACGGTGACGGGCACGGTCTGCTGCAGGGTGCTGGTGCAGGTGTTCAGTGTGTTGGTGGCGAAGACGGTGTAGGTGCCGTTGCTGGTGTTGGGCCCTGCCTCGAATTCCAACACGCCGGTGTTGCCGATCTGTGGCGTTCCGAAGGCGATGCCGTTGCGCCGCAGCTGGTAGCTCACGTTGGGCTGTGTGCCCGCCACGCCGATGGCGATGGTGTCGCCCACGCACAGCGTTACCGCACCGGGGGTCACTGTTAGCGCGGGGCTGGGGTTGCCGAGGACGATGGTGAAGGAGACCGTGTCGACACTGATGCCGCAATTGCCGAGGTTGCGGGTGGCCACCAGGTGGAAGAGCTGGTCGGCGGTGATGGCGCCGGTAGAGAAGGACAGGGTGTTGCCGTTGCCTGCCTGTGCGTTGCCCTGTGCCGTGGCGCCCCGGTAGAGCCGGTAGCTGGTGAGTGTTTGCGAGGTCGCTACTTGCACGGTGGTGGCTTGTCCGCTGCACACGGTGTCGGTAAGCACCATGGCGTTGTTCACCGCAGCGAATGTGGCCCCCACGAACACCACGCGCTCCAAGGTATCGCTATGGGTGCCGTTGCTCACCACCAGGGTCACCGTGTCCTGCTGCGAAGGCTCCGTGAAGGTCCAGCTGAGCACCGCGTCGGTAGAGACCGGCTGCCCGTTCACCAACCACTGCCGCGTGAGGCCCGGCCCGCTCTGGTCCGTGAAGTCGGTGGGCACGTTGTGGCACACCTCGTTGGTGGGTCCATCGAGGAGGGCGTACGGCTGGTAGGCGCCTGGGGCGGTGCGCAACAGCAGCCCGTTCGCCGCTACCGCGAAGCCGTTCGTTGGGCTTTGGAAGTGGAGCTGCCAGAGCTGTTCACCGGCGTCGTACCACGCCCAGTGCAGGCCCCCATCGGTGGTGTGCAGGATCAGGTCGCCCGCCGTAGCATAGCCTTCGGTGGTGCTGGTGAACCAGAGGTCGGTGAAGGTGGGCATGCCCTCAGGTAGGTGCGTGCCCACGAAGTTCCAGGTGGCGCCACCGTCGTTGGTGCGCAGCAGGTCGCTGGTGGTGCCGGCCGCAAAGCCCACCGTGGCGCTGGCGAAGCTCACCGCCCGCAATTCGAAACTGTTGGTGTACACGGTGCTCCACGTTTGCCCGCTGTTGGTGCTGCGCAGGATCCGGCCCTGGCCCACCACCACGGCGGTGGTGGCTGTGGGCCACGCCGCATCGCGCAGGGTTTCGCCCGTGCTGTTGGTGGAGCCCCACGTCTGGCCCCCGTTGGTGGTGCGGATGATGCGGCCCAGATCGCCCACGGCGACGCCGTTGGCACCGCTGAAGGCCATGCCGTTGAAGCTGCTGAACTGTCCATCGCCGGCAATGCTGTACTGGGTATTCCACGTAGCGCCGCCATCGGTGCTGCGTCGCACTTCGAAGGGATAGGTGTTGTAGAAGAACAGGCCCGTGCCCATGAGCGTAGTGGGCGACTGGTACTCCATGGCGTAGAACGCAGTGCCGATGAGCTGGAAACCCAAGGGGTCCATGATGGGCTCTTCCACCCAGGTACTGCCGCCATCCGTGGTCTTGAGCCAGCTGCTGCTGGTGCCGATGCAGAGCCGCTGCGCATCGTAACTGTCCACGCTGTACAAGGCGCTGGTAACGGGCACCGGCACTTGTTGCCATTGGGCGGTGGACGAAAGGAGGAGCAAGCAGCCGACCACGGTCGACTGAGAACGGAGGTAGCGCATGGGGTAGGTAAGGAGCCGCGAAAGTACGGGGTCTGCTGAGGCACCCGCCGCTACTCCACCTCCATATCCTTCAGGTCCTTTCGGTACATGATCGGCCGATCCGCCTCGGCCAGCACCAGCATCACGGTGCGGAGGCAGGGGGTGGTTTTCATGCAAGCAAATGTGGTTGCGGGGTCCGACCACCGATGCAAGGGGAATTCCTATGCCCGTAAGGGATCGATGGCGGTGCGGAAAGGACGGGGTGAAGTCCGATCGGTGATGCGTGGACGAAACCGTTCCCCTCGGGTAGCATCGCTCACCGCTGGAAGTAGGAGGCGTACGTGGACGATGGACCCGGTCTTTGATAACGGGGGACAGCGCTTTCCCATCCTTATCTTGCCGACAACCTACCAACCCCATGCGTACACCCGTACTCCTTGTTGTTGCACTTTTCACCGCCCTGGCGTTGCGTGCGCAGGAAGGCACCTACAGTATCGAACTCCAAGGGCTGCTCGGGCCCGATGTGCCACAGCATGCGCAGGAGGGCATGGCGATTGACCGGGACCTGGACGATCTCTGCCTCCCCATTTCCGAGGGTCGTTTCTGGGGCGTGTCGGCCGGGGTCATTCGGGAATTCACCATCAGCGGAAGCACCATTACCGGCGGTGCGACGATCCAGACCGCCCCAATGGATATGCTTTCGCTGGCCTTCTGCAGTGCCAGCGGACCCACCACCTTCTATGGCGATGCCACCGATACCGGCATCCAATACTTCGATAACGGGATCTGGAATCAGGTGCCGCTCGCCCAATCCGTTTACAACCACGGCGGCTCCGGTCAGCACCTCTATTTCGTGGACCTCAGCAACGACCTCTACCACTTCAGCGGCACCAGCTCTACGCTCATCTTCGATCCGTCGCCCTCGGCCATCCGGTCCGATGTGGTGGTGAACAGCGCTGGCAATGCCGTGGTGGCTTTCGGGCCGGAAGGCATCGGCACCAGCGTTACCGAGTACCGCGAGTATTCGCCAGCGGGAGCCTTGCTGCATACCTATGCTGTAACATTCCCACACACCCTGGCATGGGGGTCCTTCATGTTGGGCAACGTGGTGTACGTCGCTTTCGGTTCGAGCAACCCCGTCTATGCGAACATGCTCCTGCCCATCACCCTCAGCGGCACCACGGGCACACTTGGCACGCCCATCTTCTTTCCGCAGTCCGAGATGTTCGATCTGGCCAGCTGCACGGAGAACACCGTAGGCCTCGCCGAACTCGCCGCCAGCTGGGGCACGCTCGCCACCTACCCCAACCCCGCTGCGGACCATGTGCTCGTGCGCTTGCCGCAGAGCTTGCTGAACCAGAAGCTGGATCTGCAGTTCATCGATGCGCGCGGTAGCAACTTCGCCTTGCCGGGCATCGTGCAAGCCGATGGGCTGCGCATCGACACCTCCACCCTGCCGGCAGGACTTTACCACGTGGTGCTCACCACGGTCGATGGGCACGCGTACAGCGCCCGGGTGATGAGGGAGTAGTGGGGAGCGGTGGATCGAACTTCATGCAAGGTTGAGCACCGGTCCGAACCAACCACGGCCGGATTAAGCATGGAGCGGGATGGCATCGACAGCCGCAGCGACCATTGGGGACGTTGTTGGTTCCGACGCGCCCTATTCGTGTGACCGCTGATCGCCTTCACTCCACCTCAAGGTCCTTCATATCCTGCAGGTACATGATCGGCCTATCTGCCTCGGCTTGCACCACGCCGTGGATGCGCAGGGCTTTATCTCGATAGCGTTTCACGAGGTGCTTGCGTTCCTTACCCGCCACCTTGCCGCTCACCACCACCTTGAAGGTCTGCAGCGGAAAGGCGCCGCCGAAGTTGATGTATACCGGATCGCCGGCTTCTTTGCCGGGGCGCGGTGCATGCACGGTGGATGGCGTGCCGCAGAACACCACGGTGGCGCCGATGTGCTCGTGCACGTTCGTCGTGCTTACGGTGCAACTGTCGCGCTGCGCAACGGCCGGACAGGCGAGGAGAGCGACGCATGCGAAGGGGAGGAGGCGGGTCATGGGTAGGGTGGTGATCACTAAAGGTAGGGTAGGCCCACCAACACCTTCACCGGTATGCCGCTGACATCGCCCAAGTGTGTGCCGGGCATTCGGTTCTTGCGCCACGCCTGGAATGGATAACGGTGCTGCACGCCTGCGCGGATGGATCATGCGTGCATGGGCCGCTTGCCGTGCGATCCGGGTGTGACCACCGCTCTGCTCGGACGACGCTTTCGCGGATGCAACCACCGCGATACATTCGTGCAGCAAACCGACCCACCCATGTACCGTGTGCTAGCGCTCTGTTCCGCCGTTCTGTTCACCGTTCTGCAAGGGAGTGCCCAATGCCTTATCGGCAACAGCAACGCTCCTGGTTCCGACCCCACCGATGTGGAGATCGGCCAGTCCTTCATGCCCACCTGCAACGGCGTGGTGGAGTATGTGGAGCTCTATTGCAACGAGGGCGGTACCAACGTGGCCGGTGAGCTGCGCATCTATGCCGGCAGCACCGTCACCAGCACACCCGTGTACACGCAAGCGGTGCCTGCTACGGCCGTGGCAGCGGGCAGCTATTTGCGCGTCGACCTCACCACGCCCGTGCCGGCCGTCGCCTTCCAATCGCTCACCTTCGAATTGCCCATGAGCTTGGAGATCCCCTTCTCCGGTGGCAACCCTTATCCCAGTGGACGCATGTTCTACAACGGCACCAACTCCGGTCTCTACGCCAACAGCGACCTCCGTTTCAATGTCTCCATCGCTTCTGACTGCACGCCCACCAGCGCCGCCTTCGCGGCCACCGCCTGCGGTTCCTACCTCTCGCCCAGCGGCCAACAATGGACCACCAGCGGCGTATACGTGGACACCATCACCAACCTCGCCGGTTGCGATTCCGTCGTCACCATCGCTCTTACCGTGATCGACCTGGACACCACCCTCACCGTGGATGGCCTGCAACTCACGGCCAACGCCACCGGTGTGGACTACCAGTGGATCGATTGCAACAGCGGCCTACCCGTCGATGGAGCCGACCAACAGAGCTACTTGCCCGCCAACGCCGGAAACTACGCCGTGGAACTCAGCGTTGCGGGCTGCACCGCGCAGAGCGCCTGTGTGTTCGTGGGCAGCACGGCCGTGCCCGATCCGCAGCAGCGCCGGCCACTGGCGTGGATCGCGGCCGACGGCTCGCTGATGGTGCGTGATGTCGCCGCCGCCACGCCTGTGCACCTGCTCGATGCCCAAGGCCGCTGCGTGTTCACCACCACCAGCCCGGGCCCCTACACCCGGCTGCCCTTGCCCGCGCTGCCCACCGGCTGCTACCTGTTGCAGCTGCCCGGCCATGGAACGGAGCGCGTGATGGTGTGGTAGGAAACCACTTCCCGGCCTCCCCGTAGCGCCCGGAAGGTCCACCCTGTGGACGCACCTGCACCGCAGGTCCGCAGCGTCGTTCGTGCGTACTTTGCGGGATGCATTTCCCTCCCTTCCTGCAGCGTGCGTTCTACCCTGTGGTCCTGCTGCTCGCCCTTCCCGCCAGCGCCCAGACCTGGGAGCTCGTCACCCCCGTGAAGACCCGCAGCGACCTGGCCGCCGTGCACCTACGCAGCCCCTTGGAGGCCGTCACCATCGACCGCACCTTGGGCTACGTGCTCAAGACCACCGATGCCGGCGACAGCTGGGTGCGCATGCCCTACAACATGATCGACAAGCCGCGCGCGTTGGTGATGTTCGATGACGAGCACGGCATCATCGGCGCCGACATCGGCCGCTTCTACCGCACCACAGACCACTGGAACAGCTACACCACCGTGATCCTTTCCGGCTTCGGCCATGCCGCCCAGCTCAGCTTCGTGGACGCCCAGCTCGGCTGGGCCGCCAGCGAGAACGGCAAGATCGCCCGCACCACCGACGGGGGCGCCACCTGGACCCTGCAGCCCAGCGGCACCACCAACGCCATGGTGGCCCTGCACTTCGTGAACGACACCCTGGGCTTCGCGGCCGCCACCGGCTCCCTGCTCCTGCGCACGGCCGACGGCGGCACCACCTGGACGCCCGTGCCCGCCCCCATCAGCGCCAGCATGCGCGCCATCCACTTCTTCGATGCGCAACAGGGCATCGCCGTGGGCCTCGGCGGCGAGATGATCCGCACCAGCGATGCCGGGCTCACCTGGACCGCACAAGCCAGCCCCACCACCAACAGCCTGCTCGGCCTCTTCGTGCGCGACAACCTCCTGATCGCCGTGGGCAACGGCGGCACCGTGGTCCGCAGCACCGATGGCGGCGACAGCTGGAGCGCCCAGACCCTGGAGCAGTTCCAGGACCTCTACAGCGTGCACATCGACCCCAGCGGCTTCGGGCTGATCGGCGGCGAGGCGCGCGTGTACCGCACCACCGACCACGGTGCCACCTGGGCACCGGTGCAGATCGGCAGCTACCACAGCAAGCTGAACAAGGTGAGCTTCGGTACCGACCAACTGGGCGCTTCGGCCGGCTGGCTCACCATGGGCGGACTGGAGAACGGCGTGGTCCGCACCACCGACGGCGGGCGCCACTGGACCAACGTCACCGGCGGCAACGCCCAGTGGCTGGGCGTGCACCTGCGGCCCAACGGCGTGGGCTGGATCGGCGGCGGACAAGGCGTGAACCGCAGCACCACCGACTACTTCGCCACCACCACCAACCACCCCGGCCCCGAGGTGGCCGTGCGCTGCACCTGGGCCCTCAGCGCCAGCACCGCCATCATGGGCGGCGGCTACATCAACGGCGGCTGCTACCGGACCACCAACGGCGGAACCACCTGGCAGCAGGTGCTCAACGGCGGCAACATCCTCGACCTCTGGTTCATCAACGACACCCTCGGCTTCTGCGGCGGAGCCGGCGGCAGCATGGCGCGCACCACCGACGGCGGTGCCACCTGGACCTGGATCGACACGCCGAGCAACTCCGACATCAACAGCATCTTCTTCCTCAACGATACCCTCGGCTGGTTCGCGGGCAACGGCGGCGCACGCAGCACCGACGGCGGCGATACCTGGACGCTGATCCCCGAACTGCCGCAGTTCACCATGAGCATCTTCTTCACCGACCCCGACACCGGCTATGCCGTGCAGTACAGCGGCTACGTGCTGCGCAGCACCGACGGCGGCGACAGCTGGGACGAGCTGGTGCCCGCGCCCTTCGATGTGGGCATGAACGACGCCACGCTGGTGGACGGGGCCCTGCTGGCCGTGGGCGACCACGGCGATGTGTTCCGCGCCGCGCTGCAGTGCCCCACCACGCCGCACATCCCTACGGTGCTGCAGAGCGGCAGCACCCTGTGCACCGCCTACCGCCCGCAGATCCAATGGTACCGCAACGGCGAGCCCCTGCCCGATGCCACGGGGCCCTGCATCACCGCCACCGAGCCCGGCAGCTACACCGTGCAGATCAGCGATGCGCTGGGCTGCACCAGCGCAGCCTCGGCCCCGGTGCAGGTCATCACCACCGCAGTGGCGGAGGCCGCCGCAGCCTCCTTCGTGGCTTTCCCCAACCCCACCGAGCACGACATCACCCTGCGCTTCACCACCGATGGCCCGCACCAGCTGCTGCTCTGCGATGCCCAAGGCCGCCTGCTGCGCACCGCAGTGGTGCAGGGCATGCAGGGAGAAGTGGACCTGCACACGCTGCCCGCCGGGCTGTATGTGCTGCGGGAAGTGGGACAAGGAACGGGGCTGCGGGTGGTGCGGGAGTGATCAGCCAAGGGCGAATGACCGTCAACAGGGCCTTAGCAACGGAGGCACCATGATCGACCGGGAATCCAGTGACAAGACTCAAGTGTCAAGACTCAAGTGTCAAGACTCAAGTGTCAAGTAACAAGTATCAAGGGCGGATGCCATGACGATCGGCTAATGGCCAGTAGCTAGCGGCCAGTAGCGAAACCCCCAACGCACAAGCTCACCCGGCCACGTCCATCCGATCCACCCACACCAGTTTGGCGGGATCCAGCACCGCCTCCCCATCGAACCGGTAGGCCATCAGGCGGCCATCCACCTTCGGGTTCGCCACGCTGTGGTCCAGGCAGCAGATGTTGGGACGCATGATGGCGGGGTGGTGGCGCTCCAGCCAGTAGTGGCCGAAGAACACGGGTGGTGCATCCTCCCCGTAGATGAATCCGTCGGCATGGCTGCGGTCCAGCACGGGCGCGCGGGTGAGGCTTTCCTCCTGCGTCACGCTGTGCTCCTGGTAGCTCTTGCCGGCGGGGTCCTCCCACCAGCGGATGCGGACGTCGCGCCGCGGGTGTTCGCCCTTGTCCTGGAAAACGATGCCCCCCGGCAGCCGCAACTCCTTGCCCTTCAGCGTTTCTTCCACCGCCGTCCACAGGGCTGTGCCCTTCACCGTGGCACGTTTCAGCACCTCCTCCGTGAACCCGCCCTTCTTCAGCTCCGCGTTCAGCAGGCTGATGTGCCGGGGGTCCCAGCAGGCATGCACGGCGCGCAGACCGGGGCCCTCGATGGCCACCGGCAGCTGGCGGAACCACGCCAGGTGATCGGCCCACTCGGGCTCCAGGCCAGCGAACTGCTCCAGGGTGGCCTCATGCTGCTGCAGCTTCTGGTGCTCATGGGCGCGCAAATACCCGCCCTTCCCGTCCGGTGTGTGGTAGCACAGGGCATTGTACTCATGGTTGCCCATCAGCGCCACGGCGCTCCCGGCCTCCACCATGCCGCGCACGATGGCCAGCGTCTCCCTGATCCGCGGGCCGCGGTCGATTGTCGCCCAGAAAGAGCACCCTGCGCTGCGGGTGGCCGTAGCTGCCGCCCCGCCGCGTGTAGCCCAGCTTCGCCAACAAGGCCTCCAGCTCAGCGGCATGGCCGTGGATGTCGCCGATGAGGTCGATAGCGATGTGCGTGTTGGACATGAGCAGCAAAGTAGCTGATCAACGCGACCCTGGTTCCGCGAAGGGTATCGCGGGAAGAGATCATTCAACGCTCCCTGGGAATGGCTTTCTGGAACTGTTCGAGACTTTCGAAGGATGGATGAACTGAAGGAAGCGATCGAACGCAGGCGGATAGCCGCACACCCCGCAGCGCATTTCCAACCGCTGCTGGACCTGCTGCCCAAGCTGCGCGGTAAGCTGCCAAAGCCACCGCCCAGCCTGCGTACGGAGCCCGACGGCACCCTCAGCCACGTGCCCATCAACGTGGAGCCGGTGGACGACTTCATCCCGTTGTGCCACGCCTTGGACCTGGTAGTCCCCTTCGACCGGAACGCCTTCGTGCAAGATCCACCCCTTTCATCAACCGCATGAATTGATCGACGGCTTCGATCGGATCGAATACTGCCAGGCGCTCACGGCCTTGGTGCGTGGCGAACGTTTCACTGACGGACCGGTGGATGCGCAATGGCGCAAGGGGACGCTGGCGCGGCTGGTGGAGCGGTCGGGTGAGGTGGTGCAGGCCTATCTCCCTTCCACCGGCGTTAAGCGAATAGTGAACGATCCAACTGGCTCTGACGGATGATCGACAACAAGGTGCCGATGCGCAATTCCTTATGGTCAGGGACGGGCACGGTAATGGTGCTTCCGGGCACCTGCTTCTGCATGATGATGTGACTGCCACGCTGGCGCACCTGCTCGAAGCCGTGCTTCTTCAGGATGGCACACACCTCTTTCCCGCTCAGGGTGCGCATCACACGGCGATCCGTACACGGGTCACAAGAACTTCATCGTGCAACCGCTCCAGCAATTCCTTCGGCGAAGCAGCCTCGAAGAACAACTCCAACGCCTCCACCAGGTTCGCTCGCGCCTCTTCAATGGTATCGCCCTGACTGGCCACATCCAGTTCAGGACAAAGGCTCACATAGCCGTTCCCTTCCCGTTCAATAATGGCCGTCAACTCCCGTGTGGTCTTCATGCCGATGATGGTGTTGCTCAAAGATAGTGCACACGGACATGGAAGCGGGCATCCGAGCGAACCGCCCAATAGCACCTACATGCTGCCCAACGGTCATTGGTGTTGCCGTGCAGGTGTCGTGCTGGGCATTGGCCACAGTAGCGAGAAGACCTGCGAACAGGAAGGGGAAGAGACGAAGCATGGGTGGAATATAGGCGCGCCCTTTTCTACCGGGAGCACAACCACGGACTGGACGGGCGGGGGTGCAGGGGCTCCTTCGGAAGACCCTGCATAGGCTTCAAGATGTAGTCGCCCAGGAAGATCACCCTGCGCTGCGGGTGGCCGTAGCTGCCGCCCCGCCGGGTGTAGCCCAGCTTCGCCAACAAGGCCTCCAGCTCAGCGGCATGGCCGTGGATGTCGCCGATGAGGTCGAGGGAGGGAGGGACGGCAGGGACGGTGTTCATTGCCCAAACCTAAGGAAGGCCGGCGTCGAGCGGGGCCTGGATCGGCCCCTGCCCGCCTAAGGCCAGTTGGTCTTATGCACATGGCATAGGCGTGTTCTTTCCATGAAGGCCGTCAAGTGCTTCAACGGTGCGATGAGGCATGGACCAACATGAGCCAAAAAATTGCCAGCGATGAAACTGACCCAGACGTGACTGAATTATTGCCGCGCTGAGCATAATTCTAGAGACCGTGAGAGACCCGTGTGAGAGTTTCTATAACCTTAATCACCTGAGAGATCAATACCCTGCCCAGTGTTCGCATCTCGAATGTGAGACCTTGCGCCGACCTTTTGCGCAACCGGGAACTGTTGAAGGCCGTTCCAGTTCGTATGCTGATCCGTTCCAAAGCAGTAACCTTTGTTGGGTAAATGCTATTATTGTACACTTGGTCAAGTCGGCGAACAGTTTACTCCAGTGGATCGAATACTACCTCCCTCCCACTGTAAGCTGGATAACCGAAGACCGAAAAGATCCCGGCCGAAGCTATTGCTGCGATGGCTTTCCCCACAGGCCGGAGTACTACTTGGCCTATTTCTGATCCTTGCCTCAGCTGGATCCGTCCTTGCCCAGCCCTGTGCGGTCACAATTGGAGGCGCAGCCAGCCAAACACTGAGCTGCGGAAGTACACTGAATGGAACAGCAAGTGGTGGCGCGCCTTACACATACGCTTGGAGCCCTGCGGCTGGTTTAAGCAATCCCGCTATTCCCAACCCTGTCGTCATCGCCAGTGGCACTTATACCCTGACCGTAACTGGCACCAACTGCACAGGCGCGGCAACGGATGTTGTCAATGTGACCATCACGCCCTCTACCACCCCCGATCTGTCCAGCAGCAATGCACCCGAATCGGAGTACAACGGCGCGCCCGCATTCACGATATGTGCACCAGGGGTGCAGAGCTTTGATTTCACTTTCAATGGTGCTGGTCCGAACATCCCCGGAGCTATCCATACTGTAAGCTGGGGGAATGGCAACAACTCAACCTACTCTACGTCAAACTGGAGTGCGACACAGACCTATTCGCTCGGCCTAAGCGAGGGTGTGTATACGATCACCGAACTGAACGGCTGCATATCGACCACGCCATTCTATGTTTTTGTCGGGGACGTGCCACTCGGTGGGCTAGCGGTCGTTACTCCTTCCATATGCACGGGCGGGGCCATTGATTTTTCCTGGTCCGGATATGTCACCAACCCGCCAGGCACGCTGTATATCATAGACTATGGAGACGGCAATATCGACACGTTGCCTCACCCGCCGCCGCCGATCATTCAACATATCTACACAGAGTCTTCGTGCAGTCAGCCCAACGGAGAGTACACTGCTGAATGGGAGATCAGTAATCCTTGTGATGAACGGACGGGGTCGATCAACCAGATCCGAGTTTCGGAGCAACCACTAGCGGACTTCTCGATCGCACCCAACGACACCATTTGTATCGGCACACCGGTCACACTGACAGACCTGAGCACCGGCCAACAAGCCCCACAATGCGCCGACCCGAATCACATCTGGACCATAAGCCCCGGCACCTACTCTCTGCTGAGCGGCACGCTGGGTTCCACGAACGGGTTCCCCGTCCTGCCGGGACAATGGACGAGCGGGTCTGATGCTCTGACCGTGCAGTTCAATGCCGCGGGAACATACACCATCAATGACATGGTGGGAAATGGTTGCGGAACGAACGATCTGAGCCTGACAATATGTGTGGAGGGCCCACCAGAGCCCAACTTCACCTTGAGCCCCTTGGTCGGTTGTTCACCTCTGGTCGTCAACAGCACCAACAATAGTGTCCTCAACGGGTGCGATGTGACACGCACTTGGGAGGCCACCCAGCTCACCCAAGGCTGTGCACCCCAACCGGGCAGCATCGCTTTCAATGCACAGGCCAATGCACCGCAATTCACCTTCACTGGGCAAGGCACTTACGATGTGACGCTGACCTTGGAAAATACATGTGGTGAGTTTGAGCAGACGATCGCGCCCATCACCGTGAACGGGCCTCCGATCCTGGACCAGGCCACGCTTCCCATCATCTGTGCGGGACAGGGCTGCGTAACGCCAACGGCGGTCAGTCAGAACTGCAGTTCGCCGATCACGGCGTATGCCTGGACGTTCCCGGGTGGTGCGCCCGCCAATTCAAACCAACAGAGCCCCGGACAGGTGTGCTATTCCACGCCGGGGTCATATGCGGTAACCGCCAGCGCCACCAATGCATGCGGCACGGCAACGGATGTGGTGAACCTGGTGGTATCCACCTTGCCGATAGCGAATGCGGGGGCGGATGCCACGATATGTGCCGGCAGCAGCACCTCGTTGAACGGTTCGGCCTCAGGTGGAACTGCACCGTACGCCTTTTCGTGGACGCCAGCTGCGGGACTGAGCAACCCGGCCATCGCCACCCCCACAGCCAACCCTGGAATTACAACCACCTACACCCTCACGGTCACCGATGCGGGAGGTTGTATCGGGACCGATCAAGTGGTGGTCACCGTGAACACACCTGCCACGGCGAGTGCGGGAGGACCTTATGCGGTCTGTGCCGGTTCGTCGGTAGCGATCACGGCTACTGCCAGCGGGGCCGGCAGCTGGACCGCACCACCGGGGACCGGAACCTTCCTGAACGCCACCAACGCAGGGACCACCTTCACCCCGGCACCCGGCCAGACGGGCAACAGCATCACCCTGACATGGACCACGACCGATCCTGATGGCCCGGGACCCTGCCCCGTGGCGAGCAGCACAGCAAGTGTGACGGTCAATCCACCAGCAACCGCAACGATCATTGGCACCTACACCGCCTGCAGCAATGCCCCGGTGAACATCGTGGCCATCACCAACAACAATGGAACATGGAGCACCAATGGCTCAGGAACGTTCGCCAACGCCTCCAGTGCTACCACCACCTACACGCCAGGGGCCAGTGAACCCAACAACCCGGTGACCATCACGTGGACCACCATCGACCCCGATGGCGCCGGACCCTGTACAGCGGCAACGGTAAGTACCATCATTGCAGTGAACCCCGCAGCCACAGCCAATGCTGGCGGACCCTACACCACCTGTGGCAACGGAGCCGTGAGCATCACCTCCTCGGGCAGCGGAGCAGGAGTTTGGAGCAGCACACCCGGTGCGGGAACCTTCGCCAGCACCACCAACGCCAACACCACCTTCACACCGGGCAGTGCCACGCCCGGCAACATCAGTCTCACCTGGACCACGAACGATCCCGACGGGCCAGGACCCTGTGCGGCCGTATCGAATTCCGCCACACTGACCGTGAACGCACCGGCCACAGCTGCCACAACAGGACCTTACACAGCCTGCAGCAATGCGCCGGTGACGATTGCTGCCATCACCAACAGCAATGGTACCTGGACCTCCAACGGTACAGGGGCCTTCGGCAGCAACACCAGCGCCAACACCACCTACACGCCTGGGAGCGGTGAACCCAACAACCCGGTGACCGTCACGTGGACCACCATCGACCCGGACGGACCAGGGCCATGCACACCAGCGACCACTAGCACGGCCATCACCATCAACCCTGCTGCCACGGCCAACGCCGGAGGGCCTTACACCACCTGTGGAAACGGGGCAGTGAGCATCACTTCCACGGGCAGCGGAGCGGGGGTATGGAGCACCACACCCGGAGCGGGAACCTTCGCCAGCACCACCAACGCCACCACCACCTTCACACCGGCCAGTGCCACGCCCGGCACCATCAGTCTCACCTGGACCACGAACGACCCCGATGCGTCCGGACCCTGTGCAGCCGTATCGAACTCCGCCACGCTGACCGTGAACGAACCGGCCACGGCGACCATCAATGGCCCTTTCATCGCCTGCAGCAATGCGCCCGTGAACATCGCTGCCACTGCGAACAGCGACGGGACCTGGACGACCAACGGAGCAGGGACATTTGCCAACAGCACCAACGCCAGTACCACCTACACGCCGGGGGTGAGTGAACCGAACAACCCGGTGACCATCACCTGGACCACCATCGACCCGGACGGAACGGGACCCTGTACACCGGCGACCGCCACCAACTTGATCACCGTGAACACGGCACCGACCGTAAACGCTGGCTCTGACCTCACCCTGTGCCTGAACAGCGGAGCGATCACCCTTGATGGCACTCCGGATAATGGCGACTGGAGCGGTACCGGCGTCAGTCCAAGTGGTGCATTCAACCCGGTCACGGTCGGGGTGTTCGACCTGACGTACACCTTCACCGATGCGAACAACTGCACCAACAGTGACGCGATGACGGTGACGGTGAACGACGCGGCCACCGCGAACGCCAATGGGCCTTATACCACCTGTGGCACCACCACCATCGCCTTGAACGCCACCACCAATGGGACCGGACAATGGACCGGTGGAGCCGGAAGCTTCGCTATTGCCTCCAGCAGCACCACCACCTACACCCCTGACCCCAGCGAGGTGAACACCACCATCACCCTGACATGGGAGACCTTCGACCCTGATGGTACGGGACCCTGCCCCGGCGCGAGCGCCACCGCATTGCTCACCATGAACCCACCAGCGACAGTTGCGCCCGGTGGACCCTATACCATCTGCAGTAGCGATGAGGCCAACGTCCAGGTGACCACGACACCGGGTGGCGGAACATGGACAGGAGGTGCTGGGACGATCGGCTCACCGAACAACAGCACGACGGATTATACCCCCGACCCCAGCGAGGCCGGCAATACGGTAGTGCTGACCTGGACGACCGTGGACCCGGATGGTATAGGACCCTGCCCGGCGGTATCCGCCGATGTGACGGTCAACGTGCTTGAAGCCGCCATTGCAGCGGCCAATGGGCCCTATGCCACCTGCGGTACCGATGCGATCGCGCTGAACGCCACCACCAACGGGACCGGCCAATGGACCGGCGGGATCGGCTCATTCGCAGATCCGTCCAGCACCACTACCACGTACACCCCGGACCTGAGCGAGGTGAACACCAGCATCACGCTGACCTGGGAGACCTTCGACCCGGATGGAGCCGGTCCCTGCCCGGGAGCACAGGATGAAGCCCAGCTGACCATCAGCACACCGGCCACAGCCATCCCCGGAGGACCGTACACCATTTGCAGCATCGACGTGGCCTCCATAAGCGTTGTGACCACACCCGGTGGAGGTGCTTGGACAGGGGGTCTGGGCACACTCTCGACGCCCATCAACCCCTTGACGGATTACACCCCGGCCAGCAGCGAGGCGGGCACAACGGTGCTGCTCTCCTGGACCACTGTGGACCCGGACGGCACTGGGCCCTGTCCAGCGGTGTCCGCAGATGTGTCGGTCAATGTGCTTGAAGCAGCCATCGCAGCAGCCAACGGGCCTTATGCCACCTGCGGTACCGAAGCGATCGCGCTGAACGCGACCACCAATGGGACCGGCCAATGGACCGGCGGAGCAGGCACCTTCGCCGATGCCTCCAACACGACGACGACCTACACCCCGGCGGCGGGCGAGGTGAACAGCACCATCACCCTGACCTGGGAGACCTTCGACCCCGATGGGGCCGGACCGTGCCCGGGAGCTGATGATGAGGCCGAGTTGACCATCACGGAACCGGCCACCGCTGTGGCCGGTGGCCCGTACGACGTGTGCAGCAACAGTACCGTGGACGTGTTGGTCACCACCACCCCCGGCGCGGGCCTTTGGTCGGGAGGAACAGGGACCATCCTTGATCCGGTCAACCCCGTCACGACCTATACCCCGGCACCCGCTGAGGCCGGTACTGCGGTCATCCTCACGTGGACCACGGTGGACCCGGATGGTCCTGGACCCTGTGAGCCGGAAGTGGCGGATGTGACGGTCAATGTATTGGAAGCTGCCGTTGCTGTTGCCAACGGGCCCTATGCCGTCTGTGGCGCGGAAGCCATCAGCCTTGCAGCGACCACCAATGGAACCGGAGAATGGAGCGGTGGCAGTGGCACCTACGCCGATGCCAGCGACCCCAACACGACCTATACGCCCTCGCTCCCCGAGGTCGGAACCAGCATACAGCTCACGTGGAGCACCTTCGACCCGGACGGTCCCGGACCCTGTGAGGGTGCCGAGGATAGCGCGCCGCTCACCATCAGTGAACCGGCGACGGCCATCCCGGACGGTCCGTACGATGTGTGCAGCAACAGTAGCGTGGAGGTATCGGTGAGCA
>CADEDY010000003.1:0-151288 GCA_902826215.1 uncultured Bacteroidota bacterium
CCGCTGCACGAAGTGGCGGAGCACCTCGTACAGGAACTTGCACGACGATGGGATGAAGAGGAAGGACAACCACTCTTCAACAGGCATGTCCAGCAGGTGGATCCCGATGATGTACCGCGGAGTGCACCCCCACACACCGTAGGCGGTGAAGATCGCGTCCCACACGAGGAACACCACGGCCATGACGGCGATCCCAGTGAACAACCCCGGCCATTTCGCCCGGAAGTGCAAGCGTGGCTCGAAGCTGGCCAACAGTGGGAAGGCCAGGCTCAGAAAGTCCAGTGCGAGGTAGTAGTAGTGCTCCACGATCGCAAAGGAACAACCGGAGGGCAGGATCGTTCAGAATACCGAGAACAAGAACGCCCCGTCCGGGATCGAACGAGGCGCTCACGTGTTGCCAGAAGGAATCACTGTTTCAAGAACGTGCCTGTAGCTGTTCGCTGGCCGTCATTCAATTCGATGTGGTATTGACCGGAAGCAAGTGTTCGAACGTCAACACGGACCATGGATCCATTTCGCTGTACGGTCGTTCGCACGGTGCGGCCTGTCGCGTCGATGATCCGGACCGATGCATTTGCTTTCACCGATACAGGAACATCCAACGTGATCAGGTCTATGGCCGGATTCGGGTACACGCCGATAACAAAGCTGTTCGCGCGTTCGCGGATCCCCGTGGTGAGGTCGGTAGCAGCCAGGTTCCCGAAGAATGAAATGATCCCTCCAGCAACGAGCCTGTTGCCACCGATCAACTCAAGGTCGAATACCGGCCCGCCAAAGTCTGCGTAGGGTTCCACCTGATCGGCCTCACCATTGAACACGGCTAGGCCAGTTCCAAAAGTGAGTCCGTCCTGCACGTAGAATGATCCGCCGATGAAGATCCGTCCATCATGTTCCAGGAGCGCATTCGCATGCGTCAAACCGTCAACCGCAGAGAAGATGTAATTCTCGATGTTCGGCATCAGCGGTGTCCACAGGAGTGCATCGCCACTGAAACGCGCCAGTCCGAAATAGGTGTTGACCTCTCCGACCATGTCCCCTCCTGCATACAGTTCAGTGCCAAGGACCAAGAGGTCGTATACCGTGCCATCAAGTCCATCGCCGATCTGCTGCCATGAGTTCTCGTTCAAGCGGGCTGCGTGTAGAATGGTGTTGCCCGATGAAAGGAAATTATCCGTGAACGCACCACCGGCAACCAAGGTTCCATCGAAACTATCCAGCGCTAGAATCGGTCCGTTCAACTCCTGCCCGACCGGGCTCCAGTTACCATTGATCAAGCGTTGCACACTGTGGTCGATACCCACGAAACCACTGCGTGCACCAGCGGCATACAACACGCCCTCGTGTTCGTGCAGCGCTGTGATTTCAGCGAACTTGCTGGAGAATACGGCACTCTGCTCCCAGGCGCTTCCGTTCCACTTCAGGAGGTCCACAGTGCCGGTGAGGAAGGATCCAGCGAGGTAGATGTCGCCATTGAATTCGATCGAGCAATTCACGTGGCCTTCCGGCAAACCGCCTATCTCGACGAAGTCGCTTCCGTTCCAACGGGCGACACTGTTACAAACGGTATTGCCTGCATGGAAGAAGTCGCCTGCAACGATGAGGTCGCCATTCTCCAAACGCAGCAGCTCTTCCACCTGCGCGCCATCGGTGCCGCCACCTAGCGCGATGTAGGGAACAGGTGGTGCATAGCCGGGTTGGATCCATGCGAGCTCATCACCAGTGAAGCCATGCTCGCTGGCCCACGCTCCGATCTCGGGCCAATGCATGTCCCGTATGTATGCCGTCTCCATTTCCGCATCGATCCGTGTTGCTAGATCCACGGCCCCGCTCGTGATCATCAATTGACCGACCGCGCAAGCCGTCCCGTTCGGGTCGATGAAGATCGGATTGCGATACGGGAGAACGTGGTTCTGTGGAAAGATCCCGCGATCGGCGTAGTGCTGCAATTCGCTCAGCAACGCCAACCGTTCGTTCAACTGTTCGGAAGAAATTCCTTCAGGTGCTTCGTGCTCCAACGTCCGTTCTACCAACAGGAGATGAGCGGCGATACGGTCGGCTTCGTCTGCATAGTGAACAAGCATGGCAGGGTCAACGAGCGCGCTTTGATGCAAGCGCCATTCGGCATTCACCTCTTCCATATGCTGGAAAAGAGGAGCTTCTTGCTGAGGTGACAATTGCGCGAATGCCCCCATGGACAGGGCGCAGAAGGAGAAGAGGGGTAAGGTGCGTTGCATGATGATGGGATTCAAGTTCATAACGTGTTCCGATCAAGAGACACGAGTAGTACAACGAAATGCTGCTTGAACTGTGATGGAAAGTTACGTTCGGGGGAAGTGAGGATCGCCTCAACTTTGCTCGCTCCATGAAGAAGGTCGTCATCACCGGACCGGAAAGCAGCGGCAAGACAACACTCGCTGAAGCATTGGCTGCGCACTCCAACGGTGGCCTGGTCCGTGAGATGGTGCGTACCTATTTCGCCGAGCGCACTGGAGCGACCAACAGGTATGAAGAGGCGGAGTTGCGTACCATCGCGGAGTTGCAGCTGCAGGAAGAGGAACGGATCGCGGAGCTCACTGAAGCTGGAGGCGGCCGGATCATTGTTTGTGACACCGACCTGATCACCATCCGCATTTGGGGTGAAGAAAAGTTCGGTCGAAGTGATCCGTGGATCGTGGAACGAACGGAGGAGAGGCGGTATGATCTCTGGTTGTTGTGCAGGCCCGACATGCCTTGGGAACCGGATCCCCTGCGCGAGAACCCGAACGATCGCGACCGCTTGTTCGACGTGTACGAGTCCACCTTGAAGCAATTGCGTAAGCCCTATGTCGTGCTGGAAGGCGGGCACGGGCAGCGACTGCAAACGGCCATTGAAGCCATCGCGTTGCACTCCCGGACCTGACTTTTCTCCGACGCGATAGAGAATATTCAATGGTCACCAAGAACCTCTGTACTTGTGACCATCGGATCTGCGCTCATCTGCTTGGTCCGCGTCATCTGCGGTCCGCCACCTTACATTTGGACAGTCGTGCAACGGGGTGCCCTACCAAGTGGGCTGAGATCAAACCCGATGAACCTGCGCAGGTAATGCTGCGAAGGGAACAGGTCCGCAACTGAGCGGGCACCTCCGTGCAAGGACAATAGAACGGAGGAAACCATGCAGAAATTCGTGATCGCGATCATCGCGTTGGTCCATGTGATCGGTGCTACGGCTCAAGTGCGCTACGCGGGTCAGGTGTTGGGGGAAGGGGATTCACCCTTGATGGCAGTGAATGTGGTGCTCGGTGACGACCAGGCTTTTGGGTCCGCCACCGATGGGGAAGGTCGTTTCGTATTGAACGGCTTGCGCAATGGTCCTCAGCGATTGCGCATGAGCCATGTCGGTTACATGATGATCGACACCGTGATCACTGGCGGGCAAGAAGTGGATCACGTGTTCCGGTTGCGCCCCGACATCGTAATGATGCGCGCTGCGGAGATCACCGCGTTGCGCGTGGGGGATGCGCCCTTTGCCAAGTCCATCGTGTCCAAGGAGGACATCGCGAAGAACAACACCGGCGTGGATCTGCCGTATTTGCTGGACCTGCAGCCCAGCGTGGTCACCACCAGCGACGCGGGTACAGGCATCGGGTACACGGGCATGCGCATCCGCGGAACGGATGCGACGCGAACGAACATCACCCTGAATGGTGTGCCTTTCAATGACCCGGAAAGCCAAGGCGCATTTTTGGTGAACCTGCCGGATCTCGCATCCAGTGCCGAGGACATCGAAGTGCAACGCGGGGTCGGAACGAGCACCAACGGACCTGCAGCGTTCGGAGCCACCGTGAATCTGAGGACCACATCCGTGAAGCGGGATCCATGGGCCAACATCGGGTTCAGCGGCGGTTCGTTCAACACCCAGCGTTACAGCGTGAGTGCGGGAACGGGGTTGATCAACGAGAGGTTCAGTCTCGACGTACGCCTGTCATCGATCACTAGCGATGGGTACATCGATCGCGCCACCGCCGATCTGAAGAGCTACTTCCTGCAAGGTGCCTGGGTAGGGAAGAAACGTTCGTTGCGCTTTATCACCTTCCGAGGAAAGGAGGTGACGTACCAAGCGTGGGGCGGCGTTCCGCGTGAGGTGATCGACACGAACCGGACATACAACGAGTACACTTACAAGAATGAGGTCGACAACTACGATCAAACGCATCATCAGTTGCTCTTCGAAGAGAAGCTAAGCGCGAACACCACCTTCAACCTGACGGGTTTCCGCGTGGACGGCAAAGGCTATTACGAGAACTACAAGGCGGACGAAGCAAGTCCGGGTTACTTCCCGGCACCCATCGTGATCGGTGCTGATACGATCGCATCGAACGACTTCATCATTCGTCGCTGGCTGGACAACACGTTGCTGGGTGTGAATGCTTCCCTGGCGCATGGTTTCGGAAAGCACAAGCTCATCATCGGCGGCAGCTACAGCGACTATTCCGGCGCACATTTCGGTGAAGTGATCTGGGCGCGTTCTGCCGGTCCGTACAACAACGACTTCCGCTATTACGACAACGATGCGCGCAAGGTGGACGCCAACGTCTACGCCAAATTGAACTACATCGTCAGTGACCGCATCAACGTGTTCGGCGACGTGCAGATGCGCACGGTGAACTATGATTTCCTGGGCTTCGACGATGCGCAGAACAACCGCATCCAGAACAGCACCTTCGCCTTCTTCAATCCGAAAGGCGGTGTCAACTGGCGCGTGCATGAAGGCGTGCGCGTGTATGGTAGCATTGCCATTGCGAACCGCGAACCGAACCGCGATGATTTCGAGGAGACCACACCGAGCAGTCGCCCAACGAGCGAACGGCTCACCGACTTCGAATTGGGCTACGAGCGTCGTTCGGCACGCTTCGCTGCAGGCATCAACGGCTACTACATGGACTACACGGACCAGTTGGTGTTAACAGGTGAATTGAATGATGTAGGTGCCGCGCTGCGCACCAATGTTCCGGAGAGTTATCGCGCCGGGGTGGAATTGACATGGGCTGCGCAGCTCACCAAACGCCTGCGGTGGAAGGGCAACGCCACCTTCAGCAAGAACCGCATAAAGGACTTCACGGAGTATGTGGACGATTGGGATACGGGCGGACAACGAACGTTCACATACGCCTCAGCACCGATCGCCTTCAGCCCGGACCTGATCGCTGGTAGTGAGCTGGGCTATCGTTTCTGGCATTCCGCGGGAAAGGGAAGCGCCGACCTCGCCTTGATCACGAAATACGTGGGCCGACAGTACATCGACAACAGCGGAAGTGCCGATCGTGCATTGGACGCCTACGTGGTGAACGACTTGCGGTTGAACGTGGCCTTGACGAAGGTCTTCGGTATCCCGAACATCGACTTCAACCTTACGGTGCGCAACGTGTTCAGCGAGCTCTACGAAAGTAACGGCTGGAGCTACAGCTATGTGATGGATGGTCGTCGGCAGGAATTCGTTGGGCTCTATCCGCAGGCCCCACTGAATGTTCTGGGAGGGCTGAACTTGAGGTTCTGAAGTCTCATCGAATAGGACTTTTATTGACGTGACGACGGAGAACGGATTCCTATTTCGTGGGGGGAACGGCCCCATTGACTTTCCGGTCCATTTCCGGGCAAGTCGCGTCCCAGCGTGGGGTAGGTAACTTTTGTTCTATTGGAGGCCGTAGCGGTTCGATCTAGTTTGGTCGTCCAATTCGAACGTCCATGCGCATCTTCTTCACCATTCCGCTTTTGCTCTTGACCATGCTGGGATCGGCCCAGTTCGCTTTCGATGCAAGGATCGTGGACTATGTCGGATTGAAGTTTCCTTGTGAGGGGGTGGTTCGTCCCGTGCTTGCGATCCGGAATGAAGGGACGACGCCGATGAGCGGCTGTGTGGTGGAGACCTGGAAGAACGGGATCCTTGTCAATACGTTCGATTGGCAGCTGGCGGTTCCGTCGGTGGAGGGAGAGTTGCGAAAACCCGCATTTCCTGAAGTAACCGATGTGGTACCTACCGACGAACTCGAGTTCCGGATCAAGACCGTGAATGCAGTGCCGGACCAGAACGCGGACGGGAATATCAAGCTGATCGAAGTGGACGCTGTCCATGCCTCAACGCCATCCACGGAGATCACCGTGAAGGTGGTCACCGACGATGCCCCCCAAGACCTGACCTGGGAGATCCGCAACGACTTGGACCAACTCGTTGCCTCGGGTGGGCCGTATGCCGATGCCAATACCGTGATCACGGATCCGGTTGTACTCGATGCCGGTGTCTGCTACAACGTCAAGGCGGTCGATGGTGGGCGGGATGTCGTTTCCGGTGCGCGCGTTCAAGTGGTGAGCGGTCAGAACACCCTTCTTTCCTTTGAAGGCGCGCAGTTGATGGACGGCACCCGTCAAGGCTTGAGCACGGGCAGCGGAGCAGGTTGTACCGAGCAATTGATCATCGAATTGCATACGGACGATGCTCCTGATCAAACCAGCTGGGAGATCCTCGGTCAGGAGGATGGCGCGATCGTGTGCGCAGGCGCTGGGGACTACCCAGCCGGTTCCATCTTGACAGAAGCATGCTGTCTCGAGGTCGGTTGTTACCGGATGCGCGTGCTCGATGCGGGTGGGGACGGGATCACCTCCGGGGGCTATGTGCTGCGGACGAGCGACACCATGGCCCGCATCATCGATGACCGTGATAACTTCAATACGGGTGCGTCCAGTGCGCTGTCAGGAGGGCAGGGTTTCTGCTTGCCCATCGGTGGTGATCGGACCATCTTCAGCAGTTGCGATAAGCTGGATTGGGTGACCAACAAGTTCATCGTCGCTTCGGAGAACGCTTCGGTCAGCGCGCAACTTGGGATCACCAATTCCACCAGTGGGTATGTTTTCTGGTTCTTCGACCCGAACGGCAGCTTCAGCTACCGCCGTTTCCGCAGTCATGCGACCAGCGATGGATACGGTGCAGGTGCCACACGCGCTTGTCACTTCAGGGTGAACGGCTGGCTGAACACGCCCACGACCCCGCACTTGCCGCCGAACATTCTCCTGAACGTTCGTGTCCGCGGTCGTGTGGCCGGTGTGAATCAGGAATTCGGTCCGGCCTGCCAGTTCAGGATCGATCCCGTCCTGGCAGCGTGCCCACGAGTGAAGCTCCAGGACAACCCGCTCAGCAACTACTACAGCTGTGGAGTGAACAAGGTCTTCGGCGGAAGCAACAGCGCAGCCAACCGCATCACCTCCACACGCCCGCAACCCATTCCTGCAGTCAGCAGCGCTGATGTGCGTTACCAGTTCCGGTTCCGGATCCCCGGTGAAGTACCCAATGAAGGTTCCTGTATCGTTCGTCCCGTTCAGACGAGTGCAACGTTGTACTTGAACTGGTCCGGATCGGATCGTCTGAAGTGCAATACACAGTATGAGGTGGATGTGCGAACGAGCTTGGATGGTGGCACTACCTGGTGCTTCGGCGGAACGGATCCCGTTTGTGATCCATCGCCAACTCCATGGGGTACGGTGTGTCAATTGAACATTACAAGCAGCACATACTGCCCAAGCGCGGTCGCGGTAGAGGGCAGCAGCATGGCGCTGTCCTCTGATGCGAACCTCACACTCTTCCCGAATCCCACTTCGGGCGATGCGCTCAAACTGTCCCTCACCGGTCTTGATGCATCATTGACAAGCGTGTCGTTCACCATGTTCGATCTCACGGGAAAACAGGTCGCTATGCGGAACATTCCGATCGCAGATGGTCGTGTACTGGTCAATATCGATGAGGCCGCGTCGCTTGCCAGCGGTGTTTACCTGGTACATGTACAAGCGGGCTCCAGTTCTTTCGTTGAACGGCTGGTCGTTCGCAAGGACTGAGCAGGGCGTACCCGTATCGGTGCCTATCGCATCGCGCTGCGTAGTGCGACAGAAAGCGTTCTACACCTTCACTTCGAGCTGCGACGGACAAAGAACATCTCGAGGTCACCTTTGCCTTTCGCGTTCACTCTTCCGCGTTGTTCGAACGTGAATTCCGGGTCGTTCTTGATCAGCGAGAAGGTGTGTGCGCTGATGTTCACCTCGCCGACCTCGCCACTGCTCTCCATGCGCGATGCGGTGTTCACTGCATCGCCCCAGATGTCGTACTGGAACTTCTTCATGCCAACGATCCCGGCCACTACCGGGCCGGTGTGCAGGCCTACACGCATTTCGAAAGCAGGTGCTGATGCGGCATCGCGTTCCACCTTGCGCGCTTTCATGAAGGCCTGCATGTCGAGTGCCGCGTGGACCACGTCGGCCGGTGTTGCAGAAAGCGGGTCGGGCAATCCTGCCGCGCACATGTACGCATCACCGATGGTCTTTATCTTTTCGATGCCACGTTCGGTGATGATGCTATCGAAGGCCTTGAAGCAGATGTTCAGTTCGTGGACGAGATCCTCCGGCGTGAGTTGTTCGCTCACACTCGTAAAACCCTTGAAGTCCGTGAAGAGGATCGTGGCGCTTTCGAAATACTTCGCATCAGCATGCCCCTTCACCATCAGCTCACTGGCCACTTCCTTCGGCAGGATATTGTGCAGAAGATCATCGCTTCGGTCCTTCTCCTTGGAGATCGCCGCTCTGGACCTTCGCATGTAGCGCAAACGCGTCCAAAGACCGATGGCGAGAGCAAGGACACCGATCGCTGAAAGCAGGAACGCGTTCCGCCGATCGCGTTCACGACCCAATTGTTCTTGATGGGCCAGTTCTCGGTTGTAGCGTTCCTGCACGTTCGAAAGGCTGTCGGCCAACATGCGCTCCTGGAACACTCGCGTCACTTCCATGCGGGCCACTTCCTTGCTGTCGTTCAGTGCGAGCAGTGAATCGTTCGCCTCTTGGAAGGCGCTTTGAGCGAAGAAGGCATTTCGGAAATCGCCAACGGCTCGATAGGCCTGCATCAAGCACAATTGACATTCACGCTCCTGCTGCAGAAGGGCGTGTTCCTTGGCCAGTTCCAACCCCTGTTTACAAGTTCGTTCAGCGCGGATCGGATTGCCGAGGTCCAAGAACAAGTTGCCTCGGTTGATATAGGTGCGGGCCAGCTGTCGGATGATACCGAGGCCGGAAAGGATGCGTTCCGCCGAATCCAAACTGGCAAAGGCGTTTGCTGGCTGCTCAAGCTTTCCATAGACCCGGCCGAGGTTGTTGAAGGCCATGCCCAGTTCCAACTTCCGCCCCATTTCGCGATACAAGACCATGCTCCGTTGGAACTCGTTCAGCGCGGTGTCCAATGCGCCGAGTTCCAGGTGTGTGGCCCCCAGATTGAGCAAAGCTTGAGCGCGACTTCGCTTGTTATCCAATTCCTCTGCCAGGGCGCCGCTGCGTTGGTAGTTCTCCAAAGCGGCTTGCAGATCACCCAACTCCGTATGGATGTTCCCGATGTTGTTGTACGTGCCGGCAAGTCCCTCCTTGTTCCCCAACTCGGTATCGATCCGAAGGCTTTTGCGCAACTGCTCCAAGGCCAAGGGCAGATCACCCAGGTTCTTGTACACGTTGCTCATGTTACTGTAGGTGTTCGCCTCGCGTTTGCGATCACCCATGGCCTGCGCGGTGGCCAAACTTTGTTGAAAGAAGCCGAGTGACCTGGAGTAGTCGCTCTTCATGCTGCTTCCCACGGCGAGTGTGGTCAATGCTTCATAGACCGATCGCGGATCCGCACTTCGCTTCGCGAGAGCCAGTTGCTCCTGTGCCAATGCGATGCCGCTGTCGGGTCGTTCGAAGACAGCCTTCCACGCGAGTATCTGAACCGCCTTCAAGCGAGCGCTATCGGGCGCGGAGGTGTTCTTCCACACCCGCTGCAGCGAATCCGTCTGCGCGGCAGTAGGAAGTGTGAATAGAGCGAGAACAACGACCATCCACCAAGACACTTGGGGATCAAATCGCCGGGTCATCGGATCGAAGGTCCGCATGGCCTGTGTTCAACCGTGGATGGCGGCGCTCATTTCGAAGATCCTTTCCGGATCATCTTCGAACGCGGTGCCGATCACCAACACATCGGCCCCTGCTTTGCAGAGTGATCGTGCCGTGTTCATATCACGGATCCCTCCACCAACGATGATCGGTAGGTCAACTTGCTCGCGGACCGCTTGGATCATCGCTGGGCTGACCGCGCGCAGCGCACCGCTACCGGTATCCATGTAGATGGCACGCAAACCCAGATAGGAGCCGGCCAATGCTGTGGCTGCAGCGATACCCGGTTTGTCGTGCGGCAATGGAATGGTCTGGCTCACATAGCTTACAGTGGTGGGTTTTCCACCATCCACCAGCATGTATCCGGTAGGGATGGCTTCGATACACATGGCTTTCAGTGACGGAGCAGCGGTCACATGGTGTCCGATGAGCAATTCGGCGTTTCGTCCACTGATCAACGAAAGGAAGAGCACCGCATCGGCATGCGCACTCAGTTGGGAGGGGCTTCCAGGGAAAAGAACAACCGGTCGATCGCTCAGTTCCTTCACCAATTCAACACATCGGTCGAATGCGGCTGAAGTGAGCAGGCTACCTCCCACGAAGATCAGATCCGCCTTCGCCATGCATGCATTCTGCACGGTGCGTTCCAAACGAACTTCATCTTGCCCGAAGTCGGGGTCAATGAGCACGGCCAATTGCTTTCTGCCTGCGATGCGCGCAGTTTCGATGGAATGGAGCACGGTGCTCATTGTGCGAACATACGGCGCGTTGAGCGGTAAGTATGTGAATGCATGCGTGGCTGTGTGTTGGACGTTGGTCGATCCATCAAGTTGCGTTGAGAACTGGGTCGCACATTCTTCATCCTGTGTATCGGGCTGCGCTAGGTTTGCGTCGACTGATCCTGATGCGTTGAAGGTTGCTCACCCGGCTTTATGGTAGAACCGGTGACCGACCCGCTGCGTACACAGCCACCCCTATGCGGAACAGACCCTTGAAAGTGTTGCAGATCGGATTTGCATGCGAGCCTGAGCGCGGAAGCGAACCTGCTGTGGGCTGGAATGTGGCCTTCGAGGCTGCAAAGAATGGTCCCATCTGGGTCATCACGGATCCATCGCACCGTGATAAGATCGAAAGCTGGTTGGCCGATCATCCAGAGGTGCGTATCCACGTGGCCTACCACCCGATGCCATCGTGGGCCCAATGGATGTGGAAGATCCAGTTCACCGTGAACCTGTATTACTACTTGTGGAATATAGGTGCGGCGAAGCTTGCCAAGCGCATGCATGCCGAACATCGGTTCGATGTGGTACATCACGTTACGTACGTCCGGTATTGGATGCCGAGCGCAGGGGCGGCGTTGGGGATCCCATTCGTTTGGGGCCCGCTCGGTGGCGGGGAGTCCGCACCGTCCGGTTTCCTCCGTGGTGTTGGTTTCAAAGGATGGTTGGAGGAGCACATTCGCTCGGCCATGCGCTGGGTCTTCGAGCTTGATCCGAGGTTGCGCTCCACAGCAAAGGCGGCAACGGTCGCCATCGCCTGCTCCGAGGACACAGCAGGGCGAATGCGCAAGCTCGGTGTGCGCGATCTGCGTGTGATGTCCAGCATCGGAATCACCCCGGGGGGATTGGGCTCGGTGGAGCAACGTCCAGCAGATGGTAAGGTGCGCTTCATCAGCGTAGGCCGGTTATTGCATTGGAAAGGATTCCACTTCGGCTTGGAAGCGTTCGCCAAGGCCGATCTGCCGAACGCGGAGTTCGTGGTGGTCGGTCGAGGTCCGGAGATGGAACGATTGAAAGCACTGGTAGCGAAACTGAGGATCGAAGACCGTGTGACCTTTACCGGGGAGCTTCCATGGCGCGAGGGACTGAAGCAATTCCAGTCAGCGGATGTACTCGTTCATCCGAGTCTGCACGATTCCGGCGGCTTTGTACTGTTGGAGGCCATGGAAATGCGCAAACCGGTGATCTGCTTGGATCTTGGCGGGCCTGGTGTGTATGTGAACAGTTCAACCGGGTACGCCATTCCAGCGCACGCCATTGAGCAGGTGATCGCGGACATGGCTCGGGCGATGCGCGAACTCGCTGGCGATGAGGAATTGCGGAAAAGGCTCGGCCAAGCAGGCCACCAGCGGGCAGTGAACGAATTCACGTGGGAGCGGAAGGGCGCCGATATGGAACGCATCTACCAGGAGATCGCGCTATAGCCGATCAAGGGTTCAAGCGAACCGATCCGTCTCTCGCGTGTTTACTTGCGCACAATGCTCGACAGAACGGTCGTTGGAAGAGCGAAGTAGATCCGTAAGGACCTGAAATGCAGCTCCTTGATGACTTATCTGCCCTTAGCTGAATTGTCTTTCAACCGTTAAAAACCTACCTTTGCCGCCATATGAACATGACCATGCCCGAGACCAAAGAACAGCTCAAGTACAAGGTGAAGGACATTTCCCTTGCAGATTGGGGCCGCAAAGAGATCGAATTGGCCGAGGCCGAAATGCCCGGTTTGATGGCCCTGCGTGAGCAGCATGGCAAGCAAAAGCCATTGAAAGGTGCGCGGATCGCAGGTTGCCTTCACATGACCATCCAAACGGCCGTGTTGATCGAGACCCTTAAGGAGCTCGGCGCCGAAGTGACTTGGAGCAGCTGTAACATCTTCAGCACCCAGGACCACGCTGCTGCCGCCATTGCCGCCGCTGGAATTCCGGTTTATGCTTGGAAAGGCATGAACGAGAAGGAATTCGACTGGTGCATAGAGCAGACCCTGTTCGCTTTCGAGGGTGGCAAACCACTGAACATGATCCTCGACGATGGTGGTGACCTCACCAACATGGTCTTCGATCGTTTCCCAGAGCTCGCCGCTGGTATCAAAGGCCTCAGCGAAGAGACCACCACTGGCGTGCATCGATTGATGGAGCGGGAGAAGAACGGAACCTTGGTGATGCCTGCGATCAATGTGAACGACAGTGTGACCAAGAGCAAATTCGACAACAAATACGGTTGCAAGGAGAGTGCAGTTGATGCGATCCGTCGTGCTACCGACATCATGATGGCCGGTAAGGTCGCCGTGGTGGCAGGCTACGGCGACGTGGGCAAGGGCACCGCAGCGTCCCTCGCTGGTGCTGGTGCGCGCGTCATCGTTACCGAGATCGATCCGATCTGCGCACTGCAGGCCGCTATGGACGGATTCGAGGTGAAGCCGATGTCCAAAGCAGTGCCACGTGCCGATATCGTGATCACCACGACGGGCAACTGCGACATCATTCGCAGCGAGCATTTCGAAGCGATGAAGGACAAGGCCATCGTTTGCAACATCGGCCACTTCGACAACGAGATCGACATGGCTTGGTTGAACGGCAAGCACGGGAAGTCCAAAGTGGAGATCAAGCCACAGGTGGATAAGTACACCGTGAACGGCAAGGACATCATCATCCTCGCTGAAGGTCGTTTGGTGAACTTGGGTTGCGCAACCGGCCACCCGAGCTTCGTGATGAGCAACAGCTTCACCAACCAGACGCTCGCCCAGTTGGAACTGTGGCAGAACAGCAAGAACTACGAGAACAAGGTGTATGTGCTTCCGAAACACTTGGACGAAATGGTGGCCAAGTTGCACCTCGCTAAGATCGGCGTGGAGTTGGAAGAACTCAACGAGAAGCAGGCGAAGTACATCGGTGTGCCAGTGAACGGACCTTACAAGAGCGACGCTTATCGTTACTGATCGATCATTCCTTCTTGAAGAAAAGCCCGACCGGATAGGTCGGGCTTTTTCGTGCTATGGTGCTTCGAAGGATCTGCCGAATGCGCTTCAACCGGAAGTTCCTTACAACCGCCCTGCGGCTTTGCCAGCTACGATTAGCGACTAACGAGGAACACCCGCTTCAGTTGTAGATCCGCAGTATGGTGCCGTTGAACGACGTGTTGTAGCGCTGCAAGCTCAATGCCGAAGGGCCTTCAACAACACTGCCATCCGTGATCAGATAGGCAGAATGACAGCAAGCCGTATCTCGCGCAGTGATCTGGGAATCATCCACATAAACGCGGCAGAGGTCGGCCGTCTGATATGGACAGTGGCGGTCCATGGCAATGAAATTGTCGATCCCGGCACGGTAAACGATCAATCCAAGCGAGCCTCCACTGAGGTAAATCCATCCGCCGGGAACGGCCAAGTCGGCGTAGCCGGGGTTGTTCACATTGATGCTGATATCGATCGGATTCAAAGGTACTCCGCCCGGCTTATCCTTCTTGCAGCTTGGCAAGAGCACCACGCTCACCAAGGCAGCGGTCAGGATGGTTCCGAAGGTGGCGTGGCGTACCATGGGCAGGAGTAACGTGTAAGTGCAAAGTTATCGTATGGTCCGGCACCGATCCGTCGAGCGCGCTGGATCTCGAGTGGCCACCGTCTGCCGTATCCTTGTGGCATGTTCAGGAAGATCGTCAGTTCAATTATCCTATTGCTGGCCTTGGTTGCCGTTCCCCGTGTGGTCGTGGCCCAGGACGGTATATCTCGGAAGCAACAAGAGAAGAAATTGGAGAAGCAGGCGAAGGTGGACAAGAAGGAGAAAGCGAAGAAGGAGAAGTTCGACCGGAAACGGCATCTTTCCTTGCAGGACAAGGCCACGCGCAAACGGCTGAAGCGACATAACAAGCGTGCCGACCGGAATGGCAGCGACCCGCATCGCGATAGTTTCTTCCAGCGGACCTTTGGCTGGTAGGAATTCGGGATCGTCATACCAACTCGACCTTTGCTCGTTCCGAGGCTCCATTATGGGAAATGTTGCCGATATCTTTCGGCCATGTTGCGGAACGTGTTACTCCAGGATCAAGAGACTTCGACCTCCATCATCCGGTCGGTTGTTGGAGTGCTATATCTGACGGGACTTCTCGGCGATCAGGTCGATCATGGAACTTTCTATATTAGCGCCCCCTCGTTGCCCTGTTACGCTGAACGTAAACCCTACAATTGATGTTGAGAAGGTTATTCTCCACAGTCGTCCTTTCCATTTGCGCCACGCTAGCCGTGCTTGCCCAAACGGGTTCTGGTAGCTTGAAAGGCAAGATCACCGACAAGAAATCCGGAGAACCGCTACCGTTCGTGAACGTCGTAGTGGAGAACCGTGGCACGCAAGTGTCGGGAGGAGCGACCGACTTCGATGGAGAGTACTTCATCAAACCGATCTCACCCGGTACTTATGACGTGATCGTGAGCTACGTGGGATATCAGCCCTACAAGCAAACAGGGGTGATCGTGAACAGCAACAAGATCACCTTCTTGGAGATCGCGCTTAACCAAGGGATCGAGCTGAAGGAATTCGAGGTGGTGAAGTACACCGTTCCATTGATCGATCGTGACGGTGGCGCATCCGGTGGAACCGTGACCAGGGAAGATATCGCTAAGATGCCGGGTCGTTCCGCGGCTTCCATAGCAACCACTGTCGCTGGTGCCAGCACAGCAGGTACGGGTGGCGGCATCAGCATCCGGGGGTCGCGTTCGGAGAACACCTACTACTATATCGATGGTGTTAAGGTGCCTGCGGGAGCGGGAACAGGGCTGCCCAAGAGTGCGATCGAGGAAGTGCAGGTTGTAACCGGCGGTGTGCCAGCGAACTACGGTGACGTAACCGGCGGTCTGATCAACATCACAACGCGCGGCCCAAGCCGGAATTTCTTCGGTGGCCTTGAGTATTTGACATCTGGGTTCAAGACGGGAAGCGATATCACCAACATCGTCGGCCTGGACAAGTATGCCTTCAACCAGATCGAGGGTAGCTTGAGCGGTCCGATCCTTTTCAAGAAGGACAGCTTGGGCAACAAGACCAAGCCGTTGATCGGCTTCTTCGTTTCCGGTCAGTTCACGAATGTGGTCGATGGCTCGCCATCCTACTTGGGTGATCTGCGTGTTCGCCAAGATGTGCGCGAGCAGCTCTTGGCGAATCCGGGCCAATTCCGGCCGAACGGCGCCAACGATTTCATTCTCGCGTATTCGAGCGAATACCTGCGCTCCTCCGATGTGGAGTTGCTGAAGACCCGCCAGAATGCAGGTCAAACGAGTTACTTGGCTTCCGGCAAGATCGACATCACGACCACACCGACCATCAACCTGACTTTGGGTGGTTCGATCGATTACAACGATCGTCAGGACTGGAATCGCAACAACTCCTTGTTGAATGCGGAGAACAACTACCGCACGAAGGAGAGCACATGGAGGGGCTTCGTCAAGTTCACCCAGCGATTCACGAACCGCACGGCAGAAGAGGAGAAGAAGAGCACCATCCAGAATGCGTTCTATACGCTTCAGTTGGACTACTCACAGTACCGCAATAACGTGGAAGACTACGTGCATGGCGATAGATTCTTCGATTACGGGTATGTGGGCAAATTCGTGACACTCAGCGCACCTCAGTTCCAGATCGTTCCCGGATTGCCTTCACAATGGACACAGATCGGCTCCCAGGATACCCTTGTGCAGTTCACGCCCGGTACACAGAATCCTGATCTGGCAGCGCTGAACACCTATTACTTCAGCACACTGCCGCAGGAGCAATTCCCGATCAATTTGTTGGGAGGCGGCCCGGGAGATCCCAATTACGTGGGCTACTACCGGAACTTCGTGGAAACACAGAACCGAGGTGCTCTTTGGAACGGTGATCGTCCTCGGCAGATCTACAATTTGTGGAACAGCATCGGATACATCGATGATCCGAATGGTGCGGAGTATCGGAAGCGTGCGAATGATCAGTTGCGATTCACAGCTTACGGAAGTGCTGACATTGGTGCACATGCTGTTTCACTGGGTGTGGAGTACGAGCAATTGACACAACGTCGTTACGATCTTGCACCGATCGGACTTTGGACCAGAGCGCGCAACTTGGCCAACTTCCACTTGGGTGAGTGGCAACAGGATACCCCTACCGGTACCGTTTATTTACCGGGCACCTTCCCATTTGTTCTCTATTCGAGGAGCTATGGTTCGGACCAAACCGTTTTCGACCGGAACCTAAGGACGGCCTTGGGCTTGGATCCGAACGGTGTGGACAACATCGACGTGGATGCCTTGGATCCCGGTGTATTCTCCTTGGATATGTTCTCTCCGGATGAGTTGATCAACAACGGAAATAATCTTGTGGACTATGTTGGTTTCGACCACTTGGGCAAGAAGCTGACCAGTAAGCCTAGCTTCTCCGATTTCTTCGATGGCCGCGATGAGAATGGAAATGCAACACGCTTGCAGGCTCCTTTTGAACCCATCTACATCGCAGGTTATGTGATGGATAAGTTCGCTTTCGATGACATCATCTTCAACGTAGGTGTCCGCGTGGACCGCTACGATGCGAACCAGAACGTTCTGAAGGACAAGTACCTGTATCAGGATGCGTTCACGGCAGGTTCAGCCGTGCCGGATCAAACCATTCGCGATCTGTTGGCCAACCGACCGGAAAATATAGGCGACGATTTCGTCGTGTACGTTGACAACTTCGAGAACCCGAATACGGTCAAGGGGTATCGTGATGGCGACCAATGGTACTCTGCGCAAGGCGTTGAACTCACAGACGGATCATCCTTGGCCGAAGCAGGGCAGATCAAACCTTACTTGATCGAAGGTGGAAATGCTGGAAGTCTTACTGGTTCTGACCTGAGCAAGGAAGCATTCCGCGATTACACACCTGTGGTGAACGTGATGCCGAGGGTGGCCTTCTCCTTCCCGATATCCGACGAAGCGGTATTCTTCGCGCACTACGATGTTCTTACGCAACGTCCTGGTGCCGTTCAGTCCAGGTTGAATCTGGTCGACTACGCGTTCATCCAGAACTCGGGCAACATCATTTCGAACCCGAATTTGAAGCCGACCAAGACCATCGACTACGAATTGGGCTTCCAGCAGGTGTTGAGCAAAGCCTCCTCGCTGAAGTTGTCCGCGTTCTATCGGGAACTGCGTGATCAGATCCAGATCCGGAACGTGATCAATGCTTGGCCTCGTGACTACAGGACCTACGATAACTTCGACTTCGGAACAGTGAAGGGCTTCACCACATCGTTCGATCTTCGTCGCACCGGTAACGTGTGGATGCGTGCCAGCTACACCTTGCAGTTCGCCGATGGTACGGGTTCTGGTCCACAGACAGGTCTCAACCTGGTGAATTCCGGGCAGCCGAACTTGCGCACCATTGCACCGCTTGATTTCGATCAGCGCCACCGGTTCACCACCACGTTCGACTTCCGCTATGGAGGTGGCAAGGACTACAACGGACCGATGCTCTTCGGGAAACCGATCCTCGGACGTACAGGCGTGAACGTCGTGAGCGTGTTGGGAAGTGGAACACCATACAGCCGTAGCAGCATCGTTTACAACGAAGGTGCAGGCTCCGGTAGTCGTGCCTTGGATGGTACACTGAACGGTGCACGTTTGCCATGGCAGTTCACCACCGATATGCAGATCGATCGTGACATTCCCCTCACCTTCGGTGGAGGCGACGGCGACAAGGCGAAAAGTGCGGACCTGAACGTGTACCTGTTGATCACCAACGTGTTCAACACACAGAACGTCACCGACGTCTATCGCTACACCGGCTCTCCGAACAACGACGGTTATCTGGCCAGTGCACAATCCCAACCGCAGATCGCCGCACAGGTGGATCCTGCAGCATACCGTGACCTCTACGCTTTGAAAGTGAACTCACCGTTCAATTACGGTGCACCACGGACGATCCGTTTGGGGGTACGTTTCAATTTCTGATCGAACTGACAACGCAAGACCATGAAAGGCACAACAGGAGCATCCTTCACCAGAACCTTCGCTCTAGGCCTCGTCGCGTTGCTCGTCCTGCCGACGAGCGCAAGAGAACCGGACCGTCCAGCGGGTTCGAGCGGTATTCAAGCAGCTCGTCCTAAGGCAGCTGCATGTGTACCGGCCTCCGAGGTCACACAGATCTCGTACAACAACGTACGGGCAGTGATCGAGAACGGTGGCAACATGTGGACCCGCCGAGGTGGTTCCAGCCGCTCGGGCTATGAGGTCCCCAAGACCGACGATTTCACAGGTGCTTGCGCGATCTATGCCGGCGGCCTTTGGATGGGTGGTGTTGGCCCAGACAATAACCTGAAGCTTGCGGCAGTTTTGTTCCGCGCCAATGGGAACGACTTCTGGCCAGGCCCGCTCACCAATACTGGTGATGCTTCGGTCAGTCCGGAGGTGTGCGAACAGTATGACCGTTTCTGGGTGACCGAGCGCGCTCAGGCAGAGACCCACATTCAGTGGATCCAATGCCAGAACGACCCGGACAATTGTGACCTTGATGAGGTTTTCCCTGAAGGTTATTCCGTGCCAACTTCCTTTTCCTCTTGGCCTGCAGAAGGTGACGTGGATGAAGGACAGGACCTGTATCTGGCACCGTTCTTCGATTACGACGGCAATGGTTCCTATGATCCCTTCACCGGCGATTACCCGGATTATGGTTTCGACGAGAGCGTGGAAGAATGCAAGAACAGGCAGCGAGAGGATCCGGTTAACCTGTTCGGCGACTACAACATCTTCTGGATCTTCAATGACAAGGGTGATGTTCACACCGAATCGTTCGGTGGACAGCCCATTGGTCTCGAAGTTCGTGCGCAGGCCTTCGCCTTCAGCTCGAACAACGAGATCAACAACATGACCTTCTACAACTACACGGTCATCAACCAAGGCACGCAAACGTTGTTGAATACCTACTTCGGGCACTTCGTTGATCCTGATGTAGGCTGCTCGAATGATGACTTCGTCGGTTGTGATGTGCAACGCGGACTTGGATTCGCATACAACTGGGATGATCTGGACGATGCTAACTGTCAAGGCGCTGTGGGATATGGAGCACAACCTCCTGCAATTGGAGTGGACTTCTTCGAAGGCCCATACCAAGATGCCGATGGGTTGGACAATCCCGGCCCGGAGAGGAGTGTTGATGTGCTCGACTGCGTGGTCGCGCAACAACAGAACGGTATCCCATACAAAGGTTTGGGCATAGGTTACGGTGATGATTTCGCTGATAATGAGCGCTTCGGCATGCGGGCTTTCCTATACTGGAACCGTGATGGACCATTCGCCACGAGTGATCCCGGTGCACAGGGTCACTTCTACAATTACCTGCGTGGTATCTGGAAGAACGGTCTGCCGATGACCTGGGGTGGAAGTGGCTACAACGAAAGCCCTGCCGCTGTGCAGACGCGTTACATGTTCCCATGGAGCAGCGATCCAGTTGGTTGGGGTACGAATTGTGCCGTTCAGCCGGATTGGCGTGAAACCCTCCAAGCTCCACAGGACCGTCGCTTCGTGCAGAGCGCAGGACCATTCACCTTGGAGCCAGGGGCATACAACAACATCACGCTAGGTGTGGTATACTCGCGTGCTGCAACTGGCGGCGCTGTCGCTAGCGTTCAGACATTGAAAGTAGCGGATGATAAAGCGCAATCGTTGTTCGACAACTGCTTCAAGATCCTGGACGGCCCGGATGCTCCGGATCTGGAGATCGTGGAATTGGACCGCGAGTTGATCATCTATCTCTCCAATCCCAAGGGTAGCAACAACAACGTAGTGCAACCGTTCGATTACACGGAATTGGATCCGATCATTCCGGAGGTGGACGAGAACGGTGAATTGTATGACCGCGAGTACAAGTTCCAAGGGTACATGCTGTATCAGCTCAAGAATGCTGATGTAAGCGTAGCTGATCTGGGTGATATTGAATTGGCGCGTTTGGTCTACCAAGGTGATGTGGAGGACGATGTCGCTCAGATCATCAACTATCCGTTCAGTGACGTACTGCAACTCCCGGTGCCAACGGAAATGGTCAATGGAGCGAATGTGGGTGTTGCTAGCTCAGTGCGCCTGTTAGAGGATGCGTTCGCAGCAGGCGATCCCCGGTTGGTGAACTTCAAGTCCTACTACTACTTGGCCATTGCTTACGGGTACAACAACTACGCACCGTATGATGTGAATGCACGAACAGGTCAACCATTCTCCTTCGTTGCTAGTCGAAAAGGTGCATTCGGTGCGATCCGCAAGTATGTGGGTATTCCGCATCGTCCGGATCCAGCAGCGGGTGGTACTGTGCAGAATTCGCTTTACGGCGATGGACTGCAGATCACACGCTTGGAAGGTCAGGGCAATGGTGGCAACGGTCTGGAACTCACTGCAGCTTCTGCGAACGAGATCGTCGCACAAGCTCCTTGGCGCAAGGATCAGATCACATACAGCCGTGGAAGAGGACCGGTGAACATCAAGGTGGTTGATCCGCTGAAGGTGCCCGCTGGCGATTTCGAGATCTGGTTCAAGGATGATACCCTGACACCTGGGGATCTGGACGATGCATATTGGTACATCGTGAGGCTTCCTGGTGGTTCGCCGAACGATACGGTGCACAGTGAGCGCGTCATCGATCTGCCTTATGAGCAGGTGATCCCGCAGTGGGGTATCAGCGTCACGATCGACCAAGCGATCTACACCGGTGATTTCACTAACCCATTGAGCGAAGGGTCCATCACCTACGCTGATCCATCAAAGGCGTGGTTCACCGGAGTTCCAGACGGAGAGGCAGAGATCGTGCAGAACTGGATACGCTCGGGGATCTACACCAGCACTGATGCGCCGATCTACAACGACCGCGGCGATGTGGATGAACTCTATGAGAAGGTCCTAGGAGGAACTTGGGCACCCTGGTCTTTGGCCGGGCAAGCTGAATTCCAGCCGGGCACACCTTCGGAATCGAATCCGGAGTCCCCTCATGCGTCCACTGGTCTGGCGTTGATCAAGGACATTCCGAGCATTCAGTTGGTGATCACCAGCGATCGTAGCAAGTGGTCGCGCTCCCCCGTCTTCGAACAAGCTGCATCAGGAGGGGTCGGTGGAGCCACACGAATGGCGTTGCGTGCATCTCCGAGCATTGATAAGGATGGCCGGAAATCGGGTACGCCCGGTTGTAATGAGGGCGAGGCCCAGGTGACCAGTGCCACGAGCATGGGATGGTTCCCGGGTTATGCGATCGATCTGGAAACCGGCGAGCGCCTGAACGTGGGGTACGGCGAGAACAGCTTCTGGGGAGGTGGGATCGGTCAGGATATGTTGTGGAACCCCAATGATCAGTTCTACACGAACACGGGATCTCCGTTCTTCGGAGGTTGTCATTGGATTTATGTATTCAAGAACGACCGACGCACTTCAGGTGTGCCGAGTGGTGATCGTGTGCCGCAGTACGATGAAGGGGCATGGATCCGAACCAACATGGAAGGCAATGGAACGCAGTCCCGTCTGAAGGTCTTCCGTGCGATCGGCTGGGTCAGCAGCGCCATGGTGGTGCCAGGCAGCGAGTTCATGGGCACCGATGTGAAAGTGGTCATCGATGTCAAGAAGCCTTACCGCACCTATGTCGATTATCCAGGTAACCCTGCGCCGATCGTGCCTCTGCGGAATAACGGCCTACCACTGTACACCTTCTCGACCGGCGACCTGGCCGCAGAGAACGATGTTCTCACTGTAGCTGAGTCCTCGTTGGATCTGATCGATGTCGTTCCGAACCCGTACTACGCGTTCAGTGGCTACGAGACCACGCGATTGGACAACCGCATCAAGTTCATCAACCTGCCGCAGGCATGCACCATCTCCATCTACAACGTGGGTGGAACCTTGGTGCGGAAGTACAGGAAGGACAATGACCTGACCTACTTGGATTGGGACCTGAAGAATGCGAACAACATCCCGATCGCAGGTGGTGTGTACATCTGTCACATCGATGTGCCGGGGGTCGGTGAGAAGGTCGTGAAATGGTTCGGTGTGTTGCGCCCCATCGACCTACAGAATTTCTAAGCCAGCGCTAGGATACAATACGGATCGAGATGATGCGAACGATGGAACGGAACGTGATGCTGTCGATGGCCTTGGTGGCCCTCACCTGTAGCACAGCCTTGGCAGGTAACCCTGACCGAGCTGGTTCAGCAGGTGCCACGCAACTGCTCATCAACCCGTGGGGCCGCTCTTCGGGCTGGGGCTTGGCCAACTCGGCTTCGGTGCGCGGTGTTGAAGCCATGTATGGCAACATCGCAGGTCTTTCACAAGTGAACAAGACGGAGATCATCTTCAGCAATACGCGGTGGCTGAGTGGATCCGGAACAACGATCAACAGCGTCGGTTTCGGCCAGAAAATGGGAGCCTCAGGTGTTCTGGGTATCTCTGCCACCACATTGGGCTTCGGCGACTTGGAGGTGACCACCGTAGATAACCCGGCCGGCGGTCGTGGTACGTTCAGTCCCACCATGGCTAACATCGGCATTTCCTATGCCAAGAGCTTTTCCAACAGTATCCATGGTGGTTTGCTCATCCGGATGGTTTCCGAGAGCATCGCGAATGCCCGTACACAAGGGGTGTGCTTTGATGCCGGGATCCAATACGTCACGGGCGAAAAGGACAACGTGCACTTTGGTATTGCCTTGAAGAATGTTGGACCAGCCATGAAGTTTTCCGGTGATGGTCTCGCCGTTCAAGGACTTCTCACCGGTGGTGCGGACCAGCTCACGTTGGAGCAACGCTCTGCACAATTCGAGATCCCCTCATTGCTGAACATCGGCGCAGCCTATGACTGGCACCTGAACGATATGCACCGGATCTCCTTCGCTGGGAATTTCGTCTCCAACTCATTCACGAAGGACCAGGGAGTTCTTGGTGTGGAGTACGCTTTCCGGAAAATGGTCCACCTGCGTGGAGGATACACGTATGAGAAAGGGATCACCAGTGATACGGACCGCACCACGGTCTACACGGGGCCATCCGCAGGTATCAGCTTGGATCTACCCTTTGGCGAAGAGAAGAAGTCGGCTATCGGTATCGATTACAGTTATCGGTCGACAAACCCATTTGCGGGCATCCACAGCATCGGGGTGCGGGTCAGTCTCTGATCACATAACATATCTTTGGAAAGAGGACCTTTCGGGGTCCTCTTTCGCATAACCACCTTTACGCCAGCCATGGCGTTTGAACAATGAGCACCACAGCCTACTATACCGAAGACGGGTTGCGCAAGCTCCAAGAAGAGCTGCATCACCTGCGAACCGTGGAACGCCCACACTTGAGCCAACAGATCGCCGACGCACGCGACAAAGGCGACCTTAGCGAGAACGCTGAATACCATGCGGCCAAGGAGGATCAAGGCCTTCTGGAGGCACGGATCGCGAAGCTGGAAGAAGTTGTGGCAAGCGCGCGTGTGATCGATATGGATCAAATGGATACGAGCAAAGCCTACATCCATTCCACGGTTCGTGTGAAACAAGTGGGCAGTGGAGCAGAACGGTCTTTCACGCTTGTCGCCGAAAGCGAGGCCGACATCAAGTCAGGCAAGATCAGTGTGAGTTCGCCGATCGGCAAAGGGTTGCTCGGAAAGGCAGTTGGGGAATTAGCTGAAGTGACCACGCCGACCGGCACCACCAAATTCGAGGTTCTTGCCATTACACGATGAACCATGCCCAGTCTATTCACCCGTATCGTCAATGGGGAGGTCCCCAGCTACAAGCTTGCAGAGAGCGAGGACTATCTGGCTTTCTTGGATGTGAAGCCGGTTCGCATCGGCCATGCGTTGGTGATCCCGAAGTTGGAAGTGGACCATCTTTTCGACCTTGAAGGCGAGCTGCTGGAAGGCATTCTGCCGTTTGCAAAGGAAGTAGCGCGCAAGATCAAGGCGGTGGTTCCGTGCACCCGCATCGGGATCAGTGTCATCGGGTTGGAGGTGCCGCATGCGCACATCCACTTGATCCCGATCGATTCTTTGGCCGACATGGATTTCACACGAACCCGTGTGGAGCTTTCACCCGCCGAATTCACCGATCTGGCGGAACGGATCCGCAAGGCGTAGCGCCCGTCTCAGACAACGCGATCCGGGTTGTTCCGGAGGAAGGCTGACCAATTGTTTCCTCCTTTTCCCTTGCTTGAGCTTCCGGATGCGCGGCCGGTCTGTGCGAAGAAATGACAGACGGCAACAGCAACGGCATCCGTGGCATCGGTACTCGTCGGTAGTTCCTTGATACGCAGAATGCTCAGCAGCATGGCCGCAACTTGCTCCTTTGCGGCGTTACCATTTCCCGTTATGCTCTGCTTCACTCTTTTCGGCGCATACTCCACCACGCTCAGGTCGCGCTGTAGTGCAGCGGAGATCGCAACACCTTGTGCGCGCCCCAGCTTGAGCATGCTCTGAACGTTCTTTCCGAAGAACTGCGCTTCGATCGCCAATTCATCCGGCAAATGCCGCTCGATGATCTCGGTGGTGCTCCGGAAGATGGCGCGCAGCTTCAACGTGTGATCGTCCCCCACAGGGAATCGGATCGCCCCGGCTTCGAGCAAACGGGCCTCTGAACCATCGACCCGGATCACGCCGAACCCCATCACGGTAGTGCCCGGATCGATGCCAAGGATGATACGCTCCACCCCGGGCCTACTTTTGGCCGATCGCCCGTCTTGGGGTTGATCACTTTGCATGGGCCGTGGATCGCTGTTGATCGTTCGTTGTGGGATCTTCCTGCTGGCGTGTGGATTCCTCTACACCCGCATGGTCGGTCCCAAAGGTATTGTCGCCTTGGCGGATCAGCTGCCTGCACTCGACCTGTCGTATATGCTCGTCGGTTCCGTGCTGTTGCTGATGGTGTTGAACTGGGCCTTGGAGGCCAGCAAGTGGTGGCTTCTGCTGCGGCCGGTGGAGCGATTGTCGTTCGGTCGAGCCTTCATGGCTACGATCGCTGGAACAAGCGTCGGCCTGATCACCATCAATCGCACGGGCGAGTTCCTTGGTCGTATTCTTTTCTTGTCTCCAGAGAACAGAGCGAGCGGTGCATTCGCAAGTGCTCTTGGTAGTATCGCGCAGTTCCTGGTCACCTTGGTACTGGGTAGCATCGGGTTGATCGTCCTTTTGTTGAGCGACAACGCCTTGCCATGGGCGGAACAATGGGTCACGTTGGCCGTGGTGATGCTCGCAGCGTTGGTCGCTGTCATCGCCACGACGTTCTATCTGTTCCCGAGGATCCTACGGCAACTTCTCTTGCTGATCCCATTCCTCAGCCGATTGGAGAAGGCCTCTGCGGTCCTTGGAAAGTACCAACAAGGCGAATTGCTTCACGTGCTCTTCCTGAGCTTGGTGCGCTACGGGGTCTTCACTTTCCAATACGTACTGGTGCTCTGGAGTGTTCAAGTGGACGTTTCTTGGGGCGCCTTGTTCGTCGCGGTCCCGGTCATCTATTTGCTTGCCACATTGATCCCATCCATCATGCTCACGGAGCTGGGCGTCCGCGGTTCAGTAGCCGTTGCCGTGCTCGGTCCGTTGGGCGCGAACGAAGCAGCAGCATTGCTGGGCACCACGATGCTCTGGAGCATCAATGTTGCATTTCCTGCCATCGTGGGTAGTGTGTTCATGCTCCTCATGCGGATCCGTACGAAAGCCGAACCACGATGACCCCATTGCTCATCGCCGTAGCACTATTTGCGATCGCTCTCTTGCAAGCGATATTGCTCAGTGGATGGAGGGAAGCTTTGCGGAAGACCGAAGTCGATACCGTTGAGGGCATCGTTGTACCGCTAGGATCGGTCACCGTGGTCATCCCGGCACGCAACGCCGAGAACACGCTCACACCATTGCTACAGGACCTGTATGCACAGAAACTGTCGAAGGAACGGATGAGCGTGGTCGTTGTCGATGATCACAGCGAAGATGGAACCGCCGCTATCGTGACGAGCATGATGCGTTCATGGCCCGGCCTAGGCTACTTGTTGAATGATGGAGAGGGAAAGAAGACGGCGATCGGTACGGCTGTGCTCCAAGCGAAAGGGGATTTCATCGCACTCACGGACGCGGATGCACGGTGCGGGCCGGATCGCATCGGGCGGATGGTCGCTCGCATGGAGCAGGATCAACTTGATCTCTTGCTGGCCCCAGTGCGAACGGTCGGCGAACGCAGCTGGCTCGGAAGGTTGCAGGAGAACGAACAAGCTGCCTTGATCGGTGTGGCTGCTGGTGAAGCACTCCTGGGTCGACCGATGTTGGGGAATGGTGCGAACATGGCGTTCCGTCGATCGGCATTCATGGCGGTGAACGGTTTCGTCGGAGATCGCTATGCGAGTGGCGATGATGTATTCCTCATTCAGCGAATGAAGGAGGCCAGGAGATCGATCGGTTATCTCTGGGATGCTCAAGCTGCGGTCACGGTGAAAGCAGAGACGACATTTTCATCGGCTTTGCAACAACGATTGCGTTGGTCCGGGAAGATGCGCGGTATCAAAGGCGCATCTTCCTGGCTTGGCTTCGCTGCGGTCCTTTTGCCGTGGGCTCTTTTCATTGCCACGTTGTGCATTGTTCCGCACGCACTGGATCGCGAGTACGGTGCAGAAACGTTGCTGTTGCTCGCGGTTGCTTGGCTACTGTGGTATGCACCCGTGATCCGGCTCGTTGCCGAGGTCGAACGATTTCTTGATCAACGGAACTCACCGGTGTCAACGATCCTTTCCTACACGGCTTTCACGTTCTACGCACCGCTGATCGCCATAGCCGCACTGTTCATTCACCCGCGCTGGAAAGGGCGCCGGATCTGAACTGATACAGTTCGGTCCAATGGACGCGGGATCAACGCGGAATCTCGCTGTCCGGACCTAGAACGGCAGGTCGTCATCATCACCGCCGACCGGTGGCATATCCGCCATCGTAGGAGCAGGTGCAGAATGACCTCCGCCGTGTGACGGGCTTGAAGCCGCAGCGCCCGTGCGCTCGATCCGGTTGCCGCTCAGGCTGAGGAAATACTTCGTTACACCGTCCTTGCCGGTCCATTCGCGGCCGTTCACGAAGCAGGTCACTGTCACCTCGTCGCCATTGTTGAATCCATCCAACAAGCCGCAACGGTCCTGCGTGAATTCCACGGGAATGTGCTGTGGCCGTTGACCACTTGGTTCCGTGATGACCAATTCGCGCTTGCGGAACTTGTCGCTCACGTCCTGGGTCTTACCGATCTGCTTGATGTTTCCGGTGATGGTTACTTGTGCCATGTCGTAGTGCTTTCTTTTTCGACGCGTTCGGAACGCGCTTTTGTTCGATTATCGTGCGTTGTAGGCGAGGATCGTTCTCCACGCTTCGTCCACAAGGCCTTTTCCAATGAGTTCATGAGCCTGACGATGCAGCGCTGCAAGCAATTCAATGGGTCGGTCCTGTAACGAGATGAAGGTATCGCTCAATTCGGTGAGCTTGTATTCGTTTACCGCTGTTTCGTCCGGAATGGAGAGGACGGCTCCGAGCTTCCCCAGGTCGCTCCCCGTTAGAACAGCACTGTGCCGCGCTTCTTGGGGTAGGCTGTCCACTCCAACACCAAGCTGGGTGGTGGGCTGGGCCAGTTCAAAGAGCGCATCCCCGTGGGCGCGGCAGTAGAAGTTGCCGCCCATGCGGCCCACCAGGTCTATGCGCCGTTGGTCGATCTTGCCGCGTTCGTCAAGAAGGTTCTCATCCACATGGATCATCACCACCTCACAGATGACGAGATTCCCAGCACCACCTCCTGTGCCGGTCTCGATCACTTGGTTCACCTTGCATTCGAACTGGACCGGACTCTCCTTTACCCGGAACGGGCGCACCTTTTCGGATGGGATGGCGGTGAAGCCGGCTTTCTCGAATTCATTCACCCCTTCTGGATACTCCGTGCTCGCCAATGACGTCTGGTGCACCATGGAATAGGTGACCACGTTTATCACCACTTCGGGCACGTCCTTCACATTGTGGTAGCTGTGCTTGGTGGTGTTATCCCGGCCCCGTCGTGCAGGGCTGAAGATCAAGAGTGGGGGATTCGCCCCGAAAACGTTGAAGAAACTGAAGGGGCTCAGGTTCGGACGGCCCTCTGCATCCATGGTGCTTGCGAACGCGACCGGGCGAGGTCCAATGGCTCCGACCAAGTAACCGTGCAGCTCCGGTATGGACAATTCAGTGGGGTCGAAGCGTTTCATCGGGCTGTTCTCGCAGGCATAGGCGGCGAAGTTAACGGCACATTGCCAACCGCTGCCCGATGCGATGAAGGCCGCTATCTTTGCAACCCTTCCCACGGACGTGGCGGAATTGGTAGACGCGCCAGACTTAGGATCTGGTGCCGCAAGGTGTGGGGGTTCGAGTCCCCCCGTCCGTACTTTGTCCGTCGTTGCTTCATCGCAACGGCGGACTTTCGTTGAATACCTGACAGCATTCCGGACAAAAAGGCTGGATCACACCTCGGCCTAGGAGTTGCCAGCAGGACCCACCTGAAGAACCGACCGTTTTTACGAGACCATGAACATCGAACGCGAAGAGACCGGGAACCTCACAGCCACCTTGAAAGTGAAGTTGACCCCAGAGGACTACACGCCCGGCGTGGAGAAAGCACTGAAGGAACAGCGCAGGACAGCCGTACTTCCGGGCTTCCGTCCGGGGCAGGTTCCCATGACCATCATCAAGAAGAAGGTGGGGAAGGCCGTGTTGATCGGTGAAGTGGAACGATTGATCGACGCCAACTTGCGTGATTACCTGCAGACCAATGCCATCCGCGGGTTGGGTCAGCCGCTTCAGAAGCACGAGAACAACGCGAGCAACGACTGGGAGCAGCCGGGAGAATTCACCTTTGCGTACGAATTGGGCCTCGCGCCCAACTTCGAGATCGACCTTTCCGATAAGCTCGGAGTCGAGTATCCAATGGTGGACGTTAACGATGACCTTGTTCAACGCGAGGTCACCGACATGCAGCGGCGCTTCGGTGCGGTGGAAGACGCGGAGGTGAGCGCCGACAAGGACATGCTTCTCGGTGATCTGATCGAGCTCAATACCGATGGCAGCATCAAGGAAGGTGGGATCATGAACCGTGCGACGATGAGCCTTGAGTTCATCGCCGATGAAGGCAGTCGTGCATCGCTTATCGGAAAGGCCAAAGGTGATGAGGTCGTCGTGGATCCGCACAAGGTCTCACGTGATCACGAGGACCTCGCCCGCATGTTGGGCATCGAGCGCGACCGGATCCACGAGTTGGAAGGAAATTTCCTGTTCCGCATCGTTGAGATCAAGCGAATGGTCCCGGTTGAATTGGGGCAGGATCTCTTCGATCGTGTGTACGGCAAGGATGCTGTTGCAGATGAAGCCGGTTTCCGTGCTAAGGTCAAGGAAGGCTTGGAGAGCATGTTCCGCCGCGACAGTGATCGCATCTTCAAGCGGTTGGTGATGAAGAAGTTGAATGAAGGGTCGAATTTCGAACTGCCCGACACCTTCCTGAAACGGTGGATCCTGGAGACGAGCAAGGAGCCCGTATCACCCGAGCAGATCGAAGAGAGCTACGCGGGGTACTCCGAAGGATTGAAGCGTCAATTGCTGGAGGACCGTGTGATCGAGAAGTACGGCCTGGAGGCGAAGGGTGAAGAGCTCGATGCGTTCGCGAAGCGCTACGTCTCCGACCAATTCATGCAATATGGCATGCCGGCACCTGAAGGCGAGCAACTGCAGCAGTTATCCGCTCGCATTCTCGGTGACCGCGAGCAGATCGGCCGGATCCGCAACACCATTGTGGAGCAGAAGCTGATCACCCATTTCAAGGCACTCCTGAGCCCCAAGGAGAACAAAGTGAGCTATGACACGTTCGTAACCTTGGCTCGAACGGCGTAGGTCGGGAGCAAGGATCCAGTCATTTTACCACTCCAACGTTCAGCGCATGTTCCCTGAGGACGAATTCCAGAAGTACGCCACGAAGCATCGGGGCATCAGCAGTGCCACACTGCACAGCTATGTGAGTGCGTCGGTCACGCCGTACATCATCGAAGAGCGCCAGCTCAATGTGGCGCAGATGGACGTGTTCAGCCGGTTGATGATGGACCGCATCATCTTCATGGGCACGGCTGTCGATGACCAAGTGGCGAACATCATTCAAGCGCAGCTCCTTTTCCTGGAGAGCGTGGACGCGAAGAAGGACATCCAGATCTACCTCAACAGTCCTGGAGGTGGCGTGTATGCGGGCTTGGGTATCTACGACACCATGCAGTACATCAACCCCGATGTGGCCACGATCTGCACCGGCATGGCAGCCAGCTTCGGCGCAGTGCTTTTGTGTGCAGGGGCCAAAGGGAAGCGCAGTGCGTTGCCACATGCGCGGGTCATGATCCACCAACCTCTCGGTGGCACCCAAGGTCAAGCACGTGACATGGAGATCGCCATCAAGGAGGTGATCAAGGTGAAGAAGGAGTTGTATGAGATCCTCAGTCAACACACCGGCCAGCCCTACGAGAAGATCGAGAAGGACAGCGATCGCGACTACTGGATGATCGCCAGCGAAGCCAAGGAGTATGGCCTGATCGATGAGGTCCTCGTGAAGTCGAAATAGTGTCCAGAACGAACCAACACACGGATCATTCCATGTACCCCAAAGACGAATTCCTCAAATACGCTGTCAAGCACAAGGGCATTACCAGCACGGCACTTGGTAGCTACGTGAACGCTTCGATGACGCCGTACATCATCGAAGAACGCCAGCTCAATGTGGCGCAGATGGACGTGTTCAGCCGATTGATGATGGATCGCATCATCTTTTTGGGCACGGGCATCAACGACCAGGTCGCGAACATCATCCAAGCACAACTGCTTTTCCTGGAAAGCGTGGATGCCAAGAAGGACATCCAGATCTACATGAACTCCCCAGGGGGTAGTGTGTACGCAGGACTGGGCATCTACGACACCATGCAATACATCAACCCCGATGTGGCGACCATTTGCACAGGGATGGCCGCGAGCATGGGTGCCGTGCTGCTCTGCGCCGGCACCAAGGGCAAGCGCAGTGCGCTCAAGCACGCTCGGGTGATGATCCACCAACCGATGGGTGGTGCCGAAGGACAGGCCAGCGACATGGAGATCACCGTGCGCGAGATCCAGAAGTTGAAGAAGGAGTTGTACGAGATCATCGCGAACCACAGCGGCCAGACCATGGAGAAGGTGGAGAAGGACAGCGACCGCGACCATTGGATGGTCGCGGAGGAGGCGAAGGCCTATGGCATGATCGACGAGCTCTTGGTCCGGAACGTGAAATAGACGTTCAACCTACTGATATCCAAGCAAGGGCGAAGGCCGGGTGGTGGACCACCCGGCCTTCGATGTATCTTGCGAGGCTTAACGCTCGTAGTACGCGTTCAGGCCAGGCCCCTACCATGGATAAGAAAGAGATCAAGTGTTCGTTCTGCGGTCGCGATAAGCAGGATACGAATGTCCTTATTGCAGGCATCACCGGGCATATCTGTGATAGCTGCATCGCGCAAGCCCAGAATATCATTTCGGAGGAGCTTAGCCAGCGCACGCGTTCCGAAATGGAGGGCAGCTTGATCATCCAACGCCCATCGGACATCAAACGTTTCCTGGACGAATACGTCATTGGTCAGGAGGATGCCAAGAAGGTTTTGAGCGTTGCCGTGTACAACCACTACAAGCGTCTTCTTCAGAAGCCCGTCAACGCTGCTGATGATGTGGAGATCGAGAAGAGCAATATCATTCTGGTCGGTGAGACCGGAAGCGGAAAGACGCTCTTGGCGAAGACCATTGCCCGTATGTTGAATGTTCCCTTTGCCATTGCCGACGCTACCGTACTTACGGAAGCAGGCTATGTCGGCGAGGACGTCGAAAGTATTCTTAGCCGACTCCTCCAGGCCGCTGACTATGACGTTAGCAAGGCCGAACGTGGTATCGTCTTCATCGATGAGATCGACAAGATCAGCCGGAAGAGCGACACACCGAGCATCACCCGCGATGTCAGTGGTGAAGGTGTTCAGCAAGCCTTGTTGAAACTGTTGGAAGGAAGTACGGTCAGCGTGCCACCGCAAGGAGGTCGCAAGCATCCGGAGCAGAAGCTGATCCAGGTGGATACGCGGAATATCCTCTTCGTTTGCGGTGGAGCCTTCGATGGCATCCAGAAGATCATTGCGCGGCGCGTGAAGAGCAGTGCGGTGGGGTACAGCGCGAGCAAGGAGCAGCGTATCAACGACGAGCACCTGTTGCAATACGTCGGTCCCACGGATCTGCGTTCGTTCGGCCTCATTCCCGAGCTCATCGGTCGTTTCCCGGTGCTTACCTATTTGGATCCACTGGATCGGGAGAGCCTTCGCAGGATCCTGACCGAGCCCAAGAATGCGCTGATCAAGCAGTACGTGAAGCTCTTCGAAATGGACAAGGTGAAACTCACCTTCGACAAGAAGGTGCTCGATTTCATCGTGGAGAAGGCCTTCGATTACAAACTAGGCGCTCGTGGTCTGCGCAGCATTTGTGAGGCGATCATGACGGACGCCATGTACGAGATGCCAGGCGCGCCGGATCGTCCGTCGGAGTTGCGCGTTACGCTGAGTTACGCACGTGAGAAGTTCGATCGCTCACGTCTCAGCAATCTGAAGGTGGCATAGGACCTGCGGGTTAACTTTGGACCCCGTTAACCCCCGGCCATTCATCGTGGCCTGAAACCCTTCCTATGAAAGCAGTATCACTTGCATTTTCCGTGCTGGTCGCAACGACCATTTCCGCACAAGACCTCCCACAACCAAGTCCTAAAGGTCATGTGGACCAGGTCGTTGGCCTCACCGATGTGAAGATCGATTATTCGCGCCCAAGTGCAAAGGGCCGCGTGATCTTCGGTGAACTGGTGAAGTACGATGCGCTATGGCGCACGGGTGCCAACCTCAACACCACCATCGAATTCAGCGGTCCCGTGAAGTTCGGCGATGTGGACATCGAGGCCGGAAAGTATTCTCTCTTCACGGTTCCTGGAGCCAAGACCTGGGTGGTCAAGCTGAACAAGAATGTGGAGCTATGGGGTGAAGATGACTACAAGGAAGAAGAGACCGTAGCCTCGATCAAAGTGGAAGCCACTGCGACCGAATTCACCGAGACGCTCACCCTCGAGTTCGCGAACCTGAAGGATGATAACGCTGACCTGGTGATACGTTGGGAGAAGACCAAGGTGACCATCCCGATCGTGACCGACGCGACCAAGCAAGGGATCGCGAACATCATGGAGGCCATTAAGCAAGGAGAGATGAAAGCGGGTGGCTACAACGGCAGTGCCCGGTTCGCACTGGATCGGGGAACCATGACGAAGGAGGCGCTGGAATGGGCGCAGAAGAGCGTTGCCATGGATCCGAAGTTCTGGAGCATGCACACGCTCGCACGTGCGCAGGCGGCGAATGACCTGACGAAGGACGCTGTTGCCACCGCCGAGCAGAGCATGAAAATGGCGCAAGAAGCCAAGAACGAAGCCTACGTGAAGATGAACCGCGAGCTGATCGAGAAGATCGCTAAGGGCGGGAAGTGAGCATTGCAACTACCATTGCGAAGCCCTCCCTGACCGGAGGGCTTCGTTGTTTCCGAAGGCTATCAGAGCAGGATCACATGCCCATGCTCAGGAATCCACCATCGACCGCCAAGCACTGTCCGGTGATGAAGGAAGCTCTATCCATGGCGAGGAACGCGATGCTTGCGGCGACTTCCTGCGGTTCTCCAACTCGACCCATGGGCGTTCGGGCGAGTATGCGGGCGTAGCGATCGGGTTGTTCGAGCACCGGTGCCGTAAGTGGTGTGCGGATGTACCACGGAGCCACGGCGTTGACGCGTATGCCATCGGCACTCCACTCCACGGCCAGGCTGCGCGTTAATTGCACCAAGGCTGCTTTGCTCATGGCATAGGCGCTCCCGCTTCCGACATCTACCATGGCCGCCACACTGGCCACGTTCACCACGGCCGATGACCGACCGCGCTTGAGCAGTGGGTGCAACGCTCGAAGCAACGAGGCCGGTCCGATCAGATTGATCGCAAGCACATGCTCTTGTTCGGTATCATTCATCTCGACCCACGGCTTGCGAATGTTGGTGCCGACGTTGTTGACCAGCACATCCATCGCCCCCCATCGATCGGTCAATGACGCGACGAGCTTGGCCCGGTCGTTCGCCGATGTCATATCGCAAACAGAGCATCGCGGATCATCGATCATTGTGCGCGCGGTGAATTGAACTTCAGCGCCGAGGTCACTGAACTCCTTTACGGTTGCTGCACCGATACCTCGCGTTCCACCGGTGATCAGGACGCGCTTTCCTTTCAGATCCCAAGACTGCATGCACCAATGTACGTGTACAGAGGTCCGAATGAACAAGCCCCTTGGACCCAGGAAAGGGACCAAGGGGCTAGGATGCTCGAATAGAGTCGCTTAGTTCAGCGTGATACGCTGCACAAAGCTCAGAGTGCCATTGGAAACACGAACACTGTACACGCCATCAGCGAAACCAGCGAGGTCCAACACAATGTTACCTGTGAACACGTTGGTCATCACTTTTGCGCCGAGCATGTTCTGTACTTCCACGGTGTACTTTTCGCTCTTCACGCTGTTGATGCGCAAGATGCCGTTCGTTGGGTTCGGGAACATGGTTAGACCTTCCAACTCGTTGTATTCGTGCACGGAGATGTTCGGATCAGAGGTCATGCGAATGGCCCACGCGGTACCATTCCCACCGTAAAGGAACTGATTGTCCGGATCGAATGGAAGCCAAAGAACGCTTGCAAGCGCAGGTTGTGGAACGGTTTCGTCATCGACCACGTACACGTCGGCATTGCCGTCGGCATACAGACTTGCCACTGCATAATAGGCTCCAACATCCAATGTCACGGGGAATGGGAATTCGATCGTCACTTTACGCGCTGTGATCTCCGCCTGAGTGAGGATGTGGAAATCGGACTCCGCTAGGGGAAGATTCACCACCGACGGGTTGGCCAAGACATCCGTAGTGTCCAGTATGCTGATCACGATCGCACCTCCCGGGTCGCTATTGCCATCCAGCCCGATCTCGAGTCCGGTGACCGTGTAAGGGGCGTTGATGTAGTACATGGTCATCAGTTTCACATCCTCGGTATTGCCCTCGAAGGACCCTGTTCCTGTTGGCGTCAGAACCTCTGTGATGCCAGCCGGGTGGTTACCCACGTTATCCAGGGCGTAGATATCGTTCGTTACCTCGAAGGATCTCAGACGCGTGTTGTCACTGATGTTGCCGTCCATCAGGATCTGATCACTTGTCACCGAGTAGGTTCCGGTGAAGTTGCCCGTGGGGAGTGCGGGTAGGATCACATCTTCATCGGTGATCACCGTTTCTTGCGAAGACAAAGTGCCAACATCCGTTGAAACGGCGAAGACCTCATTCCCGTCGGTGTCGGCATAGCTGATATCAACGACCACATTGGTTTGGTCGAGTGCACCGAAATCGAGAAGCTCAGCCCCGAGGTTGATCGTTACGGGGAGCTGTGATTGGGGAATGCGACCGTATTCTTCACCAAGACCGGTGGTTGATTGATAGCCGTAGTTCATTACGATCTCGTTGTCGGGAAGTGGTGAAAGAGAGAGGTCGTCAATGGCCCAGTAATATTCCCAATCGCCCTGCCATTCGAACTGGAGATAGACTGTAGTTTGGTTCGCAGCAACGCTAGTGATATTGACTTCAACGGTCTGCGGGTTTGCGGAGAAACGGGAGCAGGGCGGTGCAGGTGAGCCGGCCTCAAGACAAGGGAACGGAAAGAATTCCTCCCAGTCGAACAAGTTGGTGCTCACACGCAGTTTCACGAACTCGTTCGCGTCGTTATTGAAGACACCGATCGTACTATGCATACTGAAGAGCACGGTACTCTGGCCGGAGCAATCAATGGCGCTCGTTGTCAACCGCGTCAAATGTTCTGTTGCAGGTGCGACGGCAAGACCGCGATCCGAGTTGGCCCAGAGATAGCCGTTCGAAGCGCCGGCTCCGTCGAAAGAATCGATCTCGTCGAAGCCGCCGGAGGCCGGGTCGACCGCATTGGGGTTATTTGACCACTGGAAAAAGACAGGGTCATCCGCTGCCGGAGTGAGGTCATCCACATTGGTCCAACCAAGAGGAATGGCACCGCCTGAGAAGTCTTCGGTGTAGAATGCGACACCACGGTCCACTGCAGAGATCAAGTGTGGTCCTGCTGTAGGGCGCGGATCCAGCCCGGTGGACCGGAAGGACTTACCGTATTGGACGGATGTGTTCGCAACCCGTTGAGCGGTTGCTGGTAAGCAAAGGGTAGATAATGCAAGTACTGGTGCAAGGAGTAGTTCGTTGTATGTCATGTGGTCGATCACGTCGGATTTGACCCGTAAACCAACGGCCGCTTGGACCAGAAGCCAAGCCCGTGGGCTGAGTTGTGCGATCGATCCATATGCGATGCCATGCATCGCAAGCCGGACCGATAGGGCTGGATGGGTTGACGAAGGCGTGATGATCGGTTTTCACGAACGGTTCATCAGAACAGAGGCATGAAAAAGGAACGCCCCCTGAAGCGAACTTCAAGGGGCGTTGTTGGAAAGTGCGTTGCTTAGTTCAGCGTGATGCGCTGCACATAGCTCTGGGTGCCGTTGGAAACACGCACGCTGTAGACGCCATCAGCGAAACCAGCAAGGTCCAGCACGGTGTTACCGGTGAACACGTTGGTCATCACTTTCGCGCCGAGTACGTTCAATACTTCCACGGTGTACTTCTCGCTCTTCACGCTGTTGATGCGCAAGATGCCGTTCGTGGGGTTCGGGTACATGCTGATCCCTTCCAGCTTGTTGTTCTCGGAGATCGAGTTCGTACCAGTAACACCAAGGCGGATCGCGAACGCATTGCCGTTGCCGTAAACCGTTTCGTCCGATGGAACATAGATCAAGCTGCCGCCACCGACCAGGTCCCCTACGGTGATGTCGTCAAGAACGAAGAGGTCATTCGTTCCATCCTGATAGGCTGTTACAGAAGCATAGTAACCACCTGGAGGCAATTCCAATGGGAAGTCAAGCGGGATCGAAACGGATCCAGCAGCGACATCACCGGCAGTGATCGTGTAGGGATCGGAGCTGGCCCAAAGCGTGTTGTTCTGGAGCGTCGCATAGTCTTGGGACAGGACGGTTGCCGAATCATAGATGGCAACGAACATGAAACTGCCGGCACTTGAATTCGCAGAGATCTCAATTTCGATCGACTCCACGGTCACATCGGTCGCAGGTTGATAGTAGGTGAACATCTGGAGTATCGGATCATCCGCATAGGAGCCGGAGCCAAATCCGGCAAGGTCCAAGTAGCCAGCAGGGTGGATGTCGATACCATCCAAGGAGTACAGCGTGTTGTTCACTTGGAAGGCGCGCAAGTACGTGTTGTTCTCAGGAGTATCGTCGTCAGCGGACTGGTCCGAAGAAACCACGAAAGTGCCTGTGTAGATGCCGGGTGCCAACGTGGAGATGTCCACGATCTCGTCCATGAACAAGGTGTCATCTTGGCTCATCGTACCCATAGCGCTCGTTTGTGCTACGACCAAATTGTTCGCAGCATCGCGAAGCTCCATGGTGATCGAAACGTTGGTTTGATCGGCGTAACCGAAGCTGTACACTTCAGCCCCCACTTCCAGATTGCCCTCCAACTGGTTGGAAGGGATCCGGCAGTACTGGTAACCTGGAGCATTGGTGGCAATGAACGAGAAGTTCATCACGAGGTCGTTCTCAGGTTGGTCGATGATCGCAACGTCATCCACCATCCATGCATAGTCACAACCACCTTCGTACCGGAATTGGACAAGCACACTTGCTTGACCCGCCGCAGCGCTGGTGATGTTCAGTCGCACCAGTTCCGGGTTATCCGAGCTTTCATTCGTTGCAAGTGCTGCATTGACCTCGAATGCTTCCCAGCTGTTGCCGCCGTCCGTGCTCACCTCCACCCAGGATGTGCCCTGATAATTGCGGTAATTCTGTTCGAACTGGAAAACGACACCTGTAGAGGCAGAAAGGTCAACAGGTGTTGCCATTCGGAGATAGGCATTCTGATTGCCGCCACAGTACAGGTCGGAATCATACAGGCCGTAACCGTTATCCGCAGTGGTGGAAACGATCGCGTCAATGGCGTAATCTCCTGAAGGAACAGCAGTTCCGATCACCCAGTTATCGGCATCCGCTCCGAGTCCAACGCCAACTACCCAGTTGTTCGGGTCGGAGAAGTCATCGGACCAGATCTCCGCACGATCGGTCGGGTATTGAATAGGGGTTGCAGTGGGTCGGATCCCGGCCGAGCGGGTCTTTTTGGTCAGCTGCGGGAAACTTCCTTGTTGCGCCGAGGTACTTCCCGCAAGAAGTGCGAGGGCCAAAGCTGGAACGTACAGTTTGCTCATTTGCTTGGTTCTGTTGATAGGTCAGGGTTGAACCACAAAGGAAACGATTGTGACGGGGCGTTCCAAACGATCCGAAAGGTTCTTTGAAACCGCAACCGATGCGATTCTTTCATGCTTAGTGCATGGACGACCGGCGTGATCCTCATGCCGGAAATGTGATGAACGGGTTGATGAAGGAGTGATGATCCGTTCCACAACGAAGGGTCCATTCCCAAGTTGTTGATCGTGAAAGCGAACGCCCCCCTGAAGCGAATTTCAGGGGGGCGCCTGCAACAGTGGATGGCTTAGTTCAAGGTAATCCGCTGAACAAAGCTCTGGGTTCCGTTCGAAACGCGCACGCTGTACACGCCATCAGCGAAGCCAGCCAGATCCAACACGGTGTTACCAGTGAACACATTGGTCATCACTTTCGCGCCAAGCACGTTCAGCACTTCTACGGTGTACTTCTCGCTCTTCACGCTGTTAATGCGCAAGATGCCATTCGTTGGGTTCGGGTACATGGTGATGCCCATCAGTTCCTCATTCTCTTGCACGGAGATGTTGGGGTCGGTCACCAAACGGATCGCCCATGCCGTTCCATTGCCGCCATAGAAGAACTGGTTGTTATCTGGATCGAAGGGGATCCAAAGAGCGCTTGCCAGAGCTGGCTGCGGCACTGTGTTGTCGTCGAGAATGAAGACGTCACTTGTTCCATCAGCATAGCAACTTGCCACGGCGTAGTAAGCATTCACGTCCAAAGTGATGGGCGTTGGGAACGGAATGTTGACCACACCGGCGGCGATGTCAGCAGCGGTCAGAACGTAGAAATCGGATTCGGCCAGAATGTTCGTCACCACAGAAGGAGTGGAGAGCACATCGAGTGTATCCAGAATGCTGATCACGATCGAGCTACCCGGGTCGCTTGCAGCACCGATGCCGATCTGCAACCCAGTGACCGTCATAGGGGTGTTGATGTAGTACATGTTCAGCAGCTTCACGTTCTCGCTGTTGTCCAAGAAGGAGCCCGAACCGGTCTGACTAACGGACTCCAGCCCAGCAGGGTGGTTGCCGATGTTATCCAAGGAGTAGATGAATTCGGTGACCTCGAAGGTGCGTATCCGGCTGTTATCATCCGTATTTCCGTCCAAACCGATCTGATCGCTCGTTACGGAGAAGGTTGCCGTGTAATCGCCGATACCGAAGGAAGAGATATCGATGTTGTCGTCGGCGATGGCCGTTTCCTGTGTAGTGATCGTGCCTACATCGATGCTGGAGTTATAAGGACCTCCTGGGCCCTCAACGGTTAGATTCACTACCACGTTGGTCTGATCAGCTCCGCCGAAGTTCAATACCTCGCCGCCAACGTTCATGGTCGAAGGGAGCTGCGAAACAGGAATACGGCCGTACTCTTCACCAAGACCGGTAGTCGACGTGTAGCCGTAGTTCAGAACGATCTCGTTGTCAGGCAATGGAGAAAGCGCGATATCGTCGATCGCCCAGTAGTACTCCCACAACCCCTGCCATTCGAATTGAAGGTAGACCGTTGGTTGATTCGCGGCTACGGAAGTGATGTTCACTGCAACTTCCTGTGGATTGTAGGAAAAGCGGCCGCAAGGCGGTGCGATCGCTCCTGTTTCCAAGCAAGGGAAAGGGAAGAAATCGGTCCAGTCGAAGCCATTCGTGCTCACACGCACCTTCACGAATTCGCTGGCGTTGTTGTCGAATACTCCGATCGTACTGTTCATGGTGAAGAGTACGGAAGGCTGACCAGAGCAATCGATCGCCGTGGTCGTCAATCGAGTAAGGTGCTCCGTTGCTGGTGCTGAAGTCAGTCCCCGATCCGAGTTGGCCCAAAGGAAGCCGTCGCTGGCTCCAGGTGCCAAAAAGGTGAGGATAAGCGGCTGATTAGCAGCGGCAGGCGTCACGGCTGCTGCACTGTTCGCCCACTCGAAAAGGACCGGTGTGTCCACTATGGGGGTCAGGTCGTCCACGGTGGTCCAGCCGGCTGGGAATCCTCCGGAGAAATCCTCCGAATAGAACGAAGTGCCTCGTGCACCGATCGATGCCGGTGATGGACGTGGAGAAGATACTTGCGTCTCGCCGGAATATGCCTTGCTCAGCCCTAGGCTTCCAGGGGCCAAAGCATAGGGGCTGTGCTGTGCTGAGGCTGTGCCCGCAAGGAGCACAATGGCCAAGGCAGAATTGTACAGTTTGTTCATGATGATGTTTGAATGGGTAAAGATCAAGGTCGTAGAGCAAAGGAAACGATTGTGACGGGCCGTTCCAAGCGGTTCGGAAGGTTTAGAACAACTGGATCTGATGGGATTCTCAAAGCCATTGGATCCGCCGAGGTTGGAGCTTTTGGAAGCTCGTCGATGGGATGAGTCGTTTGGTCGAGGGATCTCTCCGGTCGATAGTCTCGGCCGATCGTCGAATCCACCACCATTCTTGGTGTGATCCGATGGTCTCGGAGTGCGTTCAGTTCGATATTGCCTTCGATCGCAAGACCGCTTGGAGTACCACGGCGAGCACCACCACGATCGCCGGTGCGATCAGGTTGTACCACAGGAAGGCGATCTCGATCGGGTCATGGATCGTGCCGTCTGCCGAAAAGGTGGAGAATACATCCATCCGGTCCAACCCAAAATGTACGAGGATCAACACCTGAGCCACGACCCCCGCAATGAACACGGCCGTCGCGCCAACATGCTTCACGAAAAAGGCCACTAAAAAGACCCCTAGAATGGTGCCGTAGAACAATGATCCAAGGATATTCACCGCTTGGATCAGGTTCTCGAAGAGCGAAAAGACCGCTGCAAAGACCAATGCCATCGACCCGAAGAGCACGGTGGCCCAACGCGTCGCAAGAACCTGTTCGCCGTCGCTGCGTTCCTTGCGCACCACATCCACTACACTCGTTGTCGCAAGAGCACTTAGTTCCGCGCTGGTACTGCTCATCCCCGCACTGAAGATCATCGCCAGCAACAGACCCACGATCCCGATCGGCAGGTGGTCCATGATGAAGCTGATGAAAATGTAGTCCTTGTCGTTCGGTTCACGGTCAGGGAATTCGTTCCGTAATAATGATGCGGTCTCCTCGCGGATCAGCTTGTCCTCCGCCAGTGCCTCATTCAAGGAAGATGTCGCGGTGACCTTCTCATCCGCATCTCCGGCACGTTCCGCTTCGATCCACGCGATGGACCGCTGAGCGAGTTGTGCGGAGTTGGCTGCATGCATTTCTTCCAGATCCGCCATTTCTGGGCCAACGGGAGAGTCTTCCAAGGCCACCACATTTGCTGCGTTCCAATGGACCGGCGAGGCATTGAACAAGTAGAACACGAACACCAGCACACCGGTGAGCAGAATGAAGAACTGCATTGGGATCTTGAGCGCAGCGTTCATCCACAAGCCTTGCCGTGCTTGTTTGACATCCTTGCCGCCGAGGTAGCGCTGCACTTGGCTTTGGTCCGTTCCGAAGTAGGAGAGTTGCAGGAAGAAGCCGCCGATCAAACCGCTCCAAAGGGTATACTTCGTGGTCGGATCCCACGAGGTGTTCACGATGTTCATCTTGCCCAAGGCACCGGCCAATGCGATGCTTTCGCTGAAGGAAGCGTGATCGCTCAGGTAGTACACCGTGAACCCGAAAGCCGCGAAGATCCCGAGGAACATCACGGCCATTTGCTGTTTGTGCGTAACCCCCACGGCCTTTGCTCCTCCCGACGTGGTGTAGATGATCACCAGGACCCCGATGAACACGCAGGTCCATGCCAGCGGCCAGTGCAACACTTTGCTGAGGATGATGCTCGGCGCGTATATCGTGATTCCCGCGGCCAAACTGCGTTGAAGGAGGAAGAGCCCGGCGGTGAGCAACCGCGTCCGTCCGTCGAAGCGCTTGCCGATGAATTCATAGGCCGTATACACCTTCCACTTGTAGTACAGCGGGATGAACACGAAGCCGATGACCAACATCGCCAGCGGCAAGCCGAAGTAGAACTGGATAAAGCCCATTCCATCCAGAAAGCCTTGACCGGGCGTGCTCAGGAAGGTGATCGCGGAAGCCTGCGTGGCCATCACACTAAGCCCTACCGCCCACCAGCGGTTGTCGCTGCCGCCTTTCAGGAAGCTATCGCTGGTGGCATCCTTGCGCGTTTTCCACACGCCATAGCCCACGATGAAGCCGAGGGTGGCCAACAGGATCGTCCAGTCGATCAGGTGCATGCTGTTGGAATGTAGAATGAAGAATTCAGAATGAAGAATGTAGAACGGGGACTTCGACCATTATTTCTTCTTGTCCCGGTTGCGCTCAGCGGTTTTCACACTGGCTGCGAAAATGGCAACCAACTCCACTGCTTCGTTCAAGAGCCACGCGTTCTCCTTGACGCTGGGGTCCATCAATTTCGCCTTGAACTGGACGCGCAGGTTGTTCCGTGATTCGCGAAGTTCTTTCAGCGCCAATTTCATTTTGTGAATGAAGTCGGCGGTCGATTCCGACCCTTGGACCTCACCATATTGCAGAGCCGGAGCCGTGCCACTTCGAAGCAATTGCTTTCCCAAGTGCAGCCCTGCCGTCGACTTTGGCATTCGATCCGTGTAAAGCACGATAGCCGCACCGAACTCCACACACCGATCATCAAGATCATACTTCCGTTCTGTGCCCATTCTAGATTCTGCGGTTCTTAATTCTGCGGTTCTACTGTTCTAAATTCTAAATTCTTCTGTTCTTCTGTTCTGCGATTCTTCTATTCTACATTCACTTGTCACTCCGCCGCGATATCATATTGGCGAACAAGCGATACGCCCCCGGCACTCCCGCCGGCAACTGCCTGAAAAAGCTGATCCCCGTGTAGATGAACCGTCCTTTGCCATGATCGGCCACGATCAGCGCGCCGTTCAGTGGTTCTTCGCCGGGATCGTTCCACGCGATCAGCGGGGTGTAGTTGGTCCCGAAGTCACTGGCGAAGTAGAGGCCGCGTTCCTGCACCCAGCCATCGAAGTCGGCGGCGGTGATCTTGTTGGGTGTATTCAGTAACGGGTGCTTGGGATCGAGGAAAGTGGGCGGCGCTTCCTCCACCGTGACACGACCGCGACCGATGGTGAACGGATGTGGCCCCAGCGTGGCGGGATCGATCTGGAAATCGCTGGCGCCGGAGAAGAAGCGCGGCGTGGTGTTGTACTGCACCACCAGGGTGCCACCTTGCTCCACGTAGTGCAGCAGCAGCGGGTGCAGCTCCTTCATGCCCTTGTTGCTGTTGTAGGCGCGGATGCCGACCACGATGGCGTCGTACTTCAGCAGCTCTTCCAATTTGGCCGCTTCGGGCTCAACGAACTCCACTGTCACGCCCAGTTGCTCCATGGCCTGTGGCACGTCATCGCCGGCGCCTTTCACGTAGCCCACGCGTTTGGCGGTGGTCTTCACGTCCAGCGGCACCAGCTTTACCTCGGCGGGTGTGTAGTACACCTGCGGTAGGATGTGGGGATAGTCGATCTCGTGCAACGTGCGGTCCGCTTTGCCTTTCGGACCACTGAGCGCGAACTTGACCGGACCGGCCTGGGCATTCTCACCGGGCATGAGTTGGAAGGTGAAACTCTGGCGCTCGTTGCGCTTGGCGATGTCCACCAGCTTCAGGTCCTTGGTGGTACCCCAGCCTTCGGGCAAGGTCACGTTCAACTGACCGGTAAGGCTGTCGGTGAGCGCCTCCACTTCCACGGTGATGGATTGCGTGCCTCCAGTAGCAATGAGCACATCGGTCTTCGGGATCACCGAGGCCACGGGCGTGATGTACACCGGGCGGATGCGCTCGCCGGCGACGCGGTCGACCCATTTGTGTTCCAAACGACCGAAGTGATACCAGTCCATTCCCGATTCCATTTTGGTAGGAACGAACATCACTCGCTGGTAATCGTTGGTCACGGCTAACCCAATTTCCCTTGAACTGATTTGATGGATGTTGGAATGTGGTCTTCTGAGCCAATGAGGTTCTGTCGTTCTGTAATATGGCTGCCGTGCAGTTGGTTCGAGAACTAGAGATGCGCTGTATGAAGGTGCAATTAAATTCATGGGTATACTATCCGTCGGGTGCTTAATCGTCGCGGCAGCATGTAGTTCCTTCCCGGTGCGTGAGAAAGCTTTCGCCAGTACAGTGATGGAGTCACTTTCACTGAAGTACGGCCGATCACATAGAGCTTCATAAACAGCTCCAAGGCTTGCCGCTCTGATGAGGGCAACTTCCTTCTCACGTTTCATCGACCAGATGTCTTGTAGATAAGTAGCTGTGTCGTCTCGCATAAGCAGTTCATCCATAGAGATTCCAAGCCTTGTCAACGCCTCAACACTCATGGCCGGATCACGAACATCATATGCCTTTATTATCTCATCGATGGATCGCGCAATAGATGCCCCTCCCTTCACCCGCCCCCATGTCATATCGATCCCCTCAAAAATGTCCTCCGTCTTCGGCCGGTCGCCTTTGATCAGCTTGAGGTATTCCAGCGATTCCCCCCGCGTTTCCGCCGCGCCAAAGCCCTGGCTCTTGTGCATGCTGCGGCTGCGCCCTGCGATCTCCGTGTAGCTCAGGCCCAGCAGCGGGTCATAGCCACCCACGTCCACGCTGAACCAATCGGGGTCGTTCTTCGCGATGTCGGCCAGGTCCTTCTTCCACCAGGTGCTGCCGTTGAAGAAGAGGCGGCGCGGCTGCCACACCTCCAGTCCTTGTTCCAACTGCTCCGGAAAGGCCTTGGGGTCACCGGCAAGGTCGAAGGCTTCCTCGGCGAGGATGGCGCTGGCCTCGTGGTGGCCGTGGCCCGCGCTGCGGTCGGGCGCGAAGCGGGTGATGATCACATCGGGCCGGAAGGTGCGGATCACACGCACCACATCGCTCAGCACTTCCTGCTTGCCCCACTTCTCGAAGCTCTCGGCGGCGTTCTTGGAAAAGCCGAAGTCCACCGCGCGGGTGAAGAACTGCTCGCCGCCATCGATGCGCCGCGCTTCCATCAATTCCTGCGTGCGGATGATGCCCAGCGCGTCGCCCAGTTCGGGACCGATCAGGTTCTGTCCACCATCGCCGCGTGTGAGGCTGAGGTTGCCGGTGCGCACCTTCTTGCCATTGGCCAGCCACGCGATCAGTTTGGTGTTCTCATCATCGGGATGCGCCACGATGTAAAGCACGCTGCCGAGCACGTTGAGCTTCTGCATCTTGTGCAGGATCTCAGCGGCGTTGGGTTGGGCGGGAGGGCGTTGGGCGAAAGTGGCAAGTGACGAGGAGAAAGTGGCAAGTAGTGCCAGCGACAGGCGTAGTGCCTGGGAAAGGCGGTGGTGCATGGGGCTAAGGTAGAGTTGGGCTTCTAGCAAATAGCCACGAGCCGCGAGCTTGCTCCTGGATGGCAGCAAGCTCGCGGCTCGTGGCTCGCTCAGCTCGTGGCGGTTATTTCTTCGCCGTCTCGTACCCGCTCGTATCCACGCCGAGTTTCTTCAAGCAGCGCACCGAATTGGCTTTCACATTCTCCGGCGGGTTCATGCTCAAGCTCTTCTTGAAGGACTTGATCGCCGCGGCAGTGTTGCCCACCATCATATATCCTTCACCGAGACTGTCGTGCGCGTTCGGGTCCTTGGGGTTGCGCTTCACGTTCAACTCGAACATGCGAATGGCCTCTTCCTGCTCTCCTTTGTTCAGCAGAGTATACGCGTAGGTGTTGAGTTGCGCGTTCGTCGCTCCATCGACCATCTGCTTCTTCAGCGCAGCGGCTTCGGTGGTCTTGCCCTGCGCAGCGAGCATGTCGGCTTTCAATGCTTGGTTCTCGAAGTTGGGTTGCAGGCGAATGCTGCGATCGACATAGCCCATGGCCTTTTCCGGCGCGATGTGCTCGTCGTGGCAGTAGCGTGCTGCTTCGTACCACGGTTCCCAATTGAAGGCGGTCAATCCCCGAAGTTGCGCATCAAGTCCGGCCACGACCACTGCGTTCACATCCACACCGATGTTGATCGGTACCTCGAGTTCGGCCCAGCGCAGGTTCAAGGTTGCGCTGTTCTTGGTGATGTTGGAGAAGGTGTAGTTGAGGTTTTCTGTCTTCGGACAGGCGTGAGGCTTCACCGTGGTGCGCAACGCATCCATCTCCTTCTTGTAGAAGTAGGAACCCCATGCGCAGTGGTCTTTGCTGAGAACGATCGTCCAAGCACCACTGGTCGGGATCATGTGCAGTCCATACGTTCCCGCAGCGAGGTCCTGACCTTCCACCTTGACATCGCTGCTCACGGTGATCGTCGTGTTCTCGTTCGCCCCTGCGCGCCACATTTCATCGTAGGGAACCACATCGCCCCAAATGGTGCGGGCTTTCACGGATGGGCTGCTGTAGTTGATCGTGATGTCGGTGGTACCGATGCGTTGCATCACACTCGCAGCTTGACTTTCCACGGGAAGGTCCAAGAAGGTCCATTGCGCGGGCATCCGGAATGGATAGGCGACCAAGATGAGCAGGGCGATGGTGAAAAGACGAGAAGTGCGCATGGGTTATAGGGTGTGGTGGATGATCCGAGTGCTTCACACAGCCTGCTCCTGCAAGGCTTTTGCGATCTGCTCCTTGTAGCTGCGGCCGCTGACGATGCGTTCTCCGTTGGCCATGCTGAAGATGAATTCGTTGTTGCCACTGTAGCGCGTGCTCCGGATATGTGCCGTGTTCACGATGTAGCTGCGATGGATGCGCAGGAAACGCGCTGGATCCAACTCGGATTCCACGGCGTTCATCGTCATGCGGTAGAGGTGATTGCGATCCTTCAACTGAAGGCAGAGGTAATTCCCTTCGGCACGAAGGAAGACGATATCATCCACGTTCACCTTGTATTCGCGGCCCTTGTCCCGGATCGTGAACACCTCGGTGTATTCGCTCTTCGCGTGCATGTGCTCGCGCATCAGGTCCAACAACTTGCCCGTGAGCTTGCTGTTCATGCGCATGTCGATATGCTTCTTGGCTTTCTCCAAGGAGGAGAAGAAGCGATCGTCGTCGTAGGGCTTCAGGAGGTAATCCACGGCATTGCGATCGAAAGCCTTGAGCGCGTATTGATCGTGTGCAGTAACGAAGATCACGAAGGGCTTGCGGTCATCCTCGATGCGATCCAGCGTTTCGATGCCGTTCATCTGGGGCATCTGCACGTCGAGGAACATCAGATCAGGCCGATGCTTGCTCACCGCTTCGAGAGCTTCCAGACCATTGCGGCATTCGGCGACGAGTTCGAGTTCAGGGTCTTGCGCCAACAGGCGTGCGATGCGAGCACGTGCAGCGGGTTCGTCATCGACGATGACGGATCGGATATGTTTCATGGCAGTTGCATTTTGATCGACTGGGATCGGGTGGGAGAGTGTTCGATGGGTAGTCCGATGCGCACATGGAAACCGCGCGATTCGGGTGACTGGATGGTGAACGACGAGTTGTCGCCGTAGAGCAGTTGCACACGGTCCCGCACATTGCGCAGGCCGATTCCGCCGTTGTTCATTGCGTGTAGGACATCGGTACAGCCTTTTCCGTTGTCCACCACCTCCAGCCAAAGCCGATCACCTTCCTTGGAAGCCTTCACGACGATGTGCACCGTTTCGCCGGTGAGATCATGCCCGTGTTTGATCGCGTTCTCCACCAAGGGTTGAAGGACCATGCTGGGTACCTGTAGTCCGCTCAGTTCCGCAGGTATCTCGAAGTCCACCTGCAACCGATCGCGGAAGCGCATGGCCTCGATGCCGAGGTAGTTGGAGATGTAGTCGATCTCACGCTCCAAGCTGACCTTGTCGTACTGGGTCTTGTCGAGTGTAACCCGCAGCAATTGTCCAAGTCGGCTCAGCACCGTTCGCGCGTCATTGATGTTCTCGTCCATCAGAGCGCTCACCGTGTTCAAGGTGTTGAAGAGGAAGTGTGGTTGCAGTTGTTTCTTGAGCGCTTGCAGTTGTGTGATCTGCAATTCGTTCTTCAGGTGCAACAGTTGTTCATGCTCCATGCGCTGCAAGCGTGCATTCTCCAGAGCGATCATCACGCCCATGAGCACCCAGTATTCCATGGTGCGCGAAACGATCGCAGGCGCCAGTGCGCTGTAAGCCCAAGATCGGTTGGCCGGATCCGTGAAATCGAAATCGCCGATGCGCTGGAGGATGGCATAGTACGCGGCGGAAGTGACGACTTCATGCAAGCTGGCGATCAGCAGGCTGAAGCCGAGGTGGATCAGGACCGTCCGCAGAATGGGCTTCCCTTGGAACGGCCAGTGACGAAGGATGGAGTAGACCAACGGACACAGCAAGGCCCAGAAGAGGAAGTTGAGGTAGGGTACAGGTGCTTCGCGCCACCAGTTGAACTCGCTCATGTTCTTCAGGTCGGCATACACGAAATGGTGCATGTAAGCCTGGAAGAGGAAGAGCGTTGCAAGCACCCCGGCGGTGATCAGGATGGTCCGGTAGCGGATCGGGGTCTGCTGGAAGTAGTTCATTCGTTGCGGTGAACAGCCCCGTTCCCGATGCGAAAGGGAGGCGGGGCCGTTCGGTGGATCCGCGTTCGCGAATGAACCGGCATCCGGGATCGAAACTAGACCGGTCACCTGACGAACCCCAAGAGGAACGTGATGGACGGCAAGGGGTGGGACGAACGGTTCGGTGGTTTTCTGGGTTCCGCAGGCGGCTAGGACGGGACCGATGAACGCAGGATCATAGATGACCGGTGATGGTCTGGTTCAAGCGTTCCAACACCACGAAACTGAACGGGTGCGCATGCCGCTCATCGGCATCGTGTTGGGTGCGACCCACTTCCTGCCACTCACCGGGGTCAAGCATCGGGAAATGGGTATCACCTTCCACATCGGCGTGTACCAAGGTGAGGTAGAGGCGATCGATCAAGCGCATGGTCATTGCCTCGCGGTAGATCTGCCCACCACCGATGATGAAGACCTCCTCATCATTCGCCAAATGCGCGATCTCCAACGCGCCCGTCAGGCTGTCGACCACCGTCGCTCCAGGTGCATCGTAGCCGGAGTTACGTGTGATCACGATGTTGGTGCGCCCTTTCAGCGGTCGGTACTTCGCCGGGATGCTCTCGTAGTTCTTACGACCGGTGATCACATGATGACCGGTGGTGATGCGCTGGAAGTACTTCAGGTCGTCCGGAAGGTGCCATGGCAGATCACCGTCCTTGCCGATGGTGCCATTGTCCGCGACGGCTGCGATGGCGGAAACGATCATACCGAAACAGCGGCTTTGATGTGCGGGTGCGGATCGTAATCCTTCAAGGTGAAGTGCTCGAAGCTGAAATCGAAGAGGTCCGTTACTGAAGGGTCGAGTTCCATCTTCGGCAGCGGACGCACATCGCGTGTCAACTGCAAACGGGCCTGTTCCAAATGGTCGTTGTACAAATGCACATCACCGAAGGTGTGGATGAATTCACCGGGCTTGAGACCGCAGACCTGCGCCATCATCAACGTAAGCAACGCGTAGCTCGCGATGTTGAACGGAACTCCGAGGAAAGTATCCGCGCTGCGTTGATAGAGCTGACAGCTGAGCTTGCCATCGGCGACATAGAACTGGAAAAGACAGTGGCACGGAGGGAGCGCCATGCGATCCACATCCGCCGGATTCCATGCGGTCACGATCAAGCGCCGACTATCCGGGTTCTTCTTGATCATCTCCACCAGCTTGGTGATCTGATCGATGCTCTGTCCGTTCGGCGCTGGCCAGTTGCGCCACTGGTACCCGTACACAGGTCCGAGGTTACCATCCGCATCCGCCCACTCGTCCCAGATCTTCACACCATTGTCTTGCAGGTACTTGATGTTGGTATCGCCTTTCAAGAACCACAGCAACTCGTGGATGATGCTCTTGGTGTGCAGCTTTTTGGTGGTAAGGAGCGGGAATCCTTCTGCGAGATCGAAACGCATCTGGTAGCCGAAGCAGCTGATCGTTCCGGTACCGGTGCGATCCGTTTTGGAGGCGCCATGATCCAGGATGTGCTGAAGGAGGTCGTGGTATTGTTTCATGTGCGGAAGTACTGCGCGAAATTACCCCTTCGAACCCAGTTCGGAACGTAACGCGGTCGTTACAGACCGAAGTAACCGCCGGAGTGGTCACCGTCCTTGCCGGGTTCCGGTTTCGGTTGATCCTCGATCGGCAAAGCCGCAAGCAAGCGCAGCTTCATGCGTTCATAGTAGCTCTTGCGATCGATGGCCATCGCCATCAGATAACCGAAGGACGCGGCATACATCAACTGGAAGATCACGCTGTGGCGATCGGTCATTTCCAACACGAGGATCGCGCTGGTGAACGGTGATCGTGAAACGCCGGTAAGAAAGGCCGTCATGCCGGCAAGGATGAGCAGGTTGTGCTCGTCGCGTGTGGGGTTGAACCATTGTCCGATCCAACCGCCGATGGTGGCCCCGGTGCTCAATGCAGGAGCGAAGATGCCCCCCGCACCGCCTGCACTGAAGGAGAACAGCGAACCGAAGAAACGTGCCCCGATGGATCCGAAGGTCGGGTCGATCACAGGGTCGAAGAGGTAGGTTTCCAGCGTGTGTTTTCCGGATCCCAAGGTGGTCGGTCCCAGCCAAGCCACGGTTCCGGCGAAGATGAATCCACAGCAGAGCGCGAAGAGCCCTTGACCGAAGTTGGTCTTCAGGCTGCGGCGGATCCGATCGGTGATCAAGGCACCCCGGCAGAACAACGCCCCGGCAGCGCCGCTCACCACGGCGATCACGAGGATCTTGTACATGAAGGAGAAGCCCACGGTCTTCACGCTCGGGTAGCCCAGGAAGAGGTACGGACCGAGCACCCACTGGGCCGTCATGCCGCTGATGATCACCGCTGTGAGCACCGCCGTTCGGAATTGCGCGATATGTGTCTTGGTGAGTTCCTCCACCGCGAACACGATCCCGCCAAGTGGTGTATTGAATGCCGCGCTGAGACCAGCCGCGCCACCCGTGATCATCATGACACGACGGCTCACCTTGGGCCAGAAGGGAGGAAGCAGTTTGTGAACGATGCGATACACACTACCCGCGATCTGCAAGGTCGGTCCCTCACGTCCGACAGCGCCACCGCCCAGCACCATGGCCATGCTACTCGCCACCTTGATGATGATGATGCGCAGATTCAAGAATCGCCAGGACCGATCCTCCTTCTTGTCGTTGGCCACTTCGATCGCGGCCATCAACTGGGGAATACCACTGCCGCTGGCCATCGGTGCGTAGCGCTTCACCAGCCACCAAGAGAGAACGAAGCACAACGGTGCGATCGCGAAGATCAAGAGCGGATCCTTGGCGAAGAGCCAGAGGTTGAAGGTCTCCATCTGCTTGAAGAGCCAAGCATAGCCTACGGCCACCAAGGCAGTGACCATGGCAGCGACCTGGTACGGCAGCGTGAGCAGGAAGAGGTCCTTGGTGCGGTTGCTTCGCAGCTTCATTTGCAACCACGCAAGCTGCCCGGTGAGGTAGCTCTGGATACGCTCCAACAATTCGTTCTTCTTCGGCGCTTCGGACATCGGGGAGGCCGCAAATGTAGCCCTACGCATCCGGGCGGTCCCTGAAGATGCGTGAACGTATCAACAAGCGCGCAGGACGATCACTTCCCTACCAAGGTCGGGTCCACCAAGGTGTACTGGTAACTGGAGCTTCGGTCGAAGGCGCGAACGAGGATGTGTTCGCCGGTTCGGTCCATGAGTGCGCCTGTTGGGCAGGGCACAAGGCCATCGGTCAGGAGCACGGCCGTTCCTTGCTGCGTAACCGTGCCGTTGGTGTCCAAGCGGGCCATCTTCAGCACCCCGGCTTCGGCAGGTGCCGCCAGCTTATCCTTCTTGCCTTTGCTATCGTTCGGGCTATCGGGTGTCATGCCCGAAGCAAGTATCGCATCCAAGCCCTTCGGTGTGTGATCATAGAGCAGGGTCACATCCTTCGCTCCCATGGTAACGGAAACGCCTTCGTAGGATCGGCCGGCGGTGGTCATGAAGGCACGCTCCAGGATCGTTTGCCATTGCACCGTATCGGCTGTGCCGATGTTCGTGACGCGGATATCGCCGCACAAGCGACGCATGGCGATGGCACCATCCATTGGCACTTCCAAGGCATCGTCAAGGAAGGTCTCCAACACCAACACGCCGTTGTTCCAGTCCGGCATGATACCAATGATCTCGTCCGGCACCTTCGCGGTTCGCGATACGGTGGTCTTCTTCGCGCCGGGATCGATGCTGCCATAGGCCATCAACTTCGTTTTGCGAATGGATGCATCGCGTTGATCCACCAACGCTGTGGTCTTCAACTTGGGGGCAAGCGGGTCGAAGGAGATCACCAGCCCCGGCTGTCCGGTCAAGGCTCCGTAGCGCATGGCGAGTGACACGCGGCCGCTATCCCGTTCGCAAAAGCGTGCGGTGGTCACGAAGTCCTTTTCCACGAGCAGGTCCTTTACCGTGTTGCCACGATCCGCCAGTGTGCTGAAGTGTAATTCGTGGCAGAGCTTGTCCTTCATCTGTTCTTCCGAGGCGCAGTGGAAGTGGTAGGCAAGCACATGGATCGTGCCGTCGTTCGACATGCTGATCTGGTGGATGCGACTGCTGGCGTCGGGGTATGGAAATTCCTTCAGTCCGCTCCACAATTCGTTGAACGACTTGTCCAAGTATGAGAACCAGATCCGCTTGTTGCCTTTGGTGCCGTAAGAGTAATTGCTCAGCAAGTAGTGTTCACCGTCAGGGGAAATAGTGATGCGCTCGTTCTGCGCGAATTGCAAGCCTTGGCTCAGCAGGATCGGATCCGGCTGCGGGCGATAGATCAAGGTGTTCGATGGGTCGTTAACGTAAGGCAATGCGCTGGTCGCGATCCTTCGTAAACCTGTGAGTGTTGGTGCACCGCGATCCGTAACGCTCCCGATCGCATAAGCGTTCTCCTTCTTTCCCGAAGAAACGAGCAAACAATGCATGCTGCCGTCCACAACGATCGGTGCAACGCCGTTCCAGGTCGCGCCATCGAACGCATGGTCCTTCAAGACCAGCTCGTCGGTGGGTTTCAACTGTGCATCCAAACGCACCACTTTCGGCACTTGGAGGTCGAGCACGTAGACCAAAGCTGTTCCATCGCCGCTGAGCACGCCATCCACCACATTGTGCTGATCACCGAACAGGTTCTTACCCGTGCGTTCGAAGCGTTGGCCTTGCTTCACCATTGCGGACTGGCCGTGGCAAAGGCTTAAGGCGAGTAAAAGGAGGAGAGAGGTGGAAAGTAGTCGCATTCGCAGTAGGGTCTATTCGGTGAAAGTAGCAAGCATCATTTCGGCAAGCGCAACCAGCCCAGCACGCGTTTGTTCTCAATGCGCCATTCGCCATCGGTCAGGTCCAGATCGTAGGTTCCACGCGGGCTCCCGGTGTTCTGTTGGATCACTTCCACTTCGCCGTTCTCCACTTGGCTCACAATGGCGACATGCCCGTATGCATTCCCGCGCCATCCATCCAGCACCACCAGATCACCAACTTCGGGCCGTGTAGCACTCGGGTTCGTGAATTGGATCAGGCCGCGATCCGCGTTCATCGCACCATCTTCCACACGGGGATCGAAGAGGTCCTTGGCATGACCGTAGCTGTTCGGCATGCGATGCGCGTAGTGCTCCAAGTAGTAGCGCTTCACGAATTCCACGCATTGGTATCTGAGACCCACGTTGTAGCCGTCCACGACATTCCGGCCACTCACGTTGCCCATGGATCCGTTGTGATACACGCGCACGTCGTTGAGTGAATCGATGGCTTCTCCCGTCCTCCATGCCTTTGCATGCGGGAGGTTCCCGGTTCGACCGGTCAAAGACCAAATGACACCCGAAGTACAACCGACAAGTAGCAGACCGATCAACCATCGTGAACGACGAGAGAGTCGTGACGACATGGGATCACACCAGCATCCCGACGATCGTGGCGCTCAGCAACGAAGCCAACGTTCCACCGAGCAAAGCACGGAAACCGAATTCGCTGAGCCAAGCGCGTTTGCTGGGGGCCAGGGATCCGATGCCTCCGATCTGGATGCCGATGCTCGCGAAGTTGGCGAAGCCGCATAGCATGTAGGTGGCCATGATGATGCTGCGTTGGTAGGTGAATGCACCGGTGGCCTTCATGGTCGCCAGACTTTCGTAGCCCACGAATTCACTGGCGATCACCTTCTGTCCGACGAGTTGTCCGGTGAGGGTGATGTCCTCGCTGGCCACACCGATCAGCCACATCAGCGGCGCGAAGAGGTAACCCAGGATGAACTCCAACGAGAGGCCCTTGAAGTTTCCGTTGGACACACTGGCCACCCAAGGGTTGATCCCTGCGAGATCACCGATCTTCAAGAAGATGTAGTTGGCCATGGCGATGAAGGCGAAGAAGACCAACAACATGGCGCCCACGTTCGCAGCGAGCTTCAGTCCTTCTGTGGTTCCGTTGCTCATGGCATCCAAGAAGTTGGAGCCTACGCGTTCCATGCTCACTTCCATCTTCTGCTCGATGGGTTCGGTCTGTGGAAAGAGGATCTTCGCGACCACCACAGCTCCCGGTGCGGCCATCACGCTTGCGGTCAACAGGTGCTTCGCGAAGAAGAGCCGTTGAACGGGGTCGTCGCCGCCAAGAAAGCCGACGTATGCAGCAAGCACGCCACCGGCCACGGTCGCCATTCCCGCCGTCATCACGAGGAAGATCTCCGAGCGGTTCATCTTGTCCAAATACGCTTTCACCATCAGTGGCGCTTCGGTCTGGCCGAGGAAGATGTTGCCCGCAGTACTAAGGCTTTCGGCGCCACTCAACTTCATGGTCTTGTTGAGCGCCCAGGCCAAGGCATAAACCACTTTCTGGATGACCCCGAGGTAGAACAGCACACTCGTAAGTGCACTGAAGAAGATGATAGTGGGGAGGATCTGTAGCGCGAAGATGAAGCCGACGCTCTTCACGTTCATCAGGTCACGGAACAGGAACTCGCTGCCGATACGGGTGAAGTCGAGCACCTTCACGAAGATCTTGCCTACGAACTCGAACGCCACTTGTACGAAGGGTACATAAAGGATCGCCAACGCCAGAACAAGTTGGAACGCAAGCCCGATACCCACCACCTTCCAATCGACGTGCTTGCGTTTGGCACTGAAGACCCATGCCAATGCCACCACCACGGCAACCCCGAGGACTCCGCGAAAGAGGCTCTCCGCGCTCGCTCCCGTCAATGGTGCCGGGGTGTTCTGGGCCAACGCAGGGAAGGGCAGCAACAGCAGTGCAGGGAGGATCGCGCGGAGCGGTCGGTTCGTCATGTGCTTGGAATGGTGGAGCACGAAGATGACGAACGGGAATGACCGGGGCAAGGCCGACCGGTGGCCTCCGATCAATTGGTGCCTTCCCGGCGCTTCAGTTCGTCGCGGAGTTTCGAGGCCCCTTCGTAGTCCTCGTTATCCAAGGCCTCTTCCAATTTGGTGCGCAATTCCTCCACGGTCATCGATGCGGCGGTCTTGCGTTCGCCTTTGCCTTTCGCCTTGGCGGTTTCTTCCGCTTCCTCCTCGCTTTCCTCGCCTTCTTCCACCTTCAGACCAGCGGCGCTTAAGATGAATTCGTAGGTGAAGATCGGACAGTCGAACCGCAGGGCCAAGGCGATGGCATCACTGCTGCGTGCATCTATCTCCACTTCCCGGTCCTTCAGGGTGAGCACCAGTTTCGCATGGAAGATGCCTTCGACCAGGTCGTTGATGATCACCTCCTTGAGCGTGATGCCCAAGGTGTCGCTCACGTTCTTGAAGAGGTCGTGGGTGAGGGGCCGCGCCGGTTTGATGTTCTCCACCTGGATCGCGATCGCCTGGGCTTCGACCCCACCGATGATGATCGGTAGTCGGCGGTCACCTTCCAGCTCCGAGAGGATCAGCGCATAAGCGCCCGCGTGGGTGTGGCTGTACGTGATACGTAAGAAGCGCAGCTCTACCTTGTCCATGCTTGGCGGGGCGGTGAAGATAAGATATGCTTTGGTTGTGGAGTTGGGGGGTGAACGTTGAGATGGTTGGGCGTTGGGGCCAACGCTCAACAACTTCAACAACTCCCAACCCTCTCAACAGGGCCTACCGGTCCGCATTCAACTTCTTGGCCGCCTCGATCAGTTTGGGCAACACCTCGAAGGCATCACCAACGATCCCATAATCAGCAGCTTTGAAGAAGGGCGCTTCGGGATCCTTGTTGATCACCGCGATCACCTTGCTCTGGTTGACGCCTGCAAGGTGCTGGATCGCACCGCTGATGCCGATGGCGATGTAGCAGTTCGGGCGGATGGCCACGCCGGTCTGCCCCACGTGCTCGTGGTGTGGACGCCAGTGCATGTCGGCAACCGGGCGACTGCACGCGGTCGCTCCACCAAGCAGTTGCGCAAGCTCTTCGATCGGGCCCCAATTTTCGGGACCTTTCATGCCACGCCCTGCGCTTACCACGATCTCCGCTTCGGGCAGTGGAATACCCACGCCGGCTTTGCGCACTTCCTTCACGGTGATGCGCGCTGGACCGAGGTCACCGCTGTATTCTTCCACGGCTGCCGTCCCTTCACCCTTGGCGATCGGGATGGAGTTCGGCATCAGACTGATCACTTTCACGGGGCTCGTCACCTCTAGAAAGGCTTGTGCTTTTCCGCTGAAGACATTGCGCTTGAACGTATTGCCTTCGGGCAGGGCGATCGCACCAGCGACGTGGCCTGCTTTCAATTTCGCGGCAACGCGCGGAGCAACGGCCTTTCCGGTTCCATCTTGCACGCAAACGATGGTGGTGACACCTTCCTTGGCGGCCACATCAGTCACCAGCTTCGTAAGCTGTTGACCATCCACAGCAATGACACCGCGTGCCACGATCACCTTGCTCGCACCTTGCGCACCAAGGCTTTCCAAGTTGCTGCCGTTGCCGAAGGTCACCGCGGTAACAGGGCCACCCGCAAGTTTGCTGGCATAGGTCACGGCCTCTTGTGCGGCCTTGGGGAGCTTATCTCCACGGGTATCAATGAATACGATCGTGCTCATGGTCAAATGACTTTGGCTTCGGTGTGCAACAGTTCGATCAACTTCCCGGCTTCTTCTGCAGGGATCATCTTCACAGCGCCTTTCGGTGGCGGCAGTTCGAAGGACTTGGTCGTGGCCACGTTGTCCGTAACAGCGGCCGGGATCACCGTCAACGGCTTGGTGCGGGCCGCCATGATACCGCGCATGTTCGGGATACGTTGCTCGGCCATCCCTTTTGCGGCGCTGAGTGCGAAGGGAAGAGTCACCTCCATCACTTCCACACCACCGGGAACATCGCGTTCCACGGTCGCGGTGGTGCCGTTGAGGTCAAGCTTGCTGGCCAAGGCGATGTACGGAAGGTCCAACAGCTCAGCCACCATGGCACCTACTTGGCCGCCATTGTGATCGATCGTCTCCTTGCCGGCAAGGATCAGGTCGAACCCCTTGTCCTTCGCGTAGGCTGCAACCTGCTCGGCCACTTGCAAGGCCTCGGTGGGCTGCACATCCACTCGCACTGCTTCGTCGGCTCCGATCGCCAATCCTTTTCGGATCGTGGCTTCCGTATCGGCGGCCCCCACGGTGATCGTGGTGACGGAACCTGCGCCAACGGCTTCCTTCAACTCCAAAGCACGCACCAGTGCATACCATTCATCGTAAGGGTTCACGATGAACGTGACGCCACTGGCATCGAATTGGGTGTTGCCATTGGTGAAGGCGATACGCGCCGTGGTATCGGGCACTTGGCTCAGCAGAACGAGGATCTTCATCGGAACAGGAACGGTTCAGGTCGTGTGTTGTTCAGGCCGCGAAAGTAACCACCCTGAAGCAGTCCTCCATCCGCAACACGACTTCGCTCCTGCGGAATGCTGCGTTGATGTGGCGTGCTACCTTCGTGCCCCATTGAAATAGACCATGCGTACAGTCCAATTCCGCGAAGCCCTCAACGAGGCGATGAGCGAAGAAATGCGTCGTGATCCCAACGTCTTCCTCATGGGCGAGGAGGTCGCGGAATACGACGGCGCGTACAAAGTGAGCAAGGGCATGCTGGCCGAGTTCGGCGAAAAGCGCGTGATCGACACACCGATCGCCGAGCTGGGATTCACGGCCATCGGTGTGGGAGCGGCCATGAACGGCTTGCGGCCCATCATCGAGTTCATGACCTGGAACTTCGCCGTGCTGGCCAGTGACCAGATCATCAACCACGCCGCTAAGATGTTGCAGATGAGCGGTGGTCAGTTCAACGTGCCGATCGTCTTCCGCGGGGGCAACGGCAGTGCCGGTCAGTTGGCCGCCACGCACAGCCAGAGCTTCGAGGCCATGTATGCCAATGTGCCGGGCCTCAAGGTGATCACACCCTACACGGCTTATGATGCCAAGGGTTTGTTGAAGGCTGCCATCCGCGACAACGACCCGGTGCTCTTCATGGAAAGCGAGCGCATGTACGGTGATAAAGGCGAGATCCCCGATGGTGAGTACCTGTTGCCGATCGGTGTGGCCGACATCAAGCGCGAGGGCAAGGATGTCACCCTCGTAAGCTTCGGCAAGATGATGAAGGTGGCCTTGGATGCCGCGACCGAATTGGCCAAGGAAGGCATCGATGCCGAGGTGGTCGACCTGCGTACCATCCGTCCATTGGACCATGCGACGATCCTGAAGAGCGTGAGGAAGACCAACCGCTTGGTGGTGATCGACGAGAACTGGCCCATCGCCAGCATCAGCAGCGAAGTTGCGTACCGCGTACAGAAGGATGCCTTCGACTTCTTGGACGCGCCCGTTATTCGCGTGAACCAGGCCGATACGCCCTTGCCTTTCACACCAAGCCTGATCGACGCTTCGCTACCTAGCGTGGAACGCGTGGTCAAGGCCGTGAAGGAGGTGATGTACGTGGTGAAGTAGGGATAGGTTGAGGGTCCAAGTTGTGTGTTGCAATTCATTCCATTCAGGATGAATAGACTCTTCCTCTTGCTGGCGTCGATTTTCTGGGTTTCGACTGCTAGTGCCCAGCGTGGTCGTGATCTTGGGTGGGTCCAAGGTACCGTGGTTGATGCGTCAACGAATGAGGGATTGCCTTTTGTCCGAATCATCTTTTCCAGCTCCACTGGTGCAGATACGACCGTCACCGACTTCGATGGCTTTTATCTGATCCGCACCCCGAAACGGAAATTGGCATTGCGGTTGGATCATACCGGATACGAGACTTACCGGAGTGAGGTGGATCCGAAGGACAGGATCATTTTCCATGACATCGCCTTGTCGTCAGTGAAATTGAAGCTCGGCAATTGACAGAGCAACGGGCAATTGCAGCTTGCCAATTGCTAACTGCATCCTGCCATCTCTCCAGAGTTCACAACCGTTTCCTATTTTCGCGCCCGCTTTCGTCCAAGGGGGATGGAACGCGCTGAAAGACAAAGACATACACAACACGATAGGATAAGATGGGAAGTGAATTGATGTACTACATCCCCGTGATGGGCCTCGTAGGCTTGGTGGTGATGGTGGCGAAGGCCATGTGGGTGAACAAACAGGATGCTGGCGACGCCAACATGCAGGAGCTAGCCGGCTACATTGCCCGCGGTGCCAGCGCCTTCTTGAAAGCAGAGTGGAAAGTACTCGGTGTGTTCGCCGTGATCGCTGCCGTATTGCTCGCTTGGAGCGGCACACTTCACCCCAACAGCGATTGGGTCATCGCCATCGCCTTCCTCATCGGTGCCTTCTTCAGCGCCTTTGCCGGTTGGATCGGCATGAGCATCGCTACCAAGGCCAACGTGCGCACGACACAGGCTGCGCGCACGAGCTTGTCACAAGCGCTCAAAGTGAGTTTCACCGGCGGAACCGTGATGGGTCTTGGTGTTGCTGGCTTGGCGGTACTGGGTCTCAGCTCACTCTTCATCGTATTCCTCGGCATGTACGTAGGCGATGCTGGTGCCAATGGAGAAGAGATGATGAAGTGCCTCGAAGTGCTGGCGGGCTTCTCGCTCGGTGCAGAATCGATCGCGCTCTTCGCCCGTGTGGGTGGTGGCATCTACACCAAGGCCGCCGACGTGGGCGCTGATCTCGTGGGTAAAGTGGAAGCCGGTATCCCCGAGGATGATGCGCGCAACCCAGCGACCATCGCCGATAACGTCGGCGACAACGTGGGTGACGTGGCTGGCATGGGTGCCGACCTCTTCGGATCCTATGTGGCCACGATGTTGGCGACGATGGTGCTCGGCCGCGAGGTCGTGAGCGCCGACAACTTCGGTGGCATGGCCCCGATCCTCCTGCCAATGGTGATCGCCGGTCTCGGTGTGCTCTTCAGCATCGTGGGCACCTTCTTCGTGCGTATCAACAAGGACAGCGACAGCGTGATGAATGCGCTGAACCTGGGCAACTGGGGTTCCATGGTCCTTGTCGCCATTTCGAGCTACTTCCTGGTGGATTGGATGTTGCCCGAGACCATGCAATTCGTTCGCAACGGGATCTCCGTGGAGATTACCAGCATGAATGTCTTCTATGCGATCATTCTCGGTCTGGTCGTCGGTACCTTGATGAGCATGGTGACCGAGTACTACACGAGCATGGGTCGCCGTCCGGTGGACAGCATCGTGCAGAAGAGCGGCACCGGCCACGGCACCAACGTGATCGGTGGTTTGGCCATGGGCATGGAAAGCACCGTGCTGCCGATCCTGATCCTCGCAGCAGGCATCTGGGGTTCGTTCACCTTGGCAGGTATGTACGGTGTGGCGATCGCTGCAGCGGGCATGATGGCCACCACGGCGATGCAGTTGGCGATCGATGCCTTCGGTCCTATTGCTGACAATGCTGGTGGTATCGCCGAGATGAGCGGCCTGCCGAAGGAAGTGCGTGAGCGTACCGACAATCTCGATGCTGTGGGTAACACTACTGCCGCAACGGGCAAAGGCTTCGCGATCGCCTCTGCAGCATTGACGGCCCTCGCGCTTTTCGCAGCCTACGTAGGCATGTCCGGCATCACCGGCATCGACATCTACAAGGCCGATGTGTTGGCCATGTTGTTCGTTGGCGGCATGATCCCGTTCTTCTTCAGCAGCCTCGCCATCAGTGCCGTGGGCAAAGCGGCCATGGACATGGTGAAGGAAGTGCGTCGCCAGTTCCGCGAGATCCCTGGGATCATGGAAGGCAAGGCGAAGCCCGAGTACGAGAAGTGCGTGGCGATCAGCACCAAGGCTTCCATCCGCGAAATGATCGCTCCAGGTGCATTGGCCCTGATCTCCCCCTTGCTCGTTGGATTCCTCGCAGGACCCGAAGCATTGGGAGGATTGCTCGCCGGTATCACCGTGAGCGGTGTGCTCATGGGCATGTTCCAGAACAACGCCGGTGGCGCTTGGGACAACGCCAAGAAGAGCTTCGAGAAAGGCGTGATCATCGACGGCAAGGAATTCAAGAAGGGCAGCGAGCCGCACAAGGCCGCAGTTACTGGTGACACCGTGGGTGACCCATTCAAGGACACCTCGGGACCTTCGATGAACATCCTCATCAAGTTGACCTCCATCGTTGCGTTGGTGATCGCACCGCACATCAATGTGAACAAGGAGAGCGAAAGGGTGCATGTCGATCCTGTGTCCATCGAAGTGGTCCACACGATCGAAAGCACGACGAGTCACTGATCCTTCAGAACCTCTATGAAAGCCCCGGCCGCAAGCCGGGGCTTTTCGTTTCATGGTCATTCGGGTTGTTCCGTGACTGGACCTCGACTCGCCGCTCGAAAATGACGTGGCGGTGATCGATGAAGTTGAAGGCCCCGACCGCAACAACGAAGAAGCCCGGTCCAGTGGACAGGGCTTCTTCGTTCCAATGAAATGAGGCTGCTTACTTCTTCTTCGCAGCTGCCTTCTTAGCTGGGGGCTTGCTCGCCGTTTTAGCAGTAGGCTTTGCGGACGCTTTCGAGATCGCCTTGGCGGGCGCAGCTTCCATGGGGAACAAGCCGTGGATCTCCGCATCGATCCGGCTGATGATCTTGCCGAGATCCTCAGGGTCGGTGTGGAACCGGTTGTCCTCCACATCGATCACGAGTAACTTGCCCTTGTCGTACTTCTCGATCCAACCGTTGTAGCGTTCGTTCAAACGTTTGAGGTAATCGATGCTGATGGAGCTTTCGTAATCACGGCCGCGCTCGCTGATCTGCTTCACCAATTTCTCCACCGGCGCTTGCAGGTAGATCAGCAGGTCGGGCGGGGTGATCGAATTATCCATGTTGTTGAACAACCGGAAATAGTTTTCGAAGTCGCGCGTCGTCATCAAACCCATCGCGTGCAGGTTCGGCGCGAAAATGAATGCATCCTCGTAGATCGTACGATCCTGGATCACGTTGCGCCCACTGCGCCGGATCTCCAACAACTGCTCGTAACGTGAGTTGAGGAAGAAGATCTGCAGGTTGAAGCTCCAGCGCTGCATGTCCTTGTAGAAGTCGAAGAGGTAGGGGTTGTTGTCCACGGCCTCTTGCAGCTGGTCCCACTTGTAGTGTTTGGCCAACAGTTGGGTGAGGGTGGTCTTTCCGGAGCCGATATTTCCTGCGATCGCGATATGCATGATGGTTGCGTGGGAACGCGAAGATACCCGCACGCATGGAAGCGAGGCACGTTGTGGAAAAGTCGTGATCGGATCAGCGCTCGCCGGGCAAAGGCTCGATCACGATGCGGTCTGCTGATCGCACATAGGCGTGACCGTGTTCGATCCGCACTTCCAAGGCATCGGCGCGCAGATCCTCGGAGATGGGGATCTCTTCGATCGCGAAAGAGATCATGTCGTACACGAAAGCTTTGCCGTCCTGGAAATAGTACACCACACGATCTCGGACCTCGAAACTCTTCGCACCGATGATCGGGATCGTCTTGACGTAGGTGCCGAAGAGGTCGAAGACAAGGATGCCGTTCTTCGGGTCGTTCAGGTAGAGGCGACTGTCGAATTCCTGCATCGCGATGGGCATCGGCGTAATTCCTAGCAATTGATCCAAACGCCCGGTATCAGCCTGCTTGCGCAGTTGTCCGTCCACGCGGATCAGGCCTTGGTTCTGCTGGTCGAAGAACCAGAAGCTGTTCTGCACGCTCATGCACACAAGCACCACTTGTGGAAAGCCGTTGCGCGGCAAGTTGAAGACGCTTCCTTGTATGCTCAAGGTGTTGTCGAGAACGGCAAGTTGGCCTTGCTCCTGGGAGAACACCATTGGTTTCAGCGAGTAGTACGCATCGATGTTCGTGATCCGGCCGAAGGTCTTCACACTGTTGCGCAACCACGAATGTCCGGTGGCATCGTACAGCGCAATGACGTCACCGTGGAGCACGTAGATCTTGCCGAGTTCATCCGTGGTGAACGCATCGATCGGCCCTGCGATCACTTTGCGTTGGGCATGCGAAGACAACACGGCTGCCAGGGCGGTCAACAAAAGGGGAATACGAAGTGCGATCATGCTTCCACGGGTGCGAGCAGCTTCTCCAGAATAACGCGGTCGTTGCTCAACCGGGGAACCTTGTTCTGCCCGCCGAGCTTGCCACGCTGCTTCATCCAAGCATAGAACGTGCCGCTTGGAACATGGTGTACCAGCGGTGGTCGCAAAGCCATGTCACCCCTGCGCTTCGCGTCGTAGTCGGAGTTCAAGCCCCGCATCGTGCGATCCAGTGTCTCGTTGAAGTGTGCAACATCGGACGGTGGGTTCGTGAACTCGATCACCCACTCGTGACCACCGCGTGCATCGTCGCCCATGTAGATCGGTGCGGCGGTGTACTCGTTCACCACAGCGCCAGTGGCCTGGCAGGCGGCCTCGATCCCGCGATCGGCATTCTCCACGATCAGTTCTTCCCCGAACGCATTGATGAAGCTGCGCGTGCGCCCGCTCACCTGAACACGATGCGGTTTCAAGCTGGTGAATCGGATCGTATCACCCGGCATATAACGCCACAACCCGCCGTTGGTGCTGATCACAACAGCGTACGAGACATCCACTTCCACTTCGTGGATCAGCAGGGTGCGTGGCGAAGTGGTGCCCACCTCGTCCAGTGGCATGAATTCGTAAAAGATGCCATAATCCAACATCAGCAACATGTCCTCTGCCCCACGTCGATCTTGAATGGCGAATGATCCCTCGGAGGCGTTGTAGCTCTCCAAGTAGTTCATCGTTGGCGAAGGGATCAGTGCTTCGAACTGTGCGCGATATGGACGGAAGCTCACCCCGCCGTGCATGAACAATTCCAGTCCGGGCCACACTTCGAGGATGTTCTTCTTGCCTGTGAGTTCCAGGATCCGTCGAAGGAGCACCAAGGTCCAAGAGGGCACGCCGGCAATGCAACGCACGTCCTCACGCATGGTCTCACGTGCCATGCGTTCGATCTTCTCCTCCCAGTTCTCCATCAGCGCCGTTTCGATCACAGGTGTGCGGCGAACCTCCACCCAGATGGGCAGATTGCGGATGATGATCGCACTGAGGTCACCGCTGTAAGCATCAGCGCGGAACTGTTCGATGTTGCTGCTGCCGCCTACCACCAAGCTCATGCCTTGGTAGAGCTTGCTTTCCGGGAATTGCTGGTAATGGAAAGCGATAAGGTCCTTGCCGCCTTTGTAGTGGCAATCCTCAAGTGCTTCGCGACTAACAGGAATGAACTTGCTGCGATCGCCCGTAGTGCCACTGCTCTTCGCGAACCAACGCATGTCGGTCGGCCACAGCAGGTTCTGTTCCCCTTTGCGCAACCGTTCCACATAGGGTTTCACATCCTCATAGTCCTGCAACGGTACCCGTTTTCGGAACTCATCGGGATCCGTGATCGTCGCATAATCGTACTTACGGCCCCACTCAGTGTAGCGGGCGGCTTGCATCAACGCATGGAACATTTCCAGCTGAGCCAACCGTGGATGTTCCCGGAACAGTTCGATCTGTTGCAGGCGCTTCTTGATCAGAAAGGAGAAGAGCGAATTCACGGGCATGTACGGAAGAGGCGGTACGGAGCAGGCACTATCTTCAGCCCAAAAGATAAGAACAGGTTGATATGTCCGACGGAATTCCACTGCGCAAGCTGCTTTCGAGCTTGGGCTCGAGCACAAGAACCACCGATCCGAATGGGGTGAGGTACGCGATACACCAGCCTGATGCACCACTGGAATTGGCACCTTACATCGGCAACACGTTCACCGTTCGCGCCACGGGGGTGCTCAGTTGTGTGAGTTGCGGCCGCAGGGTGAAGAAGCTTTTCGCACAAGGGTTCTGCTACCCCTGCTTCCAGTCGGCACCCGAAGCGGCGGATTGCATCATCCATCCGGAGCGTTGCTTGGCACACTTGGGGGAAGGCCGCGATCCGGAATGGGAGCGTTCGCACCACATGACAGAGCACGTGGTATACATGAGCTATACCGGTGGGGTGAAAGTGGGGGTTACGCGCACCACACAAGTGCCGGTTCGTTGGATCGATCAAGGGGCAGTGGCGGCGCTCATCATCGCGCATGTTCCGTACCGGCAATTGGCCGGCTTGATCGAGGTGGATCTGAAACGCCTCTTCGCCGATAAGACCAACTGGCGCGCCATGCTGAAGAACGTGACCCCGGATCACGATGCGTTGCTCGAAGCGCGATCCGCAGCCAAGAATGCCTTGCGCGGCGACCTGACCCAGTACCTTCTTCCGGAGGAACAACTGTTGGATATCGCCTACCCGGTATTGGCCTATCCACCGAAAGTGGCCAGCGTGAACTTGGAGAAAACACCCGAAGTGACCGGACGATTGATGGGCATCAAAGGCCAGTACCTGATCTGGGAGGATGGTCGCGTGTTGAATGTGCGCTCTCACAGCGGATACCACGTGGAATGCGGAGCTTGACGTTGTTCTTTTTCATGCTGTCGGGTTCGGCGGTCGTTCACGCGCAACCTGCGTTGACCTGGGAGGCGATGCCACCGTTACCGATGCCCACCGCGAACAACGCGGTCTGCGCGGCAGAAGTGAATGGTGTCGATCGCATCTATTCCTTCGGTGGCATCACCACGGGGTTGGATCGCACGAACATCCATCGTGAGGCATTTTGTTTCGATACAGGGACCGGGGCCTGGACGACCTTGCCTCCCATCCCGGATACATTGGGCAAGATCGCATCGGCGGCCAGTGTGGTCGATGGCGTGGCATACGCGATCGGTGGCTACCATGTGCTGGCCGGGTCACCTTTCGAGGTTAGTTCCGATAGGGTGCACCGCTTCGATCTTTCGACTTCCACATGGCTCACCGATGGAAGTCCGATCCCGATTCCGATAGACGACCAGGTGCAGGCGGTCTGGCGCGATAGCTTGATCTACGTGATCACTGGTTGGAGCAACAACACCAACGTGGCGGCGGTACAGGTCTACGACCCGGCTTCGGATGCGTGGTCCGTTGGCACGCCGGTGCCCAACACGAGCCTATACAAGGTCTTCGGCGGATCCGGTACCATCATCGGGGATACCATCTTGTACTACGGCGGCGCTTCGCTCGGATCCAACTTCCCGGCTCAGGACGAATTGCGGATCGGCATCATCGACCCGACGAGCCCAACACAGATCGATTGGCAACCCGCTTTGAGCACCGGCCGCACCTCGTATCGCTCGGCATGCGGATCGTGGGCTGGACGACCGTTCTGGATCGGTGGCTCCAGCACGAGCTACAATTACGATGCGGTCGCGTACAACGGAAGTGGTGTGGTGCAACCCGCAACGACCATCGCGTGGTCGGGATCGAACACGGCCACGTTGGACCTGGTTCCTGCCGAACAAGCTGTGATGGACCTGCGTGGGCTTGGGGAAGTAGGAGAGGGCGTATTCCACGTGTGCGGCGGCATCGGTAACAATGCCGAAGTACTGTCATCGCATTGGCGCGTTACGGCCACCGTTGGAATGAATGACCGGCTCAAGGAGAATTCACTTCTGCTGTACCCCGTTCCATCCACCGGGCCGGTCACTGTATGGCCGAACGGCTTGATAGGCGCTTATTTCTATTCGGTCCAGGACGGACTCGGCAAGTCGGTCCTCGAAGGTCGGTCGTCCGGTGGCCCGCTTCACCTCGATCTGGCCGGAAACGCGGCCGGAACCTATACCGTGAAACTTATTTCAGGCACCTCCGTTACAACAGGCAGGTTTTGGTTAGTGAAGGATCTTTAGGGAAAAGCGAAGGGCTGCGGGAAACTGCAGCCCTTCGTCGTTCAGGTAGGCCCGGATCACTCGATCACGAGGTCGTACGGCATTCGTGCTTGGATCCCCATCTGTGACTTCACTTCCTGCACCGTACGGAACTGCTTCAGCAACGCGACATCCTCGCCAAGCCATTCCGTTGCCACCCACAAGCGGGCTTGTCCGTTCAGGTCCGCCAGGATCTGTTGCAACAAGTCCTTCTGTTCAGGAAGTTCCACTTGCTTGTAGTCGGTCATGTTGGCCAGTTTGGCGGCCTCTGCGATGGCTGCTTCCAAGCCACCGAGTTCGTCCACGAGGCCGATCCGCTTCGCATCCACGCCGGTCCATACGCGACCCTGCCCGATGCTGTCCACTTGGTCCACGGTGAGGTTGCGGCCTTCTGAAACGCGCTCCTTGAACCCTAGGTAGAACTCGTCGATATAGCCTTGGATCACTTTCTTTTCATGGTTGGTCAATGGTCGGCTGACCGTCATCATATCGGCGTGCTCGTGGGTCTTCTCGCCATCGAAGGTGATGCCGAGCTTGTTCTTGAAGAAGCCCTGCATGTTGGGAATGATACCGAAGACGCCGATGGAACCAGTGATCGTGGTGGGTTCCGCGTAGATCTTCGTAGCAGGTGCGCTGATGTAGTATCCACCAGAAGCGGCCACATCGCCCATGCTCACCACAACGGGCTTCACCTTCTTCGCCAATTCCACTTCACGCCAGATCACTTCGCTTGCGAGGCCGCTGCCACCGGGGGAATTCACCCGCAGCACGATGGCTTTGATGGTGCTGTCCTCACGCGCTTCGCGAATGGCTGCAGAGAGGCTGGTACTTCCGATGGTGCCTTCTTCACTATCTCCCGTACTGATGGAACCTTCCGCGTAGATCACGGCCAGCTTGCCATCGCCATCACCGCCCTTGCTTCTTTTGGGTGTGAAGGAGCGTGCGTAGGTGTCGAGTTCGGTCAATTGCAATTCCTGATCCGCTGCGATGCCCATGCGTTCGCGCAGGATGTCGAACACCTCATCGCGGTACTTCAGGCCGTCCACCATGCCCAGTTCCAATGCACTGTTGGCGTTGCGAACAAGCAGGCTGTCGGCGATCAAGTTCAGGCGGTCCATATCCAGTTTGCGGTGCTCCGAAACGGCAGCGAGATGTTCGTTCCAAAGGCCGTTCATCAGCACCCTGTTCTGCTCGCGATTCGCCTCGCTCATGTGATCCTCGGTGAACACCTCCCCGAAGCTCTTGAACTTGTTGTTGCTGCCCCGGATGAACTGGATCTCGATATCGAGCTTCTCGAACAAGCCCTTGTAGAACATGTATTCGCTGCGCAATCCGCGGTAATCGAGATCGCCTTTGGGTTGCAGGTAAATGGCATCGGCCGCTGTGGCCATGTAGTACGTTCCTTGCGAGTAGGCTTCGCTGAAGGCCACCACGGGTTTGCCGCTCTCCTTCTTGAAGGCGATAAGCTTTTCGCGGATCTCCTTTTCCGTGGCGAACCCGGCTTGCATGTTGGTCAGATCGAGGAATATGCCTTCGATATGATCATCGGTCTTCGCGTGCTCCAGCGTGGCGAGCAGGGTGTTCAGTCCGATCTTGTTCGCAGCGCGGAACGGGCCGAAGTCCAAGTTGAATTGATCCTTGCTTCCGCGATCCACGATCTCCTGATCGAGCTTCAAGTGCAGGATGCTGCCGTCCTTCACGGTGGTCGGCTTGCCCTCCATGGAGAACTCGGAACCCAAGGCGGCGAGCGAACCGATGAAGAACATGATCAGTACGATGCCGATCATGAAAGTGCCCACCATGGAGGCGAGCATGAACTTGAGGAATTGGCGCATGTGCGTTGTTGTTTGCAGGGACGAAACTAGACCGTCACGTTCGCTTGCTCGATACCGATCACACGAACGGGGCAGCACTAGGATGGGAGGCCCGCACGGATAGCTTTGCGGCCATGCCGGAAAAGGAGGTGGCCTTGCTCTTGGGAGCTGATCTCGGAGATCCGCGCGCGCAATTGGACGCTGCGGGTTCAGCCATCAAGGCGCGCATCGGTAAGGTGATCGCGCACAGTCGGGATCATTGGACGAAGCCCTGGGGATTCGAGGCGGACACCCTCTTCCTGAACCGTGCCCTTTTGGTTCGAACGGCACTTGACCCGTTCGCTGTCCTGCACGCTTGCTTGCGGATCGAACAGGACTTGGGTCGCGTGCGGCACCCAAGTGCAGTGCCCACTTCGCGCACCATCGACATCGACCTTCTCGCTATTGGTGATCGAGTTCTTGAGACCTCGCAATTGACCCTGCCGCATCCACGGTTGCACCTGCGACGATTCGCCTTGGCGCCACTGTGCGATGTGGCTCCTGCATGGAACCATCCCATCCTGCAACATTCTTCACTCGAATTGCTGAACGCCCTTCCGCGCACATGAGGCCCCCGTACGCATACATCGCCGTGGAAGGGCTCATCGGTGCAGGCAAGACCACCTTGGCCAAACGTTTGGCAAGGGAATGGGAGGGAAGGATCGTCCTGGAGGAATTCGACGACAATCCCTTTCTGCCCCGCTTCTATGAGGAGCCCGAGCGCTATGGATTCTCGGTGGAATTGTCCTTCTTGGCCCAGCGTTATCATCAACTGAAACGGGTCACCGAACAAGACCTGTTCAGTGCATGCACGGTCGCCGATTATTCATTGGGAAAATCACTGGTTTTCGCCAATGTCACCTTGCAGCCCGATGAATACGCGCTTTTCCGCGACCTCTACGGCATCATGTACACCGACCTACCGCGACCGGAGTTGATCATTTACTTGCACTTGGACATGATACGAGTCAAGGAGCGGATCCGGTCCAGGGGTAGGAGTTATGAACAAAGTATCCCCATTGAGTACCTCTCTCAGCTTCAGGAAAGGTACCTGGATCACCTCCAGAAACTGAACGAAGACCGCGTGTTGGTCGTCGACCTCGAAGGCCACGACCTGATGAACGACGCGCCGGTCTACGAAAGACTGCTGCAAGCCATCGCCACGGAGGTACCCGCTGGGTATCGCGTCGTCACACTTTGAGCGACATGGATGCACGTTGGACTGTGGAGAAGTGCGAACCACGGCCGAACCGAACCTCACGTCGCGACGGTTATGTTTGCAGCCGAAATCACGAAACACGTAGCGAATTCATGGAAAAGCGGCACCTCAAGGGGCTCTCTCTGCTCACACTGACCTGGTTGGCTGTAACCGGCTGCGGCGGGATCGGGAAGATGAACAAGTATGTCGAGAACATCAAGTATACCGTTGATCCCAACCCGCTCATCGTCCAAGGCGATTCCGTTGCGGTGAACGTGAACGGGAACTTCCCAGGCAAGTATTTCTACAAGAAGGCACAGGTTGAACTCACACCTACGCTGACGTACACCGGCGGCGAAACCCCGTTCAAGACCGCCTTCTTCCAAGGGGAAGGTGCTGTGGGTAACAACACCGTGATCCCGTACGAGACCGGCAAGGCCTTCAACTACATGCACAAGGTGGCCTACACACCGAGCATGGCTGAAAGCGAGCTCGTGGTGAAGATCCTCGGCAAGCAAGGCAAAGAAGGAAAGAAGCAATTGGAGTTCGACCCGGTGAAGATCGCCGACGGTGTGATCACCACCCCTTATCTTATGATGAGCGACGACAAGGTTCTTCTTGCCAAGGACGCCTTCGTTCGCATCACCGATCACACTCAGGATGCCACCTTGAACTACTTGGTGAATTCCTCCGTTGTGCGCCCGAATGAATTGAAGGACGCGGACATCAAAGCGATGACCGACTTCTTCAAGATGATGAAGACCAACCCGAACATCGTCGCCAAGAGCTTGTCCGTGGATGCTTGGGCCAGCCCCGAGGGTGAGTTAAGCAAGAACGAGAACCTCGCTGATGACCGTGCGAAGAGCGCAAAGAGCTGGGCCAAGGGCGAGTTGCTCCGCGCCAAGTCCGATTCCGCCAAGTTGGATGCCTTCTACACCCTCACTGCACGAGGTGAGGACTGGGAAGGCTTCAAACGTGCCATGCAGGCCAGCACCACCGTGCCCGACAAGGAGTTGGTGTTGCGTGTGTTGGAGATGTATCCCGACGTGACCAAGCGTGAGGAAGAGATCAAGAACATGGCGGCCACCTACAAGGAGATCGCCGATCAGATCCTGCCCCAATTGCGTCGCAGTGAAATGAAGTTGAACTACCAGCGCGTGGGCAAGACCGATGCACAACTCACCGAAATGAGCAGCACCATGCCCGACTCATTGAACGTGGAGGAACTGCTCTTCGCAGCCACCCTCACCACGGATATCAATGAGCAGCTCCGGATCTACAAAGAGACCGAGCGCGTTCACCCAACGGACTACCGCGGTGCCAACAATGTGGGCTACATCTACATGATGCAGAACAAGATGGCCGAAGCGGAGTCACAGTTCCAGAAGGCGAACACCATCATGGACAATCCGGTGAGCACGAACAACCTCGGTGTTGTAGCTCGTCTGAGGGGCGATCGCAAGAAGGCGGCCGAACTCTTCGCCAAGGCCAGCGCAGCTGGTCCAGAGGTGAAGTACAACCAAGGCCTCCTCAACATCCAGAACGGCGACTACTCCGCCGCGAACTCCAACATGGCCGGTGCCAAGAGCTTCAACTCCGCATTGGCCAAAATGCTCGGTGGCGATGCTGCCGGTGCACAAGCCCTCCTCGACGGCAGCACCGAGAAGGACAGCGCCATGGGCCACTACCTCGCCGCCATCATCGCAGCCCGCCAAAGCAACTGCGACGGCGTTCGCAGCCATCTCGGTATGGCCGTGCAAAAGGATGCCAGCCTGCGCGAGAAGGCCATGAAGGACCTCGAGTTCCGCAATTGCAAGGACAACCTCGGCCTCTAAGTCGATCATACCAGATCATGAAGCCCTTCCGCCATTCGGCGGAGGGGCTTCTTCGTTGGAACTTGGGCGAGGACTTCACGGGAGCTTATACTCCGTGCGGGAGCCAGGTGATCTTCATCGTGCAGGTCCAGCCTTGATTCAACTACGGTGATCACCGCAGTATTTAAAGGTTGTGCCCGTATTTCCTCGCACTGCTGCATGAGGGAGTTTTGCCTGGTCAATAACAAAGCATAACCGACATGAATTACAAACTCCCACTGCTGGTGTTCATGAGTTTCTCCTTGGTCCTGACTTCCTGCAAAAAGGACGACGAGACCCCCGAACCCGCACCCGCTGGGCCAAGCGGCTCGAACAATTCTACGGCGAACACGACACCCAGCTTCCCCGGATCCGATGGGTCGCTCTGGGCAGTGAAGACCACCACGGTGCAATCCACCCCGATCGGCCCTTTCACCATTGAACTTGGAACCGGCGTCGCGGTGTTCACGAGCGATTCGTATAGTACGTATCTTCCTGCAGGTGCGGTCACGCTCAACAGCACCGGCCTCACCCAGAACAGCAACAATACGTACGTCCTGACCCCTTCACAGACCAACCCCACGGGAGTTGACTTCAGCAGCGGTGTCAATTGGAGTGTTTCAGGTGGTGCGAGCGTACCTGGCTTCAACTACGATGTAAGCAGTTTGCCTTTTCCCAGTGTTGCATCCATTACCAGTGCTGCTACGGTGAACCGCTCGGCGGGCTACACGCTTTCAACGACTTCCGTGATCAACGCGGATTCGGTGATCTTCGCGATCGGCGGTGTGAACAAGACCCTGGCAGGGAACAACGGCTCCTGCAACTTCACGGCGGACGACCTGGCATCCCTGAGCGCGGGAGCCAGCGTGGCACAGATCGTAGGGTATTCCTACACAAGTCAAACCATCGGTAGCAAGTTGTACTACTTCGGTAAGGAAAGTGTTCAGACGCTTTCAGTGACCATACAGTGATCCTTCTCCTTTTGGTACGGAAAGGCTACCGAAAGGTGGCCTTTCTTTGTTGGCGGTCTTGTGAAGGATGAATGCTCGTGCGCGATCTCTCTTGGTGAAAGGGTTTCTTCTTTCGGTTGCTTTGCCATTGGCTTTCTGTTCGACGGCACAGGATCTTTCGAACCCTACGGATACGATACTATACCTGGCTTACGATCAGCTGGTTGCCGACCTGAACGGATCCAGGGTGGCACTTCAAAGGGCCTTGGCGGAGAGCAGAGCGAACCATCGGGATACGGCCGTAGGTGAATGTCTTGATCGACTTGGAACAGTGTATTACCTGGAGGGAACCTACGATTCCAGTTTGTACTATGGATTGGCCGCGATCGACCATTATCGTGTCATGGGTGATAGGGTACGCCTGGGCTCTGCGCTGTGTGGTTTGGGCCATCAGATCAAGCGCCGGGACCTGCCAGAAGCCTTCCGGCGATTCCAACAGGGGCTTCAGATCCTCGAGGCTGAACAAGCCACCGACGAGCTGAAAGCGAACTATGATAACTACGGTGTTCTCCATGAAATGAACCAGGACCTGGATAGTGCGGAGTACTTCTATCACCGATCCCTAAGGATCAAAGAGGAGCAGGGCGATAGCGTGGGGATTCCGTACAGCTTGAACAAGCTGGCTACCGTTCACGTGTTACGAATGGAATTCGACGATGCCCTTGAGAAGTTCGAAACTGCGAGGTCGATCAGACGGAGGCTGGATGACAGGCTCGGCTTGGCTGAACAAGAGTCGTATTTCGGGGATCTCTACGAAGCGTGGGGGCGGTATCCGGAAGCCATTCTTCATTTCCAAAGTGCCATTGATCAAGCAGCGAACGTCGGGTATGTTCAATTACAGCAGACTGCGTATTCGAACTTGGCGCGCTGCATGGAGCATACCGGAGATCTTGCCGGGGCACTGTATGCAACACGCGCAGGCGAGGAACTGAAGGACAGCCTACTGAACGAGCAGAACATGCGGACCATCCTCGAGCTGGAAGAGCGCTTTTATGCAGTGGAAAGGGATCAACGGATCCATGAACTGGCCAGTCGTGCAGAGCGGCGAACCCTCATCATATGGATCGGTTCGGCACTTCTTGCATTGTTCATTGCTGTCGTTTCGCTGATCCAACAACGAAGGATCAGGCTGGAACGCGCACGCACGGACGCCGAGATCATTCTGGAACGCGAAAAGGGACTCCGGGCAATTTTCGTATCCACCGAGAAGGAGCGACAACGGATCGCGAAAGAGCTTCACGATGGGATCGGCCAGCAATTGAGCGCCGCCCGCTTCCGATTGGACGAACTTCAAAGCAAGTGGTCTTCTGCCCCTGGGGCTTTGGCGGAAGTGGCGGCTTTGGTCGATGCCACGGCACATGAGACGAGGGAGTTATCCCATCAAATGATGCCGCGCACATTGAGGACACTTGGATTGTCGCCGGCCCTGAAGGACATGGTCCAAAAGGCCTTGAGGGGAACGTCAATTGAGTATTCCTACGAACAACTCGGGCAGGCGGTCGATGTCAGGGGCGATGAAGCCACGGCACTCTACAGGATCGCCCAGGAACTCATCAATAACGTGACCAAGCATTCGAGGGCAAGGAAGGTGAATGTACAACTGGTGGGAACCACCAGTGGAACGATGCTGATGGTCGAGGATGACGGTATCGGAATCCGTGAAGAGACTTCCTATGGTATGGGCTTGATGAATATTGCCGAACGCGCCCGAACCTTCGGTGGATCGTTCCACATTTCGCGAGGGCTGGAGCAAGGCACCGTAGCCGTGGTCCGCTTGCCTTAAGGAGATCGAACTGGACTGTGAAAAGCTATTCGTTGATCACGACCATTTCTGAGCGGCTCCGCGGTGACGCCTGACCTTGTCCGGAAATGGTGTGCATTGCGTTCGCACCGTTACCCGAAGACGTGGATCTCCTCCCGGCCAGCGGTTGACCCGACCAGATGAGGTCGACCATCGTCCGCCGCAGTGCGGACGTAATAGCTCGTGCATTGCACCTGGGGCCGCCTAAGAAGCCTTCTTCACTCAGCGCGAACAGGACCGCATTCGTGCAATCGGTGCTCATGATGTTTTCCTCTTGGCCATAGCCCTTCAAGCAGGCCTGTGTTATTGAGTATTGGATCAAGCAACAAGGATCCACTCAAAGCAAAAGGCCCTGCCATTCGGCAGGGCCTTTTGAAGAAGGAGGTTCCTCGTGTTAGAACACGATCTTCTGCCGGCTGATACGGGTGCGGTATTTCTTTGAACCGCTCTTGTACTTCACCAGTTTGTAATGCACCTGGAATTTGAAGAACAGGTAGGCATCCAGATCGGTCTCGTCACCACGTTGCTGACCAGCAGCGGTCGGGTTGAGGCCGGCATCCGTAGCGCTCAAGCTGGGGTCTGCAAGGAAAGCAGCAATATCACCATGCGCGGCCTGCAGGGCGATCGGGTCGTAATACTTGGTGCTCACGTCATCGATGTAATCCGTGAACGTCTTGGTGTACTGGAGTTCGACCCCGCCGCTCAGCTGTTTCGTGAACGCCTTGCGCAGACCAAGACCCATGGGGATGCAGACCTGTAAGTTATTATATTCCTCGGCCCCACCAGGAAGACCCTGGCCTTCGGTACCAAGCGGCTTCAGGCGCACCCATGCATTCTCGAATTGGGCTTTCGGATCGAAATAGAATCCGCCGACACCGGCGAACAAGTACAACCCGACCCGCGCCGATTTGGTGCCTTGCACACCACGTAGATCATAGACGTGGCCAAGTTCCTCGCGATAGAGGTGGAACTCATAGACCACGGAAAGCTCATAGATATCGGTCTTGAAGCTCAAATTCCGGTTCTGCCGGAACACTTCGGTGGTCAGGTTGTCGTTACCAGCAAGAATGCCGTACGTCAATCGCGTCCGAAGTGCCATCTTCTGCGCCAAGTAATACCGGTAGTCGAAAGCGACTGCAGGACGGGTCTGGCTCAGTTCAAGGTCCCACACGAACGGCGAGCCGATCTGGTTACGTCCACCCAATTCACCCAAGAAGTTCGAAAAGCCGAACCCGATGCTCACTTCACGTCGATGCGTCTTCCAATAGCTGGACTGCCGGAAATACTGGGCAGAAACGGTTTGTGCGCACAGGAGCACGCCCAGAACGACAAGTAGTTGTGAAAAGCGGGAGTAGCGTTCCTTCATGGGCACAAGGCCGACAGCAGCCAAATATAGAAGCTTTGACCGATCCACGGGGTATGATCAGAATGAGCCACTACCACTAAAGACCTGTTGATGGTGAAATGGTTGCCTTTCTACACGGATGATCCCAATAGGTTTCATTCCGTAGAACGCATGCCTCTGGTGCACCACCAAAGCACCACACCGGCGCAAACGCTTACGTTCAGCGAGTGTTTGCTGCCGAACTGCGGGATCACCACGCAGGTGTCGCTCGCCTCGATGATCGCATTGGACACCCCGGTCAATTCGTTGCCGAAGACAAGGACGATAGGTTCCGAGGGCTCATGGGCAAGGCTGTTCAGGGGGATCGCCAGTTGGGTCTGCTCCACCGCCACGATACGGTATCCTTCGGCTTTGGATCGCTTTATGGCCTCCAAGGCATTCGGTTCTGCGGTCCACGGAACCGATAGGGTCGCGCCCAACGCACTTTTCTCGATCTCACGGTGAGGGGGCCGTGGCGTGAAGCCGCACAGAACGACCCCTTCGGCGCCGAACGCATCTGCCGTGCGGAAGATCGAACCTACGTTATGCCGGCTCCGCACATCGTCGAGCAGCAAGCGGATCGGGAACTTCGGCCGATCGCGATGAGCCTCCGCAGAAGGTCGCTCCAATTCATCCATCGAGAGCTTGCGGTCGTGCTGGGGCATGGCTGTTCGGAAAATGTGAAGAACGGAGGAGGGATCGTTGATGTAGGCTCCTGGCGTGGTGAGTACCTTGCCCGGCTTGGCCAAGAGGCGCGCAGAACCACTGTTCCGGTGCGAAAATAGGTCTTCGAAAAAGCGATGGCGAAGTCAACAGCGACCGAAACCCCACTGATGCAGCAGTACAACAGCATCAAGGGTCAGTATCCCGATGCGCTACTACTCTTCCGAGTGGGAGATTTCTACGAGACCTTCGGTAGCGATGCGGTCACAGCGGCCGGTATCCTCGGAATTACCCTGACCAAGCGGAACAACGGTTCAAGCACGATCGAATTGGCCGGATTCCCTCATCATTCGCTGGAGACCTACCTGCCAAGACTGGTTCGAGCGGGCTATCGCGTGGCCATCTGTGATCAATTGGAGGACCCCAAGGCAACCAAGACCATCGTGAAACGGGGTGTAACAGAGGTGGTGACACCCGGTGTGGCCTACAGCGATCAGGTCATCGACCATCGTACCAACAATTGGTTGGCTGCTGTCTGTGGGCAACAAGGGCGATACGGTGCGGCGTTCCTGGATGTCACCACCGGTGAATTCCTGGTAGCGGAAGAAGGTGCCGAAGAGATCGAACGGCTCATCGATCGGCATGGCCCCAGCGAATTGCTCACGGTCAAGGGGACGTTGGACCCATTGGTCGGTCGGGTGCAAGGGCTGTATAGGACCTTTGCCTTGGACGAATGGGCGTTCACCACGGATTTCGCTCGGGAGAGGCTGTTGCGCCAGTTCGGTACATCCACGCTGAAGGGCTTCGGTATCGAAGAGCGTGAGTTGGGCCAGCGTGCGGCCGGGGCCATCCTTCATTACTTGGGTGAAACCCGGCACGAACGCCTTTCGCACATCGATCGCATCGGGTGGATCCGTCCGGAGGCCTTCGTTGGCCTCGACCGGTTCACCGTGCGCAACCTGGAATTGGTGACACCGGTGAACGAAGGGGCGAGCACCTTGCTCCGCGCCATGGATAAGTGTGCGACACCGATGGGGTCTCGGCTTCTCAAACGATGGCTCTTGTTCCCATTAGTGGATGCCGAAGCGATCCGATCACGGCACGACAGGGTGGAGGCCTTGCTGAAGGATGCTCAAGCGCTGGATGTCCTGGGTGAGGAACTGTCCTCCATTGGTGATCTGGAGCGATTAGCAGGCAAGGCTGCCGCTGGAAGGATCAATCCCCGCGAACTGCTTCAAGTGAATGTGGCGCTGGAGGCGGCTGCACGCAGCAAAGCGTTCTTGATCGGTCGGGACGATGCGCTGGCCGCACAGGCCAGAACGATCTTGATCCCTACGGAGCCATCGGACAGGATCGCAGCTACCATCGCGCCCGACCCGCCGGTGAATCCAGCCAAAGGCGGTGTGATCAAGCCGGGAGTATGCAAGGAACTGGATGAGCTTCGGCACGTGAGCAGTCATGCGAAGGAATTGCTGCTCGATGTGCAGCGTCGGGAGACGGATCGCACCGGTATTCCATCCTTGAAGGTCGGGTTCAACAACGTCTTCGGCTATTACCTCGAGGTTCGGAACACCCACAAAGAGAAAGTGCCGCCGGAATGGGTGCGTAAACAGACCTTGGTCGGTGCCGAGCGCTACATCACGGATGAGCTGAAGACCTTGGAGGAGAAGATCCTGGGTGCCGAGGAGCGGATACTCGCTTTGGAAATGGAGCAGTTGAAGGAACTGATAGACGAGGTGGTCAGCCACGTTGGCAGCATCCGAACAGTGGCCATGGCGTTTGCGGAATGGGATGTGCTGCGCGGCTTCGCGTTGAATGCACGAACGTGGAACTACATCCGCCCTGCGATCACGGCCGGACACGCCTTGGACATTCGCGATGGTCGTCATCCGGTCATCGAGCAGCAACTTCCACCAGGAACGCCGTATGTGACGAATGACCTCTTGCTCGATCCTGCCACCCGCCAGATCATCATGATCACCGGTCCGAACATGAGCGGTAAATCAGCGCTCCTGCGTCAAACGGCATTGATCGTGCTGCTCGCGCAGATCGGAAGCTACGTGCCTGCATCGGCGGCCACCATTGGGCTCGTGGATCGGATCTTCACCCGCGTGGGCGCATCGGATAACCTCACCACGGGCGAGTCCACCTTCATGGTGGAGATGAACGAAACCGCCAGCATCCTCAACAACCTCAGCGATCGCAGTTTGGTGTTGTTGGATGAGATCGGCCGTGGTACGAGCACCTACGACGGCATCTCGATCGCTTGGGCCATCGCTGAGTTCCTGCATGATCATGCGGGTCGTCCCAAAACGCTCTTCGCCACGCACTACCACGAATTGAACGAAATGGCAGCAAGTTTTGGGAGGATCCAGAACGCCAACGTGGCGGTGCGCGAGGTGGATGGCAAGGTCCTCTTCCTGCGGAAATTGGTTCCTGGTGGCAGCGACCGCAGCTTCGGGATCCACGTGGCTCAGATGGCTGGCATGCCCGCGAAAGTGGTGAGCCGGGCCAAGAAGGTGCTGGTCCATCTCGAGGCGAGCCATTCCGGCGATCTGGGTGCGGCTCCCGATCCGCTAGGCCCGGTCGTTTCGCCGCGCGCATCCATGGCGGATGTCGGTCGCGAGTTGCAGCTCAGCATCTTCCAGTTGGATGACCCAGCGTTGGAGCGCATCCGGCAGGCGATCACCGAGTTGGATATCGACACGTTGACACCGGTCGAGGCCCTGTTCAAGCTGAACGAGATCAAGCGGATGGTGGTGCCTGCAAAGGCGCAATTGAAAAAGGCGTAGTGCTTCGAGTTGCGGGGTAACGAACGGATATTATATTTGCCGCCCCATTGCGAGAGTAGCTCAGTTGGTAGAGCACGACCTTGCCAAGGTCGGGGTCGCGGGTTCGAGTCCCGTTTCTCGCTCAAAGGATGCCTCCCCCACGGGAGGCATCACTATTTTCGGCCGATGAGTTCTTGCTGAACGCTAGTGGAGGGAGGGTCTTGATTCGTTGGGAGAATTGCCCGGGTGGTGAAATGGTAGACACGAGGGACTTAAAATCCCTTGGTCCGTAAGGGCTGTGCGGGTTCAAGTCCCGCCCCGGGCACCAGACCTGTAGGGAAGAACTTCCGACCATGGAGAACATCCCAAGCATTCCGGCAGGCCGGACACGGATCGCCCCAACACCGAGCGGTTTTCTCCACGTTGGGAACGCGTTCAACTTCTTGCTGACCGAAACGTTGGCACGCTCCAGCGGTAGCCGATTGCTGTTGCGCATCGACGATCTGGATACCGAGCGGAAGCGTCCCGAATACGTCAGTGACATCTTCGCAACGCTTGAATGGCTTGGGATCCGGCCCGATGAGGGCCCCTCGGGGGTGGAGGACTTCGAACGGAACTGGTCGCAGGAACTTCGGCAGGATAGATGCTTGGCACTCGGTGCGCGATTGAAGGAACAGGATGTCCTTTATGCGTGCAACTGTTCCCGATCCGAACTCCACGCGAATGGAGCCGCGGGTCTACCGCACGAATGCCGCAGCATACCTTCGGTCGGCAATTCAGTGGCTTGGCGGCTTCGGGTGGACCCTCCTTGCAAGGTCGTCATGAACGAACTCTCAGGCCGTATTCAAGAGGTGGATCTTGCCGATCACATGTCGGATCCAGTTCTGCTTCAGCGAGATACAGGTCGGTCGGCCTACCAGCTGGCATCCTTGAGTGACGACATCGAAATGGGGGTGACCTTCATTGTGCGAGGCATGGATCTCTTGCCGTCATCGCTTTGTCAGCTTCATTTGGCTGATCGTCTAGGATTGTCCTCATTCCAGCGGTCCCGCTTCCTGCATCACCCCCTTTTATTGGATTCCGAAGGGCAGAAACGGTCCAAGTCAGCGGGAGGACCCCGCGGCACTTTGCGGGAATCGGGCATTCACCCACATAAGATCCGGGATGCGGTGATAAGGTACCTCGAGGGAAAGGACGGGCACTTTATCGCTTGAAGGCGAGGAGCTGGCCACGTTCCACCTGGATCCCCTCGGGTGAACGGCGAACAATGCCAGCAGCTACCAAGGCGTCCACGTCACGCCGCAAGGTCTTCTCCGAAACCCCCGCATACAGCTTCGCCAGAGCAGTGGAGAGTGCTGGGAGGTCCGATTGGGGCAGGGCAATACCGTGTTCACCAAGATCCAGCAGCACCTGTCGTTGTCGACGGGTCGGAGCGTCGTTCGCATCGCTGAAGAGATCCAGCAACTGGGCCCGCCATTGCGCGGTGATCTGGAGGTCGCGCGCCCGCTCATGGATCTCCCGCAGGCCATCTGAGATACCACGCAGGGCGAACGCGAGAAAAGGGATCGGATCGGCCATGCCAGCTGCAGCTTGATCGGTCTGGAACCGGAATGCACGAGCCGAATGCATGAAGAAACGCGCTGCAAGATGTCCAGCGGTGCTTCCGACGCCACCTTGTCGCAGGATCTCCAGTGAAAGAGTGCCGATCAACTTGCCATTCCCGAAGCCGAATGGCCGGATCCAAGCCCAATACAGCTCCGCGACCAAGGCCCGTAGCAAGGCGAAAGCAGGAACTTCTTCTTCCGTTGGCGCAGCAAGTTCCGGCCCATTGAGCCAGTCACAGAGTTCCTCGATGAACAAGCTGATCACCTCCGGAGGAACACCCTCCAAGGGTGAAATGCCGTAGGGGGAAATGCGCCAAGCTCCGGCTCGTTCGATGCCTTTTTCTGGATTGCCAAGCGCCCTGTGTATTTCGAGGATCCAGCTCGGATCGAGGGTTCGTCCTTCCGGCGAAGGAGCTTGCAAAAGCCGCTGCCACGTATGGAGGAGGTCGTCCAATTCGAGCTGGGCGCTTTCTTGGCTAGAGGGGAGTTGCAGCCTTCCTTGTAGGTGAAGCTGGATCTGATCGGCACCGAGTGATATGCCGTCCTGGGCTAACCGTGCTTGCAATCCCATTCCAAGGACCTCGCGCTCCAAGGCCCGGCTTTCTGTTGGGGTCAATGGAATGGCGGTGAGATGCCGGATCCCTGCAACGCATTCACCCAACAGAAGCCAGAATGAAGGGGGGGCTTGACGCAGGTCCAGCTTGAACCGTAGCCATGAGATCGTCTCTTGATAGGGCCGCATTGGTGTCCAAATATCTGTACATCAAGACTACCTAATTATCAATCATCTAAGGCAATTTTCAACAATTCAATGTCCAACCTTCTGTCCACACCAATGTCCCAAATGATGACTTCCAATATGACCACACGAATTTAACCGAGATCTCAGACTCCGGCAAGCAGCGCGATCACAGTGATCAAACCGGCTAGGCAGCCGACCAGCAAGGCCGTAATTGCGAATCCTTTTCCGCGCCATTCATAGGTGCGACCTCTTCGCACCGCGATCGAGGCGACCACCAACGTGAGGACCAAGGCCAGAACCGCAATGGCCTCACTCGTCCCAAGAATGGCATAGGCGACTGTGCTCAAGGCCAGAACGAAGGCGGGAACAGCCCAAGGGTTCCATTTGGCTTTAGGTTTCTCTGGGGCGCTCAAGTCCTTGTCGTTCAGCGGTGCGTCAGTGGCGGCCGGTCCGGGGTCGATGGCAGGAGGGATCCCTGGTGCGAGTGAGGCGGACACATCCAACTTGGACGTTGGTGCGTTGGGCACTTTTTCCGTGGTCGGATCCATGAATACCGGAAGTTCAGTGGTTCCTTCCATCCGCTCGCGCCCCCCACGATCATTCGGGAGGATGGGAGATGGAACATTGCTCTTTCGCAGTCCGAGATCGATGTGCCAGCCGCTCTGGTGTCTTCGTTTCTGGAACGCGCCGTCGCCTACGGTGGACCTTTGGTTCGAACACGCCATAAGCGAGCCAACAAGTATGAACAGCAGAAGCCCGCGGCCTCGTCCAAAGAGGATGTGCATTGCGAGGTGGAAGGTAGGTACGACTACCCCGCGTGAGCCACCAAGGCGAAACGGTCTCCGTCGAACAGGCCCAAGTCGCTCATTTTCAGGTGTGGGATCACCAGCAACGCCATGAAGGAGAGCGTCATGAATGGGGCGCCCATGGTGCTGCCGAGTTCCTTGGCTGCCTTGTCGATGTTGCTGTACGCCTCCGCTACCTCGTACGCATCGGCATCGCTCATGATCCCAGCAACGGGAAGTGGGAGAAACATGTGCTGGTCTCCGTTCGAAAGGCTGATCCCTCCGCGCTGTTCAACAATGGCATTCACCGCGGCACAGAGGTCGGCGTCGTTGGTGCCAACGGCGACGATATTGTGGCTGTCGTGCGCCACACAACTGGCGATCGCTCCGCGCTTCAAGCCCAGGTTCGTGATCCAGCCTACCGCGATCGGCGCGTCCATGTACCGGTTCACCACGGCGATCTTGAGCAGGTCCCGATCCACGTCTGCTACGAATTGTCCATTCTCGCGCTTGCCCGGCATCCGAACCTTGCCGGTGATCAGTTGCCCGTCGTAGGGCTCGATCACCATTAGGTCCTGGTCCGTGGACGTTACGGCAAAGTCTGTAACGCTCTTCTTCGAACACGTGAAGTTGTTGGGTGTGGACGCCGGAACCCGATCGATCAACGACCGGCCATGTTCAGCAACAAGTCGCCCTTGAATGAAGGTGCGATCCACCTTGAAATCGACCAGATCACGCACCACGATGAAGTCTGCCGGGTCGCCCACATGCAAGCGCCCAACGGGGAGCCGATAGTGGGCAATGGGGTTCAAGCATGCAGCCTGCAAGACCTTGAAGACGTCGATGCCTGCGGCTACTGCTCTGGCGCACAGGGTGTTGATGTGGCCGTCCACCAAGCTATCCGGATGCTTGTCATCGCTGCAGAACATCATGCGGTGGGCATGGTGGTGCAACAGCAGGTGCAACGCCTCGAAGTTCTTGGCAGCGCTTCCCTCGCGGATCTGCACCCACATATCGAACTTCAGTTTGTCCAATGCTTCTTCTGCCGTGAAGCACTCGTGATCAGTGCTCATCCCGGCGCGGATATACCGTTCGGCCATTTCGCCACGAAGTCCCGGGGCATGTCCATCGACCGGTTTGCCCGAGCGCTGGGCGTGCGCGATCTTGCTCAGTACCTCCGGGTCGTTGCCGAGCACGCCCGGGAAGTTCATCATCTCGCTGAGGTACAGCACTTCGGGCCGTTCCAACAGACGTCCGACCGCGGCGGCATCGATGACAGCTCCGGCCGTTTCAAAGGCGGTTGCGGGCACACAACTCGGCGCCCCGAAAAAGAAGTGGAAGGGCACTTGTTTCCCGTTGTCGATCATGTATTCAACCCCCTCAACGCCAAGCACGTTCGCGATCTCATGCGGGTCGCTGATCGTGGCCACGGTTCCGTGCGTCACCGCCAAACGGGCGAATTCACTGGGGATGAGCATGGAGCTTTCGACATGCACATGCGCGTCGATGAAGCCCGGTAGCAGATAACCATCCACTGGACCGGAATGGTCCGCAATGTGTACAATACGGCCCTCCGCCACGTGGATCTCGACCGGCCGGATGGAACGATCCGTAATATCCACCAGGTTTCCGGTGATGTGTATGCTGCTCATGGATCCGCCGAAGATCGTGACTCCAACGTAGTTCACCGCATCGATCAGCATCGTGATCGCGGAAATGATGGTGGGTTCCATTCGTCACTGGGCCAACCATTCACAAAAAGTGATGATAGGCCCAGGTGGCGGAGCGCTTAACTTCCATCCCACCATCCACACTCCACCCCATGATTAAACGGTTCAGCCTGACCTTTCCCACACTGGTTTTGACATATGCTCTCATGGGCAGCGTCGTATTCACTGGAGTTTCATTGAGCCGGAAATTGCTTGGGAATTGGCGGGTGGTGAGTGTTTTCGGCAACGACATCAGCCGTGTGTTCCCACCGTTGACGATCGAATTGGACAAGAACGGTCGCATCATCGGGCGGTCGCATTGCGGAACCTTCACCGGACGCTGGTCCACAGGGAACAACGAAGTGCGTTTTCTCGGCTTGGTTCCTTCGGGCTGCAATTGCGGTGAATTGCGTTCCGTGGAGCAGAAAGTGATAGAGGCCATGGCAATGGCCCGTGAAACGCAAGTGGGCAAGGATGGTGTGGTCCTGATGGATCACGGCAGACCCGTCGCACTGCTCGTGCCACAGCGCACCTGAACAGCGTTGCCATATCCTCAAGTGGATGTCATTCTTTTCGCGGAGGTGAAGGGTTAACACCTTCGTGCAATGGGCATCATGTGCAAGGCGTCGCTTTGTGGCACCGAACACCATGACCATGAAACATCGACACGATCGGCTCGCTTGGGCCGCAGCATCTGCAGGAGTGCTCGGCCTTATTGGCTTAGCCTCCGCTCAAACGGTACTGACACACGACCTGGATGACCTGCGCATGGAACTCACCATGGAAGGTATGCTTGCACCGTTGGAACCTTCCAGCGGATCCGAGGCGACCGGATCACCAAATACACCGATCTCCGACGAAGGACGCATCGAAGATCTTCCAAAGGCAAGGCAGTTCATGCTGGTCAAGCATGGAGATGGAGCGGAGCCACTGCTTGTGGACCTGTTCAACGAACGTGGTGAGATCATCGAACACGTGGAATGGCTCCCCAATGGCGAAAAGATCCGTTCGATCTCGATGGAGGCGATGGCTACCGGTCGCTATGCCATCCGCATCAGTGGGGCAGGGCGTTCTGAGGTGGTGCGCTTCAGGAAGGACTGAACCTCAGCTCCCGAACATTTCCTTCACCCGCTCGAAGAAGCCCTTGTCCTTGGCAGTAGGCTTGGGTTGGAAGCCAGGGCTAGCGCGGAGCTTCTCCAACGCTGTTTTCTCCTCTTTGCTCAGGTCGGTCGGGGTCCAAACGGCTACATGAACGAAAAGGTCGCCCGTGCCGTGCGCATTGATGCTGGGAAGTCCCTTGGCCTTGAGGCGTAGGACATGGTTGCTCTGCGTGCCCGGCTCCACTTTGACCTTGGCCTTGCCGGATACCAAGGGAACTTCGAGGCTGGTACCAAGAGCGGCATCGACCATGCTGATGAAGACCTCGTGGTGCAGGTTCTGACCGTCGCGACGCAGCTCCGGGTGCGCTTCTTCCTCTATGACCACCAGCAGGTCACCTGGAATTCCTCCAGCGGGGGCTTCGTTGCCCATGCCGCTGATGTTCACTTGCATGCCTTCTTCAACACCGGCCGGGATCCGGATGGGAACGATGACCTCCTCGCGTACCAAGCCATGCTCATCACTTCCCGGGGCACGCTTGGTCACCGTTTGGCCCGAACCACCGCACGAGGGGCAGGTGGTAACGGTCTGCATTTGTCCAAGGAATGTACTCTGGACACGGCGTACTTGGCCGTTGCCGCCGCAGGTGGAGCACTTGCCATACTCGCTGCCCTTGCCACGGACCAACTTGGTCACCTTGATCTTCTTTTCGGCACCGTGGGCGACCTCTTCGAGGGTCATCTTCAACCGAACACGCAGGTTGCTGCCTTTCACGGTTCGGCCGCCACGCTGTTGGCCGAAACCACCGCTGAATCCACCTCCGAAGATGTCGCCGAACTGGGAGAAGATGTCCTCCATGTTCATGCCTCCACCATGGAATCCACCTCCGCCTCCGAATCCTCCCGGCGCGTTGTGGCCGAAGCGATCGTATTTCGCCTTCTTGTCGGTGTCGCTGAGGATCTCGTAGGCGCTCGCCGCCTCCTTGAACTTCTCCTCGGCGGCATGGTCACCGGGATTCTTGTCCGGGTGGAACTTGATCGCCAGTTTGCGATAAGCCTTCTTGATGTCCTCTGCGCTGGAATTGCGCGACACACCGAGGACTTCGTATGGGTCTCGTTTGCTCATTCGCTGGGGCCTTACTCACCGACCACCACTTTGGCGTAACGGATCACCTTGTCGTGCAGGGTGTACCCGTTCTCCACCACATCCAACACCTTGCCCTTCAGGTCGTTCGAAGGAGCTGGCGCTTTGGTGATGGCTTCGTGCCGGTCCGTGTCGAACGGCTCGCCCTTGGAGTCCGGCATCATTTTCAGGCCTTGGGAGGCGAGCACATGTTGCATTTTCTGGTGGATCAATCGCATCCCTTCGCGAACGGCCTCCACGTCTTCCACTTGGTCGTTGTTGGCCACGGCGCGGTCCATATCGTCGAGAGCGGGCAGCACAGCTTTCAACGTATTCTCACCTGCGAATTGAAGCAGGTCCAAACGCTCTTTCGTGGTCCGTTTCCGGAAATTGTCGAATTCGGCAAAGAGGCGGATGTGCTTGTCGTGGATCGCTGCATGCTCAGCCCGCAACAGGTCCAATTCAGCGCGCAACGTCTCAAGTTCGGACTGTTCACCTGCTGACGGGGTGTCAGCGTTGTCAGTGCTCGTCGCGTGCGGTGTAGGCCGTTCAGGCTGCTCAGTGGTAGCTCCTTCGTTCTTCACGGTTTCATTCTCCATGGTCGACTTTTCCTTTTCGGTTCGGCGGAACGGGTTCTTCAGGGCCATTGGTGTGGTCCGGCAGCTCATTCCGGCGCAGCCCCTTGGTCAATTTCGGTGCCATGACGCAAAGGGCGGACACCTTGGCAGTTGACCACCGGAAAACGAAAAGCCCCTCCAAGGAAGGGGCCTTTCGAAAAGGTGCTTTTCGTTCTCCTACAAGCTCTTCACGTGCTTGTCCAATTCTTGATGAAGGGCCATGCCACGGAGGTTCTTGGCGATGATGACGCCGTTGGGGTCCACCAAGAAGCTCATGGGGATCGAGTTGACACCGTACAATTGGGCTCCTTTGGATTGCCAGAACTGAAGATCGCTCACGTGGTATTTCCACAACAGACCGTCCTGCGCGATGGCCGCTTTCCATGCGTCACGGCTGCGATCCAAGCTCACACTGTACACTTCGAATCCTTTGGCATCGTTGAATTTCGCCGTTGTATACTTCTTGTAGGCGGCAACCACGTTCGGGTTCTCGGCGCGGCAAGGGCGGCACCAACTGGCCCAGAAATCAATGAGCACGTACTTGCCCTTCAATTCGGAGAGCTTCAGCACCTTGGTGCTATCGGCGTTCATGAAAGCCAACTCGGGAGCCTTGTTGCCGATGTTCGTGCCGACCTGCAACTCGCCGGTAGGTGTGGCTGGGGAGCGGTCAGAGCGGCTGCTGAAGCCGTAAACCGCTAGCAAGGCGACGGCGGCAATGGTGGCGATGCGTGTCTTGGACATGATGGTGCTGTATTCCATGGCGTAAAAGTAGGACGTTCGGTGAGCCTGCCACAAAGCGAATAACGTGCCGCGATCGGGAGGCTACTGGATCACGTTGTTCTGGTTCCACTTGGATGGGAGGTCGAGAACGCTGATCGACCCTGACGCATTGCGCTCAACCAACGCGCTCGATCTGTGCGCCCAATGCCCGAAGACGGGTATCGATGTTCTGATAGCCGCGGTCGATCTGCTCGATGTTGTCGATGGTGCTGGTACCTTCGGCGCTCAGGGCAGCGATCAGCAAGGAAACCCCGGCACGGATATCCGGGCTCGTCATGCGTATGGCGCGCAATGGACTTTGGAAATCGTTGCCGATGACGAGGGCGCGGTGCGGGTCGCACAAGGTGATCTGCGCACCCATTTCAATGAGCTTATCCACGAAGAACAAACGGCTTTCGAACATCTTCTGGTGCACCAGAACACTTCCCTTGGCTTGGATGGCCGTCACCAGCACGATACTGAGCAGGTCGGGCGTGAAGCCCGGCCAAGGGGCATCGCTCACGGTCATGTTGCTACCATCGATGAACTTGGTGATCGTATAATGCTCCTGGGCTGGCACGTGGAGGTCGTCGCCTTGTTGGACGACCGCGATACCCAGCTTGCGGAACACATCGGGGATCACGCCGAGGTGTTGGATCCCGACGTTCTTGATCGTGATCGCGCTGCGGGTCATGGCGGCCATGCCGATGAACGAACCGATCTCGATCATATCCGGCAGCATGGTGTGCTCTGTGCCACCCAGTTCCGTGACGCCGTCGATGTGGAGCAGGTTACTGCCGATCCCGGAGATCCGAGCGCCCATGCGCACGAGCATCTCACAAAGCTGTTGCAAATAGGGTTCGCATGCGGCGTTGAAGATCGTGGTGCGGCCTTCGGCGAGAACGGCGGCCATCACGATGTTGGCGGTTCCTGTCACGCTGGCTTCATCGAGCAGCATGTAAGCACCCTTCAGCCGTTTCGCTTCCGCTTTGAAGAATCCCTCCTTACTGTCGTATTTGATCTCCGCGCCCAGCTGCTCGAAGCCGATGAAGTGGGTGTCCAAACGTCGACGTCCGATCTTGTCGCCGCCTGGTGTGGGTATGTAGCCGCGTCCGAAGCGGGCCAGCGAGGGGCCGACGACCATCACGCTTCCACGCAGGCCACCGCCCAGCGTCTTGAATTCCGGTTTCAGGAAGAACTCGATGTCCACGTTCTTGGCCGTAAACCGGTAACTGCCTGTCGCGAGATCCTCGACTTCCACGCCCATCTGGCGCAGTAGGTCGATCAGTTTGTTGACGTCAACGATGTCCGGCACATTGTGGATCGTGACCGGCTCCGAAGTGAGCAGTACCGCACAGAGGATCTGCAATGCTTCGTTCTTGGCGCCCTGCGGCACCACTTCCCCCTTCAGTCGGCGGCCACCGATGATCTTGAAACTTCCCATGCTGCGAAGCAAATGTCCACAGCGCAGCAAATGCGGTTCGTATCTGCTACTGTTTCAACAGTTGGGTGTCACCTATTGCGAACAGTAGGCTGATCCAGGGGCAAGTGGTCGCTGTACAGAACAATGAAGAGGAAACGCCCAACGGCCAATTGGCCACTCTCGACACACAACTTGGAACCAGGCTCAGTATCGCTTCTTCCGGTTGCGGTTCCGCTTCTTTCCACCGCCGCTGCCGCTACCATTGTTATTGTAACGTTTACGGGTATCGATCTCGTTTCGCGGGCCGATCTGTTGGGTGCGGAGCAGGTCTGCCGTATGTGCGAGCTGCACATCTTCCTTCACCTTCAACTTGCCCTTGCTCATCTCGCCGAGGTCCTTCAGGATCACTGGGTCAGGAACGGTGTCGCGGTTCCAAACGAGGAATTGCTTCTTCATCTGGTTGGCGATGACCATGGTATAGGCCTCGCGGGTCTCACTGGCTTCCATTTCCGCACACTGCGTGATCATTCGCTGTACGAGTTTACCGTAGTGACCATAGCGGATCTTGTCCTGCGGGTATGGCACACGTTGCGGCTTGCTCTCCAATTCTTCTGGTGTGGGTTTCGGGAAGGGGCCGTCCACATCCAGCTTGAATTCGCTCATGATGTAGAGGTGGTCCCAAAGCGTGCGCTCGAAATTGTCGCTGTTGCGCAACTGCGGATTCAACCTGCCGATCACTTGGATGATGGCCTTGGCAGTCCGGGTACGTTGATCGCGGTCCTCTACTTCCAAGCAATGTTCGACCATGCGTTGCACATGGCGGCCATATTCGGGAATGATCAAGTGTGGACGGCTGGTATTGTAGTCGAATGCGGCGGTGCTCATGGGAGCTGGGATAAGGAATGCGCGGGGTGAGCTTGAAGGCCATCCAATTGCTACTGGCCGCTCAGGAATGCTCAAATGTAGGGGATGCTCCGTAACCAGCACCTCTGGTCAACCTCCGTTCTGGTAGGTCTCCACCCAATTCGGGTCCTGCATGTCGCGCAGCAGGCGGAAGGCATCTTTTCCGAAGTACGGGCCACGCCAGTCCTCGTATTCCGGCGGTCTATAGAATTGAAGGATGACCTGTTGGCGCTCGCTCGGTCGGAATTCTTCGGCGGCCCATCCGATCCCGGGCTGTGCCCCCATGCCGGTCTTGTAGCGCAGTTTCCAGATGTCCAATAGCGGAGAACACTCCAAGTTCGCTTCAATGGCACCGTTCGAAGCCCAGACCCCGCAATCCCGGATCCCATATTCATCGAAAAGGTCGATGCTCTCCAAATTGGCCTTGCTCTCCATCAGCCCACTGGCCTGTAGCACGAAGAAGTTGGTCCGCATCGGAATGCTTCCGAGCACGACGCCATCCTTCACGTGGTAGATGAACAGAGCATGCAGTTCACCTTGTGCGGTGGGGTTCAGGCTGAAGCCGAATTCGTATCGGGCCTGACCATTCGAATTCGAGCCGACGGAAAGTGCGGTACAGAAAAGCCAGAACGCAGGAGAGCGCATGACGTGCTTGAACGCGGATCCACCGGAGATGGTTCCTTGCACAGCGATCCTCACCTGCCGTCGCGATAGGTGCTTACCCAAGCCGGGTCCTGGATGTCACGCAAGAGCAGGAAGGCTTGCTTTCCGAAGTAGGGCCCGAGCCAATGGTCGTTCTGTGGAGAGCGGTAGGCTTGCAGAATGATCTGTTGGCGTACCCCCGGTTCGTTCATGTGCTGTGCCCAGCCGGATGTGCCGGTCCCACTGGTCGCACCTCCGTAGCGAAGTTTCCATACATCGGCCAACGGGTCGCACTCATAGTGGATGGATCGGTCGATCGTGTCTCGTTGAGCCTCGCAATTCGGCACGAGGTAGTGTTCAAAAAGATCAACTCCTTCGGGGTTGGCTCTGCTCGTTTCCAGGCCAGCCGCTTGCATCACGAATGATCTCTCGGAGATCGCAGTGCTTTCCAAGACCTGACCATCAAGCACTTTGTAGATGAACAGGGTATACAATTGGCCCTCGGTGCTCGTTTGGCTCAGGCTGAATCCGAATTCGTAGGTGGCCAGCGCTGGAGGTGGTTCGTTGGCCCGTGCAGCGGTGGAGCAGAATAACGAATGGAACAGGACCGGAAGCAACAGCATCGCACGCCTCGGACCAAGAACTGTACCGCAGCACTTCAGCGTATCTCACCCCTCGACCACCGTCAACTTCGCGAAGCGCAACAGCAATTGTTTCTGTCCGACAGCAGGGAAGAACACCGTTGCCTTCAGGTCCGGCGCGTTGCCCTCCATTTTCAGCACTTTGCCTTTGCCGAAGCGCTCGTGCTCCACGGTCATGCCTTCTTGCAGGTCCGGGGTAACGCCACCCAAGGTGTGCGTGGCTTCCAAGGGCTTGCCTGCTGTGGAAATGCGTTTGAGGTTGCCCGGCTTGGCGGTCGGCTTGGGGGCAGCATCGCTCCGCTTTTGTAATGGTGCGGCGCTCTTGCCGATGCTGGGTGCACTACGTTCGCGACCGTAAACAGGTTTTGAAGACGTGCGCTCATCCGCCGGACGATCGGCCGTGCGCGGCTGGCGGGCCCATGCAGGTGTTCCGGGCCGTTCGTAGTGGCCACTACTGAACGCACCGCGTTCGTTCTGGGCGGGGAGTTCCAAGTATTTCGCATCGATCTCCTCGATGAAACGGCTGGGCTCGCTGGCCGTGAGGTTTCCCCATTTGTACCGGCTAACCGCGTAGCTCAGCGTAGCGCGTATCTCCGCCCTGGTGATCGCCACGTAGAACAGGCGTCGTTCTTCTTCCAGATCGGCGCGACTTTGCACGCTCATCAGGTTCGGGAAGAGGTCCTCCTCCAAACCCACCACGTGCACGTACGGGAATTCCAGACCCTTGGAACTGTGGATCGTCATCAGGCTCACCCGGTCCTGATCGTTGGGGTCATCGGTCTTGTCGGCATCGGTGAGCAAGGCGACATCAATGAGGAAATCGCTCAAGGTTCGCGGCAGGTCGGTCCCTTCCGTATCGCGGTCACTGAACTCCTTCATCCCGGCCAGCAGTTCCTGGATGTTCTCGTATCGGCTCACCCCTTCCGGTGTCTTGTCCACGAAGAGTTCTTTCAGGAGTCCGCTCTTCTGTGCAATGTGTTCGCCCAATGCATGCGCGGTATGCGCGGAAAGCATCGTGCGGAAGCTCTCGATCATGGTCACGAAATCGCCCAAGGCTCTTCGCGTACCGCCATGCACCTCGATCTGGTCCGGGTGCTTCTGGATCACATCCCAAATGCTCATTTCCAGTCGCGCTGCGGTCACCAACAGCTTCTCGATCGTCGTTTGCCCGATCCCGCGCACCGGGAAGTTGATGACCCGTTTCAGAGCTTCTTCATCGTTGGGATTGCATACCAAGCGGAAGTAACTGATCAGGTCCTTGATCTCCTTGCGTTGGTAGAAACTGAGGCCGCCATAGATGCGGTAGGGGATGTTCATCTTCCGCAGGGCTTCCTCCATGCTGCGGCTCTGGGCATTGGTGCGGTACAAAATGGCGAATCCCTTGTTCGGCACCTGGTTCTGCATCTTGGTCTCGAAGATGCTGTAGGCTACGAAGTGTCCTTCCTCATTGTCCGTTAGGGAGCGGTGCACACGGATCTTCTCGCCCTCGATGTTCTCCGTCCAAATGGTCTTCTTGATCTGGTCCTTGTTCTTCTCGATCAAGGAATTCGCCGCACCAACAATGGTCTTGGTGCTGCGGTAGTTCTGCTCCAGTTTGAAGATCTTGTGGTCCGGATAGTCGTTCCGGAAATTGAGGATGTTCTGGATGTTCGCACCGCGGAAGGAATAGATGCTCTGGCTATCATCGCCCACCACCGTAACGTTCTCGTGGCGCGCGGCCAAGGTCTTGACGATGTTGTACTGGGCCATGTTGGTGTCCTGGTACTCGTCCACCAACAAGTATTGGAACCGGTTCTGGTACTTCAGCATCACCTCCGGATGGTCGCGGAAAAGGATGTTCGTGTTGAAGAGCAGGTCGTCGAAATCCATGGCCCCAGCGCGGAAGCACTTTTCCGCGTAGGCTTTATAGATCATGCCCATGTGCTCGCGCCCTACGGCCGCGTCACCAGCCATCAGTTCGGTGTTCGCTAGGTATTCTATCGGCCCGATGAGGTTGTTCTTGGCGATGCTGATCCGGCCGTGAACTTGGTTCGGCTTGTACAGCTTGTCGTCGAGCTTCCATTCCTTCACGATCCCTTTGATCACGCTTCGGCTGTCATCGGTGTCGTAGATCGTGAAATCCTTCGGGTAGCCGATCTTGTCCGCTTCTGCGCGTAGGATGCGCGCGAACACACTGTGGAAGGTACCCATCCAGAGGTTGCGCGCTTCGGTGCTCAAGCCGGGTATCTCCCCGAGCAGCTTGGCGATCCGCTCCTTCATCTCCTTCGCCGCCTTGTTGGTGAAGGTGAGCGCGAGGATGCGGAAAGGGTCAACGCCCTTGGTCATCAAGTGCGCGATCCGCACCGTGAGCACTTTGGTCTTGCCACTGCCCGCCCCGGCGATCACCATGGTGGGGCCATCGGTGGCTTCCACGGCGGAGAGTTGGGCTGGGTTGAGGCCGTTGAGGTGGTCCATACGGTGGCTAAAGGTAGGCTTGCAGTGTAGCGCAGATGTCGCCGAAGTTTTCGACGATCCGCAGAACGCGCTCCGAAGGATCCTTCATCCAAGGCTAGCCGGGGATCGGCTCTGCTCCTATGGAAAAGATCACTTGGTGGTGAAATATCGCCGCTCGAGCCAAAGCATGACCGCACCCGTCGCCAACAACAATGCGAACGGGAAAACGTGCATCATGAAACGCCATTCGGCCATCTTCAATCCCAATGGATAGATGAAGATCATGTACAGCAGGACGATAGGTGTCCATAGAGCCAGGAAAGAGGAGGCTCGCCGCCATTTCCGGATCGATACGAACGCCACGATGCACCCCACGACGAAGGAGTAGATGTACATGGCCGATTGCAAGGCCTTGAACAGCTTCATCCAAGGTGGTTGCGTCCAGTACGGGTGGCAATAGAGTGTTTCTGTTCCGTTCTGGATCACCATGTGCCGGATCATGAGGAAGCGGCTCAGAACATGGTGGGTGAATGGGGCGCCGACCCGATGCAGCTCAGTATAACGCTCCAATGTCGCATTGGCTTTGCGGATGGCAGCTGCGGAGTCCCCAGGGCTGAGCCTTTGTTCCCAAGCGGGGCGGATCAGTTCACTGACCATGCGCAAACTGTCCGGTGTGTAACCAGGAGCGTATGCATAGCTCGGGGGCGGGTGCGCTGCCCGACCTGCATCATCCAAGTCCGCTGCAGCGTGCCATAGGCCGTACCAACGAATGTCCGCTCCGGGCTCCCACCAGATGTAATTGCCCCCGTAACCTTGAAGGAAACGCATGAGGTAGCCCAAGGGGCGATCCGCGATCTCATCGGGCATCATGCCTTGATTGGTCAACAGGTTCAGCTCGTGGTTCACACGCCAGTTGCGCGCCACCCACGCGGACTCCACCACGCTGAAGGGCAGGAGGAAAAAGACGAGTGCTCGAATGGATCCGCTCTTTCCCCAGTGCATGAATACCAGGGTCACGGCCGGGATCATTAGCAATGCAGCCACCGGGCGGATGAAGATCACCCACGTAAGGAAGAGCCCTGCCAAGGCCATCAAGCCCATGTTCTTGCGGTCCAAGGCTTGTTGGAATACGAATGCTTGGAGGATGATCACGGACGCAGCCAAGCTGTCCGAAGACATGGAGGAATCATACCACGAAGAGAAGGTGCTGAAACCGAACAGCACATACGTGGCCCAAGCCGCGCGCACGGATCCGGACATGCGCAGGGCGATCAAAGCAAGCAGATAGACGCTGATACCGGAAAGGAACCACTGGAACACCACCATGGCATCGCGACTTGCCACGCGTGAGAGGAACATCCGGAAGACGAAATAAGGTGCACCGACCCCGGGCATGCGATAATCCGGATCATACTCACCACCGTTCAACACGTTATCGATCGGGTCGAAATAACTGTGCGTGTCCGGCGTCTCCATGTACCACCGCCCTTCGGTGCCGTTCCGTTCCGCCTCGCACAGTTTGAATTCCACGTACACCCCACGCCACAACAGGGCAAGTAGAATGAACAGGAGCCAACGTCGCTCCAGCAAAGTGGTTCCGTCCAACGGCTTCATACGCTCAGCAAGCTTACCGCTAATGTGACCTTCCGGTCCGCTTCCCGCCATGCTCTGTGAACATCGTCGTGTTCAACGGACCGGACGCCTTGCACGGCGCGGTCTTGAACGTGCGAACAACCGGTCGTTGATCAACTGTTGAATCGGTCCGTCAACCGCGCTCATCGCCTTGCTACTTTTCGGCACTTTGGGCGAGCACCGCCTGCTTCCATGGGCCATTTTCCTATTCAGACCGCCGATCCGCGTGCGGGCTATCTGGCATTGCGCCCGGAGATCGACGCAGCGATCCGGTCCGTTCTTGAGGGCCCTGGCTACATACTTGGTGATGCGGTCGCTCGATTCGAGGCGGAATTCGCTGCGTACATCGGTGTTTCGCACGGGATAGGTGTGAACAACGGCACGGATGCGTTGCACTTGGCATTGCGGGCAGTTGGCATCGGGGCAGGTGATGAAGTGATCACCGTTTCACATACGGCCGTTGCTACGGTCACGGCCATTGCCATGGCAGGTGCAACTCCGGTGCTTGCGGATGTGGATCCCCGAACTCGCACGATCGACCCCGCGTTGGTGGAAGAACTCATCACTCCCGCGACCAAAGCAGTGATCGCCGTACATCTGTATGGTCATCCAGCGCATTTGGAAGAACTCTTGTTGTTGTGCGATCGTCATGGTCTTGTTCTGGTCGAGGATTGCGCACAAAGTCACGGCGCCGAATGGAAGCGCCGAAGAACAGGCTCGTTCGGACGGGTCGCCGCATTCAGTTTCTACCCCACCAAGAACCTCGGTGCCATTGGCGACGCAGGGATGGTCGTGACCGATGATCCGAAACTGGCCTCACAACTTCGGCTTATACGTCAGTATGGTTGGGACCGACCACAGTATAGTCTCGTGCCTGGTTGGAACACGCGGCTCGACCCCGTTCAAGCTGCCATTCTCTCGGTGAAGCTGAAGCATCTGGATGCACATACCGCGCGTCGAAGAGCACTCGCTGCGAACTACGTTGCTCAATTGGCTGACCTTCCATTGACCATGCCGATCCAACGGGATGATGCCAAGCATGTGTACCATCTCTTCGTTGTGGAGGCGCGTGACAAGCACACGCGGGATGGGTTACGAGAACATCTCATGGAACAGGGCATCAACGCGGGTATCCACTATCCGTTCGGGGTCCATCAACAACCGGCCTATGCCGGGAAACTGCGCACAGGATCCATGGGTATGACCGAGCAATTGGCACAAACAGTATTGTCCCTGCCGTTGTACCCCGAACTCTCCGACACGGATCATGGGATCGTGTGCAGAAAAGTGCGCGCCTTCTTCGAAGCTGAACGATGAACCGAAACACGATCAGCTCGTTGAGGGTCATCGACCTCCAACAGCATGCGCGAGACGGCGGTGTGCTAACGGTGATCCCGGATACCGGCAGCAACGGCTTGGGCATAACGGTGCGGCGAGTTTTCACGGTAACGGATGTGCCCTCGGGCGGAGTCCGTGGAGACCATGCGCACCGGGATTGTACCCAAGTGGTCGTGTGCCTTCAGGGAAGTGTCAGCATCCGAGTGGATGATGGTAAGGAAGCAGTAACCGTGCTGTTGGATAACGCAAGCAAGGCATTGTCCATTCCACCAGGCCTCTGGAACCACTTGACCTTCGCGGGTCCCGAAACGGTTATTGCTGTTTTCTGTGACCAACCCTACACCGACGCCGATTACTTGCGAGATCGATCGGCCTACATGATCTACAAAGGCGTGCATCCATGAGCGAGGGAATGGAAAGTGTGGAGTACACGCTCATGGAGGAGTTGGAAAGTACCATGTGGTGGTACCATGGGCTGCACGCCAATATCCTGTCCGCCTTGGCCAAGTTCACCCCGAACATGCACGACCTGTTGGATGCAGGCTGTGGTACAGGAGGGATGTTACAGGCCATTCGCGCTCAACATCCGTTGGTTGTACTGCACGGGCTCGACATTTCGGAGCAAGCCTGTAGCGCAGCTCGGGCGAAATCAGGTGCCGAGGTCCGTTTGGGGTCGGTGGATGCCTTGCCACATGATGATCGATCCATCGATGCCATGATCAGCCTGGATGTGCTCGGGTATGATATGGACGTGGAAGCGGCGGTCGCTGGGTTCTTTCGGGTATTGCGTCCTGGAGGGCATTTGGTGCTCAATCTAGCGGCGTACCAGTGGATGCTGTCCTACCACGACCGTGCTGTGGGTCAGTCGCATCGGTATACGCGAAGTGCGGCCATGGAATTGCTTCAACGGCATGGCTTCAAGTTGCGATTCGCCACGTATTGGAACACCATACTCTTCCCCTTGATGGTGGCACAACGCAAACTCTCCGCAAAGGAAGCCCCAAGCGATGTGCGACCGTTCCACCCCTTGGTGAACAACGCGTTCAAAACCTGCTTGTCTATGGAGCGTGCATTCACCTCGCGCGGGGTAGCATTGCCCTTCGGCGGATCAGTACTCTTAATTGCCCAGCGCCCAACAGAATGATCACGCTCTCGATCGTCATTCCTGTTTATAACGGAGCCACGAGCATTGAGCGGTTGGTGCGTGAGTTGGCCGGATTGAAGGTCGACGGAGGGCTAGAGATCGTGCTTGTCAACGATTGTAGCACGGACAATAGTTGGGCGATCATCGACAGGCTTGCACGGGAAGCCCCCGTCCCCGTGATCGCCTTGGACCTCTCCAGGAACTTCGGTGAACACAATGCGGTCATGGCCGGCTATGAGGCGAGCAGCGGCGCATACATCATCAACATCGACGATGATTTCCAGAACCCGCCAAGCGAAGTGTTGAAGGTGTTGGACTTTGCCCGAACGAACCCGCGATTCGATATCATCTACACGAAGTATCAGCGCAAACAGCACAATTTCTTCCGCAACTTAGGTAGCAAGTTCAACGATCGGATGGCTACGATCCTCTTGGATAAACCGAAAGGATTGTACCTCTCCAGTTTCAGGTGCGTGAACCGTTTTCTGTGCGAAAGGATCCTCGACTATCAGGGCCCTTATCCGTATATTGATGGGATCATACTGGAGCGCACACAGCGCATCGGTGTCATCACTGTGCAACACGCACCTCGAGCCGAAGGTCGCAGCAGCTACACCTTGCGTAAACTGATCCGGCTGTGGCTCTTCATGTTCGTCAACTTTTCGGTGATGCCGCTGCGGATCAGCAGCATCATGGGCTTCATCATCAGCGGCGTAGGCTTCATCATGGCCTTGGTGGTGATCTTCGAGAGCCTTGTTCTGGGCACGCCGCAAGGCTGGCCATCCATTGCTGCCGGAATTCTGGTCTTCGCAGGTATACAGCTCATCATGCTCGGTCTCATCGGCGAATACCTTGGGCGACTGTACCTCATGCAAAAGGGAAAGCCTCAGTACATCGTGAGGACCAAAGTGACTGGTTGAGCAGTTCCTGGTCGTTGCCCCGCTTCCACTATTTGGACATACGGTATTCCGCTCGTCGTTTAGTGCCCGATAATTCCACGATGCCTTTCGAGACCGCTTCAGCAAGGTCCCTGCTGGCCGTTGCCGTGGATAGTTCGGGGAACATGCTCATATATTCCTTGCGTTGGAATGAGCGGTTCGTGGCAAGGTCCAAGAACAGCCCTATCCGTTGAAGACCAGTGCGCATCGGATCAGGAGCGGCGAGAAGTTCGGCCAAAGCTTCGTCGATCCGCTCCAATAGGTACGCGATGAAATCGCCGCAATCCCCGCGTCGGTCCGCGTACTCCAAGGCGGCATAATACGCTGGTTGGGTCCGTTGGATGAAGGCTTCCACGGGTAGGTAGGCGAAGACGGGCCAGTAGGCCATAAGCATCCGTCTCTGCCACAAACGAGCTAAGCGACCGTTGCCAGCAGTGAAAGGGCGCAGGTAGACCAGACCGAAATGAAGCGCGCAACTGGTCAATAGGGCAGGGAAGTCATCTTCTTCTGCGTAGCGCAAGAGTTCTTGAACATTCACCGGTAGATCGTGGGCACTCGCGGTGCGAAGCGGCTCGGGGTCGCCGTAGAGCACGTCCATAGGCCCCGTCCGGAAATGGCCAGCATCCAAAGCCAAGCCGTGCATCAACACACCATGCGCATGTCGAAGGTCGTGCTCCACGAAAGGGTCCAACTCAGCCACCAAGGTGTGGGCGCGGTGGGTGTTCACGGCCTCAAGCGCGGCAGAGCCCTCCGGTGCGGTGCCGTGCTGGTCCACCAGTTCAGCCACGGGCAAAGCGTCCAAAGTGCTCCCCTCGATGGCCAAGGTGCCGTGTACCACGCTGACGTGATAGGCTTTTTCAAGGTCAAGGGCAGGCTTGTGCAAGTGCCTGGCGTGGACCTCTCCAAGCCGATGATGGATCGTGGCGAGCAGGCTAAGCATGCGAGGGCTGATCGAGTAGTAAGTGAGGCTTGCAACGTCCATTTTATAGTATCATATGATATTAACAAAGGTATCATTGGTATGGATCGAATGGGATATCCGTTTCAGATAACAAGAACCCGAACCCCCGTCCCCAACGGGATCGAGGCATGCTAATGGGGCATACATCCACTTGGATCGCAGGGTTTTACGAGGATGATCGTAGCAAAACCGGATCCAGCGGGGGATATAGAAATCAGGTGACCCCAGAGAAATTTCCTTCAACACCAGTTGGTTCGAAAGTGAATCCCGTTACCTTTGCAGCCCGTTTTTCGCCTAGGAATAGGTGCATCAACCTGAAAGTCAAGACGAAAGGAGCTCATGCCAACCATCCAACAGCTCATCCGCAAGGGTCGCGAGAACCCTGTGTACAAGAGCAAGTCCATTGCCCTGAAGTCATGCCCACAGCGCCGTGGCGTGTGTACCAAGGTGTATACCACCACTCCGAAGAAGCCGAATTCGGCACTTCGCAAAGTGGCGAAGGTGCGCCTGGTGAATGGCTACGAGGTGATCGCCTACATCGGCGGTGAAGGTCACAATCTCCAAGAGCACAGCATCGTGCTGGTGCGTGGTGGTCGTGTGAAGGACCTGCCCGGTGTGAAGTACCACATCGTGCGCGGTGTTCTGGATACCTCGGGTGTGGAAGGCCGCAACCAGCGTCGCAGCAAGTACGGCACCAAGCGCCCGAAGCCAGGCGCAGCTCCAGCTAAGAAGAAGTAATCTGTCATTGAACAGCAGCCATGCGCAAAAAGACAGTCAAGCACACCACGCTCCCCGACCCCAAGTTCGGTGACGTGCAAGTGACCAAGTTCGTGAACAACTTGATGTACGACGGTAAGAAGAGTAAGTCCTTGGACATCTTCTACAACGCCATCGAAATCGTTGCCGAAAAGAGCGGTGAGGACGGTCTGGAGATATTCCGGAAAGCCCTTACGAACGTTACACCACAAGTGGAAGTGCGCAGTCGTCGTGTAGGCGGTGCGAATTTTCAGATCCCACAGGCGGTTCGCGAGGACCGCAAGAAGAGCCTCGCGATGAAGTGGTTGATCGGCTACGCCCGCAACCGCAACGAACGGAGCATGGCGAACAAGCTCGCGAATGAGATCCTCGCCGCTTCGAAGGAAGAAGGAGGAGCATTCAAGAAGAAGGAAGAGATCCACAAGATGGCCGAGGCGAACAAAGCGTTCAGCCACTTCCGCTTCTGATAACGACGGTAGAGCACGAGATCAATGGCCAAAAGGGACCTAGCATATACGCGGAACATCGGCATCATGGCCCACATCGATGCGGGCAAGACGACGACGTCCGAGCGCATCCTGTACTATACGGGTCTTGTACACAAGATCGGTGAGGTGCACGACGGTGCTGCCACGATGGATTGGATGGCGCAGGAGCAGGAGCGTGGCATCACGATCACCAGCGCTGCTACCACAACCAGCTGGAAGTACCGCGACCAGACCTACAAGATCAACCTGATCGACACCCCGGGCCACGTGGACTTCACCGTAGAGGTGGAGCGCAGCCTTCGTGTGTTGGACGGCGCTGTGGCCCTGTTCTGTGCTGTTGGTGGCGTTGAGCCCCAAAGCGAGACCGTGTGGCGCCAAGCGAACAAGTACAAAGTGCCACGTATCGGCTTCGTGAACAAGATGGACCGCAGTGGTGCCGACTTCTTCAACGTGGTGAAGCAGATCCGTGAGCGTCTGGGTGCGAACCCTGTTCCCCTGCAAGTCCCGATCGGTGCAGAAGCCGATTTCAAAGGTGTGGTCGATCTTATCAACAACCGCGGAATGGTGTGGAACGAAGCTGATCAGGGCATGACCTGGAGCGAAGTTCCGATCCCAGAGGATCTGAAGGAGACGGTGAAGGAGTGGCGCGACAAGCTCATTGAAGCTGTTGCCGAGAGCGACGACAAGTTGATGGAGAAGTATTTCTCCGATCCCGATAGCTTGACCGAGGATGAAGTGATGGCTGCGATCCGCAAGAGCGCGATCAACATGAGCATCACGCCGATCCTCTGCGGTAGCGCCTTCAAGAACAAGGGCGTGCAGACCATGCTAGACGCGGTGATGGCCTACTTGCCTAGCCCAATGGATATCGAGGCCGTGACCGGTATCGATCCACGTACGGATGCAGAAGTGTTGCGCCGTCCTGATCCTGCTGAACCATTTGCAGGCTTGGCATTCAAGATCGCCACCGACCCCTTCGTAGGGCGTTTGGCATTCTTCCGTGCATACAGCGGTGTGCTGGAGGCCGGTAGCTATGTGCTCAACACCCGTAGCGACAAGAAAGAGCGCATCAGCCGTATTTTCCAAATGCACTCCAACAAGCAGAATGCGGTCGACCAGATCGCGGCTGGTGACATTGGAGCAGCTGTTGGTTTCAAGGACATCCGTACCGGTGACACTTTGTGCGCCGAGGAGCATCCGATCATTCTGGAGAGCATGAGCTTCCCAGAACCGGTGATCGGTATTGCTGTGGAGCCGAAGACCCAAGCTGACCTGGATAAGATGGGTGCTGCTTTGGCGAAACTCGCCGAAGAGGATCCGACATTCAAAGTTCATACGGACGAAGACACCGGCCAGACCGTGATCAGCGGAATGGGCGAGTTGCACTTGGAGATCCTGGTGGACCGCATGAAGCGCGAGTTCAAAGTGGAGTGCAACCAAGGTGCGCCACAGGTGAAGTACAAGGAGGCCATCAGCGGCACCGTGGAACACCGTGAGTTGTACAAAAAGCAGACAGGTGGTCGCGGTAAGTTCGCTGACATCCATGTGCGCATCGAACCACAGACCGATCCTGAGAAGACGGGCTTGGAGTTCATCGATGAGATCAAGGGTGGTTCCATCCCGAAGGAATTCATCGGACCTGTTCAAAAGGGCTTCGAAGGTTCCTTGAAGAACGGTGTTCTCGCTGGTTATCCAATGGAAAGCCTGAAAGTGACCCTGTACGATGGATCCTTCCACAACGTGGATTCCGATGCCTTGAGCTTCGAGATCTGCGCGAAGTCGGCCTTCCGTACAGCCATCCCGAAGTGTAAGCCGGTACTGCTCGAGCCGATCATGAAGATCGAGGTGATCACACCGGAAGAGAACATGGGTGATATCGTAGGTGACCTCAACCGTCGCCGTGGTACAATCGTGGGCATGGAGGACCGTGCCGGCGCGAAAGCCATCAAGGGCACTGTGCCGTTGAGCGAGATGTTCGGTTACGTGACCTCGTTGCGTACGCTCTCCAGCGGCCGCGCTAGTAGCACCATGGAATTCAGTCATTACGTACCAGCACCCAACAACGTGACCGAAGCCGTTTTGGCCAAGGTGCGTGGAAAGGTTTCAGCATAACCCCGCAAACAAGCGATGACCCAAAAGATCAGGATCAAGCTGCGGTCGTACGATCACAACCTCGTCGACAAGAGCGCCGAGAAGATCGTAAAGACGGTGAAGAGCACGGGCGCTGTCGTCAGTGGTCCCATTCCACTGCCGACGCACAAGCGCATGTTCACAGTGCTCCGCTCGCCGCACGTCAACAAGAAGGCGCGCGAGCAGTTCCAACTGTGCAGTTACAAACGCATGATGGACATCTATAGCTCGTCCTCCAAGACGATCGATGCCCTGATGAAGCTGGAACTCCCCAGCGGCGTGGATGTGGAGATCAAGGTCTGACCGATAGCACCACAGAGCCATGAGCGGACTAATAGGAAAGAAAATCGGCATGACCAGCCTGTTCGATACGGACGGTAGCTTGGTTGCATGCACAGTGATCGAGGCGGAACCCAACGTGGTGAGCCATTTGAAGACGGTGGAGAAGGACGGCTACAAGGCCGTTCAACTATCTGCCATCGAGCGTCGTGAGAAGAACACACCTGCAGCGGCCATGGGCCACTACAAGAAGGCTGGTACTACTCCCAAGCGCAAGGCACACGAGTTCAAGGAATTCGAGAACGAAGTGAAACTCGGTGACACGATCGGTGTGGACCTCTTCGAAGAGGGTACGTACGTGACCGTGACCGGGAACAGCAAGGGCAAAGGTTTCCAAGGTGTTGTGAAACGCCACGGATTCAGCGGTGTGGGTGAAGCTACCCACGGTCAACATGACCGTAGCCGTGCTCCCGGTTCGTTGGGTGGATCATCCTACCCGAGCCGTGTATTCAAGGGCCTGCGCATGGCCGGCCGCATGGGCGGTAACAAAGTGACCACGGAGAACCTGAAGGTGGTGAAAGTGGACGCTGGTAAGAACCTGTTGTTGCTCAAAGGAACCGTTCCTGGTCCCAAGGGTAGCATCGTGATCATCTGGAAATAAGATGGAACTCGAGATCCACGGAAAGGACGGCAAGTCCACCGGCAAGAAGGCCAAACTGAACGACGCGGTGTTCGCGATCGAGCCGAACGACCATGCTATCTGGCTGGACGTGAAGCAGCATTTGGCGAACAAGCGTCAAGGTACTTCCAAGACCTTGGAGAAGAGCGAAGTAAGCGGCAGCACCAAGAAGCTGCATCGCCAGAAGGGTACAGGTGGCAGCCGTAAAGGTTCCATCAAGAGCCCACTGTTCAAAGGAGGTGCGCGCGTTTTCGGCCCTAAGCCACGCGACTACCACTTCAAGTTGAACAAGAAAGTGAAGGACCTCGCTCGTCGCAGCGCCCTCACCTACAAAGCGAAGGACGGCTCGTTGAAAGTGATCGACAGCGTGTCGATGACCGCGCCGAAGACCAGCGAGTTCGCTGCCATCCTCAAGGCTTTCGAGTTGAGCACCCGCAAGAGCCTGCTCGTAGTGCCAAGCAAGGACGACAACATCGTGCTCAGCGCCCGCAACCTGCAGAACACCCGTGTGGTGGTGGCCAGCGAGCTGAACACCTACGACATCATGAACGCCAACGGACTGCTGATCGTGAAGGACGCGATCGCACCCTTGGAAACCATTCTTACCAAGTAAGCCATGAGCCAGATCCTCATCCGACCCATCGTCACTGAGAAGATGACGGCCCAAGGCGAGAAAGAAGGCCGATACGGCTTCATGGTCGCCAAAACGAGCAACAAGGTCCAGATCAAGCAGGCCGTGGAGAAGGAGTACAACGTCACGGTGACGGGTGTACGCACCATGATCTGCGCAGGCAAGGACCGCACGCGCTATACCAAGAGCGTCATCTTGAAAGGTCGCACACAGAGCTATAAGAAAGCCATTGTGACCGTGAAGGAAGGCGAATCCATCGACCTCTACACAAGCATTTGACCCGGTAGCACAACCAGTCATGGGCATACGTAAACTCAATCCGGTCACCCCCGGCACCCGTCACAAGGTGATCACCGACTTCGAAGGCATCACCACGCGTGTGCCCGAGAAATCGTTGACCAGCGGCACGAACAAGAGCGGTGGCCGTAACCATCAAGGAAAGATGACCATGCGCTATATCGGCGGTGGTCACAAACAGAGCTATCGCGAGATCGATCTGAAGCGTGATAAGTACGGCATCCCTGCTGTGGTGAAGACGATCGAATACGATCCGAACCGCACCGCGCGCATCGCCCTGCTGTTCTACGCTGATGGTGAGAAGCGTTACATGCTCGCACCGAACGGTCTGAAAGTGGGCCAGGAGGTCATGAGCGGTCGCTCGGGCGTACCGCCCGAAGTGGGCAACTCTCTTCCGCTCAGCGAGATCCCATTGGGTACCGTTGTGCACAACATAGAATTGCAGCCTGGCAAGGGCGGTTCCATCGCGCGTAGCGCCGGGACATTTGCTCAGCTCAGCGCCCGTGAAGGCAAGTATGCCACACTGAAGATGCCAAGTGGCGAGTTGCGTATGATCCTGGTGGCTTGCATGGCTACGGTAGGTACCGTGGGCAACAGTGAGCACATGCTGCAGAAGAGCGGTAAGGCAGGTCGCAGCCGCTGGCAAGGTCGTCGTCCACGTACTCGTGCGGTTGCCATGAACCCGGTCGATCACCCGATGGGTGGTGGTGAGGGGCGCGCTTCCGGCGGACATCCGCGGAGCCGCAAAGGCCTCTTGGCGAAGGGTAAGAAGACCCGCCGCCCGAAGAATCCGTCCAACAAGTTCATCCTGGAGCGTGTCAACGCCCGCAAAGGAGCCTGATCAGCATAGACCATGAGCCGTTCACTCAAGAAACCACCCTTCATCCACTACAAGCTGAACAAGCGAGTAGGCGAGGCGCAAGCTTCAGGTAAGAAGAACGTGATCAAGACCTGGTCGCGCGCCAGCACCATCGCTCCCGAATTCGTCGGGTTGACGATCGCTGTGCACAATGGCAACAAGTTCATCCCTGTATACGTGACCGAGAACATGGTGGGACACAAGCTGGGCGAATTCGCACCCACGCGCACCTACCGTGGTCACTCTGGTAACAAGAAGAACTAAGTACGACCATGGGAGCTCGTAAGAAAATAGCAGCGGACAAGCGTAAGGAAGCCATGAAGACCGTGGCGATCGCGCACCTCCGTAACGTACCGACCAGCCCACGTCGCATGCGGCAAGTGGCCGATCTGATCCGTGGTGTGGAAGTGGATAAAGCGCTGGGCATCCTGCGCTTCAGCACCCGCCATAGCAGCCGCGATCTGGAGAAGCTTTTGATGAGCGCGATCTCCAACTGGCAAGCCAAGAACGAAGGCCAGAAGGCTGACGAAGTCGGTCTGGTCGTGAAGAGCGTTCAGGTGAACGAAGCCCGTGGCCTGAAGCGCATGCTTCCTGCACCACAAGGCCGCGCTTACCGTATGAAGAAGCGTAGCAACCACGTGAGTCTGATCGTCGATACCGCCAACCAAGCCTAAGCCGAGAACAACCTACCATGGGACAGAAAGTACATCCGATCGGTTACCGCCTAGGCTTCGTCAAGGGCTGGGACAGCAACTGGTTCGGCGGCAACAAATACGCCGACAAGTTGGTGGAGGACGAACAGATCCGCCAGTACCTGATGACGCGCCTGAAGAAGGCCAGCGTTTCCAAGATCGTCATCGAGCGCACCTTGAAATTGGTGACCGTTACCATCAATACCGCACGCCCAGGTGTGATCATCGGGAAGGGTGGTGCTGAAGTGGACAAGTTGCGCGAGGAGCTCAAGAAGCTCACCGGCAAGGACGTCCAGATCAACATCTTCGAGATCAAGCGTCCAGAACTGGATGCCCGTTTGGTGGCCGATAGCATCGCCCGTCAGCTCGAAGGCCGCATCAGCTTCCGCCGCGCCATGAAGATGGCCGTAGCGAGTTCGATGCGCATGGGTGCCGAAGGCATCAAGCTGCAGGTTTCCGGCCGATTGAACGGCGCCGAGATCGCACGTACCGAGAAATACCGTGACGGACGTGTTCCCTTGCACACCCTACGTGCGGATATCGACTTCGCGATCACTGAGGCGCACACCAAAATGGGACGCATCGGTATCAAGTGTTGGATCATGCGCGGTGAGGTCTATGGCAAGAAGGACCTGAGCCCGAACCAAGGTCAAGCCAAAGGTGGCCCAGCAGGTCCACGGATGGGTAATGATCGTCCTGACCGTCGTGGTGGGGACCGTCGCAGCCCAGGTGGTGATCGCCGTGGCCCTGGAGGAGACCGTCGTCCAGGAGGTGGAGGAAATCGTGGTGGAAACCGTAGCAACAACTAAGAGCCATGCTTCAACCAAAGCGTAGCAAGCGCCGCAATATGCACAAGGGCCGCATGAAAGGGCAGGCCCAGCGCGGACACCGTGTAGCCCTTGGATCCTTCGGACTGAAGGCCATGGAGAGCGTATGGCTCACCGGCCGCCAGATCGAATCAGCTCGTGTAGCACTTACCCGTTACATGAAGCGTGAAGGTCAAGTGTGGATCAAGGTGTTCCCCGATAAGCCAGTGACCAGCAAGCCCGCAGAGGTGCGTATGGGTAAGGGCAAAGGTTCCTTGGATCATTGGGTGGCGGTCTGCCATGCCGGTCGCATCATCTTCGAAGTGGACGGTGTACCCACCGCAACCGCTAAAGAAGCTCTGCGCCTCGCAGCACAGAAGCTCCCGATCCCGACCAAGTTCGTGACCCGTGAGGACTACGACGGCCAATAAGAAAGAGCCATGAAGAAGAAAGGAACCGAATTGAAGGACCTCACGGTCGCCGAGCTCAGCGATAAGCTCAAGGAGGAGCGTTCATCGCTCACCAAGCTTCGCTTCGCGCACACGGTGAGCCCGATCGAAAGTCCGGTACAACTGCGCACCAAGCGCAAAGAGGTGGCACGCATCCTCACCGAGTTGCGCAAGCGTGAATTAGTAAACACGACCAAGAAATGAGCACCACCCCGAACACACCGACCACAGCAGTGGATCGGAACCTCCGGAAGGAGCGCATCGGCATCGTCACCAGCGACAAGATGAACAAGAGCGTGGTGGTGACCGTGGAGCGCCGCATGATGCACCCGAAGTATGGGAAGTTCGTGAAGAAGTCGAGCACCTTCATGGCGCACGATGAGAAAGGCGAAGCACACATCGGCGACACCGTTCGCATCAGCGAAACCCGCCCTATCAGCAAGCTGAAACGCTGGCGGGTAGTGGAGATCGTGGAACGTGCCAAGTAATATCGAGACCAAGCGATGATCCAGCAAGAATCACGGCTCAACGTAGCCGACAACAGTGGAGCGAAGGAGGTGCTATGCATCCGGGTGCTCGGTGGCACAGCACGTCGCTATGCACGTATCGGTGACACCATCGTGGTGAGCATCAAGGCCGCGCTGCCGAACGGCGGAACCAAGAAAGGTACCGTTCACAAGGCCGTGGTGGTGCGCACGAAGAAGGAGACCCGTCGTAAGGACGGTTCTTACATCCGCTTCGACGACAACGCCGTGGTGTTGCTCGACGCCGCTGGTGAAATGAAGGGCACTCGCATCTTCGGCCCTGTCGCCAAGGAACTGCGCGAGAAGAAGTTCATGAAGATCATCTCGTTGGCCCCTGAAGTTCTCTGAGCCATGCAGAAGAAGACACACATCAAGAAAGGCGACCTCGTGAAGGTGCTCGCCGGTGAGGATCGCTCCAAGCAAGGACGCGTACTCGACGTGGACCGCGATCGTATGCGGGCCGTTGTTGAGGGCCTCAACATCAATAAGAAACACACCAAGCCTACCACGGCTACCCCGCAAGGCGGCATCGTGGAGAAGGAAGGTCCCATCCATTTGAGCAACCTGATGCTCATCGATGCGAAAACCGGAACCCCTGGTCGTGTTGGTCGCAAGGCCAACAAGGAAGGCGTTCTGGAGCGCTATGTGAAGACCAAGAAAAAGGCAGCCAAGTAATTGAGTCATGAGCTACGTACCACGGCTTCGCGCCAAATACAAGAACGAGGTAGCGCCTCAGCTCCAGAAGGAGTTCGGCTACACCAGCTTCATGCAGGTGCCTCGCATCACCAAGATCAGCTTGAACCAAGGTCTCGGCAGTGCCGTAGGCGACAAGAAGATCGTGGAGAACGCCATCGTGGAGATGACCGCCATCGCAGGTCAGAAGGCCGTGCAAACGGTCTCCCGCAAGGACATCAGCAACTTCAAACTGCGCAAAGGCATGCCCATCGGTGCACGCGTTACGTTGCGCGGCGACAAGATGTATGAGTTCCTTGATCGCCTCATCGCTGTGAGCTTGCCTCGTACCCGTGACTTCCGTGGCGTTCCTGCCAAGGGCTTTGATGGCAAAGGCAACTTCACCATGGGCGTGAAAGAACAGATCATCTTCCCGGAGATCGACATCGACAAGGTGACCAAGCTCCAGGGTATGGACATCACCTTCGTGACCAATGCGAACACGGACCAAGAGGCCAAAGCGTTGCTGACCGCCTTCGGTTTCCCATTCGCGGACAAGGACAAGAAATAACGAGCAGACCGAACGACCATGGCCAAGGAATCGATGAAAGCCCGCGAGCGCAAGCGCGCTCAGATGGTGGAGAAGTACGCCGCCAAGCGTGCCAAGCTGAAAGCCGCAGGGGACTGGGAAGGGTTGCAGAAGCTCCCCGCCAACAGCAGCAAAGTGCGCATGCACAACCGTTGCCAGTTGACAGGTCGCCCACGTGGCTACATGCGCCTCTTCGGTATCTCACGTAACGTGTTCCGCAACATGGCGCTGGAGGGTAAGATCCCCGGTGTCACCAAAGGCAGCTGGTAATTAGATAGGATGCGGCAACGTATCCGTGAAACAAGAAGACCATGACGACCGACCCGATCGCCGATTATTTGACCCGCTTGCGCAACGCCATCCAGGCCCGCAAGAAGGTCGTGGAGGTGCCCGCCAGCAACCTGAAGAAGGACATCACGCGGATCCTGTACGACAAAGGCTACATCCTCTCTTGGAAAGCGGAGGATGATGGCAAGCAAGGCCTGATCAAGATCGCCTTGAAGTACAACCAACAGACGCGTAAGAGCGCCATCAAGGAACTCACCCGGGTGAGCTCCCCTGGCCTGCGCAAATACGCCCACGCCGGTGACCTCCCGCGCGTGCTGAACGGCCTCGGCGTGGCCATCATCTCCACCAGCCATGGTGTGGTCACCGACAAGGAGGCACGCACTCTGAACGTGGGTGGTGAAGTCTTGTGCTACATCAGCTAAGCCGAAGAAGAAGATGTCACGCATTGGAAAAGCACCGATCGAAGTACCCAAAGGGGTCGAGGTCAAGATCAGCGACAAGAACCTGGTGACCGTGAAAGGTCCCAAGGGTACCTTGGAGCAATCCGTGGATCCGGATATCACCCTGAAGCAGGAGGGTACCGAGATCACCCTCGCCCGCCCAAGTGATGCGAAGCCGCACCGTGCCAAGCACGGTTTGTATCGCGCATTGCTCGCCAACATGGTGAAGGGAGTGAGCGAAGGCTTCGTGATCGAGCAGGAACTGGTAGGTGTGGGTTACCGCGCCACCACCAAGGGTCAACAGCTCAATCTGTCCCTCGGATTCTCGCACACGGTCACCATCGACCTGCCACCACAGATCAAAGTGGCTGCAGCGCAGGAAAAAGGAAAGAACCCGATCATCCGTTTGGAATCGGCGGACAAGCAACTAATTGGCCAAGTGGCCGCCAAACTGCGCAGCCTGCGCAAGCCGGAGCCGTACAAAGGCAAGGGTGTGCGTTTCGTGGGCGAATTGGTGCGTCGCAAGGCAGGTAAAGCAGCCGGTAAATAAGAACGACCATGGCATTCGACAGGATCCACCGACGACTGAAGATCAAGCAACGGGTACGTAAGAACGTGCACGGCACACAGGAGCGCCCACGCCTCTCGGTCTACCGCAGCAACACGGGCATGTACGCCCAGATCATCGACGACGAAGCCGGCCGCACGCTGGTAAGTGCGTCGTCCTTGAAGGACAAGAAGGCTTCGGGCATTCCGAAGATCGATCAGGCCAAGCTCGTTGGTCACGCCATCGCCGAAAAGGCGAAGGCAGCTGGCATCGAACTGGTCGTGTTCGACCGCAACGGATATCTCTATCATGGTCGGGTGAAAGCCTTGGCCGACGCCGCCCGCGAAGCAGGCCTCAATTTCTGATCATACGAACACATGTCTGAGACGAACACGAAAAAGGTCAAGAGCAGCGAGCTCGAGCTGAAGGATAAGCTCGTCGCGCTCAACCGGGTGACCAAGGTGACCAAGGGCGGTCGCACATTCACCTTTGCTGCCATTGTGGTGGTGGGGAACGAGAACGGTGTGGTAGGCCACGGTCTTGGTAAAGCCAAGGAAGTGCAGGAGGCGATCGCCAAAGGCATCGACGACGCGAAGAAGAACTTGGTGAAGGTGCCTGTGCTGAAAGGCACGATCCCGCACTCGCAGGAAGGCAAGTACGCCGGAGCTCAAGTGTTCTTGAAGCCTGCGGCGCACGGTACCGGAGTTATCGCTGGTGGTGCCATGCGTGCTGTTTTGGAGAGCGTTGGCATCACCGACGTTCTGGCCAAGAGCAAGGGCAGCAGCAACCCGCACAACGTGGTGAAAGCCACGATCGAAGCGCTCCAAAGCCTGCGTGACGCCAATGCGGTGAGCATGCAGCGGGGCATCAAACTCGAACGCGTATTCAACGGATAGAACCCACTTCCGCCAAGGTTATGGCGGACGAAGCATGAGCAAGTTGACCATTACCCAGACGCGCAGCCAGATCAAGTGCCCCAAGCGTCAGAAGGACACGCTGAAAGCGCTGGGCCTTGGCCGCATCGGCAAACTCGTCGTCGTTGACGGCACCCCGCAGGTACGCGGCATGGTGGAGAAAGTACACCACCTGGTGAGCGTGACCGAGGCCTGAACCCAATAGAAGAGACCACACCATGGACTTGAGCAAATTGAAGCCCGCAGAAGGGGCCACGAAGAAGGAGAAGCGGATCGGTCGCGGCCAAGGCAGCGGTCGTGGTGGTACCTCCACAAAAGGCCACAAGGGCCAGAAGGCGCAAGCTGGGTACAACCACAAGCGCGGATTCGAAGGTGGTCAGACCACCCTCACCCGCCGGTTGCCCAAGTTCGGCTTCACCAATCCTACCCGCGTGGAGTACAAGGGCATCAATCTGGATGCGCTACAGACATTGGCCGAGAAGAAGAACCTGAAGGCCCTCAGCCCGGAAGTGCTTTATGCCAACGGTTTGATCGCGAAGAACGACAAGCTGAAGGTCCTTGGTCGCGGTGTGATCAAGAGCGCGCTCGAGATCACGGCTCACGCGTTCAGCGCAACGGCAAAAGCGGCCATCGAGGCCAAAGGCGGCAAAGCAGAAACGATCGTTACGGTAGCTGAGAAGGCATGAAGAATCTGATCGATACCATCAAGAACATCTGGCGCATCGAGGAGTTGCGTAGCCGCATCCTCATTACGTTGGGTCTGCTGCTGGTGTATCGCATCGGTAGTTTCATCGTGCTTCCCGGTGTGGACAGCGCGCGACTGGCGGCTTCGACCGCTGCCGGTGGCGGTGGCATCGTGGAGATCCTTTCGATCTTCACGGGTGGTGCGTTCACCCGTGCTTCCATCTTCGCCTTGGGCATCATGCCCTACATCTCGGCGTCCATCATCATGCAGTTGGCCGGCATAGCCGTGCCTTCAGTTCAGAAGATGCAACGGGAGGAGAGCGGCCGACGCAAGATCAATCAGTGGACACGGTACTTGACGATCTTGATCTGTGTGTTCCAAGCGCCGAGCTACATCTACGCCACCATCGACGCAGCGGCTCGTCCGGAAGGACAGTTCTGGCTCTTCACCAGCATCGTGATCCTCACGTGCTCCACCTTGTTCGTGATGTGGCTCGGTGAGCGCATCACCGAGCGTGGTCTGGGCAACGGTATTTCGTTGATCATCATGATCGGTATCCTCGCGCAATTCCCGCAATCCTTCGCGCAGGAGGTGGTGGGCCGCATGGGTCCTGGTGGCGGTGGTCTTGTATTGCTCCTTGTGGAAGTGGTGTTGTGGGTGCTCATCATCGCAGGTTGTATCCTACTGGTGCAAGGCACACGACGGATACCGGTGCAGTTCGCGAAGCGCGTTCAAGGCAACAAGCAGTATGGTGGCGTGCGCAACTACATTCCCCTCAAGGTGAATGCGGCTGGCGTAATGCCGATCATCTTCGCACAAGCTATCGTACTGGTGCCGATGTATGCGGCACAGGCATTCGAGACCCCTCCCAATTGGTTGGTGAGCATCGCGAACAGTCAAGGTGCGTTCTACAACTTCAGCTTGTTCCTGATGGTGGTGTTGTTCACCTACTTCTACACGGCCATCACCGTGAACCCGAACCAGTTGGCGGACGACATGAAACGGAACGGTGGATTCATTCCAGGCGTGAAGCCGGGAAAGAGCACGGCCGGTCATATCGATGAACTGCTTTCACGGATCACCCTTCCGGGGGCGATCTTCTTGGGCCTTGTCGCCATCCTGCCTGCCTTCGCTGGGATGATGGGGATCAAACAGGGCTTTGCACAGTTCTTCGGAGGAACATCCTTGTTGATCATGGTGGGCGTATTGTTGGACACGCTGCAGCAGATCGAAAGTCATTTGTTGATGCGACACTACGATGGTTTGATGAAGACGGGTCGTATCAAAGGAAGATCAGGAGGACAGGCGTTCGGGATGGCTGGATAGATCATGGGTAAGTCCGTGATCATTCTAAGCGATGACGAGATCGCCTTGTTGAAGGAGAGTTCTTTACTTGTTGGGAGGACCTTGGCCGAAGTGGCACGCCACATTGCGCCCGGCGTTACCACCGAAAAGCTCGATGCGATTGCAGAAGAGTTCATTCGGGACCATGGCGGTGTACCGGGCTTCAAAGGCTTGTACGGCTGCCCATCCACACTGCTCATCAGCGTGGATGATCAAGTGGTGCACGGATTGCCCGGAGATCGGGCCTTGCGTGATGGCAACGTGGCGAGCGTGGATTGTGGAGTGCTCATGAACGGCTTTTACGGCGATAGCGCCTACACGTTCTGTGTAGGGGAGGTAGCACCGGAAGTCAAGAAATTGCTTCGCGTGACGCAGGAGTGTTTGGCGCTCGGCATCGAGCAGGCGGTCGATAACAACCGGACTGGCGACATCGGGTTCGCGATCCAGCAGCACGCAGAAGCCAATGGCTACGGTGTGGTTCGGGAACTGGTGGGGCACGGCTTAGGCCGAAAGCTCCATGAGGCCCCCGAAGTGCCGAACTACGGACGACGTGGTCACGGTGTGCGCTTACGGAACGGTATGGCACTCGCGATCGAACCCATGATCAACATGGGCGTGAAGGAAGTGAAGCAGATGAGCGACGGCTGGACCGTTGCTACACGCGATGGCAAGCCCAGCGCGCACTTCGAGCACGACGTGGTGGTGCGAGCCGGCAAAGCAGAGGTCCTCTCTACGTTCACGTACATCGAAGATGTGCTGGAACAGAAAGGTGAATTGGTGAAACTGTAACGTCCACCTTCGGGTTGACAATAGATAGGAAGACAAGACAAGGAATGAGCAAGACCGGAACGATAGAGCAGGACGGCGTCATCAAAGAGGCGCTGAGCAATGCCATGTTCCGTGTGGAGCTGGAGAACGGTCACGTGATCGTCGCCCACATCTCGGGCAAGATGCGGATGCACTACATCCGGATCCTGCCTGGTGACAAGGTGAAAGTGGAGATGAGCCCGTACGACTTGAGCAAAGGACGCATCACATTCCGATACAAGAGTTAAGAACACCGAAGATCATGAAGGTCAGGGCCTCCCTCAAACCACGCTCCGCGGACTGCAAGATCGTCCGTCGCAAAGGGCGTCTGTACATCATCAACAAGAAGAACCCGAAGTTCAAGCAGCGTCAGGGCTGATAAACGCACGAGCATGGCACGTATCGCAGGTATCGACCTACCCAAACAGAAGCGGGGCTGCATTGGCCTCACCTACATCTATGGCATCGGCCGCAGCACGGCGCTCTCCATTCTGGAGCAAGCCGAAGTGGACCCCGACACCAAGGTGGAGGAATGGACCGACGACGAGCAGGCGCGCATCCGCCAGTACATCAACGACACCGTGAAGGTGGAGGGTGCACTGCGCAGTGAAGTGCAGTTGAGCATCAAGCGCCTGATGGACATCGGATCCTACCGTGGTCAGCGGCACCGTGCAGGACTTCCTGTGCGTGGTCAGCGTACCCGCACCAACAGCCGTACCCGTAAGGGCAAGCGGAAGACGGTGGCGAACAAGAAGAAGGTGACCAAGTAATAGATCGTAAGGGCGCGGGAACCCGCACCTAAACAACAGATCATATGGCAAAGCAAGAAGGCAAAGGCGGCGGGGCCGCTGGTAAGAAGAAGAAGAAGAACGTGGTGGTGGAGGCCTACGGGCAAGCCCACATCCAGGCTACGTTCAACAACTTGATCATCAGCCTCACCAACAACAAGGGTGAGGTGATCAGCTGGTCCTCTTCGGGCAAGAATGGATTCCGCGGCAGCAAGAAGAATACGCCGTATGCGGGTCAGTTGAGCGCCGAAGAAGCAGCACGCGAAGCACATGAACTGGGCCTTCGCAAGGTGAAGGTCTTCGTGAAGGGTCCAGGAGGTGGGCGTGAGAGCGCCATCCGTGCCCTGCACAATAGCGGCGTTGAGGTAACGGAGATCATCGACATCACCCCGATGCCGCATAACGGTTGCCGTCCACCGAAGAAGCGACGTGTTTGAACCGAAGAAACCGTAGGGGTTCACTACTTGAACCCTGTTGTTGGTGATCATTGGATCACCCAAAACCAGAAGTAAAGAATGGCACGTTATACAGGACCCAAGACCCGGATCGCCCGCAAATTCAAGGAAGCGATCTTCGGCCCGGACAAGTGGATGGAGCGCAAGCCTCACGCCCCCGGACAGCATGGACCCAATGCCCGCCGCCGCAAGAAGGAGAGCGAATACAGCACCCAATTGCAGGAGAAGCAGAAGGCCAAATACACGTACGGTATCCTCGAGCGCCAGTTCGAGAAGATGTTCCACACAGCAGCCAGCAAGAAGGGCATCACCGGTGAGGTGTTGCTTCAACTCTGCGAAGCACGGTTGGACAATACCGTATTCCGCATGGGCATCGCTCCAACACGCCGCGCTGCACGTCAGTTGGTGAGCCACGGTCACATCACTGTGGATCAGAACGTGGTGACCGTAGCGAGCTACTCGCTACGCCCCGGTCAGACGATCGCTGTGCGTGAGCGCAGCCGTTCCTTGGAGACCATCACCAACAGTGTTTCGGTGAATGCTCGCCGCTATGATTGGCTCGATTGGAACCCGTCACAGATGGCCGGCAAGGTGCTTGCTCTGCCGGAGCGCGCACAGATCCCGGAGAACATCCGCGAGCAACTGATCGTGGAATTGTACAGCAAGTAAAAGCTGAAGGGGTGCTTGGCGGGTCGTTGTCAGACCGCCGGACCTGAAGGATGGAAGAGGACGAGTACTGACGACCGCCAACGAACAACGAACAACCAAGACAACATGCCCATTCTCGAATTCCAGCGTCCCGACAAGGTCACGATGATCGAATCCGACGACAAGCGCGGCTCCTTCGAATTCCGCCCGCTTGAGCCAGGTTATGGCATCACGATCGGTAACGCCCTGCGCCGGATCCTGCTCAGCAGCCTCGAAGGACACGCGATCACTGCGGTCCGCATCGACGGTGTCGATCACGAGTTCAGCACCATCAAAGGTGTGATCGAGGACATGACCGAGATCGTCCTGAACCTGAAGCAAGTGCGCTTCCGTCGTCAACTCGATGATGTGAGCACCGAGAAGGTCTCCTTCACCGTTTCGGGCAAGGACAGCATTACGGCCGGCGATATCGGCAAACATACCACCGGATTCCAGGTTCTGAACCCTGAGTTGGTCATCGCGCACATGGAGAGCAACGTTAAGTTGCACGTGGAATTGACCATCGGCAAAGGCCGTGGTTACGTTCCTGCTGACGAGAACAAGGTGGATGGCGCGCCCATCGGCACCATCGCCATCGATTCCATCTTCACGCCGATCAAGAACGTGAAGTACAACGTGGAGAACACGCGTGTGGAAGAGAAGACCGACTACGAGAAGCTCACGATCGAAGTGGTTTCCGACGGTAGCATCACACCGAAGAACGCTTTGCAGGAAGCTGCGAAGATCCTGATCCACCACTTCATGCTGTTCAGCGATGAGCGCATCAGTCTGGATGTGGAGGAGCGTGTGGAGACCGAGGAGTTCGACGAGACGAGCCTGCACATGCGCCAGTTGCTGAAGACCAAGTTGGTCGACATGGACCTGAGCGTTCGCGCGCTGAATTGCTTGAAGGCTGCCGACATCGAGACCCTCGGTGACTTGGTGTCCTTCAACAAGAACGACCTCTTGAAGTTCCGCAACTTCGGGAAGAAGAGCCTGACCGAATTGGAGGACCTCGTGGAGAACAAGGGCCTGAGCTTCGGAATGAACGTGGCCAAATACAAACTGGACAAAGAGTAAGGTTGAGGGTTTGAAGGTTGGCGTGGTTGAGGGTTGACCCCAACCCCCCAACCCACGGTTCAACTTCCAACCTGCAACATCGACTACAATGAGACACGGAAACAAGAACAACGCGCTCGGCCGCAAGAAGGCCCACCGCGACGCGCTCCTCAGTAACTTGGCGATCTCGCTGATCGATCACAAGCGCATCGAGACCACTTTGGCCAAGGCGAAAGCGCTGCGGTTGTATGTGGAGCCCCTGATCACCAAGAGCAAGGAGGATACCACCCACAGCCGTCGGGTGGTCTTCAGTGAGCTACAGAACAAAGAGGCTACCGCAGCGCTCTTCCGTGATGTCGCTCCGAAGGTCGCTAGCCGTCCAGGAGGATACACACGCATCATCAAGTTGGGCAACCGTTTGGGCGATGCCGCCGAAATGGCGATGATCGAACTGGTCGACTTCAACAAAACCTACACCAAGGAGAAGTCCACTGGTGCGGCGAAGAAGACCCGTCGCACCCGTCGTACAAGCGCGAAGACAGCAGCGCCCAAAGGCGAAGCACCAGCAGCTGACGCTGCTGAAGAAGCCAAGGCCGAGTGATCCTCGGATACATCGAAGTTCCAAGAGGCGCCGCAAGGCGCCTCTTGTCGTTCTTGGGTTCACGCAACGTTACTTTCTGTTGAATTGGACCTCGAGGTCCGGGTCAGTCCCATTGCAGCGAGGACGATCACCCATGGAAGCAGCGGCACCAGGAAACGCCCGCTCCATTCGTCGTGTGTAAGGCCGATCAACGCGGTATTGAGCAGAAGTATCGCAAGAAGAAGCCGGGTCAGTTGATCACCTGGTTGGGTCCAAGCGCCGATCAGTGCCAACGGATAGAGCAGATAGAGCAAGGCATTAAGTGCGTTGTGTGAGGTCGAATAGTACGGCCGGGTCGTTGTGTATAAGGACGTGATGCGCCGTCCGGAGATCTCTGCCCATTCCATGATCGAAGTCCGTTCAACAAGGAAACGCTGCGCACTGAGTATGCTTGATCCAGAGAAGGATGCATCAGGGGTCCCGAGGCCACCAACCCCGGCGATCACTTGTCCTTGAATGATCGGCTCGAGCTGCGCAGGTCGAATACCCGGTATGCTGATCGCGGATCCGAACAATACACAACAACCGGCGAGGCGGAACCAGCTTTGCGATGTACCCTGGATCGAAGCTGTTATCTTCCAAGTGATCAGCGCGCCTACAAGGAAAAGTCCGACCGGCCGGGCGAACAGCGTAACGAGGCCAAGCACGATCGTCCATGGATCGCGCTTTCGCGACGACCAAGTGCGTTCAACGAAAAGGATGGACACACTTGTGAAGAAGGACTCCGTATAGAAGGCCACGGTCCATTGCTGAATGAACGGAGTGAGCAGGAAGAGGGCTGAGGCAGCCGCCGCGACCCCTGCCTGACCAGTGGATCGCAACACCATCCGGCGCAATGCGGAACTCGCCATCAACGAGAGCATGATCTGTCCCAGGATCGCTGCCTTAGGTAGTCCAACGGCAATAAAGGGAACCAGGTAAAGGACGTAGGACGCGTATTTCAAGTAGTTGCCGAGAAGGTCGTGGAAGTCCCCTTGCAGCACCTGCTCAGCACAGCCCATGTATTTCAGGGCTTCTTTGCCATCGAAAATTCCTTGATGCAGATGGATGCCGAACAACAAAGCGGCGTATAGGCCGATGATCACCCAGCGGGCCGCGGGGCCGGAAAGCCAATGGAGCAGAGGGTTCAAGCGCGCGATGACCAAATGTAGGTCGGGCGTTATCAACACCTGTGGACGATCTCGTGGAAGCGGTCCGGCACCCCTGGGTATCTTTGCGCACCCTACCGACCGTCAAACACCCATGCTTGTAAGCCAGCGCCCCGAGGCCCTTCTCCTGCTCGCCGATGGAACCCTTTTTCGCGGCCGGTCGATCGGCGCTCAGGGCATCACTACGGGGGAGATCTGCTTCAATACCGGGATGACGGGCTATCAGGAGATCTTCACCGATCCCAGTTACACCGGCCAGATCATGACCTTAGCCACACCCCATGTGGGCAACTACGGGGTGAAGTCAGACGAGGTGGAAGGTCCACGACTCAGCATAGCCGGCTTGGTGGTCAAGAAATTCAGTGAGGTGTGGAGCAGACCTGGAGGCGAAGGTGCTTTGGGGGACTACCTCCGCGCGCAGGGCGTGGTGGGCGTCAGCGATGTGGATACACGGAAGTTGGTGCGTCATATCCGGGACCATGGTGCACAGAATGCGGTGATCAGTTCCACCGAAATGGATGTGGAAGTATTGAAAAGGACGCTTGCCTCGGCGCCCGATATGGCTGGTCTGGAACTTTCCAGTCAGGTAACGACCAAGGAGGTGTACGAGGTCGGGCCGACGAAAGGCAAATTCCGCGTAGCCTTGGTCGACTTCGGCGTGAAACGCAACATCGAACGATGCCTTGTTGAGCGGGATTGCTTGGTGCGGGTCTTCCCCATGAACACCGACCCCAACGACCTGCTTGCGTGGAAGCCTCACGGCATCATGTTGAGCAATGGACCTGGGGATCCCGGTGCCATGCCCGATAGCGTGTCAAGGGTGAAGGCGATCGTGGAAAGCGGCCTTCCGGTATTCGGCATCTGCCTGGGACATCAGCTGATCGCCGAGAGCTTGGGTATGAGCACCGAGAAAATGCACCATGGCCACCGAGGTATCAATCATCCGGTGAAGGATCTTACCACCGGTCAGGACGAAGTGACCTCCCAGAACCACGGATTTGTGGTGCGGAAAACCGATGCCGAGCAGAACGACGCCGTGGAGATCACGCACCTTCATCTGAACGATGGTAGCGTGGCTGGTTTCGCGTTGAAGGGCAGACCGGTCTACTGTGTGCAATACCACCCTGAAGCAGGGCCAGGTCCGTTGGACAGCCGATACCTTTTCGATCGATTCGTGGCGAACATGCGAAGCGCTGTTGCCGTAGAACCGGCCCGAACACAGAACGCCTGAACCGAATTGCACCAATGAGTTTGATAGCCAAGATCCAAGCACGGGAGATCCTTGATTCACGCGGTAACCCGACCATCGAGGTGGATGTGTGGACCGATACTGGACACATGGGGCGCGCAGCCGTTCCAAGCGGCGCGAGTACAGGTGCGCACGAAGCAGCCGAATTGCGCGATGGTGACAAGAAACGTTACCTCGGGAAAGGCGTGAGCAAGGCCGTGCAGAACGTGAACAATACCTTGAACAATGAACTGAACGGTGCATTGGTCACCGAACAGGCCATGATCGACAAGGCGCTGATAGCCCTGGATGGTACGCCCAACAAATCGAATCTAGGTGCCAACGCCATCCTTGGTGTAAGTCTCGCGGTCGCAAAAGCAGCTGCCAGCGAAGCGGGTCTTCCGCTCTATCGATATGTGGGTGGTGTCAACGCTATCGTGCTCCCCGTTCCGTTGATGAACATTCTCAACGGCGGTGCGCATGCCGATAACAAGGTGGACGTGCAGGAGTTCATGATCATGCCGGTCGGTGCAAAGCATTTCGCTGAAGGCCTGCGCATGGGTGCTGAAGTTTTCCATCAATTGAAGGCCGTGTTGAAGAAGAAGGGCTTGAGCACGAACGTTGGAGATGAAGGCGGTTTCGCACCCGATCTACCCAGCAACGAGGAGGCCTTGAAGCTGGTCATGCAAGCCATTGAACAAGCCGGATACACCCCAGGAGACGACATCGTGCTCGCGTTGGATTGCGCCAGCACCGAATTCTACGACGCCCAGAAGAAGCGGTACACGCTGGAGAGTACCGGCGACAGTTTGACCAGTAACGAAATGGTGGCCATGTGGGCCGATTGGGCCAAGCGTTATCCGATCGTTAGCATCGAGGATGGGATGTCCGAGGACGATTGGGATGGTTGGAAGACGTTGACCGAGACCATCGGAGACAAGGTGCAATTGGTCGGGGACGATCTCTTCGTGACCAATACGAAGCGCTTGGCCGAAGGCATCGAGAAGAACATCGCGAACAGCATCCTCGTGAAGGTGAACCAGATCGGAACGCTCACGGAAACCATCGAGGCCGTGGATATGGCGCATCGTGCGGGCTACACCAGCATCATGAGCCACCGCAGTGGCGAGACCGAGGACACCACCATTGCTGATCTCGCTGTTGCCCTGAACTGCGGCATGATCAAGACAGGCAGTGCCTCACGCAGTGACCGTATCGCGAAGTACAACCAATTGTTGCGGATCGAAGAGCAGTTGGGTGGCGCTGCGATCTATCCCGGACGCGGTCTACGCTACGTCGGCTGATCGCCTACTGGCTCATTTGGATGTATTGGTCGAGCAGGATCTGCTCCAAAGCCTTTCCGTTCGCTAGCTGCTCGCTTTTCTGATCAGCAGTGGGTGTCCCGCTCTCTTGAAGAAGCGATCCTGCAAGGTTGTCGTACACCTGCACACCAGCTGCATCCGCAATTCCGAAACCGTCGTCGAAGGTCCAGAAAGCGAAATGAGGCACGGTGGGATCGAAGAGATCCGAGCCCCACGAAGATCGGAAGGACGAAAAGCCCAATTGTTCCAACATCGTCATGGGTAGATCCACGTGACTGCCGAAGGTCAGATCTTTCGTTCCGCGATACGTTGAGTCCAATGCACCACCGGTGAAAAGCAACGGGATGCGATGCCTTTCCGCCATGTGGCTGCCTCGGTTGCGAGGTAAGTAGTGCCCATGATCCGCTACTATCACGATGAGCGTTCGGTCATACCACGGTTGCTTCTTGCATTCTTCCAGAAAGGATCCAAGTGTACGATCGGTATAGTGGACGCTATTGCGGTATTGCTGCGATGGGTCTTTACCGGGAAAGCCCTCATCGATCGGAACATCGAACGGTTCGTGGCTCGTGCTGGTCATCAAGACATGGAAGAACGGCTCGGACGCACTTCTCGAATCGCGTTCATGGAAAGCGAACAGCTCCTCGTCATAGGCGCCCCATCGCGTCCGATGCACGATCGGAAAGGAAGTCTCGTCGTGCACCTTGTCGAATCCCATGGCCTCCAAGTATGATCGTGTGTTCGCGAAAGCCACATCACCAGCATAATAGTAGGTGGATGAATAGCCCGCAGAATCAAGCCGATCGACCAAGCTTGGCAAGCGGTCGAACTTCCCATATTGGCGGATGATGGTCGTCTTCGGTTGTGATGGAAAGCCACTGATGATGGCACACAGCCCTTGCTCGGTCCGGAAGCCCGTAGAATAGAAATTCGTGAAGAGAAGGCCATCACGCGATGCCCTGTCGAAGGCAGGTGTCACACCGCTGTCACCACCGAGAACACCGACCACATCAGCGGTCCAACTTTCCAAAAGGACGATGATCACATTGGGTCTTTCCGTGGATAGGATATGTTCTGCAGCTCCATGGCCTTTCGGGTGAAGTGCTGCGAATCGTTGCTGAGCCTCTTCATTCGGCATGAAGTTGTACGGGTTGGAGGCGATCTCCGGAGGTTCGGCGAGCAGCACGATCAAGTTCCACGTTCCGTTCAAGGCGCCGAGGTTGAGTATGGAATGTCCGCTGTGATAGCTCCAACTCCGATCGATCGGGTAGGGCTGTACGCCGCCGCGCATACCTATGAACAAAAGAACAGGGATCGTGATGGCGGTGGTCCATCGAGCCGTGCCTTTCTTGATCAAGAACGAACGTTGATGGTCGATCCGGAACAGGATGAAAAGCGCGATCGCCAATTGGGCGAGCATGATCACGATCAACTGCCCGACAGGTGCGCCAGCAATGGCTGCCATGGACTCCTCGGGATAGATCAGGTAGGAGAGGGCCTTGTGGTTCACCTTGGTACCCCAAGCCGTGAACAGACCGATATCACTCACATGAACGAAGCCGGAGATCAGCAAGAACACGATGGTGATCGGTCGTAAGGCACGACGCACCCAGTTCACCTCGCGGAAGGAGAGCACAACACCCAGCAGGGCTATGGGAAGGGTGAAATAGCACGCTGTGGCGAGATCCATCGGGATCCCGCGCCAGAACGCATAGCCGATCGCGTTGCTTGGGATGCCAGCTAGTCGCCTTGGATCGAAATAGAGGAAGGTAGCCTCCTGAAGCAGGAACACCGCGACCCACAAGATGACCAATGAAAGGAGGAAGCGAAGTAAGCCGAACATGCCGCGTTATTGCGGCGTGAACTTACTGTGATCCGAACGTTGCGGCTAGGGTCTGCACTATTCGACCACAACTGCGGATGGAAGAGATGTACTTCTTCCGTTCGGTTCAAGCAACTGAATGCGGTATGTTCCAGCGGCAAGCCCGGTCAAGGCGATCCGCGTCGTTCGTCCTGTGATCCTCGATCGCCGCACCTCACGACCAGTTGCGTCAAATACCAATGCTTGACCGGTGATATCACCTCGGTTCGTTTCAAGCACTACAAGATCCGAAGCCGGATTGGGACGGATGGTCCAATGCATCACTTCCGATCCGGGATCATGGATGCCAACGGCGCTCTTTCGCCAGGCAAGAACATACTCGCCTGTGCGGACACTGTCCAGATCCATACGACCGAACTTATCGGTCGCATTCCCGAATGTGACCACCTGGTCGGACCACTCCGTCCAAGGAGAATCGGGACCTGATCGGTGGAGTACCACCAAGCTATCCTCATGGAAAGCCACACCGTCCGCATCTTCCATCAAGCCAAGGTCAAGGCTGCCTGAGGTGGTATTGCGTCCATCGAAGGAGATCCGAGCGGTGAAGCGTGTGGCATCCGTCCAATTACCCGTGAGACGCCAGTATCGATCGGGTGAGATCACGTACGCAAAAGGCGAAACGAACTCCCCATGATCAGCGGCCACCCAGTATTGCTCCATGCGTACCACCACCGGGTCGCCGGCAAAATCAGGTCGTAATTCGAAATTGGCCAAGGTGTTGCCTACGGTCGCCGTGGTGCTGGTAGTGTCGGTCACCCCGGTCAAGGCTAAGGAGATCCGGTCGTCATCGTTCAACCACACCCATGCGGGTTCGAAAGGAACGGTGAACGCGACCTGTGACGATGCGCCACCCACGAAGACCGTATCCCGATACACATTGGAGACATCCGTGCCGATCACGGCGAACGTTACGGGCACGTTGTGGTAGGGCGCGGAAGGGCCTCGTTGTTTTTGACCGACCGTCAGTTCCACGGACCACGCATCGCCCACTTGGTTGAAGGTCTGCGCATCGATCTCGAAGGCTGCCCAACCGGGTTGTTGGATCCAATCGGTGAAGAAGTCCGTGAGGTCGATGCCGGTTGCCACAGAGAGATGATCACGAAGCTGAATGGTATTCACCGGCTGGAAAGCATAGGCTGTAAGGAAGCTCGTCAGGCCAGCACTGAATGCTTCATCGCCAAGGTAGCTTCGAAGCGTGTGCAGCACGTCAGCGCCCTTGTTGTAGGAGTGTTCACCGTAGGTCCATGCCTGTGGCATTTCGCTGAGCGTCCACCAGCCCTCGTCGACCAAATGCGCGCGATGTACCATGTTCTTGTGATTGGAACGTACCGTGCTCATGTAGCGCTCACGGCCATGAACATCCTCCAAGAAGAGGTAGCTGAGGTACTCGGCAAAGCCCTCATTGATGTACATCTCCTCGGCCCTGTCGCAGGTGACCAGATCGCCGAACCAATGGTGGGCGAGTTCGTGCGCCATGATGTCCTCGTTCTGCAATGATCCGTCGGCGATCGAACGCGGGTAATGAATGCTGGTGGCATGTTCCATGGCTCCTACTGGAGTAAGCACGTAACCCACCTTTTCCCAGAGGTACGGTCCGAACAACGCTTCGAAATGATCGAAGGCATCGGGAAGATGAACGAACGAGTTCTTCATCGCCGTGGTGTCACCAGCGCTCGCGATCAGTTCCACCGGTGTTTGCCCACCGCCGACGTTCGTGAATGTGTCCCTTGCAACAACGAAGTTGGCTGAGGCAACGGAAGGGAGGTACGCGGGGATGGATTCGTTGATCAACCAATGGTTCAGGAGGGTGTCACCTCCCAAGGACGTACGAGCGACAAGCGAACCGTTGCACCAGGCACGTTTGCCACCGGCCGTCTTGATAATGAATTCGTAGGTGCTCCGTTCGGTGAAGTTGTCCAAGCAAGGGAACCAAGCTCGGCCATAGGAATGCGGCACGCTCTCGAAAGCCACACCCAGATTGTAGGTCAATGAAGTGCTGGTGTAGAATCCGCCGAAACCACTTGCATCCACGACCGGGTCACCGCCATAATGAACCGTGAATTCGACCGTGTCCGCAGTACCAAGGGCATTGGCAAAGGTGATGTCCACCCCGGTCGGCGACTGCGAGAAGGGAAGTGTTCCATTGCTATCTGTAACGGAATCCACCGTCAGGGAGATCAGGTCCAGTTGTATCAGGTCAACACCATCCTCCCGAGGCACCGCGCGTATCAGGCAGTTGCCTTTTATCAGGTTGCCGAGGGTCAGGTCCAGCGTGATGCGCTGGTGGAGGATGTCGAAAGGGGCCAGGTCGCGTTGCAGGTCACTTCGGTCGGAAGCCCTGCTGATGCGCTTGGTATCGAGGCAACCGTTCTGGGCATGGGTCGTGGGTTGGAACGCGCTACAGACAAGGGCGACGGACAAAGTCAGCCAGCCGATCGAGGGTCGAGAAGGACGCATGACCAAATGTACAGGTCCGGTCCAAAGAGCGCCCTTACGGGCTTTCAGGATCCCTACCTTTGGTGTGGGCGATTGGGATCCCAGAAACTCGCTCCTTGCTCATGAAGCCAAGTACTGAACTGCACGATCTTATTCGGTCACTGTCGAAATCGGAAAAGCGATTCTTCAAGTTGCACTCCTCGCTTCAGTCCGGTGACAAGAACTACCTGCGGATATTCGATGCGATCGACAAGCAGAAGTTGTACGACGAGGAGGGGATCAAGAAGCTCTTTGCGAAAGAGACCTTCATCAAGCATTTGCCATCGGAGAAGAACCATTTGTACAAGCTCATTCTTAAGGCGCTTCGGGCCTATCACTCGGAAAGTTCCGTTAGCGGCGTTTTGAAGCAGGAGATCAAGAACATCGAGATCCTGTATCAGAAAGCGTTGTATGTGGAGTGCAACAAGCTCCTGCACCGGGCAAAACGTATCGCCAAGGACAACGAAAGGTTCTATTACTGGTTCGAGTTACTGAACTGGGAGAAGATGTTGTTGGAAGAGGCCTACGAGTCCGGCGAGTTCACCAAGGACCTAGATGCCTTGATCGAGGAGGAACGTGACGTGATCGAGAAACTAAGGAACCTTGCGGCCTACCACATTCTGTACAGCAAGATCAATTACGTCTTCCGCAGCGGGGGATATGTTCGCACCGATGAGGAGCATGCCATGGTCGAGGAGATAAGCGAACATCCGTTGATCAAGGGGAAGAACACGGCGCTTTCGTGGCGCGCAGCCACCATCTGTTACTACACGCAAGGATTCTGTCAGTGGGCCAAGCGGGATTGGAAGACGAGCCTGATCAAGTTCGAGCGGGTGAAGCAGATCCTGGACGAGCACCCGTTGATCAAGGCCGATCTGCCGAAGCGCTACATCAAGGCCTTGCACTACATCATCAACGCGCAGATCGAACTCCTCGATCTGCGCAGCGCGAAAGCGAACATCAAGTATATGCGTGAGCTACCAGGGACGCCCGGTTTCCTTGGTCAGAACATCGATGCCCAGGTATTCGTGGCCAGTTTCCTCAGCGAGTTGAGGCTATTGGATCGGGCAGGCGAGCACGAGAAGGCCATGGCACTGGCCGACCCGGTTTTGGCGGGCATGGAGCAGCTTGGTGATCGACTGCACAAGGAGCATGAGTTGGAGTTCTACTTCACCTTGGCCCGCGTGCACTTCGGAGGTGGTGAGATGAACAAGGCGCTCTTCTGGCTGAACAAGGTGTTGAACGACAATGAGCCCACTTTGCGCCAGGATATCTTCACCTATGCTCGGCTCTTCAACCTGGTGATCCACTATGAACTCGGCAACTTCGATCTGTTGGAGTACATCGTTCGTTCCACACAACGCTTCCTGAGCAAGCGCCACCGAGCAGAGCAAATGGAGACGATACTGATGGATCATATCAAGAAGTTATCGCGGGCCAAGGAACCCTCTGCAAAGCGTGAACTCTTCCGCTCGATGCACGATCAGTTCATGCCGTTGTTGGAGGATCCGAATGAAAGCCTGGTGTTGAAGTACTTCGACGTGCTTGCTTGGGTGGAAGGACACTTGGAAGGAATGTCCTTCAGCGAAGTGGTCCGCAAACGTGCGGGGTCGAAGAACTGAACGTTACGGCTTCGAGGAGATCGAAGCCATGCCGGCCATGCCCGTAACCTTGAATTCGGTGCGACGGTTGACCTGATGCTCTTCTTCGGTGCAGGTCACGCCGTTTCGGCATTTGTTCACCAACACTTCCTCGCCGTAGCCTTTGGCTGTGATGCGGTCCGGGTTCACACCTTGGCGGATCAGATAGTCGACCGCTGAATTGGCGCGCGCATCGGACAGCACCAGATTATAGATGTCGCCTCCTCGGGAGTCGGTGTGGGAGCCGAGTTCGAAGGTCATTTCGGGATTGTCCATGAACAATCGAGCTAGCTTATTGAGCTCGCGTGCCGCATCCGGTCGGATATCATACTTGTCGTAGTCGTAGTAGATGTTGTTGATGGCGATGGATTCGCCAACGCGCACCGGCTGCATCTTCACCTCAACCCGGATCGTATCGTTACGTGTGAGCCCCATGGTGCTAACACTCGTCGAACTGGTGAGCGCATTCTCCCTTGCGCCTAACACGCGATAATCCGAATTGGCCCTGAGGTTGAATCCGAAGGTTCCATCCTCGCCAGTGATCATGGATTGATCCTCTCCGTTCGTGAGGTCGAGAAGGAATACTTCTGTGTTGGGTAGGTAGAGATCTTTTTCGTCCTTGACCACGCCATCCATATAGAACAACGGTTCATACATGGTGAATGCATAGACCTTGTCCACTCCTTCGCGATCACTGCTGAGGTAACCAGCTTTGGCCGTACTATCGAGCACGAAGAAGAAGTCGTCCTTCGGTGTGTTGATCGGCGCCTTCAGGTTCACGGGTTCGCTCCAACGGCCGTTCTGTTCTTGTGTTTCGAAGATGTCAAGACCACCCATGTTGAAGTGGCCCGTGCTGGAGAAGTGCAGCGTGCTTTCATTCACCGTTGGGAACAGCTCATTGCCGTTGGTATTCACTGTGGGTCCAAGGTTCTCTGGCTCGGACCATCCCGATCCATTGTCCGTGCAACGCCAGATGTCCGATCCTCCGAAACCGCCTGGGCGATCGCTCGCGAAGTACAGGGTCTTTCCATCCTTGGAGAGTGCAGGATGGCCTGTTGACCATTCGTCGCTGTTGAAGGCGAAGGCGCGCAGATCGCCCCACTCCCCGATGCTGTCTTTGGATGCACGGAACAGCATGAGGTGACTGGTGTTGCGATCGTTCTTGTGTAGTTTGCGGTTCACATAGTTGCTCCGCGTGAAGTACAACGAAAGGCCATCGGGGCTCAATGCTGCGGGTCCTTCATGGTACGGTCCATTGATCGCACCGGGGATCTTTTCCGCATCGATCCAAGTGAGCTCCGTTTTCGATTCACAGTAATACAGGTCAAGATAGGAACGTTCGTTCCAAGGGTTGGCACTTCGGTCCTTCAGGTCGGTCTCCCCCGCGATGATCAATCCCTTCTTGTAGGGGATGCTGCCGAAGGCAGATGCTACGCCCGGAAGGTTCAGTCGGTTCACGATGAATCGTCCGCTATCCGAATAGAATGAATTGTAACCTATGCTCGATTCGTAGAGGTCGATCGCTCGGCGATTCTCCGGCGATTCTTGGATCACGCGCAGGAACAGATCAGCAGCGGCCTTTTCTTCGCCAAGCCCCATCAGCACTTCGCCATAGATCAACGCCGTGTCTCCATGCAATGCTTCAGCGGAATTGAGGATGCGATACTGTTCGCGTGCCTCGTTGAGTTGGTTGTGTTTGCGGTAGGCATCGGCCAATCGAATGCGGGCTTGGCGTGACTCTCCTTTGTGGAGAGCACGTTCGTACAGTCGCTCTGCTTTCGGGAACTGCATCAGGTCATACGCCTCGTCAGCACGTGTCATGCGAACGGAGGCACAACCCGCAATCAGAGTCGTGGTGGTCAGCAGGAATAAGAGCGTTCGACTCTTCATCATCTCTAGAAATAGCGCGGGGATTTGATCCGGATCGGCTCCTTGCCGAAGTCCATACCCAGCATCACTTCGTGGCTTCCGTTGGTGTAATTGTTCAAACGGGAGGTCGTCATATCGTATGCATAGCCGACCCGTAGTTGCGGCGTGACCTGGTATTCGAGCATGCCCACCACAGCGTCCCCGGTGCGGTATCCTACACCCACCCAGATGCGTTCGCGATACAGCAAGTTCAAGTTCACGTCCGCCTCTGCAGGCGCGTTCGGCGTGAACTTCAGCATGGTGCTGGGTTTCAGGTCGATGGATTCGTTGATCGGGAACACTTTGCCGGCATGCAGGTAATAGTGCTGTGTGAAATAGTGGTCCAATGCACTTCCGGCGTTCATGGTGATCTGCCCGTCCGCAGCATAGATCGTTGGTATCGAAACACCGACGTAGGAACGCTCGTCGTACCAGTACATGCCGAAGCCGAACTTGCCTACCGGCTTGTTCGAGATGTTGGCTTGGAACACTTGGTCATTCGCATCCCAGTACGTGAGGTCGCTGAGCCGAGCAGAGTAGAGGGAGATGCCTGCCCGCAGACCGAAGGCCAGTTTGCTCGTACCGTTCACGCGGATGTGGTAGGCATAGTGACCTGCTATATCCAGGTCGCGGCTTACACCGATCTGATCGTGAACGATGGACAATCCAGCACCCATCTTGCCTTTCATCAGCGGCGCATCGATCGCCATCATGCTCGTTTGCGGCGCTCCTTCGATGCGCAGCCATTGTGCACGGTGCAGTAAACTGCTGCTCATGTACGGGTGACTACCTGCGTAGGCAGGGTTCAGGAAGAGCTGGTTGAACATGTATTGGCTGACCATCACCTCTTGCTGAGCAAAGGCACGGCCAAGCCCTGAACAAGCGAGGATGGTCAGAACGAGTTGGCGAATGGTCATCTTTGAGTTCGGTCCAGAAGGCGTCAGCGACGCAGGTCAACGAACCCTTGGAGGGTTCGTGTTCCATCGTTTATACTCAGGATCACGAAGTATGTTCCATTGGGGAGTGTTTCTCCCTGGCTGTTCTCACCTTTCCACTGATTGCTGTAGTTGGGGTGCTCGTATACCACGTTGCCCCAGCGGTTCAGAACGGTGAACAGGTTCTGCTCGTACCCATCGATCCCACGGATGTCGAAGAAGTCATTCGCACCGTCTTCATTCGGGCTGAATCCGGTGGGCATGACCAAGTCGTTCGCTTCGGTAAGGCTTTCAGTGAGAGAGAGAATGCAACCGTTGGCATCCGTCACCTCCAGGGTGTATGGGCCTGCAGCGAGCCCGGAGATGGAAGCGCTCACCGCACCATTGGACCAGAGCAACGAGTAGGGGAGCGTGCCGCCATCCACTGTCACCATGATAGAGCCGTCCTGAGTGCCATATCCGCTCAGGTTATATCCGTTCGCGAATGTGCTCACTTCGGCATCGATGGTGATCGCAGTAGGCTGCTCGATCGTGTAAGTGTTGAACAGCGTGCAACCAATAGCATCGGTCACGGTCACCTCATAGATGCCAGCTGCAAGGTTCGAGACATCTTCGGTGGTGCTGCCATTGCTCCAAGCGAAGCTGTATGGCTGGGTGCCGGAGGAGAGTTGGAGGTCGATCATTCCGCTTGTTCCACCGTGGCAATCGACCGGGCTAGTGATGGCGGTTCCGACAAGTGCTGGAGTACCATTCACTTCACCGCTGCTTGTTGCTGTGCAGCCGTTCGCATCCGTGATGACCACTTGGTAGGATCCCGGCTCCAGGCCTATAAGGTCTTCACTTTGTGCGCCGTTGTTCCACGCATAGGTGAATGGGGCGCTGCCTCCGGAAACGCTCAGGTCCACCGTGCCATCGGGCTCGCCACAACCTGCGTTGGTGGCCAAGGTGTTCGCAGCAATGCTGGTCGGTGCAAGAATGGACACACATGCTTCGGAAACGCAACCGTTCGCGTCCACCACACCGAGGCAATAGGTTCCCTCGCCAAGACCTTCGATCACAGATGCTGTGGAGTTGAAACCATTCGGTCCGTTCCATAGCAAGGTGAATGGTCCTGTTCCTCCCGTCACCACCGACGCGATTGAGGCGTCGTTCACGCCTTCGCAGGAGATCGCGGTTCCACCGGGGAATAGAGAGGTATTCAATTCCGGCAGAAGTGGTTCGGGCGCGCTAAGGGCCACGACCTGTTCAACCGTACATCCATTCAAGTCGCTGATGTTCGCGATATAGGTACCACCGATCAGGTCCGCAAGGTCCTCGGATCCTGCGGAGAATCCATCCGGTCCGGACCATGTGATCATGTAGCCGCCATTGCCTCCGCCAATGGTCAAGTCGATAGCGCCATCAGAAGCGCCTGCACAGCTCGTGCCGCTTCCGTTCAAGGCAGAGGTGACCGTGGTGGCCCAGAGCGCCGTGTCAGGCTCCGTAAGGGTCACCGAGGTGAAGAAATTGCATTGGTTCGCGTCGGTCACCACCAGCTCATAGGCATAATCACCGGCCGGAAGGTTCGTGACATCTTCGGTCACGAATTCCAAGCTATCGGGTCCGCGCCAGTTGAACACGTAGGGTCCAGTCCCGCCACTGATGGTGGCATCGATCCAACCATCGGCAGCGCCGTAGCAACTCACGTTGGTGCCACTGGGGTATACAGAAAGGGTCAGTTCAGCATCTACGCCATTCTGGGGCTCGGTAAGTGTTATGGTCGTATCAAGGACACAACCATTGAGGTCCGTGATGTTAATGGAGTAGTCCCCTGCCACCAAGCCCGTGTTCTGTAGCGCATTGGAGCTGTAGCTACCGGGACCGGAAACGGAAACCGAGTACGTGGGCATCCCTCCAGCAGGAGTGAGTTCGATCACTCCGGTGCTGTCTCCCTGGCATTGGAGGTTGTAGAGGCCGAAGAAGGAAGTGTACGTGCCGCTTGAGAGAGGTGCTGGAGCATTGATGATGGTCGAGAACGAGTCATCGCAACCGAGCTGGTCGGAAACGGTCACAGTGTAGTTGCCGCTGGCCAGACCCATAGGATCCTCCTCGATCGAGACGAAACCGTTCGGGCCACTCCACGTGTACGTGTACGGAGCACCGCCACCAGCGATGGTGACATCAATACCACCGCCGGTCGCCCCAGCGCACAAATTGGACGTGTTGCTGAACGAAGCTTGCAATGGTTCAGCGGCATCCAGTATGAAGGTGGTGTCCAACGAACAGCCGTTGGCATCGTGAATAGAGAGAGCGTATTCTCCAGGGGTCAGAGCGGAAACGTCGGCCTGCTGACTACCAAAGCCGTCCGGTCCGGTCCAGTCGAATTCATAGGCTGGTGCTCCACCGGTTACGGTCACCATGACAGTTCCGTCGTTTCCTGCGCAACTGATCGGCAGACCATCAAAGTCGGAGAACGCCAAGACCACCTCCAACTCACCCGGTGCGGTTAGGGTTGCCGATGCCGTTCCAGTACATCCGTTCGCGTCATTCACCAAGAGGTCATAGGTACCTGCCGTCAGGCTGGTCAGGTTCGGGTCCCCACTTGTGAATCCGTCGGGTCCGCTCCATGCGTATCCATATCCCGGTGTGCCGCCAGTGACCGCTGAGTAGAACACTCCGATCGATACGGTTGCACAAGGAATGTTGTATCCACCGTTATAGGTCACGGTGGAGAGCCCCACCTGCAGCGGACTTGGTTCCGTGACCAGGGTACTGCTCGTATGGATGCACCCATTCGCATCCGTTACGTGTAGGTCATAGTTACCGGCCAGCAAACCATCGATCGCAGGGTCGGTCGATACGAACCCGTCCGGACCGGACCAGTTGATCACGTACGGTGCTGTTCCGCCAGAGACCTCTGCCTCCAACGAACCATCGGCTCCACCTGCACACAGGATGTTGGCCCCACTTGGCCCCAATGCGCTTATCACCTCAACGATCACGCTCTCTGGCGCGACCAAGGTGAACGAGTCGCTGAACGTGCAGCCATTGGCATCCTGTACAGTGACGTCGTAGGTGTCTGCTGTGATCGCGGTGAGGTCCTCGGTGACCGCACCGTTGCTCCAACTGAATGCATAGGGTGAAACTCCGCCAGAAACGGTGAGGTCGATGCTCCCATCGAAGGCGCCGTTGCAGGTGACATTGCTGCCATTAATATCCGACAACATCGCGGACAGGTCGATCGGTGAAGGTGCACTCAATGTGCGTGTTACAGATGAAGTACAGCCGTTCGCATCTGTGACCACGGCTTCGTACACCCCTGCACTTAGGTTCGTCAGGTCTTCGGTTGTGATCGGTACGCCGACACCATCGCTCCAAACGATGGCATACGGTGCCGTGCCACCAGTGATGGTCAAGTCGATCGCTCCATCCGTTGCACCAGCGCAAGAGATTTGATCACCGCTTGAGGTGGAAGTGGTCATTAGAGAAAGGTCGATCGCAGTGGGTGCCGTGATCGTAGCATTCGCACTGGACACGCAGCCGTTCGCATCAGTGATCTGCCCGTTGTAGAGTCCGGGGATTAGTCCAGCGATAGTTGACGCGGTGGAGGAATAGCCACCCGGTCCGCTCCAGAGTGCATCGTACGGAGCAGTGCCACCGGTCGACATGATCTCGATGGCTCCATCCGCTGCATTTGCGCAGCTGATCGGAGTTCCGTTGTAGTTCGATACCACAGTGGAAGACGCGAGTGCCTCTGGTGTGCTCAAGACCACTTGCGTGGACAAAGCGCACCCATTCACGTCTGTCACAGTGACCGCGTAGTTGCCTGCGACAAGTCCCGATAGGTCCTCATCGGTAGAGGTGAATCCATTCGGCCCGGACCATTCGATCGAGTAAGAACCAGCACCCCCGGTGATATCCAGGGCAATGCTGCCATCCGATGCACCGAGGCAACTCACACCCCAGCCGCCTGCGAACGCATTTGCTGAGGCGGTGAGCTCCAAAGAACCTGGCTGTCCAACATTGAATGCTTCGGTGATCGCGCAACCGTTCACGTCGGTCGCGGTCAAGCTGTAGGTCCCAGCTCCGATAGTGTTGATGTCCTCATCGGAGCTCGCATACCCGTTCGGTCCCGTCCATTGGAAAGTATAGCCCGGCGTCCCACCTGCAAGCGTGATATCAACGGCACCATCGGTGGAGCCTTGGCAAGCTGCTGTGGAAACCGCACCTGAAACGCTCAGCTCCGTAGGTTCGGTCAAGGTGATGACCGTGTCCTTGGTACAACCGAAGAAGTCGATCAGAACCAAACTGTATGTGCTCGGACCCAATTCGATGATGTCCTCGAGGCCGCTGGATTGTGCGTTCCCATCCATCCAGATGTGCGAATAGGGCCCCTGGCCTCCGATCACCGTAAGGTCGATGCTACCGTCGAAGGCGTTGTTGCAAGAGATCGGAGTTGTGACCACGTCGATCTCTAGTGGAGCAGGTGCTCCTTGTATAGTTACCGGAAAGTGTTTCGTGTCCGCACAACCATTCGCATCCAGCACCGCAACGGTGTATAGTCCAGGTGCAAGGTCTGTGGCGGTTGCTCCAATGGTCGCCGGGTTCGTATCCCATGTGATCACATAGGATCCGCTTCCTCCGGTCAATGTGATCGTCGCCTCGCCATTGCTCGCGCCGAAGCAAGTGACGTGCTGGACCTGATCGAAGAACGCGCTGATCTCTTCGGCCGGTTGGGCGATGATGGCCGAGTTGGTGACCGTGCAACCTCGCGCATCCGTTACGGTAACGGTATGTTCTCCAGCAGCTAGGTTCGTTACTTGCACGGTGGTCTGTGACGGAGCAGTATCCCAAATGATCTCATAGGGGGCGGTTCCGCCGGAAGCACTCGCAATGGCACTGCCTTCCGCAGCACCGAAACAAAGTACGTCTGAGACGTTGGAGATAGAAACGCCAAGTGGTGCGGATGGGCCGGTCACATCGATCGCACTATCGAAGGAGCAACCGTTACTGTCCGAGATCGTGCAGGTCCATTCGCCAGCAGGCAGATCCGCGGCATTTGCTGTGTTCTGGACGGGTGATGTATTCCACTGGAAGGTATATGGTGCGGTTCCGCCAGCAGCGACCACTTGAGCGATCCCGGTCGGGTCGCCGAAGCATGCGATGTCTTCGACCAACGTGTTGGTCGCCGTCAGCACGGCTGGTTGTGTCAACGTGATCGATGCATTTACCATGCAACCGTTGGCATCGGTGAGCTGAGTGATGTAGTTTCCTGCTACCAACGAGCCGATATCCATCGTCGTCGCTTGAAAAGCGTTCGGTCCATCCCAGACCACATCCATGGGTGGGACACCTCCACTCACTGTCATGGTGATACTGCCATCCGTTGCTCCGTTACAGGTCAGGTTCCAGCCACCGACCACGGTGGGCGAGATCGGTACGGCGATGATCGCAGGCGGAGCATTCAGTTCGTACTCAGCTGAACTGGAGCAACCATTGTCATCTGTAACGACGTACGTGTATGTGCCCGGAACTACGCCGGTGATATCCATTGTGTTCGCGGTATATCCGGCAGGGCCACTCCATGCATGCGTGAACGGCAACGTTCCTCCGTTCACGGTTTGAAGAACCGCACCGTCGTTCGACCCTGCGCAACTCACCTCATACCCATTGTGGTCTGAGGTCGTGCCGGATATAGTGAACAGCCCGGGCTGGCTTACATCGAAATTCCGAATTGCCGAGCATCCTTGAGCGTCGGTAACGACCAGCATGTACACGCCGGCCAGAAGTCCATCGATGTCTGCGCCGGTGGCTGTGAATCCACTTGGGCCTGTCCATGAACTGGTGTAGGGTGAAGTTCCGCCGGACACATTGCCATCCACTGCACCATCGGCTGCACCGCCACATGTAGCGGAGGTAACGATCCCGGAAAGCGTGAGCGGTGTGCTTGGTTGAGTGATCGTGACGGTCGCGGTTGACGTGCATCCGGTAACATCAGAGACCGTACAGATCCAGGTGCCGACACCAAGGTTCATCGCGCTCGATCCGGTTTGTATGGGTGCGGAGTTCCATGAGAAGGTATAGGGCGCATTGCCTCCATTGGCTGACATGGTAGCACCACCGGTAGTGGACCCAAAGCAGACCACATTGGTTTGTGAGACCAAGCTGGACTGGAGTGCTTGGGCAGGTTGAGTGATCGTTACCGTACGAGTGACGGTGCATCCATTGTTATCAAGTACAGTGCAGGTCCATGTACCGGCTGGGAGGGAGGTGGCAGTGGCTCCATTCTGCGCTGGCGAAGTGTTCCAGGCAAAGGTGTATGGTGCAGTGCCTCCGCTTGCGGAAACCGTTGCACCGCCTGTGGAAGCCCCAAAGCAATTGACATTGTTCTGGGCACTAACTGTGGCATTGAGTACGGCGGCCGGCTGAGTGATGGTGACGTTGCGCGTTGTCGAGCATCCGTTGAAGTCGATCACCGAGCAGGTCCATGTGCCAGCCGCGAGACCGGTCGCGGTAGGGCCATTCTGCACTGGTGTCGTGTTCCAGTTGAAGGTATACGGTGCAGTACCTCCGGTCGCGGAGATCGTGGCGGATCCAGTGCTCGCACCAGAACAGGTCACGTGGGTACGGGAATCAACGGTGGTGGCGATCGTCGCAGTGGGCTGTATGATGATGACGCTTTGAACCGTAGTGCAACCAGAGACATCGGTGACCATGCAGTTCCATGTGCCCGCAGTGAGGCTTGTGGCATTCGCCGTCGTTTGCGCTGGTGTGGTGTTCCAGTTGTACGAATAAGGTGCTGTTCCGCCGGAAGCAACGACCGTCGCGCTACCCGTATTCGACCCGAAACAGTTCACATCCGTTCGCGACCCCAGGTTGGTTGCAAGAGCTGTTGCGGGTTGCGTGATGGTGACGTTGCGCGTGTTCGTGCATCCATTCAGGTCAGTAGCTGTGCATGTCCAAATGCCCGCCGCGAGACCGGAAGCACTTGCACCGTTCTGGATGGGTGTGGTATTCCACGAATAGGTGTACGGCGCAGTGCCTCCTTGAGCCGAAAGCGTGGCACTACCTGTGCTCGCACCAAAGCAGGACACTTGGGTCTGGGTGATCACATTCGTAGAGAGTTGCGCACTTGGTTGAGTGATGGTGATCGTGCGCGAGGTAGTGCAACCGTTCGCATCGGAAATGGAACAGATCCAGCTCCCGGAACCGAGGTTGATGGCATTGGCGACTGTCTGCACCGGCGTGGTGTTCCAACTGAAGTTGTACGGTGAAGTTCCACCGCTAGCGCTGATCGTCGCGCTACCATTCGTTGCTCCGAAGCAGGATGCATTTGTTTGGACGCTCACGCTGGTGGAAAGTTGTGCAGATGGTTGTGTGATGGTCACGTTTCGTGTGGTGGAGCAACCGTTCGCATCCGTAACGGAGCAGATCCATGTGCCTGCGGCAAGTCCGGTGGCAGTTGCCGAGGATTGTACTGGTGTGGTGTTCCAGTTGAAGGTGTGCGGCCCGGTGCCTCCGGATACAGCGATCGTCGCACTCCCCGTAGTACCACCAGAACACAAGACATTGGTCTGCGCGCTCACGCTGCTCCCGAGGGCCACATTCGGCTGGGTGATGACAACGCTCTGAGTTGCAGAACAGCCGCTGGCATCAACGACCGTACAGGTCCATGTGCCAAAAGGAAGGCTGTTCGCAGTAGCACCAGATTGCGCGGGAGCTGTGTTCCAACTGTAGGTGTACGGTCCAGTACCACCAATTGCGGAAACGGTCGCGCTTCCCGTGTTCGCGGCGAAGCAGGATACGTTCGTTTGTGTGGATACACTTGTTGCGAGTGCTGCGGATGGCTGGGTGATAGTGACATTTCGTGTGCTGGAACATCCACGAGCATCGGTTACGATGCATGTCCATGTCCCTGCCTGTAGTGCGTTCGCGGATGCACTGCTTTGCACAGGCGTGGTATTCCAACTGAAGGTATATGGCGCTGTTCCGCCACTAGCCGTGATCGTTGCGCTACCCGTACTCGCACCGAAACAGGTCACGTTGGTTTGGGCACTGAGGGAATTGGTCAACACCGTGGCTGGTTGTGTGATAGGAACACTGCGCGTCGTCGAGCATCCGTTATTATCCGTAACGGTACAAGTCCACGTGCCTGCAGTTAGACCGGTTGCCGTGACACCGTTTTGTGGTGGTGTTGTATTCCAGTTGAAAGTGTAGGGCGCTGTTCCGCCCGATGCGGCAACCGTGGCCGATCCAGTTGCACCTCCGAAACAAGCGACCTGGGTCGAACTGCTCAGGCTGGTCGATAGCGGCGTGGTCGGGCCGCTGATCAAAGCAGAAGCGGTGCTGGTGCATCCGTATCCGTCAGTGACCGTGGCGTGAAAGGTTCCGGCGGCCAGGCCAGTGGCGGTGGCATCGATCTGTATTGGAGTGGTGTTCCACGAATAGCTGAACGGCGGAGTACCACCCGCCACGCTCACGGTCGCTTGCCCTGTGTTCGCTCCGAAGCAGGAGTGGCCGACCACCCCGCCAATGGTAGGCGCGATGGCGGTCGGTTGCGTCATGGTATAGCTGGCGGTGAAGGTGCATCCGCTCGCATCCACCACGTTCACTTGGTAGGTTCCGGCGCCCAGACCTGTCAAGTTCGTATTGGTGGAAGTGAATCCGTTCGGTCCGGTCCAGTTCGTTGTGTACGGACCTGTGCCGCCTGTTATTGTGAGGCCAAGGCTTCCGGTGGTACCACCGAAACAGGCTACGTTCTCCCCGAAAGGAAGGATCGATGGCGTAAGTGTACCGCTAAGCACCGCCGGCGATCCAACATTGAAACTTTGGGTCCGCATGCACCCGGTGCCATCGGAGTAGGATACCGTGTAGGTGCCCGCTGGAATGTTCGTCAGGTCCTCCGTGGTGGCTGTGAACCCATTGGGTCCGGTCCAATTGAAGGTGAATGGCGCGAAGCCACCCGAGTGCGAAAGGTTGATGGCTCCGTTGGTTTGTCCGGAGCATAGGGGGCGTGTGGTCGTGGCCGTAAGGACCGGGTTGCTGACACGCACTTGCCGCGCGACAGTGCGTGAGCAGATGCCCTCGTTGATCGTCACCATGTAGTTGGTGGTGGACAAAGGCTTTGCCCAAGGGTTCCCGCTTGTGGAACTACTGAGTCCTGCTGTGGGAGACCATGTATAGGCTTGACCGCCAACGATGTTGAACTGAACGGAATCACCCCGGCAGATGGTCGAGGCCAACGGGGATACCGTAGCGATGATCGTATCGTTGAGGTTGAAGATCAATGTATCGAGGTTCACTGCTGGACAAGCAGGGTTGCCCAAGATGAAGTGCAAGGACTCCATAGGTTCAGTGATCGCATCAGCGATGGGGTCCACGTTCACCGAAACAGATGTCTGCCCAGCAGGGATCGTAACGGTCTTCGGAACGCTTGGGTTGATATTCCCAATGGCGGCATAGTCTGTACCGTTCACCGCCGTCCCTTCCAAATAGTACTGCAACGGCAAGGGCGTGGGCAGTGCAGTCTGACGCGTGAATGTGACCCAACCGGGGTTGCAGCCTTCAACCATATGTGCCGTACCATTCACGGTCTGGCTGGTCATTTGCACGGGATTACTTTGGATGCGTTCAATGAAAACGCCGCTATCGAACTTGCGGTCCGAGGCGTCCGCGACCACGAGTTTCAAGTGATAGATCTGACAGGGTTGGACCAACGACCGTGCGGAAAGACCTCGCGTCAAACCATCGTATTGGATGTCTTGGCCGCCCACATTATCAAAATAGTGCGATGAATACGAGCCGTTGTTCACGTTGTTGATCGTGACCGGCAGATTCGTATTCGGGATCAATGCGATGTTGTGGTCGTTGCCGATCCCAGCGTCACCCACAATGCCCGGTCCGCTGATGAAGAAGCCGAATACGTCGTTGTACTGCGACCCCACCCATTCGTTGTACTCTTCACTTCCGAGTACGAAGTTGAACCGAATGCTATCACCACTTGGGATGATGTCGAATTCGAAGAGACAGGCATCGCGCGTCGTCCTTCCGGTCACCACGTTCAGAAGCGTATTTCCGTTGGTCCCTTGCTGGAACGACTTGTTCTCCACGTCATTCGGGCCGATCGTTTCCGATATCCGTCCAGAAGTCAAGAGCACGCCCTCGGAGATGCCGAGAACGGAACCGGTATAAGCGAATTCGCCGTAGCCCTCTGCGTGGCACGTTATGCTCGGGTTGGAGATCTGTACCCCCGGGCCTGTAATGGTCCGTGCAAGGGACTGGAGGTCGGTTTGTGGAGAAACGGTCAACTGAGCATGACCGAGTCCACCGGAAAGCAATGCGATCAATGCGATCGTCGTGCGCCTCATACCGAATGGAGAGATGGTTCCCATGGAAGCCTGCTTCATCGGTTTCGAGTTTCGGCGCAAGCGGCTTCTGCCTGGGCTAGACTGTGGTTGATGATCCGTGTGCGACTGCTATTCACCGCTCTACTTGTCATTGCGTTCCGCACGCTGGTCTCCAGCTGCGATCGACTTTCATTCGTCACGGATTCAAAGACGAGTATCCCTGCTGGCACACATGCGAAGACCACCCGCGGACTTCCCAGTGTGGTGTTCCGACTCAAGGCATCACGCGTAGCGCTATCCAGCCCATCCACCTGCAAGGTGACCTGTGTTGGTACAGGGGTTCGGGGCTGAGCGTGCGCTGCGGCACACGACCAGAACAGCGCGATGAGGAGGAAACCTCTGAGGAGAATTTGAGCGTGATTCATGTCCTTTTCGTTCCATAATTGCGCCGGATGAGTGGTCCTTATGAGCGCCCTTGGGTTGGATCTGGGGCTTTTATACCCGTGATCGACCGGAAAGGTTCCCTGAACGACGAAACCCCTGCCTTGAATTACCAAGGCAGGGGTTCCTCAAGCCGAAGAACGGCTTATGTCATTGACGGTCAGTCGGTCGTGCGCCGTTGAAGCAGGGCGGCGTGCAGCACGATCCCAGCGGCTACCGAAACGTTGAGCGAACCGAGTTCGCCTGCCATGGGGATCCGGACGAGGTCATCGGCCATGCGGATCACGGCATCGCTGATGCCTTCATCCTCAGCGCCCATCACAAGAACCAAGGGGCCGCTCAGATCGGCATCGGCCAGGTCCATGGTGCCTTTCTCGGTACAAGCAACGATCCGTAGGCCATGGTCGCGGGCCACCTTCAGACCATCGGTGAAACGGGTCACCCGGCAAACCGGCTTACGAAGCAATGCGCCGGCAGAACTCTTCACGGCATCAGGACCCAAACGCGCGGTACCCATTTTGGGAACAAGCAACGCATGCGTCCCGAAGCACTCGGCACTGCGGGCTATGGCGCCCATGTTCCGCACATCGGTCACGCTGTCCAGAGCAAGGATCAAGGGTGTTTCACCGCGCTCGTAGGCCATGGAGATCACCTCGTTGAGGTCCTGTTCTTCCACTTGGCTCAGGAAGGCGATCACCCCTTGGTGCTCGATCTTCGTCAGCCGATCCAGCTTTTCAAGGGGCACGGGTTGCCACGGGATCTCGCGGTCCATGGCCAATTGACGGATCTCGCGGATCCCATCGCCACCGGCCTCACGACGGATCAGGAGCTTCTCGATGTTCTTTCCCGCCCGAAGTGCTTCGATCACCGGCCAAACGCCGCAGACCATATCGTTGGATGCCATGGCGCGAAGGTCGGGGTTATTGAAGTTGATCAGGCTCAAGTGGAAGAAATTGAGCGCTGGAGGACCAACTGACCTCTCTCTCCAACGTTCAACTAGTTCTGGTAGACCCGACCGTTGCGCCAGCTCTCCACGTTCCTGTACCAGGCGCCTTTCAGCATCGGGTCGCGTTGGAGCACCAGGTCGTTCTCGTTCAAGGCACCGTTGCGGCGCGTGAAGGTGAACGTGAGGCTCATGAGGTTGTTCTCCTCGCCGTAGATCCAGGTCTCGTTCAGGTCGTTCTTATAGATCGAAGTGGGCGTTCCGAAGATGATGTGGACCAAGCCACGATCGGTCTTCCAGCCTTCCACATCGGCGGTGAAATGGCGATTGGCATTCTCCACACGCCCATAGTAGATGCGGATCGCCTCCCGGCCGCGCTCTCGATCACCGGCCGCATCGATCCAGAACCGTTCAATGGATTGCCGCACATTGGTCGCCTTGGAGATCCGGTCGTATTCCTGGTTGGAGGTGATGTACCGCAGCGGCTTCAGCAGGTCGTCCGTGGAGGTGACCAAGGGATAGGCTTCCACCACGGAATGGAGCACGTATCCGGCTTCCCGGGTCGTATCGGTGCGCACGCGGTACATGCCAGGCCGTTGAAGATCGAGCGTGAAGACCCCGTCTTCGTTGACCGATACCCGGAAGCTGCTGTCCGGCTTGGAGGTGTTGCTGCTACTGTTCCCGGAGGTGGTGAAGACCGGGGTCGGCAAGGTGGTGTGAGCCGGAAAATGGTCACCATACAGGGTCATTCCTGTGCAGGTTTCGCAGCGCACGCGCACCGCACCGCCTTTGAAATGATCCGTGAAGAGCGGGAGCCCTTTGGCCGTGTCTTCCGGCATGAAGTATTGGCTCGATCCTACGCCATCCTTGTCCACGCGGAGGAAAACGGTGCTCTGCTGATCCCGATTGAGGTCGCGCGCCATCACCTTCAATACGAAGGAGCGATGCTCTTTGCGGCTCAGGTCCATACTGCCGATCAGCTCCTTGTCCTCACCGGGATCCAGGCTTTCGTCATCGATGATGGTGCTGGCGCTGTCCAACAGGTTCTTCGATCCGAAGGCATCGTACGATTCGTAGCTGATCCGCACGACCGCATGGAAGGGACCACCTGTGCCATCGCTCTTGTACAAAAGGTCTTTCGTGCTCAGTTTGTAGTACACCCGCGAACGCTCCGGACTGGTGTGGTGCACACGCGCCTGCAATTGCATTTGCCCGCCACCCTTGCCATAGAGGTAGGAGAAGTTGTCGCGCTTGTTCATCGGCGCGGAGGACGTGCACGCCGAGAAAAGGAGCGCGATGATCAATGATCCGATGATGCCGTTCGCCTTCATCCGTCAATGGGGTCCGTTGTCACATCCAACGCACGTTCGAGCAATTTAGGGTGCAGGGCCTTGTTGGTCTTCGCACCCAATTCCTTCAGCATTTCAACTTGACGCACGAGATTGCCCGAGCCTTCGCTCAACTTGCCCAAAGCCTTCTCATAGCTGTCCTTGGCATCGTTCACATGCTTGCCGATGCGCCCCAGATCCTCGGTGAAGCCGACGAATTTCTCGTACAAAGCCCCAGCCCGATCAGCGATCGCGATGTGATTGCGGGCAATGCGCTCGTTCTTCCAGATCCCATGAATGGTGCGCAAGGTGGCCATCAAGGTGCTGTGCGTCACCATTACCACTTGGCGGTCGTAGGCCTCTTGGAAGATCTCCGGACGTTCGCGTAACGCCAACAGGAATGCCGGTTCGATCGGCACGAACATCAGCACGAAGTCGACGCTCTGGACGCCGTAGAGTTTGGTGTAATCCTTCTCACCCAAGCCTTTCGCATGCGCGCGCAGGCTGTCCACGTGTTGCTTCAACAAACGATCGCGCTCGGCCTCGTCGGTATTGGCGGTGAAGCGATCATAGTGCAGCAGCGAAACCTTCGAGTCGATGATCAGGTGTTTGTCGTCGGGCAGGAAGATCACCGCATCCGGGCGCAGCCGCGAACCATCGGCGAGCGTGGTGCTTTCCTGCATGCTGTACTCCTGGCCTTTCACCAGACCCGAGCCGTCCAGCAGCTTCTCCAAGAGCATTTCGCCCCAAGCGCCTTGGGCTTGTGAATCGCCTTTCAGGGCTTTGGTGAGGTTGTCCGCATCCTTGCTCAGGCGCTGGTTCTGTTCCACCAACTTGGCCACCTCGCTCTTCAACAAGTGACGTTCCTTTCCCTCTGTCTCGTAAGCCTTCCGCACCTGTTCCTCGAAGTCCTTGATCTTGGTCTGAAGAGGCTTCAGGATGACATCCAACTTCTCGTTCTGTTGTTCGTTCAGTTCCTTGCCCCGCGCCGTGAGCAGCTTGTTCGCGATCACTTCGAATTCCGTGGTCATGCGAGCTTGCGCCTTTTCGAGATCAGCTTGTTGGTTGTCCAGCTTTTCCTGAAGACCGCGGTTGCGTTCGGTCTCTGCTGCGAGCGATGCGTTCAGGTCCATCGCTTCACGCACACGCTCTTGGGCGTGTTGCTGCTGCTCGGCGATGCGCCGCTCGAGATCGATCCGCTCGGTGGTGTGCTGTTCGCGCAAGGCGTTGATGGCGCCGGAGTCCTTTCCGCGCGACCACCAGCCATATCCGATGCCGCCGATCAGCAGCCCGATGACCAACCCCAGTAACAAAGCGAGCATATCCATCACCTTGTGCGAAGGTACGGACAGCGGGTGCCTCAATTATCGAGGATCACCACCAAGGTGCCCACGGGGATCCGGCCATACAGTTCCATCACATCCGCATTCCGCATCCGCACGCATCCCATGGAACTAGCGGTGCCGATGGACTTTTCGTTCGCCGTGCCGTGGATGTAGATGTACCGTTCATGGCTGTCCACGTTCGCGCCTTGGTTCACGCCGGGTTCCAAGCCTTCGAGCCAGAGGATCCGCGAGGTGATCCAGTCCTTATCGATCCCGGCGAAATCCGTGTCGGCGAATTCGCCTGTGAATTCACGGTCCTTCAGAATGCCCAACGGCGGCACGTCATCACCGAATTTCTCGCTCACCCGATGCAGGCCGGTCGGGGTGCGGTAGCTGTCCTGTTCCGACCCCAACCCCGCCATCGCCGTTGAAATAGGGTAGGTGGCCACCGACCGTCCTTCATGCACGTGGAAGAGCATTTGCCGTTGCACCGAAACATAGAGCAGGTCCGGCGCTTGCGGTCGTTGCGGGTAGCGCGAATCCATGTACTCCAGCAGCAGGTCCACGATCGCCTGCCGAGGTGGTCCACCGGAATTGGACATGCTCGAGAGAAGAGCCAGTGCCAAGAAGGCTGAACATCCTCGCAGCATGGAAACGAAGTTAAAGCGGAGTTATCCGGTGGGGCCCCCCCTCAGAACAAACTGATGAATCCGAAATGCACTTTACCGCCTCGCAAAAGCACCGGGTTGTCGAACTGTTGGCCTAGTGCGTACGTGAGGCTGAACAGGCCCGCTTTGGTCTCGAAGGTGGTGCCCAAGCCGAATCCAAGTGGGGTGTCGGTCGTGAATTCGTCCTGCAGTTTCCGTTCCCACCAACCTTGGTCGGCGAAGAGGAAGAAGTTCGAGTTCTCCTCGAAGAGGAAGCGGTATTCCAGGGTGCCGATCACGTAGGACGAGGCTTGGATGGACGCTTCATCCGCACCGCGCAAGGTCTTCAGACCACCGATGCGGTAGAGTTCGTTCACGTACAGGTTGTCGTTGAGCATCCGCCCGCCCTGTGCGGCCAACTTGAAAGTGCTCCTGCGTGCGATCGGGATGTATGTGGCCACTGCGCCGTCGATCTGCAACTGCACCGTGCGGATCTCGGGTGCCTGCTCCAACTGGCCGAAGACCGCTTGACTCGTCCGTTTGCGACCGGCTGAACCATCGAGTTGCACGGCATGTCCCCGCCGTGGATTGAAGCGGTAATCATACCGCTCCCGGAAGATCCCAAGCCCATAGCTCACGAGTGAGACATCGGCCAGGCCGGGTTGCGCGATGGCATTGCTGCCGAGGCGATCGCTGCTCTTGCTGTTCACGAACAAGGTCACCTTGTCGCCACGCGTCATCAGGTATTCGATGCCCGCCCGCGCGGTGAGTTCCAAGAAAGTGGTGTCGCGTTTGAAGAGCTTCAGCATGCCATCCACACCGAAGGGCGTGTTGAAGGCATACGGCAGGTTCACGTGGATCTTCAGGTCCTGCGTGGCGTTCTGCAGGCGGCGCCAATTCAGTTCGATGGCCTCGCCACGTTTCAAGGCATTGCGCAGTCGCAGGTCCAGGTCGCCGGTGAAGGAGATCTTGCCGGTGTTGGGGTCGGGTTGCAGGCCGATGATGCCGTTGATGGAACTGGCTTTCTTGGCATCGAGGAAGAGGAAGAGCTTGGTGTTCTCCGGCGTGAATTGCACATAGGGTCGTTGCCGCTGTGTGACGAAGGGGAGCTCCTTCAACCGCTGCTCCACCGCCTCGAGCAGGCTTTCGTTGTACATATCACCCGGTCGAATGCCGATGCTGGAATAGAGGTAACGCATGCTCGTCTTTACCGTACCGCGCACCACCACACTGTCGTACCGCACGAAGCGACCTTGGTCCAGGCGCACCGTGGCTTGCAGCCCATCCCCTAAGGTGGTCAAGCTATCCAGCCACACTTTGGCGAAGGGGTAGCCGTTGTTCTCACTTCGGCGGAGAAGCGATGTGAACAATCGCCCCACCTGCACGGGGTTGATCGGGACATCGGTGTAGAGCTTATCGCGGAAGTTGGCCTCGCTGGCGATCTCTGCCGGAACGCCTCCGGCGGAAAGTTTCGCCCAGCGGTATTCGCGACCCACGGTGATGGGACATCGGCTGGTATCCTCCTGCGTGTAACACGTGTCGCAAGAGGCTTCCAAATACCCCTTGCCTTGAAGAAAGGCGATCTGTTTCGCGACATTGGCCTGCACCAGCCCGATCGATGCAAGCTGCACGGGCCGCATCCATTTGCGCGGCAGTGCTGTATCGGGCTCGAGCACGACAACATGGCGCTGTGCGAGGCCAAGCAAAGGAGTCAGCCACAACAGAAGGATCATCGCGCGTTGCATCAACTTCATGGCAGGGACCAGTCGATGGTCGGCTTTCCTTGGGCGGCAAGGAGTTCGTTCACCTTCGAGAAGTGGCCACAGCCGATGAAGCCACGATGCGCGGAAAGGGGCGAAGGGTGAGGCGCACGGAGCAGGTAGTGGCGCTGCGCATCGATCAATTCAGCCTTTTGCTGCGCGAAGCGGCCCCACAACAAGAAGATGACACCGTTGTGCTTTTCCGAGATGCTGCGGATCACGGCATCGGTGAAGGGTTCCCAGCCCCGGCCCTGGTGGGAGCCGGCCTCTCCGGCACGCACGGTCAGCGTGGCATTCAAGAGCAGGACGCCTTGTTGTGCCCATGGGGTCAGATCACCCGTGGTCGGTATCGGGATCCCGAGGTCGCGCTGCTGTTCCTTGAAGATATTCACCAAGGACGGCGGAGCGGGAACACCTGCCGGTACAGAGAAGGAAAGGCCATGCGCCTGGCCTGGACCGTGGTAGGGGTCCTGCCCGAGGATCACCACCCGCACCTTCTCGAAGGGCGTGGCATGGAACGCTGCGAAGATGTTCCGCGCCTTGGGGAACACCGTGTGGCTGGCCTTTTCATCCACGAGAAAGCGCTTCAATTGTGCGAAACCGTCCGCTGCGAATGTATCGGCGAGCACTTCGTACCAGCCATCGCCAATATCCGGTCGTTGTTGCGCGTTATCCATCCGTGGGGAAGAAGGTCCCGAAGTTCGACCAACAAGGTGTTGAAACATTTTGAAGGCGCATTCGTTCCGAGGGCTAACTTTGTGAGGTGGGATGCCGTAGAACGCACCTGTACCCACACGGATCAAACGAAAGAACGATGAAAAAGGTGTTCCAACTGATCGCTGTAGTGCTTCTGGTTAGTGCTGCCCTCACGGCATGCAGTTCCTCGCACTCCTGCCCAGCTTATGGTAAGGTGAACAACGTTCCCGCCGAGAAGCCGGTCTAGGGCGATCCTTAACAACAAGGTCATCCAGGCCCGGGCCCCAAGGTCCGGGCTTCATTGTTCCCGGATATCGCTGATCAGCGGTACGTGAAATGGAGGTCCTGCACAAGGTCCTCTCGTAGGCTGCGCGCCACCGGACACGTGCGGGCCGCGTTCTCCAGAATGGCACGTTCGCGATCCCCTAGACCGTTCCCGTCCATTTCAACATGCACTTCGATCCGCTCGACTTTCCTCGGAGCGGTGGACATGTGCTTCACCACGCGGGCATTCAGGCCGTTCAGGGCGATCCCTTTCTCATCAGCCGCGATGCCCATCAAGGTCATCATGCAACTCGCCAAGCTGGTCGCCAGCAGGTCCGTCGGCGAAAAGGCTTCACCCTTGCCCTTGTTGTCGAGCGGGGCATCGGTGATGAGCACGTTCCCACTGCGCACGTGGGTCGCTTCGGTCCGGAGTTCTCCTAGGTATGCAACGGTAGCGGTATCCATGGGTTCGGGTCTGATACGGTAGGCGGGAAAGGTAGCGTTGGACCCTTAACTTTGTGGACCTGCGCACGATGCGGCCTTTCCTCCCACTTTCACTTCTTCTGCTGATGGCCACTTCGGTGTGCGCCCAACAGACGATCTATGAGGAGACCCGTGTGCCGTTCAAGCGCGAACTGTATGGCGGCATCCTGATCCACGGCGATGGCTGGGGATTGCAATTCTATCACGCCACCTATAGCACGGCTGAGCGTCGTCGCTTGTTGGGCGTGGAGGTCGTCGGGATGAAGCACCCGAAGGAGGTGAAGAGCTTCAATCCGTACTACGAGGATTCACGTGGTTACTTCTACGGCAAGTCCAATTCACTGCTGGTGGTTCGACCGACAGTGGGGCAAAAGATCCAGATCACCGACAAGATCCGTCGCTCTGGGGTGGAAGTGAATTTCATCTGGGGTGTGGGGCCATCGTTGGGGTTGTTGAAGCCCGTGTACTTGCAGATCGGTAAGCCGGATCGCATTCCCTACGCGAACATCGTTGTGGAGCGCTATGATCCGGCGGTACATGATGTGCAGAACATCTACGGCCGTGCCAGCTGGTTCAATGGCCTCAACGAGATGAAGGTGTACCCGGGCGGCTTCGGACGCATCGCCTTCAGCTTCGAGTATTCCGGTCAAACCACGGGGCTGAAGGGTATCGAAGTCGGGGCGACCATGGATGCCTACCCGACCGTTTTGCCGATCATGGCCGATCTGGAAGGCGTGGTGAACAAGCAGTTCTTTTTCGAATTCTATCTGGCCTTGCAGTTCGGCAAGAAGTACACGTGATG
>CADEDY010000003.1:151298-354321 GCA_902826215.1 uncultured Bacteroidota bacterium
AAGAAGCCGAGCTGGTTGCGCGTGAAATTGCCGACCGGCGAGAATTACCGCAAAGTGGCCGGTATCGTCAGTGAGCACAAGCTGCACACCATTTGCCAGAGCGGCAATTGCCCGAACATGGGCGAGTGCTGGGGCGCAGGTACCGCCACGTTCATGATCCTGGGCAACGTGTGCACACGCAGTTGCGGTTTCTGCTCCGTCGCCACCGGAAGGCCCGATGCAGTGGATCCGTTCGAACCGGCTCGCGTTGCGCGCAGTGTGGAGCTGATGGGTGTGATGCATTGCGTGATCACGAGTGTGGACCGCGATGATCTGAAGGATGGCGGCAGCGACATCTGGGCGCGCACCATCCGCGCGATCCGTCGGCGTACACCGAGTACGACCATGGAAACCCTCATTCCCGATTTCCAAGGGAAGTGGGAGAACCTGGAAGTGGTCACCGAAGCCGCACCGGACATCCTCTCGCACAACTTGGAGACCGTTCGCCGCCTCACCAAGCAGGTGCGCATCCAAGCCAAGTACGACCGCAGTTTGGAAGTGCTGATGCGCTCGAAACGCGCCGGATTGCGCACCAAGAGCGGCATCATGCTCGGCTTGGGCGAATCGGATGCCGAGGTGGAGGAGAGCATGGATGATCTCCGTAGCGTGGGTGTCGATATCCTAACGCTCGGACAGTACCTCCAACCCACCAAGGCGCATCTGCCGGTGGCAGAATTCATCCATCCCGATCGTTTCGCTCGATTCAAGACCATCGGGTTGGAGAAGGGATTCCGCTACGTGGAAAGTGGACCGCTCGTTCGCAGTAGTTACCATGCCGAGAAGCATCTCTTCGATCTATGATCAGAGAATCCCTTCTGTGGTATCCGATCTCCTCTTTTACCCATGCACGGCCCATCCATGGGATCCACCGTGCTAATTCCCACCCTCGAACATGACCCGTGTTGCCATCAATGGATTCGGACGGATCGGTCGCGTGACCGCTCGATTACTTCAGGACCGTACCGACATCGAACTCGTCGCCGTGAACGACCTGACGGACAACCACACGTTGGCGCACTTGTTCAAGTACGACTCGGTGCATGGTGTTTTCCCGGGCGAAGTGGGGTACGATGAAACGCACCTCATCCTCGGCAACAAGAAGGTGAAAGCCTATTCGGAGAAGGATCCAGCGCAGTTGCCGTGGGGTGATCTCGGCATCGATGTCGTGATCGAATGCACCGGACATTTCCTCACTCGAGAGACCGCAATGGCACACATCAAGGCGGGTGCGAAGAAGGTCGTCCTATCCGCACCGGCGAAGGATCCGGATATCAAGACCGTGGTGCTTGGCGTGAACGATCACATATTGTCGAAGGACGATCAGATCATCTCCAATGCTTCGTGTACGACGAACTGCGCAGCACCCATGATCAAGTTGGTCCATGAACTGTGCGGCATCGAGAGCGGCTTCATCACGACCGTTCATAGCTACACGGGCGATCAACGGTTGCACGATGCGCCACACAAGGACCTGCGTCGTGCCCGTGCCGCCGCCGTGAGCATGGTGCCGACGACCACTGGCGCAGCGAAAGCGATCACGCGCATCTTCCCCGAATTGGATGGTCGCCTGGGTGGCGGTGGCATCCGTGTTCCCGTGCCCGATGGATCCATCACCGACATCACCTGCCGGGTCAAGAAGTTGGTGCCTGCGGAAGAGATCAACGCCTACTTCAAGCAACAGGCCGAGGGTTCACTGAAAGGCATCCTGCGCTTCACCGCCGACCCCATTGTCAGCATCGACATCGTCGGCGACCCCAACAGCTGCATCTTCGATTCGCTCCTTACCAGTGTGGTAGGCGACATGGTGAAGGTGATGGGCTGGTACGACAATGAGTACGGGTACAGCTCGCGGTTGGTGGATCTGGTGGTGCAGCTTGGGAAGTAGTTGCTGGCTAATGGTCGATAAGCGAACAAGCGCCCTTAACGGGCCTGCGCTAATCATATGCAGGCTTCATTGGCCTACTTCTTCAACCCAATGTTCGTTGCTTCAAGCGGGGGCTATCACTTGGATAGGGGCTGCTTGAGTTGACCACAGGCTTGTGTTTGGATTTCATCAACCGTTGGATGAGCTGGTCATGTTCTGAATTTCCTAGCTCCATGAAGTTCAATGCCCCTTGTGCTTATGATGGTTTCATGGGCCGCGGGATCCGAAACCATGAGAACATATGAGTCACCTCCTAAGTCGAAGAAGAGTAGATGATGGCGAGTGTTTTCCAGGTCCTTCTCAATCGCCTGGAATAGACGGATGATGAACTTTCCATCTCTCGTTTCGCCACCAACATTGCTTTCTCTTAGCTTGAGCGTTTTAGACCAATTGATCTCCTTGTCGACTTTCGAGGCGACGAAGTCCTGGATCTCTCCTTCATGCCCTTCCCCTCTCCAATCGATTATCAGCGATAGCTCCTTTTGGTCTGCAAAGCGTGCAAGGACATCTATTGGCCTCAACACTATTGGCTTGCTGTTCATGTATTTGCTGTAATAGGCTTCAAATTCGGGTTCGTGTGCCTTGAAGATTCTTCTGCCAATGTCAAAGTACAGATGGATACTTCTCTTCTGTTCATTCTTGTCCTTGTTGTCGATGGTGAATGAGTAGACCAAGGCAAGAACTACAATGAGGATGAAAACTGCCATGAGGATCCTGACGTCAACGTGGTCGGCGGCAAGTGCAGAGATGTAACCGACTCCAAGGCCTAGTCCGCCGAGGATGCTCATTACCGCCATCGCAAGAAGTAGTGCTCGCAATGTTCTGTTCTTCATACTTCGAGATATCGTGCTTGACTCGAGTCCGAAAATTTCCGCTAGACCGCCGGCCCACCCTCAATCCGCAGATCCCCGCTCAATGCCCCATCGCTCGTCCGCTTCATCAGGGTCAGCGCCGTTCCATCGAACATGCCGTAGGTAAAGTAGGTGATCCAATCACCGAGGTTGATGTAGCGGCTGTTCGGCCCAACGGGCATGTCGATCGGCAGGTGCCGGTGCCCGAAGAGCAGATAATCGTAGTGCTTCTTCGTTAGCTCTTCCTTGCAATACTGCACCAGCCATTCGCTGTCCTCGCCGAGCCATTTTCGGTCGTTGGCATAGCTCTTCTTGCGACTGCGGCCGCTCCAGAAATCGCCGAGCCAGAGCCCGAAATTCGGGTGCATGCGGGCGAAGAGCCACTGGCACACCGGGTTGCGGAAGATCTTCTTCATGAACTTGTAGCCATGATCTCCTGGCCCGAGTCCGTCACCATGTCCGATCAGGAAATGCTTGCCGTTGATGGTACGCTCGATCGGTTCGCGGTGCACGATCACGCCGGTCTCCTTCGGCACGTAGTCGAAGATCCACATGTCGTGGTTGCCGATGAAGAGGTGAACGGGGATCCCGCGATCGGTCAACTCAGCCAGCTTGCCGAGAAAGCGAACGTACCCTCGGGGCACGGCTCGTTTGTACTCGAACCAGAAGTCGAACAGATCACCCATGAGGATGATCTCGGTGGCATCCTTCGCCGCTTCATCCAGAAATGCGACGATGCGTTTTTCTCGGACCAAGCTGCTTTCCGCGTTAGGCACGCCGAGGTGGAAGTCGCCGAGGAAGTAGATGCGCGTATTCACGGTTTGAGGTTGCGCAGTGCTCGTGTGGGGTCGAGCTTTTGCAGTGCGAAGATGAAACGGATCCGGTCGGTCACGGTGCGATCAAGGAACTTCTCCTCGTCGGCGATGCGCTTGCTCACGACCAACGGCACCCAGAGCTCCAACACATCACGGATCGCCACAATCCCGATGCCGCCTTCGAAATAGGTCGCCGTACCGGTGCTGCGGCCTTCTGGTGTGACGGTCGTGATGGGTACCATGCCTGCACTGGCGAAGAGCGCGATCGGCAACGGAACGGGCAGGTCGAACTCCGCGTTGATGGCGCCGATCCACGTATCGCTCCCGCCTTGTAGGAAAGGTGTTTTGAAGGCCCCTTGTTGGGTGTTGTACTGCCGAGCGAAGAAGGCATCGCGGGCGTTGCGTTCCAGATAGGCATGGTCGTAGAGCAGATCCTCCGTGCCCCAGCTCAGGCCCCAAGCGGCCAGGCCGTTGTTCAGCCGATCATCGCGCTTCCACAAGAAGGATCCCACGAAGGCGCGCAACCGCAGCTCATGACCGTGACCGTCCACTGCGAAAGCCTGCCGCAGTTCCAGCGACGCTCGGAGGAAGTCGGCCTGTTGGGTGATCGTCGGAGCGATCAACGAGCGGTGGAGCTTGCGCTTGTCTTCGGCCCGGTAGGTCAATTCGGTGTAGAAGGTCTCGACGTTGGTCGTGATGGATCGATCATCCGGTGTCGACACGCGCGAGGCGTTGTTCAAATACACACCCCGCAGTCCCAACCGATGCTGCCATGGCCTGGTCAACGGGTCGCGCTTCAGGTCGAAGTTGATGTAGGGCGAAACCTTATCGTACCAAGCGATCGCATCGTGATCTCGGAATTCGGAGGCGGAACGAGCGCTGACACCAACATCGATGTTCTGGAACATCCGACTGCGCATCCGGTCGAAGTGGTGTTCGATCCTGCCTGCGCCACCCCAGCGTTCGCTTGCGAAACCATAGAGCGGTGCCACCACCCATTCGGTGCGTTGGGAAGGGAAGGTGGTGTTGCGCAATGCTGCACCCAGTTGGAAACCATCGTTGCCGTTGAACGCAGGTAACAAGGCATAGTAGATGGATCGACGATCGTTGCGCTCCAAGCCCACAAGCCATTCGAACCGTGGAGCTTTGTACCGTTTGAAGAGGCCGTAGCTGCGCACTTCGTTGTTGCGGCGGTCGATGTCGAGGGTGCGGTTGTTGGCATCGATGACGACGCGGTCCGGGTCCATGCTCAATAGTTCCCAAGTAGGGTTCATCCATCTTGGTTCAGCCATGATCCATTCGGTTCCAAGACTATCCAGACCACTATAACCCGTCACGGGTACTGGAAAAGGACTATTACACCTTGTAACCACGGTGACTCTTGATCGTTGGTCGGTTTCTCTCCTTTGTAGTTTTCGAGCCTTGATATCCAACTTGAGGTCCGTTGTCAAAAGATGCACGAACAACCAATCGAGCTTTTGACCGCTCTCCCGCTCGAACACCACTCGCATATCCTCCGGCTGCGGGTGTTTGAACTTCCACTCCTCGAAGTAGGCGTGCAGGCAGCGGTCCATGGTCTCCTCGCCGAGGTAAGCTAGGAGGTGGTCCATGATCAACGCGGTCTTCATGTAGACCATCGTTCCATAATTGATCTCGGTGAACGCGCTGGAGGTGAGCGAAAGCGGTTGGTCGAGGTTGCGCCTTGCGTTCAAGCGATACCCCAGTTCACTTTGCAGCCGGTGCGCATCCGTCGTGCCTCGGGTGAGCTTCTTCAAGCCCGGTAGACCAATGTTGAACCCGCTGCTCGGATAACGTTTCCGCATGTACAACAGTTCCACGAAGCTGTTCATGCCTTCATCCATCCATGCATGATCCCGTTCGTTGCTTCCAAGGATGCCGTAGAACCAGTTGTGGCCGACCTCGTGCGCGATCACGTTGTCCAGCCCCATCTTGTCGCCCATGTCCCCGATGATCGTGATCATCGGATACTCCATACCGCCGCCCGCGCTGATCGTGCCGTCCACCGCGGTACACGCGTCATATGGGTAGTCGCCCAGCCGTTCGCTGTAGACCTTCACGCTCTCGTTCACGTAGCTCACCGCATCGCTCCACAGCTCGGCGTTCTTCGGTGTGAAGAGCGCCCAGGTCGTGACCGTACGACCACTGACAGGAAGAGCCACCTCGCTCTTGCGGACGATGAAGCGTTTGTCCGCGAACCAAGCGAAATCATGCACACGATCCTGCGTGAAACGAATGGTCTTGGTTTGTGGTGAAGAACCAGGGAAAGTATTGAGTGCCTTGCGCTGGAACTCCGCCTTGAAACGGCGAGCATCGGCATTCGGAAGCACTGCAAGTGAGTCCATCCAAGCACGCTCACTCTCGTTCTGCAGAACACCTGTGGCGCCAACCACGTAATTGTCTGGCAGCGTGATCGTCACATCGAACGAACCATATTCGCTGTAGAATTCGCCATTGCCGAGATACGGCATGGCATGCCAACCTTGTGCATCGAATACTGCAGGCTTCGGGTACCACTGCGTGATGTAATAGGCCTGCCCGGTATGACCGAGGCGCGAGAATTTCCCGCTCGGGATCTTCACGCGGAATGGCGTGGAAATAGTGACCGATGCACCGGGCATGAGCCCTTCGTTCAGCTTGATCCATCCGATGTCCACGTGTTCGGTGTGATAGCCCCATTGCAACGGTCTCAGGTCTACAACTTCGAGGTCTTTGGTAAGTCTCTTGGCGTCCCAGATTGTGAAGTCTAGACTATCGATCCAACCGCGCTCTTCTTCCGCGGCGAAATGCATGTCCAGATCCCCGCCATCTGCGAGTTGATCACTGAGCGCTGTGTGCTTTTCGCGATAGGCATTCGGCCACAGATGGATCCACAGCGTGTCCAAGGTGGTCATGCTGTTGTTGGTGTAAACGAAACGCTCGCTCCCGTGCAGCATGTGGCCGGAATCGTCCAACCGCACCTCGATCGTGTAATCCACCTGTTGCTGGAAATACGTCTGTCCCCATGTAACGAGCGGGCTGCAATAAAGCCCGCACAACATGGCGATGACGTATCCTCTTGTCATGACCCCATCAACTGGGCAAGCCGGGCCTCGAGTTGTTCGCCACGCAGGCCCTTGTCGAGGATCTTCCCATCACGGTCCACGAGCACGGTGTATGGGATGCTCTGCGCGCCGTATTCCTGTGCTGCGGCGTTGTTCCAATAGCCGAGGTCGCTCACGTGTTTCCATGGCAAGCCATCGTCCTTGATCGCTTTCACCCACGATGCATGATCACGATCCAACGATACCCCGAGGATCTCGAAGCCCTTCTTCGCATAGCGCTCGTAAACGCGCTTCACGTTCGGGTTCTCGATCCGGCACGGACGGCACCAGCTCGCCCAGAAATCGATCAGCACCACTTTGCCGCGCAAGTCACTAAGGGCAAGCGTGCCACCATCCGGTGTCTGCTGGCGGATCTCCGGCGCTTCGCTGCCGATGGGGAGCAGGTTGCTCAACCGTTTCATCTCTTCCTCTTGCGCTTTCATGGCGATCCGCTGTTGATCCATGCGGTCCACTTGATCACGGAACATGGCGAAGAAGCCGGAGCGAGGCATGGTCTTCCGCAGGCTGTCGCGCACTTGGGTAAAGAGCGTCAACTCCTGATCCATGTTCAGTTTCCCGAGCGCCGTCAAGGCTGCCGGCGAGGACATGTTCGACTTCACGAAGTCCTTGCACTGCGCGTAGAACGTGCTGTTCAAGGTGTTCAGTTCAGTGATCGCCTCAGCTTCACCACCGGCCGAGATCGTGGCGCGCAACTCCTGGTTCTTCTTATCAAATGCACTGGCCTGCTCATAGAACGCATGCAGAGCTTCGCTGTGTTTCGATCCGGTGATCGATGCAGGTGTAGCAAGTGAGCCGACATTTGCGGTCACCTCCAAGCTTTCGGCCGTATCCAACGCGACGATCAATTGTTCATTGTCCAAGAGGATGCGATAGAAGTCGAGCGGAAGCTGAGGAATGTGCATCGAGCCGTTCCCGGAAGCATCCAACACCACGGAATCAACACGGTAGGGTTGGTTGTTCTCGAAGCGATCGAAGTAGACGGTCTTTCCACCGGCGCCTTCAATGGCAAGTTCGATGGAGCGTCCGCCGCCAGGGCCGTTGCATGCCAAAGCGATCGAACAGATGAGAAGAAGGAACAAGTTGCGGTTCATTGGGGTCATGCGTTGTCGTTGTCCAAAAGTCGGCGCACCACTTCATTGGCGCGTTTGGGGTCGGCCTTGCCTTTGGTGCCTTTCATCACCTCACCCATGAAGAGGCCGAGCAGTCCTTTATTGCCTTTGCGATAGGCCTCGACCTTGTCCGGGTAAGCGGTCATCGCGTCTTTCATGATACGGTCGATGAGGCCTTCATCGTTATCTTGCAATAGATCGTTCTTCGTTGCCAGCTCCACGACGGATACGGTTGGTGTCACGAGCATCAACGGGAACAATTTCTGACTGGCGATGGTGTGGCTCACCTTGCCGCCATCGATCAGTTGAACGAGTTCGGCCAGCCGTTCCGCCGCGACCGGAAAGTCATTCATGGTGAGCCCGTTCTCGTTCAGCCAAGCGCGCACATCGCCCATCACCCAGTTCGCCGCACCCTTGTAATTCGTCGTGCCAGTGATCACTGCCTCGTAATACAAGGCCGTGTCCCGATCATCGGTGAGGATGCCCGCATCGTATTCGCTCAAGCCGAAGGTGCCGGTGTATTTCGCCCGCAGTTCGCGCGGCAAGGGTGGCATGGCTTTCCGGATCGCTGCTTTCGTTGCTTCCGTCACGGTGATCGGCTGCAGGTCCGGCTCGGGGAAGTAGCGGTAGTCGTGCGCCAATTCCTTGCTGCGCATACCCACCGTGGCTCCTTTTGCTGCATCGAATGTGCGCGTTTCCATGTGGATGGTACCACCGGCCGAAAGGATCTCGGATTGCCGTTGCGCCTCGAACTCGATGGCCCGCATCACATTGCGGAAGCTGTTCATGTTCTTGACCTCGCAACGAGTTCCGAACGCTTCGACGCCTTTCGGTCGAAGGCTGATGTTCGCATCGCACCGCAAGCTGCCTTCCTCCATGTTGCCATCACAGATGTCCAGGTAGCGCACCAACCGGCGGATCTCCACCAAGTAGTCATAGGCTTCCTGTCCGCTGCGGATATCGGGTTCGCTCACGATCTCAACCAACGGCACACCAGCGCGGTTCAGGTCCACCAAGGTGTTGAAGGGGTCCACATCGTGGATGCTCTTGCCCGCATCTTCTTCCATATGGATCCGCGTGATGCGGATCGGCTTGTATCCGATACCAGCCATGACAGGAATATGAACCACACCTCCGGTGCAGATCGGTGTCTTGTCCTGCGTGATCTGGTAGCCCTTCGGTAGGTCGGGGTAGAAGTAGTTCTTGCGGGCGTAGTGCATCCATGGGGCAATGGTGCAGTTGGTTGCCAAGCCGATACGGATGGCGTGCTCGATCACCTTCTTGTTCGCAACCGGCAGCGTGCCGGGATGTCCCAAGGTCACCACGCTCACGTTCGTGTTCGGATGATCACCGTACGCGTTCGGATCGCTGCTGTAGGCTTTGCTTGCAGTGATCAGCTGGGCGTGTACCTCCAAGCCAACGACCAGTTCGTAGTTCTCACTCCAATGGGTCATCGCAAGCTGGTCTTGATCACACGTTGTGTGTACCGATCCACGCCCGTGCCGACGGCGATCAAATAGGTGCCATCAGCAAGGTCGGCAAGGTCCACTTCCAACGAACGCAGGTTTCCGAGCGGGGTTGTTCGCACCACTTGCCCGTTGCTGTTGATGACCTCGATCGATGTCGAGGTCGGATCCTCTTTGAATGCTTGCACCCGCACGGTACCGCTGGTAACGGTCGGTGCGATCCGGAATGCTGGAGGAACCGTTGCGCTGTTCATTCCAGTGGGGGTGTCGTAGGCCAAGACCCATAGTCCCGTTTGCATATCACTGACCAGAATGTTGCCAGAGGGCAGGTAGGGGTATACGCCCCAAGCACCACGGAAGCCGTTTGCGTTCGGGGCCGAATTCGTGTCGTAGTAACCAAGCAATTCAGGCATCTGCGGGTTGGCCGCATCCCATGCCCAGTACCCATCATAATAATAGGCCACGTGTACCCGGTCGCCGGTAAAGAAGGGGTTGTGCAGGATCGACGTGGGGTCCACGCCCGAGGTAACGGTGCTAAGGATGTTGAGGTCCGAAGGGTCCGTCGCATCGATGAACTTCAACGGTGAACCGTGTGTTTCATCGGCCATGGCATACAGGGTTCCTGCATCGTTCATCCAACCGCTGTGGTTGTAGCCTTGGTCAGGATAGCTGGTCAGGGCTCCGATGATCTCCGGGTTGAAAGGGTCGGAAAAGTCGATGACGTGCAAGGCATCCTGGTCGTTGGTCCAAACGATGTTGTCGCGCACGAAGCAATCATGAACGTATCCGATCGCACCGTTCCACCAAGGGAAGGAGGCTTCACAATTCACGAGCAGTTCCGGCGCGGCTGGATCGGCGATGGAGAAGATGCTGAACTGGCTGCTGCCACCGCAGGTGTACATGCGTGCATTCACCGTATCGATCTCGATGTTGTGGACCCTTGCGAAGAGCGTGTTGTCATCGTAGACAACGTGCACCGAATCCGGCAGGAAGCGCAGGTCCATCACTTGCAATGAACTAGGTCCTTCATCACAGACCACGAAGAGATGATCGGCATACACGCGCATGTCGCGATGCACGAGGCCAGCGCCACCGAACCGTCCGGGTACGTGGTCGACCTGGATGCTCATTGTAGGTTGTGTCACATCGATGAAATGCGTGCCGGTCGTGCTGCCGATGATGGCATACTCGCGACCGTTCGCCGCATAGCCCCACACTTCGTTGTACTTGTTCTGCAGGCCGTTGTCGCCGATGGGCAAGGTGGGGTCCTGCCAGTTGAACAAGCGATGCACGTTCAGGCTGTCCTGTGCCGAGGTGGAGACGGCAAAAAGAGCACTCAAGAAAAGAAATAGGGTCCTGTTCAGCATGAGGCGATCAGTTCACGCATGATCAGTGTCAACTTCGGCTCGGCCTTCTCTGCGACGCGCTGCACCATTTCGTGCGTGGTCTTTTCGATACGGCCTTCCACGCCCATGTCGGTGATCACGCTCATGGCGAAGCAGGGGATCCCCATCTGCCGAGCGGCGATCACCTCTGGAACGGTGCTCATGCCAACGGCATCACCGCCGATGATGCGCATGTATTTGTACTCCGCAGGCGTTTCAAGCGTGGGGCCCGTAAGTCCCACGTACGTTCCAACTTGCAGCTTGATGGAATTAGTTGCTGCAATGGCTTGGGCTTTGGCGATGAAGCTATGGTCATAGGGCTCGCTCATGTCTGGAAAGCGTGGTCCCAATTCGTCGATGTTCTTGCCGATCAGCGGATTCGGGAAAAGGCAGATGTGGTCGTTCAGGATCATCAGGTCGCCCGTCTCGAAGGCCGGGTTCACACCCCCGCATGCATTGCTCACGAAAAGTCGCTGGATCCCGAGGAATTTCATCACGCGTACGGGCATGACCACCTCGCTCATGGTCCATCCTTCGTAGAAATGGAAGCGGCCTTGCATGGCCACCACAGGCTTACCACCAAGCATCCCGAAAAGCAATTTTCCCGGATGCCCTTGTACAGTGCTCACTGGGAACTCCGGGATGTCGCTGTACGCTATGGAGTGCAGAACGTCGATCTCCTTGCCCAAACCGCTGAGGCCAGTGCCGAGGATGATGCCCGTTTCCGGTACGAAGCCATCGGTGGCCTTCTTCAAATGGTCAGCGATGCGCTGAATGCGTTGTAACATGGTGACGGATAAGTTCGGCGAAGCGTTCGGGTTCATTCAGGATAATGGTCCGCATACCGATCACCGCCAAAGGAAGCCCGTCCAAAGGACTTCCTTCGATGGATGAGGAAAGCCGTGCGGCATCCTTCTCCGTGGTGACCAGCATTTTCGGACCGGCCGCGAAATTAGCGTATCGGTCGGCGAGGCGTTGGAGGTCGGTGCGTGTAAAAGGGTGGTGATCGGAAAAGGCGACGTGTTCAACTTGACCTGAAATGGACCGCAGATGGGCGACCAGAGGAGCAGGGTCCGCAATGCCCGTGAACAGCAGGCAGTTGGTTCTGTTCAGAGCTCCGGGGTCACTGCGATGCTCTGATGGCTTCGACCCATCGGATGGTACTACGCGGATCGAAGGGGCATCATAGCCGATCCCCGCGAAGAACGATTGCTGTCCTTCGGTCAACCCTAGGCGTGCCCGCCACCGCGCATGTTCGGCCGTATCGGGCAAAGCCGGGCACTTGGTCACCACTACCACGTGTGCAGCCTTGGCCCGGGAAGGAAGATCCCGGAGCCTTCCCGCGGGCAGCAAAGCATCATCGCAATATGGGCGTGACCAAGTGGTGAGCAGGATGTTCAGGCCGGCGTCCAACCGGCGGTGTTGCAAGGCATCGTCAAGCAGCACGACTTTCACCTCTACGACCCGTTCTTCAATATGTTCAATGGCCTTCACACGGTCCGCTCCGACGAATACCCTTACCTGTGGGAACTTCCTCTTGACCTGTACGGGTTCGTCACCACTAGCATCGGCCGTATCGCTTTCCAGGACTTCGTGCACATCCGTATCGGCTCGTCCATATCCGCGGCTCAATGTGGCCAAGGGTGCCGTACCCTCCAAGATCCGCAGCACCAATTCCATCATCGGCGTCTTCCCGGTTCCTCCCAAGGCCAGGTTGCCAATGGCGATCGTCGCGACTTCGGGTCGTTCACTTTTCAGAAGACCACCATCATACAGCGCATGCCGAGCGAGAAGCAGTGCGCCGTACAGAGCGGTGAACGGCCATAGGAGGATCCTTCGGAGCAGCATCGCGTTCTTTGTGGGAACGATCATTCAAGGCGAAAGATGCGCATCAAAGAATTGACCTCCGCCCTCGAAGCCTGGGCTCCACGTTCCTTGCAGGAAGATTATGACAACAGCGGCTTTCAAGTGGGCGACCCGGAAAGAGAGATCACCGCTGCGCTGGTCTGTCTGGATTGCACTGAAGCGGTCGTGGAGGAGGCCGTTGACAAAGGCTGCCAGCTTATCATCAGCCATCACCCGGTCATTTTTCGCGGACTCAAGAGTCTGGTAGCCAGGGGTTATGTGGAACGAACGCTCCTCGCGGCCATCAAGCATGACATCGCGCTATACGCCATCCATACCAATTTGGATAATGTGGTCTCGGGTGTGAACGCGGAGATCGCCGCTCGGTTGGGCCTGAAGGTGACCGGTGTGTTGGATCCCAAGCCCGGGCAATTGAGGAAACTCGTGGTCTTTGTTCCGAATGATCACGTGGACATCCTGCGCAAGGCCGTTTTCGACGCGGGTGGTGGGCATATCGGCGACTACGACGAGTGCAGTTTCGTCATTGATGGAGAGGGCACCTTCCGACCACGGCAAGGCGCCAACCCGGTTGTTGGAGAGATCGGGAAGCGGAACATCGAGGCCGAATCCCGCTTGGAGTTCATCTACTCCTCTCATACAGAAGCGGCCATTCTACGCGCCATGAACGCAGCCCATCCATACGAGGAGGTGGCTTACGACCTGATCCCTTTGGACAATGCCCATCAAGGTATCGGAAGTGGCTTGGTAGGAGCCTGGGACAAGCCACTGAGCGAGAATGAGTTCTTGGGTCGATTGAAGGAAGTCTTCCGCCTGAAAGCCGTCCGTCATACCCGGTTACTGGGGAAGCCCGTTCAACGCGTCGCATTGTGCGGAGGGTCAGGCGCTTTTCTCATCGGCAAGGCCAAGGCGGCAGGAGTAGATGCATACCTCACCGGAGATGTGAAGTACCACGAGTTCTTCGAGGCTGATGGCCGTATGCTTTTAGCCGATATCGGGCACTATGGGAGCGAACAATTCACCATGCACCTGATACAGCGTAGGCTAGGGGAACTTTTCCCTACCTTTGCCGTCCGTTTGACGGAAAACGTCACGGATCCCATATACCATTTTTGACCCATGGCGAAGAGCGACGTGAAGGCTCCGGCGAAAGAGAAAGAGGCGAGATCCGCCTCTGAGAACGGTAAGGCAACACCTGCCTCATCCAAGTCCGATATCACGGTAGCTGAGAAACTCGTTGAGCTGTACCGCTTGCAGCACATCGATTCGCAGGTGGACAAGATCCGCACACAGCGCGGTGAGCTTCCGTTGGAAGTGCAGGACCTGGAAGATGAGGTAGCTGGGCTGGAGACCCGCCTGAACAAGCTTCAGGATGAGCTCACCGAAATGGAGACCCAGGTCACCGATAAGAACAACTTGATCAAGGACGCGAAAGCCCAGATCAAGAAGTACGAAGCGCAACAAGCCAAGGTCCGTAACAACCGTGAATACGATTCCTTGACCAAGGAAGTGGAGTTCCAGAACCTGGAGATCCAACTGGCCGAGAAGCGCATCAAGGAAGCGAAGGCCCAGATCGATGGGAAGAAGGCGGTCGTGGAAGAGAGCAAGGCCCGCCACGATGAGCGCAAGAAGGACCTCGAGATCAAGCGCAAGGAATTGGATGATATCGTAGCTGAAACGGAGAAGGAGGAGAAGGACCTCGCCAAGAAGAGCGAAGTAGCTGCGAAGCACATCGAAGAGCGACTTTTGAGCGCCTATCACCGAATTCGCAGTAATGCCCGCAACGGCCTTGGTGTGGTAGCAGTGGAACGTGGTAGCTGTGGTGGTTGCTTCAATAGCATCCCTCCACAGCGTCAATTGGACATCAGCAGCCACAAGAAAGTGATCGTGTGCGAACACTGTGGTCGGATCCTCGTGGACGACTATGTGGTTGAGCGGGTCAAGAGCGGCAAGTGAGCCGATCGGTAAGAAATGCGGAGGGGCGGTCTCAGAGTGAGACCGCCCCTTCTTCTTTTCGATCAGGAGAAGCTACCTCGGTCGAACCCGATGAAGTCTGAACTAAGGCCGTAAGCTCACTGTGATCAAAGAGCGGATCGTCGAACGGCTTTCCGTGACAGGGCCTACGATCGAAGCGTCGTATGGGTAATAGGTTGATGAGCCTTGCACATAGTTCATGCCCAGGTCGATACCAAGGTGATCGGAGCGGTACCCGAGGCCGCCAGCGTACGTGCGTTGCGCCAAACCGTGACGTAGGTCATCTTTCCGGTAGGCATCCGGCACGAATCCCCAACCAAGGCGGAAATACCAATTGCCACTTCTCCATTCTGTTCCAACGCGCACTGCGTGGACCGCTCGGAATGAACTCTTGATGGCGTCGTTCTCGATGTTGAAACTGTAGTTGTCCACCAGCTTGTTGCTCGGCCGAAAGCGGGCTTGTGCGTAGTCCGTGTAGGTGTAATCGATGCTCACCAGACCGTGTTGTCCTGCAACGTAGGCAGCACTGGCGACCGCCTTCCAAGGGCTATTCACGCGGTAGTTGTAGACGTTCTCCGGCGAAGATGCACTGTAGTTCGTGCGCCCATCGTTCGGTGAAGGCGTTCGAAAGCTGGTGCGCATGTCGGTGGTGTACACATCGTTCAACTGGGTCCACATTGGACTATGGATAGCAAGCCCTGCGCGGAACCGGTCCGTCAAGCGTGCGATGAATCCGATCTTGAGGTCGATCCCGTTCCCGGTCACGTTGAGCTGCTCCCGGAAGGTCAGGTCCTTCAAGTCGATGGATCCATCGGGAACCGTTTCGCTGTGCGACGAAACCTCCTTGTAACGGAAACCAACGATCCCCAATGAAGCGCCGATGTAGAAGCGATCCATGTAATTGTTGGCGTAGAAGAAGGACGTACTGGTCGTCGCGCCGTGTGATTCAAGCGTCCCGGTCTGATCTACCAAAGCCCCAGCAGGAAGTGCGGGTACGTAGCTCGTTCCAACGGTATCGGCCGGGTCGATTGGGTCGATCCCATACGTTTCATAGGCCAAGCCCGAAGTGAACGGGAGAGCGTCATAGATATCGGGGATGCGCGTTCCTTCAGCTTGCCAAGCGAAGTCATCAAGAATGGAACTTGGAATACCGGATGCACTTGCTTGTGAGCTCCAATGATGGGTGGCCTGCCGGTCATAGACCAAACCGAAGGTGCTGCCCCGCCAATCGCTGCCCTTCTCTGCAGGTGAATTCAACGCTAGGGTGAAGTTGCCGAGGTACAATCTGGATTGCGCCCGGCTCGCAGAAGTTCCATAGAACGCACTTTTGATCGAATTCACATCGAACCCCAAGCTCAGCGACAGTTCGCTGGTCCGATACAGCCCCGCGCCTGCCGGGTTGATGGCGATGGCTGCACCATCGGCCCCCAAGGCTCCGAATGCATTGGCCAACCCGATGCTGCGGGCTGTTCCGCCAGGTGCCACTGTGCTCAAGCGAACCGCATCCACCTCGTTCTGCGCTATCGCCCTTATGGGAACGAAGCCAAGCAGAAACAGGAAGTGCCGAAGGAGTGAGCGTAGGGTCGATCGCACCGTTCCCATTAGCGCCGTCCGGGGCTAGAACGTGTTCCACCGCCACCGCCGCCGCCACGACTTCCGCCTCCTCCACCGAGGCTCGGCGAAGGACTGGAACGGCTTCCATCGTACACGCTGCGGCCAGGAGAACTCCTGCTCGGGTCGATGGATGGGCGGGTACGCTCATTGGTTGAACGCGAAGGACGCACTGAATTGCGGTCAATGCTCGGTGTGGTGGGCTGTGTTCGAGTGCGCGCATCCCCTTGATAGCGTACGCCGTTCGTTCCTCTTGGAGCGGGCATCAGGCCCACCGTATTGCGCACCGGTCGGTTGAGTCCGACATTGCCCATGGAACCTCCACCGCGCGTGGATGGCCGATGCCCTACAATGGTACCATAGCCCCCATCCCCGGTCACAACTGGGGTATAGCAGGAGTAGCAGTTGCCGTAAGGACTATAGTAGTTGCCGTACCCATATCCACCTCCGTAGCCGTAACCGCCGTAGCCATATCCATTGAAACCACCGTTTCCGTAGGGGCTTCCCCAACCGTTGTTGTAGAACGGGTCATTGTACCATGCGAATTGATTCCAGCCGTTGATACCACCGAATGGGGAACAAGAGCCGGAAAAACCGGGCCTGTACCAGCCGCTATAGACCCCAGTGCCGAATCCCCAAGCCATCGAATTTCCGTAGGCCCCCATGTACAGGCCAGGCTGAAAGGCCATACTATTCCCATAGTTGTTGAATCCGAACCGCCCGTAGTTGTAATAGTACGGGTCGTTGTACGTCATGTCGTAATAGCTGCGGTCTGCACCTAACTGCTGGGAAGTTTGCGGATCGTAATAATCATCCGGAGGTGCAGGTGGGCTGGAAACGTCCGGTGACCCCCCTTCCAATGAAGCCGTTAGTGGCGCTTGTGAAGGTAGGAAGTAGACATCGTCCCGCACGCTTGCGGTCGGCGCCAAAGAACTACAGGAAGAAAGGACCATCGTTACCATGGCCACACCGATGAGGGAAAGAATCGTGTTCTTCATCTTCGTTGTGTTGTTGAATGAGCGCCGGAGCGCTCATTCGGGTAGTTACTTTAGCCGCCTCAGTTCCAGAACAAAAATAATACCACGATAGGGGCGATGGCGGACATTCTGACGAAACGGGCGGACGATTACGCCAAATGGTACAACGACCTGGTTCTGAAGGCCGACCTTGCTGAACACAGTGACGTGCGCGGCTGCATGGTCATCAAGCCCCACGGGTACGCTGTTTGGGAGAAGATGCAAGCGGCGCTGGATGGCATGTTCAAGGCTACAGGCCACGTCAATGCCTACTTTCCCTTGTTCATTCCGAAGAGCTATTTGGCCAAGGAAGCCAGCCACGTGGAGGGCTTTGCGAAGGAATGCGCCGTGGTCACGCACTACCGTCTCAAGAGCGATCCTGTTCATGGTGTGGTGGTCGATCCTGAGGCGAAGCTGGAGGAAGAACTCATCATTCGCCCCACGAGCGAGACGATCATCTGGAACACCTATCGAGGCTGGGTGAAGAGCTACCGCGATCTTCCTTTGTTGATCAATCAATGGGCCAACGTGGTTCGCTGGGAGATGCGTACGCGCCTGTTCCTGCGCACCGCGGAATTCCTCTGGCAGGAAGGGCATACCGCACACGCCACCAAAGCCGAAGCGGTGGAAGAGACTGAGCGCATGCTCGAGGTATATGCCAAGTTCGCAGAGGAGTATATGGCCATTCCGGTCATCCGTGGTATGAAGACTGCAAGCGAGCGGTTCGCTGGTGCCGAGGAAACCTACTGCATCGAAGCCATGATGCAGGATGGAAAAGCCCTGCAGGCCGGCACGAGCCATTTCCTGGGTCAGAATTTCGCGAAGGCTTTCGACGTGGTCTTCACCAACAAGGAGAATAAACAAGAACATGTCTGGGCCACGAGTTGGGGCGTCAGTACACGCTTGGTCGGTGCATTGATCATGACCCATAGCGACGACAATGGCTTGGTCCTTCCTCCGAAGCTGGCCCCTGTTCAGGTCGCGGTGGTGCCCATTGCGAAGAATGCCGAGCAGATGACAGCGATAAAGGCCTATGTCGCGCCTGTTCTGGAGGCGCTGCGTGCCAAAGGGATCACCGTGAAATTCGATGACGATGATCAGAAGAAGCCCGGCTGGAAATTCGCGGAGTATGAATTCAAAGGCTATCCCGTGCGGATCGCCATCGGCCCGCGCGATATGGAGAACGGTACCGTGGAGGTTGCACGCCGCGATACCATGGAAAAGCAAGTGATGCAGATGGCCGATCTGGCCGACAAAGTGGAGCACCTGCTGGAAGCGATCCAAAGCAACCTGTACGAAAAGGCGCTTGCCATGCGCGAAGGATACACCCGTGCAGTGGATTCCTATGACGAGTTCAAAGTGGCGATCGAGGACGGGGGGTTCATTCTCGCGCATTGGGATGGCACTGGCGAGACCGAGGAGAAGGTGAAGCAAGAGACCAAAGCGACCATTCGCTGCATTCCGTTGGTAGGGGAGGTGGTTGCTGGGCGCTGTATGGTGACCGGTGCGCCGAGTGCTCGGCGCGTCATTTTCGCTCGTGCTTACTGATGAAGAAGCAGGATAATGTGACCACGCCACCGCGCGACCTGATCATTCAGGCCATGCAGGTGAAATCCGCGATGAAGCAGGATGTCTTCACCGCTACGGTCGCTTTTTTCGAACTAGTGAAAGAGACGTTGCGAAGTATCGCTGAGGATCTGGACCAGACCGTGACACGCATGGACGAACGTTTGGTCGTCACCTACCTGGACAAGGGCACGATGGCATGCGAACTCAAAGTGGCTGGTGATACCATCATCTTCCACATGCACACCAACGTGTTCAAGCTCGATCAAAGCCATAGCCTTTGGCGAACAAGCTATCTCGAAGCAGACGAGATGCGAGGTTATTTCGGCGTGATAAACGTGTACAACTTCCTCAGCGACTCGTTCAAGTTCAATCGGGACAGGGATCTGGGGTATTTGGTAGCGCGGTTGTTCTTGAACAAGGAGAACCACTTCATGGTGCAGGGGAAGCGACAACTCGGCTTTCTCTATAACGACCTGGCGAGCAATGTTCTGGATCCGGCCCGGTTGCGCGAATTGCTGCATTCCATCATTCTCTACGTGATAGAATTCGACCTGTTGGCTCCACCTTACGACCAAGTGAACCAAGTGACCGTGAGCGAGATGAATGAGTTGAACGCTAATATGCAGATCAGTACGGGAAAGCGATTGGGCTTCCGATTCCAGTCGGATGGTGACGACCCTTCGTAGGATTTTGTCGTATTCCGATCATCTGTTTACATTTGCGCTCCCTTTTGGGGACCCCGTTCGCGGGAGCTTTGTTTCGTGGCCCGTTCGTCTAGGGGTTAGGACGCGTCCCTTTCACGGATGAAACAGGGGTTCGATTCCCCTACGGGCTACTTGGGTAATTGAAGCCTCTCCGCACTGTCGGAGAGGCTTTTTGCTTGGATGTAACCGCAGCAAGGGCTCCCGCGTATCTTTGGCCTTGTTGGTCGGTATTCTAGGCGCAGAACACTCGGCATCTCCCGTCGTGTTGAACGGGAGTTGCCGATAAGTGTATGTTCAGGAACTAAACAAGAGTGGATGCGAATTCGACATGTAGGGATGCTGGGTTTCAGCCTATTGGCCATGATGCTTGGCGGCTGTATCAGTAAGAAGTCGATCAACTACTTGAACGACCCTTCATTGAGCAACGGATCGAGCAAATTGTTCGAGAACCGCAAGTTCGAGTACAGGGTGCAGGTGAACGACGTGCTTTCCATCAGAGTGATGGGATTGGACGATGCCACCAGCAAGTTCTTCAACGTCGAGAGCCAGTCCAACGGTACCAACCTCACCGATGCGGCCATGTTCGTGAACGGCTATTCGGTCGACAAGAACGGGCAGGTTCAATTGCCTACGGTTGGAAAGATCAAGGTTCAAGGTCTCACCATTGGGGAAACGCAGGAACTCGTTCAACGGAAGATCAACGAGTTCTTCACGAACGCCACCGTGATCCTGAAAATGGTGAACTGGCGATTGAGCGTCCTCGGCCAAGTGAGTCGTCCCGGAGCATTCCAAGTGTACAACAACCAGATCACGATCCTGGATGCATTGGCATTGGCAGGCGGGCCTGATGAGTTTGCGGACAAATCGCACGTGACCTTGTTGCGCCAAAGTGAGCGTGGGGTGCAGGCCCTTTATGTGGATCTTTCGAACACTCAGGTGCTCAGTTCGGAATACTATTACCTGCTCCCGAACGATATCGTCTACGTTCCAGCGCTGAAAGCACGACCTGGTCGACTGAACCTAGAACTCCTCTCCGTGCTTCTCAGCGCCGTTACGGTAGCCGTTCTGGTGATCAATAGCACGAGGTGATGAGCACACCGAGTTCCGATACCATTGACCTGCGTTCGGTCTTCCGCAAGATCACCTCGAAGTGGTGGTGGTTCCTGATCACCGTGCCGATCTGTGTAGGTGCAGCACTCTTCTATCTGAAGACCACGCCGAAGAAGTTCGAGGTGCAAGCCACCTTGCTTCTCGGTGAAAAGAGTCGAAGCGGCTACGGAAATGATTCCGAATTCTTGAAAGGAACCTCCTACTTGAGCAACAGCACCGAATTGGAGGACAAGATCGCGGTGCTCACTTCCAACCGCATCATGACCAGCACCTTGCTTCGGTTGGGATTCGGTATCACCTATTTCGAGACCAAGTTCTTCAAGACGCAAGAGCACTACCTGTATCCACCTTTCTACATCAAGTTGGACAGCGTGGCGGTTCAAGTGATCGATCTGCCCATTCATGTTAGCGTGGACACAGCCTCAAGGACTTATCGCGTGAAGGCGGAAGGGAAGAATGTTCGGTTATACAACGTTTCCACGCAGGAAGTGCTTCCGGAGTCGTTGCCGAAGTACGAATTGGATCAGACCGTTCCTTTGGATTCGACCTTCATCGGGGACCACCTGAGCTTTAAGATCACCTTCCCGGAGGATCGTAACTACGACAAGAATTCAGACTATTATTTCGTCTTGAACAGCCTGCAGGATCTGGTAACCAGCTATCGGAACAGCACGGCGGCTGTGGAATTGAGCGATAAGAGCAACGTGGTGAACCTATCGCTTCAGGTGGAGGTTGTGGCCAAAGGAGAGGCCTTCCTCAACAAGTTGATGGAGACCTACATCGAATTCGAACTTGAGAAGCAGCAGCGGAAGGGGAAGAACACCATCGAGTTCATCGATAAGCAGATCGGAACTGTTTCCGATTCGCTGCAGAAGGTGGAAAGTTCCATGGAGAACTTTCGAGGTCGGAGCGGTGGGATGATGAGCGCTGCCAACAGTTCTGAAGCACTTTTCGAAGAGCGTAGCCGCTTAGAGGACGAGCGATCGATCATCTTGCGTCGTCGTAATTATTGCGCAACCGTTCTGGACAAGATCCGCTCCTCGTCGGACCTCCGCAACGTGCCAGCTCCTTCTTCTTCCGGCATTGATGATCCGGTGCTCAACAACCTGGTGATCGAGATCACCCGCCTTTCCGCCGATCTAGCTGCCCAGAACCTGAGTACTGGGGCGCGAAGCAATCCGACCGTGATCGCGATGGAACGGAAGATCAAGAACTTGACCGCCTCTTTGGCTCAGACCGCTGAGAGCTTGGTCGAGCAAGCCGAGATCAGCCTTGCGGAGGTCAATGGTCGATTGGGAAGGACCAATTATCAGTACAATCAGCTTCCTGAGCAGGAGCGTCAATTGGTGAACATCGAACGGAAGTTCAAATTGAGCGACAACCTGTACAACTATTTGATGGAGAAGCGTGCCGAGGCGGGCATCGCGATCGCCAGCGACCAGATCGATAAGTCCGTAGTGGATCAGGCCCGAATGAAGGGCTTGAAGCATGTATCGCCCACCAAGAGTAAAGTGCTTGGAGGCGCCATGTTCCTAGGTTTCTTGTTGCCGATCGGACTGATCCTCATCCGCGATCTGATCAGGGACCGGATCGACGATGTGGAAGAGTTGAAGCGTCTGAGCAAATTGCCTGTCCTAGCCACCATCCCTTCTAGCAAGCGTCGTCGCATTCTTGCGGATGAGCCCAAATCCATTCTCGCGGAATCCTTCCGCACGGCTCGTGTGAATCTGCAATACCTGAATGCCGATTCTGCGCGTCAGGTCATCGGGTTCACTTCTTCGTCCAGTGGCGAAGGCAAGACGTTCTGTGCGGTGAACCTGGCCACGGTAATGGCCCAGTCCGGCAAGAGCACCATCATCATCGATGCGGACATGCGCCGCCCCAATGTGATGAAGATGCTCGAAATGCCTGAAGGCCCTGGCTTGTCCACTTGGCTGATCGGCGAGGCCGGGATAGATAAACTCATCAATAAGACGAATATTCCCGGAATGGATGTCATCGGTGCTGGGCCGATACCCCCGAACCCTTTGGATCTGGCCGAAAGCCCACGAATGGCCGAATTGATCAGCACCTTGCGTTCACGGTATGATCAGATCATCGTGGATGCATCGCCACTTGGCCTTGTCAGTGAGTACGTTCTCTTGATGCGGCACGTGGATGTCACATTGTACGTTGTGCGCGAAGGCCAGACCGGTCGTAGCGCATTGCACATGATCAACGATATGGTCGCCGAAGGCAAGGTTCGCAATGTGGACCTGCTGCTCAACGACGTGAAGAACAGGAACGGCGACGGTTACAGCTACTACACGAAGTAGTCAAGGTCGCATGTTCAGGTCCGAGGGATTCCAGAAGTACTTCAAGAACTTCTCATGGATGTTCGCCGAGCGGATACTCCGCTTGGGCTTGATCCTGGGCACCACCATCGTGGTCAGCCGCTACCTCGGTGCTGAGCGCTTAGGACAGATCAACTATGCCATGGCCACGGTAAGCATCGGAGCGGTGCTTTGTGCCATGGGTGCCAATGAGGTCATTGCCCGTGACCTTGTTCGCCACCCGGAAAGGCGCAACGAACTGCTTGGGACCGGTTTCGCGATCAATATCGCTGGTGCAATCGTCCTGGTCCTAGGGGTGTTGGTCTATGCTCTTCTGAAGGACCTTGATGCACTGATGTTGCTCCTGATCATGGTGACAGCAGCCGGAGAATTCTTCCGATGGGGTACCGTGATGGAGATCTACTTCATCTCGCAGGTGAAAGGTCGGGTGACCGCCAAAGTGAACGTCATGGCCACGCTATTGGGCTCGGCGTCCAAGCTGGCGCTGGTATACTATCAAGCCCCGATCATTTGGTTCGTTTGGGCCTATGTTCTGGAGTGTGCGGTAGCGACGATTGGCTTTTCCATAGCCTATCGCTACAACAAGCTGAAGATGGCGGATTGGCGGCCAACTTGGCGCATGGTCAAGTACCTTTTGAGCCAATCCTGGCCTATGCTGGTGTATGCATTCGCTTTGCAAGCCCAGCTGAAGATCGACCAGGTCATGATCTATGACCTGTTGAGGAAGACCTTGGGCGAGCAGGCAGCTCATGCCGAAGTCGGACAGTACTCGGTCGCTGTGAAGATGATCGAGGCGATCGCGTTTCTCCCGGTGATCATTCAACTCTCTCTTGGACCTGCCATTGCTCGAGCACGTGTGCAGGATATCCAGCTTTATCGTGAACGCATCACGAACCAGTATCGTTTGATGTTCTTGTTGTATTTGGTGACGTCGTTGCCCTTGTACTTCGTGGCCGAGCCGCTGATCGTTTGGCTTTATGGCGAGGAGTTCAAGGCTGCGGGTCACTTGCTCGCACTATTTGCGGTGCGTTTGGTGTTCTCGTACATGGGCGTTGCCAAGGGCAGTTTCATCGTGAATGAAGGGCTCTTCAAGTTCTCACTTGTATCAGCGATCGTGGGCGCATCCGTGAATATCGGCCTCAATTGGCTGTTGATACCGACCATGCACTCGAACGGTGCGATATGGGCCACCTTGATCTCGTTCTTCATCAGCGTTTATGTCATGGACTTGACAACGGCCCGTACGCGTGTAAACTTTCGAATGTTGACAGCCGGCATCTTCACCTTCTGGAAGATCAGGGCGGTGAAATGACCTTTGGCAACGGTAACCCATCGAGCGGACCGGTAAGAACCACTTTGCAGACACAATTGCGAACTCCGGTCCTGATAACGGCATTCAGTCGTTATGATACCACCCGAAAGGTCTTCGAAGCGGTGCGTTCCGCGTGCCCGGCCAAGCTCTACTTCGCTTGCGATGGCCCGAGGAATGCCAAGGAACGTGAACGCACGGACCAGGTGAGATCGTTGGTCGAACTGGTGGATTGGCCGTGTGAGGTCCATACACTTTTGCACGACAAGAACATGGGCTTGAAGAAAGCCATGGTGGCCAACCTGAACTGGTTCTTCGAGTGCGAGCCGGAGGGCATCGTTCTGGAGGATGACACGGAGCCGGTTCCCAGCTTCTTTCGGTTCTGTGAAGATCTGTTGGAACGTTACAGGGACGATAAGCGCATTTGGTGGATCCTCGGGAATAACCTGATGGCCGACCCTTCTTCCATGATTTCCGAGTCCTACTACTTCTCCGAACATGGGTACGGAGCGCCTTGGGGTTGGGCTGGTTGGCGGCGATCCTGGGCTTTGTACGATGTGGAGATGAAAGCATGGCCTTCGGTCCGCAGAACAAAGGAGTGGAATGCGTTCTTCCTCAGCCGATCCGAACGGATCGAAGCGGATTTCATCTTCGAGGCCACATGGGACGGTCGAATACCTACCACCTGGGCCTTCCAGAATGATTTCGCTCGCATCTACAATAAAGGATGCACGATCATCCCGGAGCGTAATCTTGTTCGCAATCTTGGCTTTGATGGCACGGGAACGAACACCGTGCAAGGGGTGGATCGACGCGATGTGGACAACGTTTCCGAATTATCTTTCCCACTAGTGCATCCACAGGAGATCGTGATCGACAACGCTAGGGACCTGGTCTATTTCAATCGCTTCATCAGGCCGCCCTTCTTCCGTAGGGTGCGCACCAGTGTGAAGAACCTGCTCCCGAACAAGTTGGACGAGGTCATCACGCCTTATGTGTCCAAGCTGCTCCGCCGCATCGGTGAGTGATCTTCGGTATCATGTTGATGGAGGGTCGTTATGAAGCGTTCTTTCAGAGAAGGGAGGAAGGCCGCATCTTTGTGAGTACCTGATCCTCGAGCACCGTGGTCCTATCGAAGCGTAAGCTCATCAATTTCCTTTTCGTGGCTTCCTTCCCGTTCTATGGGATCGGGATGTACTTCGGATTCAAGTCCAGCATCACCCAAGGGAACATCATCGCGGTGATACCCATGCTGGCCATCATCTTTCTCCATGTCTATGACCTGATCCGTCGGCGACAGGTCCGGAACATGGTCACACGGCTCTACTGGATCGCACTGGTCTTTCTGGTATCGCTCTGCGGGGCCATGTGGAAAGCCCTCTCGGAACATTTTCCGGGCTCCAACGTGGCGAACACCATTGCCTATTCTGTGCTCTTCCTAGCGCCCTTCCATGGGGCCATCATCGTTCACATCCGCAATCGCGATAATGAGGACTTCGATTTTGCCAAGTTGGTGCTACAGGGCATGGCCTCATTGATCCTAGTGAACGTGCTAGGTGTTGCGGCCGGGGTGAGCAACGTGTTGCACAACATCGAGGGCCGCATCAATCTGCCCTTCATGCTAGGGATCTACTCGTCGGCCCATTTGTTGGCCATGACGAACCTGATCCTGCTTTTCTACATGAAGGATCCATGGAAGAACCCGAAGCGCTTCTTCATGCTATTCGCCTTCTACATGCTGAACATGGGCTTGATGCTGAGCGTGAACAGCCGACTCTCGTTCATGACCTTCTTGATCCTCACCTTTCTCTTCCTGTTCCGCATGATCGGAAGGGCTCGGGTCGTGTTCCCGCTTTCGCTTTTCACGATGCCGCTCCTGACGAACTTCGCTTTGCTTGTCTACTGGGTGCTCACCCTGCCCTTCATGGTGGCCATTGTGTCGCGTGTGGACAAAGCGGACGTCACCACCTTCAATAACCGCACAACGGTCTGGGATGTTGGTTGGGAGTGGTTGGAGAAGGACAGGAGCGACATCGTTCTCGGGAAAGGCTACCAAGGCCAGATCTACTTACATGGCTGGGATCACATTGCCGATGTATTCAATGTGCGGTATTCCTATCTGGTGCACATGCACAGCACCTTCATGCAAACGCTCATCACCCAGGGTATAGTGGGGTATGCGCTGTTCCTCTTCCTCATGTGGCACCTGTTCCGCTTCTACCGCGATCGGTTCCTGAAGGGCACACAGGAAGGCCCCTTGTTCGCAGCGGTCGTATACATGCTTTTCATCCTGCAGATCGACATCATTTGCTACGGAAACGACTTCGGTAACGGGTTCATCTTCTGCCTATTGGCCATGGTCGTCATGGATCCCAAGCGCATCTCCCGCCACACGAAGCTGTTCAACGGAGAGCTGCTCGCTTGAACTGGGAAGCGCTATTGCACCACTAGTCGATGATGATGTACCCGGTCGCCTTCGCGCAGCAGCAGCAGGTAATGACCACTTGGCAGATCGCTAGCCACAGGCAGTTGGGTGGAGCCAGCAGACAAACTGGCACGAACAACGCTTCGTCCGCTGGCATCGAACACTTCCAGATCCGAGCGCTCCGTCACAGGTTCAGAAATGAAGATCGGGTTGCCGGCCATTGACGGATTGGGAAATACCGTGCGAGAGGTCATCGGCTCCTCGATGTCCGCTACATCGGTCGTCAATCCGCAGAGTCCGCCTGTTTCTTTGGCGAGTACTGTGGAGGCGAACGCTTCGATCGTGATCGAACCGGAATGCAATTCACCGCTTACATCCCGCCAGCAGCCGGTCAGCGGAACGTCCACGGCCGCATTGGTGGGATTGGAGAGCAGGACATGGCGCGTGTGTGGGTCGATCGTTTGCACGATCACTTTGTACAGCTCCACATTGTCCATCCAGTAGGTGCTCTCCGCGAAGTTGTTGGCAAAGATCATCAGAGCTGGTTCGGACAAGTTGCTCTGGAAGATCACGGTCATGTCCCTGCGCTGACTATCGAAGGGGATCATTCGACTGTTGATGGAGTAGGGCGTGCCAGATTGGGAGCCGGCTTTGAAGTCCGCGCGCAATGTCCCGTGCGCGTTGCTCTGTAGACTGAATTTCATCTCGTACCAGCTGCCGCTTTCCACATTTATGGTGTTCGCCGTGCGGAGATAGAACTCGGGTGAGCCACTATTCGCCCCGTACACGACCTTGAGCGCACCGTTGTCAAGAACGTTCGTCTGGTGGGTGATCTGTCCTTCATTGGGCCATCCGGACCATCCGGACGTATTGTAATCGAACGTGCCGTTGCTCACCAGATTCGCCGTGGTGCGTTGGGTCACTTCTTGTGCGCTCTGGCGGAAGGGGCTACGGGTGCTGCCCGCCTCTTCGTTCCGCTCAGCTTGCCAGCGCTCCAAGGTGTAGAATTTCACGGAGGCTGCCGCGGAGTTGATGACACGGATGCTCAACTCGTTGTAAGGGTTGAAATAGCGGTTGTTGCTGAACGTGCCGAAGTCGACCAGGTTGACCCCGTGCGTGTGGTACTGCTGAACACATCGTTGGGCTTCGGTGAGGCAGTAGAGCGTGTTGCCCGAGTAGACGTCATTGAAACTCGCCATGAAGTAGGGTGGAGTCGCCCCGGGGCCATTGACGTTGGATTGATCGGTGATGTTCAACTGGATATCGTTATCGTAGAGCACGTTATCGCGAACCTGAATGCCGCTGGAGACCATGGTATGGTCCACGTGGATACCGGCACTGCTGCAGTTCGAAACGGTGTTACGGCGAACGATGATGTTCTGGATCACCGAATTGCCGAAGTAGATCCCATGGCCGAGTTGCTCGTTGATGGTGAAGTCCGCTGCGACGCTTTCCAAATTGCCACCCACGTTGGAGATATGGTTGTCCTGGATGGTAGCACCCGTGGCGCTATCCCAGTAGATGCCTCCACCATCGTTCACTGTCAACAACACATCGCTGATCACGTTCTTCTCCACAAGTGGACTTCCGCCCAAGAAGAGGCCACTGTTCCCCGTTCGGCTGATATGATTGTTCCGCACCACGTTCGAGGCGCCCGAAACATGCAGGCCATAGTAACCCCAGAAGCTCTCGCCTAAGCCAGGGATCAAAGCGATGTCTTCGATGGTGTTGTTCGATACCGTGCTATTATCGTCACTGATCGTCATGCTGGTGGCATAGGTGTGCCTCAGCGTGTTGTTGGTGAAGGTTCCATTGCTTCCGAAGCTGCGCACACCATAGTAGCACCATTCGAATGTGCATCCGGTCACACTCATGTTCGCACCGCTGTTGATGTATACACCAGCGTTCTGCTGGTTGCGGAATGCGATGTCCTGCACGGTGATGTGGTGCTTCTGCCACGCCATCTCAACGCCGTATTGGTGGACCGATGCCAACACCTGCCCGCTGTTCGGGTCGGCATTGGCGGGTGCCCAGAAGTAAAGAACGCCTGTGGTGGCATCATGGTACCACTCGCCGGGGCTGTCGAGCTCGCTCAACTTATTGCACATGAAGAACCCCCACTGGTGGTTGCCGGGGTTGTAATGGATCGCAGGGAAAGCAAGCGTGCTGTTCGCGAAACTGCTCACTTCGGCGTTCTCGTAGCACCAATTCGTACTGCGCAGTACCATGCGTGCGCCGTTCCAGTATCCATTGGCCTGGGTCAGTGAAGCGCTGTTCACCTGCGTAGTGGATGCTGTGTTCACGCGGAGCCAACCTGAATTCGGGTAACGCGCCAAGGTCATCAACGCGCCATTGAAGCGGACGTATTTGATACCCTGAGCCACGTTAGCCCGCCAGATATTGCCTTGGTGCACCGTCCATCCGGTCACCGTGGTTGCGCCGGAGATCTCTGGAAGAGAGCCTGTTCCGTACGCCCCGAGAACGATAGGGGCGGCTGCCGAACCGGACACGTTCATCGTCAATTGTCCGGCGTAGGATCCCCCGCGTTGGAAGAGCACCTGATCGCCCGGTTGCAATGCATTCGCGGCTTGTTGGACCCGAGCGATGCTGCGCCACGCCGTGGTCTGGCTTGTGCCATTGTTCGTGTCGTTGCCGGTAGGCGCCACATAATAAGTGGTAGCGAAGGTGCCAGAACAGGCCAAGGAGATCGAGGTCAAGGCGGAAATGGAGCGGATCGATAGGCGCATCAGGAGTGTTTCTGGGTTCGTTCAACCCCACCTTACGCGGCCTTGTTGCAGTATCTCGACGAAGGATGGCTGGGCTACGATGAACCGCATTTGGGCCCTTACAAGGGGTTGCACGCTGTGTTGTTGATAGCACGCGTATGCAATGGCCTGCCAGAGCCGGAGAGCCCGGTACTTTTGGCCAGTGACGCATCGCAAGCACCGCATACTGGTCGTCGGTCAGACTCCGCCACCCCATCACGGCCAGGCCATCATGATCGCAAAGCTGCTCGAGATGCAGTCCGATCAGCTACAGCTTTTCCATGTGCGCATGGCCTTCTCAGAGGATATCGGGCAGGTAGGCAAGTTCGCTTTCGGAAAGGTTTGGGTTTTGTTCACCACGATTCTCCGGATTTGGTGGAACCGGCTGCGACACGGAACCACCGTACTGTACTATCCCCCAAGTGGTCCGAACAAGGTGCCGGTGCTGCGGGATATCATCCTTCTTAACGCGACCAGATGGCTCTTTGCCCGAACCGTGTTCCATTTTCACGCAGGAGGGGTTTCGGCTTTCGAAACGAACCTGCCGGGTTGGTTGAAAGGGCCGTTCCACTGGGCTTATGACAAGCCAGCGTTGGCCATTCGAACGGCGCCCCAGAACCCGGATGACGGTGCCCTGTTCGGCGCTTTGCGCGATGTGGTAGTGCCTAACGGGGTGGATGACATGCGAGGTACGGTGGTCGAGAGGAGCGCTTCGACCGGAGAACCTATCACCATTCTCTTCACCGGCCTATTGGTTCCTGGGAAGGGGGTCTCTGATGTCCTAGAGGCGTTTCGGTTGATACTCGAACAAGGGCTGGATGCCCGATTGGAACTGATGGGCAAGTGGAACGACGATGCGTACCGGGTGGAATGTGAAGCTTTTGTAGCTAAGCACTTGCTCAAGGACAAGGTCGAATTCCTCGGGGTGCTCAGCGGGACGGAGAAATTCGAACGCTTCGCGGCCTGCGACATCTTCTGTTTCCCGTCCTATTACAGCGCTGAGACCTTCGGCTTGGTCCTGCTGGAGGCCATGCAGTTCGCCAAGCCGGTGGTCAGCACCCACTGGCGTGGGATCCCGTCGGTGGTGGCCGATGGTAAGAGCGGCTACCTCGTTCCCATACAGCAGCCTGCCGAGGTTGCAGCTCGTTTGGTTCAGCTTGGGAGCGATCCAGAACTGCGTCAGCAAATGGGTCAGGAGGGCAGACGCATCTTTGAGCGCGATTTCACGTTGAAGGCGTTCCACCGATCCATGGAACGCGAGTTCCTGAGCCTGTATTGACAAAGACCGATCTACGCCAAAGCCACGCGCATCCGATGACGGAGCAATTGCTCGTGCTTCCTAAACTACCTGTGCTGACCACGCACATCAGCGTTGGTTCGTTCGAGGAGCACGTTGACGCCATCGTTGCCTATGGAGCGGCGAAGCATTCGTCATACGTGTGTTGCGTGAATGCGCATATGACCGTTGAAGCGCGTGAGCCATTCTTCAAAAAAGTAGTGGACCATGCCGATATGGCCACCGCGGATGGCGTCCCTGTTCTGCGTGTCATGCAACTTTTTCACAAGGTGGCGCAGGAGCGTGTAGCGGGGAATGATCTCCTTCCTGCTGTGTTCACGAAAGCCGCTGCTGCAGGTGTCTTCGTTTATCTGTTCGGGTCTTCCCCCGAAGTTCAGCAACTCATCATTGATCGAGCGAGCAAGGAGATCCCTCAACTGAGGATCACTGGTGCTTGGAGCCCGCCTTTCGCGCCTTTGGAACAAATGGATTTCGCGGCGGACGCAGAGCGGATCAATGCCAGTGGAGCCGGGATCGTCATGGTGGCTCTAGGTTGTCCTAAACAAGAGAAGTGGATGGCGACCATGAAGGGAAAGGTGGACGGCATCATGCTCGGGGTGGGTGGGGCGTTCCTTCTTTATGCCGGCATCGACAAACGCGCGCCCAAGTGGATGCGCGACCTATCGCTGGAATGGGTCTATCGTCTGTGGCTGGAGCCGCGCAGGCTCTGGCGCCGTTATGTGGTGACCAATAGCCTCTTCATCGTCCTATTCATGAAAGCCTTGTTCCAACGGACCTTTGGGAAGCCTTGAGGGCTTCGGAAATGACACTGGGCTGAGAGGGGAAGGTGGGTTCAAAAGGTGCCTGAGTTCGACGAATTGACAATAAAGTTCGACCAATTTGACAATCACCCGACGAACGAACTACATTTGACGCACTCCGAACCTGAACAGCCTTGGCAACCTCACACATGGAAAAGACATTAGGTCCCAACGATCAGTTGGCCGGTCGCTCCGCTGTTGGTGCCGAACTGACCGCCGAACTCTCTACCTTGCTCCGCTCTGGGCGAACATCACTACAACACGTGCAAACAGGATTGACCAAGGTATTGGCGCTGGAACCGTTGACCACGGTGAAGGACTTGGTCATTGTAGGTGATGGTCCTGCTGCGGAGGAGATCTTCCAATACTGCGAGGACCAGACCGTGCGCGGGTATCGGTTCCGTGGGATCTTCAATGATTCTCCGATCGACGGGCTGCTTGGCCAGCGTCGTGTAGGCGATGTGGAGGCCGCCAAGTCCTTCGCTATCCAGAACCGGATCGATATCCTGTATTGTGCTTTGCCCGGTACACGTCGCGCCGAGATCACCGAGCTCATGGAGTTCTGTGAGCGCAACACCATCCGGTTCCGGGTTATCCCAAGTGCCGAGAGCTTCATACCGGTCGTGAAGACCTCTGAGCTGGAGTTCCACGGTGCTGTCCCAGTAAGTAAACTGCGTAAAGAACCCTTGGACAGTTCCTTCGCTCGTGGGGCGAAACGGGCCTTCGATGTTGTGTTCTCGCTGGGGGTCATCCTCTTCATCTTCACGTGGTTGTTCCCTATTCTTGGCCTTCTTGTGAAGCTGAGCAGCCGGGGACCGGTCTTCTTCAAGCAAATGCGCTTGGGCAAGGACAACAAGGAATTCGTTTGCTGGAAGTTCCGAAGCATGCGCATGAACGTTGAGGCCGACTCCAAGCAAGCCACGAAGAACGATCCGCGCGTAACGGCTGTGGGCCGATTCCTGCGCAAGAGCAACTTGGATGAGATGCCCCAGTTCATCAATGTCCTTTTCGGGCACATGAGCATCGTGGGACCTCGTCCACATCCGTTGCGCCTGAACGATCAGTACCGCGACATCATCGACAAGTACATGGTCCGCCACTTCGTCCGCCCTGGGATCACGGGTTGGGCGCAGGTGAACGGTTTCCGTGGTGAAACACGTACGCCAGAACTTATGGAGCGCCGTGTGGAACTGGACGTGTGGTATCTGGAGAACTGGTCCTTCGTGCTGGATCTGAAGATCGTGGTAAAGACCGTGACGAACATGTTCAGCAAGGACGAGAACGCCTACTGAGTTCAGAAGTATATCGAACGAGGCCTCGGACCACCGGGGCCTTTTTCTTGTCCACGTGTTCTTGTTGAACGAAGATCCTGCTATATTTGCGCCCCCTTAGGCCCCCAAAAACTCAATTGGATCGGAGGCCCGACCGGTAAAGGCATCAGAACGATATGGCCAATCACAAGTCATCCCTGAAGCGCGTCCGCCAGACCGAGACACGCAACGAACGCAACCGTTACCAGAGCAAGACCGCTCGCAACGCCGTTCGCAAACTGCGCACCTTGACGGACAAGAAGGAAGCTGAAAAGCTCCTGCCAGAGGTGAATTCCATGTTGGACAAGTTGGCCAAGAAGAACCTGATCCACAAGAACAAGGCGGCTAACCTGAAGTCTTCGGTCAAGCTCCACATCAACGCAATGAAGTAAGCTCTTCACGAGCACTATCTTGGCAGGTCCTCCGAACGGGGACCTGTTCTTTTTCCCACCCATGGGTGCCGAAACCAACGTCAAACTGAACATTCCGGAGTGGTCCAAGGAGGACCGGCCGCGTGAGCGATTGTTGGCGCGTGGGCCGAAAGCCATGAGCGATGTTGAACTGGTGGCGATCCTGATCCGAAGTGGCACCCCAACGGAAAGTGCTGTGGAGCTTGCCCGGACCATCCTGAAACAGGCCGATAACGACCTGCACAAACTGGCCGCAATGGGCCATACAGCGCTGATGCGTATTCATGGTGTTGGTGAGGCCAAGGCCATGAGCATCATCGCGGCTTTGGAGTTGGGGCAGCGCAGGCGTGATCTTACTGTGGCCGATCGCCCTTTGATCACCAGCAGCCGAACAGCCTTCGAATTGCTACAGCCTGTCGTGGGCGACCTATCGCACGAGGAGTTCTGGCTTTTGTTACTGGATCGCGGAAATCGGTTGTTGGAGCGCATCCAAGTAAGCCTAGGTGGGATGCACGGCACTGTGGCGGATCCGAAGCTCATTTTCGGCAAGGCTTTGGACCGGAAAGCCAGTTCGATCATTCTGTGCCACAACCATCCAAGTGGTCAACTGCGACCCAGTTCCGAAGACATCGCCTTGACCAAGAAGTTGGTGGAAGGAGGGGCCTTTCTCGATATCGCGGTCCAGGACCACCTTATCGTGACCTCGACGGGTTATTACAGCTTTGCCGACAACGGCCAGTTGCGTTGATCATGGCGGCGCCACTACGGATACTCACGGTCATCGGAGCACGGCCTCAGATCATCAAGTCTGCGGCGTTGAGCCGTGCGCTGAACGGCCCGTTCAAAGGGCGGATCGAAGAATCCTTGTTGCACACCGGACAGCATTACGATGCCAACATGAGCCAAGTCTTCTTCGATGAACTTGGACTTCCCCCGGCGGCAATGAATTTGAACATCGGCAGTGGAAGTGCCGGTGCCACGACTGGGCGTATGATCGAAGGGATCGAAGCCGTTCTTTTGCGCAAGGAGCACGATGTGCTGGTCATATACGGAGACACCAACAGCACGTTGGCCGGTGCGATCGCCGCATCCAAGGTCCAGGTTCCGGTCGTCCACATCGAAGCTGGTTTGCGGTCCTTCAACAAGTCCATGCCCGAAGAGGTGAATCGCGTCATGGCTGATCATTGCAGTACGTGGCTTTTCTGTCCCACGGAAACCGCCGTTGTGAATTTGGAGCGTGAAGGATTCAAGCGCGAAGCCCAAGGCCATCCAACGGCTGATCAGCCGCATGTGATGAATTGCGGGGATGTGATGTATGACAATACGCTCCATTTCTCCAGTTTGCATGATGGAGTTGACTTATTCGCCCGATCGGGATTGGAGAAGGAGGCCTATGCGTTGGTCACTGTGCATCGACAACAGAATGCAGATGACCCGAAGCGATTAGCGACCATCTTCAACGGACTTATAGAGGCGCATCGTAGGCATGCACTTCCGCTGGTGGTGCCGATACATCCCCGGACGAGAAAGATGATGGACTCCTTCTTGGATCCGCTGTTGCTGCGAACATTGGATCAGACCAAGGGTATCCACCTCATCCCTCCTGTCGGTTTCTTGGATATGCTCGCTCTGGAGCGCCACGCTCGATTGATCATCACGGATAGCGGTGGCGTGCAGAAGGAAGCTTTCTTCATGCAAAAACCCTGCGTGATCCTGCGGGCGGAAACGGAATGGGTCGAATTGGTCCAACATGGACAAAGCACCCTGGTGGATGCTGACCCGGAACGATTCCAACACGCCCTTGATCGGTATTTGAAGGACAGTGCGCCGGAGTGTCCGCCGCTCTTCGGAGATGGGCGCGCCGCTGAACGTATCTGTGAACAATTGCTCGCACACCGGTGATCCGATCAGCCCTTGACTACGCGCGGTATTTCGCCGCCTGCCTCGGAAGTTCCGAGTTGCGCGCCGTGCTAGCGGGGCAAAAGAGACCATTGGGAGTACGAACGAATGTAGTTGCTGATGTCGCCATGCGTGCTTTAGTGGAGCATCTGCTGCGGGCACAGAGGCACGGAAACGACGCCGGAATGGGCAGCTATCACCTCGTTAACGGTTGGGGTGCCTCATATCCTGAAACAACGGGGTATGCTATACCGACACTTTTGGCGGTCGGCGAGCACCTTGCCTGGAAGGCGCCGATGGAGGCTGCTCTGCGCGCTGCCGAATGGCTATTATCTGTACAACGCCCGGATGGCGGCTGGCAAGGCGGTCGCGTGGGCGAGGAACGCCCGAGCATCGTATTCAACACTGCGCAAGTGATCCGTGGACTGTTGGCAGCCCATGCGCACAGTAGGAATTCCGACTTCTTGGAGGCCGCAGTGCGAGCCGGGGATTGGATCGTTTCAACGCAAGATACCGATGGGTCGTGGCGTTCTTCGAATTTTCTGGGTGTAGCACGCGTTTACGATAGCTACGTGAGCGCGCCAATGCTGCACTTGCACGAAGTCACCGGAAAGCCTATGTACCGCAACACTGCGATGAAGAACTTGGAATGGGTGCTTTCTCGGCAGCGAACGAACGGCTGGTTCATGGATGCGGACAACACGATCAAGCACAACGATAGGCCGATCACGCATACCATGGCCTACACCATCGATGGGTTACTGGAATGTCATGCACGGACCGGGGAACAGCGCTTCTTGGAGGCTGCTTTACAGCCAGCGCGTCGACTTGCAGATTTGTTCTTGGAGCGTGGTCAACTGAATGGGCGTTACGACCGGGATTGGTCCGGCTCCGAGGCGTCGATCACCACGGGATCTGCGCAAATGGCCATCGTTTGGTATCGAGCTTTCGACCGGACCCATGAGGCTCTGTTCAAGGACGCGGCAGAACGCATGATCGCGTGGTTGGCTGCGGTGCAAGAGATCTCGACCCTCGGTCCGAAGGATATGCACGGAGCTGTGACCGGTTCATTCCCGGTCTGGGGGCGATATGAGAAGTTCGCGTGTCCCAACTGGGCGCAGAAGTACATGGCGGATGCCTTTCTTTGCTCGAAGGGCATCTTGCCCAGCCATTGATCGGATGCACGCCAACGACCCCGTATTGCGCTTCCGAGGGTCCGTTGCTTCCGGACCTGCGAATACGGCGCTCGAAGTAGCCGGTCAGGTCATTTCCTACATCGAGTTGGATCGGCTTTCCGATGCCTTTGCGAATGCCGTGACAGACGCCGGACATGGAGGGAAGCGGGTTGCATTCACCGCAAGGCGAGACGGACCATGGTCGTATGCTGCATTCCTCGGTCTGCTCAAAGCAGGATGTGCAGCCGTGCCCTTGTTACCCGAGGGACCGCTTCATCGCTGGAATATGATGTTGCAAGGAGCGGACGTTCAGGTCATGCTCGCTCATCCAGACCCTGATCCTTTGGAATTGGAACTGCGCAGCGCTCGAACTGGAACAGTTTGGCTGGAACCTGCGGCAGACGGTGCGATAACAACGGGTGTCGACGTCATGGTTGGTCCAGAGGCAGAAGCGTACATCATGTTCACATCTGGAAGTACAGGGGTGCCCAAAGGCGTCGCTGTTTCACGGGGCAATTTGGCAGCCTATATCGGTAGCTTCTTGGATCGGTTCAAGGTCACGTCCTCCGATCGTTGTTCCCAACATTTCGCACTTGCCTTCGACCTGAGCATGCACGACCTCTTCATCACCTGGTCTGCGGGTGCGTGTCTGTGCGTTCCAGCGGATAGCGGAGGATTGCGGGCTGCCTCATGGGTACGGCGAGAAGCGATCGACGTCTGGTTCTCGGTGCCCTCATTGGCTGCTGTGATGCGGCGTGGTCGAATGCTGATACCGAAAACGATGCCCTCGTTAAGGCTTGCTTTCTTCTGTGGAGAGGCGTTACCATGGGATCTGGTCGATGCATTCAGATCGGCAGCGCCCCATGCTCGGGTCGTGAACCTCTACGGACCTACGGAAGCGACAATAGCGATCACGTATCACGAAGTGGGTGGCTCTTTTGGAATGAGAGGCACGGTGCCGATCGGGAGGCCACTGGGTTCCGATCGTGTGGTGATCTTAGATGAAGATGGCCGATCCGCTGAGGAGGGAGAGCTCTTGTTGAGCGGCCCGCAAGTCACCAAGGGCTATTTGAATGCACCGGATGCAATGGCGCGTGCATTCGTTCGTTTACCGGATGATGATGTGTTGTGGTACCGCACAGGGGATCTCGTGAAGCAGGACGTTGATGGGGTTCTGCATTTCCAAGGGCGCGCGGACCATCAGGTGAAAGTGCTCGGTCACCGCATCGAACCGGGAGAGGTGGACGACGCGCTCCGTTCCCGATTGGAAGGCGGTAATGCCGTGACCGTTCCCATCAGCATGAGCGGGGTACTGCGGCTTATCACCTTCGTTGACGTGCCGGTCGATGTTCCGGGGCTATTGGAACATTTGCGAACCGTGCTTCCATCAGCATGGATCCCTGAACGCATCGTCGTGATGGATGCCCTGCCGCGCACGGCAAGCGGAAAGTGGGATAGGGGACAACTCAAACAGTGGTTCGAACATGAATGACGCATCGGTCAAAGGAATGATCCAGGAGCAGTTGAAGGACCGACTGGTACGCATGGGCATGGATGAAAATGATCTGACCGCGGACCTTGATCTGGTCCGTAGCGGGTTGCTTGATTCATTGGCCTTCATTGACCTGATCACGGCGCTGGAGCGCGCAGCGGAGCGTCAACTGGACATGGAGACCGCCTTGGATGATCCGAACACCACGACCGTTGGTGGTTTGATACGTTTGTTCAGTTGAAAGGATGAGCCTCGCTGTGGTCGATATCGTGAAGGATCGCATGGATCCGCGTTTGAGCGAGGTTCAAGCCTTGTTCGAACGGATGTACGACGAGGAGGCGTTGATGGGTTCGGAAGTGCAATTGGCTCCGACGGGTGCTGATCTATGGACCCGCGGGGCGGTGGCCGGATCGGAGCGCTTCGGTCGACTGAGCATCGCAGTAATGAATGGTCGCGTTGTAGGATTCGCGCATGGAGCGATCCGGTTACAACCCGACTATCTGGGGACAGGGGCAGTTGGAACGATCACCCACGTATTCGTTGCTCCGGAACACCGCAAGCAAGGTATCGCAAGACAGCTTGTAGGGAGTTTGGATGAATGGTTCGCAGGGAAGGGTGTTCAACGCATTGAACTCACGGTCCTCGATGGCAACCCGAGCGGTCAAGCATTCTGGGAGGCTTGCGGATACCATCGCACGTTGGTCCACATGAGCAAGAAGCCATGAACAACATAGCGAGTTGGCCAGCTCGTATCGGTGTCAAGCCCGGTGATGTGGTTCTTTTGATGGCTGATCTGAAGCGGATGGCATGGACTGCAGCGAGGGCTAGTGCGCGCTTCCATCCAGAAGTTCTGCTCGCTGCTTTCGTTGATGCGGTGGGACCGGAAGGCACTTTGCTCATTCCTACATATACTTTCCATCTCCAGAACGGGGATGCATTTGACGTTCGACGGACGATGGGGACGAGCGGGGCATTGGGCAATGCAGCCTTAGGACTTCCGGCTTTCCATCGCACGCCACATCCGCTCCATTCCTTCGCTGTTGCTGGACGTGATGCTGTCCGTTTGGCGACATCCAAGGAGTTGGACAGTTTCGGACCTGGATCGCCGTTCGCGTACCTGCACCAGAACAAGGGGGTGCTCGTGACGTTGGATCAATCGGTCAATGACACGTTCACGCATGGGCATTTCGTGGAACAAGGAGAGCGTGTATCGTATCGGAAGCAGCGTTGGCTGGAGATCCAATACACGGATGTATCAGGGCATTCAGAACTGCGGCGCTATTCGATATTCGCCAAGAGCGCAGGTCATCACATGGATTTCTCCCCGCTTGATGCGGAGTTGACCAGAGCGGGTGTGCTTGAAAGAGGCGAGGTGGATGGCTCGAATTGGATCCGTATCGATCTGCGCGCAGCCTATCCGGTGGTAGCTGCGAACCTGGAACGAGGAGGTGCGCAAGGCGTTCATCAATTCCGGTGGTCCTGGTGGCTCCGTGATCAGGTGAAGAGTGCAGTGGGTCTTTTTCGGAAGCTGAACAAAAATCATGTGTCCGATGCTGTTGGTAAGGCTTGAAACGCCGTCTCCGCGCGGGCAGTACATCATCCGGCACGTGCTGGAGATAGCCGGAATTCCGGTTCGATTCGTACAGGGCGATGAGGAATTCCGGAGCGCGACAGGTCCGAAGTTGAACTATGGGCCCACCCCGATCGAAGGTGCGTATCATGTTCCGTCTTCCGGTGCTTTGGAGGAGTTGCCGATCCGTGATCCTGCAGTGGGAGAATGCTCCTCTATGCGCGTGCTCTATCCGATAGGTGATCGCTTCGACATCTTCAGAGCATCCTTCTACTTCCTAAGCTTGGTCGATGAGGTCCGATGCACATCAAAGGATGCGCACGGTCGAAATGACCAAGCTTCATTGTTCGCTGTGCGCAAAGGATTTTCTGAAGAACCTTGGATCGACCGATGGGCCCTGGATCTCGGAAGAACCTTGGAGAAGCGCTGGCCAGGCATCTCTTCCAAGCAACGGCGCTATTCACACGTGGCCACAATGGATATGGACAGCCTGCTTCGGTACGCAGGTCGTCCACTGTCCCGTGCGATCGGGGCAAGTGTTAAGGAGGTACTGGGTGGTTCGTTCGGGTCATTTGCAGAGCGCTGGCAAGTTCGGTCGGGTGGGAAGCCGGATCCGTTCATCCGCGCTGTCGGGCGCATGATCGCGCAACGTGATCATGTTGATCGCATCGTGCTGTTCTATCTCATGCGCGGAAATGGTGCATTCGATCATGCAGCCGGAATGGGCCATTCCAGTTATCGGGATGTCCTTCATCGGGCTGCGCAGTCACTTGAGATCGGATTGCATCCATCGTACGGTTCGAGTTTGGACGAAAGTCTGATCTTCGATGAGCGCTCCCGGCTCGAGGATTTGATCCAACGACCGATCCGCTTCTCTCGTCAACACTTTCTGCGTTGGAAGCTACCTGAGACGCTCCGGTCGCTTGTTGATCAAGGCTTCGTTGAAGATCACACCTTGGGCTACAGTGATCGGGTCGGCTTCCGGGCTTCGACCTGTACACCCTTCAACTGGTACGATCTGGAACGCGAGGAAGAGACCAACTTGGAACTGGTTCCATTCGCTGCCATGGATAGCGCAGTGATCGAGCAGATGGGAATGGAACCGAATGATCTCGTCCACGCCATGAGCAAGGTCAGCGATGCGGTTCGATCGGTGAGTGGAACATTCGTGAGTGTTTGGCACGATCGATACCTGAGCGGACATCGTGAGTTCGCGCCATGGCCGGTGGTGTTCGATGAAGTGGTCCAACACGCGAGGCCATGATCCGCCATCTCGCCCACAAGGATATCGACAAGCACCGTTGGGATTCGCTGTTGCTGAAATGTCCGGATCGTTTATGGTACGCCCAGAGCTGGGTGCTCGATCGTTGTTGCCCGGAATGGGAGGCCTTGGTCAGTGACGACGGTTCCATCATGCCGTTGATCTGGCGCAGGAAATTCGGTATCGATTACCTGTATCAGCCGTATGCGATACAACAGCAAGGGGTGTTCACACCGCGAACGGAGGGTCGACCGGACGCTGCATTTCTTGCGGCTGTTCCGCAGCGTTTCTGTTATTGGGACATTCATTTGAACGAGCGCATGCAGGTCTCCGCTGGACAGGACGAGCGCATCAAGGAGAACACCGAACAGGTGCTGTCGCTTGTACCGGATGCGACCACCTTGCGCACCGGCTATTCGCAAGGGCATCGTCGCAATCTGCGGAAGTGTGGTGATGATCCGCCGGTGATCGTTCGGGACGTGACCGTTCAAGAGTTCATCGCACTGTTCGCCCGTACCACGGGGAGGCGGTTCAACAACGTACCTGCGGATGGCCTGTTACTGTTGGAACTTCTCGTGCTTTCAGCGATCGAGCGACAGCAGTGCACCCTGCTCGGTGTTCGCGTGGACAATGCTTTGGTAGCAGCCGCTTGCTTCATGGAGTGGGAGGGCCGTTCCATCCTGCTCAAATCCGCGAACGATGAGGCGGGTTCTGAACGACAGGCCATGTTCCATTTGATCGACCGGTACATCGCAGAACATGCGGGGTCCGGAATTCTGCTGGACTTCGCTGGATCGAACACGAAGTCGGTGGCGCGTTTCAATGCGGGCTTCGGTGCCACGAGCACGGTATATTTACACCTGGTCAGGAACCGACTTCCGGCCCCACTTCGGTGGTTCAAGCGATGAGGAAACCATGGTGATGGAACTGGTGAAACAGCGGAGCGTGGTGAGCCACTTCATTGCAGAGTTGCGCAATGTGGACGTGCAGAAGGACCCTATGAGGTTCCGGCGGAACTTGGAACGCATCGGTGAGGTGATGGCCTTGGAGCTAAGCCGGACCTTGGAATACAAGGAGGTCGAAGTCACCACACCATTGGGAGTGGCCGTAACGGATCAGATGGTGGAACAGCCGGTGCTTGCGACCATCCTGCGTGCAGGGTTGCCGCTTCATCAAGGCATGTTGAATTATTTCGATCGTGCCGACAGCGCATTCGTGAGCGCCTATCGGAAGCATCGCAAGGGAGAGGATGCATTCGATATCGAGGTGGAATATCTCTCGAGTCCTTCGTTGGAGGATCGCGTGGTGGTGCTGTGCGATCCCATGTTGGCCACGGGAAGGAGCATGGTGCTGGTGTACAAGGCCCTTCTTCGTTTGGGAAAGCCGAAGGCGATCCACGTTGCAGCGGCCATTGCTAGTGCGGAAGGCTTGGAATACGCCAAGTTGCACTTGCCCGCCGGCACTCGGTTCTGGATCGGTGTGGTGGACGATGAGATGACCGCCCAAGCGTATATCGTACCCGGATTGGGTGATGCTGGCGATCTGGCCTACGGGGCTAAAATGTGATCAATGCAGGACATGCTGGGGATACTCACGGTCGTTGCCACGGCGATGGTGAAATTCATGTTCACCGGCTTGGTGTCCTATGGTCTTGGACATTCCTTTTGGCAGACCGTGCTGTACATGGCCATTGGGGGTTGCTTAGGGATGACCCTGTTCTACTTCGCCGGTGCACGCGTTCTGGAGTGGTTCCGTGTGCGGTACATCAAGCGATCAGCGGAGCGAAAAGCACAAGGCTTACCCCGGAAGAAGATCTTCACCCGTACCAACCGTTCCATCGTGAAATTGAAAGGCCGTTATGGCTTGTTCGGTCTAGCGGCACTTGCTCCGCCTACGTTGTCCATACCCATCACCGCCGTGATCGCTGCGAAGTACTTCCGACATGACCAGCGCACCCTTCCAACGCTGTTGGTATCCGTTCTGGCATGGTCATTCGTGCTCAGTGTGATGTGGAGTTTCGTGCGATGAAACGGTACGAGCACCTCTTCTTCGACCTCGATCACACCCTGTGGGACTTCGAAACGAACTCGCGGCAGACGTTGCGCGACCTGTTCCATGCTGAAGGACTGGCGGACCGTGGAGTGCCGGATGCAGAGGAGTTCATCGACGCGTACGAAGAGATCAACCATGGACTTTGGCAGCGGTACGAGAGCGGTCATTTGCACAAGGATGTGCTTCGTGTGCTCCGGTTCCGCAACACGCTGTTACGCTTCGGCCTGAAGGATGAGAAGCTGGCCGTTCGACTGGGGCACGACTACATCGCCCAATGTCCGCTTCGATCGGCCCTGATGCCGGGCGCGATGGAACTCTTGAACGATCTGGGTTCAACGTATCGGATGCACATCATCACCAACGGGTTCGAGGAAGTGCAACATGTGAAACTCGCGAGCAGTGGGCTGACGGCCCATTTCGATCTCGTCCTCACCAGTGAAATGGCGGGTGCCAAGAAACCGGATCCACGCATTTTCGAAGCCGCGCTGAAACGAACGAAGGCCTCTGCAACGGGGAGCTTGATGATCGGTGACAGCCAACCGGCCGATATCCAAGGAGCGCGTTCCGCAGGTTGGGACCAAGCCCATTTTGCTCCACATGGAAATGCAGACCCCGATGCGACCTATGCGCTGAAGCACTTGAACGATCTCCGCGCGATCCTACTCTGACGCAGTGTCGTCCGGATAGAACACATACTCCATCAGTTGTCGGGTACCCGTGATGTGGCTGTGCCGAATGAACCGGACCATGGAACTGCTGACCAGTGCACCCCGGTACTCGATCTCTCCTTTTTCCGGACGGGTGATGAATACCAAGCTATCGCCCACTACCGAAACAGGAACGTTGTGCAGGCCTAGAGCCGGGTTCCCTTGGGTCTCGCGCACGAGGTATTTCGGCAGATCCTTCTCCACATCCTTGGTGCCATTCACGGAAACCACACGGCCTTCCGGAAAGAAACGGATCAAGTAGAGGAGATCGCCGATCTGGTTACGGTAATACCCATCGAACCGGAGACCGGAGTCCTCAAGCGGTCCTTTCGTATCAGCTGTTCGATCGCCATTCGCTGAACCACTGCTGCGCGGATGCATGAAACGATCCGCGATCAAGGCGATCGAGAGCACCGCGATGAGGCCGACGAGGATGTACTTGATGGTATTGTTCATGGATCAATGCTTGAATCGGGCGATCACGGTTTCGGCTCCAACTACGGTTTGGCCAATGGTCACACCCACCACTGCATCCAAGGGCAAGAAGAGATCGACACGTGAACCGAACTTGATGAATCCGAACTCGGCACCCTGTGTTGCGGGCTTTCCCTCACTTGCATACGTGCAGATGCGTCGTGCCAGCGCACCTGCGATCTGGCGGAACAGCACTTCACCAAATTTCGGGTGACGGTTGACCACGGTGCTGCGCTCGTTCTCGGTGCTGCTCTTCGGGTGCCAAGCGACCAGGTACTTCCCGGGGTGGTATTTGTAATACGTCGTAGTGCCACCGATCGGGTGGTAGTTGATGTGCACGTTCAACGGGCTCATGAAGATGGAGACCTGCCGGCGTTTGTCCTTGAAATACTCCGGCTCGAGGACCTCTTCGATCACCACCACCTTTCCATCGCAAGGCGCGTAAATGGCCAGATCATCCTTCGGCAACGAACGTGAGGGAACTCGAAAGAACCAGACCACGATCAGCAGTACAGCAACCAAGACAAAGCATAGTATGATACTTAGGAAGGCGGGTAGCACCGGCCATTTCAGCAATGCGAACAAGCCGAAGCAGACGATCGCAGTAACGAGCAGCAGGGTAGGCGTTCCTTCGCGATGCAGGCGCATGTGAGGTCGGTGAGCGGCCAAATATAGCGGCCCCTGACGGGCTTCAACGAACCAAGTGCAAGTAGAGCAATACGCTGGGCACGGCCAGGAAGAAACCGTCGAAGCGATCCAAGATGCCCCCATGACCGGGAAGAATGGTGCCGGAGTCCTTCACACCGCGTGCGCGTTTGAAGGCCGATTCCAACAGGTCGCCCAAGGTGGAGGTGAACGCAATGATCACGGCTACCGTGATCCATTCGGAGCGGGAGAGAAAATCCTGATAGCCGGAGATCAGCCACGCAACACCCAGCGTCAGGAGCACGCCACCAACGAAACCTTCCACGGTCTTCTTCGGTGAAACCGAGGGTAAGAGCTTGGTACGGCCAAGGGATCTCCCGACGAGGTAGGCCCCGGTATCGTTGGTCCATAGCAGCAACATGAAACCAACGAACATCCACTGACCGAAGCCGAACAGGTGGGACAACAGGCCGAAGGGAGTTGCGACCAAGAGCAGAAGGAGAAGCACTCCGCCAACGGAATATGCTGGTTGTGTGTCGCCGCGGAAGAGCAGCCAAGCGATCGTGATCAGCACAAGGATGAAGCCGATGGCCATTGCGTAGCCCATTTTCCATTCGGGCTCGAAGAGTTCCATGGCAAGAACGATGTGCAGCGTTGCGCCTAGCAGCATGCTCCAGACCATGGGAGGTCCGCCTTCGTCGCCCCAATAGAGCAAATGCATCTCGCGCATCGCCAAGATGCAAACCGGCAAGAAGAGCAGGAAGGTGGTGAATGGTCCGGCCCAAGCAGCACCCAAGGTGAGCGCTACGTACACGGCACCCGTGATCGCGCGAACCCCGAGTTCCTTCATGCCTCCTGATCCATTTCGGTGCGAAGTACGCGCAAAGCACGCATGACATGGTCACGCTCCACCAACACTTCGATGTTGCCCATCATGGGATAGACGGATGACCGTTGATCCATGACGACCGCAGGAATGTCGTTGGCCTCCAGCCTTCCGCGCACCATCTCGGCCTCCTGACGGTCCCGTGCTTGCAGGATCAAGGTCCAGTCGGCCATGGACGAAAAGCTCGCTCAGGCCTTTGTTGCACCCTGTTCCGGTGCCGCAGTTGTGCCGGGCGCGGTGGTCGGCGGAGTGGTGTGTCCGTTGCCATTCCCGTTGGAAGAGGAGCTGTCCGAAGGGCGCTGGAAAGGACGGTCGCCGAAGATCTTCTCCAGATCCTCTTTGAAGATCACCTCTTTGTCCAACAACTGTGTCGCGAGCGCCGTGAGCTTGTCCTTGTTCTCCGAAAGGATGCGCTTAGCGCGCACATATTGACCTTCCACCAACTTGCTCACTTCCTCGTCGATCGCCTGAGCCTGCTTTTCGCTGTACGGCTTTCCGAAGGTGTACTCCTGTTGCCCACTACTGTCGTAGTAACTGATGTTCCCGATCCGGTCATTGAGGCCGTACATGGTGATCATCGCGTAGGCTTGTTTGGTCACCTTTTCCAGATCGCTGAGCGCGCCGGTGCTCACCTTGCCATAGATCACATCTTCTGCAGCTCGTCCGCCCAAGGCAGCACACATTTCATCGAGCATCTGTTCGGCGGTGTTCAACTGGCGCTCTTCGGGAAGGTACCACGCAGCACCCAGCGAGCGACCACGTGGAACGATCGTCACCTTCACCAAAGGCGAGGCATGTTCCACCAACCAGCTCACCGTGGCATGACCTGCTTCGTGATAAGCAATGGCTTTCTTCTCCTCGGTGGTGATGATCTTGTTCTTCTTCTCCAAACCACCGATCACGCGATCCACGGCATCCAGGAAGTCCTGTTTGTCCACGGAGTGTTTCTTCTTTCGAGCCGCGATCAGCGCCGCTTCGTTGCAGATATTGGCCAGATCAGCTCCGCTGAAGCCCGGCGTCTGGCGAGCGAGGAAGGCGACATCCACGGTGATGTCCAACTTCAGGGGCTTCAGGTGCACCTTCAGGATCTCTTCCCGCTCGTTCAGATCGGGCATGTCCACGAAGATCTGGCGGTCGAAACGTCCGGCGCGCATCAAAGCACGGTCCAGCACATCGGCCCGGTTGGTGGCGCCGATCAGGATCACGCCGCTGTTGGTGCCGAAGCCGTCCATTTCGGTGAGCAACTGGTTCAGCGTATTCTCTCGCTCGTCGTTTGCCCCCATGCTGGCGCTGCGACCACGCGCACGGCCGATGGCATCGATCTCGTCGATGAAGATGATGGCTGGCGCTTTCTCCTTGGCTTGCTTGAAGAGGTCGCGGACACGGCTGGCACCCACACCCACGAACATCTCCACGAAGTCCGAACCGCTCAGGCTGAAGAAGGGCACATTGGCCTCGCCAGCGATCGCTTTAGCGAGCAGGGTCTTTCCTGTACCGGGAGGACCCACCAGCAAAGCTCCTTTGGGGATCTTGGCGCCGAGGTCGGTGTATTTCTTCGGTGTCTTCAGGAAGTCCACGATCTCTTGTAGCTCTTCCTTGGCTTCGGCCAGCCCGGCTACATCGTTGAAGGTCACGTTGGTGCTCTTGCCACCTTCGAATACCTGCGCCCGGCTCTTGCCGATGTTGAAGATCTGGCCTCCAGGACCAGCCCCACCGCCCAAACGGCGCATCACGAACATCCAAACGGCGATCATGATGCCGAAGAAGATCACCCAATACAGGATGTCCCAGCCACGATTGTCCTGCGTCTCGAATTCGTACGGGATGTTGTACTTCCGTGATTCGGTCACGATCTCGTTCTTCTGCACATCGGACGCCCCCTGATTGAAGGAATAGTGCGGTCCGCTGGACTTATCAACGGACATGGGCGAATTCTTGATCTTGCTCTTGTGGGGCTCCTTCTGCAGGCGGTCTTTCTTGATATAGACCTGCACGAATTGATCGTTCACGATCACGATATGGTCCACATCACCCGCTGCGGCCATCTCCTCGTATTCGGTAGGAGTGATCTTGGCCGTGGTTCCGGTGTTCTGGAACAGCTGGATGGAAAGGATCGCCAGGATGATGATCCCGTATATCCAATAGAAGTTGAAGGAGCGCTTGGGCTTCTCCTTCTCGGGCTGGTCGTTGCGCTTGTCGTTGTCCACGTTGTTCGTCGTTCTACCGTTCACGCCACATTCTCGTACGTCCTGCTGGCGGCGTCAGCCCACAGGTCTTCCAGTGCATAGTACGATCGCTTATCGCGATGGAAGATGTGCACCACCACATCCACGAAATCCAACAACACCCATTCAGCATTGTTCAGTCCTTCGGTGTGCCAGGGCTTCTCACCGACCTCTTCCAACGCGAATCGTTCCACCGAACGCAGAATAGCATCCACTTGCGGACCGGAGTCACCATGGCAGATGATGAAGTGATCACTCACGGTATTCGGCACTTCCCGAAGATCCAGGTGGACGATGTCCTTCCCCTTCACCTCTTGGATGCCCTTCACCACGGCATCCACAAGAAGGGCTGAGGCCCCTGAAGCTTTCTTCATCCGATTAACTTGGTCCGTTCAAAGGTACGAAGATCCCTCTGCGACTTGAAGAGGCCGGACCATTCAGAGAAAGCATGCCCATCGGTGATCCCATCATCGCCTTCGATAGGCTCGAGAGCACCAACAAAACAGCGGCCGAACTGCTCCGTCTGTCGAAGGTGCAGCATGGGTCTGTCATATTGGCCAATGAACAGACAGCTGGTCGCGGACAGCGCGGACGAACATGGAATTCGCAGCCGGGAGAGGACCTGACGATCAGCGTGGTGTTGAAACCGGATGCACTGCGCGCTGAGGAACAATTCATCCTGGGCAAGGTCACCGCATTGGCGGTCGCTGATGTCATTGCAGCACTTGGGGTGGCAGAGGTGCGGATCAAGTGGCCGAACGATGTGCTCGTGGGTCGACGCAAGATCGCGGGCATCCTCATCAAGAACGAAGTGATCGGTGAATTGGTCCAGAGTTGTGTGGTCGGCATCGGCATCAACGCGAACGGCAGGGATCGTCCAGAGGATCTAGTGGCTACGAGCATCGCTGCGGAAACAGGCCGTTCGATCGACCTGAATGTGTTGTTGACCAACCTCTGCCAAGCTCTGGAGGAACGGTATGTGGCCCTGTTGCACGGATCCGAGAACACGGACAAGGACTACCGCGACCTGCTTTGGACCCGAGGCCGCTGGGCGGATCTGCTCTTGGACGGTGAGCCGATCTCCGCTCGACCCATGGATGTGGATGCCTACGGCCGCCTGATCATTGAGCATTCAGAAGGACATGTGGCGGCGTATGGCCTTGATCGTCTGCGGTTTGCGCCCCGTTGAAGGAAGTTTGCAAACCATTTGGCAGATAGCGGAAAAGCCCTACATTTGCCGCCCCGCCCGCCAATGTGGTGTGCGGAAAGCAAGCAAGACCTTCGGCCATGAAACGCACGTACCAGCCCAGCAAACGCAAGCGCACGAACAAGCACGGCTTCCGCAAGCGGATGAGTTCCGTAGCTGGTCGTGCCGTATTGGCCAGCCGCCGTGCTGCAGGTCGCCACAAGTTGACGACCAGCGACGAACCATCGCACAAATAGACTTTTCCGAGTGAACTCAGAAGAGGGCTGCCCATCGGGTGGCCCTTTTTCGTTGGCGTTAGCGTGGTGGCAGGTGAGCCAGAATGGCGTTTCCCAGTTCAGGGGTCAGCAATACGTGTCCGAACGGGAGTTCCTCGCGGGTGATCCGGTCCGGAGCAAATCGGCTCAGGTTGTTGCCGGTCACCGGCTTGATGACCCGGTCGTGCGTCCCGAAGAAGAGGTGCACGGGAACGTGATATTTCTCGGCATTGGCGGCCGCCATGGCCAGATCGGGTTCGATCAAGCGATAGCTGAGCCATACATCACGCAACAGAATACGCTTCGCCTTGCTATCCGTTTGGCCTTTCAGGAACCGGTGCATGCGTTCGTTCAGTAGGCGAACTGCGCGCAGGCCATCGATCACGCCGTGGATGATCATCGGTTTCTCCACAAAACGGCGGTAGAGGTTGCGCCCGATGGAGGAAGCCGCAAGCCCCCGGTACCACGGTCTGGTCACGAGCCCATCCGGCGCAGCGAGGAAGACCCGTTCGATCCGTTGAGGGACCTGTTCCAACAGGCTAAGTGCGATCCGGCCACCCAGGCTGTATCCCAACAGGGTGATCCGCTCTGCATGGATAGAATCCGCGAATGCAGTAAAGAAAGTGGCCAGTTCTGCCGGGGTGAAGGGCTCCTCGGCGCGGTGCGGGTACGAAGGGCTCTGCCCATGGAAGTGCAGATCGAACGCATGAACGGTGCATCGCTCGGCAAGCACGGTCTCCAGTACCGCGAAGTCCTCTCCAGTGCGACCGAATCCATGGAAAGCCAGCACCGGTATCGCGCCGTTTCCGTAGATCCGATAGGCCAAGGTGACGCCGTGGGTGAAGTACCGGATGGGTTGCACGGCGCGAAGATGAGGGTATGGAACTTCTCTAGGGTCGCCCGAGCAAGCGATAATGCTCCAACGCCTCTTGCACCTGCGCGGCACTGACCGGCACATCCACCTTGGCCGATCCGATGGCGGTGAGCAGCGTGAAGCGGAATTGACCGCCCCGGTTCTTCTTATCGTTGCGCATCAACTCCACGAAGCGGTGTCCATCGGCGCTGTCGAACTGGTAGGGCTTGTACAGCTGCATCAACTGCGTGGCGATGCGGTCGTAGCTCTCGCGGTCGAGCAGGTCCATGCGCCAACTCAGCCACGCTTCGCAGATCATGCCGATGGCGACGGCTTCCCCATGCAGCAGCATGCGTTGTGGGCTTTCCCACGAATGCGCTTCGATCCCATGGCCGATGGTGTGGCCGAAGTTGAGGACCTTGCGGAGGCTTGCTTCACGCGGGTCCTTCTTCACCACCTCGGCTTTGATGGCCGCTGACCGTTGCACGAGGGGGGCAAGGGCGTCGAGGTCGTGCAGGGTGGCTGCGCTGATCGCCTCCCAGTGTTGGGCATCCCACACCAAACCGTGCTTGATCATTTCTGCTAGGCCATTGAGCAGTTCCCGTTTTCCGAGGCTCTTCAAGAAGGGGATATGGATGTAAACGCCCAGCGGGTCGTGGAAAACGCCGACCATGTTCTTGAGGCCGCTGAGGTCCACACCGGTCTTGCTGCCAATGGAAGCATCCACCATACCGAGCAACGAGGTGGGAACATGCACGCAATCGATGCCGCGTTTGTACGTGCCTGCCACAAAGCCGCCGAGATCGGACACCACGCCACCACCGAGACAGACGAGCAGGGCGTGCCGGTCGGCAGCTCGTCCCGCGAGGTGGTTCCAGATGTCGGCACAAACGGCGAGGTCCTTGCTGCGCTCACCAGCTGGAACGGACAGGGTATGGGCCTCCCGCAAGCGCGGTACGCGACCGAGCAGTTCAGGCAGGCAGTGGCGCAGCGTGTTCTCGTCACCCAATACAAAGACCTCGGAATGCGTGTCCTTGCCCAGCAAACGGTCGAGTGCGCGCAAGGCATCACGCCCCATGATCACCGAATGGGATCCGGCATCGATCTCGTGCACCTCTTGTGGCGATGAACCCATTGCTACTTTTGGCGACCGTGTCACCTTCACCAAAGGAACGAAGGAACCGCGAACCCGTGCATCCCACTCCTTCTTCCGTGACCACGGACCGCCCGTTGCCCGACCTGGGCGACACCCGAACCGCCTTCGCCGCCAAGAGCGATCGCGAGCTGTGGCAGGCCTATTGGCTCTTCCGAATCATCGGCACTCCGATCCTCACGCGCATCGGGAGCAACCTCAGCAAGTTCGCGCTGTGGTTGCATTTGCCCGTGAAAGGCTTGATCAAGGCCACGATCTTCAAGCAGTTCTGTGGGGGCGAGGACATCGAAGAGTGCATGAGCACAGCAAGCCGGCTTTCGCAGAGTGGTGTGGGCACCATCTTGGATCACAGCGTAGAAGGGCAGGATGACGAAGCTGAGCTGGATGCGACCGTGCAGGAGACCTTGCACAGCATCGCGGTGAGCAAGCAGCGCTCCGATGTGCCATTCTGTGTGTTCAAACCGACAGGGATCAGCCGGACCGAACTGCTCGAGATCGTGAGCAAGGGAAAGGGAATGAGTGCCGCCGAAGAAGCCGAATGGCGGCGCGTGGAGAAACGCATGGAGACCCTGTGTGCTGCCGCTCACGCTGCAGGAGCGCGTCTCTTGGTCGATGCGGAGGAAACGTGGCTGCAGCCGGCCATCGATGGGCTGGTGGAGCAAATGATGGAACGCTACAACCGGGAAGCGGCCGTGGTGTTCAACACGGTTCAATTGTATCGCCATGATCGCTTGGCGTTCATGAAGACAAGCCACGACAAAGCGCGGTCGGGTGGATTTCGCCTTGGTCTGAAGCTCGTGCGCGGAGCATACATGGAGAAGGAACGGGCGCGTGCGGAAGAGGAAGGATACGTGTCACCGATCCATGCGGACAAAGCGGCTGCTGACCGTGACTACGATGCGGCCTTGCTGTACTGTGCCGACCACTTGGACATCATCGAACTCTGTGTTGGAACCCACAACGAGAAGAGCACTTTGTTGATGGCGGAACTCATGCAGCAACGCAGCATTGCACGCGGTGATCAACGCATCTGGTTCGCGCAGCTGTTGGGCATGAGCGACAACATCAGCTTCAACATGGCAGCCGCTGGCTACAACGTTGCGAAGTATGTGCCATATGGTCCGGTGCGTGAAGTGCTGCCCTATTTGATCCGCCGTGCCAACGAGAACACCAGTGCACGCGGACAGACCGGTCGCGAACTCGGCTTGATCGGCGCAGAGCGCGAACGCCGCAGCGCGAAGAGGTCCTAGTGGATCAGGACCCGAGCCGGTCGGGTTCCGGCGTGCATGCGTACCGTTTGTCCATGTGGAGGACCGATGGAACGGATCGCCTTTCGGGAGCAGGTAGTGCGTGGTATTCTTGATGGACCAATTCGAACCACCATGGTACGCAACCTTTCAACCTTGAGCATTCTGCATTACGTCTACGGCGCCTTCATTTGCGTTGGCGGTCTCATCGCCTTGATCTTCATCTTCCTCGGCGGGTTCTTGAACAGCGACTTCATCGCCGAGAACAGTCAGGGCGAGCCACCCCCGACGTGGTTGGGTGGGCTTATCCAGACCTTCGGGGCCATCCTCTTCGTGATCATCGAAGCATGGGGCATCCTGACGATCCTGACGGGAAAGTGGATCGCGCAACGGAAGCACCGCACCGGCACCATGGTGATGGCCGGTTTCCATTGCCTGAACATGCCGCTCGGAATTGCACTTGGCATATTCACTTTCGTTACCTTGAGCGACGAGGAAGTGAAGCGTGAATACGCCGCCCAAGTACCCGTGATCAAGTACTAAGTAGGATCAGCGGTCCTGTACAGACCACAAGGTGGCTGTGCTGTCGAGATCGAAATCGCGCAGGCCAACGACGATCAAGCGCAGATCCATGCCTTGCACCCGCGTATCCACGGCGTAGAACATGCTGTCCGACGTTCGTTCCGAGTCGCTGAAGTCAATGGACGCTTTGTCCATCGCGAGGCGCAGTTCCTCCAATCGGATGTTCCGTTCGGCCAACTGTTGTTCGGCGGAAGGTCGAGCTTGCAGCAGAGTGCTGTGAAGGCGCTGCTTTAGTTTGGACTCGGGTGTCCAAGCACCATTCGTGATCCGATCGCCGTAGATGAAGTAGGCGATGCCACCACCGATGATGAGGCCGATGAGGTACAGTTGAATGCGACGAGTAAGATCCATAAGGGCAACATGTGGTCATGCGGGCATGGGACCATGCAGCCATGACGGTGCTTGCAAAGGTGGTGGTTTTGCGAAGTCGTGCGCACCGGTTAGGATCGCTTAAGTGACGCTGCGCTTTCTTCGTCCATCCGACCGTTGCTGGTTCAGGCGTTTCCGCGATGTGCTCAGGATGCTGTGGAACAACGGGATCAGGATCCTGGCGCGGCGGACCAGATCATCGTCATGCGGATAGTGCGCTTTCACATGACAGAGCGCCAAGCGGTAGTCGGTTTCTTCTAGTTCCTTGTGCGCGATCTTCATCTTGTGAACGAAATCGGCCAAGCTTTCAGCACCTTGGGCTTCACGCGTGTGAGAGCCTACCGAGGTGCCACTTCGAAGGATCTGATCGGCGAACACCATGTTCACTGGAACCAGCCTTTCGGCATAGTCCATCACCTTGCTGGCCAACTCGAAAGTTTCCTCGACCACCGCATTGCGTTTTCGAGGGGCTTCACCGTAAGGAACTGATGGCTCAAAAAGGACGTTTGCCGCGTTGTACTCCACAAGACGGTCTTCGAACCAAGTCGTTGGGTCGAACTGTAGATCGCTCTCCATGGTGGTTGTATCGGTCCTACGAAGAAACAAATGAATACAGGCCATTGCAAGACTCTGCAGGCACGCCAAGGAGGCATACCATGTCCACATGACCACATGCTTAAATGTGAGATAGAGCCACACTGAAGGAACTCTGGAAGCACACCAAGGAGGCATTCCATGTCCACATGACCACATGGTCACATGCTTAAATGTGAGATAGAGCCACAATGCAAGAACTCTCCAAGCACACCAAGGAGGCATTGCATGTCCTCATGACCACATGGTCACATGCCCAAATGTGAGTTAGAACGCCGCGAGCAGAATATCCAGGTCCTTGTACGGTAACCGGAACGCTTCCCCGAGGATGGCGCTGGTGAGCGAGCCGTTGTAGAGGTACACACCGTGACGCAGGCCGAGGTCCGTTTTGATGAGGTCCTCGAAGCCGCCGACCTCGCCCATGCTCTGCAGCTGTGGGCCGAAGATGTTGCTGAGCGCTGTGCTGGCCGTACGCGGAACGCGGCTAGCGATGTTGGGTACACAGTAGTGGACCACTCCGTAGCGCTTGTAGACCGGGTCGGTATGCGTGGTGACCTCGCTCGTTTCGAAACAGCCGCCACGATCGATGCTGACGTCGACGATCACGCTACCGTTCTTCATCTCCTTCACCATCTCTTCGGTCACCACCATGGGCGTGCGCCCGCGTTCCGGACGCAAGGCACCGATGGCCACGTCCGCGTGCCGCAAGGCTTTGCGCAATTCCACGGGTTGGATCACCGAGGTCCAGATGCGTTGGCCCAGACCGCTTTGCAGGCGCCGCAGACGGTAGATGCTCTTGTCGAAGACCTTTACACTGGCACCGAGACCGAGTGCCGCGCGGGTAGCGAACTCACCCACCGTTCCTGCGCCGATGATGATCACTTCCGCCGGTTCAACACCGCTGATGCCGCCGAGCATGAGGCCTTGTCCACCCTTGTCCGCGCTCAGGTATTCACTAGCGACCTGTATGCTCGTGGTCCCTGCGATCTCGCCCATGGCGCGAACGATGGGATAGATGCCCTCGCGGTCCTTGATGAAATCCCACGCCACGGCCGTCATGCGCTTCTCCATCATGCGCTTCAGGGTGTCCTTGGGCTGCACGGTGAGCTGGAGTGCAGAAACGAGGATCTGCTTGTGACGCAGTAGTTCGATCTCCGAATGGGTAGGCGGTGCCACCTTCAGGATCATGTCGGCCTTGAATACCTCTTCGGGGCTCTCCACGAGCATGGCACCGGCCTCGCTGTAATCGTTGTCCTGGAACTGGGCTGGCATGCCTGCGCCGCGTTCGATCACCACCTCGTGACCACGACCGACCAGTACGGCAACGGCCGATGGGGTGAGTGGTACGCGGTGTTCTTGGAAGGTGATCTCCTTGGGGATGCCGATGAAGAGGCTCTTCTTGCGGCGGCCGACCTCCATCAGTTGTTCCTGCGGGGCCATGGCCACTTCGCGGGCCAGTTGTCGGAGCAATTCGCTGGTTGGGCTCATCGGCATGCCGGGTGGGTCGGCAACGGTCCGGAAAGATACGGCGAGGCACTTTGCCAAAGGGCATCCAGCCACCCGGCCTTTGAACGATGCGATGTGGGCTCCGCTAGGGAGCGACCGTGCTCATCTGGATCGTCCTCACCCCGTTCGGCGCAACGTGGATGCTGACATGCAGGACGTCCACTTCCAAGTGACCGCTGGCGATCTCCGGCCATTCGATGAAGCAGTACGCACCGCTGTCGAGGTACTCATCGAACCCGATGCCCTCGAGTTCCTCGGCAACTTTCAAGCGATACAGGTCGAAGTGGTACAGTGGCGACCCATCTGCCGTGCGGTACTCGTTCACGATGGCGAAGCTGGGACTGCTGGTCCGGTCGGCTACGCCAAGGATGCTGCAAAAGGCCTTGATCAAGGTGGTCTTGCCCGCGCCGAGGTCGCCATGCAAGGCGAACACCCGGCGTTCGGCATGGCTTTCCAGGATCAGCTGCGCGACGGTCTCCGCCTCGGAAGGCTTGCGCAAGGTGATGGTAGCGAGCATGGTCGGCCGCAAAGGTGGGAAGAAGACGCAAAGGCGTGTCATGTGAGCATGTGAACATGATCAGCCTCCCGCAGGCACCACGCTCATGTGCACATGTTCTCATGCTCACATGTCCTCATGTCCTCATGACCACATGTCCCCATGCCCCCATGGTATTTCTTCTCCACGATCCACCCACCTTATCCACGATCTTCCGTGCCCTGTTCCCTTAGCGGGTACTTTCGCGACCCGGATAACACCGGACATGCCCAAAGACAATTCCATCAAGTCGGTCCTGCTCATCGGCAGCGGCCCCATCCCGGATACCACTTCGTGGTTCCGGGACCATCGGCTCCCTATTACGTCGGCCCTTCATTTCGTCAACCTGATGCATCATGCCGAAGGATAATAGCATCAAGTCGGTCCTATTGATCGGTAGTGGGCCGATCGTAATAGGGCAGGCCTGCGAGTTCGATTACTCCGGCAGCCAAGCTTCAAGATCACTTCGCGAAGAAGGCATCGAGGTCACGCTGATCAACAGCAACCCGGCCACCATCATGACCGATCCGGTCACGGCGGACAACATCTACCTGCTGCCGCTGACCACCGCGAGCATCGAGGAGATCCTGAAGAAGCACAAGATCGATGCGGTGCTGCCCACGATGGGCGGACAGACTGCGCTGAACCTCGCCATCGAATGCGAGAAGCTTGGCATCTGGAAGGAGCACAACGTGCGCATGATCGGCGTGGATACCGAGGCGATCGACATCACCGAGAACCGCGAGCGCTTCCGCAAGCTGATGGAGAGCATCGGCATCCCTTCCGCACCGAGCAAGACCGTCACCAGTTTTCTGGAAGGGAAGAAGGTGGCGCAGGAATTCGGCTTTCCGCTGGTGATCCGCGCCAGCTACACGCTTGGTGGTAGTGGTGCGGCCTTCGTGCACGATCCCGCCGAGTTCGACAAGCTGTTGAAGCACGGACTGCAGGTGAGCCCGATCCACGAAGTGCTCATCGACAAGGCGCTGCTGGGTTGGAAGGAGTACGAGCTGGAGTTGCTGCGCGACAAGGACGACAACGTGGTGATCATCTGCAGCATCGAGAATTTCGATCCGATGGGCATCCATACCGGCGACAGCATCACGGTGGCGCCGGCGATGACCCTCAGCGACCGCACCTACCAGAAGATGCGGACGATGGCCATCAAGATGATGCGCGCCATCGGCGATTTCGCGGGCGGTTGCAACGTGCAATTCGCCGTTAGTCCGGATGAGCGGGAGGACATCTTCAGCATCGAGATCAATCCGCGGGTGAGCCGGAGCAGCGCGCTTGCAAGCAAGGCCACGGGTTATCCCATCGCCAAGATCGCCAGCAAGCTCGCCATCGGCTACCGCCTGGATGAGCTGGAGAACCCCATCACCGGCACCAGCGCCTTCTTCGAGCCCACGCTCGATTACGTGATCGTGAAAGTGCCGCGCTGGAACTTCGACAAGTTCGAGGGCAGCGACCGCCGCCTCGGCGTGCAGATGAAGAGCGTCGGCGAAACGATGGGCATCGGCCGCAGCTTCCAGGAAGCGCTGCAGAAAGCCTGTCAGAGTTTGGAGATCAAACGCAACGGTCTGGGCGCTGATGGCAAGGAGACACGAGACGCCGCCGTCCTCTTGGACAGTCTTGCCAACCCCAGCTGGAGCCGCCTCTTCCACGTGTACGACGCCATCAAGCTCGGCATTCCCTTCAGCAAGATCCACGAGCTCACGCGCATCGACATCTGGTTCCTGAAGCAGATCGAGGACATGATCCTCACTGAGAAGGAAGTGGAGAAGTACACGCTCGACACCATCCCGCGCGATCTGCTCTTCGAAGCGAAACAGAAGGGATACGCGGATCGACAGGTCGCGCACCTGCTCGATTGCCTCGAGAGCCAGGTGTACAAGAAGCGGAACGAGCTCGGCATCAAACGCGTGTACAAGCTGGTGGACACCTGCGCCGGGGAGTTCCCCGCGAAGACGCCGTACTACTACAGCACCTTCGAGGAGGAGAACGAAAGCGTGCGCTCGGACAAGAAGAAGATCGTGGTGCTCGGCAGCGGCCCCAACCGCATCGGCCAGGGCATCGAGTTCGATTACAGTTGCGTGCATGGCGTACTCGCCGCGAAGGAGATGGGCTACGAGACCATCATGATCAACTGCAACCCGGAGACGGTGAGCACCGACTTCGACACGGCCGACAAGCTCTACTTCGAGCCCGTGTTCTGGGAGCACATCTACGACATCATCCAGCACGAGCAGCCCGAGGGCGTGATCGTGCAGCTCGGCGGCCAGACCGCGCTGAAGCTCGCCGAGAAGCTAGAGAAGTACGGCATCAAGATCATCGGCACCAGCTTCGCCGCGCTGGACATGGCCGAGGACCGCGAGCGCTTCTCCTCGCTCCTGCGCGATCTCGGCATTCCCTATCCCGCCTTCGCCGCGGTGAACAACGCCGAAGAAGCCGTGCGCCTGAGCCGTGAGCTCGGCTTCCCGCTGCTGGTGCGTCCCAGCTACGTGCTCGGTGGGCAGAAGATGAAGATCGTGATCAACGAGGAAGAGCTCGTGGACCAGGTGCTGGACATCCTGCGCCTGATGCCCGACAACCGCATCCTCATCGACCACTTCCTCGATGGCGCCATCGAAGCGGAGAGCGATTCCATCTGCGACGGCGAAATGGTGCGCATCATCGGCATCATGGAGCACATCGAACCGGCGGGCATCCACAGCGGCGATAGCAACGCGGTACTACCTCCGTTCGACCTCAGCGAAAAAGTGATCTCGCAGATCCGCGAGCACACGCACAAGATCGCCCTCGCCCTCAAGACCGTGGGCCTGGTGAATATCCAGTTCGCCATCAAGGACGAAGTGGTGTACGTGATCGAAGCCAACCCGCGGGCCAGCCGCACCGTGCCCTTCATCGCCAAGGCCTACGGTGAACCTTACGTGAATTGGGCGACGAAAGTCATGCTCGGTGCGAAGCTGAAAGACTTCCAGTTCAAGCCACGGCTGGATGGCTACGCGATCAAGGTGCCCGTCTTCAGCTTCGACAAGTTCCCCAACGTGGACAAGAGCCTTGGGCCCGAGATGAAGAGTACCGGCGAGGCGATCTACTTCATCAAGGACCTGAAGGATCCGTTTTTCAGGCAGGTGTATGGGGAGCGGAGCATGTACTTGAGTAGGTAGCCCGTCCTGAGCTTGTCGATGGGTTGGGCGTGCCCCCTCGCAAAAGCCTCGGGGTCGCGCTCTTCCGTCCAAGTCCTCAGCCGGATTACCGGCTTCCGGGCTTTCCCGTTCGATCGCTCACGCGAAAGCTGATCCTACCCGTATCAAGAAGCCTACTTTACCGCTGAGTCGCCGTTGATCCGGTCCAAGAACTCCATATCGCGTTTGCGCAACTTGGCCTCGTAACCTTCAACCGAATCCCGCATCTCGCGTTTCGGTTTGGCGTCATCGTATGCATCCTTCAAGCCTGCTTCTTTCACTTTCGCGGCCACCATGCGGGCACCGCCTTCGATGTCGGCGTTCGGGCCATCGCTCATCCAATCCCGTCTGTGCTCGAAAGTGCCCACCATCTGGTAGAAGCAGACCTTAGCTCCAAGCGCATAGCAGATGTAGGCTCCCTTCTTGTACATGCGAATGATCTGTCCACCGCCGTCGGCGAATCCCCAGTAGGGACCGGCGCTCATCTCGATGCTCTTCTTCTCCCCATGATCGATGATGTTCAAGGTCGCTTTCGAGAAGGAAAGGTCCGTAGTGATGTCCTCCCCGTTCACCATCACACCTTCCACTCCCTTGTCCGCAACCATGTCCTCGTAGGTGGCGAAGACCCTGAGCGGTGTTCGCTTGGGTGGTTCTTGGGCGATGGCTGTGAAAGTCACACAAGCGAAGAGAGCGATCAAGAGGTGTTTCATGGCGTCTTGTTGCAGAGCAAATTTATGGGGCCTGTTCCAATAGCGGGCGCTCTTTGCTGGATCTCATCAATACTGAAGGGGGCCTGCGATCTGGGCCAACCCATAAGTTTGTTCTCATGAAGTCACAATGCTTTGCGGCCCACCTGTTCCTCTGTTGCGTTCCCTTCACGCTCCTTGCCCAGTCCGGCTCCATCGACCTTAGCTATGGCGGTGATGGCTGGGCGCAATGGGATGAGCTGATCGGATCCAGAAGTGTGCGGTCCATGGTGGTCCTGCCGGATGAAAGCACGGTAATGTTGACGGATCGACAGGAACCACATGACGTTGCCTTGATCCATTTCGATCTACAGGGAGAAGTTGACACGACTTTCGGTAACGGTGGCATCGCCAGGATCAACGACCCGATGGGCGATTGGAACGACTACAGACGCCAGTTGGTGCGACAACCGGACGGCAAGTTGATCATAGGCGGCTCTTCATCGGCCGGCAACGATGCGTTCGCTCGGATGCGTTTGCTTCCGGACGGCTCGCTGGACAGCACCTTCGGCACCAGCGGTATTTCGAGGTTCAACTTATCGCCCCTGGATGACCAAGGCAATGGCTTGCTTGTATTATCCAGTGGACAGATCTTGGTCTACGGGTACACGGAGCTTGATGGCCCTGATGCTTGCGTCGCTCGATTCGACCCGGATGGGTCCCTGGACTACACATTCAACGGGACAGGCTACTTGTCTTTCAACGTCCCCGGTGCATTCACCGCCATGATCAACGACGCGGTCGAGTTACCGGATGGTCGTGTCATTGTATGCGGAGAACGGTCTTCTGGTGCGAACATCGAGGCCTTCGCGGCACGCATACTCACCAATGGGCAGATGGACCCCGCTTTCCCACCGCAGGTATACATGATCGGCGATGGAACGGATCTGGAACCGCATGCCATCGCTTTGCAGAGCGACGGGAAGGCCGTTATTGCCGCGCGGATGTCCTATGCCGACAATGACATTGCTGCTATTCGGATCCTCGAGAACGGCGGCTTGGACAGCAGCTTCGCTACCAATGGATTCTTCAAGACGGGACAGGACTTGTCCTTTGCCACAGGGGAGCAGGTCCATATCAGGCCGAACGGGTCCATTGTTCTCACCGGAGATCAGCGGTTCACCGGTGAGAGCTATAGGCACATTTCAGCTGTGAAGTTGACCCCGAACGGCATCCTTGATCAAAACTTCGCGAACGGTGGTATTGGGACGTACGTGCTCAGTTCTTCCAACAACGAATTGGGCGTGGCCAGCGCCTATCAGGTGGACGGCAAGCTCATCATCGCGGGGAACGCGAACTATCGTTGGTCGGCAGTTCGAATACAGGATGATCTTTCAACGTGGATTGAACCGGCTGCATCAGTAACCCCGACCCCGCAGTTTATCTACGATGCGAACGCGAATAGTTGGTGGTGCCGATGCCCGTCGGAGGATAAAGTAGTGGATGTCGTTGTGCTGGACGTCATGGGCCGCATCATTCAGCAAGCAGCTTCGGCATCGGTCGCAAATCGCGTGACCATACCTACCCTAGGCCTGACCACGGGCACTTATCTGGTGCGCGTTACCGATCAGCAGCAGTCGTTCGCTGGCCGGATACTCGTCTCCAATTGAGAGGAGGGCGTCCCCCTCAATGTCGCAAGTGTTCCGCGTGGGCGGGTATGAGCGCGAGCGAGCGGGCCACTTGTGCAGCTGCACCAGCCGCACCGAACCCTATCGCCAAGGCCTACGGCGAACCCAATGAACTGGGCCACCAAGGTGATGCTCGGCGCCAAGCTCAAGGACTTCCAGTTCAAACCACACCTCGATGGCTACGCGATCAAGGTGCCCGTCTTCAGCTTCGACAAGTTCCCGAACGTGGACAAGAGCCTCGGGCCCGAGATGAAGAGCACGGGGGAGGCGATCTACTTCATCAAGGATCTGAAGGATCCGTTCTTCAGACAGGTGTATGGGGAGCGGAGCAGGTATTTGAGCAGGTAGCCCGCCCTGAGCGGAGTCGAAGGGTGGGCGTGCCCCCGCCTCAAATGCAGGCAGGGTCCGGCTTTCCGCTACAAGTCCGCACTCGTCGTTCCTCCTCGCTTGCGGGCTTTCCGCTGCAATCCGTCACGCGGAGTGCATGGTCCACCCGGAAGCCGATTTCTGGATACATTCGAACATGGAATTCAAGAACAGACGGTGGTACGAATGGATCATGATCATCCTAGGCGTTGCCGGTTTGATCTTCCAAGCCATTGCATTGTTCATCCCTGTACCTGGGCCATTTAGTTGGGCCCAGTTCCTTGTCAGTGCCTTCTTCCTTTGGGGAGGTACAGTACCCCGGCGGAAGAGTAACTCAGCTGCGTAAGATGGCTGCAGGGTTGAACAACATCGGTATGTGCTCGAGCAGGTAACACGTTGCGTAGATGGTGTACAAGGTCTTTCATGGTCTCGCGGTTCTGTTCGGATTGATGCTGCTGCCTCAAACCAAAGACACCTTCGCGCGCGCCATCATCGTGCTGCAGATAGCCGCTATTGGATTGGCTCTCTTCGGCTACTTCGTATCCCTCGCAATGATCCTCCTCGCCATTTCAACCCTGTTGATAGTGCTGTATGCATTCATCCGTATGAGGCACAATGCGCAAAGAGCAGTCGTTCTACTCATTGCGGTGCCAGACCTCTTAGTGCTCGCACATGCGATGAACCATTGGCCAGGCGCACACCTCTTTGCCTTGTTGATGATCATCCCCGTCTTGGTGTATGTCTTTGGTGTGCTTCGGGATAGGGCAGCATACAAGAATGAGGTCGGTTTCTTAACGATTCTCTTCTACAGCTCCATCAGTACGTTGGTCCATGCAGTCGGTGAGATAATTTCGAGTCCAGAATGAAGAGCACCGGCGAGGCGATCTACTATCAAGGACCTCAGGGATGCGATTACTATGAAGTAGTCGTAGAACAAGCTTTCTAGTGACCGGGGCCTGCCCCTCGCAAAACCTCGGGTCGCACTTTCCACTTGTACCCATCGCTCGTTCCTCGCTGTGGGCTTTTCGCTGCAATCGCTCACGCAGGACCTCAACATCGCATTTGAGCCGCCGTTTTAAGGCTCGTATTTGCAGATGTGTCAGACGAGCTATATTGCCGCATGACGTTCCAAGAAGCAAAGGAAGCCATCAAGCAGGGCTTTGCAACTCACTCTATCGAGTTGCTTGATGAGCACGATCGAGAATTATTCTACCGTATTCGAAGTGATGCCTCCTTCCGCATTTCGGAAGCTTCGATTCAAGAGTATTCCGAGGTTCATTCTCTGTCCGCCCCTTTCGCGAAGAAGCCGACTGAATGTAGCATAGTTAGCGTGGCTTACCGTGAGCACCTAGTGCAGTTTCTCCATCCGCTTCGATCTAGATTCTTACCTGCGCGAGATATTGACATTGTGTTTGGAGAGGTCAGTGACGACCACCCCTATGTTCAGATTGGTCCTGGGTCAACCAAGTTCATTTGGACCTTTCTGTTTGCTGATGGGGCGTTCTTCGATTGGGTGACTGAACGCTTGCGGTTCAGAATTAACCGCGACCCCAATAGAGAGTTCGTCGAGGAGATACTGCGACCTATGACAATCAAGGTTCACAATATCAACGCGGCCGATGAGGACTCAGCTCTCAGGGTTTCTGATCCGTTGATAGATGCCTGTTTGTTCAGTTATGCGTCACTAAAGGAGAGTCCAATTGGGTTGATGGAAGAATGGCCCAGAAGAAGAGCTGGGCGCACTGATAGGATAGAGCCGGTGCATAGGGGCAACACATTCTCACTTCCTGCAGTAAAATTCAACCCGCACCTCGTCAGTTTTTACCAACTGGCTGCAAGCACCGATATCCCGTCTTATAAGTTCCTTTCATACTACCATATCTTGGAGTATCACTTTGTTTCGGTCTCAGATCAGATTCTGTACGATCGTCTGTCTCGCAGGATCAATGATTTGAGGTTCAAGACTACTGCTACAAACTTGGACCGCATCATCCAAGATGTCAACGACCATCGCAGTGAATCAGATGAGACGGAGATGTTGAAGAACGTCTTGGCCAAGTATGTTATCGAAGACGAGTTGATCGAGTTCATTCGCAAATACGAAGAGGTACTTGGCGAGAACATTTACACCAAGAAGCGCGTCATTTTTGGGACAGAGATAGCGGGAACAAATTTGGCGACGGGACACGTTTTCGGTGTGGTTGCGAAACACATCAAAGCGACCAGGAATGCGCTTGTGCATTCTTCGGATCGCCATGAAAGGAACTCGCGTTTCATTCCATACTCGGCAGCCAGCATTAACCTCGTAGAGAAAGAGGTTCCGGTTGTGAAATTTCTCGCTGAGAAAGTTATTGTCGCTACGGCTGAGTAACGAGACGTCCCAACGGCCTGTAGGGTGCCCCAGTTTCTAAGCGTAGCCTGTGGCAACGCAAGCACATGATTTTGGTAGCCATAGACAAACGCAGGGCGTCATCCCAAACCAGTGCAACCTCCATAGTGGTCTCCCTCGCAGTTGGCGGCGACCCTGCGGCCTGTAGCCGTGATCAACGCTGCAGGATGATCCGAGCGTGCAGGTGTTCGTTGCCCACTACCACACTGGCGTGATAGAGGCCCGGTGCATTTCCAGAGAGATCGAGCACGAGGGGTTGGTTTACCGGCCGCTCACCTCGAAGCTGTTGTTCGAGGACCGTCCGGCCGTGGACGTCACGCACACGCACGGTCGCCGGACCGGGCGGTAGGGTGCCGATGGATAGATGGACCACACCAACGCTGGGGTTCGGATACACGCGTGCTTCCAGGGGCATGGTCCGATCCGCCACGGCGGTCGGCAGTTCCGGGCATACCGTCGGCACGGTGTTGTTCGCGATCCCTCTGTTGAACACCGGATCGCCGTTCTGGTAGCTGCACATGAGCTGGTAGTCGGGGTCTGAGACCATGTGATAGAAAGGGGTCAGCGGCATGGCCGTATGTCCAACACCTTCGATCCAGGTTTCAAAGAAGAAGGGGGTACTGCCCACATAATGGCGAAGCTGCAGTCGTCTTCGTTTTTCGCCATTGCTCACGTTGACGGAATCGACGGCATCCACCACGTAGTTGTATCCGTTCCCGAGCACGATGTTGTCGGTCAGCTGCAAGGAGAAATCGAACATCAGGATCTCCTGTCCGGACCAGGGGATGTATTTGTAAACCTTCTTGTTGGTCACATCCTCGCGCACCAGGTCGGGTTCCGTACCGGCCCAGGAGCGGACATATTTCTTGTACACCGTTGAGTTGATCGTGGTATCCTGTTCGTATTGCAACCAATAGTCGTCAATGATGCCCATGATGGTGGTCACACGCACGGTCCACACCGAATTATCAAGCAGCGGTGGGTAGTCCTGACCGCGCGCAACGAAGGTGACGATGCATGCCAGGAGCACCAGTACGTGTTGTTTCATCTTGGTCCGAATATAGGGGTGTTCGAAGCGGCCGGGGGTCTTCCTCTTCCGCAACTTACCTACCACTGCTTTTGAGCGATGGACCTCTACTGCACGCAGTTTACCCCTCGCTGCCGCGCGTCTGTGCCCCGCGCGATCCACGCGCTCCTGTTCAAAAGCATCGGCGGCCCCGGATCCCGATCACAAGAGGGGCGATGCAAATTAGCAGTACGCATGGCGCCCGTTCGCGGCGTCGCAATGGGCGGGAGCATGGAAGATGAGCCTGATCGTTCCTTTAGCAGCGCTGCCGGCCGCCCAATTTCATTGCGCTCTTTAGCGCCGTTCGACCTTCACCCCAAGACCTTCAAAGCGTTCTACGAGGCACGCGAAACCCCCGATCTGGAGGCCAAGGAACATCTGCTGGCCCGTATAACGCCGCGTGAGTTGGTCTTTATCGAATATGTGTGCCAACATCCGGAGGAAACGGATGAGGAGATCAGGACCGCTTTGGGCTTGAAGGAGAGCACCGTACTGGCCTACTTCACCCATTTGGGACGGAATTTCAAAGTGCGCACGAGCGCGGATCTCAGACGGTGGGCAAGCAAGAACCGGTTGGTGAGCCTGCCCGATGACGGCCCGGTGGATGACCCGCCGGAAGACCCGCCGAACGAACCGCCGAAACCGGGCTTCGATCCGTGGGTGAGGTGGTACTAGCACGGCAGTGGTTCGATGCAGGACGGACGTACAGTGTGCAGCTTACGTAGGACTGATCGATGCGACGTTCTTTGTTGGTCAACCGATCCGAATACCCCAAAGGGGCCGGCGCCCACCCCAACGGTCCGCGTGCCCTTCCGAACGGGTTCCGTTCAAACCCTTCGGACTGCTGGCCGCTTACCAAATAGACCGCTCCCGAGCATTTGGGAACGGCCGCCATTCCCACTTGGAACACCGCGTGCGCCACATGCACGGCGTTGTGTCCAACGGGAGGCTTGAACAGTTCCACGGGTTGCACAAGCGAACCGATCGGGGTAGCGATGAATGCCTTGGGATGATGCGTCGCCCCCGTGTTGAACGCCCATGATCCAGTAGGTTCTTTCCCTTCGTCCAGTGTACATCGGACCGTTCCTTGAGGACCGGTCGGCGAACCCGAAGAACCGCACACGAGCACCACGGGAACGGTCGAGAACGCGATGGGAACGGATGTTGAACTTGTGGGAAAGTACAGTGGTATCAAGGGTTTACAGACGGATCACCCGTTCCTGACGTTGTATGCAAGAGCAACACCCATCACCATGAGCACCGTGGTCGGAGGCATGAAAGGGCTGCGCGCCGTGGACCTGGCGAGCATGGCCCGACGCATTGAAGAGCACATGACCGGCAATCCGAATTTCCCGGATGCAGGTCCGTTGGTGGCGCAAGTGGTCGCGGCGCGACAGGCCTTGATGTTGGCCATCGTTGACGCCATGGATGGTGGCCGCACCGCGCACTACATCCAACGGGAGCGCAAGGCGGCACTGAAGAACGCAATGACCATGCTCTTGAACCATGTGCTGAGCGTGGCCTTGGGCGACCCGGTCAAATTGGTGAGCACCGGCTTTCCACAGCGCAGGCCGTCGCTGCGCATCGGACCCTTGACCGCCCCTAGGAAGTTGGTCGCACGCAATGGCGATCATCCGGGACAGATCCACGTGCATTGGGCTCCGGTGTATGGGTCACGCCTGTATCGTTTGGAAATGAATGATGGTGACCCGGACCAAGAAGAGGGCTGGCGCACGGTAGCGGAGGTGAGTGCTGCCCGCTTCACCATGGAGGGTTTGGCCTCGCTGCGCTACTATTGGTTCCGGGTGGTCGCCATCGGCACGGCGGGGGAGAGTCCGTACAGCGATCCGGCGCGGAGCGTGGCACTATGATGGTGGCTTGTTGATTTGATCCAAGGCAAGGTGTCCTTTAATCATCCGCCCACTGTCCTCCGCTATTGAGCGTACGAATCGGCGATCCGAAGCCCATACGCCAGTAGGGTCATCGAGTCGGGATGTCCATGAGGAGCCCCGTTGCAGGCGTTGGCGCTCAAGCCGTACATTCGGTAGCCATTCGACCCCTATGCTGAACCGCCTCGGTCATTTGAACAGGTATGTGCGCATGCATGTATGCGCGCTTGTCCCGCTGTTGCTCTGCATGGGTTCTCGTTCAGCTGTCGCTCAGAATTTGGTGCCTAACCCAAGTTTTGAGGAGTATTCTACTTGCCCACACGGCTTGAGTGATTTCGGGGGAGTTGTTGACTGGTGGGGAGCATTCCGAAGCCCTGATTATTTCAATGGGTGCGATGATGACACCATGAGCGTTCCGTACAATGCCGTAGGTTATCAATGGCCGGCTGAGGGAAGCGCGTACATAGGGCTGATCACCTACACATGGCATGGTCACGAATTCGTCCAAGCCGAATTGACGGAAGCCCTAGTGCCCGGGATCCCCGCTCATGTGAGCATGAAGGTCTCTCCGGGTGGTTTCGGGATTCCGAGATGGTGCAGTCCGGGCCTTGTATCGAACAACGTGGGCATGCGCTTCAGCGTGAACGCCACGACTTTCAATTTTGACATCGAGACGGAGTTCAACTCTGCCGTGCTCCATGCTAGTGATGTACTCTTCGATACAGAAGCGTGGGTAATACTGAGCACGACCTTCATTCCCGATTCGGCCTATCGATTCATACAACTTGGTAATTTCTTTGCTGACTCGCTCACTTCCATCGCCATCATTGACCCTGTAGCAGTTCTGGCTTGGGACGATGGCCTTGGTCCCGCGTATGCCTTCATCGACCAAGTCTGCGTATCTCAGGTGGATGGTGTTTGTGAGCATGCTGTTGCTATCGGCGAGCACGTGCTTGATCCTCCAATACCATGCATTGTCGTGGCGGAGGAGCTTCCACTGCAAGCCCTCGTGCGGGCAACGAATGAAGTTGTCGTTGAGGCACGGATCACAGACACATCAGGACGAGTTGTGCGTTCGCTAGGTCAGCGAGAGATCGAGACCAATTCAATGTTAAGGGTCGATCACCTTCCACATGGCATGTATCTATTGCGCTTTACCACTTCAGGTCACACTGTCGTTGTAAGCCGATTCGTCAAACTGTGAGCGCACGAGACCACCGATGGCTGTACTTTGACAGCTGCCCTTGCTCGGTCCAAGTCGTCAGAATGACTCCAGCGCGATAGGGTGAACTCCCGAGCGCCGATCACGTGGAAACCGCTTCATACTCCCTCCAAACATCCTCCACGATCTGTCCGGCCGAGCGGATGTCGTTCATGCCACCAACGCTGGTCCCTGCGTAGCAGCCTCCTTCTGAAAGCTGCAGCGTACGTCCGCACTATTGATCCATCAAGGTCAGCTTTTAGACCACCGCAGGGTATGCCGCTTCGGCGACCCTGTGGCTCGGAGCCGTGATCACCGCACCTTCTGTCCGCCTCATTAATGCCCGTGCATCAGAGGCATGTAGTGCTCCCACGTGTTGCCCTCGATGCTCTCCCGACGCGCTTGTAGCAGATCAGCAGTCGCCTCATCGTGGGTTGTCATGGCGGCTTCTATGGCCATGCTGTTCGCAGCGAGCGCTTCGGCCGTGCGCCCTTCGTGCAGCAGGAAGAAGCTGTACTTGTCCCAGGTCCGGTAGTCGCTCTCCTGCTCCAGGCTGAAGCGCAGGTTGGTGAAGTAGAAGCGCTTGGAAGTGGGCGCGGCCATCACGAGCATCACCACGATGAAGGCGCCTGCGAGTTGAGGTACTGCCGATGGCTTGGGCCGTTCGCGGATCGCAACGATGACCGCTACGAGGGTGGCGGCTGCCGCAAGGATGAGCGTGGCGGTGCGGAAGGGGAATAGCTTCAGCAGCGCCACGAGATGCAGCAGCCAGGTCCAGAAAGCCAGGTGGCACCAGGCTTCCGGTTTTCGCGCCTTGCTCAGGCCGGGAATGTTCGACCCGATGCCAAGCACAACCACCACGAGCAACAGTACGGTATGGTAGGGGATGTGCAGCACCTTCAGCACCAGGCCGAGGATAAAGGCGAGGATCAGAGCCAGGCGCATGGGTCAAAACTACTCATGGTCAGTTCGTAAGCGCTTTTCCCCCCTTCACCAACAGCCACACCGCCAGGGCCATCTCGCCGAAGATGCTCGGCACGGCCACCAGCGCGAGGAAGAGGTCGGCATGCTCCGCATAGTTGGGCAACAGGAAATGAGCGCAGGTATCCACCGCGTACATGATACCGGCGATCACCAGGAAGATGGCGATGAGCCGGGGACGGCCGAGGATGCGGCCCAGTAGCATCAGGTGGAAGCCGAAGAAGAACAGCCCGATGAGCCAGATGGTGTTGAAGACGTCGACCTGATGGAGGATGGCTTCGCTGGTGTTCAGCTTCAGCGCCAGCGGTAAGGCGAAGATCGCCACGGCCATGATCGCCGCATGCATCATGCGGAAGAGCATGCTCGGCAGTGATAGCGGATGGTCCTTGAACAGCACGTAGAGTGCCCAGGCCACCACGACATCGAACACGACCGTGACCATGAACGCCAGGATGCCTACGCGCACCAGGCCCGGCTCGTATCCCACAAGCAGTTCGGGCTCCTGTTTGAGTCGTTCGAGCATCATGAAATTGGCGAAGATGGCCGCGAAGAAGATGATCCAATAACCGATGCCTGCGATGATGGCGAGGGTCCGCTTGTTCATGGGGTGTTCGGCTTTCTGGTTCGTGTTGATCGTGGTTTGATCGACCTGGGTGAAGCGTTGAATATAGGACCATCTGCAATTCGCGGCCGCTACCGCGACGGATCCGCGTGACGACGATGCGCTACCGCCGATGCAATTGGACCTTGTCCCGCGCATGCCGAACTTCGGCCCGATGTCCAAGTCAATGGAACTGCGCCGAACAGGTTTTTGGGCCACTGTGGTGGGCTACGGGTCGGCGATGGCGGCGCTGGTCTTCATCCTCAAATACTTCGAATACCGCTATTGGATCCGTGACCTGCGGATGGAAGTGTACATCGGCGTGGTGGCGGTGCTGTTCACGGCACTCGGGGTATGGGTCGGGTCGAAATTGCTCGAAGACAAGAGGAGGGAGGTTGCTCCAACAGATCCCCCACTCACCTCGAACGTCGAAGCCATTCGCTCGTTGGGCATCAGCGTGCGAGAGGAGGAAGTGCTTCGGCTCATGGCCCAGGGTCTCTCCAATCAAGAGATCGCAGACAAGCTCTTCATCTCCTTGCCCACGGTGAAGTCCCATGCTTCGAGCCTGTTCGTGAAGTTGGATGTCAGTCGACGGACCCAGGCCGTACACAAGGCCAAATCCTTGGGGATCCTTGCTTGAACGAGGTGCTACTTCGGTATGGATCTCTGCTTCCAGCGCGTGATCCATACCAAAGGATGAGGGCAGAAAGGTGAACATGGCCTTGGTTCGCGGCTTCAAAACCAACCACATGAAAAAGATCATTCTTACGTACGGCATCATCGGCGGGGTCATCGTCGCTGCGATGATGTGGATGACCATCGGCTCGGGTGAACACGACTTCGAGAATGGCATCTGGATCGGGTACACCACCATGGTGATCGCCCTGTCCACGATCTTCTTCGCGGTCAAGGCGCACCGCGACAAGCACTTGGGCGGCGCGATCAAGTTCGGTAAGGCCTTTCTGATGGGCCTGTACATCACCCTTATCGCCTCCACGATGTACGTGGCCTCTTGGATGGTGCTCAGCGCCTATTCGACGCAGGACTACATGGAGGAATACTACGAGCAGGAGAAGACCAAATTGGAAAGCAGCGACCTCCCAGCGGAAGAGGTGGAGACCAAGCTTCAGGAGATGCGTGACTTCCAGGAGATGTACAAGAACCCAGTTGTGAAGATCGGGTTCACCTATATGGAGATCCTGCCTGTCGGGCTCCTGATCAGTTTGCTGTGTGCGGTCATCCTGAAGCGGAACGGACCAGCCGCTATGGATGTGGTCGGAAATTGAAGGAAGACAAGGAGGATCTGCTTTCCCGGTCCACATGGTAGAATGGCACGATCCGTTCAAGAACTTTACCGGCCATGAAGAAGTTCTACGCCCTATTCAACACCATCGTTCTGGTCGCGGTGATCTTCTGGAACTACTGGAGCAACACCGGCGCCATCAATGGCCATACCGTAGGTGAAGTGAGCGATCAGTATGCGAACCTCTTCACGCCGGCCGGTTATGCGTTCGCCATTTGGGGCGTGATCTATCTGGGGCTGCTTGTATTGGTGGTGAACCAATTGCGGCTGGCTTTCCGGGGCGGGTTGTACAGCGAGACCATCCTGCAGGTCGGTCCTTGGTTGAGCATTGCCAACGTGGGCAATGCGGTATGGCTCTGGTTCTGGTTGAATGAGCAACCCGGGCTGAGCGTGTTGATGATGGGCGTGATCCTGTTCGCGTTGATCCAGTTGATCCTTCGCTTGAACATGGAACGGTGGGATGCGCCCTTGTCGGTGATCGCTGCTGTCTGGTGGCCGATCTGCTTGTACAGTGGCTGGATCGCAGTGGCCACCATCGCCAATGTGTCCGCTTGGTTGGCAAGCATGCAATGGTCCGCCGTATTCACCGAAGTGCAGTGGACGGTGGTGATGATCAGTGTCGCGGGTGTGTTGAACCTGATGATGATCTTCACCCGGAACATGCGCGAATTCGCTGCGGTGGGCGTGTGGGCCATTGCCGCGATCGCGGTGCGGCACTGGGATGTACTTCCCGCCCTGCAATGGGCGAGTGTCTTCTGGGTACTTGTGCTCGGTGCAGCGATCCTGGGCCATGCCTACAAGAACAGGGAATTCAGCCCCTTCCGTCGACGAGACTGACACGCCACCACGAAATGCACGGTACCCAGCTTCGCGCTGGATCAATGAAGCTTCGCGCCGAATAGGTTGAACGTGCGAACCGAACATTGGGGGGTAGCGTTTTGCAGATCGGTTCTAGTTTCGCCCGCGATCGAATAAAGACCATGACACGCGGAACACTCGTACTTTCCTTTCTGTTGATCGGCGCTGCCCTGCACGCCCAAACAACCTACACGCAGACCTTGCCCACCATGGAAGGGTCGACGATGAGCAACTGGCGGTCCTTCACGTTCCCGAACACGACACCAACGACCGGAGGCGGAGCGTTCACGTTCCAATGGCGTGCTTGTTGGCAGCAGGTCTTTGGTGGCACCAGCAAGATCTGGATCGAATTGGAAACGTCGACGGGTGTTTTCACACAGGTGTATTACGAAACCGGCAATGGCTCTGATTGCGCCGCCTTGTCGCGCAGCTTCACCGTTACCCCTACGGTGTTGACCAATGCTTTGAATACCGGAGCTGGCGAACTACGTGGTCGGGTGAAGATCCAGGACAGCTGTTATCCCGGCGTGGGTTGTGCGTTCTACAACGACCCGCAGGTCTTGGGATTGACGTTGACCTACGATACGCACGCCGCGAATTTCGTAGCGGCCGACGCGACCATTTGTCCAGGAAGTACCGTCGAGTTCGCCGATGCAAGCCTCAATACCCCTAGCAGCTTCGAGTGGCTTTTCCCGGGAGGAACGCCGACCACAAGCACAGCCCAGAACCCTACCGTGCAGTACGTAGCTTCCGGTAGTTATGATGTGACCTTGATCGTGGAAACGGTCGACGGCATGGACACGTTGGTGCGTTCCGGATTCGTGACGGTGTTCGATCCGCCTCTTGCCAATGCCGGTGTCGATGAGGATGTCTGTGTGGGTGAAAGCGCGCAACTACAAGCCAGTGGTGGAACGGAGTACCTGTGGTTCCCATCGGAAGGATTGAACGACCCGAACGTGCCCGCGCCAACGGCAACTCCGAGCGAGACCACCTCCTACACGGTGCTTGTTACGAATGGCAATGGGTGCCAGGCCAGCGACAACATGGTGCTCACCGTACGGGCGTTGCCCATCGTGCAAGCTTCGGCAGGCAACAACACCCTCTGCCTGGGCGACACGTCGAACGTGGTGGCTGTAGGCGCGCAACTCTATCAGTGGAGCCCCAACCTTTTCATCAGTGCCGTCAGTGGAGCATCGGTAGAAGTTTGGCCAACGAGCGATTTCAGCTGGACGGTCACAGGGACCGATGCCTTCGGATGTGTGAACACGACGATGCTGGACATGAACGTGGATCCACCCCCAGCGGCACCCACGGTCACCAACACCGGCTTAGGACTGAGTTCCTCCAGCGCGACCGCCTACCAATGGTTGTTGAACGGCGAGCCGATCCCCGATGCCACCGAGCAAGAATGGCTCCCACAAGAGAACGGCAACTATTCCGTGCGGATCACCGATGCGAACGGATGCAGCGCCATCGGCCTTCCCGTCTACTTCGGGTCGGTGGGTCTGGACCCCGTGCAGGATTCACCCATTCGGATCTATCCACAACCGGTGCTGGATCGGTTGGTCGTGGAAGGGTTGACGATCAATACGCCGGGCAACATCATCGATGCGCAAGGAGCGGTCGTTTGGAAGGGTACCATTCCCGCAGGCCCTCGCAGTGTGATCGATCTGTCGGCCTTGTCCACCGGCGTGTACGTTCTGGAGTTGGATGGAACGGCATCGGAGCAACGCTTAACGGTCGTCAAGCAATAGGCCGTGGCGGGCAAAGCGTTTACGCGCTTCGTCGCGGACCCAGCAGGTCCCATTTGTTCCCTGCGATATCCCGAAAGACCACGACACGCCCGTAGGGTTCATCCCGCGGAGTGGTCAGGAAGGTCACACCAGCGCGCTGCATGCGTTCATAGCTGACGCTGAAGTCATCTACTCGGAGGAAGAAGCCTAGTCGTCCAGTGTTCTGGTCGCCCACTGCTGCAACCTGTTCAGCACCATCCGCCCGGGCGAGCAGCAGGCCGGTGGTGGCATTCGGTGGGCGCACCACGACCCAACGCTTCGCTCGACCGTCGTTGGTGCTTGCTGGCGAATCTTCCACCAGCTTGAAGCCCAGAACGTCCACGAAGAAGGCGATGGCCGGATCATATTCCGCGACGATCAAAGTGACGAGTTCGATGTGCGTGGGCATCAGATACGAATGTGTTTCTCGAAACACAAGCTGGTCTCCACGCCGATGTATGGCCCGTAGTTCGGGGTGATACGGTAGCCGCACTTGGTATAGAGCGCGATCGCTTCCGGTTGCTTGACCCCTGTCTCCAACACGCACCGCGTGTGGCCCAGTTCATGGGCCCAACGTTCCAGCTCGTGCAGGATGAGCGAGGCGATCCCTTGCTTCCGCTGAACGGGTGGAACGTACATCCGTTTGATCTCCACCGCATCGTCCTTGAACGCTTTGAACGCGCCGCAACCGACTGCGACGCCAGCACACATCACGACCACCACGTGCTTGATCCGATCGCTGGTGTTGAACTGGGCATAGAAGGCATGATCATCGCCATCGCGGATCGCAAGGTCGGTATCGAGTTCCGCGACCAACGAGCGGAACGAAGGGTCGTTGGAGCCTGTTCGGATCACCGTGAATTTCTCCGGTCGTGTGGATGCGAGCATGGTCGCGAATGTACCCGAGGAAAGTAGTAAGCCAACCGCGTTCATGGAACGGTTGATGAAGCGCTCTGAGCCCGTTCCAACGGCACTGGGACAAGCCCCTCACAAGCGCCAATGGGCAATGCGCTGCACACTTGATGTGGCGATCATGGGGCAATTCGGTTCGTTCGGGTCAGTCGGACGCATGTTCGGAATGCTCACACTCTCAGGCGGTAGCGCGATCCTTGGGTCATTTGGTGCGGCGTGTGCCATGGTCTTGGTACACTCAATCAGACCTCAAATGATCACACGGGTAAAAAGGAAGCTGCGCCGCATGCGTCAGTTGTTGGTGAACAGCCGCTACGCGCTGGAGCAGACCAGTCGTAAAGCTCCCAGTGCATGGTTAGGCGACCTGCTCTTCATGCTCTCGTGCCGGAGGATCATCATGCTCAACGAATTGGACCGCGAACTGGGCCAATTCCATGTGCCTGCCAAGCCGGATGCGGAAGCAGTCGGTCGCTTCAAGGACTTTCCACCTTCGTTGATCGGTTCGCTCCGGTATGTGGATACGTTCGTTGAAGAGGAATCCATGCTGATGCGCGAATTGGAAACATTGAATCTGGAGCCAGGCTTGCATGGGCACACACGCAATGCCATTAGCTCGCTGATCCTGGAAGTCAAAGCCAGTCTGAAGGATATTGGCTTCATGCGCCAGAATCATCCTGGGCTCTCCTATTTGAAGGATCTGGAAAGCAGTCATCTGCCGGTCAGTGCTCGACGTTGATCGATGTTCGCTGAACCGGTGTTCGGTCGCATTGTATCCGGATCGAGGTCTTGGTCCTTTACGTCAAGACCATTGGGCGCCGGATCGGATCTTCCCGCATCCTTGAGGATGGATACATTCGTCCATGCTTGGGCCTGCGCGAACCGCACTGAATAGGCTGGTCATCAACTCGACCGTTTGCTATGTGCTCGCTTTCCTGATCACCACTGTTCTGCACGAAGTTGGACATGCGCTGGTGGGAGCATGGCTCGGCAGTCATCCTGTACTGCATCACAATTATGTCGCGCACTTGGATCGGGATGCATTGCCGGTGATGCATCAAGTGTGGATCGCTTTGGCGGGACCATTGGTCAGCCTGCTGCAAGGGTCTTTGTTGCTGCCGGTGGTCATGCGTCGCAAGGGTGGTGGCCTGTTGCACTTGGTTCTACTCTGGAGCATGTTACTGGGCTTCGGCAACTTCTTCGGCTACCTCATGACGGGGCCGATCTTCAGCGCGGGCGACATCGGAAAGGTGCTTTTGTTGCTCGATGTACCCAAGCTCGTTCAGGTCGGTATCGCCCTTATCGGTGCAGCTGCGCTCTGCATCATCGCCTATCGCGTCAGCCGACCATTCCTTCAGTTCGCACCGGAGCAGTCGATGTTGGAAGCAGCCGCTTCGCGACTCTCCTTCAACAAACGCATCATCATCCTGCCGTGGCTCATCGGTTCGGCGGTGGTGACACTCCTATATCTCCCAGTGGTAGCCATTGTGAGCATCATCTACCCGTTCAGCAGTGGAATGGTCTTCATCTATCCGTGGAAGAATGCCAAGCGTGTCACCGATGCTCAAGCCCATGGGACTGATACGCTGACCGGTATGGTGTGGCCCTTGTATGTTGCATTGGTCGTGGCCATGCTAGTATTCAGGTTGGTGCTCGCTCCGGGCATTCCCTTCTGAACAGCAAGCTGCGGGGCCCTGCATCCTTTGACCATTCCGTGCATTTGCAACTCTTCCCTTGTAAGTTCGCGTTGCGCATCGCTTGCGAGCGCCCAGCACGTATCAATTCCAATTGCATGAACCCGAAGGTCGACTGGTATTTCAACAAGGCCACCAAGTGGCAGGAAGAGCAGATCGAACTGCGCACGATCGTACTCGACTGCGGACTCAGCGAAGAATTGAAGTGGGGGCACCCGTGCTACACGTTGAAAGGGACGAATGTCGTATTGATCCACGCCTTCAAGGACTATTGTGCCTTGCTGTTCATGAAAGGTGCCTTGCTGAAGGACGACCACAGGATCCTGGTGCAACAAACGAAGAACGTGCAGGCAGCGCGGCAGATCCGTTTCACCGGTTTGCGCGAAGTGATGAAGCAAGAGCGCACGATCAAGGCGTACGTCCTTGAGGCCATCGAAGTGGAAAAGGCGGGCCTGAAAGTGGAATTGAAGAAGACGACGGAGTTCGAGATGCCCGAGGAATTCGAGCGTGCGTTGAAGAAGAACGCCCCACTGAAGAAGGCCTTCTACGCGTTGACTCCGGGACGACAGCGTGGCTATCTACTGCACTTCTCATCAGCAAAGCAGTCGAAGACAAGGGAGGATCGGGTCGAGAAATGTGCGGAGCGGATACTCGCCGGTAAAGGCTTGGACGATGTGTACAAGGCTTCTAGCGCAGTGAAGGTCGCACGAGCATCCTCGGACAAAGTGAAGCTCCTATCCGGCGGCAACCCGCAGATCCCGAAGGGTGATGGGGATGCGGTGGTGCAAGCGTACATCGCGGCCATGCCGGGGTGGAAGCAGGATGTCGGACGTCGCTTGGATGCCTTGATCACACGCGCAGTCCCCGGGGTTCATAAGGCCGTGAAGTGGAACACGCCCATGTACGGATCCGAAGGTGAAGGCTGGTTCCTTGGATTTCATTGCATCACGAAGTACATCAAGCTGGCGTTCTATCGTGGCAGTTCCTTGCGACCGATGCCACCGGAAATTTCGAAACTGAAGGACGTGCGGTACCTGCATATCCACGAAGGCGATAAGATCGATGAGAAGCTGTTGAGCAATTGGGTGAAGCAAGCGGCTGAACTGCCGGGTCATCGGTTGTAGGCTTGACACAGCGAACGGATGCGGACCTTTGCACACATGCGAAAGGTCCTCATCCTCGGCGGTACCCGGTTCATCGGACGCGTTCTGGTGGATCGCCTGCAGGGTATGGATGACTTCGAGCTCACCCTGTTCAATCGGGGGCAAACGGGTGGGGACCTCTTTCCCGGGATCGGACGCATCGTTGGAGATCGGAGCACCAAGGACATCGACCAAATAGCATCCACGAATTGGGATGTGGTGGTCGACCTGTCCTGCTATTTCCCGGGCGACCTGGAACGGGTGTTGAGCAACTTGTCGGGAACGCCGGAGAAGTACGTGCTCATCAGCACATGCTCGGTGTATGACGCCAGTGAAACCACCGTGCTCCGCGACGAAGAGGCGACCATCGTCGGTTGCACACGTCAGCAGTACGCGGATCCGTCGCCAGCATCCTACGGCAACCGGAAGGCGGAATGCGAGCGCGTCCTGCAACGATCGGGTCTGGACCACGTGATCTTTCGGCCTGCCATGGTCTACGGCCCCTATGATCCGACGGACCGACTGTACTACTGGTTGCATCAAGTGAAGTTCAAGGAGGAGTTGCTGATACCCGACCAAGGCGAGCGGAGGTTCTCCATGACCTACGTGCATGATCTAGTGGATGCCATCGTGAGGTCCATGCAGGAACCGCTGCGGTCATCGGTGTACAACGTGATCACGATCCCCGAGGTGTCGATCGGTGCGATCGTGCGGGAGACGTGTACGTTGCTCGGTCGCTCCGTTCCCGCATTCAACGCTTCCCCGGAATTCCTCAAGCAGAACCAAGTGGGTCCATGGGTGGACATGCCTCTGTGGCTGGATGGGGACCACTTCACCTACAGTAACCTCCGCTTGAAGCGTGATCTCGTTTGGGAGCCGAGTGATCTGAAGAAGAGCTTGGAACGAACGTTGGCGTACTACGATGAACGCGGTTGGCAGCAGCCGACATACGGCATGCAAGAAGAGCGTCGCATTGAACTCTTGGAGAAGTGCAAGTTGGTAGGGTAGGCCGTTTCCGCATGATGTCGTGCGTCGTATTCTTGTCCTTCCACTTTATCCCATGATCAACTACAACGACCGTCGGTTCCGTCCTGTGCAGAATTCGGCCAATGGGGAAACCTCGGATGAAACGGTATTCCACTACAAGCAGGAGGGCAACGTGCTCACCTCCACCTATGCAGGAGGGCGCATACGTCAAGGCCATCTGATCGGCCTGGTGGATGAGAGGGGGTGCATCGACATGCGCTACCACCAATTGAACGATCATGGGGAGTTGATGACCGGCACCTGCCGTTCCATTCCGGAAATGATGTCGAATGGGAAGGTCCGTTTGCACGAGACCTGGCAATGGACCAGTGGTGATGGGTCATCAGGTAGTTCCGTGTTGGAGGAGATCTGAGCAAACATGTTTGATACGGACTTCGGATCATACGGGCACAGTTCGTTGACGAGCTCGAGTTTCCGACCTCGAACGCTGTTGTCATGAAAGAGAATTTCTTCGCACCCATTGCCAAGGAGTACGCCCGATTCAGACCCACCTATCCGGAAGAGCTCTTCACTTACCTCGCTTCCATGGCGCCGGGGCGACGGATGGCTTGGGATTGTGCCACGGGGAGCGGGCAGGCAGCATCGAGCTTGGTCCATCATTTCGGTCAGGTCATCGCAACGGATATCAGCGACGAATTGCTCCAGCAAGCCACTCCGCATGCGCGCATCGCCTATCGCAACGCGAATGCTTTGACCAGTGGCATTCCGTCGAGTTCGGTCGATCTGGTCACGGTGGCCAATGCGGCGCATTGGTTCCACGGTGCGGAGTTCGACAAGGAAGTGCGTCGTGTACTCAAGCCGAATGGTATCATCGCGGTGTGGAGCTTCGCGTATGCAGCCATCACTCCGGAGGTCGATCGGCTTACCCGGAGGGTGCACGACGTGATCGTTGATCCGTTCTGGATCGCACCGAACCGGATCGTGGAGCACGGCTACAAGGATCTGCATTTCGATTTCGAACCCATCGATGCACCGGTATTCCGAATGGTGAGCCACATGGACCTTGCCATGCTCGAAGGCTACATGCGGACGTGGAGCGCCAGCGTGAAGTACCTCGCCAAGCATGGTGTTGATCCGATCGGTCTGGTCCACGATGAGTTGATGAAAGCGTGGGGAGATCCGGTCTTGGTGCGACCGGTGCACTGGCAATTGAACCTCAGGGTAGGGCAGGTTTGAACCTTCGGGTGATCCATTGGTCCTATCGATCAGAACCCGCAATGCCTGGATCGGTCCTCCGCGGAAATCCGGCGCGTCCGGGTTCGTAACCTTGTAACATGGTGCACCTTCGACTCATCGCAGTAGTTCTCGTGATCGCAAGCGGTCATATTGTTCAAGCACAGCTTCTGCCGTACATCGTTGAGGATTTCAGTCCGGACGATACCGGGTACTACTTCCTCACCACATTGCACTTCAACGGAGCTAGCAATGCGTTGAGCGAGGCGTTGATCCTGGACGGCGCCGGCGATGTGTTCTTCCACCAGAGGATCCCCAACGTTTCCAACTTCCGCGTATGGCCTGATGGGCGTATGAGCTTTGCCGCTCGTGGGAAGCACATTCTCCTTGATCCCACCTTCTCGCTCAGCGATTCGGTCTCGTGCGTGAACGGGATCACGAACGATCTGCACGAATTGCGGATCTTGGATAATGGGCACTACTTGTTGCTCGGGTCGGAGAACGTGATCATGGACCTGAGCGGCTATGCCTACTTTCAGAATGGCAATGCATCAGGGAGTGCGAACGCGTCCGTGAAAAGTGCCGTGATCCAAGAGCTGGATGCCGATAGGAACCTGGTGTGGGAGTGGCACGCCATGGACCATTTCGATTTTCTCGACGTGGATACCACGAGACTGATGAACCCCAACGTGGTGGATTGGACCCATGCCAACGCACTGGAGGTGGATACGGATGGCAACATCCTGTTGTCGTCGAGGCATTTCAACGAGATCACCAAGATCGACCGCACAACAGGTGCGATCCTCTGGCGGATGGGGGGCGTGCGCAACGACTTCACCTTCGTGCAAGATCCCGGTTTCTTTCTTCAACACGATGTCCGTCGCCTGCCGAATGGCCACATCACTTTGTTCGATAACAGTAAGCCGAATATGCATGCCGGACGTGGTGTGGAGTATGAGGTGGATGAGGAAGCGTTGATCGCCACGCCTGTCTGGTCGCGTGCCTACGGCGAGGGGGCCTATAGTCAGGCCATGGGAAGCATGCAGCGGTTGAGCAATGGCAATACGCTCATCGGTTGGGGTGCACTGACCCCGGACAATGCAACCTTCACGACCTATGATCCGGATGGAATCCGGGTTTCTGAACTGTACTTTCCGGATACGATCGTGACCTATCGCGCCTATTACTTCGATGAGCTACCGTTCGTTGTGGATCGCCCGGCGATCACGTGCGTGGAAGTGGGTGATGCCTTTGAATTGCATGCGGATCCGGAGGGCCCGGATCATATCTGGAGCACAGGTGCCGTGGGAGGGTCGATCACCGTTGGGCTGAATGACACGGTCCACGTCGAGGTCCCGGTCGGTTCCGGCGGTTTTCTCCGTTCCAAGCCGTTCACACCCGCTGTGGATTGTTTGTCCACCGGCCTTGCTGATGCACAACAGCCCCCTGCTCCGCTCATGTATCCGGATCCTGCGGGATCGGAGCTCAACGTCCGCTTGAACGGATCCGGCGGTTCAACACACGTTCAGTTGATCGATGCGGTCGGTAAGATCCTGTGGAGCACCGTCACTTCGGATCCGCAAGTACGGATCGATCTGTCACCTTGGAATGACGGTCTCTACTTCATCCGAATGAACGGTGCTTCCTACCGTTTCGTGAAGAGCGGTAGGTGACGTTGGTCGGGGTGCCGGTGTATTCGGATCCACTTCGTTCTTCACCGTGAGCCCTGTCGTACCCCACTGAAGTGCGACTGGTGATAGACTTCGGAGGGTCGCCGATCCGGTCCTCGCAATTATCTTCGGCACCGACCCCGTAAACCCTTAGCTCAATGAAAGTATTGGTAACGCTTTTGGCATTCGCCACGACCATTTCAACCTTCGCCACGGATCGCATCGTGGAGGAATTCGGACAGGCACCCGCCTATGCCAACATCACTTCCGCAGTTGCGGCTGCCGTCGATGGCGACCGCATCATCGTGAAGAACAGGGCCGGGAACATTCCGTGGATCGAGAACATCACGGTGAACGCAAGCCTCCAGTTCTTGAGCTTCGCGAACGACGATTTCTTCTACGTCCAAGGTAGCTATACGATCACCGGTGCTGCTGGCCGCCAGGTCACCATCATCGGCATGCGGAATACCTCGGGCAGTGTGGTCTTCGCAGCAGGTGGGGCCGTGCGGGGAACGAAGGTGCGCCTCGTCGATAGCTACTTCGTGAATGGTAGCGTGACCATGAACAACAACAACTTCGACGTGGATGTGATCGGTAACACCTTCTTGAATGGTTCTGTTTCGATCAACTACGGCAATGTGGTCGGTTGCGATATCAATGCATCGGCATTGACCGACGAGGGCATCAGCGTCACGGGGAATGCCTCCGGTTTTCCGCTGGATACGTGTGCGATCATCGGCAACAAGGTGAAGGGTCCCGTGAGCTACGAGGGCATCTTCTCCAGTTCGGAAAGTCAAGTACTTCACATCCGCAACAATTTCATACAGCACGGTTGGATGGGGATCGAGATCTACGAGGGCAATACATCCGGTGTACAGAACCTGATCTGGAACAACACCGTGGTTGCGTACACCGGGCAATTCACAACGTATGGCATCAGCTTGGCGAACACCAATGCCGGCAGTGTGTGGGAAGTGATGAACAACGTGGTGACGCGCACCTGGAACGGCACGAACCGCGGGATCAACAGGGATAGTGGCAACCTGGGTCAAACGAACGTCTATTTCAATCATGTTTCGAACAACGTGAGCATTCCGGTCTCCCCCGATTTCACGTTCGTTTCGGACAATACGATCGATCAGTCCATCACCTTGAATGCCGATGGCACGTTCGCCAGCGCAGGCGGGTGCATCGATGGGGGCAATCCGGCGGGTGTGCTGAGCGATCTCGACCTTTCACCCGGTGATGCTGGTGCGTATGGAGGCTCCTATACACTGACCAATTTCCATCCGTTGCATACGGGTGCTGCACGGGTCTACCTCACGGGTCATCCGTTCAATGTTCGGTCAGGCGCTACGCTGCGTGTGAAGGGTGTGGCCTTTGATCGTTGAACCGGCCGATCATGCGAATACGATTCACCTTTCTATCCGTTGTGGTGCTCTTTTGCACCCGACTCACTGCCCAGACCGGGCTCTTGAACACCGAGTACTTCTGGGATACGGATCCCGGACAAGGCAATGGTACCGCACTCATAGCCGTTGATGGCAGCTACGACCAGGCCTTGGAGAATGTGCTCGCGCAAACGGCGACACTTCCGGCAGCGGGATCGCACACCTTCTCCATTCGTGCCCGTGACGAGGATGGCAACTGGGGACCGGTCTTCCGCACGGTCCTGCATGTTCTTTCCGGGACTGTGACCTTTCCGGACATCCAGGTGAACGAGGGCGAGTACTTCTGGGATACCGATCCCGGAGAAGGAAGTGGCAGCCCGCTCTTCGCCTTGGACGGCAATTACGATAGTGCCCTCGAGGCCATCGGCGCTGACATTACCCAGCTACCTGCTCCTGGAATGCATACCCTGAGCATGCGGATGTTGGACGTGAACAGCAACTGGAGCGCGCCTTTCAGCATTGTTGTGGAGGTGCTCACGGGCAGTGTCACGTTTCCGACGATCCATGTTTCTGCTGCCGAGTACTGGTTCGATACCGATCCGGGCTTTGGAGCAGGTGCACCCATGTTGGCTGCAGATGGTGCTTTCGACAACGCACTTGAATCGATCAAAGGAGGTGCCATTCCGGTGCCGGTCGTTGCGGGCATCAATGTGCTGTGGATGCGCGCGCAGGACGATGATGGGGGATGGGGACCGGCGTTCGGTGTGGTCGTGAACATGGATACCACCATCAACGGAACAGTGGGCGTGCCCGACGTGGTCACGACGACATCGAGCTTCTTGCTGGCTCCGAATCCGACCACTGCCGACGCGGGCTTCCGGATCGAGCAGCAGGGCGAAGTGCAGGACATCCACATCCGCGTGCTGGACAGTCAAGGTCGTTTGGTGCTGGATCAACGCTATGGTATGCGCTCACGTGTCGATGTTGCCTTGAACGGTCTGGCTCCGGGACTCTATCCAGTGGGCATCTACCAGGGTGATTCCGTCACTTGGCATTCGGTCGTGGTGCGTTGATCAGGCGCACACTGTGCTTTTCCTTCGCGATGTGCATGAGGATGATCTCGGCTCGATGCATTCCTTTCTAGCACCCCTTCAGGCCAGTTTCAAGCGGAACGCCAATGCGGAGAACGCCGCGGCGATGACCGCCTACATGAAGGGGCACTTCCCTTTCTTCGGGATCAAGACGCCGGATCGCAGGGAGCTTTTGAAAGAGCACATCGCTATGGTCGGGGCGCCTGAATTGGAGGACCTTCCGTCGATCGCCCGTTCTGCTTTCGAATTGCCCCAACGCGAGCTGCACCAAGTAGCCATCGACCTCTTGATGAAGCAGGCCAGGAAGTTAGGCCCGGATCACTTGCCGCTTGTCGAAGAGTTGATCATCACGAAAACCTGGTGGGATAGCGTCGATGCACTCGCGATCCATGTGGCCGGCACCATCTTGAAGAAGTATCCGGAGGAGATCCCGGAGTGGAACGAGCGATGGATCACCAGCGGGAACATGTGGTTGAACCGCACCGCGATCCTCTTTCAAGCACGTTGGAAGGATAGCACGGATAGGACCTTGCTCTTCGCGAACATCGAACGACACGCTGCGCATCGGGACTTCTTCATCCGGAAGGCGATCGGCTGGTCGTTGCGCGAGCTGGGTGCCACGGATCCGCAGGCGGTGCGCGCTTTCGTTGCGTCGCATACCCTTTCACCGCTGAGCGAGCGAGAGGCGTTGCGAAAGCTCTGACCCTATCGAACGAGGGTGACGGATCCCTGTTTCGCCACCTCACGTGTCATCTCGCAAGGATCGCGCATGCGCATGGTGTAGGTATACACCCCAATGGGCAGTGCGGCACCATCCCACTTCGCTTGGGTATCCGTGCTCGACCAGAGGTTGGTGCCCCAGCGATCGAAAAGTTGGATCTCGAATCCGGCGTCCGGGATGTCCACGGGTCCGGGCCACGTGTCGTTGATGCCATCGCCATCCGGTGTGAAAGCGGTCGGCAGGAACAAGGTCGGTTCGGTGCGTACTTCAAGGCGTACGGCGAGCGTATCGTCGCAGCGGTTCGGTTGGGTGGAGTAGAACGTGTAGTCGTACTCCATGTAGCGGCGCATATCGAAGCGCACATAACCGGAACACAGGTCCATCACCAAGCTATCGCCGATGAAGAACGCGCAGGAATCGGACGTGCTGGCGAAGACCAGATCCACCATCGGCGTGCAGGGCACTTGTTCCACGGTGAAGTCCGCAGGCAATCGCGGACGTACGAAGATGCTGTCGCGGACAGGATCGTTCCCGCAACCGAAGAATTCGAACCCCTGCAAGGAGATCGGTTGCCAATACGGTTCGGTGAAGGTGATGGTCGGGTCGGTTTCGTTGCTGAAGCCGTTCGAACCCCATCGCCAAACGAGGGAATCTGCGGTGGTTGACGTCGTGATCGCGATCGTTCCTAGACGAAGGCAAACGCTATCGGCTACAGTGAAAGCCACGTCGGGAGCCGCGCGTTGGGTCAGGGTGATGTCACCTTGGATCGAGCAGCCCAGTGAGGTGTCGATCCCCGTGATCTCGATCAGCCCTTCCGTGCCGGGCGGAATGTTGATGCTCGTCGTTGTTTCACCGGTGCTCCACAGGTAGACGTCAGGCTGAAACCCCCATTGCGGGTAGGCGGTGAGTTGCGGCGGTTCCGATGGGCAATAGTTCGCTACGCCTGCAACGTCCATGAAGGGGTCGCCGAGGAAGGCGGTGACGAAGGACGGACAGGGTCCGCCGTTCACTTGCACGGTGTAGCCGTTCTGTCCGAGACCAACGCGCGTGGTAGCTGTCACGGTCGGTGCATCCATCCACTGCCACGTATACGGGCCGGGGTTCACGGTGAAGGTGACCGTGCCATCAGCAGCACCGGGACAGGTGATGTCCGTGGTGGTCATGCTGCCGAGCAGGATATTCGGCGGATCCTCCACAACACCGACGAGCATGGACAGGCATTGCGCTACCGTATCGATCACGGTCACTTGATAATCTCCCGCAGCAAGTCCGCCGGCAGTGGCAATGGTCAGCGCAGGAGCATGTGCCCAGGCATAGATGTAAGGGCCACCGGTTCCCACCACGGTGAGCGTGCCGTTGGTGCCATTGATGCAGGTCGGCGAATTGGAGGTGATGCTCACCGCACACGTGTCCTGCGCGCTGCTTGCCAGGCTCAGGGTCGTAACGGATATCAGAAGCAAGCCTCGCATCGGTGCGCGAATATCGGGAGTATGGACAGGTACTGTCCAACGCGAACAGCAACATGATCAGTACGTGACAGAGCCGAGAAGGATCGACCATCCATCCTGACACGCTCTCGGATGAGGTTCTGTAGTGCCATCGATCCGGGTCAGATGAAGGATCAGCACCCGCACGAACCCGGAAACACTATTCCATGCCCGAGCGCAAGCGTATCGTCGAGGTCAAGAAGGATCGCCACCCACGGACCCGTGTCCGACAGGCTCAACAGCAACGTGCCTGTACAGATCCTACTTCAACAAGGTCACGTGGCCAAGCAGTTCGCGAACACCTCCTGTGCTCTTGACCTGATAGGTGATGCGGTACGCGTACACATCCTGCTTCAGGATATCGCCACCGCCGTTCTTGAAGGTGCCGTTCCAAAGCTTGTAAGGGTCATCGCTCATGTACACCACACGTCCCCAGCGGTCGAAGACCTTCAGGTCGAACAGGCTCACGTCCGGGATGTTGATGGACATGCCCCATTGCTCGTTGGTGCCATCACCATCCGGCGTAAAGGTGTTGGGGACGTATGCGAAGAGTACGTCGTCGATGATCACCGTATGGCAAATGGTATCGGGGCATTCATGGGCGTCCGCCACGATCAAGCACACCTCGTAGTCGCCGGGTTCTTTTTCGCTGAAGGTGAAGGCCGGGTCAGGGTCGGTCGGGAAGATGAACCCGCCGATGTCCCAGTTCCAAGAAGCGGCGTTCGCCGATGCATCGTGGAAGAAGATCGTTGGGGCATTCACATTCGCTGGTATGGGTCCCCATTCGAATTCAGCCACCACTTGTGGCGGTTGTGGAAGGAGTACCACCCCTGTTCCCACGCATCCGTCCGCATTGTGGATCACCAGGTCATAGACCATGGAGCAGGCATCCAGCAGGGTCGGTTCAGGGCTGAAGGATCCACCGCCGTCGAAGCTGTACTCCACGGCTTCCGAGTCGCTGATGGTCACCGATCCGTCGCAGCTGCCGAAGCACCAAGGTTCCACATAACTGATGGAATCGATCTCCAGCAGAACGGGTTGACCGACCGTGAACGGTACGTCCACGAAGCAGGCGTTCTCGTCGGTGATGTTCAGCGAATAGTCACCAGCGCAAAGGTCCGTAGCAACGATCGTATCGCCTGCTATCGCATCGGACCAGGTGTACACGAAGGCACCATTGCCACCGCTCGGCACCACGGAAGCCGTTCCGTCGCAGGCTTCGAAGCAGATCGCATCGGTGATGGTCATCGCTCCGGCCAAGGGCTGCGTGAAGGTGATCGTCACGCTGTCCTCCAAGAAGCAGAGGACGCCGTCGTCCTCCGTCCAGTAGAACATGGCAGGGCCGCTTCCGGGCGCAGTCACTTCCGTGGTAGCGTTCGACGCATTCGCGAAGACATAACCTGCAGGGCCGGTCCAGATACCGGTACCCGTGTTGCCGATGGAAGCACTCAACTCATAGGTGAGCACACACACTGTGGAATCAGGTCCAGCATCCACCACGCCGCAGCAGCTCGGGTCGCTTGCAGGAAGAATGGTGATATCGAGGTCCGCTGTTCCAACGCAACCTAATGGCGTAGTGACCAAATAGGTATACACACCAGCTGAGTCAACAACCGGGTTGAACGTATCGGCCACGGTGTTGCCGTCCGCGTCCAGCCACTCCCCACCGGGAGCCGGGTCGCCGCCCAACATGTCGATCAACTGGAAGGAAGGTGGCGTGGCACAAACGACGATCGCCGAATCCAGACCAGGGCTAAGACCCGGATCCAAGGTGACCGTCATGCTATCCATCGCATTGCAGACCGGGTGGCCAACGATATGGGCCGAAACCGTGTACAGCGTTGCGCTGGTCACCAAAGCCGTCGGGTTCGGGATCGTCGGGTCCGAAAGTCCTTCAACCGGGGTCCACGACCACACCATGCCCTCCGAAGCGTCGCAGGTCGCATTGCCCGTGTAGGCCAAGCCGATCGTAGGGTTGGGTCCATTCTGGAAGACCGTGTTCCCTTGGTCATCGATCAGGCTGTAGGTCACTTCGCTGTCCCAGAAACCGGAATTGTACACCAAGGTGATGACGTCGCCTGCTTGAACGGGAATGGTCACCGTGGATAGGTTGCCGAAGGGTACGGTGTAGTTGCTCGTGCTTCCATCCACGGTCACATCCAAGCTGGCGCCGTTCCAACCGTCGAATGCGCTGTCGTTCATTTCCAGCACCCAATCGCAATTGGTCGCTGCCCCAACAACGGTCGCGTTCAACTGCACGGGGTCGTTGCAGATCACAGCATCGGGTCCGGCTTCCAGCAGGAAGGGTTCGTTCACCGTCACGGTGATGGTCGTGTCGTAGGTGCAACCGAAGTTGTCGGTCACTTGGTATTCGAATGGATAGACGCCGGGTGCTTGGGCCGTGAAGGTGATCGTATCCCCGTTCGCTGAGATGAGGTCCGGAGTTGTGCCTCCGGTCCACAGGGTGGAATCGATATCAGGCCCGAATGTTGGCGTGAAGGTGGTCACATCCGGGATGATGCTCGGATCGAAGTTGATGGACCACGAGCAGATGAAGCCGTTATCGGCACCCCACAGATCCGTGCTTTGGTAGGTCCAGTCACCGTTGAGCGGGCAGCCGATCAAATTGCTGAAAGGCTCCACAGGCTCGTAGGTGCCGGGGTTGATGGATTCATTGGGCGGTGTTCCTGCAAGTGTGGTGTTGGTTCCCGAGTTATCCACCCAAGTTCCATTGGTCGCTGTCGGGCTCCAGCAGTATTCCCAGCATTCCCCGATGATGGGGTTGTCGTTGCTGTCGTTGTCGTTCGGTGAGCCGATGTACGTTCCACCGCCGCCTTGCTGGTGGAAGATCATGCTCTGCCCATTGGGGCATATCACCTGCAACACAAGATCACCCATGAAGGTGTGCTCCATTTCCACACAGATGGAAAGGATGTTGGTGGTGCTGGTAACAAGCTGTCCCGAATTGAACTGCTCGAAGGTCAGCGATGATGTGAAGGGCAGGCCAACGTCATCCGGCAGGAAGATCCCGTCCCCGAAATTGGCATCGGGTATGCCGGTCCAGGTAACGGGCGTGCCTTCGCCGTACAACTGCACCGTTTCTCCGAAGCAGGTCTCGATGCTCGGATCGGTGTTCACGAAAAGCGGTGTCGTGCTCACAAGGATCTGCAGGTCCACCAGGTTCAGGTTGCGGCAATCGTTGTCATCCGTCACGTAGAGCTGCACGACGTGTTCCCCATCATCGTCGAAAACGTGGCTTACGATCGCGCCACTGGTGCTGTCCACCGAACCATCATCGAAATCCCACAGGTACTGCACGATGTTGTAACCGGGCTGCGCACTCGAGCCTGTTCCATTGAAGGTGACCTCTTCGCCTTGGCAGATCAAAGCCGGAATGGCTTCGGGCATGGTCGCCACCGAAGTCGGGTTCAAGCAGGGGATGGTGCAGTTGAAACCGGCTGCGAAATCACCGGTTCCGGTTCCGTTGGAAGTGAAGACCAGGGTCAAGCAACCGGTGGTGTTGAAGACCGTTCCGCTCACCACCAAGCCTTGCAGCGAGGTGCCCGAATAGGAGCCCAGCGGTGTCGCCGTCACATCATCGCCGTCGTAGATCGCGACGGCGTCGTCGTTGTTGCCGGCCGTGCTCAGGTTGAAGACCAGCCAGTTGAGGTAGATCACATTGCCCGGCACATCGGGGCAAATGGTGAAGGTGAAGCTCTCGTTGTCCGAGTATTCCCCATTCGGACCACCGGAATCCTCGATCACACCGGCGCAACTGGTTGCGCTACCGGAAGTGATGCTGATCTGCTGTGCGTCAGCGAGCACATAGGAGAAAAAGAAAGCAGCGAGGAAGAGGTGTCGAAGTAGCATCATGGCAAGGGCGAAGATGGTCTGTTCACGGCAGGTACGACCTGTGCGCTTGGATGGAGCGGGAGATCAGCCGGATGGAACGGGCAATATGTGTAGGTCGGGTAAAGCAAGTTGACGGTCGGTCGGATGGGAGACTGCGGAAGGCCCCCATCGGTTGCCTCGAAATTAGCCTTTCCCGAACGGACCGGTACCCCATGCGGCACGATGCAAGCCGAACGGGGCGAGAACGACGGGCGCAGGCGCACGATCACCCCTTCCGCTCCTTCTTCGGGAATTTCGGCTTGGGCTCGTAGAAACCTTCCTTCTTCTGGTAGCCGCCGCGGTCGTTGTTGCCGCGGTAGCCGCCACTTTGGGGACGATCACCGCCTCGGTCACCGCCGCTCTGTGGGCGATCGCCACGATCGCCGCCTTGGTAGCCGCCACCCCCTCTGGAGCCGCCACCTTGGTAGCCGCCGCCACCGCCTTTGTAGCCGCCACCGCCGCCACCGCCTTTGTAACTGCTCGGGCGTGGGGAATCGGTACGCGAGCCCTTGCCGCCACCGGCAGCCTCGTCCACACGCACGCTGCGGCCTTTGTAGTTGGCGTTGTTGAACGAGTTCTTCACCTGCTCGAAGTGGTCCGGCTCGATGTCGATGAACGAATACACATCCTTGATCAGCATGCGGCCGATCAACTCGCCGCTGATGCCGCTGATGCCGCAGACGTAGCCGAGCATCTTGCCCTTGTCGAAGCCATCGGCCGTGCCGAGGTTGATGAACATTTGGCGACCGGTGCTGAAACGCTCCAGCGAGCTGGGCCGTTCCGCGCGGGCACTGTGGTCCTTGCGGCTCATGTCCACGTTCAGATCGAACGAGGTGCGGTGCTGTTCGATGATCCGGTTGAAGGCCATGCTCATGAACCGGTCGATCAGCTCCTCCTTGCTGAAGGCATTCAATTCCACCCGGGCTTCGGAAAGCAATTCGGAGAGGCCCTCCTCGTCCACTTCCACCTCCTTCAGGCGCTTCATGTAGGCCATCACCTGCTGCTTGCCGATCTCGGCACCGCCGGGCACGCGCACATAGGTGAAGTGGGCCTTCAGCGTCCGCTCCAGCTGGCGGATCTTGTTCACATCGCGGGTGCCGATGATGCTCAGCGAGATCCCCGCTTGGCCCGCACGGCCCGTACGACCGCTGCGGTGGGTGTAGTTCTCCGCTTCGCCGGGCAGGTCGAAGTGGAACACGTGGGTCACGTCCTTCACGTCGATGCCGCGCGCCGCCACGTCGGTGGCGATGAGCAAGCGGATGTTGCGGGCCCGGTAGCGCCCCATCACATGGTCGCGCTGGGCCTGGCTCAGGTCACCGTGGATCGCGTCGGCGTTGTAGCCATCGCGCACCAGCGCCGTGGCGAGGTCCTGGGTTTCGTGCTTGGTGCGGCAGAACACGATGCCGAAGATGTCCGGATCCGCATCCACGAAACGCTTCAGGGAGGCGTAGCGGTCCTTCGAGTGTACCACGCAGTATTGGTGCTGGATCGCGCTGGCCGCCGCGTTCGCCGATCCGATCACGAGTTCGTCGAACTCGCGCATGTAGCGCTTCGCGATGCGGCGCACATCGCTGCTCATGGTCGCGCTGAAGAGCCACGTGCGTTTCTCGGCCGGGGTACTGGACAGGATCTCGGTGAGGTCCTCCTGGAAACCCATGTTCAGCATCTCGTCCGCTTCGTCCAGCACCACCACGTCCACGGTGGTAAGGTCCAGCACCGAACGGCCGATGAGGTCGAGCAAGCGGCCGGGCGTGGCCACAATGATCTGCGCACCGCGTTGGATGTCGCGGATCTGGTCGCGGATGCTGGCACCGCCATACACCGCCACCACGCGGGTGCCCTTCAGGTTCGCGGCGAAACGCTCCAGGTCCTTGCTGATCTGCACGCAGAGCTCGCGGGTAGGGGCCAGCACCAAGGCTTGGATCGTGCGGTCCTGCGGATCCAGGAACTCCAGCATGGGCAGGCCGAACGCGGCCGTTTTGCCGGTACCGGTCTGGGCCAAGGCCACCACGTCCTTCTCGCTCTTCAACAACAGCGGAATGGCTTGTTCCTGAACGGGTGTCGGGGTGGTGAACCCGATGGTTTCGAGGGAACGGAGGGTCTCGGCGCGTAGTCCGAGCGCTTCAAAGGAGGACATCTTCAAGAGGGAAAAGGGAAAAAGGCGAAGCGCTTGCCTGGCGCAAAACGCCGCGAAGGTACGGCGATCCGGGCTGGCAGGGGCTGGGGGGCTATTGCCACGGTTATGGCACGCGCCCTAAGCGCACGGAGGCACGGAGACACGGAGGGGACAGAACGCACAAATGCTCTGTGTCTCGGTGCCTCCGTGTGACCTTCTTGAGGTGGTAGGTGTTCGTTGCCCGCCGGCAGAAGCCAGCAATGAGGCGATGGCCATTGATCCCAGCGCGGGGCTGAACCTCTTCGATCGCATCCCCGCTGCGTTGCAGAACGAGTTTGAGAGTGGGGTGGATATTGGGCCGAAGCAGTTGTGAAATAATAGACGCCTTGCAACGGATAACACGAATCGCGGTCAGCGCTCACACCAGTAGGTGGGAACCTGTCTCTCCGGCACTGTTTGCACAGGACGTGGACCAACCTATACGCCTACCGCCTTGGTCACGAAGCTGTTCGTACGCAGTGCCACTTCCTAATAATCCAAATCGAAATGGGCCGTTGCATGCAGGCCTGAGCTCATGGCCACATCAACAGATCCTTTCATGTATCGCCGTTGGGTGTCGTGCATCGTGATCCGTAATTCGTTGGCCACATTCGAGGCCATCGAATAAGATGCGAACGGTGTGGAATACGATACGCGGAATGTGCTGAAACTGGGTAGGTCCGGGCCGGTATAGGTGCCTTCGCCGAGGTGGCGTGGCAGTACCAACTGGAAGGTATTGTAGGGCCCGATCGTGGTGATGTTCGCGGAATTGAAACATGCCACCGACACCGTTGAATCCGTGCGTGAATACGAATAGTAGTCCTGCACATCCCGGTTGTCCGTCCATGGGCCGAAGGGGCCGTTCGCTGGCAGGACACCAACGGAGTACACGAGAAAACTATCCGGCAATGCGCAGGAGGTGCGAATGCCGTCGAACACGCCATCGGTTAATTGGATGGTGTTGCCTTGCGCACTGAGGTCGCCCGCAAAGCTTCCCCGCAGACCTGCCGCGTTGAAGGAGGTGATCTCCACGAAACCGGACGAATCGGGGCCGAGGTTGAAATATTCCCCGGCCGGGGTATTCCGCTGGGCGGCATAACTGGCAGTTACCTCCGGGCCCATGAGATACGTTCCTGGGCCGGTGAAATTCGGGATCACGAAACGCAGCCGCGTCAACATGGAAGGGCGGCAGGTAATGGTCAGCTCCGTGCCGTTCAAACACACATTGTTCGCGTACGAACCATGATCCAGGAAGCCGATACGGAAACTGGTAAATGAATTGGACGCAGCACTCTGGCCACCACCACCTCCGGGACCGGGTACCGGGTCGTTCTCTTTCTTGCACCCCCCCAATACCACCATCAACAGCGCTAACCCAGCTAGCACCGACCGACCTTTCGCACCCAAGCCCATATCCATGATCCGTGTTTGATAACGAAAGTACGCCATCGGCCCGGTTCAGATGGCCCCCATGTCCTTTCAGCCAGTTGGGTCACATCAATGGAACCACTGCGAAACCCTAGCTAACGACCGAGCATGGAGATCGGAATTTCGCTCACTATTGCCAATGGCGCGAAACCGTACCCGCCCGGTACGGGAAAGAGATGCTGATCCTGCGCGAAGGAGACGACGACATCCCCTTATTACCGCCGATACCCGCGTGATCGCCGTGGACATCCCCAACACGCAAGCGGCCAGCGCACTGCCTTGGGGCAGTTACCGCACCACGGTCGATGCCATCGAAGCCAGTGCGGGCCTCAACCTCTTCGACCGCATCCCCGCTGCCTTGCAGAACGAGCAGGAGGGTGGGGTGGATAGTGGGCCGACGGAGTAGGGGAATATTAACTCCGTACGAGCGCACCGGTGCAGGGGCCCGAGGCGGATACCCTGTAAGAGTTTATGGGACACTTCAGGTGCGAAACTAAGCGCCGAACCTGACGGCCGGGAGGCAAAGGCACATAGCACTCAATGGCATTGCCCCCAGCTAGAGGTGCACTGATCGGACATCCTCACCATCAGGGCACAGCAATGACATTTTTTGCGAACTTGCATGAATGCCTGAGTGGTTGACACTTTCAGTAGGGATTAAGTTAACCTTAACCATTGTCGTTGCGATTGCATCGTTGATGGGCGCGCTGTATGAAGTACTACCAAAGAACTGGTTCTTCGGCAGGAAGAAGCGCATTCGAATACCTCGTGCGGTCCGTGCAACGCTTATCGCCACCTTCGGTGCGGCAGTATACACGGGTATGGGCGATTACTATGATGCACAGAATAGCTTGGATGAAGGACGGATATCTGAAACCAGGTTCAAGACAAGTTTGGATAGGCTCGAGAGCATTACGAACGCGGTTGGTCAGGCCCGTTTCGATATAGAGAAGGCACGAACGGATATTGAAGGCACAAGGAACGAGATCAACCAACAGGCGATCCGGAACGAAGCTCAGTTCTTTACCTATATGGAGAATCTCCGCGTCGTATCTGGTAAACTTGGAGGGCTCTATACCGGTTTGGACGATGTGTCCGATAACCTTGCTGGAGTATCATCAGATCTGGTCTTAATGAGCGAAAATTTACAGGAGGTGTCCTTGGACCTCAAGACCACTGCGAACCGGACCCATACCATCATGTCGCATGTCTACAGAATAGCAGTTCCAATGGACCCTGCGTTCATTAGGTTTAATATGGCCTTCGAGCTACCCCAGGCACTACGGGAGCTGAACGAAAAGGAGTGGATCAATTTTCTGGTCAGTATTGAATCGGGCGGTGACACCATATCCGTGATTCCCGGGTATGAGCATTTAAGTAACCAAGAGCGGTTCTCCCTGTACGACTTCGACTACAAAGCCATTAAGAAGAGAGCAAAGTGGGACAAGCGCTTAGACCGCTATATGGATCTTGTTACCCCATATGCGGCTTACGTCAACTTCTTCGATCGTGATAGCAACTGGGTCGCGAGCTACATCGACTACGAAGTCGTGGACACGAGTTATTATCAAATGATCTTCGTTGGAGATTCCGTCCATGTGGAATATCGGGTTCCCGTTGCATTGGATATGAACGAAGAAAGGTCGATCACGGACTTTTCCATACATAGCTTGGTTGACCTCATACCGGTCTTTCACCTTAGCAGAATGGAAGAACTACAGAATGATACTGATTCGCTAACCCGCGCCGACCCGTTCATCCTTGATTGGTTGAACTGCAAGAAGTGCGTCTCTCATCTCGGGCTTATTCTGCCAGATGACTATATAATTGACTTAGGAGATCCGGTCGAAGCTCGTCGTGAGGGGAATGAACTACACATTGAGTGTGATACCATCCAAGATATAGGTCGGCAAGTTTTCAAGCTACCCTACTCGGAAAGGAAGTGGTGAGGTCCATTAGGGATTGAACTCCCAGCACAAGACGTGTAGATCCAGCGGGAGCTACACCTCCCTCAACCCCAACTCCCTCAAATACCAATTGTGCTCCTCACGTGCCTTCGCAATGCGATCATCAATGTCCACCAGTCGCTTGTGCACCACCTCCAGGTCCACCTTCGCATCCTCCTTCGCGTTGCTCACATAGCGCGTGATGTTCAGGTTGAAGTCGTTCTCCGCGATCTCGGCCATGGAAACCCGGCGCGCGTAGCGGTCGATGGACTTGGGCCGGTACTGGTAGGTATCCACGATCCGCTTGATGTGCTTCTCGGGGTCCAGTGAGTTCTGGCGCTTGCCGGGCAGGTACTCGTCGCTGGCGTTGATGAAGAGCACGTCATCGAACTTCTTGCACTTCTTCAGCACCACGATGCACACGGGGATGCCGGTGGAGTAGAACAGCTTGCCCGGCAGACCGATCACCGTGTCGATGTGGTTGTCGCGCAGGAGCTTCTCACGGATGCGTTGTTCGGCACCGCCACGGAACAGCACGCCGTGAGGCAGGATGATGGCCATGGTGCCCTCTTGGGCCAGGAAGTGGAAGCCATGCAGCAGAAAAGCGAAATCGGCGGCGCTCTTGGGGGCAAGGCCGTAGTTCGCGAAGCGGAAGTCCTTGGCCATTTCCTCGCTGGGGTCCCAGCGCAGGCTGAAGGGCGGATTGGCCACGATGGCATCGAACTCCACTTTCTTGGCCGGGTTGATCTCGTTCAGCAGCTCCCAATCGTTCTTCAGCGTATCGCCGTGGTGGATGGCGAACTCCGTGTCCTTCACCCCGTGCAGCAGCATGTTCATGCGCGCCAGATTGTAGGTGGTGATGTTCTTCTCCTGCCCGTAGAGCTTGCCGATGTTGCCGCCGCGCTTCTTCAGCACGTTGCGCACGTTCAGCAGCAAAGAGCCCGAGCCACAGGTCATGTCCAGCACCTTGGCCAGCTTCTTCTTGGGGCCTTGCTCCGGGTCTTGCGGGTCCAGCACCACGATCTGCGAGAGGATGCTGCTGATCTGCTGGGGTGTGTAGAACTCCCCGGCCTTCTTGCCTGACCCTGCTGCGAACTCACCGATCAGGTACTCATAGGCATCACCCAGCGTATCGGCGTCGGTGTCGAAGTCTGCGATACCTTCTGCGATCTTTTGGATAATCTCGCAGAGGCGCTCGTTGCGCTCGGTGGGTGTGCGGCCAAGCTTCTCCGAGTTCAAGTTGATCTCGGAGAACAAGCCCATAAAGGCGTTCTCGAAGCTCTTTTCCTCGATGTACTTGAAGCCTTTGCCCAGCGTCTCCAGCAGCTCCTTGTGCTGGGTGCGCGCCATCTCCCCGATGCTGCTCCACAGGTAGGGCGGCTCTATGACGTAGTGTACCTTTTTGCGCATCTGCTGCTCGAAGGCCGCGACATCCGCCGCGTTCTCGTTGTACCAGACTTGCAGGTTGCTGTTCGCCTTGCGCTTCTTGAGATCGTCCGTACTTAAGGCCGGGTAGTCCTTGCCCAGTTCCTTCTTGGCGGCGGCCTCGTAGTTGTCGCTCAGGTAGCGCAGAAAGAGGAAGCTGAGCATGTAGTCGCGGAAGTCGTCCGCATTCATGGACCCCCGCAGTCTATCGGCGATGGCCCACAGGGTCTTGCCCAGTTGCTCTTGTTGTTTGGCGGTCATCCTAGAGGTACTGGTTGCAGTTTCACTTCAGGGAATAGTTCTGGAAGCTGAAACTGGTATTTATCAAGAAAGGCGTTTAGTATCCTTCGGAACAAGGCCTTATTGTCATCGCTCATTTCCGCAGGCTCATAGACTGAGTACTTGCCGTGGCTCAATAAGTTCAAAGCACGGGTGTATAAGACTTCGTCTTCAATGCCGTGGATGCACTTTCCGAAGCTGTCGAATCCGAAGAAGGTGGCAGTTCGTTCCAGAATGCTCCGTAGCGCATTGAAGTGGTAAGTGTTGATCACCCCAGTCGAATCGGCTTTCTTTAGCTCGGCCAGTAAGGCGACATGGTGGAAGAACGGCGTATCGGTGGTCGATTGGAGCGTATGGCCATCCTGTCCGTTCTTGTACAGGAAGTATTTCGTGTGTGGCCGGTTCCTAAGTTCATTACAGACCACATTGAAGAACAGGCTGTGGTGGCTGGAGATCACGCACTTCACAGGCCGAACCTTCTTCTTCTCCTTCTTCTCTTCCTCCTCTTTGGGCAGCAACAGCTTGCATAGATCACTGGCTACGGCGATGGCATTGTTGTCGTCTAACGAGGAAATTGGGTCGTCGATGTAGAAGTAATCCACCCATTTGTAGGGACCTGTGCGCTCCACATCATCGAGCACCAGCTCGCAGATGGCCAGGTAGAAACACCAGATGAAGATGTTCTCTTCACCACGGGAGATCTTGATATGGTCTTGTCGGATGTACTCCGGCGCATCTTCCAACTTGCCGAACAGAGGATTCTTCGCGCCCTGACTGAAGGTGACGTTCCAGTTCTCATAGTCGAACCGGAAGTCGAACGCCGCATAGCGCTCCAAGTACTTGTAAATCTTCTCCTCCAAGGCCAACTCCCGGAAGCCAATGAAGAAGTTGGATGCCTTGTTGAGCTTGAGCACTCGTGTAGTGTCGTTCTCAAGGTCATTGTCCCATGAGAAAAGGTCTTCCGTGAAAGCGTTGAAATAGAGGGTGTCCTTCTTCTCCTTACCTCCTTTCTTTCCTTTTTCCTTGAAACCAACGGAGAGCCTGGTCTTACCAGTACCATTGAACGCAAAGAGCAGGACAAATTCGTTCACCTTCAGGTCATCGCGTAGCCTGCTGACCAGTTTGGGTATGGCCTTATAAGCGTGGAGCTTGGGCTTATTGCTCATGGACCTCACGTCTTGTTAGTTGGGAACAAGCCCTGCATCAACCCCTTCTTGTGCTCTACTAAGGTTGATATTCGATCTGCCTGGGCGTGGATGTTGTCTTCAAGTGATGATAGACAAGCATCAATCGCTTCTTGCTCCTGTTTCGATTCAGGTATCGGAATCATTAGATCAAGGAATGAACCTTTTGAAATGTTGTAACGGGTGCTGCCCTGCGCCAAAGAGCCAACTGCACCTCGGTACATAGGGCTATGGAATAGATATCTACAGAAACCAACATGGAGAGCCTTTTGCTTTTGGAACCTGAGGGCAAAGCAGAAGCTGTTTAAGTAGGTGGGTTCCAACGGTTCGGTTAATAGCACGGACGCATACCCTACTTCATGTGGAGTCTCAGAGGATGTCGTGAACAACACGTCTCCCTTTCGAAGTGCATTCTGGGTCTCATTATCACCGACAGCCACACGACTGCATTTCGAGAAATCCACAGTAGCGGAGGCGTACACTTGCTTGTAGGTAACAAATGGTTTACCTAAACCGAAATCAGCGGCACTTTTCCCGGCAAGGCCATTTAGCGTGTTGCCAATACTTCCAAGTCTTACTTTCTTCCACTCGGTCCCAAACCCCGGAAACCGCAGCGCGGGCACCATGGCGCCCTCGGCAGGAAATAGCTGTTGCATAAGGCCCTTTTTGTGGGCGCGTAGAACTTCAAGCTTCACACTCTCGACAACCAGCAGGGCATCTACCGAGGTGAGGCAGGCAGCGATCTTCTGTTTTTCATCGGGCGCTGGTATTGTGAGGGTCAGCTTTTTGAGCTGATGTGGATACAAATGCACAACCGCATCACCCTGTGCGAGGTTGGCAATCGCTCGCTTCTTTGAGTGGTTGATATAGTAGGACAGGAAAGCGCCATCGGCTTCAGATCTCAGCACGTTCAAATCGCCACCGAGCGCCACACCATCGCGTAGTACGCATGCGGCTGTCGCAATGTCCTCCTTCGTTTCGCCCGAGGCAGGTATGATCACGTCGCCCGCCTCACTGAGAAACAGCTCATCAGGATCAACGTCGGTACGGGAGAACACTTCGTCAATGATCTCCCCGTATCGCGTGTACAGTTCACCGTAGCGGATGCACGGCAGTTTCCCGTTCGGAGAGATATCTGCCTTTGCAATGCCCTTGCCTTTGTGGATGGTGATAACGCGATCCAGCGGTATCGCTTCCCACTCACCCCGCTTTCGGAACTCCGGAAAACGCAACTCCGGTACCGTACCCTTTTCAGCGCGCTTACTCATAGGCCGTGAGTCCACTTATGTCGCGCCCTTGGGCTTGTTTCTTAAGCAGGGGTACGAGGACCTTCATCAGGCTATGCTCGCGTGCGCTGCGTTCCTTCCAACCCAGTTCCAAAGGGGCCAGCAGGTCGGTGAGCGCTTCGCCATCGAAGATCATGCGGCCCATGATGCCGTCCACGAATGTTTGCAGCGCGGCCACCGCCAGCCCGTGCGATTGTGCAATGCCGGCCAGTTCCTCCTCATGTTTGGCGGTCTTGAAGAGTTGGTAGCCTTCGTTGATCTCCACTTCACTAAGGCCCTTGCCCACTTGCAGGGTGTTGATGTAGGCGGTGATCTCTTCGCGCTCGTCCATCAGGTTGGCGCTGCTGCCCAAGAGGCTTATGAGCTGATCGCGCGTCACCTTCTGCTTGCTGGGCTTGCCGTGGGTGAATCGGCTGATGAGGCCCATGATGTAATCGTAATCCACCACGGCACTGGCGAAGAGCACCAGTTCCAGGTCCAGCTGCTGCACGTCGGGACCGGCGGCATCGCCTTCGCGTTCGCGCTTCTCCTTGATCAGCTTGGCCGTTTCCAAGTAGCTGCTGCGGAAGGCGCGCAGTTGGTCTTCGGGCAGCGCGCGCTCAATGGTGGCCTTCTCGGCTTCGGTGAGGTCGGTGTACTGGTCGAGCTGGGTCTTCAACCGTTGCACTTCCTTGAAACGAGTGATGAACTCGATGCGCGCGGCATCGCCTTGGATGTTGTACACGGCTTGCGGTTCCATGGCCAAATTGCTGGTGTGCATGAAGCTGCCCATGGCGGCCACAGCCTCCTGGAACTTGCGCACCATCACCGGCGCGGGTTCCACCAGCCAGATCTCCTTGCCACGGTCCTTCTGCTCGCCGCTGAACAGGGCGATGGCTTGGTCCACAGCCTCCTGCTGGCCACGGAAGTCGAGGATGTTGCCGTAGGGTTTGGTGTCGTTGAGGATGCGATTGGTGCGCGAGAAGGCCTGGATCAGTCCGTGGTACTTCAGGTTCTTGTCCACGTAAAGCGTGTTCAGGTACTTGCTGTCGAAACCGGTGAGCAGCATATCCACCACGATCACCACATCGATCTTGTTCTTGTGGGCGTAGTCGGCGTTCGTGAATCGCTGGTACTTGATGCGCTGCTGCACATCCTGGTAGTAGGTATCGAACTCGCCCAGCGTGTGGTTCTGGCCGTATTGTTTGTTGTAGTCGGCGATGATGGCCGTGAGGGCTTTCTTCTTCTTCTCCTGCTCCTTCTTGTTGTCCTCGCGCTCTTGCTGCAGGTCCTCTTGCAGTTGCCTTATGTCCGCCGCGTTGCGCTCGCTGTTGGCATCGCCGGGCTTCTTCACGGCATCCGCTGGCGGGCTGAACACGCAGGCGATGTTCAGCAGCTCGTACTCCTCATCCTGTTTGGCGCGTTCGGTCTGTGCCTGTTTGAAGAGGTCGTAATAATGAATGGCGTCGTTGATGCTCGCTGTGGCGAACACGGCATTGAAGCGCCGGTCGTTCGTGGCCGCGTTGTGCTTGTTCAGGATGGCCTTCACCACGGCCTGCTTGTGCGTATCGCTGCCCACCGGTAGCGGCTCTTCGCTCTTGAAGTAGTCGATGTGGAAGCGCAGCACATTGCGGTCCTCGATGGCGTGCGTGATGGTATACTCGTGCAGCTTCTTCTGGAAAATATCCGCCGTGACTTTGTAGGAGCCTTCGGTCTTCTCTCCGTTTTCGGCAACCTGCACGTAACTCGCATTGTCCTCGAAGATGGGCGTGCCCGTGAAGCCGAAGAGCTGCGCCTTGGGGAAGAACTTGACGATGGCGTCGTGGTTGTCGCCGAACTGTGAACGGTGGCACTCGTCGAAGATGAAGACAATACGTTGTTCGCTCAGCGACTCCAACCGTTCGCGATATGCCTTCTTCGGGTCGGTGTCTGTCAAAGCCAGCCCCAACTTCTGGATGGTGGTCACGATCACCTTGTCGGCATAGTCGTCGCTTAGCATGCGCCGCACGAGCGTTTCGGTGTTCGTGTTCTCCTCCACGCAGCCCTCTTGGAAGCGGTTGAACTCCTCGCGCGTCTGCCGATCCAGATCTTTGCGGTCCACCACGAAAAGGCACTTGTCGATGTCCGGGTTCTCCTTCAGCAGCGTACTGGCCTTGAAGGAGGTGAGTGTTTTACCGCTGCCCGTGGTGTGCCAGATGTAGCCGTTGCCGCGGTTCTCTTTGATACACTTCACGATCGCCTCCACCGCGTAGATCTGGTACGGGCGCATCACCAACAGCTTCTGCTCGCTGGCCACCAGCACCATGTACTTGCTGATCATCTCCGCCAGCGTGCACTTGCTCAAGAACTTCTCTGCGAAACTGTGGAGGTGTGTGATCTTCTGGTTGTTCTCGTCCGCCAGCTGGTACACCGGCAGGTACTGCTCATCGGCGTTGAAGCTGAAGTGCGTGTTGTTGTTGTTGGCGAGGTAGTAGGTGTTGCTCTGGTTACTTACGATGAACAACTGCACAAAGCAGAGCAGCGAATTGGAGTAACCGTTGCCGGGGTCGTTCTTGTAATCCAGGATCTGCTGCATTGCCCGGCGCGGGCTCACGTCCAAACTCTTCATCTCCACCTGCACCACCGGAATGCCGTTGATCAGCAGCATCACATCGTAGCGGTGGTGGCTGTTCTCGGTGTTCATCCGCAACTGGCTCACCACCTCGAACTCGTTGCGGCACCAATCCTTGATGTTCACCAAGGTGTAGTAGAGGGGTGTACCGTCCTCGCGGGTGAAGAGCTGACGCTCGCGCAGCAACTTGGAGGCGCTATAAACATCCGAGCGCACAATGTCATCCCGCAGCCGGGCGAACTCTGAAGTCGTGAGGTTGCATCGGTTGAGTGCCTCGAACTTCTGCTTGAAGTTGGCTTCGAGGCTGGCGCGGTCCCGGATGTCCGGGCGCGGGGTGTACTTGAGCTCTTCGAGCTTGGTTATGAAGGCGGCTTCTATTTCAGCTTCCTTGGTCATTAGTGTTGCCTGCATCTTCACTGCGGGGCTGAAAGTATCTCTATTGATGATATCCCTCGTATCCAACTGCTTGGTCAATATCATTCAAAGGCTGTTCAACGTGCAGGAGCCGCAAAGCCCCTCCGCCTCCGGCGGCCCAAAGCCCAAGAGCCTCAAGCCAACTGCACCATCACCCAAACCAAACCGGCCAAAAGGCCACTGGCCACGGCCAACTCGCTCCACGGCCACAGGCGATCGGGCTCCTGGGCATTGCGGTAAAGGAGGTTGAAGAAGCCACTGAGGTATGCTTGGAGCAGTCGCACGGTGCAAAATAGGGGTACGCAGCGGTAGTGGGTGTTCGGTGGCCGCAGGCCAAAAGCCTCTAGGCCAAGCAGCCACTGGCCTGCCCAACCCGGCCCAAAGCCACTGTACCTTGCCTAAGGGGGCCTTCTGACTTGTCATAACCTGTGGAAAATTCGTAGGGCAGGAATTTGGAGAGGATGCGCCCTTGGCATTTCTTCACCTATCAAATGCGTATCCCTGAAGAATGGCTTAAGCGCAACGGGCTTCGGTTGCTGACCATTCGGAAATACCGTGGCAAGAAGCAGGAGGAGGTGTGCGCGGTGCTGGGGGTGTGCCAAACCACCTTGAGCCGATTCGAGAACGGGCAGTCCTCGCCGAACACCTATCACCTGTTCTGCCTTTCCCGGTTGTACCACTGGCCCATTGCCGGTTTCGATCCGGAACTGCCGCTGCAGGACCCGGTGCTGCTGGTGAACATACCCACGTTCGACCCGGATGCGCCGGAAGAGGAAGGACCAGAACCGCTACCCGACGAGCCACCCCCCGAAGAGGAGTAGGCGCGGGCCCGTGGCCAAGCGAAGGCGGGCATGTGAGGCAACAGGAAGGCTACTGTTACCCAACAGAAGGGACCGGGTCATGCGACTGGATGGCTTCTGTTACCCAACAGAAAGGACCGGGTCATGCGACTGGATGGCTTCTGTTACCCAACAGAAAGGACCAAGTCATGCGACAGGAAGGCTTCTGTTACCCAACAGAAAGGACCGAGTCATGCGACTGGAAGGCTTCTGTTACCCAACAGAAAGGACCAAGTCATGCAACTGGAAGGCTTCTGTTACCCAACAGAAGGGACCGAGTCGTGCGACTGGATGGCTTCTGTTACCCAACAGAAAGGACCGGGTCATGCAACTGGAAGGCTGCTGTTACCCAACAGAAGGTACCCGGTCATGCGACAGGGAGGATCATGTCACCTTACCTAAGGGGTCCTGTACCCTTACCTGGGTGTAGGGGCTAGCCTGCATGCACGGCATTTTCAGTCCGAAAGGTGTTTCATTACGGTATTACCAGATGACCAAGCAGCCAAGAAACGTCCATATCATCTATCTTATGAGCTAGGTCCATCAGGCTATTTCGTGCTCAAACAAGGGCGTATGCAAATGTGCATAATTTATGCAAATATGCATAATGCGCCTGAAAGCGTTGCTGGATAAGGCTTTGTAACCGTAGCACGACCCCGACCAGGGTTGTTTGTAACGGAATTCATAACCTATTTGAAAAGGCCTCCGTTCCAATGCCCGGTCCGGTACCATCCGGGCCACCACAACAAGATGTTCTCCAACATCAAACTTTCTCTTAGCAAGCTGAACCCTCTAGCTATCCTCGCGCTGCTCCGCATCGTGGTGATCAAAATGACGGGAAACGCCTTCTTCCCCGACCCTGCGGTGGCGTTGAGCGAAATGACGACAGCAGGGGATGAACTTGAGACGGCGATCTCGGAAGCCAAGTACGGCGGCCGCGAAAGCAAGATCAAACGGGACGGTGCGCTGGAGGTCGTGAAGGAACTTTTACGTAAACAGGCCGCCTACGTGCGCAGCATCTGTTTCGGAGACCGTGCCATGCTCGCCTCCAGCGGCTACGCACTGGTGAAGGACCGGGAGCCTGTAGAGGAGCTGGACCGACCGAAGGGCGAAGTGGCAACGGGCACCAAGAGCAGTGGCGAGATCGAGGTACGCGTGAACCGCGTGCACGGTGCCCACTTCTACAAGGTGTTCCACAGCGCCATCGACCCCACGAACAACGAGGTGGTATGGACGCTGTTGGCCACCACCACCCGCGTACGGAACGTGTTCAAAGGCTTCGAGCCGTTCCAGCCGCAGTGGTTCCGTGTTACGGCTGTTGGTGTGAGCACCGAAAGCCTCCCCAGCGATGTGGCCATGGGCCGCGCCGCATAAAGCGCACCGCGCGTTCCCACGAGCGGGGAACAGGACACGTCATACAAGGGCCCTCCGAGCGATCGGGGGGCTTTTTGTTGGGTGTTGGGTGGGCAGCTTGGCGGCGCCCGGTTCAAGGCTCCACGGTCTCCCGCTCAGCGTGCAAGCAGAACACGCGCGACCGACCGCTGCCTTGGGCTGGGTAATACGTCAATATCGTCCGACGAACGTTCGCTCTTTGGAAGTGATGGTCACGATCAGAACTTGACTATCAGGTACATGGGGTAGTTGCCACCAGGACCCGCTGTTGAGTCCTTGTTCCAATATCAACTGCCCGTTACTTCCCACGATGCGACACGTTGGGGAGGTTAGTGTTATCGGAGAGGAGATCGTAAGTCCGTTGGGGGCTCGCGAAATACGCAAACCGGCCGCTTGCGGTGACTCATCCAGTGAAGTTGGAAACCCCACGCTGCACATGCAAGCAGTGCCGAAATCATCGAATACGACCACATTGCAGGGCTCCGAGCAGACTTGCACAAAGGCGGTGTCACCAGATGCCCAAGCCCCCTTGACAGCACACCCAACGGGGGTGCAGATCCATGGTCCCGATCCGCCGCCAACACAACCGTTCCAAGTGGGTAGGTCGAACGCAATGACCCCATCGCATCCCATTGTGGGGGGTGTGTAATAGAGTATGGGTAGAATGCCTTGTGCCTTGACAAGAGATGCCAGAATGGTGATGCCGACAAATAGAAATGAACGCATGGTGCAATGTACTATGGACCGCAGCATGGTGCGGCACTCTACTCCGTGGTAGATCAGCTTGTTGGCGGACATGTGCGAATTGCTCAGCCGCCTCTCGCGCGAAAGCCTGCGGAGGGCCTGCGGGACTATCTTTGGATGACTCCCATGAGCGTGATCCCCAACCCAGCGAACAACGAGGCCACCTTGGTATTGACCGAGGCACTGGACGAACCGGGTACCTTCGTGGTATTCGATGCATTGGGTGCCGAAGTACTGCGGTTCGTGGTGCCCGTTGAAACCCTGCGATACACCATGAACACCGAAGCACTTGCACCGGCCATGTATCACTACCGGGTACTCGGCCCAACGGGTCTGGTGGGTGCAGGAAAGCTCACCATTGTAAGATGAGCAAAGCCCGCTCCATCAAGCGCCACACGATCCCCAGATGGGCCGTTCGTGTGGCGCTGATGGTGGGGGTATTTCCGCTGTTCACTACCGCCGCAGCCCAGCAGGGCTTGAGCAATTTGTGGATGGGTGGTTTTGATAGCGATGGGCCGCCGCCTTTTGGAGGGGTGGACTTGGATTTCATTAATGGTGAACTGGAATTCTCATTTGAAGAAAGAGACATAGGGTTCAAGCGCACCAATACGAACATCACCAATGCTTCAGGCGAACTCTTGTTCAGCACGAATGGTTCATTCATTGCCAGTGCATTAGGGGATACAATGTTGAATGGCGCTGGTCTTAGTCCTAGTTGGTATACCAGCCAGTATCAAGAAGGTTTCGCGATCCCACAAGGGGTTATTATCATCTCTCGACCACAATATCAAGACATCTACTACTTGTTCCATGTTACGATTGACATGCCAACAACGGCTAGCGCCTCACGCCTATACTTCAGCGTAGTCGATATGAGCGCGGAGGAAGGCGTTGGTGCTGTGGTGGATAAGAATCAAGTGTTGATCGAGGATGAGTTGAACTCAGGGAAGCTATCGGCCGTGCGACATGCCAACGGCCGGGACTGGTGGTTGTTCTCGCACAAGCTCAATTCGAATGAGTTCTATCGCTTGTTGGTGACACCCGATGGTGTCCAAGTGGACGGATCGCAAAGCACGGGCATTACCTGGCCATCGGACGCGGGTCAAGTTTGTTTCACATCGGTGGGTGACAAATTCGCTTACTTCTATGAAGATCTGGAAGTCCTGTCCTTTGATCGCTGTACAGGTCTTTTCGGAGCGTCATTGTTCACCACCGGTGATCAGTTCGATCATGGTCGTGGTGTCGCGTTCTCGCCCAGCGGTCGCTTCTTGTACTTGTCCACGGATTTCGACGTATATCAGTTCGATACGGAAGCCGACGACATTGCCAACTCCGAGGTCCACATCGCCCATTGGGACAGCACCTATTCCCCCTTCCCTCCATTCGCTGCCTTGTTCAGCAATATGCAACTCGCCCCCGATGGCAAGATCTACATCGGCACGGGCAACAGTACTCAAGTCTTGCACGTGATCCACGACCCCGATGAGCCGGGTCTGGCCTGCAACATGGAGCAGCACGGTATCCAATTGGAGCGCTACTTCAGCAACTCCTTGCCCAACCACCCCAACTCCCACCTGGGCCCGGTGGATGGCAGTGTATGCGATAGTTTGGGGATCAACGTTGGGGTAGTTCCCCCCCTCTCCTTGGGTGAGGGGCCGGGGGTGAGGGCCTATCCCAACCCCAGCAACGGCGCGTTCATGCTGAGCTATGCAGCACAACCCGTTCGGGGTATACTGGAAGTGCGCAACACCGCCGGTCAGTTGGTGCTGCGCGAGCCGCTGCCGCAGTGGAGCACCGTGCACCACGTGGAACTCCAGGCCGCACCGGGCATGTACCATGCGCAGGTCCGTTGGGGAGCGGTGAGCACCTCGACGCGTCTTATCCTCACCGAGCCATGAGCATCCGCAACATCTTCCTCCTTGTGCTGGTGGTACCGGTGTTCGCACGGGCCCAGGGCCCGGCCACCTCAACGGCCCCAGTGCCGCTGAATGCGTGCACCTTGGCCGTGCTGTTGGCCAACCGCCCGCTGCCTATGGACGAGGCGCAGTGGTTGAAGCTGATGGAAGAGCCGGTGAACCGGAGCATGTATCCGCTGCTTGTGACACAGGCGATGCTGGATACCTTGGATGCACGGGAGTTGGATAGGCGGTTCCAGTATGTGATGGTGAAGGGGGGAAAGGGGTTGCTGGATAAGTAGTGCCGGACGGACTGTTGCGGTGAAGAAGCGGCGTCTCGCTGATGGTTGCTGGGTTGATCGGCTTTGGTGAGTCACCGGATAGACCGCTACCGCGTTCTTCCGGTGAGACGGGTTTTGGCAGATCGGTGCTAGGCTGCATGGTGGTGCCGACGTACCAGGTCCGTCACGCCGGGCGGAGGGTGTGCTTGTGAAAGGGGACCCGGCGTCTCACCGATGGTTGCTGCATTGGCGGGCCTTGGTGAGTCACCGGATAGAATGCTGCCGCTTTCTTCCGGTGTGACGTGCCTTGGTGAGTCACCGGATAGACCGCTGCCGCGTTCTTCCGGTGTGACGTCCTTTGGATGGATCGCTGCCAGGCTGCATGGTGGTGCCGCTCGAAAGCCTGCGCAGGGCCTGCGGGACTATCTTTGGCCGCTTCCCATGAGCGTGATCGAAGCCAGTTTCAGCGGCACCGTACGGACCATCGGCCTCCTGGTGCTCATTTGGCTGGTGCTGCGCTGGGTGTTGCGGCTGCAGCAGGCCCGCCAACGCCCCCCCGGCACCACCACCCAGCGCGGGCCACAACGCCCCAAGGGGGAGGTCCGCATCGAGAACATTGCTAACCCGAAGTCGGCTGGCGATGCGGCCGGCGGCACCATCGTCGACGCCGATTTCGAGGAGATCACGTAGCCCTTCACCTTCCACCACCCCTCCATGAACGTCCTCCCTTGGAAACGCCTGTTGCCCGTGTTCGCGGCCTTGGCGCTCTTCTACGCGCTCAGCCTTGTCTATTTCAGCCCCATGCTGGAGGGCAAGAGCCTGGACCAGCACGACATCAAGCAATGGCAGGGCATGGCCAAGGAGGTGGACGAGCACCGCGCCGCCACGGGCGAAGAAGCGCTGTGGACCGGTAGCATGTTCAGCGGCATGCCGGCCTACCAGATCTCGGTGAAGTGGACGAGCAATCTGCTCTCGTATGCCGACAAACTGTTCCACGGCTTCTTGCCGCGCCCGGCGAACTTCCTCTTCCTGTACCTGATGGGCATGTTCGTGCTGCTGCGGATCATGAGGGTGGATCCTTGGCTGTCGTTGGTGGGTGCCATCGCCTTCGCCTTCTCGTCGTACTTCTTCGTGATCCTGCCTGCTGGGCACACCAGCAAGGCCAGCGCCATCGGCTACATGCCCATGGTGCTGGGCGGGGTGTACCTGCTCTACCGTGGGCGCATGCTCTTGGGTGCCGCCCTGCTCGCCCTCTTCCTCGGGCTGGAGATCATGATGAACCACGTGCAGGTGACCTACTACCTGGCGATCTTGTTGGCGCTGTTCGTCCTCGCGGAGGCGGTGCGCGCCTTTCGGGCGAAGACGCTGGGCGACTTCGCGAAGCGATCCGGCCTGGGTGCCGTGGCCGTTACGCTGGCCGTGCTCTGCAACCTGGGCGTGCTCTGGAGCACCTTGGAATACGGCAAATACAGCACGCGCGGTTCCAGCGAGTTGACGATCCAAGCGGATGGCAGTTCGGCCGCTGGCCTCGATACCGGTGGGCTGAACAGGACCTACGTAACGGATTACAGCTACGGCAAGCAGGAGACCTTCACGCTCTTGGTGCCCGATGCCAAAGGAGGGTTCACCAGCGCGTTGGGCAATGGGCCCGAGCTGCAAGGTGCCGACCCACGCTTCCGCCAGAACCTCGCGCAGATGAATCGCTACTGGGGCGATCAGCTCAGCACGGCCGGTCCGCAATACGCCGGGGTGATCGTGGTGCTGCTGATGATATTGATGCTGATGCAGGCGGAAGGCAAGGGTCGTTGGTGGCTGCTGGCGGCCTTCGCGGTGATCCTGTTGCAGATCATGATCTCCAATGCCGCACCGTACAGCGAAGCGGGTGTGGGCTATATCGGTGGCATCAAGGCATCGCTGCTCGCTGGTGCATTGCTCATCGTGTACCTGCTCGTCGGTCTTTTCCTGGTGAGCGATGGACTCGTGTTCGCGCTCTTCAGTGCCTTGCTCGTCACGCTGCTGCTCTCGTGGGGCCGCAACCTGATGCCGCTCACCGATTTCTTCTTGGAGTATGTTCCGGGCTACAACAAGTTCCGGGCGGTCACCATCATTCTGGTCGTGGTGGAACTGGCAGCGCCCGTGCTCGGGATCCTGTATCTGGATCGCCTGATCAAGGAAGGCGGTTGGAGCAAGCTCGTGGAAAAGCGTTCGTTGATCGGCATCGGTGCGGTGCTCGGCGTGCTCTTCGCCATGGCGTTGATGCCGGACAGCCTCTTCAATTTCGTGAGCGATCAGGAGCGGGAGATGCTCACCCAACAAGCCGAGGACCCGAAGATGGAGGCCATGGTGATCTCCTTCGCCGATGAATTGAAGAGCGTTCGCATCGGCATGTTCCGTGCGGATGTACTGCGCAGTTTCGCATTCGTGGCAGGTGCAGGTCTGTTGCTGTTCTTCTTCGGTCGCAAGAAGATCGGCAAGGGCGTGCTGCTCGGCGGCCTGGGTGCCTTGATCCTGCTGGACCAATGGACCGTGGACAAGCGCTACATGAACAACGACCGCGAACGTGGGCGCTATGTGCACTGGGTGGACGATGCCACGTTCGCGCATCCGTACACGGCGAACGCGGCCGACAAAGCGATCCTCGACGCGGAATGGACACCCGCAGCGCAAGCCGACCACGACGTGAACATGGCCCGCTTGAAGGAGGAGAAGCAGAAGGAAGGTGGTGCGAACAAGATCATCAAGCCCGACGAAGAACTCACCGAACGCTTCGCGAGTTTGCGCCGGCACGGTGGCTACCGCGTGCTGGGCTTGAACAACCCCTTCAACGATACGCGCATCAGTTATTTCCACCGCAGCCTGGGCGGCTACCACGGCGCCAAGTTGAAGCGCTACCAAGAGCTCATCGAGTTCCAGCTCGGGCCCGCCATACAGCGCGTTGGCGGCCTGTTGCAGAGCGGCACCTCCTTGCCCGGTATGGACAGCCTGATGGCGCAGGAGGGCGTGCTGAACATGCTCAACACCCGCTACCTGATCTACAACCCGGATCGCCCGCCGATCCGCAACACCAATGCGTATGGCCCGGGTTGGTTCGTGGATGACGTGAAGTGGGTGAAGAACGCCGATGAGGAGATCACCGAACTCGGTACCATCAACCCGGCGACGACGGCGTTGATCGATGAGCGTTATCGTGCCGCCATCGGCTCGGTCACGGTTGCACCGGATCCATCGGCAAGTGTGGAGTTGACGAACTACGCCACCAACGAACTCACCTACACCGTGCGGTCGCAGCAGGGTGGCGTAGTGGTCTTCAGCGAGATCTGGTACGGACCGGATTGGGTGGCCACCATCGATGACAAGCCAGCCGACTACGCGCGCGCCGATTACGTGTTGCGCGCGATCGCCGTGCCGGGTGGCGAGCACACCGTGGTCTTCCGGATCGTGAGCACACCTTACAACACCGCCAGTCCGATCGCGTTGGCTAGTAGTGTCCTGGTGCTGTTGTTGGTCATGGGTGCGTTGTTCTGGGAATGGCGGAGTCGGAACAAAGAGAACCGCGAGTGACCGGGGATGGACGGGAATGCATTACGGGTTGAGGGTTTACGGGTATTGCCGAACTGGTAGGTTGAAGTTGGTTGGGTGTTGTGCGTCATCCTAAGGTAAAGCCGTTCTAGCATGCGATCGAGTTCCTTACACATGTCGATCATAGCCTTGGCGGTTTTGTTCAACCTGATAGTGAATTTCGTTCTAGTGCCCTATTCGCAAGACATGGCAAATAGCCATACGCCTAGCGCGCCGCTATTTGGTGCGATACTGATCGGAATAGGTGTTCTGGTACTCGGAGTTGAGATCATGCGATTCAAAAGAACGAGGGACTATATTGAACTTTCCGTCATCTTGATCAGCAGTCTCTTGTTGAGTTACGGGGTGTACCGTCTCTTCGCATTATCTTGTGAGAGCTGTACGAACGGAGGTTGAATGAATGGTGATTTCAGGACAAGGACATAGGAGCATGCTGTGCAGCGCCATGCCTCATGTATTGTTCTTTGGCAGGCCTCCCTTCTTCCCCTTTGATCCGGGTGTATCAGTGTCCATCCGTGGTTCGTATTCGTGCATTCCATTCACGTACATCCCCGTCCATTCACGGTTCAATAAACTGTCCCGGTGAAGCGTGTCCTCATCATCGCCTACTACTGGCCGCCCAATGCCGGTGTGGGGGTGTATCGGTGGCTGAAGTTCACGAAGTACCTGCCGCAATTCGGTTGGCAACCGGTGGTGTACACCCCGGAGAACCCGGAGCTGATGGCGGTGGATGAGCACCTGGTGAAGGACATTCCACCGGAAGCCGAGGTGATCAAAGCGCCGATCACCGAGCCGTATGCGTGGTACAAGCGCCTCACCGGAAAGAAGTCCGACGAACGCTTACAGACCGCTTTCCTGCGTGAAGAAGGCGGAACCAGCTGGAAGGAGGACATGGCCAACTGGGTGCGCAGCAACTTCTTCATTCCCGATGCCCGCGTCTGGTGGGTGAAGCCCTCGGTGCGCCGTTTGGAAGGCTACTTGAAGCAGCACCCTGTGGATGTGATCGTCACGACCGGTTCGCCGCACAGCCTGCACCTGATCGGCCGCGAATTGAAGAAGCGCACGGGCCTGCCGTGGGTCGCCGACTTCCGTGATCCGTGGACGAACATCGACTACTACCCGCAGCTCAAACTCACGCGCTTGGCCGATGCCGAGCAGCACCGCTTGGAACGGGCCGTACTCACCGAAGCCGACCTCACGCTCACCGTCAGCTGGACCTGGGCGGAAGAATTGCGCGACCTCGGCGGGAAGCGCGTGGAGGTGATCACCAACGGTTTCGATACCGATGACCTTCCTGGAACGGCTGCACCGTTGGATGCCGAATGGTCGTTGGTGCACGTGGGATCCATCAGCGGCACACGCGATGTGCCCGAGCTGTGGAAGGCGCTGGCCGCACGGATCGAGCGCGATGCGGAGTTCCGTGCGAAGTTCCGGTTGCGCCTGGTGGGTGCGGTGGACCATACCGTACAGCGCAGCATCGAAGAAGCGGGTCTCACCGCGTTCGTGGAGCGCATCGGTCAGGTGGGTCATGAAGAAGCCCTGCATCACATGCAACGCGCACGAGCCCTGCTCTTGCCGGTGAACGACACCCCGAACGCCAGCGGATTCCTCCCGGCCAAGGTGTTCGAGTACCTCTCCGTTGGGCGGCCGATCCTGGCCATCGGTCCGGCCGGTGCCGACATCGAACGCGTGCTCGGTGGTGCGCATGCGTTCGTGGTGCGCGGGGATCAAGAGGCGATTCAGACGGCCGTGGAAGGCCTCTTCGCTGGAACCAACACCGCCGAGATGAACGTCGGTCATTTCGACCGCAAGCACTTGACCGGCCGTCTGGCGGAATTGCTCGATGGCGTCCGCGCGTAGTGCAGGCCGCTACTTTCGCGCTGTGCGCTACAACTCACATCCAGCCCTGCTGACCGGCCCATGGGTATCCTAGCTCGACAGGCCAGCTGGAATGCGGCGCTCGCCTACGTGGGCCTCGCGCTGGGCTTCGTCAATGTGGTCTTGCTCTACCCGAAGATCCTGCCTGCCGATCAGTTCGGTCTCACGCGCGTGCTGGTGTCCATCGCCACGTTGGCGGCACAGGTCGCGCAGTTCGGCCTGGACAACACCGTGATCCGTTACTTCCCCTACTTCCGCGATGTGGACCGCAAGCACAATGGGCTGCTCGCGCTCGTGGTCTCGCTCGGCACGGCAGGTGCACTCCTGGCCATCCTGGTCCTGTGGGTCTTCCATGCCCAGTTCGCCCTGTGGTTCGGCGATGCCGATGGCTTGTATGCGGAGTATGGTCTGGTGGTCCTGCCACTGGTGCTTTCCGAGGTCTACTTCTTCCTCTTCCGCAGCTACAGCCGTTCCATTCACCGCAGCATCGCGCCCACGTTCACGCGGGAATTCCTCTTGCGGGTGTTGCAGATGGGGTTGATCCTTGCGCAGGCGCTCTGGCATTTCGACCTCGGTCTGTTCATGAAGCTCTACACGGGCACCTTCCTCATCAGCACCGGTGCGCTCGTGTTCGATCTGTGGCGCAGCGGCACCTTGCGTTTCGGCTTCCGCAAGCTGCGCCTACCCAAACGGCTGGGGCGCTCCATGCTGCGCTACGGGCTGTTCACCTTCGGCAGCGGCTTGGCCACCATCGCCTTGGGCAACATCGACCAGCTCATGGTGGGGGTGATGCTGAAGGACGGTCTGGACAACGTGGCCTACTACGCCGTCGCCTTCTACATCGCATCGGTGATCCTGATCCCCGCGCGGGCCTTGGTGCTGCCGAGCATGCCCATCCTCGCCGAGGCTTGGAAGAAGCGCGATCATGCCAAGATCGACATGATCTACAAACGCTCTGCGGCGATCCAGTTGGTCATCGGCATCTACCTCTTCCTGTGCCTGTGGTCCGGTGTCGATGTCCTGTTCTCCTTGATGAAGCCGGGCTACGCGATCGCCAAGCCCGCCTTGCTGATCCTCGGTGTCGTCAACGTGATCAACTTGGCAGGTGGGCTCAGTGGCGGCATCGTCGCGACCTCGCGGTCCTATTGGTTCGATGCCTTGAGCGGTGCGGTGCTCGTGCTGCTGAACGTGGTGCTGGACTTCGTCTTCCTCAAGCTCTTCGGCATGGTCGGCGCGGCGTGGTCGTCGATGGTTTCCTTCACGGCCGTGCTGGCTTGGCGCATGGCCTTCTTGCGCAGCAAGCACGGGCTGTGGCCCTTCGATCGGCGCACCGCACTGGCCGCTGTGATCGGCGGTGTCTTGGCCCTAGCGCTCTGGTTGCTCCCGACCATGGGCGGCATCTGGGTGGACTTCCTCGTTCGTGCCGTGCTCGTCACGCTCGTGTTCTGGCCAGCAGTCCACATCCTGCGCATCGCTCCGGACATCATTGATCAAGCGCAGTTGGTGCTGCAGCGCATCCGAACATACGGCCGCTCATGAAAGGGCTGGTCTGGCGCACGTGGAAGGTGAAGGTCGCGCGGGAGTTGCGTGTTCGATCGAGCGCGGTCGTGGATGCCGTGCTCTTCGCGTTGCATGTTCCACCACGCATTCCCGAGGAAGCCAAGGTCAACGATGCCTTGTTCTATGTGGCCGAATTGCTCATGGCGCGTGCGGGTCGCATGGCGAAGTGGGTCACGCGGCAGAGCGGTCGCAAGGTGGTGCTGTTCTGTCACCGCGAGGGTTTCATTCAAGAGTTCGCAGGTGAAGGATTCGCTGCCGTGCTGCTCTACCGCAATGCCTGGCACTTGCGCAGGTTGCTGCGCGCCATGCCGACGCCGTGGATCGTCCATGGCTTCGCCCCCAAGAGCCACTACCCGAACGTGGCGCGCAAAGCCTTGCCCAAGGTGCCCTACATCCACGACCTGCAGGACACACTGGTGGTGTACTACGGCACCAACCCCACCAAGCGTTGGCTACGTACCGAGCTGCCGCACGAGCGCGCATGCATGGCCCATGCTGATGGCGTGATCGCACACAGCCTGGAGCCCGCAGAAGGTTTTCGCCGTTATGGCATTCCGCACACGGGTCGTCCGCGCACGCTCTTCTTCCCGCTGTATTGCGACGATGACCGCTTCGTCAACGACGTCCCCAAGATCTCCGACACGGAACTCCACTTGGTCTATGCGGGTGGCGTGGCCGGCTCGCACCGCGATCCACGCTACTTCGGCAACATCCAATTCTTCGGCCTGATCGAGACGCTATCGCAACAAGGCCTTCACCTACACATCTATCCGAGCCCGACCACCTTGGCCGCCGACCGCGCCGAGTACGAGGCCTTGGCACGCACGAACCCGCACTTCCACTATCACCAGCCGGTGAGCCAGGAGCGCTTGGCGGGGGAGTTGGCGCGGTATCATTTTGGGATCCATTTGGGCTTCGTGAATGACAGCGAGCACGAACAGTCCTCGGCGAAGTACCGCTTGTGCACGACGCTGAAGCTCTTCAACTTCATTGAGGCCGGTGTGCCGATCATCTCCTCGGAAAACCTTGACTTCCAAGCATGGATGGTCACTAGACATCATGCGGGTGTTGCTATCCAGCGTGAGCAATTGATATCGCTAAGGGAGACTTTGATCGCACATGGATCGATCGATATGGCTGGAGCGAGGCGACATCTATCTTTGAAAGCAAACCTTCCCCGGCTGATCCATTTCTACAACAGGATAGTCGTCGATGCTAAGCGATGAGCAAGAAGAAGCTGATCCTCTTTGGAGCGTCCAATTTCGGGGACGAGATCGTGCAATTATTCCGTGATATCGATCGGGCGAACGGTCACTTGGAATGGGATGTTGTCGGATTCTTGGATGATGACGAGACCCAGGTCGGGCAGATCCGGAATGGAGTGCCGGTGCTTGGGACGCGCGATTGGCTAGACTTGAATGATGTGACCGGCCACTGGTTCGTCTGCGTTATTGGAAGTCCGAAGGCACGAGCTAGTGTGGTAGAAATGATGAACTCAAAGTGCCTGAAGTTCGCCACCGGTATTCATCCGTCCGTTATCATATCGAGTACTTCACAGGTTGCGGAAGGATCCGTTGTTACGGCTGGGAATATCATTACGACGAACGTTACCATTGGGCCACATGTGATCGTGAATCTCGCCTGCACGATCGGACACTATTCGAAGATAGGCACTTTCAGTACGATCAATCCCGGTGCGAACATTTCGGGGGATGTTACATTGGAGGAGGGTGTCCTGATCGGCACCAATGCCACTATCCTTGAGAAGAGGACGATCGGTGCGTATTCGAAGATCGGAGCTGGTGCAATGGTCTTGAAAGATGTGCCTCCGAACGTTACCGCAGTTGGTGTGCCTGCAAAGGTGATCTAGGGTGCGGTTCACTCAACGCAAGAGGGTCACATGCCCAACGCGCTCTTCTGTGGTTCCAGAGCACAAGTCTTTCCAGCGAACGATATAAGGGTACGTTCCATCTGGAACCAGTTGGCCCTTATAGTCCCCTTTCCAAGGATATTCGATCACGGACGTCTCATAGATCAACTGGCCCCACCGATTGAAAATGAGCATCTCCTTGAATCCCTCACGGATCACAGGTGCAAAGAACTCGTTGAACCCATCACCATTCGGGGTGAATACGTTGGGAACATAAGCAGCCGAGACCCCACCGTCCCCTGAGAAGGAGATGGTGTATTCTGCATGAAACGCACACCCCTGATCATCGGATCCGTTCAACTCGATCAAAGCGCCGTCGATGGGCACTATCGTGATCGAGCTTGTGGTGTCACCAGTGGACCAAATGGAATTCAGGTCATTGGTTCCACTATATGACAATGAAAGTGTGATGGGGGCTTCACTACAGATCCCACTTGGACCAACGATCTCGAAGGAGGGAGGTTCGGAGAATGAGATGACTTGAAGCGTCGTGTCAGTCCCACATGAATTTGAAGCAACCAGTATCACACTATAGGGTCCAGCATCGGGGTATGAGACCTGTGGGTCGGTCTCCATTGTTGGTTGACCAGCACCCAGATCCCACAGGAAGCTCAATGAATTCGAAGATGTGTTGATGAAGTTTGCGATCCTGGAGCAAGGGTTCAGTTGACTCTGGAAGTTTGCATTCGGCAATGATGTTGAAGCAATACTGGAGGAGTTCGAATAGGTACATCCAAGATCATCAACCACATCCAATTGTACCACTGTATCCGAAACGATGAGCAGGTCGATGGAAGTAGGCCCGATCTGACCGGTAGACCAAGTGGTGCCTGCGATGTTCGCACCTTGAAGTTCAGCTTCGATCGTTACAATGGAGCCTACGCAGATGGTTGTGTCCAACCCCGCCGAAAGGACGCCTGTCGAACCGGATGTGAGTGGATAGCTCACAGTGTCCGTTCCGCATGAATTCTCCGCGACCAGAAGGACGTTATAAGTGCCCGGGACCGGGAAGTAAGCGGTCGGCATCGTATCTGAAGAGATGGAGCCATTTCCAAAGTTCCAGTTCACCGATTCTTGAAAGTTGGACGTCGACGTAAATTCAACCGAGGCTCCACAATCCTGTTGCATAAAGTTGAAATCAGCTTCGGGAAGGGGTAAGGTGAGAACACTCAAGCTATCAGAGTACACGCAGCCACTGACCCCAACTACATTTATCCATACAGTGGTGTCGGTGCTGATCTCCAAGGTCAAGATCTCGTCCGAAACACTTCCATTCGACCATTCGAAGGATTGCACGAAATCGTCGCTGATCAAGAATGAAAATGCTACTTCTGAATCGGAACAAACGATCGGGGGGGCGATGATCTCTACTGAACCGCCGAGTTGAATGGTCACCGATTGCTGTGTGGAGTCGACGCCGCAGGAATTCACTGCGATCAATGATATGGTGTACGAACCAGGGCTGGAATAAGCGTGCTCGAACTCAGGGTCAGAAGAAAGTGTGCCATCCCCCATATCCCACATCAGTTCGGACGCACCCGTGGAAGTTGAGGAAAGCGCCACGACAGTACCGCAATCAGGAACTGTAGCGGATATCCCAGCCTCCGGAATGCCACCGTCCGAGATGATGACAGTGTCTGTTACAGTACAGCAGTCGACGGTGACCCGCACCCATACGGTTTCAGCCTGGAGAATATCGATGCTGGAGGAAACCGCGCCAGTTGACCACAGGTAAGACGCATTCGGCGTCAATGCACTGAGAGCGTACGGTTCACAGGTCGATGTATCTGGTCCAAGATCTACGGATAACGCTGCACAAAGATCAAAGGGTAGGCTCACCGTGGAATTGGACCCCGAATCGACAAATGGGACGTTATCAGCGTACTCCATTGGGTTCAATGGGGCGCTGAACGGCGGAATGGAGGTCACACTAACACTTATCGGGTTTGGGGTACTACAGCCAACGGTTCCATTTTCATCAACCCTGATCAACACGATATCCTGATCGCCTGAAAGTTCTGAAGTGCCGGTAAATAGGATGTCCGAACCGATGGCTACTGCGTTCGGTGTCACGGTCCTTGCTAGGAATTCAGAGGTGCTTGGACCTCCGTAGGAATTTGCCCAGATGACATTGCCGCTCAGGTCCAAGGCAACAACGAACAGGTCTCGATCCGGGGCGATCCCGTATCCGACGATCGCATATCCATAAGGCATTTGTAGGACTTTATAGCTCAGGTCGGACGTATAGCCGGCCAGGTTGTAGTCCTTGGTCCAAGCTACGTTTCCAAGAGTATCCATGCGGATCAATCCGGCGTTGTAATTGGTGGTCTGACCGTCGATATCGCCGAAGTAACAAACGGTCAACGAGTCATCATTCAGGATAATGTCAATGCCATAGATCCGCGCCGTGACCGAGACGGGATACATGAAATATTTGGCCCATAGTCTTTCGCCAGAGGGACTGAAATGTGTGACATGTGGCCGCATCGACCCTATTGCGTTTCCCCCGAGAAAAACGCGGCCACAAGCAAATACCGTTTGATCGTCAGCAATGACGGCCGAAAAGTGCTCGTCCAGTCCAGGGTTCATTGGAGTGAAGTCCGTTCTTGGATTGCTGGACAGCATGAGCCCACTGTTGGCATCCACTGTACCAGTGTATAGATCAGAAAGTGTAGTACTGCTCAAGTCATAGATACAAGGAAGTATCATGTACTCGTTCATGCTGTTCGGCATGATCCTGTTCGTCCAAATAGGTCTGTTATCAAGCGAGCGGGTCAGCCAAATAAGGTTGCCGAACAGGTCGAATTTGAACAGGAAGGTGTTCTGAGGGTAGGGGTTGTTCGTAAAGGAATTGCCCGTTCCAACGAGATCCCCTTCGGCGGTGCTCGCGATCTGGTAAACGATATTCTGTTGGTTGGGGATCGCCTGGAACGTCCTGGACCAAAGGACATTGCCATTCGGGTCCACAAGGGTCACTTGCGCACTATCCCCTTTATTACCACCTATCACGAAATTTCCATCTTGGGTAGACTGAAGACACTGCGCGGATTCATCCGTACCGATCGATCCGATGGTCTTATAAAAGGTTTGTGCCAAGCCAGCGTTCCCTATCAGAACCCCGACAAGGACAAGAAGGAGGGTGCGGTTGCTGGATCGGACCAGTTCCATAGCCGAAGTATGCGGCGATAAATCTAGACTATGCCGTGGTTCCTGAGCAGCCGATGAGCTCGGACTTTGCAAGTTCGAACCAACCATTAGCCGTAAAATTGCGCTTCGAAAGACAGCGCAACAATGGCCGATAGGAACATCTTCATCACCGGCGGAGCCGGATACGTCGGCTCGGTACTTGTGCCCAAGCTGTTGGACAAGGGCTACGGAGTTACTGTCCTCGACCTGATGATCTACGGGGAAGAGGTGTTGCCCAAGCACGAGCGGCTCAACGCGGTGAAGGGCGATATCCGGGATCAAGCCTTGTTGAAGCAGCTGCTTCCGGGGCACGATGCGGTGATCCATCTGGCCTGCATCAGCAACGATCCGAGCTTCGAATTGAATCCCGATCTGGGAAAGAGCATCAATCTGGATGCCTTCGAGCCGCTGGTGCGTATCAGCAAGGAGAGCGGTGTGGCACGGTTCATCTACGCCAGCAGCAGCAGCGTATACGGCATCAAGGAAGAGCCGAACGTGACCGAGGACATGGTGCTGGAGCCGCTCACGGACTATAGCAAGTTCAAGGCGCAGTGCGAGGTGATCCTCGATCGCTTTCAAAGCGCGGACTTCACCACGGTCACCATCCGTCCGGCGACCGTGTGCGGCTACGGCAAGCGTCTGCGGTTGGATCTGTCGGTGAACATCCTCACGAACCTCGCCGTGAACAAGGGCGAGATCACGGTGTTCGGTGGAACGCAGAAGCGACCCAACATCCACATCGAGGACATGACGGACCTGTACGTACAACTGCTGGAGCTGCCGAAGGAGCGCATCGCTGGCAAGATCTGGAATGCCGGTTACGACAACTTCACCATCGCGGAGATCGCCGGTATGGTGCGCAATGTGATCGGCGAGCACGTGAAGATCGTCACCACACCGACGGACGATCTGCGCAGCTACCATGTGAGCAGCGAGAAGATCAAGAACGACATCGGCTTCGTAGCCACGCACAGCTTGGAGGATGCGGTGCGAGACCTGAAGAAGGCCTTCGATGCCGGGGCGATCCCGGAAAGCCTCACCAACGATCTGTATTTCAACGTGAAGCGGATGCAACGCATCCACCTGAATTGATGCCAGTGATGACGACGATGAAGGTGCCGTACGTGGATCTCGGTGCACAGTACAGTGGGATCAAGCAAGAGGTGCTCGATCGCATCGGGGCCTTGTTGGACAGCGGTGCATTCATCATGGGCGAGGAGCTCGCCACCTTCGAGAAGTCCTTCGCGGAACTTTGCGGAACCACCTATGCCATTGGTGTAGCGAACGGAACCGATGCCCTCTTCTTGAGCATGATGGCACTCGGTATCGGCAAGGGCGATGAGGTCATCACCGCACCGAACTCCTACCTCGCCAGTGCAAGTAGCATCGCCCTCGCCGGAGCAACACCGGTCTTCGCGGATGTGTTGGACGATATGAACCTCGATCCACAAGCCGTTCGCAAGGCGATCACCTCGCGCACGAAAGCGATCATTGCCGTGCACTTGACAGGTCGTCCGGCGCGCATGGAAGAATTGCTCGCCATTGCCATGGAACATGATCTGAATGTGATCGAGGACTGTGCGCAAGCGATCGGTGCGACCCTGAACGGTCAGCACGTTGGGTCGTTCGGAGTGACGGGTTGCTTCAGCCTGCATCCATTGAAGAACCTGGCTGCCGCAGGCGATGGCGGCGTGATCACCACGAACGACGATGCTGTGCATGCGCACTTGTTGAAAGCGCGGAACCACGGCATGCGCGACCGGGACCACAGCGCCTTCTTCAGCTACAACTCGCGGTTGGATAATCTGCAAGCTGCGGTATTGAACGTGAAGATGCGCGAGCTTCCAAGGTGGACGGAGCGGCGCCGAGCCATTGCGGCGATGTACCATCTTGGTTTGTCCGGTGTCGGTGATCTCCTGATCCCGAAGGATGCGAACGGGGAACGTGCCGTGTACCACACCTTCATCATCCAGACCGCGCAACGCGATGCCTTGAAAGCCTTCTTGGAGGAGCGTGGCATCGATACGAAGATCCATTATCCGGTGCCGATCCACTTGCAGGAAGCTGCAGCCTACTTGGGGTACAAGCGCAGCGATTTCCCGGTGACCGAGAAGCAGTGCGCCACGATCCTGAGCCTGCCGGTCTTTGCCGAGTTGAGCGATGAACAAGTGGACCATGTGATCGCGTCGATCACTGAATTCTTCGTGAGCGAACGCTGATGGGCAACTGGCATTTGGCAGCGCCCTTCCTGCGCTTGTGCATCACGCAACCGAAACGGGTCCTCAAGGGCCTCTTCCACTTCACGATGGAGGAGGATTGCCGGGCGCACGTGATCAAGACCTATGGCCTCGCCAAAGGACTTCCCACGGTCGACATCCGTGATCTTGCCCCGGGCTTGGACGACACCATCACACACTACACCTACTTGGACGGTACCAGTCGCGTTACGGACTTTGCTTTGTTGCGTGCCTTGGCGAAGCGGTTCCCACAAGGTCGGTACATCGAATTCGGGAGTTGGAGAGGGGAGAGCCTGGCGAACGTGGCACCGTTGATGAAGGAGATCATCGCCATGAGCTTCGGTGCGGAGGAGATGAAGAAGATCGGAGCGCCTGAACCCGCAGTGCGCGCAGCCCATCGGTACAGCAAGAACTTGCCGAACATCCGCATCATCGAGCACAACACGCAGACCTACGATTTCAGTGAACTCAATGGCACGTGTGATCTCATCTTCGTGGATGCCGACCACCAATACCCGGGTGTGACCATCGATACGCGAAGCGCCTTCACCTTGCTGAAGGATGAGAAGTCGATCATCGTTTGGCACGACTATGGTCTCGGCTACGAGAAGCCCAACTGGCAGGTGTTCCGCGGGATCCTTGACGGTGCACCGAGCGATGAACACCGCAAGCGGATCTTCCACGTGAGCAACACCTTGTGTGCCGTCTATTTGCCTGAAGCGGTGAAGTCGAGCTATCCCGAGATCGGATGGCCTACCAAGACCTTCAGCGTCCGCATCACCACCGATCCTGCTTGATGCGACCCGAGGAAACCGCGCTCGAACAACGCTTCCACGATGCTTTGGCACGTGATCGAACGCGTGCACCGGAGTGGATGACGCGTTGGGATTACCAAGAAGGACTGAAGAAGCGGAAGCGCACGTATGAAGATGGCGTGGTCAGTGACTTCTTCCAGTTCGGCGGTGCTGAGGACCTGTTGAAGTGGATGAGCTGGTTCCGGACCGACTATCCGGATTACATCAACGACGCCCGGATCGCAGCATTGGTGCAGGCCAGTAGAGCGAACGATGAACGCGTAGTGCACTCCATGGGCCTGCAGTTGGACGCAGCGGTCTACGACAAGCGCGTCGGACTGAACAATGCCCACGACCATCTGCTGCCGCAAGCGTACCCCGTACCTGAACGCGCGGGGATACGGACCGTGCTGGACTTTGGCGCAGGCTACGGTCGCCAAGCTAACCTGTGGACCGGACAGGATGCGGACCTTTGCTACATCGGCATGGACGCGATCGTGAATTCGTATTGCTTGCAACACCTGTACTACAAGGGGCTCGGCGTACCATGTGCGGACTACATCGATACCCCGGACGCCTTCCAACTCGATCCCCGAAAGGCCGGTATCCAACATCTTCCGACCTGGCGCAGTGACCTGATCCCGAGCGCATCCGTTGATCTCGTGATGTGCGTGCAAGTGCTTCCGGAATTGAACAGCCGTTTGGTGCGCCACATGATCGGTGAGTTCAAGCGGGTCCTGAAACCGGGTGGCGCTTTCTACATCCGTGACCATGCCTACACTTGGAAGCCGACGGACAACTTTGATGTGGAGGCGCATCTCACAGCCAACGGCTTCGATCTCGAATACCGGGCGCATGTGATCAACGACGTGGAGATCCATGGCATCCCGCGCATCTGGCGGAAGTCCCTTCCGGACGTGATCGCTTCGCGCAAACGCACCTGGAAACAGCGCGTGGACCAAGCCGTGGTGGATGTGGATACCTTGACCGGCGGCGGATTCAAACGCACCTTGCGCAAACTGAAAGGAAAGGCATGAGAACATTGGTGACAGGAGGTTGCGGCTTCATCGGAAGTTGGTTGGTGGAGCGGCTGTTGCACGATGGCCACGAAGTGCATGTAATCGACAACCTCAGCAGCGGACATGCGAGGAACTTGGACCACTTGAAAGGGAGCAAGCAATTGTACGTGCACATTGCCGACATCGCTGATCACCAGAAGATCGAGCCCTTGTTCGCCGGTGTAGAGAAGGTCTTCCATCTCGCGGCGCTGGCCGATATCGTGCCGAGCATCGAGCAGCCGTTGAAGTACCATCATTCGAACGTCAACGGCACCGTAAGCGTGTTGGAAGCTTGTCGCAAGCACAGTGTGAAGCGCGTGATCTACGCAGCTTCTTCGAGCTGCTATGGCATCCCTGATGTGTATCCAACGCCGGAGACAGCGCCGATCCGCTGTCAATATCCCTATGCGGTCACGAAGTACTTGGGGGAGGAGTACGCGATGTACTGGGCGAGCGTCTACAAGATGAACATAACGAGCATGCGCTTCTTCAATGTGTACGGACCGCGCTCACGCACAAGCGGGACCTACGGAGCGGTGTTCGGAGTTTTCCTCGCACAGAAGCTGGCTGGCAAGCCGTTCACGGTCGTTGGTGATGGTGAGCAAACCCGCGACTTCACCTTCGTGAGCGATGTGGCCGATTCCTGCGTGACCGCAAGTGATCGCGATGATGTGGCCGGTGAGGTCTTCAACGTGGGCAGCGGAAGTACGTATAGTGTGAACCTGCTCTGCGATCTATTGGGTGGCGAGAAGGTGTACATACCGAAGCGCCCCGGCGAGCCCGACCAGACCTTTGCTGATACCGCGAAGATCCAGCGGGTACTGGGTTGGAAACCGAACGTGGAATTCGAAGAGGGTGTGAAGACCATGCTCGCGAACATCGACTACTGGCGGGAAGCACCCATCTGGGAACCCGGCACCATTGCGGAAGCAACGAAGGATTGGTTCAAATACCTCGGATGAAAGTGGGCACGCAGATGACACAGATGGTTAGGGTGAACGCGGATCCGATGTCAATAGGGATGAGCGTGTCGCATCACGCGAAGTTTGATGCATTCATGGGTTATCTGCGTCGATCCGCCGGATCCGCGTCATCCGCGTTCCATCAGGCGTTCCATCTCCCATGAGCAAGATCCTTCCACTCGACGAACTCGCTTCCGTGATCGCGAAGCACAAGGCTGCAGGCAAGCGTGTAGCGCTTTGTCATGGCTGCTTCGACCTGTTGCACTTGGGACACATGAAGCACTTCGAAGCGGCGAAAGCCGATGCCGATGTGTTGGTCGTCACCGTTACGCCGGATCGTTTCGTGAACAAAGGCCCTGGTCGACCGGTTTTCACCGAAGCGCTTCGCATGGAAGCCATAGCAGCCTTGGGTGCGGTGGACTACGTGGGATTGAACAAATGGGAAACAGCCATCGAGACGATCGAGCTCCTCAAGCCCGATCTCTATGTGAAGGGCCAGGACTATAAGGATCGCTCGAAGGACGTGACCGGCATGATCGCGAAGGAAGAAGCCGCCGCGATCGCTGTAGGTGGAAAATTGCACTTCACCGAAGAGATCCAGTTCAGCAGCAGTTCGCTCATCAACGCGCACTTCAGCCCGTTGGACGACAGCGTGCAAGGGTTCCTGGCCGACTTCCGCGAACGCTTCGATGCGGATGCGATCATTCAGGATCTGGAGGCGCTCAAGAAATTGAAGGTGCTCGTGATCGGGGACACGATCATCGACGAGTACCACTACTGCCGACCGTTGGGGAAGAGCAGCAAATCGCCCACGATCAGCAGTATCCTTTTACGCGAAGAGGCCTATGCAGGTGGTGTGCTGGCCATCGCCAATCACCTGGAGCAGTTCGCTGGTAGCGTCGATCTGGTCACTTGTCTTGGTGCGAAGGACGAGCGCCGTGCGATGATCGAGGAGAAGTTGAGCACAGGTGTGGAGCGAACCTATTTCGTCCGTCCCGATGGGCCAACACCCATCAAGCGTCGCTATTTGGACCACTACCTCAGCATCAAGCTGTTCGAGGTCACCTTCATGAACGATGAGCCGGTGAGCGGCGCCTTGGAAGCGTCCATTATCGCTTCATTGGAGAGGAAATTGCCCGCATGCGATCTGGTCGTCGTCGCGGATTTCGGTCACGGCATGATGAGCCCTGCGATCATCGATCTCCTGCAGAAGAGCGGCAAGTACCTTGTGGTGAACGCCCAGACGAACAGCAACAACTACGGGTACAACTACATCACCAAGTATACACGGGCCGATTACATCAGTATCGACGAGGCGGAGTTGCGTTTACCCTTCGGCGCCAAGCGCGAGAAGCTGGACGGGTTGATCGATAAGTTGCAAGCGATCACGCATGCCGATGAGGTGCAGATCACTTTGGGACAGAAAGGAAGCATCTATCGCCGAGGCCGTGACCAGTCATTGACCCCTGCCTTCGCTACACAGATAAAAGACAGCGTGGGCGCGGGCGATGCGGTGTTGAGCGTGACCGCGCTTTGCGCCAAGGCCGGGTTGGATCCTGCCGTGATCGGCTTCGTAGGCAACTGCACCGGAGCACTTGCCGTCGAGATCATCGGGAACGAGCACCCGGTATACAAGAAGGACCTGTTGAAGTTCGTGAAGCACCTGTTGAAATGAGCACCCCTTCGATCCCCGAATTCATCGACCGCTATGCCGGATCCATGCACTCCTTGCTGGATGGTATCAGCGCCAGCAATGCCAATGGTCCATTGCCCTACGCGCAGGCGATCGAACATGCTGTGGAAATGGTGCGCGTGGCACAAGCGGCCAACCGTAAAGTGATCATGGTGGGGAATGGCGGAAGCGCGGGCATCGCCAGTCATCAAGCCGTGGATTATTGGAAGAACGGAGGTGTGCGGGCGATCGCATTCAATGATGCCAGTCTGCTCACCTGCATCAGCAACGACCTCAGCTTCGAGGAGGTCTTCAGCGCACCCATCGGTCGTTTCGCCGACCCGGAGGATATCGTCTTTGCGATCAGCAGCAGCGGCTCGTCGAAGAACATCCTCAATGCGGCCGAGGCTGCTTGCCGTGCGGGATGTCGCTTGATCACCTTCAGTGGATTCCTCCCCGATAACACGTTGCGTTGCCAAGGGGACCTCAACTTCCATGTGGCCAGCGAGAGCTACGGGTTGGTCGAGATCCTTCACCTTTACATCATCCATACCATCCTCGATGCGAAGCTGCAGTGCTTCGATGCGCGGGATATCTTCGACCGGAACAAGCCTGTATCATGAGCCATTTCGTCCTCAGGTCCTTTGCTCTTTTGAACGTGCTTTGGTGCACGTTCGCGTCGTTCGGTCAGACGTACTCGAACGCCATTGGAACACCGTTCCGGAACGAAGCCGGGCACGTGCTCCATCGCTCCGCCGCTGGTGATACGTACATCGGTGGAAGTGTTGGTGACAGTGCAGTCGTGATGCAGTTGGATGTGAACGGTGGAGTGGTCTGGTCGAGGGCCTTCCGAACAGCGGGGCAGTATCCGAAGATGGTGTTGCACATCACCGATGCGCCCGATGGAACCCTGATCGGCTGCGGTTCAGGTATCATGGGGAACCAGGAACTCGCTGAGGGTTTCTATTTCCGGTTCGACGCGGCAGGGAATTTCTTCTGGGTCCGTTCCTGGGAGGACCCTACGATCTATGCACGACGTATCGTGGTTTCGGACCCGACCTCGTACGTTGTCTTCGGCGGGATCGAGAATGTGACGGCTCCCACCTACCGGGATCTCGTGAACGCCTATGTGGATGCCGCCACTGGTGATCTGATCGGATTCACTGATCGGATGGATCTGTATGACGCATTACCGTACTTCGATGAGATCAGAGGTGTGGTCCGGATCAACCAGCGGAATTATGGGGTCTCTTCGTTCTCAACAGGAGCAGCCGCACTTTCGGGACGTCGGATCATGCTCACCACTTTCGATGAGTTCGGGCAATTGGTCGACACGCGTTACCTCGTCTTTCCGGACAATGTGGATCGACGCATCTATCCATCGGACATCGTGGCGAAGGACGATTCACTGACGATCGCCTATTACGGAGACATCAATGGATCGTCCACCAACTGGTCCGTTGGTTTGATCCGTTGCGACACGCTCGGCAATATCGCATGGGCAAGGGATTTCAACTTGGCAGGTAGTGGTCAAGAGCACAGCACACGTGTACTTGCGACAGCATCGGGGTATATCCTTGCCGGTCGCACCATGACCACCGTGCCGAACAAGCTTTTCCTGATGTCCATATCGGATTCCGGGGTGGGCCAATGGTACAAGTCCTACGGCGGCATTTTCCAAGAACAGAGCCTCGTCGAGAACTATGCGTACAACATTGCCGACATGGGCAACGGCTACTTGCTCACCGGTTACACGAACCAGACCGGCGATCGGGACATCTTCTTGGTGCGGACCAATGAAGAAGGCGAGATCTTCTGTGACGAGTACACCGATCGATCAGCGATCACCACGGTGCTGCCAACCTTCACTTTCCCGGCAAATGCGCAGCTGATACCGTTCGTTGCGAACCAGGAGATCGCTCAGCCGGTGGTGGGTGATGCCGAGGTGCTCGATTCTTGCGTCGTGAACGTGACCCTGGGCAACGACACGGCGCTGTGCGGCACACTTGATCTGGATGCCACCACCCTGAACGCCACCTACCTCTGGAGCGATGGATCGACGGCCGCCACCTATACCGCTACCACGTCGGGTACCTACTGGGTCCAGGTCACGGTCGCCTGCTGTATCGGATCGGACACGATCGTCGTGGATCTTGGCGTCACGGCGAACATCGACCTTGGACCGGATACGGCGCTTTGTCCATTGGAGGAATTGGTCCTTCAGCCGGCCACCGGAGCGTGGACGCTCACATGGCAGGACGGCACCACCGACCCGGAGTACATCGTGTACGAACCGGGCACGTATTGGGTGGATGCCAGCGATGGACCGTGCGTGGTAACAGATACGATCGTTGTGAGCGCATTGCTTCTTCCTACGCTGAGTTTCGGGAACGATACGGTATCGTGCAATGGCACGGGGGTTCTCCTTGATCCCGGTGCCACGGATGTCGAAGATTATGTGTGGAGTGATGGAAGTGCCGGAAGCACCTTGCAGGTGGATTCGACGCTATCCGTTTCGCTCACGGTGAGCAATCAATGCGGTAGTGCATTTGATGATATCGAGGTCACCATCATCGAGCCCATAACCGTTGATATCGGACCGGACACCACGCTTTGCACCGGGAACGATTACACCTTGACGGCCGACGTGCCCGCAGGGTGGGACTGGGCCTGGTCCAATGGCTTGGCCGATGCCACCTTCACGATCACCGGACCGGGGACCTACTGGTTGGATGTCGGGCAGGCAGGTTGCATCCTCACCGATTCGTTGTTCGTGGAAGGTCTAGCACCACCGTTGATCGACCTTGGGCCGGATACGGTTGTCTGCGACGGCGGTGATCTTTTGTTAGCTCCGGTTCTGGTCGATGTGGAGGAAGTCCTTTGGTCGGATGGCAGCACGGGCGATGAATTCACGGCAACTACATCCGGCATCTATTCGATCACGGTGACGAATATCTGCGGCAGCACAAGTGATGCGATCGATATCACCCTCGTGGATCCCGTTGCGATCTCCTTGGGTGCCGATACAGTGCTCTGTGCAGGAGATAGTTTGATCATCGACCTGTCGGCCACAGGTGCAACGGTTACGTGGAGTGATGGAAGCCAAGCCAGCAGCTACATCGTTGATGTACCGGGTACGATCTACGCGGATGTCGTTCTGAGCGGCTGTATCGCTTCCGATACATTGGTGGTTGCTTACGACACCTTGCAGGTCGTGCATCTGGGGCCCGATACCGTGTTGTGTGCCGTGTTCGATTACACGTTGGATGCCGGGGATGACAATGCGCGCTGGCAGGATGGATCGGTTGGATCGACCTTCAGCGCCACGCGGACCGATTGGTACATCGCTGCGGTCACGAGCTACTGTGGGACTGCAGTGGATAGTGCGCGTGTGTCCTTCGAAGTCCCAACGGATCCGCTGGAGGACATTGCATTGTGCCCGGGAACCAAGGTGGAATTGGACCCGCAAGGAGAGCTTATCCAGACCTTATGGAGCAACGGCGACTCGACACGCACCATCACCGTAGGCGAAGGGGATTACAGCTACGAAGCCATCGACATTTACGGTTGTCCGCATTCCGATTCAGTGGAGGTACGGATCTTCTCCCGGTCCGATGGGATCGTATACGTGCCCAATGCATTCACACCGAACAAGGATGGACTGAACGATGGCTTCTTCGTTCAGGGCCCGGAAGCGGGAGACTTCGAACTCCTGATCCACGACCGCTGGGGCCGCGAAGTGTATAGCACGATCGACCCGTACAAGGCGTGGGACGGAAGCTCTGGTGGTCAAGAAGCACCGCAGGATGTCTACATCTACACGGTCTCTTACCTGGATCGGTGCAACGCGAACGGCACCATGGTGAGCGCTCGGGGTCACGTCACGTTGCTACGCTGATCCGTCACTTCGGCTCGCGGATCCAGGTTTGGGTCCGGTAGAAGAAGGCGACGTAGCCGCGTACTTTCAAGACACCGTTCTCCAACCAGAACTTGCAATCATAGACCTTGCCATTGGCGGGATCCATGATCGTTCCATCGACCCATTCATTGCCTTCGCGCACCATGTTGCGGATGATCTCCATACCCATCACCTTCTTTCCCTTTCGATCGTCGGGACAGATGTGGCAAATAGGGTCTTGGTCTTCATTTGGTCCGCGGAACAAGTGAACGACATGACCAGTAGCCACTCCATTCTTCACATTGATCTCCACGACAGAGCGCTTCTTTCCTGTTTCATCGTTCACCGTGATCCAACGTCCGGTGATGTCCTGCGCCAAGACCGTGCAACCGACCAGCATCCATAAGGTCAGAACGACGGTACGCATGGATCAGAAGTTCCGGCCGATGGCGACAACATATCGGAACGCTACGTTGTCCGTCTCCGTTGCCGGTAGCGATGATAGGACCAACGGCATGTCGAAGCGTATGGTGAGTGGTTTGATATCCACCAAGGGTCCCCACTTCTTGATCGTCAATGCAGCACCGATCCCAGCATCGGCACGTGGGTCAGCCAGTTGCAATTGCTCTCCATTGGCGGATACCGTGCGGTACCCCATCATGCCGACATCGCCGAAGAGGTACACATCCATGTGCAGGTAGCGCGCCACCTTTCCCGGCCGGAAAGCCAGTAGACCATCCAGGTCCAATTCACCGGAGGCCGAGATACCGGTATTCCCACGGTAGGTCTGGATCACCTGTCCGTCGCTATCCAACTCCGGAGCAACGTAGCCCGCATAACCGCGCAGCCCGAGACCACCGCCCTGTTGGAAGTGTTGCACATTGGCGCCATAACCCAACCAGTCATAGGGCACCAGACCGATGCTGCGCACATACTTGTTCTCCATCATTTCCTCGGGTGAAGCACCAGCGAGGTACAACGCGATTTCGCGCGGTGTGTTGCCCGAACCGAATTGACCGAATGCACGGGTCCGGAACTGCAGCTTTCCAAGATCATTCGTGTTCACCGCCGTGAGCTTGACCTGAGCATAGTTCGAACCCGAACCCACCGCACTGTTGCGTAGCTCCAGTTTCAGATCCCCACGCCCGTGCGAATAGTCGTATCGGTGATGAAGGCTCACATCCAACGCCCCGTTCAAGCGGTTCAGTTCCCATTGATCCGGATAAAGTAGGTAGGTTAGATCAGCACTATCGCGACGGATGAAATAGATGAGTTCCGCCTGCACCTCCGTCTTCCGGTTAGGTAGGTCCCAATGCCAGCCACCACCATAGCGATCCAGACCATCGAGCAACCGAGCGTACACGAAGACCGATGAGCCCTTGAGGATCTTCTCCGTTCCATTCTCGTAGCGGAAGTTGAACGAGAAAGGGTCGTAGCCGGTGTCCGTATTCCCGGGGATCGGATCGAACTGCCGACTGGCGTTGTTCGGGGGCAGGGATTGCCCCATGCCGGTGTTCAACCAACCGCTGAAGTGGATGCGATGCTTGTACTTCATGTACGAGCTGTTCAGGTGCACCCCGGCCTTCACGCCATCGTAACCGTTCCACCACAGGTCGGGTCGCACGAAGGCTTCGTAGTTCTTGCGATCAGGTCGTTGGCGAATGTGGTGATCGAACCCCACGCTGATGGGCAACACCATGTGGTCGTTCACCTTGTATGCATCGGCAAGTCGGTTCGTGGGATCGATGGTCACTTGGGCGATACCCGAAGGAATGTCGACGTGAACGATGTGGTCCCGTTCCAGTTCGTCGTAGCCGATCCAGCGCGGAAGCACGGTTGCTGAAGTCTTCTTTTCGAACCAGGTATTCGGGACCAGGAAGTCATGGATCGTTCCATCACGCGCCTCCACCCGCAGATCGATCGGCATGTGCAGGTCGCCTTTGCGTCGCAGATGTATGGTCTGTCCGGCATCCTTGTGCTTTCCGGTAACGCCTCGAACGGCATAGTCGATCCGCTTGTCCGTCTCGATCCATTGATCGAAGAACCAGTTGAGGTCGACCTTCGTGAAATGGATGATGCTCGCTCGCATATCCTCTGGATAGGGATGGCAGATCTTCCATTGCATCACGTAGTGCTGCATGGCGGCCAAGAAGAGGGAATCACCCAGGACGTATTGCAGGTTGTAGAGCATCGTGGCCGTCTTGTCATACACGTGCCCATACCCGCGCCCGAGACCTTCTACATGTCCGAACTCGTCGCTGTGCGTATTGATCGGTGGCAACTGATCCCGCACGGCATCCCGCTGGTAGCTGTAATACACCTCTTCTTCCCGTGGTTGTATCGGTTCAGTGTAGCGCGCTTCGTAACGGGTACTTGGCGGATCCACGACCATGGTGTCCCCATCGATGTGCTCCAATCCCCAAGCGGTTAGGAACTGGGTGAAGCCTTCGTCCAGAAAAGCGCGGTAGGTCTCGTTGTTCCCCAGCATGCCGAAGAACCAGTTGTGACCCACCTCGTGGGCAAGGAGTCCACGGTAGTCCGGGTCACGCCCACCATCCAACGTGAGCATCGGGTACTCCATACCGTCGCGTGCGTCCGCAACGATCATCTTCGGGTAGGCATACATCCCGAAGTCACGGCTGTAACAGGCGATCACCTTCGCCGTATAGTCCGCAGCGTTCTGCCATCCGCTGGCATGCGGCTCCTGAACGAGGGCGACACATTTGATGCCGTTCCATTCCGCCTCGCCGATGCGGTAGTTCGGGTCGGCGGTGAAGGCGAAGTCATGCACGTTCTCGGCGTGGTACTTCCACACCTTGCGTTTGCCGGGTTCAGGGGCTGTGATGACCGAGGGGGCTTCATTCCAGGGCTTATCCTTGAAATTGGCGATCGCGAGTTTCGCCTTCAGGTCGGCAGGGAGCACTTCCGCTTCGTTCTGGAGCCAGCCCGTGGCATCGAGCACATAGTGGTGCGGGAAGTCGAGGTCCACATCGAAGGTGCCGAAATCGCCATAGAACTCGCTGCCGAGGTGTTGTTGCGTGTCCCACCCGAAGCGATCGTCATACACCGCGATACGTGGGTACCAGTGCACGCCGTCATAGTGTTTGGCTCCCCAACCTTTGAAGAGCTTCATGCGCCGATAGACATCCGTGGTCCAATGGGTGGTGAAATCGATCCGGAAGGTGGTGCGTTCGTTCGGTGCAAGGGGTGTATTGAGCCAGACCTTCAGCACCGTGTTGTCCTGCTCCTGGCGCAAGTCCAAACCATCGGCAGCCAACGAATTGATCCGCGTTCCCGCATAGGCCACTTCACCCTTCTTGGTCTTTCGCAGGCCACCTTCCATGCGATCCAGATACGATCCGTGCACAAAGGCCTCCTGGTAGAGGTGGAAGAACACGAAGCGCAAGGTGTCCGGTGAATTGTTCACGTACGTCAGTGCCGATGTTCCGTGGATCTGATCGGTCGCATCGTCCATGCGCGCTTTGATCACGTAATGGACGTCCTGCTGCCAATAGCCCGGGCGCGGTGGTCTGTTCTTCCAGTACAGGGGATTGTCCGCGTTGCGGTACGTGTTCGGTGGATGTTTGGCATCGAAAGGCTGCGCCTGGGCGATGGATCCGAAGAACAGGAACGAGGCGAGAAGTAGGGTCCGCATGGGTAACGGTACCAAGATATTCCTTCCCCTTCAGGCCAAGGCCGACTTGGGTGATTTGAGGTTCTCCCGACGGAGCCGCCGTGCCCGCATGATGCTGGTGTTCAGTTCGTAACCGATCAACAGCACGATCATGTTCATATAGATCCACAATTGCACGGCGAGGATGGCACCGATTGAACCGTACAGCGCATTGTAATCGGTGATGTTGGAGAAAACGAAGGCCAGTGCCTGGGAAACGACCAGGATCAGGATCACTGCCAGGATCGCGCCCGGAGTGAACATCCGGAAGCGGCGCGTGCTCGGGTCACCAGCGTAATAAAGCAGCGATACGAAGAGAATGACCGCAAGTGTGGAGACCACCCATTTTGCAAGGAACAGAGAAGCCACTTCGAAGTAACTGGCGAAGAACCCGATGGAGTCCAATTTGTAGATCAGGATACCGCTCAAGGTGAGTGATGGTATAGCGATCATGGCAACCACGGTAAGCGCTAATAGAAGCCCAAGACTCAAGAGCCGCTGCTTGAGCGGGGAGTGCCAACCGGCATGATTGGTACTGCCACTGAAACCCATCAGGATCGCATCGATACTGTTGCTCGCTGTGAACACACCGATTAGGAAGCTCAAGGAGAGCAATGTGCCGTGCTTCTTCACCAACAGGTCGTGCAGCGTGGATTCGATGAAATGGTAGACTTCCGGCGGCAGCATGTCGTGGAACGTCAGCAGCAACTTCGTTTGGAAGTCATTGATCGGGATGTACGGTATCATCGTGAGCAACACGATCACCCCAGGGAAGAAGGCCAGGAATACCTTGAAGGATATGGCGGCAGCGCGTGTGGTAAGATTGCCTTTCGCAAGAGCGCCGAAGAAGAACCGGGAGATCTCGTAGATGCTGAAGCCTTCGAAGCCGGGCAGGATGATGCGTCGAGCCCATCCGATGAGGCGTCGGGTCATTCGCGAGTAGAGCAGCTTTCGTTTCAGCCGTTCGAACATCGCTCACAGGGCTTTCAGGCTCAGATCGAGGCTTTGTACCGAATGCGTAAGGGCGCCAATGGAGATGTAGTCCACTCCGGTTTCGGCGAAGCTGCGCGCGGTTTCCAAGGTTATGCCACCAGAGGCCTCGGTCTCGAAACGTCGGTCGATCAGCTTAACAGCTTCGCGCATCAGTTGCGGTGTGAAATTGTCCAGCATGATGCGCTGTACGCCACCGGTCGAAAGCACTTGTTGAACCTCATCAAGGTTCCTGGTCTCCACTTCGATGGGCAGCTGTTTGCAGCCCCGGGTCAAGTATTCGTTCGCCGCTTTGATCGCCTTGGGTATGCCACCTGCGAAATCGTGGTGGTTATCCTTGATCATGATCATGTCGTAGAGCCCCATGCGGTGGTTGTGCCCGCCGCCGAGCCGCACGGCCCATTTCTCAAGACCACGCAGGCCCGGTGTGGTCTTTCGTGTATCCAGTACACGACAACCTGTCCCATCCACCGCCTCGACGAATCGGTGCGTCAGGGTCGCGATACCGCTCATGCGCTGCATGAAGTTCAGCATGATGCGTTCCACCTGCAGGATGCTGCGCGAGGGCCCCATCATGTTGAAGGCGATATCGCCTTTCTTCACCGTGGCTCCATCCTCCAAGTAGATGCGCAGGGTTATCGACGGGTCGAAATGGTGGGCGATGGCTTGCGCGAGTTCAACGCCAGCGAGAATGCCATCATCCTTCACCAACAAACGCGCAGCGCCTTTCGCATCGGCTGGGATGGTGCTCAGCGAGGTATGGTCCCCATCGCCGATGTCCTCGCGAAAAGCGAGTGCAATGAGTTCTTCGGTGCCGGTGGGTAGCACGATCAAAAGTCGTTCTTACTGTTCTCGATGCGCAACTGCTTCACTTGGAAGACCGCATCCGTCTTCTTCAAGAAGAAAGTGACGCGGAAATAACCCGTGGAGGTGCGTAGGATGCCGATGAAGTACTTGTCGCCCAGCTTGCTGACACCGGTATGCTCGATGACCAGGTCCACAGGTGGGTTGTCATTGAAGAACTTGCGGACGATCTGCTCAGCCTGCGCTTTGCTGTACACATCGGAGGTCTCCTTGATCGTGAGGTCGATGTTGGGTATGAAGTGCACGGCCAGCTCTTTGGAGTTGCCCGTTCGCATGGCTTGTACCACCTTATCCTTCACATCATCCTGTGCACCCACGGCCAATGTGAGCAGCAGACTTGTGAGGAGGACGAACATTCGGTTCATCACGTGCTTCATTTGTTGCGAAATTTGGCAAATACCGGGCCAAGTTGAGCCCTTGATGCCCATGGAGTTACGAACACACATACGCCCATGAAGGTGCGCTTGTTACTGGTAGGACGCAGTGAGCGCGGTCTGGTCACCGATGGGGTGGACCACTACTTGAACCGTCTAGCTAGGACCATGCCGGTTGAACAGATCATACTTCCGGAAGCGGGAAAGGGCGACCCGGCCTACCAGCAACGAACTGAAAGCGAGCGGATACTGGCTGCGTTGAAGCCCGGGGAACGGGTCGTGATCATGGACGAACGAGGCAAGATGTTGACCAGTCCCCAATTCGCCGAACGGCTTGGTACCTGGCGCGATCAAGGGGTGCGGCAGGTGGCCTTCGTGATCGGTGGGGCCTATGGAATGACCGATGCCGTTCGGGACAGGGCGGATCTCGTGATGTCGCTTTCGGCCATGACCTTCCCGCATCAGTTGGTCCGTGTCTTGTTCGCCGAACAACTCTATCGCGCTTCGACCATTCTACAAGGCAGCCCGTATCATCATTGATCGCCTTCTAGGATTTGCGTCGACCGGAAGTCTTTATCCGGGCATCCCAAACGTGGATCTTCCGTCATGGAACACGGATGATCACCTGATAAATGCGACCTTGGTGCCGCTTGCAAGCCCACACCTATGACCCGACCCGCTGCTCGTCTTGAACGTATTTTGGGCGACCGCCGAACGTTTGTTACGTTGATCGTGCTGAACGTTCTGGTGGCAGTGGGCATCATGTGGGCATCGCGCGCCACCATTCTCTCCGATACATGGTCCTACTTGGCACTGGCCGAAGGGATCCTGCATGGGGAGTACAGCATGTGGTGGCAGTTGGATCAGGATTACCCGGATACCTTCCGGACACCCGGATACCCGCTGTTGATCGCTTTCATGATCACCGTATTCGGTACATGGAAGTCCACTTTGATACTCCAGTTCATCCTTTATTGGTTGGCCCTCTACTTCACCTTGCGTACCATGGCCCGGTTCGATGTCCGGCGATCTGTGCAGAGCCTTTTCCTGTTGCTGTTGCTGCCCATGGTGAATATGCCTTACTACATCTCGCAGCTCTATACCGAAGTGCCGGTGCTCGCTGCCATTGCAGGGGCGCTGTTTTTAGGAACAGGGCCGAATCGCCACAACTGGAAGACTTCCGTTGCCCTAGGACTTCTTTTCGGCTTCATGTTCCAATGCAAGCCGGTGTTCTTGTTGTTCCCGCTGTTCTATGCCGCAGCTGCCCTTGCCTTCGATCGGCATCGCGTCGCAAGGTTGGGGAACGGACTCATGCTCGTCACATTCGCATGCACGGTGCTTCCCTTTGCCTTCTGGAATTTGCGCAATCACGGGGTATTCAAGGCCACCACCCTGGAAAGTGCCGGGAGCTACATGCACATCGGTTATTGGGGCGGGAAGATCCCCGGCTACACCGATCGTTTCTACCTGCACAACTTCATGGGCGACGAGGTGGTCCGATTCGTACCCGAGAACGAGATCCCGGGATACATCGCGGACTATGAGCAGGAGTGGACGGGGTTCAACGAGGTGCTGGATCCATTGCTCACCCCCAAGGACACCATCATGTGGGAAGCTGCTAAGACGCGCGAGCATGCGGTCGAACGCACGCACAACACGGCATATACGCTCAAGCGCGAAGAGCTCCTTTTCAGATCCACCATGGATCACTATTGGAGCGATCCGTGGTATGTCTTCAAGTACAAACTGTATTCGGCCATCCGCTTATGGGTGATCGGGGTGCAGAAGGGCGAATTCCAGAAAGCGTCGACCGATGGGAAGGTGCAGATGATCTACGCCACCGTTTCGACCGCCGTTGTATTCCTCCTCGCCTTGATCGTTCTTCCTCTGGCGTACCGTCGTACGTTCCTCTCCTTGAGAACCACTTGGCCGTTCCTCGTCTACATCGTTTATTTCGGGGTGATGCACGTTCCATTCACCATACAAGCGCGGTATACGACTTCGGTGCGCTTCGTGCTTTTTGCCCTAATGGCGCTGGCGATCGGTGGGCTCCTTTGGGGAAAGAGGGAAAAAGGATCGGACGGATCCATCACTACGGATGCATGATCGATGTGCTGATCATGACGGCTGCGATGATGGGTGTGGAAAGGCACGTCAGCAAGTGTTGGAGAATTAGGCCCGTGGAAATTGGATCCCGGCTCAATAACGCCCCCGCTTTGAGATGATCCCCTTGTTCTACATCCACTACTTCGGGGACATGGAGATCGAGTATTGGGAGTATATGCTCTCTCTGCTCTATCTCCTTTTCTTCTACCTGTACTTCACTCGGCAGAAGAACATCCGGATAAAGGAAGCCCCGGAGTACGCCTATTACATCTGGGGTCTCATGGCGAAGATGCTCGGGGGCCTCGCATTCAGTCTGATCTACTTCTATTACTACCAAGGGGGGGATGGCCTGGTCTTTTTCCTAGGGGGAGTGGCCATGCGCAACCTTGCTCTGGTAGAGCCTTTGGAGTACCTCCGTCAAATGCTTGGCGACAACTCCATGAGGGCTTGGTCGACCTACACTTGGGAGACTGCAAAGCCGTTCCAGTACGTCTACTTCGATGACCGGACATTTGCCGTTATCCGCGTATCGAGCATTCTGGCGCTGCTGACCTTCAAGAGTTTCTTGATCAGTAACCTCATGATCGCAAGCCTCTCCTATTTCGGGATATGGGCTTGCTACCGGACCTATGTGAGCTATTTCCCGCAGATCTCGGGTAAGCTCGCCATCGGTTTCCTGTACATGCCATCAACGATCTTCTGGGGCTCAGCCATTCTCAAGGATACCTTCACCTTCAGCTCCGTGTGTTGGTGGGTGCATCTGGTGGATGAGCTCTTCTTCAAGCGAAGGGTAACGGTGAGCAAATGGGTTGGCTTGGTCATCAGTGGGATAGTGATGATCACCATGAAGCCGTACATCTTCATGGCCCTCTTCCCCATGACCATCTTCTGGCTGTTGTATCTGCGTGTCGTTCGTTTGAAGAACGTCATGGTGAAGTTCGTTCTGGTACCGATCGCAGGTCTCCTCATTGTATCCGTCTCGCTCTTTGTTCTACTGAAGCTGGGCGACTCGCTGGACAAGTTCGCCTTGGAGGGGGCGTTGCAAACGATCCAGACCACGCAGGGCGATCTCGTGAATGCGAACGCGTATGGAAGCAATTCGTTCAACGTTGGAACTTTCGATGGAACGTGGTTCTCGGTTTTCGCCAAATTCCCCATTGCGACGAATGCGGCCTTGTTCAGACCCTATCTATGGGAGGCCAATAACTTCGTGATGCTCATGAGCGGACTTGAGAATTTCTGGGTCCTGGCTCTCTCGTTGTATGTGCTTTATCGGGCAGGACCCGCGTTCATGCTCCGCTGTATCATCGGTGTTCCGATCCTGTTCATGTCCATGGCGTTCGCGATCTTCTTTGCATTCACGGTCGGGGTCACCACACCGAATTTCGGGGCCTTGGTCCGCTTCAAGATCCCGATGGTTCCTTTCTACATCGGGTCCATGTACATCATCTTGTACCTCTCTCAACTGAAGAAGGTGCAAACGATCCGAAGGAAGCGGTTCATTATCGCTGAAGTGCGCATGGGTACGGCGCACCTTCTGCCGAAGCGAGTTGCACCGAAGAAGAAACCGATCCGCCGGGCCATGGAGCCTCGACCCGCATGAACCTTGGTCAGAACGAGAGTCGATCTATAGGGGTGGGAAGATCATCCGATCAGCCACGGAACATTCTCGTCATCACGTACTGGAGTTTCGCGGATGCCTTGATCCAGACGTACACATTGCCCTACCTGCGCATCATGTTGCGTTGCCTTCCTGAAGGCAGCCATATTCATCTGGTCACCTTGGAGAAGTCCGATCCGAGGGCATGGGCGAAGATCGACGAAGCAGGTATCTCGTTGCACCGCTACCGCTACAGGCCGCTCGGTGCGAAAGGTGCAGGCATGATCCTCGGCCTGATCGCTCTGCTTTGGAAGGTCATGCGCGATCACAAGGTAGATACCATCCATGCATGGTGCACTCCTGCAGGTATGATCGGTCATTTGCTCGCCAAGCTCACCAGCAAACCTTTGGTGCTGGACAGTTTCGAACCCCACGCCGAAGCGATGGTGGAGAACGGTACTTGGCCTCGCAAAGGCTTGGCTTTCCGTGTGCTCTTCCATTTCGAGAAGAAGCAAGCACGTCAAGCACGGGCCGTCATCGCCGCTGCTTCGGGCATGCGGGCGTACGCACTAGAGAAGTATGGGGTGGATCTGCCCGCCATGCAGGTGAAACCAGCTTGTGTGGACCTCGAACGCTTTTCGTTGGACCGTGTCAAAGACCCGGTCGTCATGGAGCAATTGGGTCTAAAGGGCAAGTTGGTGGTGGTGTATGCGGGCAAGTTCGGCGGGATCTATTTGGACCAAGAGGTCTTCGACCTGCTCCGTGTGGCACGCGATCATTGGGGCGAGCGTTTCCATGTGCTGCTGCTCACGGGTCACTCGGTGGAAGAACTGACCCCCTTCATCGTGAAGGCCGGGTTGTCGCTTTCGCTGTTCACCATTACGAGTGTGCCACATTCCGAAGTGCCAGTATATATGGGGGTAGCGGACATGGCCCTGACTCCGGTCCGGTCGGTGCCGACCAAACGCAATTGCACGCCCATCAAGGATGGTGAATACTGGGCGCTGGGCCTGCCGGTGATCATAACCCCGGGGATCTCCGACGACTCGGAAATCATCGAACGGAATGGTATCGGGGTGGTGCTCGACGGGTTGGATAGGGACGCCTATCAGCGCGCAGTGGAACGCATGGATGCCTTGCTGAGCACTTCGGATCCTGCAGCGCTCAGGGCTCGGATACGTGCCATAGCCGAAAAGTATCGCCACTTTCGCATCGCAGAACAAGTCTATCGCAACGTGTATGGGACAACGGGATAAGGTATTGGTCACGGGCGGGGCCGGTTACATCGGTTCGCACACGATCATCGAGTTGATCGAGCGCATGGACGGCGACATCGTTTCGGTCGATAGTTTTGCCAATTCCGATCGGGCCACGTTCGACCGCATCGAACGATTGACAGGCAGGCGCGTCCCGAACCACGCGGTGGACCTGTGCGACGAGGCAGCGGTAGCAGAGGTTTTCGCCAAGGAGAAGGGTATCACAGGGGTCATCCATTTCGCCGCTTTCAAATCGGTACCCGAGTCGGTTGCGGATCCACACAAGTACTACCACAACAACATCGCCTCCTTGCTAACCGTGCTGCAAGGATGCGTGAAGCACGGCATCCCGAACTTCATCTTCTCCTCTTCGTGTTCGGTCTATGGGAACATCGACCGATTGCCGGTCACGGAGAACACACCCTTGTCTCCCGCGGAATCCCCCTACGGCTATACGAAGCAGATCGGCGAGCGCATACTCGAGGACTATGCGAGGGTGCATCCCGGTATGAAGCTCATTGCCTTGCGGTATTTCAATCCAGTTGGTGCACATCGGTCGGGCATGATCGGTGAAGCACCCATCAATCCGCCAAGCAGTCTTGTTCCGGTGATCACCCTTACGGCCATCGGAAAGCGGTACGGTATGGATGTGCATGGCAGTGATTACGCTACACGGGATGGATCGTGCATTCGCGACTACGTGCATGTTTCGGATATTGCTGCGGCCCATGTTGCGGCACTCGACTATACGCGCGGAGATCGGATGAAGGGCGCTCACGCCGTTTTCAACTTGGGCACCGGAGATGGAGTAAGTGTCTTGGAGGCCATTGCCGCCTTCGAGGAAGTGAGCGGTGTGAAGTTGAACTACCACATCGGTCCTCGACGGGCTGGAGATGTGGAGGCCATCTATTCGGATACCTCCCTCTCCGAGAAGGAATTGGGCTGGAAGGCGGAACGTGATCTGCACGAGATGATGCGTTCCGCTTGGGCTTGGGAACAGAACCGTTGGGCCTGATCACGATCGCGGAGCCACGACCATGGGAGTACGGATACCAAGGCGAAAGGAACGGGTGATGCTTCTCACCGTGCTCTACAGACTGCATCGTCTATTGCCGCTGAGTGCACGCAAGAAACTCCAACTGTATCTGGATCTGGAGTGGATCTTCGATCGATTGGCCATGGAGATGTCGTTCCAACACTACGCGCCTTCGGAACATCCCTTCCGGCTCCACGCACACCGCTTCATCCTGCGTCGCATCGGTAAGGAGAATGTCGTTCTGGATCTTGGTTGTAACGCAGGTGATCTCACCAAGGTGATCGGTGCGAAGGCGGGTGAGGTGGTCGGTGTGGATCACGATGCCTCAGCCATCGATCGCGCCAAGGCAGGTTCCTCCTTGGACAATGTGAGCTTCCTGAATACGGATGCGCTGGCATACCTCCGTTCCAGCGAGAAGCGCTTCGATACATTGATCCTGTCGCACATCCTCGAACACTTGGATGAGCCCGAAGCCTTTTTGAAGGCGTTCAAAGGGCATTTCCGCCAGGTGTACATCGAATTACCCGACTTCGACAAGACCTATTTGAACCACTACCGGGTCGATGTGGGATCGAAACTCCAATACACCGACGATGATCATGTCGCCGAGTTCGACCGCGATGAATTAAGGGAGATGCTTGAACGCTGCGGTTATCGGATCGAGGAAGCCGAATACCGGTTCGGTATCCAACGTTTGTGGTGCAGCGTGGCTTGATGCCCTACCGACCCTTGGGTCGAAGTTTACGCATCAGGATGGACGGATCCTTGGCAACTGCTCGAAGCAAGTAGGGCAACGCCTTCACCGGAGTTCCTGCATTCTTCCAGTAACTGCCGCCGATCGACCATTCCGCGTTGGAGAGCACCTCCTTTCGCAAGTCGGGATCATCCAACAGACCGAGATCCATGGCCTTTGCCATCAGCCTACGATGATCCGCAGCGTACAGATCCACATTGCGGCTCATGCTTTTCGGTAACACCCTGTAACGGTTCAAGGCATTGGGCAGGTGGTGATACGTGTGCTCCTTGGCCATCACCAAGGCGAAATGCTGATCAGCGGCATTGGAAAGTTCAGGGTCGAATCGGAAGCCCGTAGCAAAGCAGGATCGGTGCAGCAAAGCGTTGCTGCAGGACGCTGGAACAGCTGGGTCGATGCCCAGAAGAATGGTTCGGACCACATCGCCATCGGTGCCGCGCATGATGCTTCCCGAAGGCTGCATTCCGGCGTCACACAGAAGCAGATCACCGTAGACCCAACGAGCATCCGTTCGCTGCAATGCAGCCAGTTTTTCCGCAAGGTTCGTTGGTTCCATGGCGTCGTCCGCATCAAGGAAACCGATGTGCTCCCCGCGTGCACTTTCCAGTCCGACATTGCGTGCAACACTGACTCCTTGGTTCGGGCGATCGATGACCAGCAAGCGTTCATCGCCGATCGACCGTGCAATGGAAGCCGTGTCGTCCGTGGATCCATCATTCACCAGGATCACCTCGAGATCGGCCACGGTCTGTGCAAGTACCGATCGAATGGCCTGTTCCACGAATGGCGCGGCGTTGAAGGCCGGGATCACGATGGAGACCAAAGGCGTGCTCATTTCGCAGAACCTAGTGCCTTTCGGTACAATTCCATGGTCCCGTTCCACATCACATCGAACGGATACATGCGGAGGGCGGTCTCCCTTCCAGCTTCACCAACAGCTTTTGCGTCCAAAGCCAGGAGACGTTCCAATCCCAGTGCAAGAGCTTCGCCTGTGGGTGCATCCACAAGAACCCCGTTCACATCGGTCTCGATCGCGTCCTGCGCCGCACCGGTCGACGTGCTCACCACGGGCACACCGTTCATCATCGCTTCGGCATAGACCAAGCCGAACGGCTCGAGGACCGCAGCATGCATGTAGACATCGAGCACACCATAGAACGAGGCCATTTCCGCTCGGTCGATCCAGCCTGTCAGGAGGATGTGCTTTTCCATCCCTGCCGAGCGGATGTCATCCTTGATCTCTTCTTCCAAAGGCCCATTCCCGCAAAGAAGGAAAATGGCCTTCGGGTTCTTTTCTACGAAGGATCTCGCCGCATCGATGATATGGCGGTGACCTTTCCATGCTACGAAGCGCGCCACGTTCCCCACGACCGGTTCGCGATCATAAAGGCCGAAGCGAGCGCGCGATCGGTCCATCACAACCTTGTCTTTCTTCGTGAAGAGATCAGGTGGAATTCCATTGTGCACCAGATGGATCTTATGCGGCGGAGCGCCTTCCTTTTCGATCAAGAACCGGCGACATTCCCCGGAAATGGCGATGATATGCGTGGAAAGGCGCGTAACCAACCGGTCGAGGAACATCCATTTCCGAGCGTACATCCAATGGTAGCCGGTGTCCTGTTTGGTGGTAACACGCACTTTGATACGCGCCATCCAAGCCGCGATCGTTCCGGGAACCGCATCGTCGAATAGATGCGTGTGGACCACGTCGGGGCGCAATCGTCGGATGTGACGCCACATTTGAGGAAGGGCGAGCAACATATCGCGTTTGCGGTGTGCATCATCGTAGCGGATCCAGATGCAGGTATGACCCAAGGCCTCCATCTCGTCGATCATGCTCGGCCGGGTAGGGAAGAGGATCACGAAGGAGTATCGCAGGTCCGTAACGCCCTTCGCGCGCTGTACGAACCAGGTCAGGTACGGCACATGGTCGTTGTTGGCGAAGGTGTGAAGAACATGCATGCCTGGGCCGATCCGGTGGCCGAATGTAGAATGCCTTGAGGGATCCGGTGTGCAAGTGCGCCAATGTACATGGGCCTATTTCTACTTCTTCCTTCCGATGGTCTTGGAAAGTCGATGGAAGGGTAGTTCCACCAGCCGATGGAAGACCCAAGCGGCCAGTAGGCTTATGCCCATGTACACGACCAGCAGCAAAAGTTTACCGGCAACCGTTTGATGAAGGTCCGTGATCCTTTTGATCCCGCTTTCTGCCACGAATCCGACCGGGATGTGGGTGATGTACAAACTATAGGAAATGGTTCCCAGCCAAGTAAGAACACGCAGCTGCGCATTCGGTGCGCGCAGAATGAGCAGGCCGGTGGCAAGCGCGACAAGCATCTGTAGGGTGTCGTCATGCAGGTATCCCACAAGCATAACGCACCCTGTGAGCAACAGAAGCGTCATGTCGTTCAGCATCTGCTCCCTCCGGTAATAGACAAGAATGCCGGGTACGAAGAACATCGCGTGTTCGCAGAGCATGGGAAGCGAGAATGATCGCATCCCAATCAGCAATAGCACGAAGCCGATGGCTGTTACTTGGCGATGGATCCGGAACAAGGGAAAGACCAATGCGATGAGAATGTAGAACTCGAATTCGATGGTCAAGGTCCAATACGCGAAATTGAACCAAGGCGTATCCCAGTACATTGCAGTGAACGTGAGGTTCGTCAGGATGGTGGGCACATCGATGCTGTAGATCCCTGACCCAGCGATGGGAGTGCCCTTGTACCAAAGGCTGATGAAGTGGAACACCACCATGATGAGCGCGGAGACGTACGCTGGCGGAGCGATCCGCACGTAGCGCTTGGCCATGAACGTGCCGATGTCGCGGTAAGTGTACTGCATGCGATGCAGCGCCAAGGGAATGACGAAACCCGAGATCACGAAGAACACCTGAACACCCAATTTGCCGAGTACAAGGGATCCTGCCAGTGGGTTGTTGGCGATGGTGGGAAGAATGGCCGCCCCGAAATGGAACAGGACCACGCCCAGAGCAGCGATGCCGCGCAAAGGGTCCAGGATCGCGGTTCGATCCTGCAACGGACGGTTAGGGTTTGTCAGAAAGGACGGATCAGCTGGCAACATGGCTGTAGATAGCAATGGCCTTTCAACGCAGAACACCCTTCCAGGTTCGACCATTTGAGCCCGACGCAAGGTCGTAAACGGCACCAATACCTACTGCAACAGCTTTAGCGCCGTAACGAGCGCGCGCCTCTAGTGCTATGTTCCCTCGATCCCAGCGGTCAGGTTGGTCCACGCATTCCATCAACGCCTTGGAAAGGGCGACAGGGTCGCTCGGTGGTACGAGGATCCCATTGGTGCCATTGATCAGTTCCGGGACCCCATTCACTGCCATCGAGATCACGGGCGTTCCACAGCAAAGGCTTTCCAGCACCACACATGGAAGATTGTCAGACTTTGTCGGTAGAACGAAGAGATGCGCCTTTTGCATGAATTCGGCCAGCGCCGCTTTCGGAAGCAAGCCCGGAAAACGGATGTTCATGGCCGGTAACTCGGTGCGGCACCTTTCCTGGATGCGTGAAAGGTCCGGACCGCCGCCGATCCAATCGATATGGCAAAGATCCTTATAGGTCTTGGGCAAAAGAGACAAGGCCCTAATGAAGACATCGTGATCCTTGGGGGGGCGCCACTGGGCCGCAAGTACCAAGCGGAACGGCGGCGGAAGAGGCGGCGAACCGAAGGAAAAGACCGCTGCAGCGATGTTCGGCACAATGTGCATGCGTTCCCGTTCAACACCGTAGTCCTCGTGAAGCACGTTGGCCAGATCGTTGGAAACAGGCATTACCCGGCGGATGATGGGCCGGCCCAACCACGCACGAATTCGGTTGCGTTCGGCGACTTGTTCCTTCGGCGGAAGCGCCCGGATCCCGAGGTGGTAATAGGAATTGTGTTCAGTAAGCACAACTGGAAGTCCGAGTTCTTCGGCGGTAGGAATGACCTCCTCGGTCACATCCGTGCGCACATGGATATGTACCAAGTGGAACGGATCGGCATGGTGCGACCGAAGGATGGAACGGCGAAGTGCGAACCGGGCCAGTCGCCTGTCGAACCCGAACCGGCGCACCGGTGTGCGTATCGTGATGCGATGGACCCGGACCCCATCTTCCAGTGCGGTAACCGTGCGGATTGATGGCATCCACGCCGGGCATTTCTCCACGACCAAATGGATCACCTCCACCTCGTTCTTCATGGCGATGGCCTGCACATGTTCCTTGATGAAGACACCTGCCACATCGTTTGCGCCGGGCCACCATCCGGCAACACACAACACGCGCCTTCGGCCTCGACCTGCTCTGCGCTCCATGCTCTGTGGATCGGAGGTGCTCACCATCCGCGTGATCACTGTTCGGTTCTTCGGTTGATCATACGGCGCACCTCACGCACGTCACCTGCATGTACAAAGAACGTATCGAACACGGTGATCCCCATCTTCACGTGGATCACCCGAATCATCACCAGTAGGATGACCAAATAAGCGATGGACGATGCCAAAGCAGCACCGATGATTCCCATTTGCGGGATCAAAAGAAGGTCGAGAAGGATAGTGGTAAAGGCGCCCACCATAGTGCCGAGCAAGTTGTAGTGCTGAAGGCCACCATGCACCGAAAGCTGTGCCAATACCTTGAATGCACTGCTGAACAGAATTCCCGGAAGCAGGAAGTACAAGGCCACTACCGAGCCTTGGAACACCTCGCCGAAAAGCAGGGGAACCACCCAGTGCGCCGTTAGCGCCATGCCAACAGCGGCAACGAGTACGGCACTGAAACTGATGCGCGCGACCGATTTGAATCGAGCGATCATCTCGTCCTTTACTTGGCCGAACAAGAAGGGTTGTGCCACTCGGCTGAAAGGTTCGGGGATCTGGAAAAGCAACTGGCCGAGACCGACGGCGACCGCATACAAGCCTAGTTGCGCCGGGCCATGATACACGTCGACCACCCAGATGTCGAAGCGGTAATTGATCAGGTTGATCAGGTTGCTCATATGCCCTACCAAAGTGAAAGCGATCACTGGTCGCATCAGTCTCCAATCGGTCAGTGGTCGTGGGATCAGACCCACATGCCGCATGTAATACCAGCTCCAAGCCAAGGAAACCAGGATCATGCTTGCTCCGGTAACGGCCAACACTGCGGTGAACCGATCGTGTTCCGGAACACTATCCCTGAAAAGATAGAGAAGGATGAAACCGACCGCACTCGAACCCGCTGTGAAGAGGCTCATCACGTTGATGGCAGCAAAATTCTTGAGGCCCAGTAGAACACCGGATATGGCGCTGTTGAGCATGCTCAATATGACCGCAAGTAGGATGAACGCCCAGAAGTACCATTGGGTGCGTCCTTCGGGCATGAATATCCGCATGAGCACATCGGAATAGGATATTCCCCAAAGGATCACCGGGATCAATGCCAGGTTCACCAGTAGCAGCGTCATCGAAGTGCCGATGGCAGCCTTATGATCGGTATTGGACCGAGCTGTGAAGTAGGTGATGCCGAAACCGATGTTCAGCCCCATCACCATGGAAAGCAGCGCGGTGAGATTCGTGATCAAGGCATACTCTCCGCGCCCCTCATCTCCAAGCAAGCGCGTCATCGCTGTGCTGGCAACGAAGTACATCAGCAGGGTGGGTGCCTGAGTGAGGAACGTGTAGAATATGCCTCGCTTCATGGACATGCTCTATCCGCGGGTCGTATCGGTGGAATAGCGCTGGATAACGCTACCGGGGAACGATGGAAATGACCGATTCGGCATCATTGGAAGCGGAACGGTAAGCGTTCCAATAGTGTCCGGAAGTGTTGCTGTTCGGCGTATGCGAGGCGGGCCGCGAGAGCGTCCGGGGGATCGCCCTCCAGCAGCCAACGATCAAATAGCCGAAGTGCCTCGTTGGGGTCGTCGCTCATGTACACCAGTTCCCGATGGTCCGTGTATTCGGAGAACCAACTGCAGAAAATGGGTTTGCCCTGCGCCAGGAATTGAACGACCTTCTGGCTGGAGATCCGGTTCGCTGGATGGTCGGGTTGCATGTACAGGAAGCCGAATCCGGCCTCTTTGATCAGTGCAGCCAAGCGAGTATATGGCACAGCGCCAACGAAATGTACGTGCGGAAGATCCGGATCCTTGATCAATCGTTCGCCGATCGGCGAGGTCACACGCGTTGGCCCTACGACCACCCAGTCGATCTCCGGGTGGTTCCTGAACATCGTTTCCCACAATGCGAAATCGTGACGATCGTTTATGTTGCCGATGTACAGCCCGTATCCCGGCGATGCAGGTCGATCTTCCGCACGGATCGGATCGGGTACGATATCCTCATCGTCCAGGCCATGTGGAAGGTGATGCACCGATCCGTTCAGTTCTTGGAAGCGCGGCATCAGGTCTCGAGCGATGCAGAACACGTGATCGCTTCGCTCGGCCAATAGTCGCTCTCCTCGCAGCCGGAACGCGTGGTCATCGGCGCAGTGGTATACCGAGATCTCCGGTGCCAAGGCATCCAGGTCGGCCAAACGGCTCGGGTCGAAGGTCCAGAAGAGCGGGGCATCCCAATCGTTCCGTTCCAAGTATTTGCGGATACGACGAGCGATGATGCGATCGTTGAAGGGACCGAGCCTCCCGCCGAGCAAGGGAATGGCGTTGTTGTAGGAAAGAATGGTTATGCCTTGGGCGGTCGTGCGCTCCCGAATGCGCATGCGCAAGGCGTGCGACGGTCTCCATGGATCCGGGGGGTCAACGAAGTAGACCTTCCGCTTGGCGGTCAGCGCCAAAGCGTATCGATGCTTGCTGTACCGAGGGCCGTTCCATTCCTCGTTGGAGACGATGAGGATCGGGCAATTCCAAGGCACGAGGGGCCTTTGGTCGCTATCAGCATCGCGATGGGTCCGGACTTTTTCGGTCGGATCAGGCGCATTGGACAGAGCGTCCAATTGCTTCAGGATCCGTTCGGTGAGCCTAGCATAACTCACTGCATCCAAATAAGCTTGAACACGGGTTCCATCCACCGCATTCACATTTGCAAGAACCTGGGCCACCAGTTCCAAGAAGTGCCCCTCGTCGTGGGCCTTATAGTGCCCTATTCCCTCCAATTCAGGGATGTAGCTATTGTTCGTGGAGACCACAGGCCGAAGTTGAGCGAGGTAGGTCAAGGTCTTCAGGGGCGTTCTCCCTGCTGCGTTGGGCGTGCTGCGTGAGGGCTCCAGATCGTATGTAAGGAGGCCGATACGCGAGGCATGGATCAGGTCCTTCAGGGCATCAGGGTGCAGCACACCAGCATACACCACGTTGGGCATTGCGAACAGCTCGTGCCGGAGCGCGTGCAATTGAGGGTCCAAGGCGAACCACTTGCCTGCCACGACGATCCGCAGATGAGGCAATGAATTCGCCAAGCGCAGTAACAGCCTATAGTTCACATACTTGTTCACGCCAGTGGCGAGAACGGCGAAGGTCCCCCACAATTCCCTGTAACCGGCCACAGCATCAGGGTTGTGCATACGGTCTGCGGGCCGCACACCGTGCGGCACCAACATGCAATTGCGATTGAAATGACCGTAATAGTTGAGGTACCACGGATTGATCGCCACGACAAGGTCCACGCGCCTTGCGAAGGCAGCATCGTTGGGAAGGTTCTGATAGGGGTCCACGACATGGTAGATCGCTCGCGTATCGGGTATCCTCAGAAGCTTGTCGATCAATGGGAGGGTAGGGTGGAAGCTCCAAAGAAGTACTTCACCCTCGGGCATCAAACGACGAAGCTTCCGAGCGTTCAACCAGCCTACAAGTCCACCCAAACGTCCGCCGAAGGGTCGCAGCGGGAGGTTGTTACGCATATGGATAACGCGCACTCCTTCTGGCGTGGTGCGCACCTGAACGCCGATGGAGAACAGGTCAAGGAAACGCCAACGCTCCGGCAGGCCCACGAAATAGACGGTATGGCTCTTGGCCAGTTCGGCTGCGTAGTGGTGCTTGGAGTACCACATGTCCGCCCAAGGCTCCAAGGAGAATAGGAAGATGGTACGTGGGGTGGACCTCATCGAAAGTCTGCCGGAAGCGGACCGCACCGGAGGCCGGTAAAACTAAGGATGGGGCCGAGCCAGAGATGGTGTTCCTGTGCATCGGCCGGATCGTTTCCAGCCGTGCTTCGGAATTCCGATGCGTGCATTCGGGCCGAACTCATAGGCCGATGGAGGTGGCGATCTCTGGCCGACAGATCAGGAAATTGAAGTGAGCACTTCGCGAAAGTTCGGGCACCTGACGTGGCGGCCAGGTCACCTCATCGATGTTGAAGTACAGGTAGTCGAGTCCGCCGATCAGGTCCATCACTTGTTGGGCCACAGTGTCGTTGAGGATCTCGATGAGCATGGTCGGTCGGTCCTTCCGGATTAGGTCGATGAAGCCACGAAGCACCGCAGCCTCATGGGTTTCCACATCGATCTTCAAAAGGTCAACCTCGGCGGAACCGATCCGCGCAAGAAGGTCCATCACGGTGACGCACGGTACCTCGACCGGACGCAGCTGGGTACTGGCCTTGTTCCATTCCGACTCCAGCGAAACGGAGAGAACGTGCTCACTCTCGGGCAGGTCGTACAACGTGGCCGTACCGGTGGAATCGCTCACTGCGGCATGCACGGCATGGATACTGCCTGGATTCAGCGCGAAGTTGGCCTGCATCTTCGAAAATACGCGCTGCACGGGTTCTACTGCTGCCACCGTGGCCTCTGGCTGAACGGTCTTTGCGATCAAGGCATACACCCCGGTATTAGCGCCGATGTCCAGGATCGTATGAGACCGTCGACAGAGCAAGACCCATAAACGTGCGGACACTTTCTCCCAACCCTCCAATCCGCGCCAGAATAGCTCGTTCTCGATCACGTATCCGTGGTGGACCATTTTGAAGGATCCGCCCGGAGTGATAGGAACCGTGATCACCCCCTTGAAGTGCAAGTGCTTGTGGATCCGCTCAGGCACTGGCACGAGTGTGCGCACCAGCGTGAAAAGCGGTTGTTTGAACGGCAATGCGTCATACAGTCGTTTGGCACCTTTTCGTAGAACGGACATCGGAATGGAACGGTCGGTCAAAGAACGTACACCTGCGCTCACCGTTGCCTTGGAACCCGATGAAAACGTCAACGATTCAATGGTGGCATCGGGAACCGGAATTACGGTATCCTTGCAGCCGCGTTAGGCCTGTCCTTCCATGTCTTTCAAACTAACCACCAAACAGAAAGCGCTGGTGTTCGGGGTCCCGGTCGGGGTCCTGCTGGTCAGTATGGTGGCCTATGGGGTCTGGGGCAACGCTGCACTGCTGGTACCGCCTGTTGGCATCGGTGCATTCTTGGCCTATTTGATCGTAGAAACGCGCCACTACAACTTGGGTCTTTTCGTTCGGCAAACGACCGAGAGCAGGGACCACTACCGGCAGGTGGAAGCCATTCTAGGGCTCACTTGGGCCATCGACCCGTCCGTGCCGTTGCCGCCTTCGCGAGGATGGGCGGCCTCACCCGACCTCCTTCGGGAGGTGTACCGCAATGTGCTGGAGGAACCGCCAACCTTGGTGGTGGAGGCCAGCTCCGGTACCTCCACATTGGTGATCGCCTATGCATTGCACCGCTTGGGCAAGGGTCACGTCATCGCGTTGGAGCACGATGCGTCCTATGCGGAACGTACCCGGAACCATGTGATCCGCCATGGCTTGGAAGGTTGGGCCACCGTGGTCCATGCTCCATTGGTGATGCAACAAGTGGATGGAAAGCAGATGCAGTGGTACGATATCCGTGGGGTTGAATTTCCAGCGCCGATAGACCTGCTCGTGGTGGATGGCCCGCCGGATACGGTCCAACCGATGGCCCGCTATCCGGCCGTTCCACTGCTTCGGTCGCGATTCGGTCAAAGCACGAGGGTTATCTTGGACGATGGATCCAGGGAGGACGAACGACGCACAGCTGAACGTTGGGCTGAGCATTTTCATGGAACGAAGGAATTCCTGCAACTGGAGAAGGGGGCATGGCTGCTCCGCTTCGGCTCGGGGCGATCTCCCGAGGTCAAGCCGTAAGTTCGCCGTGACCAATTGACCGGATCCACCGTTGACGCACCACATGGACGTTCCAACCGGCCCCGACCATCCACTTGCAGCCCCATTGCACGTGTGCGTGGTGGTGCCCTGCTACAATGAAGAGGGCGTCATTTCCCACACGGTTGATGTGCTCCTACAGCAATTGGACGCCATGGCCCATGCAGGTCTGGCGACTTTGGACAGCCATATCTGTTGTGTGGACGATGGCAGTCGGGACGGAACCTGGCTGGAGATCCAAGAACTGGCAAAGCGCAACAAGCGCGTGCACGGCATCAAGTTCAGTGCGAACTTCGGGCATCCGAACGCATTGATCGCCGGCCTTTTCGCCAATCAGATGAAGGCCGATGTCCTCATCACCATCGATGCAGACCTTCAGGATGATGTGGCCGTTCTCACCGATATGTTGCGGCACCACCATGCGGGTAAGCGCATCGTGTACGGTGTTCGTTTGGAACGGCAGGTGGACGTGCTACCCAAGCGCATCGCTGCCGAACTGTATTACCGTGCTATGCGGATGATGAATGAGCGAACGGTGCGTGGCCATGCTGATTTCCGCAGCGCGGATGCCGGGGTGATCGCGGATCTGGAACGTTTCGGGGAAGCCAACCTCTACCTGCGTGGGCTATTCCCACTGATCGGTTACACATCGGCAGAGGTCCATTTCGTGCGCAAGGAAAGGCACGCCGGCGAATCGAAATACCCGTATCGCAAGTTGTTGAGCTTGGCATGGGAAGGGATCACCTCCTTCACCACCACACCCTTGAAAATGGTGTTCGTTGTCGGCCTGCTCATGTTCGTGTTGGCTTCTGGCCTTGGTATTTGGATCGTATGGGCGGCCTTTCACGATCGCCCGATCCAAGGGTGGGCCAGTTTGGCCTTATTGGTCGTCACCTTCTCATCCATCAACATGATCGGGATGGGGGTGATCGGCGAGTACGTCGGCAAGATCTATAAAGAGGTGAAACGTCGTCCGCGTTACATCATCGAGAGCACAACGCATGGTGAGTAGCACGTCGGATACCGCGTTCAATACCGAGCAGTTCGATGCCATCTACCCGACTGGCGTGGAACGGCATTATTGGAACGTGTGCCGCAACGCCGTGATAGCAAAGTACCTGCGCAACGAAGCACCCAAGGGAGCGATCCTCGAGATCGGCTGCGGAAAGGGCTTGGTGGTGGCGGCCATGTTGGAGCTTGGCATGGATATCCAAGGCGTTGAGCTCGCGGATGTGCCGGTCGTAGCCGAGGCGAAGGATCATGTCATCGTCGGGAAGGATGTGTTCGATCTGGATCCGAAGCGATTCACCGCCGTGCGAACTGTCATGCTCTTGGACGTGATCGAACACCTGGAGGATCCCGTGTCCTTCATTCGTCGGATACGCAGCTTCCTTCCGGCGGTCATTTGCATCCTATGCACGGTCCCGGCACGGCAAGAATTGTTCAGTGATCACGATCGCTTCAATCATCACTTTCGGCGCTACGATCGCGACATGCTTCGTGCGCACATGGACCCTGAAGGCGCACGGGGCTGGTCAGCTTCCTACTTCTTCCATGCGCTATATCCAGCCGCATTGATCCAGCTGCAGCTCAAAGGCGACAGCGGTCGACGATTCACCGTCCCGACCAGCTTCGTGGAGCGCATCGTTCATCGCACATTGGGCCTTGGCTTTCGATTGGAACATTCCTTTTTGCCAAGCTCTTGGCGCGGCACATCCATCATCGCCGTCGCGATGGATCGTTGAGCAAGGTTTCCAGGTCCACCATGACAACATCCACCATTGGAACATTTCTTCAGAGAGTGAAGGCACGGTTGAACACCGTGAAGGCGCGCAATACACTGCTTGGTGCACATCTCGTGCTGCTCATCGGCGCCTTCTTCCTTGGGCACACCGAAGCACCTGATCAAGCCACCTACTACGCCTTGGCCGATGGCTTGGCGCAAGGCTCCTATTCGGTCTGGAACGGCATTCTGGACCCTTCACCGGTGGATCTGTTGCGCACCCATGGGTACCCGGTGTTCCTGATGCTGGTGCGGTCCATTTCCAAGAACCCCACCTTGCTTTTCGCTTGCCAGTCGATCCTGCACGTGCTCACCATCCTGCTTCTGTTGCGCTTCATCGGATCGGGACCTGAAGGACACCTGCGGCAGTCGTTCTTCCTGCTTCTCCTTCTTCCTCAGTTCCAGTTGGTATACTATGCTCATCAGGTCTTTCCGGAGACACTGATGGCGACAATGGGTATTTCGTTCGTCCTGCTCATCACCGACCCGATCCGAAGTATCCTTAGGACTGTTCTTCTGGGCTTGATCGCTGCAGCGATCTTCTGGGTTCGGCCCGTCATGTTGTTCTTTCCGTTGTTCATCCTCCTGCTCGATCTGGTGTTCGCTGCCGGGTCACTGAGGTGGCCCCTGTTGCGTCGAAATGCAGCCATGATGACGATCGCACTGGTGTTTGGACCCTTGGCCTTCGGATGGTGGAACCTCAAAGCGCACGGCGTGTTCAAGCCCATTCCGCTGAGCGGCAGTTCGGTGAACAGCAATTTGGGCATTTGGCAACTGCGATTGCCGGGCTATGGCACCATGCACTATTTCCAGTACAACTACTTCGGTCGTGAAGTACTGCCTTTAGTGAGCGATGATGAAGCGGCTGCCTTCTATACGGCTTACGAGGACCAGTGGGAGCGTATTGAAACAGAGGCCGCCAGGTCCATGACGGAGGTGGATGTGCGCAACATGCCCGTCATGGCGGAACATCGGACGGAATTGTACGCCACCCGGTCACCGGCGTATACCATGGCTTTGGATGACGTCATCGGAAAGGAGAACAAGCAGATGATCCAGGACGAGCCGCTCTACTACCTCGGCACGCGGTTGTATGCAGCGGTGCGGCTGTGGGTCACCAACATCAACCTGCCGATGGAGAAGGTGGTGTACGAGCCAACACCCGGTGTTCGACCGAAGGTCGGGAGACCGAACGGCCTATCGGGTTGGGCTTCCGCTCTGGTCCCCTTCCTGATCACGTTCTTCACGTTCGGGATCGGAATTCCCTTCCTTCTCGGATCGGTGATCGGCTCCTTGCGACGACGCACCGGTCGATGGGCACCATGGCGATACGCGCTGTACATGATCGGCTACGTCTGGGTGGTCCATGTACCGATGTCGATCCAATCGCGGTATACGGTGCCGGTACACGCTTTGGCGATCTCTTGCATCGCGCTCTTGCTGGCCGGGGCGATGAGCAGGAGAGTCGAACGAGCTGTTTGAGCGATCGCTCAAGGGTTGTCCGTCGACTTGCGGAAATCACCGCGGGAAAAGTGCTTCTCGATCAAGCAGTAGAGCATGATGAAGAAGTAACGGGATCCCATTTCCTTGATCTTCAACTTGGAAACGCCGCTCTTCCGATTGTACCATGTATTTGGAACAACGGCATAGCGATAGCCGCGCACAATGGCCTTCAGTGGGAGTTCGAGGGTCAGGTTGAAGTGCGGGGAGAGGAAAGGCTGAAGGCCCGTGATCGTCTCCTTGCTATAGAGCTTGAAGGCATTGGTGCAATCGTTGTAGCGAAAGCCGAAGACCAGTCGTACGATGTGATTGGCCATGCGGTTGATCACCTTCTTCACCCAAGGATAATCAACCACACCGCCTCCTTTGGACCATCGTGTTCCGAAGACACAGTCGAAGCCTTCGAGCAGCTTGCGATAGAACTTGACGAGGTCCTCCGGGCTGTCGCTCAAGTCGGCCATCATGACCGCAACACAATCACCGTGGAATGAATTCAAGCCTAATCGCACGGCGTAGCCGAAACCTCCCGGACCGTGGTTGGTCACAACACGCATCGCAGGGAATTCGCTCTGTAATCGCTCGAGTATCGCCGCCGTGCCATCACTCGAGTGATCATCCACCACGACCGTTTCGTAGGCGATCCCTTCCCGTTCGAGGACCGAATGCAGGCTGCGCAACGTGGGTTCGATACTACCCTCTTCGTTGTGGGCGGGTATGACAACGCTGAGCTTCACTTGCGGCCGATCAGGAGGAACTGCTTTCCGAAGAAGCGCCACGCCCAAGGCATGGCGAGATAGGCGCGCACCAAGAAACGGTTCACCGGTAGCCCACCGCGAAACGACAGTGGGAGGAACCGCGGGTGGATGACCTCCACTTCAAAGCCGGCGCCATACAGGTGCTCTGCAACGCCAAGTTCGGACAACACCACGGTGTGGTCCGCGAAGTCGAAGTACTCGCGAAAGACATATTTGAAATTCGGTCCCATCACGGCGATCCTTCCGCCCGGCTTCAGGTGGGAGTGGAGCTTAGCGAGGAAGTCGGCCACCTCTTCCTGTGTATGCAGGTGCTCCAGGAAGTTGCTCACGAACACAGCATCGAAGTGGTTCTTCGGCAGGTCTGCAGTGCGTGTGTCCCCGATCACGATACGCAGGTCCTTGTTGGCGTGTGCGCGAACGAAGGGTTCGTTGAGGTCGACCGCCCATTTCTCCTTGGCTGGTGCGGCATTGATGAACTCGCACATGCCAGCGGCCGGGTCCAACATCACTTGAGGACGCTTCAGCCGTTCGTGCAGGAACAAGGCAAGCTCCCCCCAGACCATGTTCCGTTTGGCATGATCGACATCGCGGAAGCGATACGCGTAGATCCTGTCGAGGTCCATCAAGCGTTCCGGGTTTTGAATTCGTTGAAGATCTGCACCAGGGTCTCCTCGATGCCGTAGCGTGGTGCCCAACCCGGATAGTGGGCTTTGAACTTGGAAAGGTCGCTCACATACCAGATGTGATCGCCGATGCGGTTCTGATCGGAGAGCGAAACGGTCATGGTGTTCCCGGTGATCTTCTCGCATAAGGCGATGGCTTCCAACATGGAGCAGTTCGCAAAGCGACCACCTCCGGCATTGTAGACCTCTGCAACACGCGGCGCTTGGTGGAACGCATCGAACATGGCCACGAGGTCGTCCGAATGGATGTTGTCGCGCACCTGTTTGCCCTTGTACCCGAAGATGGTGTAGGGCGTGCGATGAATGGCACACTTCATCAGATAGGAGAGGAATCCATGCAGCTGTGTGCCGCTGTGTTTCGGGCCGGTCAAACAACCGCCTCGGAAGATCCCGGTGCGCATGCCGAAATAGCGTCCATACTCCTGAACCATCACATCCGCAGCTACTTTGGAGGCACCGAACAAGCTGTGCTTTGTCTGGTCGATGGACATCTGCTCGTCAATGCCCTCGGCGAAGTACGGGTGCTTGGCGTCGATCTCCCAACGCGTTTCGTGCTCGAGCAACGGCAGTGCATTCGGTGTGTCGCCGTACACTTTGTTGGTGCTGGTGAAGATGAATACGGCCTCGGGACACGAGCGACGCGTAGCTTCCAAAAGATTCAATGTGCCGTTCGCATTCACCTCGAAATCCAAGTGCGGGATGTCCGCAGCCTTGTCGTGGCTGGGCTGGGCAGCGGTGTGAACGACCAAACTGATCGCCGATCCGTATTCCGCGAAGATCTTTTCGATGGCGGCGCGATCACGGATGTCCACATTGTGATGAACATAGTTCGGAATGCGCTCCTGCAACTGATCCACGTGCCACTGTGTGCTCGCCTCCTTGCCGAAGAAAACGCTGCGCATGTCGTTGTCGATACCGACGATGTGATCGAAGCGACCGGCGAAGAAATTCGTGGCTGCTCCGCCGATGAGTCCTCCGGAACCTGTGATGATGGCGACGCTCATGCGGTCAAGTCAGGATAGGGCGTAGGCGATCCTCGTGTTCCTTCAGCCAGGCGTAGGAGTCCGCAAAGATGGCTTTGAGATCACGTTGCGGCGACCATCCGGTGGCCTTCGTTACGCGCGTATTGTCCGTGATGTAGAGTTTCAGGTCACCTTGGCGATCGGTTGATGCGGCGGTGACGGGGATGTTCTGTCCGGTGGCCTGTTGAGCCAGCTCAGTGAAACCGCGCAAACTGGTGCTGTTCTGACGACCGCCACCCACATTGAAGGTTTCGCCGGTCACCACATCCATGTGCTCCAACTGCCAGGTCACCAGATCGCACAGGTCGTCGACGTGCAGCACGTCGCGCACTTGGGATCCAGCCCCACCGAACCCGATGTACTGCAGTGGAAGATCCCAATGATGCCGAGCGAGCCACAAGAGCACGAAGCCTTGATCGGTCTTGCCCATTTGCCATGGTCCTGCGATCACGCCGCAACGATCCACCACGGAGCGCAGTCCGTGAATGTCGCTGTACTCGGCGATCATCAGTTCGCTGGCCAACTTGGTCGCACCGTAAAGGGACCTTACCCCAGCGAGTGGAAATTCCTCAGCGATGCCTTGGTCGGAAGCACCGGTAACGTTGCTCTTGGGATTGATGTGGAAGCCTTCATCATCGTGTTCGCAGATGCCATTGATCGTCGCGATCGGATAAACACGGCTGGTGCTCAGGAAGACGATGTCCGCCTTGTCGCGGGCAACGAGCTCCAAACAGTTGATCGTACCCAACAAGTTGGTGTCGACCACATACTTACTTCCCGCTCCATAGCCTGCAAGTACCGAGGGTTCAGCAGAGCATTCCACCAAGGCATCGATGCGCGGTAGTCCCTGCAGATCCCCGAGATCACGCACATCGCCATGCACGAATTCCACATCTGCCTCTTTCAACCTTGGAAGGTTCAGTTCACTGCCGCGTCGCTTCAGATTGTCGAGGGCGATCACCGTGGATCCCGGGTGTCGCTTTTTCCAGGAAAGAGCAATGCTCGATCCCACGAAGCCCGCGCCGCCGGTAATGAGCAATGTGGCGGAGCGTGGGTTCTGGATCATTTTTGGAAGCGGCCAAATATAGTCCGCCTACTCGGGGCGGTTCTCTCCTCGAAGAACGACGACAAGACGAAAGAAGAATGTATACGTTGCCAGGAGCAGATGGAGAGGACGATCTTCGCACCCGCAGGCCCACACGCAGAACGAGGACTGTACTGACACATGCAACGATTGGTGCTCTGTACCGGTAATCCGGGGAAGGTGGCCGAAATGCGGGCTTTGCTCCCCGACGGGATCGACCTGCTGTCCTTGCGGGATGTCGAACTTCCCGATGACCTTCCCGAAACCGGAGAGACCTTGGAGGCGAATGCGCTGCAGAAAGCGCGTTACGCCTTCGGGTCATCGGGTATCCCATGTTTAGCGGATGATACGGGACTCGAAGTCGCTGCCTTGGGCGGAGCACCGGGTGTCTACAGCGCACGCTACGCGGGTGAAGCGAAGGACCCGCTCGCCAACATGGCGAAGCTGCTGCGCGAACTCGAAGGCCGAACCGACCGTCGGGCAAGGTTCCGTACGGTCCTGGCGCTAGTGGATGCCGATGGCGAACGGACTTTCGAGGGGCAAGTGAGCGGGGTGATCACGGTACAGGCCATGGGGACCGGTGGCTTCGGATACGATCCCATCTTCCTGCCCGAAGGCAGCGCGCTCACCTTTGCCCAAATGGAGCCTGGGTCTAAGAATGCGCTCAGCCATCGGGGCCGCGCCATGTGCAGGTTCCTCGATCACTTGGCGCGCTGAAGCATCGCCTCGACCATACCGTTGATCACAGAAGGCACCCCGATCCCATCGGCTTCAAGCATCTTCGGGTAGATGCTCGCTGCGCTGAAGCCGGGCGTGGTGTTCACCTCGATCGTGATCAGCTCTTCACCGGTCCAGAAGTGATCCACGCGGGCCATGCCACGACAATCGAGCACCCGGTAAATGGCCGTGGAACGCTCTTGTACGAGTCGCGTAACCTCCTCGGGTAACGGCGCCGGTACGATCTCCTCGGTATCCGAAGCATGGTACTTCGCTTCGTAGTCGAAGAACTCCCGCGACGTTCGGATCTCACAGATCGGTAGAGCCCGCACATCATCACCCACGCGCAATACGCCGCAGGTCAGCTCACGCCCGGTAACGGCCGCTTCCACCATAACACTGTCGCACTCCTTGAATGCCTCCTCCAGAGCGGCTTCCATGGCATCGGCTTGTTTCACTTTGGTCACGCCGAGGCTACTGCCGCTTTGATCGGGTTTCACGAAAACGGGCAGGCCCAAAGCCGCCAGTTCATCGTGTGGAACGGGAAGGCCCCTCCGAAGCAGTACCGAAGGCGAAACGGGAAAGCCCCACTGGCGCAGGAAGGAAACAGTGCCGAACTTGCTGAAGGTGAGCGACATGTTCAGCACATCACCGGTCTGGTAGGGCACCCCGAGCATGTCCAAATAGCCCTGTAGTTTGCCGTCCTCGCCCGGTGCGCCGTGGATGGCGATCAACGCAGCAACGAACGGCTCTGGGCCTTGGCCACGGTCGATGGCGAATGCTCCGCGGTCGAACGGAAGAGCGCTGCCATCCGCAAGTTCGCTGGTCCACGTTCCACGGGTCACCGTCACGAAGCACGGTTCGAAACGTGCGGTATCCAAGGCCTCTAGCATGCGCTTGGCGCTCTGGTGGCTGATCACGGATTCCCCGGAATAGCCTCCACGCAGAATGGCGATCAGCGGACGTTTCATGCTGTTGGTAGTTGGCGCAAAGCTGTGTGGTCGCCCCTGTGGAACGTATGCCGCAAGGGCGAAAGTGTGAACGGCCCGCTGTGGAACGGCCACAACCTCAGGCGGCTATCTTTGGCGCCGCCTGTTCCCACGGGCGTCCAAGACCAATGCGCAATTCCTTGATCCGATTCCTACTTCCATTGCTCGTGGCGGGTGCCTTGCTGCTGGGGGGCTGGTTCTGGTTGCGCACCTACACCAAGCACGGGGTGGCCATGCGTGTGCCCGACCTGAAAGGATTGAGCTTGGAGGAGGCCCAGAGCATGCTACATGCCCGCGAACTCAGCGCCTTGGTGATCGATTCGGTCTATTCCGATGAGTTGCCGAAGGGGAGCATCGTGGATCAGGACCCGGATGCGGGCCTCGAGGTGAAGCCCGGTCGGAAAGTGTACGTGGTGCTGAATGCCAACCAACCGAAGATGATCGATATGCCGCGGCTTGTCGACCTTTCCAAGCGCCAGGCGATCTCCGTGCTCGATATCATCGGCTTGAAAGTGCAAGAACTCCAGTACAAGCCGGACCCGTGTGTGGATTGCGTGATCGGTCAATTGTACAAGGGGCAGCCCATCGCGGCCGATGCGCGGATCCGTCGGGGTGAGTCGATCACGTTGGTGCTGGGCAGCGGAGACAAGGGTGAACGCGTCCCAATACCGGACCTGGTCGGATTGACCAATGCCGAAGTAGCGATGGTGTTGAACATGGCTTCGTTGAACTTGGGGATCCTCGTGGAATGCAAGGACTGCAATACACCGTCCGATTCCACGTTGGCGAGGGTACGCCGGCAATCGCCACCGGCAAGTACCAACGACCGCATCGCCTTGGGCAGTACCATCGATATCTGGCTCACCGCCGACACGACCGGCCTAAGACCGAATGCGGATTGGAACGATCCCGCGCGTTACCTCGGAAAGGACTCTTTGGACGATGACCTGTAGACACTTCTCCTTCCTCGCATCGATCATGGTCGCCTCGATCGCCTTCGGGCAGGGTGAGGTGTTGCGCGCCCTTTCGACCCGGCCGGTGGTGGAACGCGGCCAGGCCAAGGATGCCGTTGATCGGATCTTCATCTATCAGAACGGAACGCAAGAGATCCCGTTGATGGATGATTTCTCCATCGACCGCACACGCAAGCGGAATGCGCAGGAAGGCGATCCGGACGTAACGCTGGATCAGACGATCTACCGTTTGGAAGTCGGTGGTATCTCCACGCCGGGCATGCGCTTCTCGTTGGATTCGACCTTTCGCCGCACGGTCGATGGAGCGGAGCCTCCCGTAACCACGCGCACCCCGTTGCCCAGTGTGTTCGTTACTGTTCGCGACCTGAGCGTGTACCCGCCGACGTCGCAGATTGTGGAGGCATGGCCGGCCTACAGCATCCTTGACTCGCTCACAGCTCCTCCGCCGGATACAACCTTCCAAACAAGCCCGGCGCTGATCCAGGATTCGCTCTTGGTGTACGGTGTCGCACCTGCCGGTGGCACCTATGTCATGAACGATGTGGAGACGCCACTGATCCTGTGGGAGGACGACGATGTGTACATCAATGGAACCTATCCTGTGGAGCCACCGACGATCGGGGTAGCTACGTTCGATGGATTGGCGCGTACGGGCTATCCGTACGACTTCCCGAACTACACATCCTATGGTCGCGCGGATAAGCTCACCTCCGTGCCGATCAACCTGGAGTACCCGGCGAGTGATTCCATCTACCTCAGTTTCTTCTATCAGGCGAAGGGCTTGAGCGGTGATTCGATCCCGCAACTCGGCGATAGCTTGTTGCTCGAATTCTATGCACCGTTGGAACAGTCGTGGTACCGGGTCTGGGGCATTCCGTATGTGGATCAAGCACCTTTCCAGCAGATCCTGATCCCGATAACGCAATCACGGTTCTTGAAAAGCACGTTCCAGTTCCGGTTCGTGAACTACGCGACCTTGAGCGGTTCGTTCGATCACTGGCACGTGGATTATGTGCGCCTCGGTGCGCAGCGAACTTTCAACGATGTGCGTTTGGTGGATGTGGCCTACATGTATCCGGAGGCGAGTATTCTGCAGACGTACACCTCGGTTCCCTTCGCCCGGTTCGAGGATGCACCTTCCACGGCGATGGCGCTGCAAGTGCAGGAGAAGCTGCGCAATCTGGACATCAACGACCGCTTCATCACCTATGGCATGTCGGCGGTGAACGAGGATGGTGGACCGCTCACCAACTTCACGAACGGTGTGAATTCCAGTGGTAACGCGGCATCGATCCTCACGGTGGACCATGCGATCAATAGCGCGCCGAACAGTTTCGTTTACGACAATTCACCCAGCACCGATGCGGCCTTCTGGGATGTGAAGTTCTGGTCGAACGCCACGCCGGACATCAACCGGTACAACGATACCATTCACTTGATCCAAGAGTTGAGCAACTATTACGCGTACGATGATGGCTCTGCGGAAGCGGGTTATGGCTTGAATGCAGCTGGCGCGAAACTGGCCTATCGATTCGACCTCATTGGTGCGGATTCCTTGCGTGCGATCCGCATGTACTTCAACCCTATCGCGAACCAACCGCCGAACACACCACCGTACGATGGCTCCTTCTTACTGACAGTTTGGACCAGCTTGAGCCCTGAGGTGATCCAACACCAGAACTTCTCCTTCTCCTCTCCGGAGTATCGGTTGGATGGTATCGACCACTTCGTGGAATATGCGTTGGACTCCACCATCCGCGTGGAAGGCACCATCTACGTCGGTTGGACCCAGACCAATACTGCGGCGATGAACATCGGGTTCGATCGCAACCGCAACAACAAAACGAAGATCTTTTACAACGTCGGTGGCAGCTGGGCCAACACCAGTTTCAATGGATCGCTGATGATGCGTCCCGTGATGGTTTCCGGAGTGGATCCGTGGGCGGGAGTGGAAGAGTTGAACGCCGAGCCCGGTGCGTTGCTGCTCTACCCGAACCCTGCGCATGATCGGGTTCGCGTTTCACTTGCGGAAGGTGTTCCCGCCCGATCCACCATTGTTTGCATGGATGCTACCGGCCGCGTCGTGGCTTCGATCCCTGCGAATTCGACCTTGGAATTCTCGACCGGCGATCTCGCCAACGGCCTGTATGTTGTGCGTGTGAACGACGCCAACGGTCTCCCACTTGCACAAGGACGCCTCGTCGTCCAACACTGATGGACAACGAACTCGACGTAGTAGGGGAGGAACAGGAACTCTTCGAACATCACCGCATCGTTTGCGATCCGAACCAGTCGCTGATCCGGCTGGACAAATTCCTCTTCGATCGCCTCGCGCACACCTCGCGCAACCGCATCCAGGTCGCTGCGAAGGCGGGCAATGTGCTGGTGAACGAGAAGCCTGCGAAGCCGAGCCAGAAGGTGAAGCCCGGTGATACGATCAGCATCGTATTGCCTTATCCACAACGCGATACGGAGATCCAGCCGGAGGACATCCCACTGAGCGTGCTCTACGAGGACGACCACATCCTGGTGATCGACAAGCAAGCCGGACTCGTTGTGCATCCAGGACATGGCAACTGGTACGGCACCCTGGTGAACGCGCTGCTGTTCCACTTCGGAAAACTGCCGAGCACACCGGGTGCGGAGATCCCACGTCCCGGTCTTGTGCATCGCTTGGACAAGGACACGAGCGGTGTGATGGTGATCGGCAAGACGGAGGAAGCGCTCACGCACCTGGCGCGTCAATTCTTCGAACGCACGAGCGACCGTCGCTACAACGCCTTGGTATGGGGTGATTTCGATGAGGACGAAGGCGAGATCGAAGGCCACATCGGTCGCTCGGTCAAGGATCGCACGGTGCAGGCGGTCTTCCCGGATGGCGATCAGGGCAAGCATGCATTGACACGCTGGAAGGTGATCGAGCGCTTCCGCTACATCACCTTGGTGGAGTGCAAATTGGAAACAGGCCGCACGCACCAGATCCGCGTGCACATGCAGTGGAAAGGGCACCCGCTATTCAACGATGCCAACTACGGCGGCAATCGCGTCCTGAAGGGAACGACGTTCACGAAGTACAAGCAGTTCGTCGAGAACTGCTTCAAGATGATCCCGCGCCAAGCCTTGCACGCTCGCACCTTGGACATCACGCACCCGATCACCGGCGAACGCATGCATTTCGAAAGTCCCCTGCCGCAGGACATGCAGACCGTACTGGACAAGTGGCGCCACTACACGGCGTATAAGCCCAAAGGAGGCGAGGAGGACGACGACGAAGAGCCCTTGGACAAGGAGGCGGTGAACAACATGAAGTGAGCTCCACTTCACGAAATGTTCACGACCTTGTAGAGCAGGTTGCAGATCAGTAGCACTCCCATCGCCCAGGCAAACAGACGCCAATAGGATCCTTGTCGATAGAAGCGAGGATCGTATGGTGCATCTTGTGTGAAAGAGAACCAGATCCAGTGGATCGGCCAAACGGAAAGTGCCACCACAGGGGCGCAAATGCAAATGAAGAAGGGGGGTAGTTCATTCAACTTCACCGTATCACCTTCCCACTGCTCGTCCGTTCGATCTTCCGTAATGCGATCACCCGCCGCGGCCATTCATGGGGGTGTAGCACCTTCATCAACACGTCCATCACCTCGGGCAGCACTTCGCCTTCGGGCTTCTCCGTCTCCAAGGTCAGCATCACCGCTTGGCCGAGCACGGGATCGGGTATGCTGCTGAAGTAATGCGGGTAGGAGACGTGTCCAGCGGTCTTCGCCTCCAACTGCTCCGGGAAGATCTTCTTGCCCCCGCTCAGGATCACGTTGTCCCATCGGCCCAGCCACCGGAAAGAGGTGTCATTCAACAGTTCGACCAGATCGTTGGTCACGTGTTGCTTTTCGCTGAGGTGTGGTGTGTAGATCACCAGACAACCGCGTGGGTCGCGTGCGAAGTGAACATTTCCGATCGCGTGGAAAGCAACCGGCGGTTCCGGTCCATTCAAGCGTCGCACGGCGACATGGGTCACGGTCTCGGTGCTTCCGTAGCTCTGGAACACATGGGTTGATAGTCCTTGCAGATCCTCGATCAAGGCTTCGCTCACAGGTCCGCCGCCGAGCAGAATGGTCTCGAATTGTCGTTCTACCCGCGTTCGATCTTCTTGTATGGCGCGATGTAATTGTACCGGAACCATCGGCGCGAACTTGAACCGATCACCCGTCTTCAGGTTCTCCAACACACTACCTCGCGGATCCTGGATGTGCAGGTCAAGGCCGAGTGCGAACGCGCGCACGATCATCATCTTTCCCGCGATGAAGTCGCTCGGTAAGCAATGCAGCACGCGGTCCCCGGGTTCCAGGTTGAACGTGTCGGCGGTGAGGCGCGCGCTTTTCACCAAGTCGTTCCGCGGAATGCGGATGTGCTTCGGCGGGCCAGTTGTCCCGCTGGTAGAGGCGTTCAATCCGCGATGCCCGAATATCCAGATCTCCTTGAATGTGTTGTGCAAGGCCAGTTCCCAAGCATTCTTTTTCAACTCCCTCTTCTTCGTTATCCGGGCGATCGTCCGGTAGGCTTCAAAGCAGGTCAGCGTCGTGCCATCCAAGGTCAACTGCTTGAACGCGGTCTCCATGGTCGTCGCATAGGTCTTGCGCTTGGCCATTTCAACCGATCGAAGAGAGATCCCACGCCACTTCGGGACGATACCGCAATGCACCGCGTTCAGCGAGCAACGGCGACGGAATGTTGTTCGCGTAAACACTTCCGGTGCCCAGCCCTTGCGGCACGTCCACGTTCAGTGTCGCGGTGAATTGGGCAATAGCGTTGAGGCCGATGCTGCTTTCCAAGGCACTGGTGATCCACCAACCGATGCCGCGTTCTTCGGCCAGATCGATCCATTCCTGTGTCGCCGCCCAACCACCAACAAGGCTCGGTTTGATCACGATGTACTGCGGCTTCACGTGCTTGAGGAGGTCCACTTTCAGGTCATGGTTGTTCAGGCCGATCAGGTCCTCGTCCAGGCCGATCGGAACAGGCGAACGCTCACAGAGTTCAGCCATCACCTCGTACGATCCTGGAGCCACCGGTTGCTCGATGCTGTGGATCGAAAGCTCGGCCAATCGATCGAGCACACCCATCGCATTCTGTGCGTTGAAGGCACCGTTCGCATCCACACGCAGCGTAATGTCCTGTGGACCGAATTCCGCACGGACCGAACGGAGCAGTTCCAGTTCATCGTCGATGCCGATCGCACCGATCTTCATCTTCACCGTGGAGAAGCCTTTCTCGATCTGCTCGCGGATCCGGGTCTTCATCGTGGCCTTGTCGCCCATCCACACCAAGCCATTGATCGGAATGGTCTGCTTGCCCAGGGTGAAGGGTGAAGGGAAGAGTTGCTTGGTGCCGCTCACCTGCAGATCGCGAAGGCATTGTTCCACTGCGAAGCGCACGCTGGGGACATCGACAAGGTCGGTGGACAAGCGTTGCTCCCAGTCACCAGTGTTCGCGCAAAGCTCCACCAACTTCGTACGCACATCCGCTGGGAATTCCTTGCTATGGCCGGGAAAGAGCGCCGCCTCACCGATGCCTTGGACCTCCGGTTTGTTCTCGTGCCACGCCATCAGGTACCAAACGGTTCGCGCGTTGATCGGTCCCTTTGAGGTGCCGAGTTCGAACCTTGGCTCCAACACATGTTCGATCCACTTGGCGTGAAGCATCACGCAAGGATAACGCCCAAGGAGAACAAAAGAGCTGTGACGAACGTCCCCATCGCGAGCACTTTCAACTGCGGGTCCAATGCACGCGGTTCCAATGTCGACCAAACACGCCTCAGGTGGATGATGAACCCTGGCACAACGATCAGGAAAAGCCATTGTATCCAATGTCCGTTCCTCATGAAAGTGAATGCCACCAGGGACGCGATCCCGCCGAGCACCAGGGTCGTCTGGTACACCTTTGCATTTGTGCTTCCCATGCGCACAACCAACGTGCGCTTGCCACTCGCGGCGTCGTTGAGGATATCACGCATGTTGTTGACATTAAGCACTCCTGCGCTCAATGATCCGAAGGCCATGGCAGGGAGTAGTATCATCCAGTTCGCACTGTGCACGTGCAGGTAGAACGTACCGCAAACACCCACAATGCCGAAGAACATAAAAACGCTTATATCTCCTAGCCCTGCATAGCCATAGGGGTTCTTGCCGAACGTATACTTCACTGCTGCGCCGATCGCGAGAATACCGATCAATAGAAATGTCAATGCCTTCGGCGAGAAACCCAAAGCGGTGATGATCAACCCACAACCGCTGATGAATGCTAGTGATCCGCAAATGATCATAGCGAACTTCATTTGGGAAGGCGAGATCGCACCGCTCTGGACAGCACGTTGCGGGCCTACCCGGTCGTCGTTGTCCGTACCATGTTGATGGTCACCAAGGTCGTTGGCTAGATTGCTGAGGACCTGGAGAAGGATGGCCGTAATCAAGGCGAGATAGAAAACGTTGGCCGTGAAGTATTCCGAACCGTTCAAATAGGCGTGGTCAAAGGCCAGCGCACTCGCGACTAGAATGCTACTCACCGCCAAGGGCAGTGTACGCAATCGAAAGGCCTGGATCCAGTGCTTCATGAATTGAACTCTTCGAAACTCCGCGTTCTCCGCGACTCTGCGGTGAAACGCATCTCACGGGAACTTCGGGAATTTCTGGAAATCCGGTTCCCGTTTCTCGAGGAACGCATTGCGCCCTTCCTGTGCTTCGTCCATCAGGTAGTACATCAAGGTCGCATCACCAGCGAACTCCATCAAACCCCGCTGGCCATCGAGTTCGGCGTTCAAGCCGCGCTTGATCATGCGCAGGGCGAGCGGGCTGCGCTGCATCATGATCCGGCACCATTCCACTGTCGTGTCCTCCAGATCGGCCAAGGGCACCACCTTGTTCACCATGCCCATGTCCTCGGCTTCCTTGGCGCTGTATTGCTGGCACAAGAACCAGATCTCGCGGGCTTTCTTCTGGCCTACGTGGCGAGCGAGGTAGTTGCTCCCGAAGCCTGCATCGAAGCTGCCCACCTTGGGTCCGGTCTGTCCGAAACGCGCATGATCGGCGGCGATGGTGAGGTCGCACACCACGTGCAGGACATGGCCGCCACCGATTGCATAACCGTTCACCATGGCCACCACGGGCTTGGGTAGTTCGCGGATGCGTTTGTGCAGATCGAGCACATTCAAGCGCGGGATACCATCGGTGCCGATATAGCCGCCGCGTCCTTTCACATTCTGGTCACCGCCGCTGCAGAAGGCCTTGTCGCCTGCGCCGGTGAAGACCACCACGCCGATCGCGGGGTCTTCGCGTGCAATGTCCATCGCATCGATCATCTCCTTGTTCGTGTCCGGTCGAAAGGCGTTGTATACCTCCGGTCGGTTGATCGTGATCTTGCCGATGCCCTCGAAGAACTCGAACGTGATGTCCGTGTATTCCTTGATGGTTTTCCAGTCTCTTTTGCTCATGATCCTTGTTGTCATTCCGGGCTTGACCCGGAATCTCATCCTTACTGTCTTAGCCGCTTGAAATAATCACGCAGCACCGTCGGTGAAGTGGCTGCGTCCGTGGTGATGTGCAACACCGCAGGCTTCTCGTGTTGCACGTAGAGCTTGTCCAGCGCCGTCTCCAGCGATGCTTGATCGTGGGCACGATAGTACGGCAACCCGAACGAGCAAACGAGTTTCTCGATATCTCTTCCGTGTGGCGCATCGAACCAGGGCAACAGTTCTGCGTCCTTGTCGGGTCCTTCGATCACGCGGAAGATGTTGCCGCCGTCGTTGTCGATCACGATCACTTTCAGCAGCGGTGAAAGCTGCTTGTTCCAGAAGGCATTGCTGTCGTAGCAGAACGCGGTATCGCCCGTGATCAAGGTCGTGGGTTCCTTCGTTGCGAACGCTGCGCCTATGGCGGTGCTGGTACATCCATCGATCCCGCTCGTGCCGCGGTTGCTGAACCAGCGATGACCACGCACCCGATCGAAGAGCTGTGCATAGCGGGCCGGTGTACTGTTCGCGAGATGCACAGCGCTATCCCCCGGAATGCGATCCAAGAGCGTGTTGAAAACGGTCAGGTCGCAGAAAGGAGCATCGGCTACTGAGCGGTTGTGTGTGCCACGCGTGCTCATATCCAGCATCTTCCACACCTCGCCGTAGATGCTCTCGTTCGGTTGTACTTGGGGTGTGATCTGGGCGAAGAAGATCTCCGGGCTCACGGCGATGTCGTGCGTGAGACTTTGGTAGGTATCGAAATGCCGCTGGCCCAGGTCGATGTTCCAGTGTTGCGCGGGCTTCCACTTGCGGAGGAGGCCTTTGATGCGCTTGCTTACGACGGCTCCGCCGAAGGTGATCAGCAGATCGGGGCGAAGATCCTTTTCGTTCTTTTCGTTCACGGCTTCGATCACGCGGTCGATGCACGTGATGAAGGCCGTTTCATCGAGGTTGCTGGTGGCCTCGGTATGCACTGTTACCTGGGGCATGGTGGCCAAGTGAAGCAGTTGCTTGCGCATGCCATCGCTCCATACCCCTTGGCCAGCGAGCACCATCACCTTCTTGCACGCCGAAAGCTGTCCGATCAACCAACGCGCATGCTCGGGCAGGATGAAGGATTCGGTCATCACCGGAGCAATGAAGCGGGAGCTGCCAGCGATCTCCGTGGTGTTGTACAACGGCTCCGCGAAGGGCACGTTCACATGCACAGGACCGGGAACCGGAAGCACCGTGCTATCAATGGCTTCGTTGATCAGTCGACCGCAATGCCACTGGGCCAATTCATCGCTCGTGATCCTTGGAAGTTGCACGCTGCGTTTCATGTGCAGCGCAAGCACACCGTGTTGACGGATCGCTTGTCCTTCACCTTGGTCCACCCACTCTTCGGGTCGGTCCGCGGTGATCACCAACAGTGGAATACGTTGGTAGAACGCTTCGGCTATGGCCGGCCCATAATTGAGTACGGCACTTCCGCTGGTGCAGATCAGAGCGACCGGTGCATGTAGTTGTTGGGCCATGCCCAAGGCGAAGAAAGCGGCACTGCGCTCATCGATCACCTGCAAGCATTCGATCCCTTCTTGTGCGTTGAAGGCGATCACCAACGGCGCGCTTCGGCTGCCGGGGCTGATCACCACATGCTTGATCCCTTTTGCTGCGCATAGCCGGGCGAGTTCGGCGGCTGCGTAATGGTCGCTGGTCGGCATACAAGGGTCACGCGTTGCTGGTGGTGGTGGCGGTCCGCAACAGGTGACGCCAACTGTCGGCCTTATGCTCCGTCTCTTCCCATTCGTGGGCTGGCACCGATCCAGCGGTGATGCCAGCGCCAACATGCAATTCCGCGTGATCCTGGAACAGTCGCATGCAACGGATGTTCACGAAGAGTTCCATGCGACCATCGGCGCTCCATGGTCCCCAGAACCCGGCGTAGAGTTCACGGGCGTCGGCTTCCAACCCGTCAATGGCATTCAACGCGGCCTCCTTCGGAAGGCCACAAATGGCAGGGGTAGGGTGCAACGCGTTCACCAATTCCTCCACGGACCGTCCTTCCACGTTCGCGGAGATCCGCGTTCGGAGGTGAGCGATCGAGCCGGTGCGCATCACCTCTGGCCCGTCGATGACGATGGTCCCGGCGCCAAGGTCGATCAGCGTGCCGGCGATGGTCTTCGTCACCAAACGTTGCTCATGACGTTCCTTTTCGCCCCATTCGGCCGGGTCGTTGGAAGCCACATCCAACACCATTGTTCCTGCCAAGGCATCGATGTGGACCGTATCGCTTTCAGCTGCCAGCAATCGTTCGGGTGACGCGCCTAGCCACAGCCCGTGTTCGGGAGTTTGCATCAAGACGACACATGCTTCCGTGCGTTCGCGCAGGGCCTCGGTGAAAAGGAAAGGGGCTTCGCTCTCGCCGATATCCAATCGGATGCTGCGCGATAGTACGACCTTCTCCATGGAGCCTTGGGCGCAACGGGCTTGCGCTTCAGCAACCGCCCGTTCGAATTGGGCTTGGTCCTTATCAACTCTGGCCTTTGGTTGGGGGATCGAGGGCGAGCCGATGCATTCGAGCAAGCGATGCCAGGCCGGTTCAGCGTCACCGAAGGTCAGTTCCACGTCGGAACGGATCAATGCTTTGCGCTCGGTCGGGTGGAAAGGGGAGAGCAGGAACACGTCGTTCATCTCCCACCACAATCCACTTTCAACGTGGTCCACATAGGGCGTTTGCTGCGCCCACAAGGTCACCGGCCCTTCGGGTACACGAAAGACGACGAAGGTCAATCGTTCCTTGATGCAATGTGCGAGTGCTTCCTGAAGGGCGTTCCCGGTGCTCATCGGCGGTCGATGATCATATTGGTGAGACGGCAGATCGCGCAAAGTTCGCCTTTGTCATCACGCACGCGGATGTCCCATACATGGGTGGTTCGGCCCTTGTGGACCAATTCCCCGGTTGCGGTCACATTTCCTTCGCGCACACCTCGCAAGTGGTTCGCGGTGATCTCCAAGCCAACGGTCCCGTGCTTGTCCAGGTCGATGAGCATCGCGGATCCCATGCTCCCCAGCGATTCTGCCAAAGCCGCTGTTGCTCCGCCATGGAGTAGGCCCATGGGTTGTCTGGTGCGTCCATCCACCGGCATCGTAGCCTGCAAAGCCCCGTCCGGTCCGAGTTTGAACGTGATCCCGAGTTGGCTGACCAAGGTGTTGGGCTGAATGGAATTCGCCCATTGCACCTGTTCGTTGGTGAATGGCATGGGCACCAAAGGTAGCCTTGACCCATCTTTGCTGCTATGGAAGGCCGAGCCCAGAAGCCCCGTGTATTGGTCGTAGAGGATGAGGAAGCCTTGCGTTCTGCGCTGCGCCTCAATTTCGAATTGGAGGGATACGATGTATCCACGGTCACGAACGGGCCGGATGCCTTGGCGAAATGGCGAGGAGCGCACTTCGATGCCGTGGTGATGGATGTGATGTTGCCCGGTATGGATGGCTTCGCGGTGGTGGAAACGATCCGGTTGGAGGGCAATGCCACGCCCGTACTTTTTCTCACCGCTCGCATCGCCCCGGCGGATCGCATCCGTGGGCTGAAAGCAGGTGATGATCACTTGGGCAAACCCTTCGAGTTGGAGGAATTGTTGTTGAGGGTGGCCAAACTGATCGCACGCGGGGAGGAGAAGTCCTCGCCTACCGTGCTCAACACCATTTCATTCGGTGGCAACCACGTCGATTTCCAGAGCTACGAGATCCGCGGTCAGGGTGGTGAGCAGCGCACCCTGAGCCAACGGGAGATGATGTTGCTCCGTTTGCTGGTGGAACGCGAAGGGGACGTGGTTTCTCGAGAGGAGATCCTGCAGAAGGTCTGGGGATACAATGTCTTCCCCACGACCCGTACCGTGGACAATTTCATCGTCGGATTCAGAAAATATTTCGAGCCTGACCCTCGGGAACCCAGGCACTTCCATTCCATTCGGGGGGTTGGGTACAAGTTCACATCATGAAAATTTTCAGGGGTGCGGCAACCCTCGCATTCGGGTCGCGTCTTTGGTTCAGGTAGGTCGGTCTTCCTGACCTATTCTGGTTCCATAATTCCTTGCAGGTTTACCGCGCAGGAGTCCGAAAGGGCTCCTGTTCGGTTTTACGGGTACCTGCTCCGTTCCTGTCCTTGCTATTGGATCGACATTGGGCTAACTTGCGGCCTCTTCAGATGGATAGAGAGTTGGTTTGAGGCTCTTTTTCTCGATGAGGAATAACGAACGGAACATCCTCCAGCAACCAATACGCCATTTCATGAACCGTATTCTCCGCACTTCTCTTGCAGCTAGCATGTTCATCGCCTCGCTCGGTGCAGCGACCGCACAGTCCAATGTGGACATCGGTCTGTACCAGGACAATGGGGTCTTGGAAGTGAAAGTTCGCCCGGAAGCCGACTTCGACGGCATCTTTTCTTCGCTGGTGTTCACGATCCGTTGGGACGCGAATTCCGGTGCCACTCTTGGCGAGCGCCTGCAAGAAGTGCCTGCAGCGGCCTACATGGCTGTGAACAAGTCAGGTAACCTCCGTGAAGAGGGTTCTACCCGCTACATGGTCTATGCCGGTTTCGGAATGAGTCCGATGAGCAGTGAAGGCGTTTCGTGGCGTGCAGGACAGGAGTACACGATCGCGCGTATTCCGGTTGTCGGCCAAGCTGAATTCGAACTGGTGAACGATGCGTACACCGCCGACAAGAACAACAATGGGAATTTCTACGCCGCCTGCGGTGGTGCTGACCGTACGGGTATCATCTACAAGGGCCTGGCTCCCTCTTCCGAAGATGGCAGCGTGTTGATCCAGCCGAACCCGAACAACGGTCGTTTCATCCTGAGCTTCAGCAACGAGGTGAAAGGTGATGTGACCGTGGAAATGGTGAACAGCATCGGCCAGAGCGTCTACAACGAAACGATCCGCGATCTTGAAGGGAACTACAAGAAGGAAATGGACCTGAGCACACAAAGCGCAGGTGCCTATTACGTGAAGATCAAGCGCGGTGGGAACACCTCCACGCACAAGGTGATCTATCGTTGATCAGAAGAATTCGTCATCGGGGGGAGGGCTGTCTCGCAAGAGTCGGCCCTTTCTTCGTTTCAGGCCACGCAGCAACGACAATAGGAACTTTCCAGGTCATGGGTGAAGTCCATCGCAGGATCGAGGATGTCGTTCACCAAGGATGTGAGCAGTTGCGAAACCTCCGGGAGCTTGGAGCGGTCCATCACGGCATCGCGGCCGATGGTCAATTCATCAGCGGAGGCTTGTGTTGGGCGTTGCAACGGTAGTATGCCTGCTGTGACCCGTTGCACGCTGGGGTGCTGCTCCAAATAGGCCCAAGAGTAGATCAGTAGTTGCAGCGCGTAGCGTCTGTTCGGTGTGATCGCGTCCCGCGTCAGCTCAGCCAAGCGAAGGTCCTGGGCTTGCACGGATCCGGTCTTCACATCAAGCACGGTGACCATCCCGTTCCGATCGTCGATCCGGTCCAATCGACCTTTGAGCAGCACACCGTTCTGCAATCGGGCTTGCACTTCCATTTCCAGCCCTAGAACTGTGGTGTTGCCTGCGTTACATCGTTCTGCTTCGGCCTTCAGGTAGGTTTCCAGAGCACTGGAAGCCATTTCACGGCGCAACTTGAAATGGCCTTGCTCAAGGACCGATCGAGGAAACGTATTCGACAATTCGTCGGTGAGCAACCGATGTACTTCAGGTACCATACGAAGCACCTGTTCGCTGGTGAGCGACTGACCTATGGTCGGTGTCAAGAGCGATTGCAGGACGCTGTGGACAGCGTTCCCAAGCACGTCACTTCCAAGAAGGCCATCCACCGCGTCGGTGTCGCGGATGCCAAGCACATACCGGAAATAGAAGTCCAAGGGACAGCGCAACCACGTTCCTAGGGCGGATGGAGATAAGCCACGTTCGCACAGGGCGTTCAATCGATCCATGACGGCTGCGTCTTTGATGACCGAGATCGCGCGGGAATTGCGCACATGCATCACAGGTGCAACCGATGTGGATGTCAACTCCGTGTTGGAATGGCCGATGACCTCCTTCTCCCACTGCGCAGTGAAGCGCGACGGTTCGCCGGCATCCGCATCTCCGGAGACGTACACCCACTCCACCGCATTCGCATGTTGCATGGCGCGGTGGAAGTGATAGGCGGAGATCGACTCGCCATCGGCCGGCAAGGGCAGCTTGTGGTGCCTGCGCAGATCGAACGGGATCCAGCTCTGCTGACCTGCAGCGCGAGGGATCACCCCTTCGTTCACCGAGACCATCATCAAACGCTCATGAGCCAGCGCCCGTGTTTCGAGCAGCCCCATCACTTGCAGGCCTTGGAGCGGTTCACCCAAGAAGGCGATGCGTTCTTCGCGAAGCAAGCGCATGCGAATGGTAGCGTATGTGCGCACGTCCACCTTGCCGAGATCAACGCGGGTCAGCATGCGATCCAACCGTTGCTGCATCTGCGCGATCTGGAACAATTGCTCCTTCACCGATCGATCCTGCGGTGCACATTTACGGGCGAGATCGATGAGGGCCACCATGCGTTCAGCAATGTCCAATTCTCCGCTCGTGGGACGGGAGAGCGATGCCGCTAGTTCCTCGGACCATGGAAAGGCAACTTGACGAGCGGCCTTGACCAAAATGCTGGCCGTTACGGTACTCTGTTGCAGCGTCCGCAAGGCCGAGACCAGATCGAACGGGGCAACACCTTGATGCATGAACGGGTGGCTGAGGAAGCGCTCCAGTCGGTCCAAGGGAAGCGCATCACCACGTTCGAACGCCTCCAGCAGATCCAGGAAAGACTCGGTGAGGCCGTTCACCGGCAAAGCACTCAAGGGCATGCCCATCGTAATGTTCAGCGGGCCGATGTCCGAGGGTAACTGCTCGAGCAGCGGAAGAAGCAGACCTTCATCCGCAAGAACGACCGCCGTACGTGCACGTTCCTCGGCCGACAGTTCTGCGAGTCGTTGGGCCACGTACGATGTTTGGGCAACTGCGTGCGGAGCAGCCACCTTACGGATGGTCCGTTCCAGGTCAACGATATCGGCTTGCGCTGGCAATTCACCTTCACCTAGTTCGCCGATCGAACGGCGCAAGTAGCGTCCGGCTTCTTGCCGCGGGTCATTCAAATAATGCGGGTCGCTGTCCCAGGCAACGCGCGCACGATCCGCGAGCTGCAACGTGCGGATCATCCTGGTGGAAGCTGGGTCCAACGCATTCAGGCCGGCGAACCAGACCATACGCCACGGCAAGTCGGGGAGCTGTGCCTGACCTCCTTCCGCGCAAAACCGGGCGATCGATCCCGAAGTACCCATTCGAAGTTCATTCAGTCGTTCGGCGTAGGCTTCGTGCAATTCGCCGGTGGCACGCCATTGGGCGTTGAGGCGTTGTTGACCGGGGCTCAATTCACCCAGCCTGAAACTCCATTCGTCCAATTCGTGGTAGTCGCGCAGGTCACGATAGAATCGTGATCGATCGATCAAATGCGCATCCACCTCGCTCATATCACGAATGGCAGTAGGCGCCCATTCCAGAAACTCAACGAACGGATCGGCCTGTGTCCCTAAAGTGCGCGAGTAGGTCTCGTACAGCAGGAACAGCAGTTCCATCGAACCACCTTGAGCAAGTCCCGAGGCGCGTTGTGCGAAGGCGCCCATATCCAATATCTCCGGGCTCCACAACGGACCACCATTCGCTTTGGCGAGGTACTTTCGCAGGTGCACACCCGCCCTGCGGCCAGGGAGCACCACCGCGATGCGATCCATCTCGTGCCGATGGTGTTCGAGCAATTGTTCGGCGAGTCGTTCGAGGAAGGGGCGCATGTGAAGTGGGGGAAGATAGAAACCGGATCCATGACCAGCACGACCTTTCCGCAGTACCGCCGGTTGATCGGCAAGGATCATTTCTATCGCATCGATGCGGCGGATCGGTTCGTGGAGTTGCAGCGTATAGGTGGTCGGTGGGTGAAGTATGAGGTCCACGCCCTGGTATACCCAGAGAAGGTCCGGATCATGGATATGATCGATGGCGCGGATGGGCGATTCCAGCCCATATCGGTCCCTGAGTGGGAAGAGGCCCAAGCCATGATCGGCGGTTGATTCCTCAGGTGGGATCCACTTCCAGCGGGGGGTCATTCCTGTCACTTACCTTCACGTGCGTTGATCGGGCAACGTTGAACCCCGATCCGATGTCCTAATCGCATGCGCCGCTTACTCTCTCTCACTTGGCTCTGCTTGTTAGCGATCGCTTCGCAGGCAACCCACATCATCGGTGGTGAATTGTATTACGACCATCTGGGAGGTGACCAATACCAGGTCTACCTGAAGCTCTATCGCGACTGCGGACCCGGGAACGTGAACAACACCCAGTACGACAACACGGCGACCATTGGTGTATTCGGCGGAGACGGTTCCACTTTGTTCACACAAGCTTTGGCTTTCCCGGGAGCGAATGCGGTACCTGTGGTCCTCGACAATGCGTGCCTCACCGCTCCGCCATCCATTTGTGTCCAGTTGGCCATTTATACGGGTGTGTTCACGCTGCCAGAGCGGCCCGACGGCTATCACCTTACGTATCAGCGTTGCTGCCGCACACCGACTATCATCAACATCCCGAACGCCAATGATCTCGGGCTCACCTGCACGGTTCGGGTCCCGGGTTCAGTTAACAGTGCCAACAGCGCGGCACGTTTCGAGGTGTACCCGCCCATCGCGTTATGCTTGAACGAGCCGCTCACCTTCGATCACTCGGCTACGGACCCGGATGGTGATGTACTGGTCTATGAATTGTGCACCCCGTTCAATGGAGGCTCAGCCCTTGATCCCATTCCCATACCGGGTGCTCCGCCCTATACGGAGATCCCCTGGGGTGTTGGGTATTCCGAAGGATACCCCATGGACAGCGATCCGGCCATCGCCATCGATCCGAACACAGGCCTGCTCACCTTGACCCCTACGCTTGCTGCCAGCTATACGGTGGCGATCCGGGTGAAGGAATTCCGTGCAGGTGTGTTGCTTTCCGAAACACGAAGGGACTTCCGGTTCGATGTGGTTCCCTGTGAAAGCGCCGTTTCGGCCGCCATTACTCCGCAAACGGTTTTCTGCGAGGATCTGACGTTGGATCTCAACAACACGAGCTCTTCCGGTGAAACGTGGGCTTGGAACTTCGGGGATCCGACCACGACCATGGATACCTCCAGTCTCTTTTCTCCCTCGTGGACCTACAGCACTCCCGGTACCTACACGGTCACGTTGATGGCCAACCCCGGTCTTACCTGCGCGGATACCACCGAAGCGACTTTCGATGTGTACCTGCCACCAAGACCCACGTTCACCCTGCCCGGCGCGGTGTGCAGCGAGTTGGTCACGGAACTGATAGCGGAAGGCAGCTTCGGCCCTGATGCCACTTTTTACTGGGACCTTGGTGCGAGCACCGTACCACCCACGGCGAACACCTCCTCGGTCAACGCACAGTTCGCAACGGTAGGTGCCACGAGCGTTTCATTGACCGTTTCGGAACATGGCTGCATAGGTTCCTTTTTCGGAGAAGTTTCAGCCTTCCCACCGCCAACGGCCTATTTCACGGTCGCTCCAACCTCGCCGCAGTCCTTCGGTACCGATGTGGCTCTTCAGGATGGATCCAGCGGGAATGGTGGCACCATCGTGGAGTGGAACTGGTTCGCCAGTGGAGCCGCGATCGGCACCGGTGAAGAGGTTGAATGGGAGATGCCCTTGCCCGGAACGTATGAATTGACGTTGCTCGTAACAAGTACGGATGGTTGCACATCAACCTATGCACTGCCGTACGTGATCATCGAAGTGCCTATCGATATACCGAACGTGTTCACCCCGAACGGTGACGGGCTGAATGAACAGTTCTCGATCCGCAACATCGAACAACACCGGAACCTGCTGCGGATCTACAACCGTTGGGGAATGGTGGTGTACGAGGCGAACAACTACAGGAATACCTGGAGAGCCTTGGAGGTTCCTGATGGCACCTATTACTATGAACTGCTGTTGCAAGATGGCCGTGCATACACCGGTCATCTTACTCTATTGAGATGATGAAAGTGATGCGGAACATGGAACTGTTCGATCGATCCTCCTACGTGAAGCACTGCGTCATGCGATGATCCGATCTGTGGCCGCCATAGTCGCTTTGCTGATATCGACCTGGTCGATGGCAACGCACGTGCTTGGTGGTGAGATGTACTACGACAATCTCCAGGGCAACGAGTATCGGATAACATTGAAGCTTTATCGCGATTGCGGCCCTGGCAATGTGAACGGGACCGGATTCGACACGGAGGCTCAGTTGGCGATCTATGATGGTGCCGGTGTATTCCAGTTCCAACAGTCCGCTTTCTTCCCTGGGGAGCAGAGCGTACCGGTGGAATTGAACAACCCTTGCCTTGCGGCGCCCCCCTCGATCTGTGCGTCATGGGCGGAGTACGTGACCACGGTGACCTTGGTGCCGAACACGACCGGCTACGTGATCAGCTACCAACGGTGCTGTCGGACACCGACCATGGTCAATCTACCGACCGGTCTGTTGCAAGGATTGACCTGTACCGTTCAAGTGCCTGCATCGGCATTGGGGGTCAACAACAGCCCAAGGTTCAACGAGTATCCACCTATCGCATTGTGCTTGGGAGAGGACATGGTATTTGATCACTCGGCTTTGGATCCGGATGGGGATGTTCTGGTCTACGATCTCTACACCCCTTATGCCGGCGGAGATGCCAACGTGCCAGCACCAATTGCCTCACCGCCACCGTACGCGAACATCCTTTGGGGTCCGGGTTATTCGGGAAGCGCCCCCATGAATGGAAGTCCGGGCCTGGCCATCGATCCTGCTACAGGCGAATTGACCGTGCACCCGACACTGTTGGGGTCGTTCGCAGTAGGTGTGCGTGTTCGTGAATTCAGGAACGGTGTGCAGTTGAGCGAGTCCATCCGGGATCTGCGTTTTGATGTAGTGGCCTGTGATATCACCATCATTTCCTCGATCCAGGAACAACAGGAATTCTGCTCAGGCTTCACGGTCGCAATGGAGAACGAGAGCATCAACGGACAGTTCTGGCACTGGGACTTCGGTGACGCGACGCTGCTGAACGACACCTCGAACCTTACCGCGCCGCAATGGACCTACGGGGATACGGGAACGTACACCATTACCCTGATCGCCAATCCGGGATGGCCCTGTGCGGATACGAGCACGTCCGTCTTCGATGTGCATCCCCCTTTGGACCCCTATTTCGAGCGGCCACCGATCCGATGCACGGATGAGAATGCACAGTTCCTCGTTGAAGGGGCGTTCACCCCAGCGGCTTTGGTGAATTGGGACTTCGGCGATGGCGCTGCTCCGGTCCTCGCTGCCGGACACCAAGCATCCACGAGTTATTCGGAGACCGGTGCACACGCAGTGACGGTAACGGTGCATGACTTCGGATGCGAACAGAGCTATACCGATTCCGTGATCGTCTTTCCGCGACCGCAGTTGAGCGCCGAGATGGATCGTGCGGGTTGCGAGCAGACAGGATTCGACTTCGTTGCCACTGGTGAGGCTTGGACCCCGATCAGCTATGCCTGGGCTTTCGGGGACAGCGGAACCTCCAATGATCCCATTGGAACCCATGTGTACGCACTACCCGGACTGTACGATGTCGTCTTGACCGTGAGCACCAGTGAAGGATGCATCGACAGCCGCAGCCTTGTGCTGAACAATTGGGTACAGGTCTTCCCGGTTCCGGAAGCGGCGTTCACAGTTGAACCGGACGAAGTGAGCCTTCTGGATCCGCATATCGAGATCACCGACTACGCGCAACGGGCCCAACTCTGGGAATATTCGATCGATGGTGAAGTGATCACCACGCCGTCGTTCGCGTATGAATTCGATGATGCAGGACTATTCGAGATCACACAGACCGTGATCAGCGGTGAGAATTGCAGCAGCTCTATCACGCGAACCGTGCACGTTACGGATCATCTGTTCTATGCGCCAACGGCTTTCACTCCGGATGGTGATGGCTTGAATGATACTTGGGCGCCCTCCGTTCAAGGCGCACGACTCTATGAACTCATCGTGTTCGATCGATGGGGTGTGGAGCGCTTCCGCACGACCGACACCAAAGCACGATGGTCCGGTGATGATCTTCCACAAGGCGTCTTCAACTTCGTGGCGCGCATTGCCGAGTACGGGGCCTATAGCAAGGAGTACCGTGGCTCGGTCACGCTGATCCGCTGATCGCCTTCGATCCCGCACAGGTCATTTCCGCACCATGTCCACGTGCGGGATCCCGTCCAACGGGTAGTCCGGTCCGACACGTTCGTAACCGAAGCGTGCGTAGAAGTGCTCCAAGTGGGACTGTGCTGCAAGTGCCGATCGATGGGAGCCGTATGTATCGCCGACGACCTCCAAGGCGCGCTCCAAGAGTTGTGTGGCCACGTTCATTCTGCGATGATCCATGCGCACCAAAACCCGTCCGATATGGGGATGCCCATCACTTCCGGGTGGAAGGATGCGGGCATAAGCAACGACCTCATCGTTCCCGTTCAGCGCAAGGACGTGCAACGCCGATAGGTCCGCGCCGTCCAATTCCGGATATGGGCAATTCTGCTCTACCACGAACACGTCGATCCGCAAGCGAAGCAGGTCGTGCCATTCGAGCAAGGTCAATTCATCGAACCGTTTGGTGTACCAATGGAGCGCCATTTAGTGAACGGGTTGCAAACGGTCCTCGAACAAATACCAGACGGCCCCTTCGACGTGCGCATGACCCATTGAACGCAGGAGTTGGAGGTAACCTGCCACTTGCTCCTCGTGTGCATCGGACGGCCGTCCCGTCTTGAATTCCAGCACGCGGATCCGATCACCATCGATCACCAAACGATCCGGTCGAAGGCTATGACCATCGGCATCGATGAACGTCGTTTCTGCACGGACCTCAAGGTGCGGTGCGAACCAAGGTGCCATTTCAGGCGAAGCCAGTCTTGGGTACAAGCGACCATGGATCGCAGTCGCTTGATCGGTGTTGAGTGTGTTGCGTTCTACGGCGCGCTGCAGCGCTTCTCCGAGATCCTCGGCGGTCCGCGTCTCCTCCAAGGCAGCATGGATGGCCGTGCCGAAAGAACGATAGGGGTCCGGGTCGGCAGGATCCCAGTCTTCGGGGGCTTCGAATCGGATGGTCAAATTCGGCATCCCTGCGCCATTCGAGACATCGCGTAGAGCGGTCGCCGAATTCAGCATACGCTCTTTCCGGGGAGCTTCTTTTGTAACAGGTGTTCGTGCCAGTTCCGGATGCCCAGTGATGAAATTCGTGACGCCCTTGGTCACTTCATCCGACGTATCGGGCACCAAGGCGTAAAGCCTCTGTTCTGGTCGTGTGAATGCCACGTAGAGCAAGTTCATGGCATCGAGCGTGCGCAGGCCATCTTCTTCGATAAGCTCGGGAAGTTCGGCTGCACGGCTCACTTTGCCCTCTCTGATCAGTGCCACATCCAACTCGGGAACGGCAGTTCCCGGGTCGACCCAGAACAATTCGCCATGGCGCTTTCCCCCCACCATGGATGCATCCGGCACCACGACCACGGGGAATTGCAAACCTTTCGACTTGTGAACGGTCATCACCTGCACCGCACTGCCATGCTCCGGGGCTGCTGAACTGCGCTCGCCGCCGCTGCGCTCCCAATGCTCGAGAAATCCACCGATGTCCGGTGCGTGGTCGGTGGTCCAAGCATGTACCTCGTCCAACATGGTGAGCACAGCTGCATCTTCGGCCGGTCGGATCCCGTGGGCTTGCGCCAACTCCCTGATCAGGGCGGTCAATGTGGTCCGCAGTCGAGGGTTTCCATGTGTGGCAAGCCAAGCGCGTAGATGAGCTACAGGGTCCGGGAGTACTTCATCGGGCAGGAACAACCGTGCAAATGCTTCGGGATCATCGGTCCCATTCGGATCGGCTTGCGCTTTCACCACCGCGTGCCATTGCAATGCATGCACTGCTGCGGTCGCATCGCCTGTCTGGAGAAATCGAAGCGTGGCGATGAGCAATTGGATCACCGGGTCGGCGGCGAGTTGAAGCCCATCGGGTGAAACGACGTCGTGGCCGTGCTCAAGGAAGTGCGCGGCGATCGCTCGGCCGAGGCGTTTCGAACGCACCAGCACCGCAACGTCTCCTGCCGTGTAGCCGGCATCCAACGCATCTTGTAGCGCATGAAGGGCGTGGTCCAAGCTCGCTTCTTGCAAGGCGGCCCCACGAAGTCCTTTTTCGGCGGCGACCACGGAGACCATGCCATCTTCGGTATGTGAGGTGCGTTGGTCGTGCTGGTCGTAGACCTTGCGCAGACCTTCCGGAAGTATCGATGCAAGCTCACCGAAAAGTGCGTTGTTGAAGGCAATGATGCTCTTCGCCGATCGGCGGTTGTGCGCAAGCCGTTCCGCTAGCGCGTAGTTACGCTCCAAGGTCTCCTCCCGTTGCTTTTCCACCGGATCGGCCGGGTCCCTTCCGAAGATGCTGGGCAACTCCACGAAGAGCCTCACTTCGCCATTGCGCCAACGGTAGATGGCCTGTTTGGCATCGCCCACCAGCAGTGCACTGCCTCCAGTAGAGAGCGCATTCTCGACCAGTGGGAGCAAGGCGTTCCATTGCATCAGCGACGTGTCCTGGAACTCGTCGATCAGGAAATGACGGTAGCGTTCGCCGAGCCGCTCATAGATGAATGGCACCGGTTCGTCCTTCACCACTTCGGCCACCCGTCTTGTCAGGTCACTGAAGAAGGCCACGCCGTCCTCCTGTTTCAAAGCTTCCAATTTCGCATCCAACTCGTGCAAAGCGAAAGCGGGGAGGAGTTCGCGAACGACGGCTCTTCGGATCTGATGGTCGCGCAAAGGTCCTTCGCGCAGAGCCTCTGCCTCGTGGAAAAGATCGGTCAAGGCGTTGGCGATGCTCTCCAATGCAGCGATCAATGACGGGGTTGCTTTGGCGGAGTGCCACTTTCCGGTCTCCAACGGTTTCAGCGTCTGCACCCCGGGTGCATCCAACACATCATCGAAGCGTGCGAGCTTCTTGAAGTATCCGAAAATGCCACCCTTTCCATGGGCTACATCACCCTCCTCCAAACCGTGTTCATCGAACAGGTCCGAACCGGCTTTCCCGATCGCCTTCACTTTTCGTCGGAATTCAGCATTCGCCTTGTTCAGCCTATCGGTCAACGGTGCCAAGTCCTCCACGGATAAGGCACGCAAGCGTTGCAACGGTTCGATGGAGCTCTCCTTGAGCAGTTCGTAGCTCAACTCCAATAGCGGCTTCGCAGGATCCCAAGAGCGCTCCTCGTGCAGGAGTTGCAGACAGGCCTGCGAGAGCACCGCAGTGATCCGGTCGTCGGTACCGGCGGCATCGATCAATCGTTGCACCGCTTGCTCACGGTAGTACTGCTGCTCGGTGGTCATCCGCAGTTCCTGATCCATGCGGAGGTCTCGGGCGAACGGTCGAACTGCACGGCGCGTGAACGCATCGATGGTGCTGATCGCGACATCGCTCCAGTGGTGGAGCATATGACCCAGAACGGCATCCGCACGTTTCGCCAAGGTCGCTTCATCCGCTCCGCTGGACTGCACGAGATGGTCGATCACATCCCGCATGCGAGCATCATTGACCTCCCCCTTGGCAAGCAGTTCCAAGTAGCTGATCACGCGTTCCTTCATTTCGGCGGCCGCCTTGTTGGTGAAGGTGAGCGCCAATACCTGCCGATAGGCCCCGAAGTCATCGCCGTTCAGGCAATGGCCCAAGTAGTGTTTCACCAGGGCATGTGTCTTGCCCGCGCCAGCGGAGCTATGTAGCACCAAGAACATCGTTCGATGGGCAAGATAGCCTTGCCCGAACGGTTTACATCCGGGTGACACTCATCACCATGTTCGGCGTGCGATCCATATAGCTTTGCTGTACAGCGCGAACAGAGATTCACTGTTCTCCGTTCAACGCATTAGTCCAAGTCCCATGCATATCGATCCCAGACTACTTCTGCCAGTCGCATTGACACTCGCCTTGCTCGGCTGTCGGCCGGATGAGGAAGTGGAACCCGAACCGACTCCGGTCACGACCGGCACCCTGCGTGTGGTGGTGGTTCCGAAGTGGGAGGGCGGCCCGTTCACGATGAATGCGGAGTACGTGAATGTGAGCAACTACCGGATCAAGGTGGAGGCGCTGAAATTCTACTGGGGCGATGTCCACTTGTTGAATGGAACGAGTTCGACGCTTGTCAAGGATGTTGAGCTCTTCAACTTGCAAAGTGGAAGTGCAGAAGCAACATGGACCGTCTCACCAGGCACATGGTCGGGTATGCATCTCGGCCTTGGTGTCCCTCAAGCGATGAACGATGCTGACCCGATCAATTATCCTCCGGGACACCCGCTCGATCTGGCCAATGGGACGTATTGGAGTTGGGCAACGGCCTATCGCTTCCTGCTGTTCGATGGGCGCTATGACCTGGATGGAAGTGGAACAGGAGCGCTGCTTCAGCCCTTTTCCATGCATACCGGTCTGAATGATGTGTATCGCGAATTCGATCTGGACTTCGGTGGCGATGTGACCGTATCGGCGGGCAACACCACAACGCTGACGATTCACATGGCGGTCGATAAGCTGTTCTACTCGGCCACCGATACACTCGACCTCGCCTTAGAGAATCAATCGCACGGCACGAATATGCCCTTGGCACTCGAACTCACGGACAACGCGATCCACAGTTTCAGCTTAGAGTGAAGTGGTTGATCCATACAGCGATCGGCTTCGGACTGCTGCTGGTCGGCTGTCGGAAGGATCCTGCCATCGTCGATGAAGAGGGGGATCTGCCGTTTGCCTTGGAGCTTCCACCAGGTGCCACGTTCCCGTTGATCCCTGTCGACAACCCCTTGACGCAGGCTTCTGTGGCGTTGGGCAAAGCCCTGTTCTTCGACCCGCGCCTCTCTCGCGACGGGACCATTTCCTGCGCGAACTGTCACCACACCGACCGGGCATTCAGTGATACGGTGGCCTTCAGCTCGGGTGTCGAGGGACGCCTGGGTATGCGGAACTCGCCGACGCTCGGGAACGTAGCGTATCACCCGTCCTTTTTCCGTGATGGGGGAGTGCCGACCCTGGAGCGACAAGTCATCGCACCCGTTCAGGATCCGCTGGAGATGGATCACAGCGTTCAACTTGCTGCGGCCGTGGTGGCTTCCGACCACGAGTATCAGCGTCTGAGCATGCTCGCCTATAAGCGACCGATGGACGCCTTGGTACTCACCCGCGCGATCGCCAACTACGAGCGCACTTTGATCAGTGGCTGGTCGCGGTATGACCGTTTCGCACAAGGCGATGCCAATGCGATGACGGAAGCCGAGGTGCGTGGCTGGGAGCTCTTCACCAGTGAAGAATTGAACTGCACAGCGTGCCATGCGGGTTTCGACTTCAGCGATCATTCGTTCCAGAACATCGGGCAGTACCTGGAGTACGCAGATCGTGGACGTCAACGCATCACGCTGGATCCTGCGGATGTGGGAAGATTCAAGGTGCCCACACTGCGGAACATAGCGCTGACGGCACCTTACATGCACGATGGTGCTATGGGAACCCTCTCTGAAGTGATCGACCATTTCGCCAGCGGCGGTCTGCCTCATCCGAACAAAAGCCCACTTTTGACGACCTTTGTATTGAGTGCGGAACAAAAGGGAGATCTGATCGCCTTCTTGAACGCACTCACGGACGAACGCTCCTTGGATCAAGTTCCATGAAACGTAGAACCATTCATCTCCTCGCGCTACTGTCGATCGTTGTGGTCGGTCTGCAAGCATGCAGGCACGACACGGATGATCCCGTGCCGGAGGTAATAGCACCATCGTTCGGTACACCTTTGGAAGTGATCATCCCGGCGAACTTCCCGGCGATGCCCATCCCGCCGAACAATCCGTTCACCGTAGAGGGTGTAGATCTGGGTCGTTTCCTGTTCTACGATGAGCGCCTGTCGGGCAACAACACCCAATCATGTGGCTCGTGCCATGCGCCAGAGGTGGCCTTCACCGATCATGGCAATCAGTTCAGTGTGGGCATAGACGGTATCCAAGGGAACCGCAACTCCATGGCCTTGATCAATCTTGCGTGGGATACACGGTATTTCTGGGACGGACGACGGCTTACGCTGGAGGAGCAGATCCTGGATCCGGTGGAGAACCCGATCGAGATGCACGAGATGTGGCCCAATGCGGTAGGAAAGCTCCAGGCCGACCCTGCCTACCCGCCTAAGTTCCAAGCGGCGTTCGGAACCACCACCATCGACTCCGTGCTCGTTGCGCGGGCAATCGCTCAGTTCGTGCGCACGATGATCAGTGGGAATTCGCGCTTCGACCGGTTCCAACGAGGAACATTGGTGCCGACCGTGGAGGAGCAGTTGGGCATTCAACTCACAGAACTCGAAGGCGGGAATCCGGCACTCGGACTCGGCGGTCAATGGGGTGCTGATTGCTTCCATTGCCATCCTCACGCAGGAGGGCGAATGACCGATGGTCTACTGCACAACAATGGTCTGGACAGTGAGTTCACGGATCTGGGTGCTGGTGGTGTCACGGGGTTACCCGAGGACATGGGGCGTTTCAAGACGCCTACTCTTCGGAATGTTGCTCTGACCGCGCCCTACATGCACGATGGACGTTTCCAAACGCTCGAAGAGGTGATCGACCACTACGACTCGGGTGGACATCCATCGCCGACGATCGATCCGTTCATGAAGTATACCCAGGGTGGATTGCAACTGTCCGCAGATAAGAAGCAGCAATTGATCGCCTTCCTCCACATGTTGACGGACATGGACTTCGTCAACAACCCGGCGTTCCAGGATCCGGGACCTCCTTAGGGCGGGACGCTCACCAGTGCTTGCCTTGGTCCAGTGCCCTAGCGCAACCTTGATGCGGATCACGCTGCCACCATGCTTGCCACATCCGGCGACCACGTGTAGCATTGCATGCGGTCCTCGAAGATACCGGGCTTGAAGATGCTGGTGCCGAGAAGCATGCGCGCACATTCTTGTACACCTTCGGTAATGCTCGGATGCGGATGGACCAGATCAGCCAGCTCGCGGATCGGGATCCCGAGCCGCATCATCAAGGCGACCGCTTCGATGGCGCTGGATGCATGTTCACCAACGGCACGCATGCCCAGAACGCGCATATCAGCGTCATTCGTCACCAGCACTTTGAAGAAACCCTTGGTGCTGCGCATGGCGATGGCGCGTGCGAGGCAAGAGTAGTCGATGCGTGCCATACGGTAGGCGATACCACGCTTGCGGCATTCTTGTTCGTTCATGCCAACGCCCGCCACTTCCGGGTCCAAGAACATGATGGTGCTGACGTTGTCGTAGGAGAGTGCGCCACTCCGCTCGGCCCAGATGCGTTCCACGGCATGGCGACCTTCCATCTCCCCGAGGTTCACCAGCATATTCGTCGCCGTGGCATCTCCAACAACATGGATGTTCGGTTGTGAGGTGCGCGTGTCGTCCACGCGAATGAGTCCGGTCTTCGGGTCGGTCTCCACTCCGGCTGCTACCAGACCGAGACCTTCCACGTTCGGTGTTCGGCCAACGGAGAGCAGTGCTTTCTCAACACGCACGGTCTCGGTGCGCCCGTCGGTATAGGAGATCGCATATTCCACTTCGCTATCGACCACCGCGATGCGGTCGAGCTTCGCCGAACGATGGATGATAACGCCCTTGCGCTCCAAGTTGCGAGCGACGAGTTCCGAGACATCCACATCCTCGAAAGGGAGAATGCGATCGGCCCGGTCGATGAGGTGGACGCGCGTTGCGCCGAGGTTGCAGAAGATGGTAGCGAACTCGCAACCGATGACACCGGCTCCGATGATGACGATGCTCTTGGGCAAGGACTCGATGCTGAATATGCCATCACTGGTGAGGATATACTCCTCGTCCACGATGATGTCCGGAACCGATCGCGGTCGGCTTCCGGTGGCGATGATGATCTGATCGGCACGAACCTCTTCTGCAAAACCAGTGCGTTCGATGCGCACCGTGTTGGTATCGATAAGGCGCCCGGTGCCCCGTTCGTGCTTGAACAGCGGCGCTCCTTCTGTCGTGTTCGATAGCAATTGCATGTGGCACGCGTAGAGGTACTTGCGCTCGAAGACCGCCTCGTTCATGGTCTTGCTCACCTCTTCCCAGCTCAATCGGAAGGGTTCGCGACCGCGTGTCCGCATCAGTTCATTGGTGCTGGAAACGCGGTGTGCGATCTCCCACAAGGTCTTGGAGGCGAGCGCGCCGTTGAAAATGCCTGTGCCGCCGATCCGGTCCCGCTCCACGAGCAGGGTGCGTTTGCCTAGATCGATCGCGCGCATGGCCGCTGCATATCCTGCTGGGCCGCCGCCGATCACGCAAAGGTCGTAGTGTTCCATGGGGGAGAGCCGATCCGCTCGGCGGTGGGTTGTTCCGGACCACTTCGGTCCTTGCCGCCGTTGTACGCCGTTCCACGGGTATGGTTCTGAGTGGTCGTGGAAAGGCCGCTTTGTATCCATTTGAAAGCATTGCCCGTACGAGTAGCCGTGAAGAACCGTTGGACACGCAGTTTGCTGAGACCGTTCGCCGTGGCGATCACCACCGCGATGGTGTCGATCGCTGGTGCCCAGTGCCCTCAGCTGTACGACTACTACGGCGTGCCCTCGGCAACTCCGATGTGGTACAGTTGCTCGGGTACCAATTTCGCCTTGCTCATCGCGACCCCGCAGCCGGTCGGGGCCTTCACCATCGATTGGGGTGATGGCAGCGCCCTTTACAACGGTGCTTCCTTGGTCGCTCCGCAGACCGTGAGTCACATCTATGCGAACGCCGTGAATGAGTTCACCGTGGTCTTCATCGAGACCGCTACCGGCTGCGTGGTAACAGGGACGGTGGTGATGGAGCAAAGTAGCAGCGCTTCGATCCAGATCCCTGTCGGAGGGCTCACCCAGGTATGCGCGCCCGAGGTCGTCGAGTTCATCAACAGCAGTACCAACGTTTCGCCGAACACGGTCTTCACGTGGGACTTCGGCGACGGCTCACCGATCCTCACGTTCGATCACACCAACTGGGGACAGACCCTGCCGCACACCTATCAGCAGGGAACCGTGGACTGTGAGACCACCGTGCGGCTGACGGCTGAGAACACCTGCAATAACCTGCAGGGCGGGGCCAGCTTCGCCACCTTCAATCCGATCCGTATCTGGGACATCGACGACGCGACCATCGCGCCGAGCGCCACGCTGCTCTGCTGGCCCGATCGAACCGTCACTTTCGCCAACACGACGGATCGCAATTGCTTCAACCAAGGGAACATCTTCCAGCGCTACGAATACTGGAACTTCGGTGACTACTGGGGAACCGGTCAGGATAGCATCATCGATTGGACGCCTTGGCCACCGACCTTCCCTCGCACGATCCAGTACCCGGCCATCGGTAGCTACGAGGTGATGCTGCTCGACAGCAATTACTGTGGCATCGATACCGCGTACGTCACCATCAATATCGTTCCACCACCATCGGTCACGCTCACGGGTACACCGAACCCGGTGTGCGCTGGCGCGGTTGTGCAGTTCAACGAAACAACGATCGGTGGCGCGAACTACTTCCAGTGGAACTTCGGAGCTGGTGCCGGATTCAATTGGACCGGTGCCGGTGATCAAGCACATACTTTCAATACGCCGGGGTCCTACACGGTGAGCTACACGGCCAGCATTCAGGGGGCTACAGCGGGATGCGCTGATACCGCCTCGGTGGTCATTGACGTGTTACCCAGTCCGAACGCTCAGTTCACGGTGGATCAGGATGCGGCATGTGATCAGCTCACTGTGGCATTCACGAATACGTCCATCAGTGGTACTTCCTTCCTGTGGGATTTCGGCGATGGATCCTCGAGCCCACTTCAAGATCCGCCGCCGCACTTCTATGGAACGCCCGGTGCATATGTCGTGACCCTTCACGTCGAGAACTCCCAAGGTTGCGTCGATGAGGCCAACCATACCATCAACGTGTATGAACCACCGCAAGTGGTCATCGGTGCGCAGAACGTTTGCGAAGGTGTGGTTGCGGCATTCGCGGACCTCACTGTCACAGAACCCGGCAACACGATCACGTCGTGGGCTTGGGACTTCGGCGATGGAAGCATTGACAGTGTGCAATCGCCGAACCACTTGTACGCGAGTGCTGGTGGCTACACCGTGACCCTTACTGCGACCACGCCTTATTGCAGTGGAACGGGAACATTGCCTGTCGTGGTGGAAGCAAAGCCGATCGCCTCGTTCGTTCCGAGCGACGACCTGGGCTGTTCGCCGTTCACCGTGAACTTCAACAACACCAGCATCGGTGGGGTGGATGCCATCTGGACCTTCGGCGACGGCGGCGCTTCGAACGCGACCTCGCCAAGCCACACGTACATCAATGTGGGCACCCAGGACAGTGTCTACACGGTGCAGCTGATCATGAGCACCACCTTCGGTTGTGCTGATACGGCAACAGCACCGATCACGGTCGCCCCCGGTGTTCAAGCCATCTTCGGCCATAATGCCGTGCCTGGTTGTGCGCCTTTGGCCGTGGACTTCACGAACATGAGCACTGGTGCGACAAGCTACCTGTGGGACTTCGGTGACGGCACGAGCAGTGCAGCCGTCAACCCATCGCACACGTATGTGAACACCACGCTCTTCCTGCAGAACCTGAGCGTGCGCTTGATCGCCAATTCCAACGCGGGTTGTTCCGATACGCTCGTTCAACAGATCCTCGTGTATCCAACGCCGGATTTCACCTTCGTGGCGCAACCCGATAGTGGGTGCAGTCCGCATACGGTGACCTTGCCTTCCGTGGTGGGTGCCGTGAGCTACCAATGGGACTTCGGTGACGGATCCACCGGTAGTGGACCATCACCGACGCACCTCTATTTCAACAATACGAACGCGGACGTCGTCTATCCTATCACGCTCATCGGCGCGAATGCATTCGGCTGTACCGATACCACCTACGACGCGGTGACGGTGTACCCGGTGCCCACTGCGCAGATCCTGGTCGCTCCCACCACCGGTTGTCATCCGCTCACGGCCACGCTCACCAACCTGAGTACAGGTGCGTCGATCTATACCTGGACCTATGGCGATGGCGCCACTTCGGACACCACCTTGAATGCGCATGCGCACACGTGGTTCAACTACGCTGGTCCGGGAGCAGTGACCTATCCGATCAGCCTCACCACGAGCACATCGCATGGATGCACGAACACGGCCACCACGCAAGTGCAGGTCTTTCCTGCTGTGCAGGCAGGCTTCGTTGGGGACAGTGTCGGCTGCGCACCCTTGCCCGCACAATTCACGAATGTGAGCACCGGTGCAACGACCTACTCCTGGTCCTTCGGTGACGGGCAGGGCTCCGCAGCGACCTCGCCCTCGCATACGTACACGAACCAAGGGTTGAACGACGCGAGTTTCACGATCCAGTTGACGGCGACCTCTGCGTTCGGTTGCAGTGATACCGCCAGCGCGCCGCTGTTGGTCCATCCACAGCCCATCGCGCAGTTCATTCCGAATGTGCAGTCTGGCTGCCAACCCTTGGATGTGACCTTCCAGGACCTGAGCATCGGAGCCACGAGCTTGGATTGGGATTTCGGCGATGGCCAAAGCACCAGTGGCGGAACGGGTGGTACCTCGCACACCTACATCAATACAGGCACTGCGCCCTTGTTCGTTGATCCTCGTTTGATCGCTACCACGATACACGGCTGCACCGACACGACGACGAGTCAGATCCAGGTCTATCCAGCGGTCGTCGCTGGGTTCGATGTGGACACTGCTGTCTGTTCGCCTTTCGCAGTGGATCTCGTCAACACAAGTACGGGCGCCGCGAGCTACCAGTGGGCGATGGGCGACGGCACGGTCCTGCTCGGCTTCGAACCGACCTACACGTACGTGAACAACACCACGATCGATCAGGTGCGGACGATCACGCTCACGGCCACTTCCGCTTATGGATGCACCACCACCGCATCACGAACGATCACGGTTCATCCGGTTCCAGTGGCGGCGTTCCAAGCAACACCCAACACCCAGCAGTTCCCGAATGCGGATGTGCTCATGTTGAACAACAGTTCACCCGGTCCGTGGTCGCATGCTTGGTCGTTCGGAGATGGTGCCACATCGACCATTGTTTCACCCGGCGCACACACCTACGGCACATGGGGCGACTTCACCATCACCCTCGTTGTCAGTGGCACCTACTGTTCCGATACGGCATCACAGGTCATCACCATCACCCCGCCGCTTCCTTCGGCCAGCTTCCTGGGGCAGGGTGAAGGCTGTGCGCCTCTGGTGGTCTCCTTCACCAACACCAGCCTGCAGGGATCGACCTACCTGTGGAGTTTCGGCGACGGAGGATCGAGCACTGCCGATAACCCTGTCTATGTCTTCAACGTACCAGGGGTCTATTCGGTGACTTTGACTTCAACTGGCATAGGCGGCGGTACCAATACCATGACCAAGGTGGATTCCGTGGTCGTGCATCCGCGTGCTACGGCCTTTTTCGTGCTGCAACCCAACGAGGTGGCTGTACCCAGCGAGCCGGTCTTCACGTACAACCTCTCGAGCAATGCCTCGCTGTACCAATGGGACTTCGGCGATGGCGCCTTCTCCAGTGAAATGAACCCGGTGCACTACTACACGCAGGCAGGTGAGTTCGACGTCATGTTGATCGCCAACAACGCGTGGAACTGTCCCGATACCTTCTTGCTGCCGGAAGCCGTCACTGCACTGGCTGCCGGGGAGATCCTGTTCCCGAATGCCTTCACACCGAACAGCACCGGACCGACGGGTGGCGTCTACGACCCGCGCAGTTTCGATAACGATCACTTCTTCCCGCTCTATCAGGGTGTGGAGGATTACAAGCTCGAAATATTCAACCGCTGGGGCGAACTGCTTTTCGTCTCCGACGATATCAAGATCGGTTGGGATGGCTACTACCGTGGCCAACCTGCCAAGCAGGATGTATACGTCTGGAAAGCCTATGCCAAGTTCAGTGATGGCGAAGAGACCATCCTGAAGGGCGATGTCACATTACTCCGTTGAACCATGCAGCGTTCCTTTACCCCCGCGATACTTCTTCTCCTGTGCACGCCGATGATGGCGCAACAGGGCTACAAGAAGTTGCACAACCAGATGCTCGATCAGGCCAAGACGCTCTTGGCCAATGAGGAGTATGAGGATGCTGCCAAGATCTACAAGCGCTTGTTGCCCGTGGATCCGCTTTTTGCTGAAGTGCAGCACGAGATGGGTCTGTGCTTGGTGAACATTCCCGGTCAGAAGGATAAAGCCGTGCAGTACTTCGAACGCGGTGCGGAAGAGAAGTACACGGAATCCTACTACCAGCTCGCGGTCGCGCGTCACCGTCAACAGCAATTCGACGATGCCTTGGCCTTGCTCGATCGCTACCAACAGCAGACGGGTCGTGCCGTGACCGATGCCGAAGTTGAACGGGAGCGCAACATGGTGAAGACCGCGAAGTCGCTCACTCAAGCACCGGTCGAATTGAAGATCCGGAACATGGGTGCCATGATCAATTCCGCCTCGCACGATTACTGCCCGCTGGTGACCGCGGACGGCAATACGATGTACTTCACCTCGAGACGCGAAGGAACCACAGGAAGCATGAAGGATCCGTTCGACCAGTGGTTCGAGGATATTTACACCGCGATCCGCATCGACGAGGTCTGGACGAATGCCGTGAGTGCAGGTGCTCCATTGAACACCTTGGTGCACGATGCCACCGTGGGTCTGAGCCCTGATGGTACGTCGTTGATCATCTATCGCACACAACAGAACCTCGTGAGCGGTGATCTGTATGAAGCACGGATGCATGCCCGCAAATGGCAGCAGCCGGAGTTGATGACCCCACGGATCAACTCCGAGTATCACGAGCCCAGTGCGAGCATCGCGCCTGGTGCACAAGAGATCTACTTCACCAGCGACCGTCCCGGTGGCTTCGGTGGGCGCGACATCTACCGCATCCGTCGCTTGCCGAATGGCGAGTGGAGCTTGCCGCTCAACCTCGGTCCTACGGTGAATACGGCGGAGGACGAGGATGCGCCTTTCATGCACAGCGATGGTGTCACCTTCTTCTTCTGCTCGAAAGGGCACAACACGATGGGCGGATACGACATCTTCAAGACGCAGTTGATCGATGCCGATGTGAACAGCTGGTCTGCTGTGGAGAATATGGGCTATCCTTTGAACACCGTGAACGATGACATCTATTTCTGCCTGAGCGCCGATGGCCACACGGGCTACTTCAGCAGCGAGCGGGCCGAGGGCATGGGGATGCAGGACATCTACCAGGTCACCTTCCCGAATTCACAGTTGGACAATGTGATCGTGCATGGCGTGGTCGCCGATATGATGGATGAGCCCGTCAAAGCCCGCATTCTCTTGACCGATCAAACGGGGGAGGAGATCGTCGGGGTGTACAACACGAACGAGAAGACCGGTCGCTTCCTGATGGTGCTGTCTCCGGATGCAGAGTACACCATGTCCGTTGAAGCACCGGGCTTCGTGACGCGCACGAGCATCCTGACAGCGAACGTGAAAGGCGACGACCGCGAGATGGCCTTGGACATCATGCTGGAGTCGATCCATGCGCGTGATGGTCTGACCCGGAATGAAAAGTAGGATCGCAACGGTGATCGTGTCATGCTGGGTGGGACTGTCGCGCATCGCCGCACAGGACGCCCAGCTGACGCAATTCTACGCGACGCCGACCTATTTGAATCCCGCCTTTGCCGGCACCGGCCTACAAACACGTTTCGGACTGGTCGCCCGCGATCAATGGCCAGCGATCCCTGGGGCATTCGTCACTGCCAACTTCGCGATGGACCATAACCTGAGCAGCATGAGCAGTGGTCTGGGAATGATGGTCCACCACGACCGCGCTGGTTCCGGTGCCTTGCGGTATACCAGTGTGACCGGTCAGTACGCTTACGAGATCCAATTGAAGCGGAAGGTGTTCCTGCGACCGGCATTGCAGATCGGCTTCGTGCAGCACGCCGTGGACTACTCGCGCTTGGTGTTCGGTGATCAGCTGGCGCGCGGCGGCACGGTAGGCACCTACGAAAGCATGGACGGCACGAACGTGAGCTATGCCGACATGGGTACGGGCCTGCTCTTCTTCACCCCGAAGATGTGGTTGGGCACGGCACTCCATCACCTCAACCGCCCGAACCAATCGTTGTTACAGAACGAGTCGCGCATCCCGATGAAGTTCAGTATGCAGGGCGGCTACCGCATGAGCGTGCGCACGCCGGTGATCCAGAAGAACCCGCAGAGCTTCGTCTTCGCCTTCAACTACAAGGCGCAACAGAAGTTTGATCAGTTGGACCTCGGGGTCTACTTTGAACGCGAACCGGTCTTTGTTGGTCTTTGGTACCGTGGCTTGCCGCTCTTCAAGCGCTACGAGCTGGGCTATGCGAACAACGACGCCATCGCCATCCTCGTCGGCACCATCATCGAGGACCTCCGCATCGGTTACAGCTACGACATCACGATCTCCCGCCTGGCCGGTCAATCAGCTGGCGCACACGAGATCACCCTCGGTTACGAGATCGCCTCGCGCCACAAGAAGCGCGCAGCCAGCAAGCGGCGGGTCGTTCCTTGCGCGAAATTCTAGTTGGAATACGTCCACAGATGAAGAGGATGGCCTGCCTAGCGGCAGCCTGAATGTTCTCAGACCCTTCTACTAAGGTGCGTAGCGGTCATACTGAAGTCGCTCGGTACCGAAGTTCAGGACCAAGCCGCGTTGATAGCCAGAAGCTTTCAAGTAGTTGATGATCTGCTTTTGTTCGGCTCCTGATAGCTTGGCCAAGGCCTTCAACTCGACGACCACACTCGCTAAGCAGACGAAGTCCGCTCGGTAATGACAGGGCAAACGCTCATTCTTGTAATGCACCGGTAGTTCGCATTCGCGTGCGAACGGTACGCCTTGGATGGTCAGTTCACGAGCAAGTGCCTCTTGGTAAACGTCCTCCAGAAAGCCATGACCTAGATGCGAATGCACCTCCATAGCTGCACCGATGACCGCGTAGGTTTCTGGATCCTGGACCGGCATACACAATGGTACGACTTGCCATTCAAAGCAGTCAGCTCAGTCTGTCACCCAGAAAAGAGCCGCCGATAGGCGGATCATCCTCTTTATCTGTGGACGCATTCGCATTCACTCCTTCTCGCTCAGCACCAACCACCGATCCGTGATCTCGTCCAAGCGCTTGCCGGTCTTTTCGAGTTCGAGCGAAAGCTCCATGATGCGGTGGTGGTCCACGCCGGTTTTACCCATGGACTCGACGAGCTCGGCTTTCTTGGCTTCGAGCTTCGGCATCTCCTTGTCGATCTTCTGCAGTTCCAGGCGTTCGGCGTAGGTCAGCTTCTTGGCGGCGGCTTCGGGCTTCTTCTCTTCCTTCACTTTCACCTCCTTCACTTCCTTGGGCTTGGTGGCTTCGTACTTCTGGCGCTCGCGCAGTTCGGTGTAGCTGCCGACCCATTCCTTGATCTTGCCTTCGCCTTCGAACACCAGCAGCTTCGTGCAGAGCTTGTCCATGAAGTAGCGATCGTGGCTCACGATCAACAGGCAGATGTCGAGGTCCACGAGGAAATCCTCGAGCGCGTTGAGGGTAGGGATGTCGAGGTCGTTCGTGGGCTCATCGAGGATCAGCACGTTCGGGTTCTTCATCAGCACCGTGCAGAGGTAGAGGCGACGTTTCTCGCCACCGCTCAAGGTGCTCACGTATTGCCACTGCTGTTCCTTGTCGAAGAGGAAACGCTCCAACAAGCCGGAAGCGGTCAAGGTCTTGCCCTTGTTCAAGGGGATCATCTCCGCGATGTCGCGCACCACATCGATGATGCGCTTGTCCTCCGTCAGTTGCAGGCCGCGTTGATCGAAGGTGCCGAGGATCACGGTGTCGCCCATGCTCACGGTACCCGCATCGGGTGGCAGCTTGCCCACGAGCAGATCGAGGAAGGTGCTCTTCCCGATGCCGTTGGGACCCACGATGCCGATGCGGTCGCCGCGTTTCAGGGAATAGCTGAAGCCCTTCACGATGGGCTTGTAGGTATCGGTATCCGCTGTTCCGAAACCCTTCGTGAGGTTGCGTGCTTCGATCACCTTGCCACCGAGGCGTTCGGTCTTCACATCGATCTTCACCTCGTCGCGGGAGAAGTCGCGGGTGGCATCGGCCTTGATCCGGTCGAAGGCATCGAGGCGGCTCTTGCTCTTGGTGCCGCGAGCCCGAGGCATCTTGCGCACCCATTCCAACTCGCTCTTCATCAACCCGCGCAGGTGGTGCTGGGTGGCATCGCGCACTTCATCCAAGGCGGCCTTCTTCTCCACGTAGTACGTGTAGTTCCCTTTGAAACGGGTGAACTCGCCGAACTCCATTTCGATGATCTCGTCGCAGACGTTGTCCAGGAAGTAGCGGTCGTGCGTCACGAGCAACAGGGTGAGGCCGGGTACGCTCAACTCATCCTCGAGCTGCTCGATCATGTGCACATCCAAGTGGTTGGTCGGCTCGTCGAGGATCAACACATCGGGGGCGTGGATGAGGACCTTGGCCATGGCGAGGCGCTTCTGTTGGCCGCCGCTCAGGGTGTTCACCGGCTGCTCCATGTCGCGCAGGCCGAAACGGTGCAGCAGCACTTGCACATGGGCTTCGAAGTCCCACGCGTTGTTCTCGGTCATCTGGTCGATGGCCTGATTCATGGTGGCTTCGTCGACGTGGCGGGCCACGGCGTGTTCATAGGCGCGCACCGCGTTGGTCACGGGATCGTCCTGGTCGAGCATCTCGTCCACCAAGCTGTGGGTGGCGGTCATGTGCACGCTCTGGTCCAGGTAGCCCACGCGCAAGCCCTTGTTGAAGGTGATGATGCCGTCGTCCACCGTTTCGAGCCCGGCGATGCACTTGAGCAGGGTGCTCTTGCCCGTGCCGTTGCGGGCCACGATGGCGGTCTTCTGGCCGTTCTCCAGACCGAAGGAAATGTTGGAGAAGAGCTGGCGCGGGCCATAGCGCTTGGCGACCTTTTCGACTGATAGGACGTTCATTCGGGCGCGAAGGTCGGGAATTGCGAGGCCGAAATGTTCAAGACCCTGAAGGCGTTAGGCTCGGTGGGCTTCGGGTAACAGCAGGATCGCCATGGGATGGCGTTCCTTGGTGCTGCTTCTGCTCGCTGCGGAGCCAGCAATGGCCTCCAGGGCACCGATACCTAGCACCCGGGACATGCACGGTCCAAAGTCCTCATGGTCGTCTGCAAGTACCCCGTTCGTCGCGGGGCGGAACGTTGCGTCTCATAGCGTGACAAGACGTTCCCCAAGTACCCTCTTTCCGTGCCGTTCCTCGTTCGTTGCCAGTGATCGCGAACGCGCTGCACTTCTTTCGGGGCAAACCCCTTTTGCCATGAAGTATACCCTTACACTTTCGGTCGCGTTGTCCGTCATCGGCGCACAGGCGCAAAGCACCTATAGCTTCGAGCAGACCACCGCGCTCTATGCACCGCTGACGGGTGCCATCGACTGCTCTTTCGATGACGGTGGCTTCGACGCGATCAGCGAATTGGATGGACAGGTCTTCCAACTCTTCGGACAGCCCTTTACGCTAGGCTCTCCGTACAGCATGGTGATCGGTGACTGGGGCTTTCTACGGTTCGACCGCACGGCTTCCGCCGTCATCATCGATGGGCTCTTCACTGAATTGGAGGCGGTGGATGCCACGAGCACGGTGAGCTACCTGCTTACAGGTGAGCCGGGCGCATATGTGCTTACGGCGCAATGGACCAATTGGCACTTGGCGCAAGGCCCTGCGGGCAACCAGGCGAGTTGGCAGATCCGTATGGAACAGGCTACCGGCATCGCTAGCGTGCACACCGGCCCGAACAGCGGTGGCGGCTTGGTCTTCAATGATCAGACCGGACCGAACTGTGGGTTGTTCCACGCCAACAGCAGCTTCACTCAATGTCTTGCCCGCGTTTGGGTGGAAGGTGATCCTTTCGACCCGACCGTGGATGCGGTGGCGAACTTCGACTTCGATGCGTTGCACGGCTTTCCGCCGGAAGGCACGTTGTATCGCTTTACGCCAAGCACGCCCGCGGGGATCGCGGATCTCAGCCTCGCGCCGAGTTTCACGGCTTTCGTGGCGAGCGATGGCCTGCACGTGAGCCTCACGCACGGCGCGAGCGAACAGGAATTGCAATTGGTGGATGCAGCAGGGCGCGAGGTGTTGCGAACAAGGGTGAAAGCCCCGGGCACGGTGCTCCCCATCGCGGGCCTTGCCACCGGTGTGCATCTGTTGCGTGCGGTGGAAGGGAGCTCGTTGCCGGTGCGGTTGCTATTGCCGTAAGTGGTGGAGGTAGGCCAAGCCTACCACGTATTTGCCGGTTGTGTGCGAAGCCTCAAGAACACGGATGGGTTTCCCTGCGATCAGGGTCGCCGTATCGGGCGAGCGGGGCACTGTTGTTGCTTTGAGGTATCTCCGGATCCCCATCCTGCATCCATGAAAACCTTCGGTCTGTTGCTCATGCTGCTGTTGCCCACCGCGATGCTGGCCCAAATGGGATCGGCATTCGCGGAGTTGCCGACGATGCTTCTACCCGATACGGTGGACGAGGTTGATCTGGCGGAGCTGCCCATGACCGTGATCACGCAGTTCGAATACCTGCGGTTGGAGGCGAAGGGCGGTGCATCCGTTGTGGTCGGGCACGCGATGAAGCCGGATAGCCCGGGGGTGTTCGTGGTACGCACGGCGCGTACCGTTTTCGAGTTCCAGGAGACGAACGACTACGAAGGCTCGTACCAGTACCTCGGGTTGATCCCGGAAGTGCGTAGCCATATGATCGGCTTTTGCGGCGAGGGCATGTGTGAGACGTATCTGCTGGACCACGAGACCGATGCTAAGTTGACGTTGCCGGCCGACTACGATGCGGGCGTCATGGATCTGCTGCTCTCACCGGCAAAGGATCGGATGCTGGTGTGTTCCAGCTACGATGGGCCTGACTATACGAACTACTATGCCCACCGGGCGATGGTGGTGTTGTACCGCATCACAAAGGGGCAGGGCCTTGCTGGGTTGCGCCCGCTGCGCGTGATCGTGATGGACGACCGGAGCATCGAACGGGTCGTGTGGAAGGACGACCGCACCCTCGCGTTGAAGACCTATGCGGGAGCCCGAGGGGGTGAGGGCGTTGAAGAAGGGTATGCGTACTTCAGCGTGGTGGTGGAGTAGGGAGGGGTGGCCTGTTGCTTGATAGGAACACTGCCTTGGCAGAAGTGACTAGACCGGTTGTTGTTGTGCGCTCTTCTTACCGAAGCGCTTGATCAACCGATAGATGATCAGGAGAAGCACCAGAACATTGATCACGTTCCAGAACTGTAAGCCGTAGACCGTCCAGCGCTCGGTTCGATCCATGCTCTCCACACTCCAATATGCGCCTTTGCTTTCCTCATAGAAGTCGTCGTAGTTCATGAGCAAGAGGCCAAGGATGATG